>NZ_JAJNAL010000034.1:7500-55714 GCF_022271405.1 Rhodopseudomonas infernalis | reverse complement strand
CAACCGAAACAAGTAACAGCTGCAGGAAAACCACATGTCCGACCGGCTTACAGGCAAGCGCGCATTCGTCACCGCGGCGGCGGCCGGCATTGGCCGCGCCAGTGCGATCGCGTTCGCGCGCGAGGGCGCCGAGGTGTTCGCCACCGATATCGACGAAGCCGGCCTCGCCTCGCTGGCGGATCACGGCATCGCGCGCACCGCAAAGCTCGACGTGCGCGACACCGCCGCTGTCGAGGCGATCGGTCGCGAGGTCGGCACCGTCGACATCCTGCTCAACGCCGCCGGCTTCGTGCACCACGGCACCGTGCTCGAATGCTCCGACACCGATTGGGACTTCTCGTTCGACCTCAACGTCAAATCGATGCACCGCACGATCCGCACCTTCCTGCCCGGCATGCTCGAGGCCGGCCGCGGCTCGATCGTCAACATTTCATCGGCCGCCGGCGTGTTCAAGGCTGCGCCGAACCGCTACGTCTACGGCGCCACCAAGGCGGCGGTCGCGGCGCTGACCCGCGCGGTCGCGGCCGACTTCATCACCCGCGGCGTCCGCTGCAACGCGATCTGCCCCGGCACGATCGAGACGCCGTCGATGCTCGGCCGCGCCGCGGCTGCGGGCCCTCAAGGCCGCGAGATGTTCGTGGCGCGCCAGCCGATGGGCCGGCTCGGCACCGCCGAAGAAATCGCGGCGCTTGCCGTGTACTTGGCGAGCGACGAAAGCGCCTTCACCACCGGCGTCGCGCATATCATCGACGGCGGCTGGACGTTGTGAGTAGCATAGGGGCGAATAACGTCCGTCATTGCGAGCCAACGGGTCGGCGCAAAGCGCCGCCCGATGACAGGCTCCGCGAAGCAATCCAGGCCCCGCATGCTGAGCCCATGGATTGCTTCGTCGCTTCGCTCCTCGCAATGACGCAACCTGCAGGTCGAGCAAAGGGCGCGAACAGATGAACACGATCAACCTCAACCATCGCTGCGCCGTGGTCACCGGCGGCGCTCAGGGGTTCGGCCGCGCCATCGCCGAGCGGTTCGTCGCGTCCGGCGCGCGCGTCGCGATCTGGGATCACGACATCGCGTTCGCGGAGCGCACCGCGAAGGAGATCGGTGACGCAGTGATCGCGATCCAGGTCGATGTCGCCGATCCGGCCGCGGTCGACGCAGCGCGCGACGCCACGCTCAAAGCCTTCGGCAAGATCGACATCCTGGTCAACAATGCCGGCATCGCCGGCGTCAACAAGACCGTCTGGGACACCGATTACGAGGAATGGCGCAAGGTGCTGCGCATCAACCTCGATGGGCCGTTCATCTGCTGCAGGTCGATCGTGCCGGCGATGGTCGCCCACAAATACGGCCGCATCGTCAACATCGCCTCGATCGCCGGCAAGGAAGGCAACCCTAACGCCGCGCACTACTCGGCTTCGAAGGCCGGCCTGATCGCGCTCACCAAGTCGCTCGGCAAGGAGCTGGCGTCCTACGACATCACCGTCAATGCGGTGACGCCGGCCGCGGCAAAGACCGCGATCTTCGACCAGATGACGCAGCAGCATATCGACTTCATGCTGTCGAAGATTCCCAAGGGGCGCTTCGTGCTGGTCGAGGAGCTGGCCGCCATGGTCGCGTGGCTTGCGTCGGAAGACTGCTCGTTCTCGACCGGCGCTGTGTTCGACATTTCGGGCGGACGCGCGACGTACTAAGCCGGTTCGTCGTCGCCCCAACGCCCGTCATTCCGGGGCGACCGCAGCGCAGCTGCGGGCGAACCCGGAATCCCGAAGTTGTTGCAAAGAATGTCGCCCGGCAGTGCCCGCGTTAGATTCCGGTTCGCGCTGCGCGCGCCCCGGAATGACGCGCCTGAGGGTGTGGCGAGCGATCGGCGCAGTCGAGCGTCGGACTTTCGACGCGCGTTGATCAACGACCGCCCTAACCCTTCCCCTTGGTCCGGAAGATCACCGGAAGGCTGAACGTGAGGCCTTCGTCGGCAATCAGCGGCGGCGGCGCGGGGACGGGGTCGGCGCGCTTCACCATGTCGAGCGCGGCCTGATCGAACGCGGCGTCGCCGGAGCCTTCGACGATGCGGGTCGACAGCACGTGGCCGAGGCGGTCGAGTTCGAAGCCGACCACGATCTTGACGTTCTTCTGATTGGCTTCCTTCGGATAGCGCTTGTGCTTGTCGAGATACGCCACCAGTTCCTTCTGCCAGGTGGCGCGGATCCGCTGCGCGGCCTGACCGACGCCCTGAGCCGGGGCCACCGAGCGCGGACCTTCCTTGGCGGTCTCGTTGCTCGGCATCGCGGTGGCTTCGGCCGCGACCGACTCGGTCGAGGCCTGTTGCTGCACCACAGCCTTTTCCTTCTGCTCCTCGTCGGGCTTCTTGGATTCCTGCTCGGTGACGACGCGGTCCGGCTCTTCGGTCTCCTGCGGCGTATCCTTCGGCAGGTCGGTTTCCTGGACCTCTGCCTTCTGCTCGTTCAGCGCGGGCGATGCGGCCGAGGCGTCGGTGTCCGGCCCGGGCGGCAGATCGCTCGCTTCGTGCTTCGGCGACATCATCTCGAGGCCGACCTCGATCGCCGGCGCGCCGAGCGCGTCGTCGTCGAGTTCGTCGGCGCTGTGCGACAGCGCCAGCGCAACGCCGCCGGCATGCAGCGCGAAGGCGGCAACGCCGGCGATCAGCCACAGCGTGCGGGACGGTTTGTGAGAGAAATCGAACTCGGTCATGCGCTCAACGATCGTTCCGCGTCTCAACTATCACGAAGCCCCGCCGCAACGGCCGCTCCGCGCGCGCCTGCGGCGCCAGGCCGCAAGGCGCTTCCTGTCTGTTACTGCTGCGCGGCGCCGGGCGCCGCGCCTGGTACCGCTTCCAGCGCCACCAACTTGATCTTGGCGTAGCCACCGGCACGCAGCATCTCGAGCACGTCCATCAGTTCGCCATACGGCACTGCGCGGTCGGCACGCAGGAAGATGAAGCGATCCTTGGTCATGTCGGGCATCGTATCCAGCGTCTTCACCAGATCGACGCGTTTGACCTGGTTCTCGCCGATCGCAACCGCAAGATCGGGCTTGATGCTCACATAGGTCGGCTTGTCGGGCCGCTTCTGCGGCGTCGCGCTCGAGGTCGGGAGGCTCACCGGCAGATCGACGGTCGACAACGGCGCCGCCACCATGAAGATAATCAGCAGCACCAGAATGACGTCGATGAACGGCGTGACGTTGATCTCGTGGGTCTCGTCGAAATCGTCGTCGAGGCCGTCGGAATCATTCAGAGAAACAGCCATCGGTTACTCCGCCGCGCGGGCGTGACGGCCGCCGCTGTGGCTGCGATCGAGATCGCGCGACAACAGCCGGAGCGTCGCGCCGGAGGCCCGCGCGACCATTTCGAGATAGACCTTAATCTCGCGCGAGAAGTGATTGTAGATGATCACGGCCGGGATCGCCGCGACCAGACCGATCGCGGTAGCGAGCAGCGCTTCGGCGATGCCGGGAGCCACCACCGCGAGGTTGGTGGTCTGCGACTTCGAAATGCCGATGAAGCTGTTCATGATGCCCCACACCGTACCGAACAGGCCGATGAACGGCGCGGTGGCGCCAATGGTGGCGAGAAAGCCCATGCCGTGGCGCATATGCCGGGACTCGGCGCGGACGATTTCGCTGAAGCTCGAGGCGGCGCGTTCCTTGATGCCCTCGTCGCTGGTGAGGCCTGCCGACACCCGCGCTTCGTGCAGCGCCGCGGCCAGCAGCATCGACAACGGGCTTTTCTTATCGCCGAGCGCGAGCTGCGCTTCGGACATCGAACGGGCCTCGCCGATCTCCTTCAGCGCCGAGCGCAGCCGCCAGCGGGCGCGACCGAGCTCGATCTTCTTGGCGATCAGGATCGTCCAGGTAATCACCGAGGCCAGCGCGAGCCCGACCATCACGGACTTCACCACGAGGTCGGCCTGCAGGAACATGCTCCACGGCGAAAGCTCGTGAAGGCCCGGTGTCACACTTCCGTTGGTGGACGCTCCCGAGGCAGGCAGCGCTTGCGTCGCCGCTGTGGTGTCCGAGGTGGTCTCGGCCGACGGTGCCGACATCGCCGGCGCGGACGGCTGCTGCGCAAAGACCGGCGCAACCGGCGCTGCGAGTGCCAGCGACAGCAACGTCGCAGTGATCAATCGAATGTTCGACAGTTTCATACTTCGGCCCAGTAGCGGATGAGGTTGTGATAAATACCGGTCAATTTGACCGTTTCAGGGTCATCGCGTCCCAGCCGCTCGACCAAAGCCTGAATGGCGCCGTCGAGATCGTAGATCATGCTGCGCGCATGGGCATCACGTACCATGCTCTGCAGCCAGAAAAAAGACGCGACCCGGGCGCCGCGGGTCACCGGAGTGACCATGTGCAGGCTGGTCGATGGGTAGAGCACGCAGTCTCCCGCGGGCAATTTAACTTCGTGCGACCCGTAAGTGTCCTCCACCACGAGTTCGCCGCCCTCATATTCTTCGGGCTCCGCCAGGAACAGCGTGACCGACAGGTCCGTGCGGATTCTCAGGCCGGTGAGCGGATCGCCGCGCACCGCATTGTCGACGTGGATGCCGAAATGGTGATTGCCCGCGGCCGTATAGCGATTGAACAGCGGCGGGAAAATCTGCAGCGGCACCGCTGCGGAGACGAATTTGGGATTGCCGGTCAACGCCGAGATGATGCGGCGGCCGAGCGCACGCGCCAGCTCGCCATCCGGCGGCAGTTGCTCGTTGCGCTTGACCAAGGCCGACTGTGCGCCGGCGGTGGAGCGGCCATCCTCCCAGTCTGCGGCGTCCATGAGGCAGCGGAACTCCGCCACCTCAGGCTTGGACAGAACGTCGGGAATACAAACCAGCATAGCAACTCCAGTACCGGCGGCGCGTCAGAGCGTGCCGCGCAGCGTCAACCAGACCGACCGGCCTGGCGCAATAAACACGAACGGCGAGTTGCTGCGATAGAACGCGTCGTAATAGGTCGTGTTCAGGATGTTGTTGACCGAGAGCTTCGCGGTCAGGTGCCTGTCGACCTTGAACTCGACGAAGCTGTCGAACCGCCAGTGCTCCGGCAACACGTTGCCATTGATGGCGCCGAAGGTGCCGCCGAAGATCTTCGACGCGTAGGTCGCCTGCCCGCCGACTTCCCATTGCTCGCCAAACCTGTATTTGGAGAGCATGTTGAACGACTGGTGGGCGATGTTGGCGAGTTTGGCGCCGACCTGGTTCGGGTCGACCGACTGCAACACCTCGCTCTCCATCAACACCAGGCCGCCGAACACACTCCAGCGCTCGGTGATCTTGCCGGCGACTTCGAGATCGATGCCGCGGACGCGATACACCCCGGTGGAGAGGATATTGCTGCCGACCGTCTCGCGGGCGTTCGACTTCTCGGTCTGGAACAACGCTCCGGTGACGAGCAGATGCCGGTCGAACAACTCCCATTTGGTGCCGACTTCGGCGGCCTTGTTCATTTCAGGCGGCAGCGCCTGGAAGCTGTTATTATTGACAACGAGGCCGCCATAAGCGGTGCCCGACGCGTCGAGCTCGGCGCCGACCGGATTGGTCGAAGTCGCATAAGCCGCGTACAGGCTGGCGTAAGGCAGCGGCTTGACCACCGCGCCGAGATTGTAATTCCACATCCCCGACTGCACGCCGCTCGCATTCGTCGCGGTACGGCCTGTGATGTCGTAATCGTCGTAGCGCAGGCCGCCGTTGAGGATGACGACGTCGTTCCAGTTCGCCGTCTCGATCAGATAGGCGGACTTGGTGTCGACCTTGATGAACGTCGGATTGTAGGCCCGGCGCGGCGCATTGGCGAATTCGAACAGGTTCGGCGGCGCCAGCAGCGGAACGGTGATGCGGCCGCCGCTCTGGAAGCCGTTGAGCTCCGAGGTCAGCCCCGCATAGGTGTCACGCATCACGCTTTCGCGCGACACTTCCGCGCCGCCGATCAGCGCGTGCTTCACCGGACCGGTGTCGAATTTGTAGGTCAGGTCGGTCTGGTTGGCGAGCACGTCGGTGGTCTGATAGCGGCTCTGCGACGCCAGCGACACCGTGGTGGCGGTCGGATTGCTCGGCAGCGTGCCGATGTAATCGAGCACCGAATGCGCCGCGCGGGTGCGATTGCTGAGCTTGAGGTCGGGCGTGATCTCGAACTCGCCGGTGACCGTGCCGAAATCCTGCGACGCCTTCTGGAAGTCGCGGTTGACGAAGCCGTAATAGGTGTTGCGCGGCACGTTGACGTCGGTCGACGGCCGGCGCAGCGCGGTGTTGTAGGGCACACCGAAGTCCGGCAGGCCACTGAGATCGGTGTGAACGTAGTTCGCGGTGATCTTGATGGTGTCGGTCGGCGTCCACTTGACGGCGCCCATGGCGCCCCAGCGATCATCGTAGACGTAGTTGCGGCCGGCGACGTTGGCTTCCTGATACAGGCCGTCGACACGCACCGCCAAGGTCGGGTTGATGACCTGGTTGACGTCGACGGTGACGCGCCGCGTCGCATCGGTGCCGAACGTGGTCTCGGCCTTGGTGAAGTTGCCGGCCGTAGTCGCCTGCTTGGTGACGATATTGATCGCGCCGCCGGCCGTGCCGCGGCCCGCCATGGTCGAGGCCGGACCGCGCAGGATCTCGATCTGCTCGGTGAAGAAGTTCTCGCGGATCGACACCGCGGGATCGCGGATGCCGTCGATGAAGACATCGTTACGCGCATCGAAGCCGCGGATGAAGAAGCGATCGCCGAAGGCGTTGCCGCCCTCGCCGGTGCCGAGCGTCACGCCGGCGGTCGAGCGCGCGACGTCACGCAGCGAGGTCGCGTTCTTGTCCTCGAGCACTTCCTTGGTCAGCACCGTCACGGTGCGCGGCGTGTTGATCAGCGGCTCGGTGAATTTGGTGCCGGACAGCCGGTCGACCTTGTAGGGGGCTGCGGCGTCCGCATAGGGATTGACGTCGGCCGAGAGCGAGCCGGCGTTCGGGAACGGCACCGGCGCCACCTGAGCCGGCTGCGCACGGCGAGCGGCGCGGCGCAGCGCGGTGCGGGCGCGAATTTGATCGGGCGTCGGCTTCGCCGCCGCAGGTCGCGGTCGCGCCACCGGCGCGTCCACCGTCACAGCGGGCAGGCTCGATTGCTGCGCCTCGGCGCCGCCAATCGAGGCCACCGCGATCATGCCAGCCACCGCCGAAACCTTGCGACCGTAACGACCGTCGAACTCGTCGTTGAACGTCCGGATCGACGCGTCGGTGCGCAACGACCTTGGCGTCTTCACCCCGCTAATACCCGCCTCGTTTATCACTTGTGCCCCCCAAAACCTGCAGATGGTAATTATCTGCAGAATTTCAGTGGTATCGACCGCAAAATAGAGGGTCAACGCACGCGCGCGTTTGTCGCGCTGGAATCGTTCAAGATCAAAACGGTTCTAAACAAGCGCCTCCGTAAACATCCGGAGGCGGGTGAGCAATCCGAAGGAAATTGCGCAGAAGCTAAGCAATTGCGGATTTTTTGCGCGCAGAGCTGTGGTACTTGGATAGTACACAGAAAACGCGCACGCTTAGTCCGCCGGCGCGCTCGGCGGCTTCATCAACGCGAACAACTCATCGACCGTCTGCTGCGCCGTCACGCGCACGCGTTCGGAGTCCATTGTGCCGCCAATTCTGATGCCGCTCACCACCGCGCGGATCTCGTCGCGAAACTCACTGAGGAAACGCAGCGGATCGGCCTGATCGTTGGCCACGCGCGCGATCAGCCCGGTGATCAGGATCTGGCAGGCGATCATCCGCCCGTTCAGTTCTTCCATTCCCCACTCCGGCTCGCCCCGGCCGAATGCGGCTGGATTGTCGCCGGATATGACCGAGAGTCCGCCCGCTGACAATTGGAACCGTTCTCAACTGGCAAATTGGTCAGATCTAGGGCAAACGCTTCGGCCTCCCGAACTCGAAGCTATTGACCGCGCGAAAACCACTGCAGCGGTGCGCTTGGCAAGCGATTCATGAAGCTTTGGCAATGTAACGCACTTTCAAGCCCAAGTGTGTTTACACTGCCTGCACCGCTGGTTAGGTCCAATCGTCCCTGACCGCCGCAACAGGCTGGACGGCGTGTGCCCATGTGAATTCCGGCAGCGAACGTAACGGATCGTCATGATCTCTTCCCGCAGCCCCCGCCTCGCCTTGATCGTTGTCGCCCTCCTAGGAGCGGTGGGCGCAGGCACCTGGGGTTGGCAGCATTATCGCGCCGCGCCCGCAAGCCAGCAGGGCGCCGGATCCACCGCTAAGGACGGCGGCAAGTCCGGCTCGGCCGCGGCCGTTCCGGTCACCGTGGCAACCGTTCAGAAGGCCTCCTTCCCGGTCTATCTGACCAGCCTCGGAACTGTTCAGGGGTTCAACACCGTCGTGGTCCGGACCCGGGTCGACGGCCAGATCGACAAGATCGCCTTTAAGGAAGGTCAGATCGTCCAGGCCGGCGACCTGATCGCCCAGATCGACCCCCGGCCGTTCCAGGCCGCGCTCGACCAGGCCAAGGCCAAGAAGGAGCAGGACCAGGCCAATCTCGCCAACGCCCAGCTCGATCTCGGCCGCTCGGTGCGGCTCGGCGAATTCGCCACCAAGCAGCAGACCGACACCCAGCGCTCAACTGTCCAGCAGCTCACCGCCCAGATCGCGGCCGACGACGCGGCGATCGCCAATGCCCAGACCCAGCTCGACTACGCCAGCGTGAGGGCCCCGATCTCAGGCGTGACCGGTATCCGCCAGGTCGACAAAGGCAACATCGTCAACGCCGCCACCCAGACCGGGATCGTCACCATCGCGCAGATCGAGCCGATCGCGGTGATCTTTACGGCGCCCGAGGAGCGCGTCTCCGACATCAACAAGGCGCAGGCGGCGCATCCGCTGCAGGTGGTGGCGCTATCCACCGATGGAAAGACGCGGCTCTCGGAGGGCGTGCTCTCGGTCGTCAACAACCAGGTCGATTCCAACAGCGGCACGGTGCGGCTCAAGGCGGTGTTCGACAACAAGGACCACGCGCTGTGGCCCGGCCTCGCCGTCTCCACCGAACTGCTGGTGAAAACGCTCGACGATGTCGTCGTCGCGCCGAACGAGGCGATCCAGCACGGCGCCAACGGGCTTTATGCCTATGCGGTCGATGCCGACAGCAAAGCGCAGGTGCGCAAGCTGCAGGTCGGGCCGAGCAACGACCGTAACACCGTGGTCGAAGGCGGGCTGGAGCCCGGCGACCGCGTCATTGTCGGCGGCCAATACAAAGTGAAGCCCGGCTCCCCGGTGGCCTTCAAGGTCGCCGACAGCCAGCCACGGGGCGCCCCCATCGCCGGATCAGCCGACGGAGCCCGCTGAGATGAGCGGCGGCATTTCCTCTCCGTTCATCCGCTTTCCGATCGCCACCTCGCTGCTGATGGCCGGCATCCTGTTCGTCGGTCTGGTCGCCTATCCGATGCTGCCGGTCGCACCGCTGCCGCAGGTCGACTTTCCGACCATCCAGGTCTCCGCCAGCCTGCCCGGCGCCAGCCCCGAGACGATGGCCTCGTCGGTCGCGCAGCCGCTGGAGCGGCAGTTCGCCCAGATCCCCGGCGTCGCGCAGCTGACGTCGAGCAGTTCGCTCGGCAGCACCGCGGTAACGATCCAGTTCGACCTCGGCCGTGCCATCGACGGTGCCGCCAACGATGTCCAGGCGGCGATCAACGCCGCCGGCGGCCAGTTGCCGAAGACGCTGCCGAGCCCGCCGACCTATCGCAAGGTCAACCCGGCGGACTCGCCGATCCTGCTGCTATCGGCGACCTCCGACACGCTGCCGCTGATCAAGGTGAGCGACGCGGTCGACGCCCAGCTCGCCCAGCAGATCAGCCAGATCACCGGTGTCGCCCAGGTGCTTATCGGCGGCCAGCAGAAACCCGCCATCCGCATTCAGGTCGATCCGGCCAAGCTGGTCGCCAAGGGCCTGTCGCTGGAGGATGTCCGCACCCGCATCGGCATCACCACTGTGGACGGCCCGAAGGGCAATCTCGACGGCGCCAAGCGCAGCTACACGATCTACGCCAACGACCAGCTCACCCGCGCCAAGGACTGGAACGACGTCATCATCGCCTATCGCAACGGCGGGCCGCTGCGGATTCGCGATATCGGCCAGGCGGTCGCCGGGCCCGAGGACGCCAAGCAGGCGGCGTGGGCCAACGGCAAGCGCGGCGTGTTCCTGGTGATCTTCAAGCAGCCCGGCGCCAACGTCATCGACACCGTCGACAAGATCAAGGCGCAGCTGCCGCGCCTCGTCGCGGCGATCCCGCCGGCGATCAAGATCGACGTGATCAGCGACCGCACCCAGACCATCCGGGCCGCGGTCGAGGACGTGCAGTTCACCCTGCTGCTGACCATCGCGCTGGTGGTGATGGTGATCTTCCTGTTCCTGCGCAGCGTCTGGGCCACCATCATTCCGAGCATCACCGTGCCGCTCGCCTTGCTCGGCGCCTGCGCGCTAATGTGGGCGGCCGGTTATTCGCTCGACAATCTGTCGCTGATGGCGCTGACGATTTCGGTCGGCTTCGTGGTCGACGACGCCATCGTGATGCTGGAGAACATCACCCGCTACATCGAGGAAGGCGAGAGCCCGATGGCGGCGGCGCTGAAGGGCGCCGGCGAAATCGGCTTCACCATCGTGTCGATCTCGATTTCGTTGATCGCGGTGCTGATCCCGCTGCTGCTGATGGGCGGCATCATCGGCCGGCTGTTCCGCGAATTCGCCGTGACGCTGGCGATGACCATCGTGGTGTCGTTGGTGGTGTCGCTGACGCTGACGCCGATGATGGCGTCGCGCTTCCTGCGCAACGAGCATGCGGTCAAGCACGGCCGGCTGTACGAGCTCAGCGAGCGCGGATTCGAGGCGATGCTGCGCGCGTATGAGCGCGGGCTCGATCTGGTGCTGCGCTGGCGCTTCACCACGCTGATGGTGTTCTTCGCCACGCTGGGGCTTTCGGTCTACCTGTTCATGGTGATCCCGAAAGGCTTCTTCCCGCAGCAGGACACCGGCCTGATCACCGCGTCGTCCGAGGCCGCGCAGGACATCTCGTTCGCCGACATGAAGGCGCACCAGGAGGCACTCGGCAAAATCGTGCTGGCCGACCCCGACGTCGCCAGCGTGGCGATGTCGATCGGCGGCTCGGGCAGTGCACTCAATACAGGGCGGATGTACATCACGCTGAAGCCGCGCGACCACCGCGACGCCAGTGCGCAGCAGATCATCGCACGGCTGCGGCCCAAGCTCGAGCAGGTCGAGGGCGCGCGGCTGTTCATGCAGGCCGCGCAGGACGTCCGGCTCGGCGGCCGGCCGACCCGCACCCAGTTCGAATACACCCTGCAGGACGCCAATCTCACCGAGCTCAACGAATGGGCGCCGAAGGTGCTGGCCAAGCTGCAGACACTGCCGGAGCTGCGCGACGTCGCCAGCGACCAGCAGACCGAAGGCACCACGCTGACGCTGACCATCAACCGCGACACCGCCTCGCGCTTCGGCATCCAGCCGCAGCTGATCGACGACACGCTGTACGACGCCTTCGGCCAGCGCCAGGTCGCGCAATACTTCACCCAGACCAACTCGTATCACGTCATCCTGGAAATCCTGCCGGAGCTGCAGGGCAAGGTCGAGTCGCTGGACAAGATTTACATCACCTCGCCGACCACCGGCAGCGCAGTGCCGCTGTCGGCCTTCGCCAAATGGACCACCGTGCCGGTGCGGCCGCTGTCGATCGCGCATCAGGGCCAGTTTCCGGCCACCACGATCAGCTTCAATCTGGCGTCGGGCGCTGCGCTCGGCCAGGCCACCGAGGCGGTGCAGCGCGCGATGGCCGAGATCGGCGCGCCGCTGACACTGAACGGCAGCTTCCAGGGCACCGCGCAGGCGTTCCAGCAGTCGCTCGGCACCGTACCGCTGCTGATCCTCGCCGCACTGGTGGTGGTCTATCTGATCCTCGGCATCCTCTACGAGAGCTACATCTACCCGCTGACGATCCTCTCCACCCTGCCCTCCGCCGGCGTCGGCGCGCTGGCGATCCTGATGCTGTTCGGCTTCGATTTCAGCCTGATCGCGCTGATCGGCGTCATCCTCTTGATCGGCATCGTCAAGAAGAACGGCATCATGCTGGTCGACTTCGCCATCGCGGCCGAGCGCGACGAGCATCTCGACCCCGAACAGGCGATCCGCAAGGCGGCGCTGCTGCGCTTCCGCCCGATCATGATGACCACGATGGCCGCATTGCTCGGCGGCGTGCCGCTGATGCTGGGCACCGGCACAGGGTCGGAAATCCGCCAGCCGCTCGGCTACGCCATGGTCGGCGGCCTCGCCGTCAGCCAGGCGCTGACGCTATTCACGACGCCTGTCGTCTATCTCTATCTCGACCGCCTCTCCAACGCCCTGTCGAACTGGAGCCGCGGCAGACGCCCGGACCAGCCCGGCCTGCCGCACGGCGAGGTCAAGCAGGCAGCAGAGTGAGGCGAAGGGGAGTTCGATCCAAAGCTGGCATCTTCGTCAGGAAGCCCCTTGCAGGGAGCGCCCGACCCCGCTAGAAGTCGCCCCCATCCGAGCCGCCGGGCCGGCCCACTTCGCCCCGCCCCCGGCTCGACCCTAAGTGCCTGGCCTTGCCGGCATTTTCGGTGGGGAATGGTGTAACGGTAGCACAACAGACTCTGACTCTGTTTGTCTAGGTTCGAATCCTAGTTCCCCAGCCAGATCTTGAGGCAAAGCGATCGGCTCCGGCTTGCCTCCCCCGCTCTGCCACTTTCCAGATCTTCGTAAGAGAAAGCTTCGGCGCGTCGGCCGCAGGAATTCGCCGCGACAGGCTGACGAACCGCCCTCAAAGCCTTCCCTCTGACGCAGAAATTTCGCTTCGGCTCGCTCGCTTCTCACCGTCGTTCCGGCCGCGGATGGTGTTCGAAGCTGGCGCAAACGTACGGGCTGAGAAGCTTCTCTGCCTCAAAGAGGCGAGAATGGGTTGAATCGTCCTGTCGCAGCTTCGGCGAGCTGTTTGATGATCGCGAACTTTGCTGAGAAGCCTCGGATCTTGGTGGGTGTCGCCTCTCCTACGGGATAGCAGCGGCGTACGGGTATTTCGCAGATTCGATAGCGAAGTTGCCCGGCGCGCACCGTCAGATAGAACAGCAATTCGTAGTTGATGAAGATATCCCTGAACGGCGCCACTCGGGGATCGAGCAGGAAGCGGCGCGAATAGCCGCGATATCCATTTGTGGTGTCGGTCAACCAGTGTCGGCTGGCGAGGCTCATGACGGGCGCGTGGATCAGCCGATTGCCGATCGTGCGCTCCAGCGGCGTATTGATGGCGGCCCCCCCGCGGCGATAGCGCGAGCCCTGAACATAATCGTAGCCGTCATGCAGCTTGGCGACGAAATGGCTCACGGCCTCGACATTGTCCTTGCCGTTGCCGTCGATCGTGACGATGCCGGCGTAGCCTTGCTGCAGACACCAAGCATAGGCCACACGCAGCTGTGCGCTCAGGCGTCCGGATCCGGTCTTGGTAAGCACCGCGCGAACGCCGACGGAAGCCACGAAGTCCGGCGTGAGCGAGCCGTCGGTCGAGCCGCCATCGGTGACGATGACATCGACCGGCAGCGACGCAGCGAGCACGCGCCGTAGCTGGTCGCGGATCCGCTGACCTTCATTGATCACCGGAATCACCAACGCGTAGTCGTGGCGCTTTTCGCCATACAGATCGGCGCGGAAGGCCGGCACCTGCCAATCCGCGACCGCCGGCGTGGGAATGTCAATCATGTTGCGTCCGATCGGGCTTCAAATGACTTGTTCGGTCCCGGCGCGGAACACGAGATACTTGCTGAGGAGGTAGTTGACGGCAAACGACGTGCCGATCGCGATGGACAGCGTCGTGAATTCATGCCCTGCCCCGGTCAGGACGAAGAGCTGCAGAACCGCAATGACGCCGGCCCTGACCAACAGGGTGACGGCCAGGGTCGCCATATAGAGCAGCCAGCGCCGGCCGGATAGCCGGCCCCCGTTGGAGCGGAACGTCCATGTTTCGTGCAGCAGATAGTTGACGATCGCACCGACCAGGACGCCGACAGAGGCCGCACCCGCCAGCGGGATCCCAGCGAACACGGCCAGCGCCCAGGCGGTCGAGAGGTCGAAGCCGAGCCCGATGGCCGACACGATTCCGAAGCGCAGCAGGTCCCAACTGAGCATCGGCGACATCACACCGCCGCCATCGCAGCCTGCGGCGCAGCGACGACATAACCATCATGCGCCGCGGCCCACTCCGGTTCGCTCCGCCGCACCAGTTCGAACAGATCGTAGATGTTGTCGATCTTGCCGCCCATGATCGAAATCACGCGGGATTGCTGCGGCTGCCGATGGTACAGAATGGGCCGGCCGTCGTCGGTCTCGTTCTTCACCAGCACGGTCTTCACCTCATAGATCGACTTGACCCATTCGGCTCCCGTCAGACACGGCACGTAACGCCGGCCGTCGAGGATCATGTGCCGGTAGTGCGTGTCGGGATGCAACGATTCGAAAATGCTGTATGGCGACCGCTCGGACCCGCTGTCGGTCCAGCTTTGGTGCGGCGTGTAGCGTACATGCGTCAGAGAATACAGCCTCTCTGCCGGATAGGGCATCACCGACAGGAATGGCCCGTCCATGATCGTGATGCCGTATCGCTGCAATTGGCGCGGCGGCCGGATCAGGGCGATTTCTGTCAGCTCGTGCTTCAGATTCGCTTCGGGCAGCCCGCCGCTCCGCAACACGCTGTTGATCTGTGAATAGGTGACGTTGAACACGAAGCGCGCGTTCAGCTCTGCCCCGGTGGACAGTCGCACGACGACGTCATCGTCGCGCTCTTCCACCTCCTGCACGTCGGTGTTGAGCCGAAGATCGACAGCGAGCGCGTCGAGCCGGCCAACCATGTGATCACGCAGCACAGTGTAGTCGAATGCGAACTCGGTGCATGCAAAGGCGGCTTCAATCATTGCCGGATCGAATAGCGCCGCCTGAGACGGATCCGCCGGCGCGATCGGAGCGCCCATGTCCGAGAACATCCGATAGAACCGCTTGGCAGAAATCTTCGATCGCCGCCGGGCGATCGCGTAGAGCATCTGGAAATCGCTATCGATGGCATCCGGGAAATCCGCGGCGAAGCGGCGATGCAGCACCATCGATTTGACCGCCGTCATCGCGCTGCGGGGATAGTGAAACCCTGTGTGCACCCGGGCCTGATTGACGCGAGACGCGCGAGTCAGCAATTCGCCGGCGGCTTCGACCAACACGACGCGGCTAGAGATCGAGCGCAGGAACAGGGCCAGACTGCAGCCGTAGAAGCCGCCGCCGATGACCAGATAGTCGATGGGCGGTGTTGCGCTCATGCGGCTCCCTTCGCCTCGACATGAGCCGGCGGCCCGGACGGCACGGCGTGCACCGCCGCGGTCGTCTCGACGTTCAGCTCCTTCATGGCCTGGTCGAACATGTCGACCGACGCGCGCTCGTTGACGATGTCGTCCATCACGTCGCCCGACAGTCCTTCGATGACCTTCTGCAGGCCGATCGTCAGACCGAAGATTGCGCCGCCCAGGAACGCCGCCGTCAGGCTTAGAACCAGCGAGGTTGTGAACCAGCCGGGTTGGATCGTCGCGAGAGCCAGCCAGACGATGATCGCGTAGCCCACGTAAGCGAATGCGGAGAACACCACGATCAGCGAGAGCACCGACACGACAGTCAGCACCCGCGGCGCCGAGCTGACGAGCAATTTCTGAACGACCGCCAATCTGCGTCCCAATTCGCGGGCCGAGCGCGAGGGCGGCCGACTGTCGCCGCAGAGCTGCCAGCTCACCGGAATTCCGCCGTCCACGGGCGGGAAACGCAATGCCAATTGCCGGTCCGGATGGACGAGAAGCTTTCCGATCAGCGGACGCGGATAGCAGGCGGTCAGCATGTCGCGCATATCGACGCGAAATCCGGCGCTGTGTCCGAGCGCGCGCAGAACGGGATTCATCACGCCTGCTCTGCTGCGCCGCCCGATGACGATGCTGCCTTTCTGCGCGGCCACTTCGATCATCTCGATAATGTCCACGGCAGGGAGCTCGTCGAGCGAGGCGAGCACGACAACGTCGCCGATTGCCTCCAGCGCGACGGCTGTGCGGCGGCGATAGAATGGCGTGGCCGGTCGCACCATCAGCAGACGGGCGTTCAATACCCGACTGATCAGGGGCTGCAAATCCCGCTCTGAATCTGCGTCAACGACAAGCAATATCTCGCAATACCGGTAGCGTTCCGACAGGCGCCTCGACAGCTTGGCCAGTTCGGTCACGCAGGCTGCATCACCGAGGGGCACGTCGGCGAAGCAGACGGAGACGAAGATATCTTCGCAGCGCGAAGGACTTGTCATGTCAGCACGGCCTTTCGTCAGCAAGCATCGCAGCCTCGACCAGCCGGCCGAGTGCTTGATCGAGAGCGGCTAATCCGTGCTCGGGCTGAGGCTTCATCTCGATCGAGTACCAGCCGGAATAGCCTGCCTTCGTCATCACCGAGATCACTTGCGCGGCCTGCGCTACGGAGGCCGGCGCCGGCGCGAGGTTCGGTTCGCTCAGATGCACATGGCTGATCCGGCCAGCATGGCTCGCGACGACGTCGTCGATTCTGTCGAATTCGTCGTTCATGTGCATCGCGCCGAGGTCGAGGATCAACGTCACCGCGGCATGATCGACCCGTGCGACGAAGGCGGCCGCGGAGTCGACGTCATTGAGAAAATTCGTGCCATAGGCCGAGGGATTGAACTCGATCCCGAGCTTCGTGCCGGCTCGGCCGGCGGCGTCTCCGAGCCTGCGAAACGTGGCAACCGCGATACCCTCCGCAACATCCGCCGACATCCCATCGGGGATATTGCGTTGCCGAGGCGAGCCGAACACCAGATTGCCGATCGAAAAACGGCCGGCGAGATCAATCGCGCGCAGCATCGCCGAGCAAAATCTGTCGTGGGCGTCGGCGCCTTGAAACAGGGCGGCCCCCTCCACGTTGAAAAGCAGCGATTGCATCGACACCAATTCGAGATTGGCAACACGCGCCGCCGCCAATGCGCGCTCCGCTTCGTGGTGTCGCGGCTGGAATGGATCGGCTGCGCCGTCGAAGAACAGCGCAGGTGCGATCTCGAGCCCGCGAACCCCGTGGGCCGCCAGCAAGGCGTAGGCGAGATCCCGCTCGGCCGGAGCCCACGCAATGTTGGAGACTGCCAGCTTCATGCGTGCGCCCACAAGTTAGCGGCGAACCGCTTCAGCTTCTCCAAGGTGACGTCTGCATCGGCGATGTAGACACCATCGCGTCCGAACAATCCCGCGTAAGCCGTCCGCATATCCTCGCGATGCAGCCGAGCCGAATTCGGCGCCATGACGCCGCCGGTCAACGCGGCAAAGACCTCTCGCGCCGGCAGCGGTTCAGGCGCCAGGTGAACGATACCCAGCCCATGATCAAGACACAGCGCGATGTCGGCCCACAACCGCGTCATGTCGTAGTATTGGAAGCTGCTGTCGGGATGGGTGAACTGAATGGCCGACAATCCGAGCTCGGTCACCGCGGCATCATAGGCCGCGCGTTGGCCGGTCGATCCGAGCGCCTCGCGGTCGATCACGAACAGCTCGAGGCCATCGTCCCAGCTGTAAATGCCCGATAGTCCGTCCCGAAGCCGTACCGGAAGACGATCGCTCAATTCCGTGAGGCGCGCCCGCGCGAGCATGCTCGGCATCGGATTCAGAATGTCGAAGACGAAATTCTTCTTCAGTCCCTCCCCGAACAGCGCCGGAATCCGGACGATCAAACATTTTGAAAAATGCTCTACGCAGAACCTCTCCAGCGCGCGCCGGTTGCGCCCATACGCCAAGCCTGTCTCGAACGACGACATCGTCTCGTCCTGGCCGGCGCAATCGGCCAGCACAGCAATCGACGAGATCAGCACGAACCTTTGCGCATCGATGGTCGAGAGGCTGTCGATCAACGCATCGATCTGCGCCTGATCACGGTCGGGAAAGCGGTTGGCCTGGAACATCGATCCCGGCGCTGCGGCGCAGACGACCGTATGGAAGGCTTCGCCCGCAGCTTTGCAGATATTTCGGCTGTTGAAGCTTGCGGCAAACGCGTGCTGGCGGAGCAGATGTCCGCCGACGAACCCGGTGCTTCCTATGACAGCGTCGCCCATCGCCAAGTCGTCTCGCTTTGCAACGCCTGCCATCACCATCCAGCCGCCAACGGACGACGCGTCTCCCGCGGATCGTGCAAACCCTCACGCCCGTGGCGTCTGCCCAGCGCTCCTGGTCGTCAGCGCGGCGGCTGCGTCGCAGCCAGGATCTATGGAAGGTTGAAGGTTTCGGCTCGCTCCCTCGCGATAAAAATCGAAACTCCGCTGACCTCTCTAAACTTGACGTAATCGTAAGCCGCGAGGCCGCTGTACGCGCCGTCGAACGTCACATAGATCAGCTTTCTGCTCTGCGCCGCCGCCACGAACGTCCCGGGATACTCGGGATAGTAGCGTGCGTACGTTGAAGCAAAATGATCATTCGTCAACGTCTTGTGGAAGTTCGGTATTTTTCCGATCGCATAAATTCCGTCGGTGATCGACCAAAGGCTCGTATAAACGTAGCTGTCCGGATACTTCGGCGAATAGTTTCGGAAGAATTGCTCAACGAACAACAGCCGAGCCCGCATCGCATCGGGAAATTCAATGTTCTCGAAGTACTTGACCTGAGACGCTTGTGCAACTGCCCCTGTTCGAGAGGTCAGATATGTGATCGACGTCGTCACGGACTTCGACAACGCGTAAAGTGGGGCGGAGAAGAACAATGCCATCATGACGATGACGACTCGCGCCACAGCTTTGCGCGGCAGTTGGTCGACACAATAGAAGATCACCCCGATGCCCTGCGCCATATGCAAGGCATAGCGGAAATTATCCCATACATTGTGGAGCGCGAACAGCGGCCCCATTGCCGTCAGCATTGCGAGAAGAACAACACCCAGGGGCAGTTGCTGGGGAATTCTGCCGCGACTCGCTGTGCCTGATAGCGCCAAAACGCCAACTCGAATAACGACGAATGCACTGGGGAGAAAAACAAGAAGCCAAAGGATGCCAAAGAGATTGCCGAACGGAGCGAACCCGATCTGCAGATGTGGCTTTTCTGCCGCGAAGCC
Source organism: Rhodopseudomonas infernalis (assembly GCF_022271405.1). Taxonomy (GTDB): domain Bacteria; phylum Pseudomonadota; class Alphaproteobacteria; order Rhizobiales; family Xanthobacteraceae; genus Rhodopseudomonas; species Rhodopseudomonas infernalis. The sequence continues at coordinate 36,541 of NZ_JAJNAL010000034.1, read as the reverse complement.
GGTCGTAAAGACCTCGAAGACCTCCCTCAAGCCGGAGAACGGCCCTTTGTCGGCGAAATACAATCGATCCTGAATCGCTACAGTCTGCAGATAGTAGTCCTTGAGCGTTCCCTGAAAGGCAAGCCAGAGCACAAACATTGCAAGCGGAAGAACGAACCCAGACGACAGGGCGACCGCCTTCGCTAGATGATCTTTGTTGCTGTAAAGAAACAAAGTCGCCAGCAGAACGGGGAGAAGCAAAACGTCCTGCGGGCGGATCAGCGCAGCGAAAAAGATCAACGCCCCTATGCCGAAAAGAACAGGCCGATACCGGTACGCGCCGTTGATTGCCTGGCAGAATAGCACGAGAACCAGAGCGTTGATGCCGAAGACGACGTAGTTGGACCACGGCATCAGAACAGTGCTATTGAGCGCAAGTAGAATGAAAACAGCGATCAGGCTTTCCAGCGGATCAAGGAACGTCCGAAACAGCTTGTGATAGATCACGAGCCCGCCAGCGAATGCCACGACCGGCAACACCCAAAGCGAAAGGTAAGTTTCGCCGAAAACGTAGAGCTGCAACGCATTCAGATAGGGCAACAACAGCCCATAGATCGACTGAACCTCACTAAGTAGAGGCTGCCCGTGAAGAACGTTGAGGGCGCCGTTCATCATGTTTCCGGGGTGATGGCCGTCCATGAAGAACCGCCCCTGCATCCCGCTCGCGATGGAGGTCACTGCAACGACCATCACTAGGACACCGCCGACCAGATATGTGTCGTTTCGGAGGGCGAATCGATACAGCGCACCCAGGACGCGAGCGCCTTTGGTCAAATTACTTCCAGCCAATCCAATCCGCTGCGAAGAACCGTGCATTGTTCCTCGTGCTCTTTCCCGCTTCTCAACTCATTGACCGCAAAAATTCGCGCCTTGGCAGACCTGGACGTCTTCTCGAGGCCCGATCATACAGATCGCGGGACAAGCCAACATCAATACTATCTATGTAACACAGTTATTCCTGGGATTCTCTTGGGAAAATACACATATTCACGCGTGAATGAACGCGACTGCGACGCAACGTCAACGCGCCTCCTGCAGTCCACCCATGGAGCTCACAACCGGTCGCCATCCACACCTGATCATGGAGGCTGCACTGCGGGGCGTAAAAAATGAAATATGCTGGCGCTTGCTGATGTCCTGACCGACACCCGGCCGAATCATGGCCGTCGGACAATGATCCGCGGCGTTAACGTGCAGGCGGGTTACCGAGTGGCGCGCACGCAGCTGCTTTGTGCTGCCCTGATCTAGCTGGACAAACCGCTCTGCATCTCGGTGTTCGCAGCGGTCGTGTCTTCGCTGATGTCCCGCGCCTGCACAAACACATCATACCGCACCGTCTTCCCCACAATCTGATACGACGCCTTCCGCACGCCCTGCAGCGACTCGGCTCGCAGCGGCCATTTCAGCACCACGCGGCCGCAGCGCGCGGCGAGCGCCGCCTGTAGCAGCTCCACAACATCCGGGTCGGTCCCAACCAGCTCCCGCAGCAGCCGCATCTCCTGCTTCACCAGCGCCGTCTTGGTGCGTTCGGGGTGCATGGGGTCGACGGTGACGACGTCGGCCTGCAGGGTCGGCAGCAGGTCGCGTGCGTCGCCGTGCAGCAACGTCATGCGGGAGACGATGGCGGCGAGTTCGGGGCTGTCCGCCTGCGCTGCCGCGAGAGCTTCGGCGAGCAGCGCATGGACCTGCGGCGAGCGTTCGATCAGCGTCACCGTGGCGCCCATCGCGGCGAGCAGGAAGGCGTCGCGGCCGAGGCCGGCGGTGGCATCGATGATCGTCAGCGAACGGCCCGGCGCCATGCCGGTCGCTTTCAGCAGTGCATGGCTGCGGGCGGCGCCGGAGCGCAGCTTGTAGCCGGTCGCGCCGCCGACGAAATCGACGGCGAGCGCGGGCCGGTCGGCCTTGGCCATCCGCCTATTGCAGGCTGAGCGCCACGAAACGCAGCTCGCCCTCGCCGTTCGAGACCAGCAGCAGCACCGACTTCTTGCCGTCCTTCTTGAGCTGGTCGACGCGCTTCTTGAGATCGGCGGCGTTCGCCACCGATTCCTGCGCGACCTCGACGATGACGTCGCCCGCGCCGAGCCGCTTCTCGGCGGCGTCGGAGCCGTTGTCGACACCGACCACGACCACGCCCTTGACGCTGTCCTTGATCTTATAGCGGCCGCGCAGATCCTTCGACAGCGCAGCGAGATCGAGGCCGAGCGCCTTCTGGGTCACCGGCTTGTCCGGCTCCGGCTGCGACTTCGCCGAGGCCGGCTGCGGCTTGGCGCCGTCGTCGAGCCGGCCGAGCGTGACCTGCTTGGTCTCTTCCTTGCCCTTGCGGATGATCACCACGTAGACGGTCTTGCCGACCGCGGTGTCGGCGACGACGCGCGACAGGTCCTTTGGCTCCTTGACGTCCTTACCGTCGAACTTGACGACGACGTCGCCGGGCTCGATGCCGGCCGGCTTGGCCGGGCCCTTGTCGTCGATGCCGGCGACCAGCGCGCCGCGCGCCGGCTTGATGTTCAGGCTCTCGGCGATCTCGTCGGTGACCTGCTGGATGCGGACGCCGAGCCAGCCGCGGCGCAGCTCGCCGAACTGGCGCAGCTGATCGACCACGCCGACCACCGTCTTCGACGGCACCGCAAAGCCGATGCCGATCGAGCCACCCGACGGCGAGATGATCAGCGTGTTGACGCCGATCACTTCGCCATTGAGGTTGAACAGTGGACCACCGGAATTGCCGCGATTGATCGCGGCGTCGGTCTGGATGTAGCTGTCATACGGCCCGGAGTTGATGTCGCGGTTGCGCGCCGAAACGATCCCGGCCGTCACCGTGCCGCCGAGCGAAAACGGGTTGCCGATCGCCACCACCCATTCGCCGAGCCGAAGCTTGTCGCTGTCGCCGAACTGAACCGAGGTCAGCGTCTTGCCGGCCGGCGGTGCGAACTTCAGCACCGCGAGGTCGGTCTTCTTGTCGACGCCGACCAGCTCTGCCTTGATCTTGGTGCCGTCGTTGAGGATCACGTTGATCTCGTCGGAGTCGGCGATGACGTGGTTGTTGGTCACTGCGACGCCGGCGGGATCGATGATGAAGCCGGAGCCGAGCGAATTGGTCTTGCGCGGGCCACCGCCCTCTTTGCCGCCGCGGCGGTTCTTGAAGAAGTCGTCGAAGAATTCCTCGAACGGCGAGCCTGGCGGCAGGTTCGGCTTGGCGCCGTTGCTTTCGCCGGAGCCCTTGGCCTCGACCGTCTGGGTGGTCGAGATGTTGACCACGGCATCGATCACCTTTTCGGCGACGTCGGCGATGCCTTCGGGGCCACGGGCTTGCGCCGGCGCCGCCAATAAAGCGGCGGCCGCGCCGAGGCACAGGGCGGTGACCAGAGGCCGGATACGAAGGCCGAAGGCAGAGATCGCTGCGGGCATGGTCGCTGCGGACATGGGCGAGACGTCTCCTGAACGAGGCGCGGCGCCAAGCGGGCGCGGCTGTCTGAGAACACTGCGCCGAGCCATGGGGCCCACGCAAGCGTCGGAATCGATCGAAGCTACCCCATCCGCGACACCGATTGCGGCGAAAAGCGGACAGACTGGCTCACGATGACGTTGAAAACGGCGGGGTGTTCCGAGCGTCCATCATGATCTCGGCAACAGACCGTCAGGTTGCGATCCGGGCCGGCATTCGCTGGACGGCGTTCCGATCCACCAGGATCCGAGACGTCAGTGCCGCACCACCCAGATCAGCACCAGCCCCAACACGGCGGACGCGAGTCCGACGATGCGCAGCACATTGTCCGGGGTTGCCAGCGCGCTCTTCATCGCACGCCGCATCCAGTTCGGGCTCGCCGCGAAGATCAGGCCTTCCAGCACGAACAGTACACCTACCCCGATCAAGAGGTCGGCGAATGCGAAAGACCTCATACGACTGGCTCCTCCCGGCCGGCGGGTCGGTCCCCGCCTGCGCTGCAATTGAAGAAGCGCGGACCCTGCGGCCCGCGCCCCTGTCTTGCGGCTGTTCTAATCGACCGCCGAGGGGAACGCAAAACGCATTCCCGCCCGACAGCTATTCGCGACTGCAGCGCTACCGCGCCGGGGCCGGTGCCGCCGGCTCCGTCACCGCAGGCGCCGTGGACGGAGCCGCCGCCGGCCGCGCGGGCGCAGCCGCCGAGGTCGAGGTGCCGTTACGACCGCCCGCAGCGCCGAAGAACCGGAAGAAGTCGGAATCCGGCCGCAGCAGATAGCGGGTGTCCGAGCTCTTCAGCGCGTTGTCGTAAGCCGACATCGAGCGATAGAAAGCGAAGAACTCCGGATCCCTGGAATAGGCCGCGGCGAACAGACGGTTGCGCTCGGCGTCGCCCGAACCGCGGATTTCTTCGGCCTGCGAGTTGGCTTCGGCGACGATGACGGTCGCCTCGCGATCCGCCTTGGAGCGGATCTCCTGCGCCTTCTGGCCGCCCTGGGCGCGGAACTCGGCGGCTTCGCGCTGACGCTCGGTCTGCATCCGCTGATACACGGCCTGGCTGTTCTGGTCCGGCAGATCGGCGCGGCGGATCCGGACGTCGACAACCGAGATGCCGTAGTTTTCGGCCTCGCGGTCGAGCTGGGTGCGGATCCGCTGCATCAGACCTTCACGCTCGTCCCGCACCACCTGAATGAAGGTGACCTCGCCGAGCACGCGGCGAAGCGCGGCGTTGAGCAGCGTGGTCAGCTGGATGTTGGCGGCCGGGATCGAGCCGACGCTCTGATAGAAGCGCAGCGCGTTGCGGATGCGGTAGCGCGCGAAGGCGTCCACCACGAGCCGCTTCTGGTCCGACGCGATCACTTCCTGCGACGGATTTTCGAGGTCGAGGATCCGCTTGTCGATGCTGATCACCGAGTCGATGAACGGCGCCTTGAAGTGCAGGCCCGGCTCAGTGACCACGCGGACCGGCTCGCCGAGGCGAACCAGCAGCACCTGCTCGGTCTGGCGCACGGTGAACAGCGACGACCAGCCGACGATGACGACGACCAGGAGAAGGATCAGGCCGACAATGCCCGCAATACCGGCTCTCATCGGGTGCCTCCCTGAGTCTGCGGAGCCTGCGGCTGCTGCGCGGCCGGGGCCTGCTGCTGCCGGCGCGGGCTGAGCTCGCTGAGCGGCAGATACGGCACCACGCCCTGGCCTCCGCCCGGTCCGGACCCTGAATCGTAGACCAGCTTCTCGGCCGGGCCGAGCACGCGCTCCATGGTTTCGAGATAGATACGCTCACGCGTCACGTCGGGAGCCTTCCTGTATTCTTCGTAGACGTCGAGAAAGCGAGCGCTCTGGCCCTTGGCCTCGGCGACCGCCTGGCCCTTGTAGCCTTCGGCGTTCTGGATGATCTGCGAGGCGCGGCCCTTGGCGTCGGGGATGACGCGGTTGGCATAAGTCTGCGCTTCGTTCTGCAAGCGCTCGAGGTCGGCGCGGGCGGCCTGAACGTCGCGGAACGCATCGATGACCTGCTGCGGCGGGTCGACCTTCTGCATCTGCACCTGCTGCACCAGGACGCCGGCGCCGTAGCTGTCGAGCGTCTTCTGCATCAGTTCCTGCACGCCGCTCTCGATCGTGGTCCGCGCGCCGGTCAGGATCGGCTGAATGTTGGAGCGCCCGATCACTTCGCGCATCGCGCTCTCGGCCACCGCCTTCACGGTGCCCTCCGGATTCTGGATGTTGAACAGGAAGTCGCCGACACCGTCGGGCTTGATGCGCCACAACACGGTGAAGTCGACATCGACGATGTTCTCGTCGCCGGTCAGCATCAGGCTTTCCTCAGGCACGTCGCGCACCGTGGTGCCGCGCCGGGCCGGATCGCTGATCAGCGTCATGCCGATGCTGATCGTCGACACGCGCAGCGCCTTCGGCAGCAGCACGGTCTCGATCGGATACGGCAGGTGGTAGTTCAGACCCGGCTGCACGGTGCGGACGTGCTTGCCGAAGCGCAGCACGACGCCGAGCTCTTCGGACTGCACGCGGAAGAAGCCGGACAGGCCCCAGATCGTCAGCGCGCCGAGCACCGCGATGGCGATGCCGAGCCCGCTGAAATAGCCGCCGGGCAGCATCTGCTGCAGCCGGTCCTGCCCGCGGCGAAGCAGGTCTTCCAGATCAGGCGGCCGTGGACCCGATGATTGCGGCCCCGAGCCCCAAGGCCCCTTCGGACCAGAACCCCACGGGCCTCCACCTTGATTCTTCCACGGCATCAACAATCTCCTCGGTGGCCCGGCGATCATGCGGACCACAATTTGTGCACGGCTTTATAGGGGACAGCCCGGGCAGGCACAACGCGCGTCGTCTCTGTCGCGAACTATGTCTGGACACAGGTTTGTCAATGCGAAGGCACGCGCCGCCAAGGTTAACGTGCAGTGCAGCGTCGATAGGTCACATATGAGAAGTCGGCCGTATCGGCAGGGCCGGCGGCTTGGCGCTCGCGCGCGACCTCCTGCCATTGCGCCCGGTCGATCGTGGGGAATGTGGTATCGCCCTCGGGACTCGCGTGCACTTCGGTCAATTCGATACGCGAGGCGAACGGCAACCAGTGAGCGTAGATCTCGGCGCCGCCGATCACCACGATTTCGGTGGCAAAACGCCGCAGCGCATCGCCAATCGCGACCTGTTCGGCAGCTTCGAACGACGGCGCCGCCACCACGCCACGGGCCTTAAACGCAGCGTCGCGGGTAACCACGATGTTAGTACGCCCAGGTAACGGACGGCCAATCGACTGATAGGTCTTGCGGCCCATGAGCACCGGCTTGTTCAGCGTGATCGCCTTGAACCGCTGCAGATCGGATTTCAGCCGCCACGGGATGGCGTTGCCCTGCCCGATCACGCCATTCTCGGCCACGGCGACGACGAGGCACAGATCCATCAGCGGCATCAAGCGGCAAGCCGATAAATCAGGGCATCGTCGATCAGGATGCCATTGATCATGTTCCGGCTGAAGCGGATCGTCGAGGCTCCGTCAACTCTCACGACACTCCCGATAGCTGCCAAGACTTTGTCCTTTGGTGGCACCAATTTGATGCGAGCCAAATCGATACGGCTTCTCAGGTCCCCGGCAGCGTCCATTGCCCCTGCCACTTCTCGGAGCGCACCAAGCAAATCTTTCTCGGCCCGCGGAGTTCGGATGAGCAAGCGCCATTCGCCGGCATCTGCGTAGTAAACCCATGCGGCTCCCGTGACAGGAAACGAGGCTGCATCCAGGATCCCCAAGAGTTCCTGTCCCATCTGGATATCTGATTCTACCAGTGCTGCTTCAGCCATGGGAACACTCCGTGCGTTGGGCTCTCGATCGCATCCTGCATTGCGGTGGCAGTCACCGAGCCGATCGCGTCATATCTCGACTCCACCGACCATTCGGTCAAAATCGACCAGCGGCTGTCGAATTCCGGATCCAGTCTCATCACTTTCAGGGGCTCGGCCAAGCCCGAAAGTGAGATCAGTCGTCCAAAATTATGATCGAGAAACCCTTTGAGGATGCTGGGATCTGGCACTGTTTCAGCCAAGATCTGACGCGCGATACACGCCTTCAGGGCTAACTCAATCCCGTACCCATAGAGATAGTAAGCATTCGACCAGCGGCTGTTCTCGAACAGCAAGCGGGCATCGTCGATTTTGACGATAGCTGCTTCTTGCAGAGACGTCCGCGACAAGATGGCCATCGGTCACACCGCCACCTCGGCCTTGATATGCGGATGGGGATCGTAGCCGTGGAGCGTGAAGTCTTCGTAGCGGAAGCCGAAGATGTCCTTCACGTCGGGGTTGATCGACATCGCCGGCAGCGGGCGCGGCGAGCGCGTCAGCTGCAGCCGGGCCTGCTCCAGATGGTTGGAATACAGATGCGCGTCGCCGAGCGTGTGGATGAACTCGCCCGGCTTTAGCCCGGTGACTTGCGCCACCATCATGGTCAGCAGCGCGTAGGACGCGATGTTGAACGGCACGCCGAGAAACACGTCGGCTGAGCGCTGATAGAGCTGACACGACAGCTTGCCGTTCGCGACGTAGAACTGGAACAGGCAGTGGCACGGCGGTAGCGCCATCTTCTCGACGTCTGCCGGATTCCACGCGGTGACGATCAGCCGGCGCGAGTCCGGACTGCGCTTGATCATCTCGACGACGTTCGCGATCTGGTCGATCGAGCCGCCATCGGCGGTCGGCCATGAGCGCCACTGGGCGCCGTAGACCGGGCCAAGATCGCCATTGGCGTCTGCCCATTCGTCCCAGATCGTCACGCCGTGATCGTGCAGATATTTGATGTTGGTGTCGCCCCGCAGAAACCACAGCAATTCGTGCACGATCGCTTTCAGCGGCAACCGTTTCGTGGTCAGCATCGGAAACCCGGCCGCCAGGTTGAACCGCATCTGATGGCCGAACACCGACAGCGTTCCGGTGCCGGTCCGGTCGGTCTTGTTCGCGCCGTCGGCGAGGATGCGTTCGAGCAGGTCGTGGTACTGGATCATGGGCTTTGCGTGCTCGCGGTAGCGCCATCCTCGCCGCCGTTGGCGACGGCTCCGGGACGGGGCTGCAGATCATGGACTCGGCGCTGAAATTACCCCCAAGGCGTCCATCCACAAAGGCCTATCCGGCCCGCCGAAGCCTTGCAAACCACTTTGTCAGGGAAGCGGCCGCTTGAGCATCTGGCGCCATTTCGGCAATTCGGCAGCCACAAGAGCTGCCAATGCCCCCGGGGTGCGTTGATCGGGCGGCGGAATCACACCGCCGAGACCGGTCATCGGTGCCCTGACCTCCGGCTGGTCGAGTGCATGGACCACCGCGGCATTCAGGATGTGAACGATCTCCGTTGCGGTATTTTTCGGCGCAAACACCGCATTCCAGGCCTCGACCTGGAACTGCGGCAGGCCGGCTTCCGCCGCCGTCGGCACCTCCGGCACGGCCGGGTCGCGATCTGCGCTGGCAATCGCGTACGCCTTGATCACCTCTGTGCGGAGCGGCAGTACCGCGTTGACGATCTGATCGCACATGTAATCGACCTGGCCGGCGACCAGCGCATCCATCGCCGGACCCGTGCCGTTGAATGGCACGCCGGTGGGATTGATGTCGAGGAGATGGTTGAGCAGCATGCAGGACGCGTAAGAGACCGAGCCGATCCCCGCATGCGCGACGTTGATCCGGTCCTGATGGCCACGAATATAGGCGAGGAATTCAGCGAGGTTCGACGCCGGGAAGCCGCGCCGAGCCAGCAGCAGCACCGGCATCCGTGCAACCAGCGCGACCGGCGCAAAATCGACATCCGGGCGATAGCCGAGCTTGGGGTATAGCGCGACCGCGGCCGCATGGGTGCCCATGTGACCGAGCACCAGCGTGTAGCCGTCCGGCAGCGCCTGCGCGGCCCGCAGCGTCCCGATCGTACCTCCGGCCCCGGTGACATTCTCGACGACGACCGGTTGGCGCAGTGACTTCGTCATCTCGGCTGAGATCAGGCGGGCCACAACGTCGGTGGGCCCGCCTTTAGCGAAGGGCACAATCAACGTGATCGGGCGCGACGGATAGCCGGGCGTTTGCTGGGCAACAGCCGGCCCTGACACCAATAGCGGAAACACCACCGTGGCGGCGATCACAGCCGCCACGCGCCCGAGCGCTGCCGCCTGAGCGAACCAAAGCATCGTCCGTCTCCAGTAAATGAGGTCGTAATCTCGAAATATCTTGTTGCAGTCGACTTTCCCGGATCACCTGATCTGGGCCGACGGACCGCCATACTCTGGCGGACGCTAGGCGCTCCGCGCTAACTCACCGAGTGAATATCATGCTTAGCCGGCCCGCCGACAGCAGCCTTTCGGCGCGATCGGCGGATATCTGCTCGAGCGGCGACCGTACAGCTAGTTCGCCGCCGCTCCCTTGAGGACCGGAGTCCATTTGGCGATCTCGGATTCGACCAGTTTGCCGAGCGCTTCGGGGGTGCGGTCGCCCCGTTCCGGAATGACGCTGCCGAGATCGAGCAGCCGCTTACGAACGTTGTCGTCGTCGAGCGCCTTCATGGCCGCGGCGTTGAGCGCCGCCACGATCGTCTCGGGCGTGCCCTTCGGTGCAAAGATCGCGTTCCAGGCCTGTGCCTGGAAGTTAGGCAGCCCGGCTTCCGCCGTGGTCGGAACATTCGGGAGCGAGGGGTTACGTGTCGGCGTGGCGATCGCGTAGGCCTTGATGGTGCCGCCGTTGATCTGCGGAACGGCGTTGACGATCTGGTCGCACATGAAGTCGACCTGCTTGCCGACCAGCGCGTTCATCGCCGGACCGGTGCCGTTGAACGGTACGCCCGTCGGCTTGATGCCGAGCACCGAATTCAGCAGCTGACAGGAAACGTAGGACACTGAGCCGACGCCCGCGTGGGCCTCGTTGAGCTTGTCGCCGTTGGCCTTGCTATAGGTGATGAACTCGGCGAGGTCCTTGGGCGGGAAATCGGTCCGAGCCAGGATCAGGATCGGCGTGCCGGCAAGCAGCGACACCGGCGCAAAGTCCTTGCGAGGATCGTAGGCGAGCTTCGGATAAAGCGGCACCGCTGCGGCGTGGGTGCCCATATGGCCGGTGATGATGGTGTAGCCATCCGGATTTGCGCGGGCAGCGCGGGTCGTCGCGGTGGTGCCGCCGGCCCCCACCACGTTCTCGATCACGATCGCCTGCCCCAGCGTGGTCGACATGTGCTGCGCAACGATGCGCGCGATCACGTCGGTCGGTCCGCCGGCCGCGAACGGTACGATCATCGTAATGGTGCGGGTCGGATAGTCAGCCGCGAGCGCCGGCGTTGCCAGAATGGCGCCCGCTGCCAGCGTGGTGCGGCCAAGCCGCAGCAATCGAGCAAACAACTTCATCGTCAAATGTCTCCAAGCCCTGCAGGATTTTTCTTGCGCGCAACAACATCCTAACAACTAACAGTCGACCAGAGTGGCGTAACGCCGCAGCCGGGCGCCCTAGCCCTCGGACTCGACGAAGACTTCGTCGCGCTTGCGCCGCAGTGCGGGCAGCACCGCCAGGATTAGCAGACCCGCCGCGATGGCGAGCAGCGTCGCCGACAGCGGCCTCGTGACGAACACTGTCGCGTCGCCGCGCGAGATCAGCAGCGCACGGCGCAGGTTCTCTTCCATCAGCGGCCCCAGCACCATGCCGAGCAGCAGCGGCGCCGGCTCGAAATCGTGCTTGACCAGCCAGTAGCCGACGAGGCCAAACACGCCGGCCAGCACAACATCCATCGGCGCATTGTTCACCGAATAGATGCCGATCGCGCAGAACACGACGATTACCGGGAACAACAAGCGGTAGGGCACGCGCAGCAATCGCACCCAGATGCCGACCAGCGGCAGGTTGATGATCAACAGCATCAGATTGCCGATCCACATCGAGGCGATCATGCCCCAGACCAGTTCCGGCTGCTTCTGCATCACCTGCGGGCCCGGCACGATGCCGTGGATGGTCATCGCGCCGACCATCAGCGCCATCACGGCGTTCGGCGGAATCCCCAGCGTGAGTAGCGGGATGAACGAGGTCTGCGCCGCGGCGTTGTTGGCACTTTCCGGCGCAGCGACGCCTTGGATCGCACCGCGGCCGAACAGGTGCGGCGTCCGCGAGATCTTCTTCTCCAGCGTGTAGGCCGCAAACGACGCGATCACCGCGCCGCCGCCCGGCAGGATGCCGAGGATCGATCCGAGCACCGTCCCGCGCGCGATCGCAGGGGCCGAGTCCGTCAGATCCTTGCGGGTCGGCATCAGTCCGGTGATTTTCTGTTGCACCAATTCGCGGTCGGACTCCGCGCCCGTATCGAGATTACGGATGATTTCAGCGAAACCGAACACGCCCATTGCGACGGTGGCGAAGCCGAGGCCGTCGGCCAGTTCTGGAATACCGAACGTCATACGCGACGCCCCGGTTTCAATATCGGAACCGACCATCGACAGCAGCAGGCCCAGCAGGATCATGGCGATCGCCTTCAGAACCGAGCCCTTCGCCAGCACCACCGCGAAGATCAGGCCGAGCACCATCAGCGAGAAATACTCGGCCGGACCGAACGCCAGTGCCAGCTTCGTCAGCGGCGCGCCGAGCACTGCAATCAGCACGGTGGCGGCGCAACCGGCGAAGAACGAACCGATCGCGGCGATCGCCAGCGCTGGGCCGGCGCGCCCCTGCTTCGCCATCTGGAAGCCGTCCAGCGCGGTCACCACGGACCCGGCCTCGCCCGGAATGTTGACCAGGATCGAGGTGGTCGAGCCGCCATACTGCGCGCCGTAATAGATTCCGGCGAGCATGATCAGCGCGCCGACCGGCGGCAGTCCGAACGTGATCGGCAGCAACATCGCGACGGTGGCGATCGTGCCAATGCCGGGCAGCACGCCGACCAGCGTGCCGACCAGTGCGCCGACGAGGCAGAGGCCGAGATTGGTCGGCGAAGCAGCGACCTGGAACCCGAGCGCGAGATTGGAGAACAGATCAAGCATCGCCCACTCACCGCATCAGGAAGTTGGGATACAGCGGCATCGGCAGGCCGAGCGCGTACGGAAACAGCAGGCTGCACCCGGTCGTCAGTGCGATGCCGACGATGATGGTTTGCTTCCAGCGCGTCTCCGGTGTGCCGAGCGCGGCGATCAGGAAGCTGGCGAACGCGGAGATGATCAGGCCGAGCGGACGAATCGTCGCAGCGAACGACAGGATCGCGAGCCCGACGAACAACGGCCCGCGCCAGTGGAATTTGGCCATCGGCTCGCCGTCGACGAGCACGGCGCTGACCGCCAGTGCGGCGCCGAGCAACAGGAGCAGTACGGCGAAGATGCGCGGTGCGGTACCTGCGCCGAACGAGAAACCCTGCATGCCTTGAAGATCGCTCGACGCCCACAACGCGAAGGCTGCCACCGCAACAAGCGCGAGTCCGCCGACGAAGTCCTGCGGCCCTCGGATCCACTTCGGGAATACGGATTTCTCCGCAAGCCCGCTCGGCGCTTCGCCCATCACACCCTCCCCGTTGATCGACTTTGCGCCCGTTTGTTGTGGGCGGCATTGCCTTCCTGACTACTCATTTTCATCCGACAACGCCAGCGAAACCCAAGACGCCGCCTCCAATCAGCAGCCAGAGCGGGTTCATTCGTGTGGCTCCGGCAACGACTGCGACGACGGCGGTGACCAGCGCCGCGCCTATCGTCCGGTCGGACGTTACCGCGAGCACGAAGCCGCTCGCGCCCATCAACCCGATCGACAGCGGCACCAGCGCCGCCTGGATGATGCCGGGCCATGGCGAATGGCTGGAGCGGCCGAGCACGCGGCTGACGACGTAAGCGAGAGCCGCGGTCGGGGCGCACATCGACAGCGTCGCCACCATGGCGCCGAGCACGCCGGCGACCTGATAGCCGATCAGCGTCACGATCAGCACGTTCGGGCCGGGCGAGAGCTGCGCGATCGCGTAGGCATCGGCGAACTGCTGATCGGTGAGCCAGTGGTGGACGTCGACGACGATGCGGTGAATCTCCGGAACCGCCGCATTGGCGCCGCCGATCGCGAACAGCGACATCACGCCGAAGGTCGCGGCCAAGGTCCCAAGCGAGGCATCGCTGCCGCTCATCGGAGCCGCTTCGCCATCACGTAGTTGGCGCCGATGCTGAGCGGAACCATCACGCCGAGCACAGCCGGCAGCGGCAACCGCAGCACGCCGATCGCCACGAACGCCGTCACCAGCAGAACCACAGCCACCGGATCACGCTTGCGCAGCAGCGGCAGCAACATCTTGAATGTGACTGCAAACAACAGCCCGATCGCCACACAGGTGACGCCGGCGAGCGACCGGCGAAGCGCGTCGATCTCGCCGTAGCGCGCATACAGCGCCGCCAGTACCGTCACGATCAGCACCGGCGGGGCCAGCAGTCCGGTGAACGCCGCGACCGCACCGGGAATGCCGCGAAAGCGCGCGCCGAAGACCACCGAGAGATTGACGATGTTCGGCCCCGGCAAGAAGTGGCAGAGCGCAAAGGTCTCGTTGAACTCGTCTGCGCTCATCCAGCGATGCTTCTCGACGATGCCCCGCCGCGCCCAGACCAGCACGCCGCCGAACCCGGCCAGCGACATCATTGCGAAGGCAACGAACAATTCGCCGAGCTCCGGTCGCGGAACCGGCGGCGCGGCGTCAACATCTGCGGGAGGATCGGCGGCCATCGCCTAGCTGTAAAACGGCGCCCAACGGCGGACCACCGCTTTCTGCGGCTCCCCGCAGTTCTGCACACGGACGAGATTCCTCACCAACGCCCTTCCGCCGCCGGCCGCCGCCGCCTATATTGGGGGCGTCGGGGCAACCCGACTATGGAAATAAATGGCTGTCGTAATAAACCATTCGGACCCGGGGGCAGTACCCGGCGCCTCCACCAAAGCCCGTGCCGGCCAACAAGCCGCGGGTTTCGGCGGGGGCGAAACAGGATCGACGAGGGCGTAAAGGGCTCGCTTTTTCCCGGTATTGTTCCGCCGTTATCGGGCTACTGCAATAGTTGCCAACGACAACTATGCTCCGGTTGCTCAGGCTGCGTAACGCAGTTTGAAAGACCAAGTCTAAAGTCCTAACGGGTTAAGCTCCGTTAGGCGGGGTTCGGAGGCACCTGGCAACAGAAGCCTCCACTCATTTTCCGCTTGGCTTTTTCCGCTTGGCTTTGCTCGCACGTCCGAGAGGCTGCGGCCGCCCAATATTCAGCCGTGTTGCCTGCTGACCCGAAGCTTGGGCCGGGGTACGCTGCACGGCAGGTTGCGAGTCGGATCTGCGTGGACCAATCCGCGTTGAAAGGCTCCGGGCGGATACGATTCAGACGACAAGGCACAGGACAACTCATGGCGACCGATCACATCCGATACGACGTGCTGACGCAGGATGCATTGCGCGGCGTTCTGCGGACGGTCCTCACCGATGCCGCCCAGCATGGCCTGCCGGGCGAGCACCACTTCTTCATCACGTTCCGGTCGAAGGCCGATGGCGTGAAGCTGTCGCCACGACTGCTCGCACAATATCCCGAAGAAATGACGGTGATCCTGCAGCACCAATTCTGGGATCTGGTGGTGACCGAGGATCGATTCGAAGTCGGGCTGTCGTTCGGCGGCATTCCCGAACGGCTGGTGGTGCCGTTCGCGGCGATTAAGAGC
Organism: Rhodopseudomonas infernalis; assembly: GCF_022271405.1. Lineage (GTDB taxonomy): Bacteria > Pseudomonadota > Alphaproteobacteria > Rhizobiales > Xanthobacteraceae > Rhodopseudomonas > Rhodopseudomonas infernalis. The sequence goes on along the minus strand of NZ_JAJNAL010000034.1, from coordinate 21,399 downwards.
TTCTTCGATCCTTCGGTTCAGTTCGGCCTGCAATTCGAGGCCTCGGAGAGCGAGGCCGAGATGGCAGACGACACCACCGATGCTGCGCCGGCTCCAGCCCATGCTCTGCCGGTGGCTGCCGAGCCCGCGCCAGAAGCTCCGGCCGAACAACCGGTGAAGTCGGAAGGCGCAGAAGTCGTTCGGCTGGACAGATTCCGGAAAAAATAACCGTCGCGTGAATTGCGCATTTGTGCCGTGGGCGGCAACGTCCCGCGGCAATTCGCATGTTTTGAAACATCCCGAGAGGACGGTCACCATGGCGCGTAAATCGACGGCGCGTAAACCCGACAGCAAGGCAGCGGCCGCCACCCGCACCGAGACCGACAGCTTCGGTCCGATCGACGTCGCGGCGGACCGTTACTGGGGCGCGCAGACCGAGCGATCGCGGCAGAACTTCAAGATCGGCCACGACCGGATGCCGATCGGCCTCGTCCACGCCCTCGGCATCGTCAAGCTGGCGGCCGCCGAAACCAACCGGGAACTCGGCCTGCTCGATCAGCGCCGCGCCGGCGTGATCGCTCGCGCCGCACGTGAAGTGATCAGTGGCGAACTCGACGATCACTTCCCGCTGGTGGTGTGGCAGACCGGCTCCGGCACCCAGACCAACATGAATCTCAATGAAGTGATCGCCAACCGTGCCAACGAACTGCTCGGCGGCGAACGCGGCGCCAAGCAGCCGGTGCACCCCAACGACCACGTCAACATGAGCCAGTCGTCGAACGACTCGTTTCCGACCGCAATGCACATCGCGGCCGCCCAGGCGATCACGTCCGACCTGATCCCGGGCCTGACGACGCTGCATGACGCGCTGCGCGCCAAGGAGAAGGCGTTCGCCAGGATCGTCAAGATCGGCCGCACCCACACCCAGGACGCAACACCGCTGACGCTCGGCCAGGAATTTTCCGGCTACGCCGCGCAAATCGCGAGCAGCCTGGCGCGGCTGAAGCTGGCGGTGAAGGAGCTGTATCCTCTGGCGCAGGGCGGCACGGCGGTCGGCACCGGCCTCAACACCCATCCGAAATTTGCCAAGGCGTTCGCCAAGCGCGCCGCCGCGCTTACCAAGCTGCCTTTCGTCACCGCGCCGAACAAGTTCGAGGCGCTGGCAGCCAATGACGCCTATGTTTCGGTCCACGGCGCGATCAATGCGGCCGCCACCGCGCTGTTCAAGATCGCCAACGACATCCGTCTGCTCGGCTCCGGGCCGCGCTCCGGCCTCGGCGAACTGATCCTGCCGGAGAACGAGCCCGGGTCGTCGATCATGCCCGGCAAGGTCAACCCGACGCAGTGCGAAGCGATGACCATGGTGTGCTGCCAGGTGTTCGGCAATCACACCACGCTGACGGTCGCGGGCAGCCAGGGCCACTTCGAACTCAATGTGTACAAGCCGGTGATGGCGAACGCGATGCTGCAGTCGATCGGACTACTCGCCGATGCCGCACGCTCCTTCACCGCCAACTGCGTCGACGGTATCCGCGCCGACGAAGCGCGAATCGGTGAGCTGATGCAGCGCTCGTTGATGCTGGTGACCGCGCTCGCGCCCAAGATCGGCTACGACAACGCCGCGAAGATTGCGAAAGCGGCGCATCAACGAGGCACAACGTTGAAAGAAGAAGCGCTGCGACTCGAGCTGGTGACCGATGCCGACTTCGATCGCCTGGTCCGCCCGGACAAAATGACACATCCGGGCTGAGTCCAATCCTCAATAAGCGCAGACTACAATTTGCCATCAGGGAAATTGATGTAAATCATATCCCTTGCTCGCCCGGATTGATCAACTTGTTTCCGCAGTATTGCGGTTTGGTCGTGTGAGCCGTTTTGGCGAAGCAGATTTGGCAGCACCTGCAGCGGTAGGGACTGTGTTCTTGATGGTGATCGAGCCGCCTATGGTTTCGTGCATTCGTGCCCGGCCCATAATCGCTGCCCGTTGCCGATTTAGTCGATAATGGGTGCCCGTTATGGCGGACTTGGTCAATTTTAAACGTTTCAAGAAACGAGCCGAGCGGGAAGCAGCCGCTCAGCTCGCCGACGTCAATCGTGCAAGGTTTGGACGGACCAAATCGCAGCGCGCTGTGGACGATTATCGGGTTAGTCGCGCCGATGAACTGCTCAATCAACACAAAATCGGTGGCGAGGACGCGTCATGAAATCGCCGGTGGTCAAACGGTCGATTGTGGTTGCGGGCCACAAGACCAGTGTCAGCCTCGAAGAGGCTTTCTGGAATGGCATGAAGGAAATCTCCAGCGTGCGGGACATGACTTTGTCCGAGCTCGTCGGAGAGATCGATGGCGCGCGCCAGCAAGGCAATCTGTCTTCGGCGATCCGCCTGTTCGTGCTGGACTACTTCCGTAGCCGTGCACTGCAGCAAACTCAGCAGCCGGCAGCGGTCGAAGCGAAGGCCGATAGCAGTCTGGTTGCGCACTGATCAGCTTCGGCGATTGGTGCGCTGACTAATAGGCCGTCCGCGAATTGTTCGGGGGCGTGAGGATTAGCGGCTGACGCGGGCGCGACGTTGCGCGCGCGTCGCCGGGGGCCGGCTTGATTTCCAAAGGCGGCGGCAGAGGCTGCACCCTGTCATGTGAGCCCGAAAGCTCGCGCGGATGGGATGCGGCGTCGTTCGACGCTTGAGGCGGAGCCGGCGCTGGCTTGGGGGTCGGCGACGGCGACGCTGCACGTGACTTCGGCTGCGGCACCGGCGCGCGACGCGGATCCGCGTCGGGTAACGGCACCAATTGCGGTGCGGTGGTTTCCGCCGGCCTCGGCGTTTGGCCGGGTTGCTGCGGCACGGCGGCGCCTTGCGAGGCTGGGCCGGACGAGCCCGGCCCCGCGGAGCCTGGATCCGCCGAGCCCGGCGCGACAGGCTTTGGATCGACCGAGCCCGGCCGCGCCGCGTTTTGGCCCGCTGGACGCGTGTCTTGTTTGGCTTGATCGGGGCTGGCGTCGCCGCGACGCGCATTGTCCTGAGTCGGCTTGCCCTGGTCCTGCTTGTCCTGGTCCGTCTTGTTTTGATCGGGCCTGGTGACGTCTTGGCCAGCGTAGCCTTGCACGCCAGGGGCCGGCGGGCCGTCCGTCGTCGCACGACTCGGAGACAACGGCGCAGAAATCTGCGGATCCGGCCGCGCTGCGGGCAGGACCGGCGGGCGCGCCTCCTGCTCCAGCGTCTGTAGTTTCCTTGTTTCGCGCTCGATTCGCTTCACCGTCAGCCAGGACGACAGCGCCGACAGGTCGACATTGCGCGTCAGCCGCTCCGGCGGGCCGGCCGCAAAGATCCGGATTTCCGGCGGCAATCCCGGACCGGTGCCGGTCATCGTCAGCGTGGCGCGGATGTCGGCCTGCCCGGCGGGGATGTCGTAGCCGCCGGAGATCACCGCGCGAGCCCCCTTTGCCTGCAGCGTCGTCGGCGACACCCGCAGCCGTCCGTCGGCCAGGCTGATCGGCATCTGCACGCCGTCGACCATGAGCGGCCCAGCCGCCAGCACCGGCTCGATCATCTTCGCCAGACTGGCATCGTCGACCGGCTGTGCAGACTCCCCGGCGCGCATTGCGACTTCGAACGCCTTCAGGTCGAGTCCCGGAATCTTCGCCCGCTCCAGTGTCAGCGTGCCGCCGCCGGCGAGTGCCCCGCTCAGCGCCGACGGGCTGCGGCCGATGCTATCCAGCGTCATCTGCAACGATGCTTTCGCTGCCGGCATCGTCTGATTGCCGAAGCGCAACGCGGACGCGTTGGCGCCGTTCACATTGACGGTGGCGTCGAGCGATACGCCGACATCGCCGGGCCGCGCGTGCATCAGCACCTTGGCATCGCCGCCGCCGAGCTTGCCGTTGGCGTCGAGTGTCAGCATCCGGCCGTCGTGACGCAGCGTGCCGCCGAGCGGCTGCAGTTCGGAACCACCCGGCAGGATCGCTCGCACGCTCTGGAAACTGATCTTGCCGCGCCAGCCGCGCAGCAAGCCGGACCCCAGCGGCTCGGCGGGATCGCGGCCGGTGACGCCGAGCGCCAGTTGCAGCGTCGGGGCAAGCGCGAGGGTGTCGAGCCCGACTTCGCCGTCGACATTCACGTCGTCGCCGAGCGTCAGCGCCAATCGTCCGCGCAGGCGGGAGTCGCCAAGGGCCGCGTCGATCTCGTTGAACGTCCACTGCCGGCCGCTGACGGCGAGCCGCGAGGTTGCGCTGATCCGCGCAGCGCCGGCCTCCGTCCCGGTCAGCTCGAGCAACGGTGCCAGATCGAGCCGCCGAGCATTCAGCGACAGCGCCGCTTTCGGCTCCGCCGCCCACGGCTCGGCGTTGCCGTCCGCCTCGACGTCGAAAGCGCCGCCGGCCAGCCGCGCCTTCAACTTGAGTGCGCCCTGCCAGGTGCCGTTCGCCGTCGCGTCCAAGGTCGCCGCGCCCTCGCCGGCCGCGAAACTGCGGTCGAGGCCGAGCAGACCGAGCAGCGCCGCGCCGCGCGTTGCGGTCAGCCTGGTTTCTGCCCCGAAATCGATGCGGCCGAGGGCTGCGGCGTCCAGCTCACCGACGTCGGCGATCTTCGGAGCGGCGGTCAGCAAGGCCCGGCCGCGCAACAGTGGCGAATCGATCTGCACTACGCCGCTGGCCTTCACCTGCCCGGCTTTGGCGTTGTCGTGATCCAGAGACAGCGCAAGCGACGTCTGCGTGGCACCGGGCGCATCGCCCATCGCCTTCAGCCGCGCCGCCACCGCCGGAGCGATCGGCTCGAGCGCCTCCACGATCGGCGCGAGCGACGGCGCGCTCGCTTTCAGATTGAGCCGGCCGGTGGCGCTGGCGCGGTCGAGCGCCCCGTCGCCTTCCAGCGCTAATCCGCTAGCGCTGCCGGCGTGAAGCTGATCCAGGGTCATCGTGCCTGGGCCATAGCCGAACTTGACGATCAGCGGCCGCCAAATCTGGCCGCTCGCCCGCGACCGCGCCTCGCGGACATCGAGCGCCAGGCTGGCCTGCGCCGGCCAGCCGTCACGCGGCCCGGCCAGCGAACTCACCAGTCCCGATGCGCTGTCGAACTCGATCCCGTCGCCCGTCAGCGTCGCTTCGATCCGGCCGCCCGGCTCCGCAGGCGTCGCCCGATAGGCGACGCGCCCTTGCAGCGTGTTGCCGTCGGCCTCGATCTTCAGCGGATCGACCGACAGGCTGCCGGGCGCCGCGGCGACGCTGCCCTGCACGCGCAGCGGCTTCGGCGTACTGCCAGCAGTCGGCGGCCGTCCTTGCAACCAAGCGCTGAGCAGGTCCGGATCGGCGGAGTCGAGCGTGACCGTGCCTTTGAACGGGTCGCCGGCTCCCGCGGCCGCCGCACCGCTCATGGCGAAACGCGACCCGCCGGGCGCCCGCAGATCGAGCCGCTCGATCCGCCACGCCTCACCGTCGCCGCGCAGTTCGGCGGTGATGTCGGTCAACGGCCGGCTGCCGAGCATGACCTGCTCGGCATCGAATGCGATCTTCATCGGCAAGGGCGGGCGCGGAAGATCGCCCGCCAGCTCGCGCAGCCGCGGCAGCCAGGGGTCGCCCGCCTCCGCCGCCAGCAGTCGATCGCCGTCGAGCTGACGTCCGGTCATCTTGACCGTCAGCAGCGGCGACGCGCCGAGCCGAACATTGCCAGAGCCGACGAGCTTCACGGCGCGTTCTTCGGGTCCCCATGAGGTTTCGAGCTGATCCAGCACCAGCATTGCCGGATCGGCCTTGACCTTGGCCGAGATGCGCCAAGGCGTGCGCGGCGGCTCCGTTGCGGCCGTTGCCGCCAGCGCGGCGGTGCCGTCGAACCGCGGCGATTGCCCCTCGAAGGTCACGACGCCCTCGAGATCGGTCGCCAGCCCGGCGCCGGCTTGCTCGGCGCTGAACCGCAGCCGCGTCCCTGTCCCGTCGGTCGCGCGGCCGGCGGACAGGCGGAATGGATAGCGGTTGCCCCGGAAAGCAAAATTGCCGTCGCCGCGCAGCGCGCTGGCCTGCGCGCGCAGATCGCCGGCGAACGCGATGTCGTTGAGTTCGATTGTCGACCGGCTGGCCGCATCGTGCAGCGCGATCCGGCCGGTGAGGTTAAGCCGATCGATCGTCAGCGCCGCCAGATTAGACAGCCCGTAGGCCGGCCAGTCGAGCCGGCCGTTGGCGTCGAGGCCAAGATCGAGCGAGACGCCGTTGACGGACAGCTCGTCAGCCCGCCACTCGCCACGCATCAGAGATCCGAGGCTGAACTCGACATCGAGCTTGGCGGCGCTGATACGGCCGGGGTCATTGGCGCCGCCGACGGTGACGTCGCGCAGCCGCAGCGTCGGGGTCGGCAACAGTCGCGCATCAAGCGGCCCCGCGACCCGAACCGGTGCGCCGGCAAGCCGCGTCGCTTCCGCCTCGAACTGATCGCGAAACTGGTTCCAGTCGATCACGAACGGCCCGATGAGGGCAGCAAGAAGCGCCAGGATCAACGCGAGGGCCAAGCCGAGCAAGGTTGTTTGCAACGCGGTGTCCCCTCGGGCGAGCGAGCGCCCAGGCCAGCATCAGAGCAACGATCAATAACTCCGTATTTTCAACGTGTAACAACCAACTATGGCGAACTCACAGCAATTTCTGCCGGAGCCGCCGCCATCGCAAAAACAACAGGACTTCAAACCCCTTGCGGGAGGATCTTGCCGGGATTGAAGATGTTCTGCGGGTCAAGCGCCTGCTTGATCGCACGCATCGCCTGCAGCGCCTCGATGCCGAGTTCGGCCTGCAGATACTTCTGCTTGCCCTGGCCAATGCCGTGCTCGCCGGTGCAGGTGCCGTCCATCCCCTGCGCCCTCTCGACCAGCCGATGCATGAACTCGTCGGCGCGCGCCAACTCGTCCGCATCGTTGACGTCGCACAGCAGCGAGCAATGGAAGTTGCCGTCGCCGACATGGCCGACGATTGGCGCAAGCAGGCCGAGCCGCAGCATGTCCTGCTCGGTCTCGGCCACGCAATCCGCCAGACGCGAGATCGGTACGCAGACGTCGGTGGCGACCACGCCGACACCATCGCCCGGGCGGAGCGCCCGCACCGACCAGTAGGCATCGTGCCGAGCCTGCCAGAGCTTGTTGCGATCCTCGGGCCGCGTCGTCCAGGTGAACTCGCCGCCGCCGCAATCCTTGGCGATCGCGCCGAAATTCTTCGACTGCTCGCCGACCTCGACTTCGCTGCCGTGGAATTCAAGCAGCAGCAGCGGCGTCTCCGCCAGCGTCAGCTTGGAATAGGCGTTGACCGCCTTGACCTGAGATTCGCTGAGCAGCTCGATCCGCGCCAGCGGGATTCCGGTCTGGATCGCCAGGATCACGGCCTGGCAGGCGTCGGTCACGGTCGGGAACGAGCACGACGCGGCGGCGATCACCTCGGGGATGCCGCGCAGCTTGATGGTCAGCTCGGAGATGATGCCGAGCGTGCCCTCCGAGCCGACGAACAGATGCGTCAGGTCGTAGCCGGCCGAAGACTTCTTGGCGCGGGTGCCGGTGGTGATGATCTCGCCGTCGCCGCGCACCACCTTCAGGGCCAGGATGTTGTCGCGCATGGTGCCGTAGCGGACGGCGTTGGTGCCGGAGGCGCGGGTTGCCGCCATGCCGCCGATCGAAGCGTCGGCGCCGGGATCGATCGGGAAGAACAGGCCCTGGTCGCGCAGATTCTCGTTGAGCGCCTTGCGGGTGACGCCGGGCTGAATCACACAATCGAGATCCTCGGCGTGCACCGCGAGGATCTTGTTCATGTCGCGCAGATCGATGCTGATGCCGCCGGCCGGGGCGTTGATGTGCCCCTCCAGCGAGGTGCCGGTGCCGAAAGCGATCACCGGCACGCGGTGCTGCGCGCAGATGCGCACCACATCCTGAATGTCGGCGGTATCCTGCGCCATCACCACGGCGTCCGGCGGCTGGTTCGGCAGCCACGTCGTGGTGTGGCCATGCTGCTCGCGAACCGCCATCGAGGTGACGAGGCGGTTGCCGAACCGCGCCGCGAGCGCTTCAATGGCACTCGCCACTGCCTGCGGCTCTGCGCGCTGCGGGATGTTGGTGATGGTCAGACCCACGATAAAAATCCTCCGGCTCGGATCGACCGTGACAAAGGATACCGGAGGGGTCAAGGGAGGCAGGATTGACTTTGGAAGTAGATCGCAACGTCGACGCCGGCAGCATTGCCGCCCCGTTCGTCACCACGGTGATGCAGATCGAACCGGGCTGGATCGACTACAACGGCCACCTCAACATGGCCTACTACAACGTGCTGTTCGACCGCGCGATCGATCAGATGTGGCTCGAACTCGGGATCGGGCCGGACTATCTCAAGAGCCGCGGCGGCTCGACCTTCACGGCCGAATGCCACGTCCGTTATTTGCGGGAAGTGCATCTCGGCGATCCGGTGTGCGTGCACGTCTACCTGATCGCCGCTGACGAGAAACGCATCCATACATTCGAAGAGTTGCGCCACGCCGAAGAAGGCTGGCTGTCGGCGACGTCGGAGAACATGACGATGCATGTCGACATGAGCATCCGCAAGGTGGCGCCGTTTCCGCCCGACATTCGCGCCCGTGTCGACGAGGTAGCCGCGGCACATCGCGCGATCGGAAAGCCCGAGGGCACCGGACGCAGCGTCGCGATGCCCTCGAAGCGAACTTAAGTCCGCTTAGACGCGCGTGCGTCCCCGTACCAGGCCGACAACGGCCGAGATCACGAATAGCACGATCGCGATGAAGAAGATGATCTTGGCGATTTCGATCGAGGCACCGGCGATGCCGCCAAAGCCGAGCAGACCGGCAATCAGCGCGACAACGAGGAAAGTGACGACCCAACCCAGCATGAGATGCTCTCCGTTCGCTTCGGGAGATCCCGCGCGGGACATCCCTTGACATTTGGCCCGGCTGCGTGCAGCCGCACCGACTGAGCAACCAATCCAAGGGCGGAACGAAAGTTCCGCTCCGCTCGGATCGACGAAGAGACTTCATTTTTCGCGCTGGCCGGAACGAATTTGGCGCATCGGCACGGCTATGCAGCCGCGAGCCTGTCGCCGGAGGCCGTCAGCGCCTATATGGCCGGATAATCCTGCTATGAAGGCTCCCCTTTCCGCACCCGCGGTGCCATCGTGGGGCAAAGACGAGTCGCATGACTGAACCGAGCAAGCGCGCCAACCTCGATCTACCCGACTATCAGCCCGCCGCTGGCGGCATCGCCGCGCGCGCCCGCGCGGCGGCGGCACCGGCTTATTTGTCGGGGCTCAATCCGGAGCAGCGTGACGCCGTGGAAACGCTTGACGGCCCGGTGTTGGTGTTGGCCGGCGCCGGCACGGGCAAGACGCGGGTGCTGACGACACGGATCGCTCACATCCTCTCTACCGGCCGCGCACGCCCCGCCGAAATTCTGTCGGTGACCTTCACCAACAAGGCCGCGCGCGAGATGAAGCTGCGGCTCGGCCAGATGCTGGGTCAGGCTGTCGAGGGCATGCCTTGGCTCGGCACCTTCCATTCGATCGGCGGCCGCATCCTGCGCTATCACGCCGAGCTGGTGCAGCTCACCTCCAACTTCACCGTGCTCGACACCGACGACCAGATCCGCCTGTTGAAGCAGCTGCTCACCGCCGATAACATCGACGACAAGCGCTGGCCGGCGAGGATGCTGGCCGGGCTGATCGACGGCTGGAAGAACCGCGGCCTGACGCCATCGCAGGTGCCGGCCGGCGAAGCCGCAAGCTTCGGCAACGGCCGCGGCGGCAAACTCTATGCGCAGTATCAGGAGCGGCTGAAAGTCCTCAACGCTGCGGATTTCGGCGACCTGCTGCTGGAAAACATCCGCCTGTTCCGCGAGCACCCCGACGTGCTGCGGCAGTATCAGAACCGCTTCAAATTCATCCTAGTCGACGAATACCAGGACACGAACGTCGCGCAATATCTCTGGCTGCGGCTACTGTCGCAGACGCCGTCCTCCTCCTCGTCGTCATTGCCGGGCTTGACCCGGCAATCCATCATTTCTCAAGAAGATGGATCACCGGGTCTCGACGCTTCGCGTCGGCCCGGTGATGACGACAGAGCGAGCGGCGACGTCGCCGTCCAAAGCTCCCCGCCCAAAAACATCTGCTGCGTCGGCGATGACGATCAGTCGATCTACGGCTGGCGCGGCGCCGAGGTCGACAACATCCTGCGCTTCGACCACGATTTTCCGGGCGCCAAGGTCATTCGCCTCGAGCGCAACTATCGCTCGACAGGCCATATCCTCGCTGCCGCGTCACACCTGATCGCCCATAACGAAGGCCGGCTCGGCAAGACGCTGCGCACCGAGGACGTGGACGGCGAAATGGTCACTGTCACCGGCGCGTGGGACTCCGAGGAGGAAGCCCGCGGCATCGGCGAGGAGATCGAGCAGCTGCAGCGCCAGGGCCACAAGCTCAACGAGATCGCAATCTTGGTCCGCGCCTCGTTCCAGATGCGCGAATTCGAAGACCGCTTCGTCACGCTCGGCCTGCCCTATCGCGTCATCGGCGGCCCGCGATTCTACGAGCGCGCCGAAATCCGCGACGCGCTGGCTTACTTGCGCGTCATCAATTCGCCCGCCGACGATCTCGCCTTCGAGCGCATCGTCAACGTGCCGAAACGCGGCCTCGGCGACGCCACCGTGCAGATGCTGCACGACCACGCCCGCAAGCGGAAGATGCCGCTGTTCGAGGCAGCACGGCTGGTGATCGAGACCGACGAGCTGAAGCCGAAGGCACGGAGTAGCCTGCGCGGACTGATCGAGAATTTCGAGCGCTGGCAGGTGCAGCGTAACGCGCTGTCGCACACCGAGCTCGCCGAAATCGTACTCGACGAGAGCGGCTACACCGAGATGTGGCAGAAGGACCGCTCCGCCGACGCCGCCGGCCGGCTGGAGAATCTGAAAGAACTCATCCGCTCGATGGATGAGTTCGAGAACTTGCAGGGCTTCCTCGAACACATCTCTCTGGTGATGGACCGCGAGGGCGCCGCCGACGAGGACGCCGTCAGCGTCATGACGCTGCACTCTGCCAAGGGCCTCGAATTCGAGACCGTGTTTCTGCCCGGCTGGGAGGAAGGCCTGTTTCCACATCAGCGCGCACTCGACGATCAGGGCCGCGCCGGCCTGGAAGAAGAACGCCGCCTCGCCCATGTCGGCATCACGCGCGCGCGACGCCGGGCGAAGCTGTACTTCGCCACCAACCGCCGCATTCACGGCACCTGGAACACCACGATCCCGTCGCGCTTCCTGGACGAGCTCCCCTCGGCCAATGTCGAGATCACCGAGTCGAAAGGCGGCTCCGGCTGGGGCGGCATGAGCGGTTACGGCCCGTCGCGCTTCGACAATGTCGAATCGTTTGGATCGAGCTACTCGACGCCCGGCTGGCAGCGCGCGCAGGCCAATCGCAGCAAGAACGGCGGCGGCCGCAGCGGCAGTGGCGGCTTCAGCGACAACGGCTCACCATTCGGCGGCAGCACACGCCGCGCACCGTTCACCATTGAAGGCGAACTGGTCGCGAAGTCGACCGGCACCGACTCGGACTTCACCGTCGGTGACCGTGTCTTTCACCAGAAATTCGGCTACGGCCGGGTGACGAAAATCGACGGCAACAAACTCACCATCGCGTTCGACAAGGCCGGTGAGAAGAAGGTCGTCGATAGTTTCGTGCAGCGGGTGTAGGCGCAGCTATTGCGAGGACCGGCTGAGAGTTTTCACGTGGGCGTCGGCACGAGTGCTTTCTCCACATCATCAACTCGGTAAGTAGTCCTCGGTGAATCCATGGCTTTGTACGTCGCCTTGATCCGCCAAGACGTTGACGGCAGCTTCAGCGTCTCGTTTCCCGATATTCCCGGCGTCGTCACCGCGGGCGACACGATGGAAGAAGCCGAGGAAGAGGCCGCCGAGCTTCTCGCCTTCGCGGCTGAGGATATGGACGGCGCGATCGTTCTCAATCCACCGCGCACGATCGATGAACTGAACAAAGACCCGGGCTTCATCGCAGCCAGCAAGGACGCGACCGTCGTCATGATCGAGTACTCCCCGGACGCCTAGCCGACCGAGTGATCGCACAGACTATCCCCGTCATTGCAAGCGAAGCGAAGCAATCCAGGGCTCCGCATACTGGGCTCTGGATTGCTTCGTCGCTTCGCTCCTCGCAATGACGGTGGAGAGGTTGGGCCTCGCATCCAAATTGGTCGAGCGCGGCGGTCGCTGGCCCGGGATCTTCCCTGGCCACATTCTTCCCTCCCCGTGTCGGTTGCACCCCGCTTCGTTCGTCCTTATGTAAGCCGCCCGCGCAACCGGCGGCGTTTTGCTACCCCTTCCCCGCGCCACACGACGACGAGCCCGCATGGCCCCGATCATTTCCGTCACAAAACTCAGCAAGACCTACGGCACCGGCCGCAAGGCGCTCAACAACGTCAATCTCGAGATCATGGGCGGCGAAATCTTCGCGCTGCTCGGGCCGAACGGGGCCGGCAAGACGACGCTGATCGGCACGATCTGCGGTCTGGTCAATCCGACCACCGGCAACGTCACGGTCGGCGGCCACGATATCGTGAGCGATTACCGTGCGGCGCGCGCGATGATCGGGCTGGTGCCGCAGGAGCTGCACACCGACGCGTTCGAATCGGTATGGGATACGGTCAGTTTCAGCCGCGGCTTGTTCGGCAAACCGAAGAACCCGGCGCATATCGAGAAGGTGCTGCGCGACCTGTCGCTTTGGGACCGGAAGAGCAGTAAGATCATGACGCTGTCGGGCGGCATGAAGCGCCGCGTGATGATCGCCAAGGCGCTGAGTCACGAACCGCAGGTGCTGTTCCTCGACGAGCCGACCGCCGGCGTCGACGTCGAACTTCGCAAGGGCATGTGGGAAGTGGTGCGGGCGCTGAAGGCGACTGGCGTCACGATCATCCTGACCACGCACTACATCGAGGAAGCCGAGGAGATGGCCGATCGTGTCGGCGTCATCAACAACGGCGAACTGATCCTGGTGGAGCAAAAAGCCGCGCTGATGCAGAAGCTCGGCAAGAAGCAGCTCAAGCTGTATCTCGATGACGCGCTGGGCGAGATCCCGGCGCAGCTCGCCGCTTACGATCTGGCGCTGTCGGACGACCGCAGCAAGTTGATCTACACCTACGACACCCGCGCCGAGCACACCGGCATCACCGCCCTGCTCGCCGACGTCCGCGCCGCAGGCATCCGTTTCCACGATCTCGACACCAGCCAGTCGTCGCTGGAAGAGATCTTCGTCAGCCTGGTGCAGGCATGAGCATGAACTACCGGGCCGTCAAGGCGATCTATCTGTTCGAAATGGCGCGGGCCTGGCGGACGCTGATGCAGAGCATCGTGTCGCCGGTGCTGTCGACCTCGCTTTATTTCATCGTGTTCGGTGCCGCGATCGGCTCGCGCATCGACAATGTCGAGGGCGTCAGCTACGGCACCTTCATCGTGCCCGGCCTAATCATGCTCAGCGTGTTGACGCAGAGCGTGGCCAACGCATCTTTCGGCATCTACTTCCCGAAATTCACCGGCACTATCTACGAGATCCTGTCTGCCCCGGCGTCGTTCCTCGAGATCGCTCTGGGCTATGTCGGCGCGGCGGCGACCAAGTCGATCATCCTCGGCCTGATCATCCTCGCTACCGCGGGGCTGTTCGTGCCGCTGCACATCGCGCATCCGGTGTGGATGCTCGGCTTCCTAGTGTTGACGGCGGTGGCGTTCAGCCTATTCGGCTTCATCATCGGCATCTGGGCCGACGGCTTCGAAAAGCTGCAGGTGATCCCGCTCCTGGTGATCACGCCGCTGACCTTCCTAGGTGGCAGCTTCTATTCGATCTCGATGCTGCCGCCGGTCTGGCAGACCATCGCGCTGTTCAATCCCGTGGTCTATCTCGTCTCCGGCT
>NZ_JAJNAL010000034.1:0-2500 GCF_022271405.1 Rhodopseudomonas infernalis | reverse complement strand
CCATTCGGAAATCCACGGATCAAAGCTTCTTCGCAGCTCCCCATGGCTTATCGCAGCGTAGCACGTCCTTCATCGCCTCTCAGCGCCAAGGCATCCGTCGAACACCCTTAAGGCACTTGATTGCTCTCATTATCAATGTCCACACACTCGGCTGAATGTACTCGCGAACCACCCTTAAAGGACGCGTTTCGCAAACGGACAATGATTAGAAAGACCAGTTATTGCTTCGTAAGATCGAACCGATGACGATGCGGTCAAGCGTCGTCAACAAGAAGCGTTTTACAACCTGTTCTCGCTTGGCAACATCTTACGATGTCGCTTGAAGCTTGATCAGGCGCCGAAAACACTCCGGAGATAAGCGAACGGTCTCCGCAGATTGCTCAGCAGATCCGAACTCGGATCGATCTCCTCTTTACGATGTCAGATAACTCGCCGGCCGTGCTGTGCACAGGCAGGCGAATAAAAGTTGCGGACGATGACCTTCATCGCTGTCCGGATGACAGCATGGAGGTGCAAACACGGGTCTGATCAAAGGGTCGATGATCGTCCATCTGGTGGAGCCAGACGGGATCGAACCGACGACCTCATGCTTGCAAAGCACGCGCTCTCCCAGCTGAGCTATGGCCCCGTAACCAGAAGACGAATGCGACGCTCGATGAGTGTGGTGGGCCTGGGAAGACTTGAACTTCCGACCTCACGCTTATCAAGCGCGCGCTCTAACCAACTGAGCTACAAGCCCTCAGCACGAGAGGCAGCAAGCAAACCATCGACGGACCAAGGCCCAATCGATCGAATGCGCACCCCAGGCGCGTGTTCGTCCGCGAAGAAAGAGAAACGAAGACGGCGAAATCCCGCCAATGGGTCTCATATGACTTAGAGACCCTGATGTTTCTAAAACAGGTCGATAGTTGATCACTCCGAAGAGCGAGCAAGGCTGAAGACCCATCCTTAGAAAGGAGGTGATCCAGCCGCAGGTTCCCCTACGGCTACCTTGTTACGACTTCACCCCAGTCGCTGACCCTACCGTGGTTAGCTGCCTCCCTTGCGGGTTAGCGCACTACCTTCAGGTAGAACCAACTCCCATGGTGTGACGGGCGGTGTGTACAAGGCCCGGGAACGTATTCACCGTGGCATGCTGATCCACGATTACTAGCGATTCCAACTTCATGGAGTCGAGTTGCAGACTCCAATCCGAACTGAGACGGTTTTTTGAGATTTGCGAAGGGTCGCCCCTTAGCATCCCATTGTCACCGCCATTGTAGCACGTGTGTAGCCCAGCCCGTAAGGGCCATGAGGACTTGACGTCATCCCCACCTTCCTCGCGGCTTATCACCGGCAGTCTCCTTAGAGTGCTCAACTAAATGGTAGCAACTAAGGACGGGGGTTGCGCTCGTTGCGGGACTTAACCCAACATCTCACGACACGAGCTGACGACAGCCATGCAGCACCTGTGCTCCAGGCTCCGAAGAGAAGGTCACATCTCTGCGACCGGTCCTGGACATGTCAAGGGCTGGTAAGGTTCTGCGCGTTGCGTCGAATTAAACCACATGCTCCACCGCTTGTGCGGGCCCCCGTCAATTCCTTTGAGTTTTAATCTTGCGACCGTACTCCCCAGGCGGAATGCTTAAAGCGTTAGCTGCGCCACTAGTGAGTAAACCCACTAACGGCTGGCATTCATCGTTTACGGCGTGGACTACCAGGGTATCTAATCCTGTTTGCTCCCCACGCTTTCGTGCCTCAGCGTCAGTAATGGGCCAGTGAGCCGCCTTCGCCACTGGTGTTCTTGCGAATATCTACGAATTTCACCTCTACACTCGCAGTTCCACTCACCTCTCCCATACTCAAGATCTTCAGTATCAAAGGCAGTTCTGGAGTTGAGCTCCAGGCTTTCACCTCTGACTTAAAGACCCGCCTACGCACCCTTTACGCCCAGTGATTCCGAGCAACGCTAGCCCCCTTCGTATTACCGCGGCTGCTGGCACGAAGTTAGCCGGGGCTTATTCTTGCGGTACCGTCATTATCTTCCCGCACAAAAGAGCTTTACAACCCTAGGGCCTTCATCACTCACGCGGCATGGCTGGATCAGGCTTTCGCCCATTGTCCAATATTCCCCACTGCTGCCTCCCGTAGGAGTTTGGGCCGTGTCTCAGTCCCAATGTGGCTGATCATCCTCTCAGACCAGCTACTGATCGTCGCCTTGGTGAGCCATTACCTCACCAACTAGCTAATCAGACGCGGGCCGATCTTTCGGCGATAAATCTTTCCCCGTAAGGGCTTATCCGGTATTAGCTGAAGTTTCCCTCAGTTGTTCCGAACCAAAAGGTACGTTCCCACGTGTTACTCACCCGTCTGCCACTGACGTATTGCTACGCCCGTTCGACTTGCATGTGTTAAGCCTGCCGCCAGCGTTCGCTCTGAGCCAGGATCAAACTCTCAAGTTGGACTTGAAACTTTGAACCGGCTGATCACAACGTTTGACGAGGTCCCACCATTTTACGCC
>NZ_JAJNAL010000033.1 GCF_022271405.1 Rhodopseudomonas infernalis | reverse complement strand
CTCGAGTCGCCCTCACCCCAACCCTCTCCCGCAAGCGGGAGAGGGAGCGCGCTGTGTGCGCGGTTGGGGTTTCGGCTTACTCTTCGTTCTTGCCTTCGACGCGGCTGGCTTCGAACAGGAACCAGGTGCGCTTTTCGGTGTCGTCGATGAAGTTCTCGAGCAGGCCGGCGCTGGCGGCGTCCTTGCAGTCGTCGACGATTTCGTGCGCCTTGCGCATCGCCGCGGCCATCTTCTTGTTGTCGTTCATCAGCTCGCGCAGCATCTCGCGCGGGGGCACGTAGTCCTCGTTGTTGTCCTGGATGGTCTGCAGCTTGGCGATGTGGCCGATCGACTTCAGCGTGACACCGCCGACCTTGCGGACGCGCTCCGCCAGCGCGTCGGTGGTGGCGAAGATCTGGTCGGACTGCTCGTCCAGCATCAGATGGTAGTCGCGGAAGTGGCGGCCGCTGATGTGCCAGTGGAAATTCTTGGTCTTCAGATACAGTGCGAAGGCGTCCGCCAGCAGCGTGTTCAGCGCGGCGGAGATCTTGTCGACCGCCTCCTGCGGCAGGTCGGTGGGGGTGTCGAGGTCGGAGGCGACGGAAGCGGATTTGGCTTTGGTCACGGGCGTGATCCTATGCTGATACGAAATGCGGGGGTCGGAGGCTTGCGGCCGTCGGGACCGAGCATGACGGCCGGAAATTCCGCCGTCTTGCCGAAATCTGCGGTTTTTGTTTCCCTCGGTCGGCAAACGCTCTAGACCCCTGTCAACGCGCCGACATCCGACGCGTTCCCGGGAGGGAACAAAATCGGGACGGCGTCTGCCATCCTCGAGGATGTGGCGCCGGCGCCGCAGTGTGCGCCGGGCGGAATGCTTGCGGTGCTTTGCGAGGCCTGATGGACGACTGGATCGACTATTACGACTCGACCCACACGATCTACGTCAGCAAGCTGCATCGGGACGTGCATTTCGACGAAATCGCAACCGACATCATCGGTTATGTTCCTGCGCCGGATGCGACGGTGCTCGATTACTCCTGCGGCGAAGCGCTATCGGCCGCCAAGGTTGCGGCGGCTTGCGGCACGCTGATCCTGGCCGAACCGGCCCCGGGCGTGCGCGGCCGACTGAGCGCGCGCTTCGCGCATCATCCGAACATCAAGGTCCGGGCACTCGACGAATTGCCGGCGCTGCCGGACGGCTCGATCGACCTCGTGGTGATGAACTCGGTAGCGCAGTACATGAAGCCGGACGAGCTGGACCGCGCGCTGGGTCTGGTCCGCCGCCTGCTGAAGCGCTCCGGCAAGCTGGTGCTCGGCGACATCCTCGATCCGAAGGTCGGGATGGGCCGCGATGTCGCCGCGCTGCTGAAGATGGCCGCGCGCCATGGCTTCCTCACCGACGCGCTGTGGGGCCTGGCCCGGACCGCGCTGTCGGACTACCGCCAGCTCCGCACCAAGATCGGCCTGCAGCGCTACAGCGAAGCCGAGATGCTCGCCAAACTCACCACCGCGGGCTTTTCGGCGATCCGTGCGGATACGAATGTCGGCCACAATCCGTGGCGGATGACGTTCGTGGCGAAGCGGGCGGCGTAGCCCCAAGCACCGTTAGAAGTTGTTTACGCAGGCACACTGCCTGGGGCACCCTCACCCCAGCCCTCTCCCGCAAGCGGGAGAGGGAGCGCGCAGTGCAAGCGGCAACGTCGTGCGCAACAAGCGCCGCTCAAGAACAAAGGCCTTACCCCAGGCACGGCGAGCCCCCTCTCCCGCTTGCGGGAGAGGGTTGGGGTGAGAGCGACGCGGGCACGGCCTCGCGCTACACCACCACGCTCAGCCGCTTCGCCGCGCGGGTGATGCCGGTGTAGAGCCAGCGGGCGCGGCTGTCCTGGAACGCGAAGCTTTCGTCGAACAGCACGACGTCGTCCCATTGCGAGCCCTGGCTCTTGTGCACGGTGAGCACGTAGCCGTAGTCGAACTCGTCATAGGGCTTGCGCTGATCCCAGCTGATATCCTCGATGCCGCCGGCGAAGCATTCCTGGCGCACCGAGACCTTGGTGAGACGGCCGCCGAAATCCTCGTCGGGCGTCACCCGCATGGTGATGATCTTGGTCTTGATCGGCGAGCGCGATTTGACCCGCCACAGGCCGCCGTTGAACAGCGCCTTCTTGCGGTTGTTGCGCAGGCACACCAGCTTGTCGCCACCGACCGGGAACGGGTCTTCGATGTTGAGCCGCTGGCGGAAGCGGGCGTTGTAGGCGCGGCGGGTGTTGTTGCGGCCGACCAGCACCTGGTCGGCGTCCATCACCCGCTGCGGATCGAGCTGGTCGCGGGTCACCACCTCGGTCTCGCCGTAGCGACCGCGTTCGAGGCTCCTGCCCTCGCGCACGTCCATCGACAGCCGCACGATCGGATCGTCCTGCGCCTGGCGATGCACCTCGGTGAGCATCACGTCGGGCTCGGCATTGGTGAAGAAGCCGCCGCCCTGGATCGGCGGCAACTGCGCCGGATCGCCGAGCACCAGCAGCGGGCAATCGAACGACATCAGGTCGCGGCCGAGTTCCTCGTCGACCATCGAGCATTCGTCGATCACGATCAGCTTGGCCTTCGACGCGGGCGCATCATCCCACAATTCGAAGCTCGGCTGTTCGACGCCGCTCTCCTTGGTGCGATAGATCAGCGAATGGATGGTCTGGGCGTCGTCGCAGCCCTTGTTGCGCATCACGAGCGCGGCCTTGCCGGTGAAGGCGGCGAACTTCAC
This sequence comes from Rhodopseudomonas infernalis, assembly GCF_022271405.1. Lineage (GTDB taxonomy): Bacteria > Pseudomonadota > Alphaproteobacteria > Rhizobiales > Xanthobacteraceae > Rhodopseudomonas > Rhodopseudomonas infernalis. Next base: position 53,980 of record NZ_JAJNAL010000033.1, on the reverse strand, counting down.
CTCGCCGGACACGCCCTCGGCGATCTCGCGCGCCAGCGTGGTCTTGCCGGTGCCGGCATAGCCGAACAGCCGGAACACCAGCGGCGTCCCGTTACGGCCGGGCCTGGCTTTCAGCCAATCGCCCACGGCTTTCAGCGCCGCGTCCTGAACTGGGGTGAAGGTGGTCATGCGATCTCGCGGGCGGACACGCCGCGGGCTCACCCGCGGCGATTCGATTCCGGCAAGCTAGCGCGTCGCGCGCTCAGCGCAAGCCGGTGCCGCATCGGCGCTTTCGTCGATCGCGTCGGTCCAGACCTTGAAGCTGACCAGCGTGTTGGGGCCGAAGGTCTGGGTCAGCGGCACATCGGCCGCGTCGCGGCCCTGCGCGATCAGCACACGCGCGATCCGCGGCACGTTGTTGCGCGGATCGAAGGTGTACCAGTGGCCGCCGATGAAGGCTTCGAACCAGCCGGCGAAATCGCCGGCTGCCCATGGCTTCGGCGTGCCGACGTCGCCCAGATAGCCGGTGCAATAGCGCGCCGGAATGTTCATGCAGCGGCACAGCGCGATCGCCAGATGCGCGTAGTCGCGGCAGACGCCGCGGCCCTCGTCGAACGCTTCATGCGCGGTGCGGGTCGCGCGCGCGTGCTGATAATCGAACTTGATGTGGTTGTGGACGAAATCGCAGATCGCCTGCACGCGCGGCCAGCCCGGCGTCGTGCGCTCGAACATCTTCCAGGCGGTGTCGGACAACAGATCGGTTTCGCAATAGCGGCTGCCCAGCAAGTACACGATGGTGTCGGCCGGCAGATCCTCGATCGGATGCTGGATCGCCGACGGCACCACCGGATCGGGCACGCCGAGATCGCGGACGATGCCGTCCGCCGCCAGCCGCACGCGGCCGGCCGGCGCCACCATGCGGCTGCACCAATTGCCGAACATGTCGCGATACGGGTTGATCTGCACCGGCGGATCGACGGTGAGGAAATCCGGAACGATGACGTCGGACGCGCGACTGAAATGGGTTCCGAGTACCACGATCATCGGCGTCGGCTGCGCGAAGTCGTAGATCATCTCGTAACCGACGCGGAGTTTCATGGGGGTGGTCTCCGCAAAGGGCGTGGCAAGAACGGGAGTGATCGCCAGCTGTCCCCTTTAAATGGCGATCGAGAGCCAAAAAGCAAGTCATTGCGTCGCAAGCGGCGCGTAGCCGACGAATTCGATGGCTATCGCGGGCGAAAGGGCGCAGCATCAACCACAATCGTGGGGCGCGAAACGAAGCCGCCGACGCAAGGACGCAGCGGCCAGAAGGAGCGTCCATGACCACACGCACACGCCGCGAGACCATCGTCTTCGCTCATCCGTTTCGACTGCGCGGCCTCGACCGCGAGCTCCCGGCCGGCGCTTACGATCTCGTCACCGACGAGGAACTGATCGAAGGCTTGTCGTTTCCGGTGTTCCGCCGCGTCGCCACAATGATCACCGTGCCGTGCGCGCCGCCGCATCACAGCGCGGTCGAGATGATCGCGATCGACCCCGACGCCGTCAGCGACGCGCGACAAGCCGACAGCGGCACCAGCCGGTCCTAACCTGCGCTCCGCGCGGACGGCCAAACACGAGGATGATCCACCATGACGTTCACCAGCGGCAGCTTCCGCGGCTACGACGAGGACCGCTCGGTCGTGCTGTTTTCGATGATCGATGGTCACAGCGAAGTGCCGTGCGCGATCAGTTCGGATGCGATGGATTTTCTCGACGGCGCCAAGCGCACGGCGCCGGCGCAACGCGAGCAGCAGTTCATGCGGCTGCGCGCCAGCATCGAGAGCCGCGCCGAGCGCAAATTCGCCAATGCGGAGCTGGAAGGCAGGCCCGCGGGGATCATTCTGCGCAGCATCGACTTCCGCTGACGCGAAGCGTGCGCTGACGTTTTACGCCGCAGTGTGATCCGCGTTTGACATTTTCCGGACCTTCGCCATCTGTCGCGAAGGAGGATCGGCGAATGCGACGTGTGGCGACCTGGCTGTTGTATGCGATCGGCGCGCTCGCCTGCGCCTATCTGGCGCTGTACGCCTATGCGGTGCTGACTGCGCCGAAGCTCGAGCCGGGCGCCCCGATCAAGATCTTCCGCAATCCGGACGCGCCGAAATATTCATGAGCGATGACGTCGTAGGGTGGGCAAAGCGAAGCGTGCCCACGCGGACGATGCATTGTGCGCAGCACGCGTGGGCACGGCGCTTCGCGCCTTTGCCCACCTTACTTGATGAGCATTATCCCATCGACACGAATGCGCGCGGTTCGCCGGCGCCGGCGGGGGTGATGGGGAGGCCGCCATCGGCATATTCGTTGAGCTTGTTGCGCAGCGTGCGGATCGAGATGCCGAGGATGTTGGCGGCGTGGGTGCGGTTGCCGAGGCAGTGCTTCAGCGTCTCGAGGATGAGGTCACGCTCGACGTCGGCGACGGTGCGGCCGACCAGCGCGCGGGTGACCTGCTCGGCCGCGAACGTGGCGTGCGCCACGGCCGGCGGCGTCTTGGTCTGATCGAGGCGGTCGCCATCCGGGGTCAGGATCGCGTCGGCGCCGATCTCGTCGCCCTGCGCCATCAGGACGGCGCGGTGAATGGTGTTCTCCAGTTCGCGGACGTTGCCCTGCCAGCGATTGGCGGTCAGCACGCGGCGCGCATCGGCCGAGATCGGCCGCAGCGGCACGCCGTTGGCGTCGGCGTATTTCTTGGCGAAGTGCTGCGCCAGCTCGAGAATGTCGGCGGGGCGCTCGCGCAGCGGCGGGATCTTCAGATTGACGACGTTGAGCCGGAATAAGAGATCCTCGCGGAAGGTGCCGGCGCGGACCGCCTCTTGCAGGTTGCGGTTCGAGGTGGCGATGATGCGGATATCGACCGGCACTGGGCGGCTGCCGCCGACGCGGTCGATCACCCGCTCCTGAATGGCGCGCAGCAGCTTCGACTGCAGCCGCACGTCCATCTCGGAGATTTCGTCGAGCAGCAACGTGCCGCCGGTCGCCTCTTCGAACTTGCCGATACGCCGCGCCACCGCGCCGGTGAAGGCGCCCTTCTCGTGGCCGAACAGTTCGGACTCCAGAAGATGCTCCGGGATCGCCGCGCAATTGATGCTGATGAACGGCTTCTTGGCGCGGTGCGAGCGGGTGTGGACGTAGCGCGCCAGCACTTCCTTGCCGGTGCCGCTCTCGCCGGTGATCATCACCGAGGCTTCCGAGCCGGCGATCTGCTGCGCCAGCTTGACCACCTTGGCCATCGCCTCGTCGCGATACACCAGCTCGCGGGAATCGTTGGCGACCGCCGCCAGCACCGCGGCGATCAGCTCCGGATCGGGCGGCAGCGGGATGTACTCCTTGGCGCCGGCATGGATCGCCGCCACCGCGGCCCGGGCGTCGCTGGCGATGCCGCAGGCGACGATCGGCACAGCGATGTGCTCGGCCTCGAGCCGCATCACCAGATCGCGGATGTCGAGCGCGACGTCGACCAGCAGCAGGTCGGCGCCCTTGCCGCCGCGCAGCACCGCCATCGCCTGCTCGTGGTCGGAGGCGTGGGTGACCGCGGCGCCGTTGTCGATCGCGATCTTGGTTGCGGTGGTGAGCTGGCCCTTGAGGGTGCCAACGATGAGAAGCCGCATGGTTTGCTCCTGTGATCCTTAAGTCTGCCGCGCCGCCGAACGGCTGCGATTAGTTGTCCGCCTTGATGATTTCCGTCATGGTCACGCCGAGCTTGTCCTCGACCAGCACCACTTCGCCGCGCGCCACCAGCCGATTGTTGACGTAGATGTCGATCGCCTCACCGACGCGGCGGTCGAGCTCCAGCACCGCACCGGGCCCGAGCTTGAGCAGCTCGCCGACATCCATCTTGGAGCGGCCGAGCACGGCCGAGACCTGCACCGGGACGTCGAAGACCGCTTCGAGATCGGCGGCGACGCGCGAGGTCTGCTCTTCCTCGTTGTAGCCGACATCCGCCAGCGGCGGCGCGTCTGCGCCGTTCAGGTCCGGAAGCGGCAGGTCATTATCGCCCATGTGAAATCCTCAGATCCGTTGGCTACTTGCGAGACGCCATGTAGCGCCCGACCAGTTCGTTGATTTTCGCTTCGATCGCGGCGCGCTCCAACACCATGCCGCCGTCGGCCCATTCGACCTTGCAGTCGCCGCTGATGATCTCCGGATCCGACAGCAGCACCAGCCGGCCGGCAAAGCCGCTCTGCTTGGCGAGCAGTTCGATGCGTTCGCGCGCGGCTTCGTAGAGGCCGTCGCTGATCCGCACGACCAGATGCGGCGTCGAGACCAGATGCCGGAAGCATTCGCCGACCAGCGCGGTGATTTCCGCGAGCGGTTCGGCGGCGACCAGCTCGGCGCACAGTTTGCGCGCCACCGCCATAGCGACCTCGACCGCCTCGGTCTCCATCCTGCCTTCGACGCTGCCGATGCCGGCCGCGATCAGCTGCATCGCCTGTCCGATCTGCTCCAGCGCCATCGCGCTGCGGCGCTCGGCCTCGAGCTGCATCTCGCGCTGCGCCTGGGCGAAGCCGGACTGATAGCCGCGCTGCTCGGCGGCGGCGACAGCCTGCTGCAACTCGGCGGCGGCCGCGGCCTTTTCGCGTGCCTTATCGGGGGCGCCGAAATCATTGTCGAACAGGAATTTCTGGGCGGCGGCCATCAGTACACCAACTCGTCGTCGGCGCGGTTCTTGGTGAGCACGATCTCGCCCTTGGCGGCGAGGTCCTTGGCGAGATTGACGAGCAGCGCCTGCGCCTCGTCGACGTCGCGCAGCCGCACCGGCCCGAGCGCGCCCATGTCGTCGAGCAGCATCTTGCCGGCGCGTGACGACATGTTGCCGAGGAAGAAGCCGCGAACGTCTTCGTTGGCGCTCTTGAGCGCGATCGCCAGCTTGTCGCGGTCGATGTTGCGCATCAGCGTCTGCGCCGAGCCGGCGTCGAGCTTGACCAGATCGTCGAAGGTGAACATCAGCGCCTTGATGCGCTCGGCGGCTTCGCGATTGTCGTCTTCCAGCGAGGTGATGAAGCGGGTCTCGGTCTGACGGTCGAAATTGTTGAAGATCTCCGCCATCACCTCGTGGGCGTCGCGGCGGCGGGTCTGCGACAGGTTCGACATGAATTCGGAGCGCAGCGTGCGCTCGAGGCTCTCGACCACTTCCTTCTGCACCGACTCCATCCGCAGCATGCGGTTGATGACGTCGAGCGCCATGTCGTCGGGCAGGATCGCCAGCACCTTGGCGGCGTGTTCGGGCTTGAGCTTGGACAGCACCACCGCTGTGGTCTGCGGATATTCGTTCTTCAGATAGTTGGCGAGCACCTCCTCCTGAACGTTGGAGAGCTTCTCCCACATGTTGCGGCCGGCGGGGCCGCGGATCTCTTCCATGATGCCGCTCACCCGATCGGCCGGCAGATAGCGCTGCAGCAGCCGCTCGGTGGCATCGTAATTGCCCATCAGCGCGCCGGAGGCGGACATCCGCGACACGAATTCGAGCAGCAGATCCTCGACGACTTCCGGCTCGATGGTGCCGAGCGTCGACATCACGGCGGACAGCTCGCGCACCTCGTCGTCGTCGAGCATGCTCCAGATCTTGCCGCCATATTGCTCGCCGAGCGCCAGCATGAGGATCGCCGCGCGCTTCGGGCCGGGCAACGGCTTCGACGCCGGGCGGCCGCTCTGACGCTGCGCAAGCGTCGCAACGACACTGGCGATGTCTTCCGAGCCGGCGGTGAGGGCGGGAGTTTCGGCCATGGCTGATTAGGCGGGCTCTGCCAGCCATTGGCGAACAATGGCGGCGGTTTCGTTGGGATTGCGCTCGGCCAGTTCGCCGACGCGGTGGACGGATTGGGCGTGGACCTGGCCCTGCACCTGGGCGATGTCGATCATGTTCGGCTGCGCGACCGGCTGCCCGTCGGAGCCGATCTGCGGCAGGGTGCCGTCGGTCAGCGCCGGCACGCCGGCTTCCGGCGCCGTTTCGGCCGCCAGCACCCGCTTGACCAGCGGCCGGATCACCATGAACAACACCACCAGGCCGAGCACGAACAATACAGCGAGCTGAATCATGTTCATGATGTCGTCCTTGGTGAATTGAAGCATGCCGAGCAGGCCGGCCGGCTCCGGCAGCTTCTCGACCAGCGGGGCTTCGGCGAATTTCAGATTGACGACCTCGACCTGGTCGCCACGCTTCTGATCGAAGCCGATCGCCGAGCGGACCAGCGCGGCGATGCGGTCGAGCTGCTCCTTGCTGCGCTCGGCGTAGACCAGCTCGCCCTTGTCGTTCTTGGTGTAGCTGCCATCGACCAGCACGGCGACCGACAGCCGGTTGACGCGGCCGGCCTCGGTGACTTCGGTCTTGGTGATGCGCGAAATCTCGTAATTGTTGGTCTCTTCCGACTTCTTGCTCTGGTCGCGCGGACCGGCGGCGCCCGCGCCCTGATTGCCGGGCAGCTCATTGTTGACGGTCACCTGGCCGTCATTGGCCTGGGTTTGCGACTGCTCTTCGCGAGTCTGGCTGGAGCGCAGCACCCGGCCTTCGGGGTCGAACTTGTCGGAGGTCTGGGTGATCTTGTTGTAGTCGAAGTCGGCGGTGACCTGGACGCGGGCGCGGCCCGAGCCGACCACCGACGACACGATGCCCTCGACCTCGTTGCGCATCCGCTTTTCGAAAGCGCTGCGGCGCTCGTCGCCAGCGGAGCTGTCGGCCGCATTGGCGGTGGCCGAGCCATCGGCGAGCAGTTGCCCGCCCTCGTCGACGATCGACACCCGCTGCGGCTTGAGGCCATTGACCGCCGAGGCGGCCAAATGGCGGATCGCGCGGACCTGCTGCGGCTCCAGCGCGCCGCGTACCCGCAGCACGATCGAGGCCGACGGCTCCGGCGCTTCGCGCGAGAACAGCGGCCGCTCCGGCAGCACCAAATGCACCCGCGCCGCCTGAACGCGATCGATCGCGCGAATCGTCCGCGACAATTCGCCTTCCAGCGCGCGCAGATGATTGATGTTCTGCACGAAGCTGGTGGTGCCGAGCGCATCCGACTTGTCGAAGATCTCGTAGCCGACGCCGCCGCCCTTCGGCAGGCCGCCTTCGGCCAGCTTCATGCGCAGCCGGGTGACCTTGTCCTTCGGCACCATCAGGGTGGAGCCTTCGTTGCGCATTTCGAACGGGATTGCCTGCCGCTCCAGCTCCTTGATGATGCTGGAGGCGTCTTCGTTGCTGAGGTCCGTATAAAGGGTGGTCATCTGCGGCTGGGACACCCGCATGATGACAAAAGCAAAGAAGCCGAGCAGCGCCACCGTGACGGCGATCATCGCCATCAGCCGGGCGGCACCCAACCCTTTCAGGAAACCCAACACGTTCTGCAAGACCAGCCCCTTGGATTCGGCGCGAAAGGCCGACTAGGCAAATCTTGCCTATGGGATGGTTTCCAGAAGGTTAATAAATCTTAACGAGACGGAAATTGCTTCAGACATGACGAAAGCCGGCTTCCCGTAAAGGCGCCGGCTTTCCGAAATTCGTTAAGCTCCCGGTAACGAAGGTTACTGGCGATATTGCTGGATTCGGGTGGTTCGCAGCCCGGCCAGCCCATGCTGGTCGATCGAGAACTGCCAGGACAGGAACTCGTCCACGGTCAAAGTATAGCGGCTGCAGGCCTCTTCGAGGGAGAGAAGACCACCTCGAACGGCGGCGACCACTTCGGCCTTGCGGCGGATCACCCAGCGCTTCGTCCCCGGGGCAGGCAAATCCGCAATCGTTAACGGACTTCCATCGGGCCCGATGACGTATTTAACCCGCGGGCGGTGGGGTTCTGTCATGGCTTACTCACAACTCTCAAGCACTCAACATACTGTGTGATGAACGTACGTGGGCCGACTTAAAATTTGGCTAAGCCGCATGCAGCAATGTGATGCGCGGTGTTAGTAAAGTCGTAAGCATTGGTAGCCGGCACGCCGGCGGCCGCGAAAGCGCCTGTGCCGGCGGAATTTCCGCCTTTTCGACAAGGCGCGGGCCGGGACGATGAGGAGCGCGGCTGTCACGCCAAGACACCTGGTGAACCGATGTGATCGAGCGTGATCGGGCCCGCTGTGCACGCAACCGTCAACAACAGAGGCGGCGCCGCCTCCGGAATGCGGGTTATCGACGACGGACGCTGCTACGCGGCGTCGCGCGCCGGCACGACGAGAATGTCGCGATTGAGCCGGCGCAGGACTTCTTCGGTGACGCTGCCGAGCAGCAGCCGCACTGCGCCTCGGCGGCCGTGGGTGCCGATCACCACCAGATCCGGCCGCAGTTCGGCGGCAACGTCGACGATCGCGGCCTGCGCGATGCCTTCGCGGACGATGGTCGAGTAGTCGACATCGCCGAGATCGAGCGGCTCGAGAAAGTGCATCAGTTCGCGCACCGCCTCGACACGCGCATCGGCGAGGTAGTCTTCGACATTGCCCTTGTCGACGCCTGCGTAGCTCAGCATCCCGATGGCCGCCGCATCATAGACGTGCAGGATGACCATGCGCAGGTTGACCAGCAGGCCGAGCCGCCGTCCTGTTTTCAGCGCCTGCAAAGAGCAGTCCGACAGATCGACCGGCGCCAGGCAATGGGCGTAGCGCAGCGCCGGATCGATATTGGCCATCAGCACCGGCACCGGACTGTTGCGGATCACCCGCTCGGCCGTGGTGCCGACGAAGATGTCTTTCAGGAACGCGCGGCGGTGACTGCCGATCACGCAGAGATCGGCGCCCTGCTGCTCGGCCGCCTGCACGATGCCGGCGAACGGCGTGCCGCACACCACGAGTGGGCTGCATTGCAGGCCGGCCAGATACGCGTGCTCGCGGATCGCATCGACCAGCGCGGTCTCGGCGAGGTCGCACTCCGCCGCGACGATGCGCTCGGGCTGATCGTCGTCGACCACATGGGTCAGTACCAGACGCGCGCCCGTGTCTCGCGCGATCGCGGCAGCGCGGCGCACCGCGCGATCCGAGCGGGCGGAGAAATCCGTGGCGACGAGCACGACCTTCATATCGGGCCTCATGATCTCGGACGGCACCTGGTCCATCTGCACCTCCTGTTGATTCCTGGATGTCGAGAGATCGCGTGCGCTAGGGCTCGAGCCGGCGCAGCAGGCCGACACGCCGCATCACCAGCTTCTCCAATTCGAGCACCGCCATCATCACCACGCCGGCCACGATGATCACCGCGCCTTCGAGCAGCGACAGCGGCGTGGTGTCGAACAGGGCCTGCATCACCGGCGCGTAGGTGAAGGCGAGCTGCGCTGCGATCACCACGATCAGCGCCGCCAGCACCGCCGGCGTGCCGAGCGCGCCGCGCAGCGAGATCGACGACGTGTGCAGATAGCGGACGTTGAACAGATAGAAGATCTCGAACACCACCAGCACATTGACAACCATGGTGCGGGCCGTCTCGACGGACAGCCCGCTGCCGAGCGCGTAGAAGAAGATCCCCAGCGCTCCGACGGTGAACAGGAACGACACGAAGAAGATGCGCCAGACCAGGAAGCGCGACAGCAGCGGCGCATTCGCCGGGCGCGGCGGCCGCTTCATGACGCCAGGCTCCGGCGGCTCGAACGCCAGCACCAGGCCGAGCGTGACGGTGAGGATCAGATTGATCCACAGGATCTGCACCGGCGTCATCGGCATGGTGAAGCCGATCAGGATCGCCATGATGACGGTGAGCACCTCGCCGCCATTGGTGGGGATCGTCCAGGCGATCACCTTGCGGATGTTGTCGTAGACGGTGCGGCCCTCCTGCACGGCGGCGACGATCGAGACGAAATTGTCGTCGAGCAGCACGACCTCGGAGGCTTCCTTGGCGGTCTCGGTGCCCTTGTGGCCCATCGCGATGCCGACATCGGCCTGCTTCAGCGCCGGGGCGTCGTTGACGCCGTCGCCGGTCATCGCCACCACCGCACCGGTCGACTGCAGCGCCCGGACGATACGCAGCTTGTGCTCGGGATTGGTGCGGGCGAACACGTCCGAGCGCATGACGACGCTGGTGAAATCCGCATCCGCAATGGCGTCGAGATCGGCGCCTGTGACGACGTCCGGGCTCTCGGTGAGCGCGAGCTGGCGGGCGATCGCGGCCGCTGTGGCGGCGTGATCGCCCGTGATCATCTTGACCACGATGCCGGCCGAGCGGCATTCGGCGATCGCCTGGATCACCTCGTCGCGCGGCGGATCGATGAAGCCGACCAGCCCCATGAAGGCGAGGCCCTCGTCGAGATCGGCAAAGCCGAGCTGGTCGCTGACACGCGCCGGCGAGCGCACCGCGAAGCCGAGCACGCGCTCGCCTTCCGCGGCCGCACGCGCGATCTGCTCGGTCCAGAATTCCTGATCGAGCGGCGCGAGGCCGTCGTGGCTGATCTGCGACGCGCACATCGCGAGCAAGCGCTCGGGCGCGCCCTTGACGAAGATCACCTGCCCGCCGGACGCGGCGGCATGACGCGTCGCCATGAAGCGATGCTGCGCGTCGAACGGAATTTCGTCGGAGCGCTTCCACGCGCCGCGCTCCTGCGCCGGATCGAGCCCGGCCTTGATCGCCAGCGCGACCAGCGCGCCTTCCATCGGATCGCCGTCGACCACGTAGTGACCGTTGGCCTCGCGAAGCTGCGCGTCGTTGCAGAGCAGGCCCGATCGGATCAGCTGCAGCGCCGCGGCGACGGCAGCGGGATCGTCGCGACCATCGACGGTCAGCTCGCCCTTCGGGACGTAGCCCGAGCCGGCGACCAGGATGGTGTGCTCTGCGGTGACGATGCGCCGTGCCGTCATCTCGTTGCGGGTCAGCGTGCCGGTCTTGTCGGAGCAGATCACCGAGGTGGCGCCGAGCGTCTCCACCGCCGGCAGGCTGCGGATGATGGCGTTGCGCCGCGCCATCCGCTGCACGCCGATCGCCAGCGTGATGGTGATGACCGCCGGCAGCCCCTCGGGAACGACGCCGACCGCGAGCGCCACCACGGCGATCAGCGCTTCGCTCCACTCATAGCCGCGCACCAGCGTGGCGAAGGCGAAGATCAGCGCGGCGGCGGAGATCGCCACCCAGGTGAAGCGCTCGCCGAACCGGTTGATCTGGCCGAGCAACGGCGTGGTGAGTTGTTCGACGCCCTGGATCAGTGTCGAGATGCGGCCGATCTCGGTGCGTTCGCCGGTCGCGACGACGACGCCGAAGCCCTGCCCGGCCGACACCAGCGTGCCGGAGAACGCCATGCACAGCCGGTCGCCGAGCGGCGCCTCGGGCGCGGCAGGCTGATCATGTTTCTCGGATGCCACCGACTCGCCGGTCAGCATCGCCTCGTCGATCAGCAGGCCGCGGGCGCGGGTCAGCCGCAGATCGGCCGGGACGCGATCGCCGGCCTCGATCATCACCACGTCGCCGGGCACGAGTTCGGCGGCGGGGATGGCGACGCGGTGGCCGTCGCGCCAGGCATGGGCGCGCGGCGAGATCATCTTCTTGATCGCCACCAGCGCCTTCTCGGCCTTGTCCTCCTGCAAATAGCCGACGACGGCGTTGATCGTCACCACCGCGACGATCACGGCAGCGTCGATGCGATGGCCCAGCACCGCCGCGGCGACCGCGGCGGCAAGCAGGAAGTAGATCAGCGTGTTGTTGAACTGCGCCAGGAAACGCAGCACGGCCGAGCGGCGCGGCGGCTCCGGCAGTGCATTCGGCCCCACCGTCGCGAGGCGCTTCGCGGCCTCTGCGCTGCCGAGCCCGCCGCGGCTCGTCTCCAGAGCCGCCAACACGCGGTCGGCATCGATCGCGTGCCACATCTCCTCCGAGGCCTGATCGTTCGGGCCCTTGATCGTGGCTTCCATCGGCATGGTCATGCGTGTGTCCGGGATGTCGGAGTTGAAAGATCGGCGTTGCACGAGATGATCGCGCGGCGCGCTCGGCGATGACGTCGGGGCGCAGCCGCAGCTGCGGGCCTCGCGCCAGACGGGATGATGGGAGAAGCCGGAAGCGGCGGCGTCGCGCGTCGGCACGGCGAGGCACGAAGCCTCGCGCCGTCACGAGACGGCGTGCGGAGCGTCAGTCACGAACGCGGAAGGAATCCGGCGGCTGCTACGCGCCGATCGGCGGGCGCAGCTGCGGTGGCTCGCTGCGATCGAGCATCGCCACGACGAGCGGCAGCCCCATGCGGGTCGACTGATCGCAGGCGATGCTGCGGGTCGAGCTTGGCGTCAGCGCCTGGGCGCTGTCGGTGGTGGTGATTTCAGGCTCGTCGCTGACGTTCGGGGCCGGCACCGCCGGCGGCGTCTTGACGAATTCGAGCTGGTGACGCGGCGCATCGGAAGCCGCGAACGCGGCCGGCGCGGTGCCGAGCACGATCATCGCCAGCGCGCACAGACATAGTGCCGCTTTGAGCCACGTTGCCGATTTGAGCCACGGCGCCGATTGGAGCCAGAGGCGCAAAGCGGGTCGTGTCGGATCAACGCTGTTTCGATCGAGCCGCATGTCTCTCCGGTCGCATGGCAACTTGCCGAGCTTGGCGAGGCTAGACGCGGACCGGATCGTATCATTGACTTCGCGCAAGGGAAGCGCACGCGGAACTGCGGCCGCTCGTCGCAAGGTGCGACGGCATGACGCGCGCTGCGGAAGCGCCCCGCAGTGCGCGCAGTCCGCCCGCTCAGAACGCCAGCTTGACGGCGCCGGTGACGCCGGCGTCGTTGCCACCCTTGCGGGCAAAGCTGCTGGTGCCGGTCAGCGTCGCGGTGACGTTGCTGGCAACCAGCGCCGAGACGCCCGCCGCGACCCGGCCATAAGTGCCGCCATCGGCCGACACCGGCGTCAGGATCGGCAACAGCGGCGCCGACACCAGCGTGGTGGTGATGGTGTGGCTGGAGCCGAGGAAGTCGTGCGCGGCGGTGAGGTTCAGGAACGGCGCATAGAGGCCGTTGCCGAATTGCAGCGGATAGCGGAATTGCACGCCGGCATCGCCGGTCAGCGTATCGAGCGTCTGACGATCGACCGCCATCGTCAGCAGCACGTCGCCGGCTTCGGTGTAGCCCCGGATCGTGGCGCTGGTATAGTTCAGCCCCGCGATCGGACCGACGCGCAGCTGGCCGACATCGAACAGATAGCCGCCGCGCGCCGCGACGGTGACCACGTCGGCGTTGGTGTTGGCGCGGATGATGTCGATGATGCCGCGACGTTCGAGCGTGAAATCCTGCCGGCCGTAAGCCACCAGACCATCGGCGAACCAGTGCGCGTCAGTGTAGGAGCTGTAGCCGGCGAACTGGAACGCATCGATGCGGTTGCGCGCGTCCTGCACCGCAAGCTTCACGTCCGGCTGCGAATAGCCGAACACGCCGCCCACCCGCCAATTGGCGTTGAGCCGATATTCCAGCCCAAGATATCCGCCCGCCGCGTCGTAATCGTAGCCAGTGGCGTAGAACTGCCGGTCGCGGCTACCGCCCGCATAGCTTGCGGCGCCGTAGACCGACCAGCGATCCGCCGGGTCCGCGAGCGTCACGGCCTTGGTGGGCATCGCCGCCATGGCGGCATTGGGGCCGGAAGGCTGAAAACGCCGGCCAGCGTCGAGGCGATCGAACACCGAATTCGAGAAGCTGCCGAGCAGGCTCGTCGCGATGCCGGCCTGCGGCGTCACCGTGGTCGGCGCGTCGATCTGGTTGGCCATGTAGCTGGCGATCAGCGCCATCGCGGCGCCGGTCGGATGCACGGAATTTTCATAGAAGCAGCCCGCGACATTCACCGCGACAGTGGTTGGTGTCGAGCCGGTGCCAAGCCCGGCCTCGCAGCCGGTGAAGCCCGCGGGCACGCCGGCGAAACCGTACAGCGCCGGATTTTCGGCGACGCGCTGCTGCAGGATGCCGAAATTGAACAGGAAGATGCGCACACCGGCCTGCGCCATCGGCGCCAGCATCAGCTGCGTCTGCTGATAATAGGTGTCGGCCCAGGCGTCGCGCTGCGGCGCGCTGAAATTGAAATGGCCGATCGTCGTCCCCTGCGAGCCGAGCGTCGCCTCTGGAAACCACTTCGAGCTGCCGGTGCCGAGCCAGGCGATGTTACGCGCGCCGGCCGCCACCAATTGCTGCACGCCGCCGACCGCGTTGGCGGCCGACTGCAGCGCGCTCGACACGATGATGGCCGTCTGCGAGGCGACATCGCCGGTGCCGACATTGATGCCCGACAGGTCGTTGCCGCCGATCGACAGCGCAATCAGGTCGCGCTCGGTGAGGCGGATGCCGCTGGCGGCGAACTGTTGCAGCTCGTACGGCAGCCCGTAGCTGCTCGACAGAAACGGCATCGTATTGGTGTTATTGGTGCGGGCGCCGCCGATCGAGAAGTTCGTCAGTCCCGGCAGTCCGTAGATCGATTGCAGCGAGTCGACGAAATTGGTGCTGCCGGTGAAGCGGCAGCTCGTATAGGTCGGGCTGGGACAGGGCCAGAAGTCTGATGGGACCAGCGTATAGGGCGGAAACGGGACATTGATGGTGCCGGTGCCGTACAGGCCGATGAGTCGATACGCACCGCCGGGCGCCGCGCCGGTATCGGCATAGCTATCGCCGAAGCCGTACAATCGCGCGAACTGCGCCTGCGCGGGAGCGAGCGAGGCGCCGAACATTACCGTCATGACGGCGCTTGTCAGGAATGCAGCGCGAATGCGCGAGACTGAAATCGGCGCACGATCACCCGCGCCACCCCTTGAAATACCAAATATCACGAATCACCCCTTCCCCGCTGATGACTATCGGTGAGGTGATCGAATGGGAGCAGCAACTGATAGAAATACGAAATGCACGACTCATTAGTCGTGGTGCTGAGCCCGTCACGACGATGATCGCGATCTGCGGTATCGGCCTATGTCAACGCGAGGTCTCGCCTGTGGCGACGCGATCGAGAAGCGCCAGCAGGCCGCGCAGGATCTGCAGCGGCGGCGGCGGACAGCCGGGAATGTGCAAATCGACCGGGATCACCGCGGAGACGCCGCCGACGACCGCGTAGCTGCCGGCAAAGCAGCCGCCGTCTTTCGCGCAGTCGCCGACCGCGACCACCCATTTGGGTCCGGGCACGGCGTCGTAAGTCAGACGCAGCGCCTCACGCATATTATACGTCACCGGCCCGGTGACCATCAGCACGTCGGCATGGCGCGGCGACGCGACGAAGCGCAGGCCGAACCGCTCGGCGTCGTAATACGCGTTGCTCAGCGCGTGGATTTCCAGCTCGCAGCCGTTGCACGAGCCGGCATCGACCTCGCGGATCGCAAGGCTGCGGCCGAGCGCACGGCGCGCGCGGGTGCCGACCAGCGCGGCGAGTTCGGCGGCCGCCGCATCATCCGGCGCGGGCGCGACCTCCGTCAGAGATCTTGCGAACAGGCTTTCGAACAGCAGCTTGCGCATCGCTACAGATCCACGCCCGAATAGGAGCAGTTGAACGACTTATTGCACAGCGGGAAGTCGGCGATGATGTTGCCCTCGATCACCGCTTCCAGCAGCGGCCATTGAAACCACGACGGATCGCGCAGATGGCAGCGCTCGACGACGCCGCCCTGCAGCCGCAGCCAGACCAGAATATCGCCGCGAAACCCTTCGACCAGCGCCATGCCTTCGCAGACCTGCGCCGGCAGCGTCGGCGCGACGAAAATGTCGCCGCGCGGCAGCCGGTCGAGAATTTGGTCGACCAGTGCGAGGCTCTGCTCGGTCTCGCGAATCCGGATCCAGACCCGCGCGTCGACGTCGCCCTCGGTCAGCACCGGGACATCGAAGCGCAGCTCGTCATACGGCGCGTAGCCGAGCGTGCGTCGCGCGTCGAAGGAGCGGCCGGAGGCACGGCCGACGAAGCCGCCGGCGGCGTATTGATCGGCCAGCGCCGGCTTCAGCGTGCCGGTCGCGACGGTGCGGTCCTGCAGCGACGCTGTGCTGTCGTAGAGCGCGATCAGCGCCGGCAGCTTTGTCCGCACCACGGCCAGGGCCGCGCGGAGCGCCGCCACGCCAGCATCGTCGAGATCGCGCGCGACGCCGCCGGGCGTCACCACGTCGCGCATCAGGCGATGGCCGAAGGCTGTGTCGGCGGCGCGCAGCACGTTCTCGCGCAGCACGCCGAACTGCGCCAGCATGATGGCGAAGGCCGCATCGTTGCAAATCGCGCCGATGTCGCCGAGGTGATTGGCGAGGCGCTCGAGCTCGGCGCACAGCGCCCGCAGCCACACCGCGCGAGCAGGCACGGCGATCTCCGCCGCGGCCTCGACCGCGCGCGCAAACGCCAGCGCATACGCCACCGTCGAATCGCCCGAGACGCGGCCGGCGAGCTGCGCGGCGCGGGGCAGATCGGCGCCGGCGATCAGCCCGTCGATGCCCTTGTGGACATAGCCGAGCCGCTGCTCCAGCCGCACCACGGTCTCGCCGCTGACGGTGAATCGGAAATGGCCGGGCTCGATGATGCCGGCATGCACCGGACCGACCGCGACCTGATGCGTGCCGGCGCCTTCGACCGGCAGGAAACGATAGGCAGGCGACGGCGCATCTGCTTCAACGCGCTCGCCGAGCGGCGTGCGGACGCCCCATTGGCCGTGATCGAGCCACGGCCGGTCGTCGATCGCACCTTCGGGCTTCAGGCCGAACAGATCGGTGATCGTGCGTTCCAGCCGCAGCGCCGGCAGATGCCTCGCCGCGACCGAGGGAAATGTGCCGTTCGGGCAGTCGAGGCTGATGACGCCGATCTCGCCGCTGCGCGGATCGAACAGCGCCATGTGCACGCGCGAAGGCTCGCCCCACAGCGACAGCAATTGCCACTGCCGCTCGCTCAGCATCCGGACCGCGAAGCTCCACACCGCGCGATCGACCACCGTGCGGGGCCACGGCCGATGCCGCGCCACCTGCAGGCCTTCGAGGTTGAGATCGATCAGCGACGGCATCGGATCAGTTGCTCCCTAACCCAACAGCTTGGCGACGTGCTGGAACCAGGCCACCACCGGCGCCGGCAGATACACGCCGGCGACGAGTACCAAGGTCAGATGCGCGAACATCGGCACGTAGGACGCCTGCACCGGCTGCCGGCTGCCGCGCGGCGCGCCGAAGGCGATGCCGGTGAGCCGCAGCGTCAACGCGCCGAACGCCACCAGGATGCCGAACACCAGCAGCAGCGCCAGCCAGGGCGAGCGCGCGAAGGTCGACGACACCAGCAGGAATTCGCTCATGAAGATGCCGAGCGGCGGCAGCCCGGCGATCGCCACCACGCCGACCACGAGCCCCCAGCCGAGCACCGGATGGGTCTCAGTGATGCCGCGGATCTTCGCCAGCGACTGCGTGCCCTTGACCTGGGTGATGTGGCCGACCGCGTAGAAGATCGCCGACTTGGTCAGGCTGTGCATCACCATGTGCAAGAGGCCTGCGAAATTCGCCAGCGGCCCGCCCATGCCGAACGCGAACACGATGATGCCCATGTGTTCGATCGACGAATAGGCGAACAGCCGTTTGATGTCGCGGCGGCGATACAGCATGAAGGCGGCGAACAGCAGCGACCCCAGCCCCATCACGATCATCAGCACGCCGGGCGGCATCGCGTCGCCATTGGCGGCGAGCAGCATCTTGAAGCGCAGCAGCGCATACAGGGCGACGTTGAGCAAGAGGCCGGACAGCACCGCCGAAATCGGTGTCGGGCCTTCGGCGTGCGCATCCGGCAGCCAGGCATGCAGCGGCGCGAGGCCGACCTTGGTGCCGTAGCCGAGAAACAGGAACACGAAGGCGACGTTGAGCAGCGCCGCGTCGAAGCCGGAGGCGCGCGCCACCAGCACGGTCCAGATCATGCCGTCCGGCCCCTCGCCGACGACCGGCCGCGCCGCCATGTAGATCAGGATGGTGCCGAACAACGCCAGCGCGATGCCGACGCTGCCGAGAATGAAGTATTTCCACGCCGCCTCGAGCGCCGCCGGCGTCCGATAGATGCCGACCATCAGCACCGTGGTCAGCGTCGCCAACTCGACCGCCACCCACATCAGGCCGATATTGTTCGACATGAACGCCAGGTTCATGCCGAACATCATGATCTGATACATCGCGTGGTAGAACCGCAGATAGGTCGGCGTCAGCTTGCCGGTCTCGAGTTCGTGGGCGATGTAGCTGGCGCTGAACAGACTGGTGGTGAAGCCCACGAAGGTGTTCAGCACGATGAAGACGATGTTGAGATCGTCGACCAGGATGTACGGCCCCGGCGCCGGGCGCGGCAGCACCAGTAGCGAGGCGGCGCAAAGGAAACTGCCGAGACTCGCCAGCACGTTGAGTTTCGCGGTGAGCTTGTAACCCGGCAGCAGTGCCAGCACGACAGCCGCGCAGACCGGGATCAGCAGCACGCCCACCACCGGATCGATCCCGGACATCGTCATGTCCGCTCTCCGCGCGAGACGTCGAGCTGCGAGACATCGACCGAGTCGAAGCGTTCGCGGATCCGGAACAGCACGATGCCGATCACGATGAAGGCGATCAGCACCGAGAACGCGACGCTGATCTCGACCACCAGCGGCATGCCCTTGGCGCCGGCGGCGGCGAGGATCAGCCCGTTCTCCAGCGACATGAAGCCGACCACCTGGCTGACGGCGTTGCGCCGCGTCACCATGAACAGCAGGCCGAGCAGCACCACGGACAGCGCGAAGGCGAGATCTTCGCGCGCCAGCGCATCGGCATCGGCGGTGACGCGCAGCATCAAGGCCAGCGACAATGCCACCAGCCCCATGCCGGCCAGCATGGTCGGGCCGATGCCCACCACGGTCTCGATGTCGCGATGGATTCCGAGCCTGTAGACGATCCGGCGCAGCGCCACCGGAATGATGATCGCCTTGAACAACAGCGCGATCGCCGCGGTAACGTAGAGATGCGGCGCGTCCTGGATCAGCGCCTGCCACGCCACCGCCGCCGACAGCATGATCGCGTGCAGCGCGAACACGTTGAGCAGCGACGTCAACCGGTCCTGATACAGCATCATGAACGAAACCAGCACCAGGCCGCCGGCCAGCGAATGCGAGATGTCGAAAGCGAGCCCGTGCATCGCTACAGCCCCTTCGACACAAAGAGGAGAAGCGTGCCTAGCAGGCCGAGCATCAGCGCCGCGCCGAGGAACTGCGGCACGCGGAACACCCGCATCTTGGCGGTGGCGGTTTCGAACACCGCCAGCAGGAAGCCTGCGATGGTGATCTTGAGCAGATACAACGCGGCGCCGGCCACGTAGGCCGCGAGGCCGGCGCCGAAGATGCCGATGCCCCAGGGATAGAACAGGCAGACGATCAGCGAGACATAGAGCAGCAGCTTGAGCTGCGCGCCGAATTCGATCAGCGCCAGATGCCGGCCGGAATATTCCAGGATCATCGCCTCGTGCACCATGGTGAGCTCGAGATGGGTCGAGGGATTGTCGATGGGGATGCGGGCGTTCTCGGCGAGCGCCACCATCACCAGCGCGATCATGGCGAGCCCGAGCGAGACGCGCAGGCCGACCGCGGTGGAGGCGATGTAGTCGGCGACGGTCGACAGATGCGTCGAGCCGGCCACCAGCGCGACGCAGAACACGATCATCAGCATTGCCGGCTCGGCGAGCGCCGCGATCATCACTTCGCGCGACGAGCCGATGCCGCCGAACGAGGTGCCGATATCCATGCCGGCGAGCGCGAGAAAGAACCGCGCGGTGCCGAGCAGCGCGACGATGACGATCAGATCGGCGGTCCAGTTGAATAGCAGCCCGGTGGCGAAGGTCGGCACCAGCGCGGCCGCGACCCAGATCGCCGCGAAGGTGACGTAGGGCACGGCGCGGAACAGCCATGAGGCGTTGTCGGCCAGCACGACTTCCTTGCGCAGCAGCCGGATCAGATCGCGATAGGGCTGCAGCAGCGACGGGCCGCGGCGGCGCTGCAGCCGCGCCTTGATCTTGCGGATGAAGCCGGTGAGCAGCGGCGCCAGCAGGAACACCAGCAGCATCTGCACGCCCTGCACGGCAATGTCGGTGATCACATCCATATCGCGAGCACCAACAGCAGCGTGACGAGGGTGGCGAACACCAGGCTGAGATAGCCCCGGATGGTGAGGAGCTGCAGCCGGTTCAGCCGAACGGCCGTGCCGACGATGCCGTTCGCGAGCGGCGCGTAGATCCGTTCCCACACCTGATCGTGCAGTTCGATCCGCAGCCGCGCCGGTGCGACGTCGCCGGGCGGCGGCATTGTGACGTGGTCGCGGGCGCGGAAGATCAGCGTGCCGAACACCCGGCGGATCGGCTGCGCGAAACCGGCCGCGGAATATTGCGCGAGCGGTGCCGGCTCGGTGAAGCCGCAGCCCCAGGCCGGCCCGCGGCGCACCGCGCCGGACGAGACCAGCCGGATCGCCACGAAGGCCAGCGATGCCGACACTGCGATGAACACCGCGACCAGGAGCCCATTATACGAGCCGCGGCTCTCGGTGATCGGCACGATCGACAGCCACGCCAGCGGCGTCTGCGCCGGAAGACGGCCGCCGAGAATGTCGGCTGCGATCGGCGCCAGCGCGTCCATCACGAAGCCGGGCAACACGCCGGCGGCAAGGCACAGCACGGCGAGGATGATCATCGCCGACAGCGAGAAGCGATCGACCTCGTGCGCCTGCCTCGGCGCTTCGCCGCGCGGCCGACCGAGGAAGGTGACGCCGTAAGCCTTGACGAAACAGGCCGCCGCCAGCGCCGCCGCGAGCGCCATCAGCGCGCCGACTGCGGGCACCAGAATCTTCAGGCCCCATTGCGGCAGCTCCGGGCTCTGCAGCACCGCCTGGAAAATTAGCCACTCGGAGACGAAGCCGTTGAATGGCGGCAGCGCCGAGATCGCGATGCTGCCGGCAAGAAACACCGCGCTGGTCACCGGCATGCGGTGGATCAGCCCGCCGAGCCGGTCCATGTCGCGCTCGCCGGTCGCGCTCAGCACGGCGCCGGCGCCGAAGAACAACAGGCTCTTGAACAGCGAGTGGTTGAAGACGTGAAACAGCGCCGCCGTGAACGCCAGCGCCGCCGGCAACTTCTCGTCATTGGCCTGAAACGCCAGCGCGAGGCCGAGGCTGACGAACACCACGCCGACGTTCTCGATCGTCGAATAGGCCAGCAGCCGCTTCAGGTCGCTTTCCATCAGCGCATAAAGAATGCCGACCGCCGCGGTGACGCCGCCGAACGCCAGCACCACGCCGGAGGTCGACCAGTCCGGCGTGCCGAGAAGATCGAACACCACGCGGATGAAGCCGTAGATCGCCACCTTGGTCATCACGCCGCTCATCAGCGCCGAGACGTGGCTCGGCGCCGCCGGATGCGCCAGCGGCAGCCAGACATGCAGCGGCACTAAGCCGGCCTTGGAGCCGGCGCCGAGCAGCATCAACAGCAGCACCAGCGTCGCCACCCAGGGCGCATGCGGCGCGATGCGGATGGTGGCGAAATCGTAAGCGCCCGCGGTGCCGGCGAGCAGCCCGAACGCGAGCAGCAGCATCAGCGTGCCGAAACTCGCCATCAGCAGATACACATAGCCGGCGCGGCGATTGGCGGGGTCGCGGTGATGCGCCATCACCAGCGCCCACGACGCCAGCGACATGAACTCCCAGCTCAACAGATAGGAGAACGCATCGGCGGCGAGCACCACCATGTTCATGCCGGCGAGGAACGCCGGATAGAACGGCAGTACGCGATGCGGCGCGTGCTCGTGGCGGCCATAGCCGAGCGCGTACAGGCTGGCGAGCGTGCCGCCGAGATTGACCACGACGAGGAAGAACGCGGCGAGTGCGTCGAGCCGCAGATGCGCGCCGAGCCACGGCAGCCCGATCGGCAGGACGCGCTCGGCGGCGACGTTCGCGTGCAGCAGCAGCCAGCTCAGCGCACTGCCGGTGGCGACCGCGCAGCACAGCAACGTCGCGGAATAGATCACGACCGTGGCGAACCGTGGGCTGCGGCTGAGCGCGACGGCAACCACCGCGAGCGCCAGCAGCGCGGTCACGCACCAGAGCTGAACCGCAAGGGCACTCATCAACCGCGCACTCCCGCGGCGCGCCAGATTCGGCGCGCGAGGGACGTCTGTATGCGATCCTGCGGCCGAGCCATCATCTGCGATCTCGCCCCATGCGCATCGGGGTCGACCTCAATTCCATTCCCAGCGCTGCACTCGCGTGAGCGGCAACGCGCAGCGCCGCCTCGCTCGCGGAGCCAGGCGTATGACGATCTCTCATTATCCGAATTGCAGCACGTCTATCAATCATCTATTTTTGATCCGCATAAATGATATTTCAGATATCACATCGAGCCTTTCCGCTGGAGTTTGCCATCAGCCCTCGCTTTCGATTTATGCCAGCTCAAGGTTCCATTGCGGCGATCAACCCGCAAGCCTGCGGGACCGACGTCCAAGGTCGCAGTTGACCGAGGCCCGAGGCGGCGCGCAGTAAGGCGCTCCCCGCAAAGGACCGCCATGTCCGACGACACCCCGACCCGGCCGACGCCCAGTCTCGCACAATTGCTCGACGCGATCCGCTTCCTCACCATCCTGCCAGTGCCGAATTCGGAGCGTGCGCCGGAGCCGGACTGGCTGACGCGCGCCATGACATTCTTCCCGGTCGTCGGTGTCGGCATCGGCGTGATCTCGGCGATGGTGCTGGTGCTCGGCAATTCGCTGTTCGGCCCCGGCGTCGCGGCTCTGCTCGCCGTCGCCGCCTCGGTGATGGTGACGGGCGCGATGCACGAGGACGGCCTAGCAGACACCTTCGACAGTTTCGGCGGCGGCTGGTCGGTCGAGCGGCGACTGGAGATCATGAAGGACAGCCGGCTCGGCACCTATGGCGGGCTGGCGCTCGGCCTCGACGTCGCGCTGCGTGCCACCGCGCTGGCGCAGCTGCCGCTATGGGCCGCACTCGCCGCTTTGGTCGCCTGCCACGCCGCGGCACGGGCGACGCCGGGATTCGTCACCCGGAAACTATCCTATGCCGGCAATATCAGCGGCATGAAGGTGAGCTACGCCGACGCGCCGATGCGCAAGGACGAGTTCGTGCTGGTGCTGATCACCGTCGCGCTCGCATCGCTGCCGCTGCTGCTGGTGTCGCCGGTGGCTCTGATCGCAGGGCTCGGCGGCGGCGCCGCGCTGGCCGCGCTGATGACGAGGTGGGCAAAGCGCCTGCTCGGCGGCTACACCGGCGACGTGCTCGGCGCGGTGGAGCAGATGTTCGAGATCGGGTTTCTGCTGGGCGTGGCCGCGGTGCTGGCTGCGTAGTTGATCCGAAAGCCTCTCCCCGTCATTGCGAGGAGCACCCGGATCGACGCTTCGCGTCGTCCGAGTACAGGCTCCGCGACGAAGCAATTTAGCGCAGCGTTCGGCGCTTCTGGATTGCTTCGCTTCGCTCGCAATGACGGAGAGAACGCGTCAGTGGCTGATCATCCACGGCCTTGCCGTCGGAAAGCCCTTGGCGCCGCTCTTGGTGCGGGTCTGCAGGCGCGCGGGCTTCTTCAGGCCGGAGCAGCAGCCGCAGCCCGGGGCGTGCTTGGCCTTGTACTCGCCGACGCTCATCGGCGCGTGGCGGCTCTTCTCGTTGGTGGCGTGCGCACTCCGCTGCGCCGCCGGCATGCAGGAGAAGTTCGGCGCAGTGAGGATCACCCGCGGCGAGGTGGTCTCGCACACCGGGCACGGCTGCGGCGCTTCGTATTCAGCCATCGGCCGCAGATCGGTGAACGGCCCGCAGGCGTCGCACATGTATTCATAGACTGGCATCGTCGTTTTCCCTTGCGCAGACGATTGGGTTCCTTGCGCTGGGAGCGGGGCGGAAAATACACACCGTCCCGCTCCCTTCGCGCAGGGAAGTCTGAGAGTCCGATTGAAGACCTCTCCCCGTCATTGCGAGCGAAGCGAAGCAATCCAGCGCCGAGCACTGGGCTTCTGGATTGCTTCGTCGCTTCGCTCCTCGCAATGACGTTGGGGGGTCGCTCGGACTCGAACGCTGTTACTTGTCCTGCGAGATCGGCATCTGGATGTCGCCCTTGATGTGTTTCACCGGGCCGGCCGAGCTCGGCATCATGTCGAAGTCGAAGATCTCGGTCGGCAGCCATAGCGTGGCGCAGGCGTTGGGGACGTCGACGACGCCGGAGATGTGGCCCTGCACCGGCGCGGTGCCGAGGATCGAATAGGCCTGGGCGCCCGAGTAGCCGAACTTCTTCAGATACTCGATGGCGTTGAGGCAGGCCTGGCGATACGCGACGGTGACGTCGAGATAATGCTGCTTGCCCTGCTCGTCGACCGAGATGCCCTCGAAGATCAGATAGTCCTTGTAGTTCGGCGTCACCGGCGACGGCTTGAAGATCGGGTTCTTGATGCCGTATTTCGAGACGCCGTCCTTGATGATGTCGACCTTGATGTGCAGCCAGCCGGCCATCTCGATGGCGCCGCAGAAGGTGATTTCGCCGTCGCCCTGGCTGAAGTGCAGATCGCCCATGGAAAGACCGCCGCCCGGCACGTAGACCGGGAAGTAGATCTTCGAACCGCGCGACAGATCCTTGATGTCGCAATTGCCGCCGTGTTCGCGCGGCGGCACGGTGCGGGCGCCCTCGGCACCGGCCTTGGCTTTCGCATCGCCGGTCAGCTTGCCCATGTGGGCGGTCGGGCCGAACGGCGGGTTGGCGAGGCCGGGCACGCGGGTCGGGTTGGTGGCGATCAGGCCGGTCTCGCGCTCGTTCCAGGTCGCCAGCAGCTTCGGATCGGGCAGACAGCCGATCAGGCCGGGATGGATCAGGCCGGCGAAGTTCACGCCCGGGATGTGGCGCGACGAGGTGTACATACCCTTGAAGTCCCAGATCGACTTCTGCGCCAGCGGGAAGTGATCGGTGAGGAAGCCGCCGCCGTTCTGCTTGGAGAAGAAGCCGTTGAAGCCCCACAGGCTCTCCTTCATCGGGCCGACATCGAGCAGGTCGACCACGAGCAGATCGCCAGGCTCCGCGCCCTTGACGCCGATCGGCCCCGACAGGAAGTGCACGATCGACAAATCGATGTCGCGGACGTCGTCGGCGCTGTCGTTGTTCTTGATGAAGCCGCCGGTCCAGTCGTAGGTCTCGACGATGAAGTCATCGCCGGGATTGACCCACGCGGCCATCGGGATGTCCGGGTGCCAGCGGTTGTGGACCATCTCGTTGTCGTAAGCGGACTGCGTGAGATCGACCTTGATCAATGTCTCTGGCATCGGAAGCTCCCTTTTGAACCAGTGGACTTAGTTAGAGAAACAGACTCAGACGGACAGATATTTGGCGACCTGCGCCTCATCGACGCTGGCGCGCGGATCGTCGCGGACGATCTCGCCGTTCTCGATCACCAGCACGCGGTCGGCGACGTCGAGCGCGAAGCTCAGCACCTGCTCGGAGACGATGATCGACAGCCCCTTGGTGTCGCGGATTCGCTTCAGCGTTCGCCCCATCTCCTTGATGATGGACGGCTGGATGCCCTCGGTCGGCTCGTCGAGCAGCAGCACTTTCGGCTTGGTGGCGAGCGCGCGGGCGATCGCGAGCTGTTGCTGCTGGCCGCCGGACAGATTGCCGCCGCGCCGGCTCTTCATTTCGAGCAGCACCGGAAACAATTCGTAGAGATCGCCCGGCACATCCTTCTCGCCGGAGACGACGAGCCCGGTCTCGATGTTCTCCTTCACCGTCATGGTCGAGAAGATCATGCGGCCCTGCGGCACGTAGGCGAGGCCCTTGGCGACGCGCTCGTAGCTCTTCAGCCCGCCGAGCTCGGCACCTTCCATCGAGATCGAACCCGAGCGCTGCGGGATGATGCCCATCAGCGATTTCATCAGCGTGGTCTTGCCCATGCCGTTGCGGCCCATGATCGCGACGATCTCGTTCGGCGCGACATTGATGTTGAGCCCGTGCAGCACCTCGCTCTGGCCGTAGGCGACATGCAGATCGTTGATAGCAAGCATGATCGTGCTCTCCTTACCCGTTGCGATAGGCTCCCTCTCCCCGCGCGCGGGGAGAGGGTCGGGGTGAGGGGGCGTCGCCGCGAGTCGCAGAGGCTCGGCCTCGAGGAGACGCTCCCTCACCCGGCCCGCATCTGACGATGCGTGCCGACCTCTCCCCGCACGCGGGGAGAGGTGACGTCGCGTTGCTTTGCAGTTGACGAACGAACAGCATGCTCAGTGGCCCAGATACACTTCGATGACCTTGGGATCGTTCTTCACCGTGTCCATGGTGCCCTCGGAGAGGATCTGGCCCTGGTGCAGCACGGTGACCTTGTGGGCGATGTCTTCGACGAACTTCATGTCGTGCTCGATCACCAGCACCGAGCGGTCCTTGATGATGGTGTGCAGCAGCTCGGCGGTCTTGACGCGCTCGGATACGCTCATGCCGGCGACCGGCTCGTCGAGCATCAGCAAATCGGGGTCCTGGATCAGCAGCATGCCGATCTCGAGCCACTGCTTCTGGCCGTGGCTGAGCAGGTCGGCGCTCATGCCGAGCTTGTCCTTGAGGAAGATCGCTTCGGCGACTTCCTCCACCCGTTCGCGCACCGCCGGCGTACGCTGGAACGCCAGCGCGCCGAACACCGAGCGGCCCTGCGGATAGGAGATCTCCAGATTCTCGAACACCGTGAGGTCTTCGTAGATCGACGGCGTCTGGAACTTGCGGCCGACGCCGGCCTGGACGATCTGGTTCTCCTTCATCTTGGTAAGATCCTTGCCGCGAAAATGGATCGCGCCGGACGTCGCCTTGGTCTTGCCGCAGATCAGATCGAGCACCGTGGTCTTGCCGGCGCCGTTGGGGCCGATGATGACGCGGATCTCGTTCTCCTCGACGTAGAACGACAGATCGTTGACCGCCTTGAAGCCGTCGAAGGACACGGTGAGCCCTTCCACCGCCAGCAGGAAGTCGGGCTGTTGATGGCCGATCAGCATGGTTGCCTCCCTATTCCGCAGGGGCGCCGTCGGCGACCCTGCCGAACGACTTGCCGCTGGTGTGATCCGATCCGGGCTTGCGCTTGCTGATCAGTCTGTCGATCAGCGGCTGGACGTAATCGCGCCAGATCCCGGCGAGTCCGTTCGGGAAGATCAGCACCACCGCGATGAACAGCGCGCCGAGGCCGAACAGCCAGAGCTGCGGGAAGGATTCCGACAGGCTGGTCTTGGCGAAATTGACCAGCAGCGTTCCGTAGATCGCGCCGAAGATCGACAGCCGGCCGCCGACCGCGGTGTAGATCACCATCTCGATCGACGGCACGATGCCGACGAAGGACGGCGACATGAAGCCGACGTTGAGGGTGAACATCGCGCCGCCGATCGCCGCGAACATCGCCGCGAGGCAGAACGCGAAGATCTTGAAATTGGCGACGCTGTAGCCGGAGAACCGCACCCGGTCCTCCTTCTCGCGCATCGCCACCAGGATGCGACCGAGCTTGGAGTGCCGCACGAATAGCGCCAGCAGGATGCAGCCGAACAGGAACGCGACCTCGACGAAGTACAGCACCACCTTGGCGTGGTCGGGACGGATGTCCCAGCCCTTCAGCGTGCGCAGATCTGTGATGCCGTTGATGCCGCCGGTGTAGCCCTGCTGGCCGATGATCAGGATGGTCAGGATCGCGGCGATCGCCTGGGTGATGATCGCGAAATACACGCCGCCGACGCGCCGCTTGAACATCGCCGCGCCGATCAGATAGGCGAAGAAGGCCGGGATGATCAGGATGGCGAGGATCGTCAGCGTCAGGCTGTGGAACGGCTGCCAGAAGAACGGCAGCTGGGTGATCTGATTCCAGTCCATGAAATCCGGGATGCCCGGAGTGGACTGGATCTTGGTGTTCGCGACGCTGGAGGCCTCCAGCTTGAGATACATCGCCATGCCGTAGCCGCCGAGGCCGAAGAACACGCCCTGCCCGAGGCTGAGGATGCCGCCGAAGCCCCAGCACAGCACCAGACCGAGCGCGACGAACGCGTAGGTCAGGTACTTCGCCACGAGGTTGAGGCGGAAGACGTCCAGCGACAGCGGCAGGATGACGACCAGCAGCAGGGCAAGCGCGGCGAGACCGATCAGATCCGAGCGGCTGAGGAAGCGTGGGCTTTCCATGTCGGTCATCCTCTTACTTGCGGACCTTGAGGGCGAACAGGCCTTGCGGGCGCACCATCAGGATCGCCACGATGGCGAGCAGCGTCAGCACCTTGGCCATCGAGCCGGACATGAAGAACTCCATGGTCGACTGCGCCTGCGAGATGCTGAAGGCCGAAGCGATGGTGCCGAACAGGCTGGCGGCGCCGCCGAACACCACGACCAGGAAGGTGTCGACGATGTAGAGCTGGCCCGAGGTCGGCCCGGTCGAGCCGATCATGGTGAAGGCGCTGCCGGCGACCCCTGCGATGCCGCAACCGAGCCCGAAGGTGTAGCGATCGACCTTCTCGGTGTTGATGCCGACCGCGCCGGCCATCACCCGGTTCTGCACCACGGCCCGGACCTGGCGGCCCCAGCGCGATTTGTACATCACATAAGCGACGGCCGCGGTGATCAGGAATGTCAGGCACATCACGAAGATGCCGTTGATCGGCACTTCGATGGTGTCGGTGATCTGCTTGGAGCCGAGCATCCACTGCGGCAACTCGACGCCGACTTCGCGCGCGCCGAAGATCGACCGATAGGCCTGCTGCAGGATCAGCGACAATCCCCAGGTCGCCAGCAGCGTATCGAGCGGGCGTTTGTACAGGTGCCTGATTAATCCCCATTCGACCAGCATGCCGAGCGCGCCGGAGGCGAAGAAGGCGAGGATCATCGCGACGAAGAAGTAGCCGGGAAACAGCGCCGGCAAGTAGGTCTGAAATGCGTTCGACGTCATCCAGGTGACGTAGGCGCCCAGGATCATGAACTCGCCGTGCGCCATGTTGATGACGCCCATCTGGCCGAAGATGATCGCCAGCCCCAGCGCCATCAGCACGTAGACCGAGAACAGGATCAGGCCGGCAAAGCCCTGCATCGCGAAGATCGCGCCGAGATCGCCAATCGAATAGTCGCCGAACATGGAGGCTGCCCCTGCTAGTTGAAATGATCCGGACGCGGTGAGTGACCGGCGCCAGCCCCGCTCACCGCCGTCATGCGCGGGCTTGACCCGGGCATCCATCTTCTTGCGAAGAGGATGGATCGCCGGGTCGGGCCCGGCGATGACGGTTGTGTGCGGAGCGACGCTGGCGCGCTGCTTACTGATAGCCCTTCGGGAACGGATCGGGCTCGACCAGGTCGGCGGTCTCGTAGACCAGTTCGTACTGACCATCCGCCTTGGCCTTGCCGACGCGGGTCTTGGACCAGAGGTGATGGTTCTCGTGGATCCGGACGTAGCCTTCCGGCGCGCCCTTGAACTCGACGCCCGGAGAGGCCGCGGCGATCTTGTCGACATCGAACGAGCCGGCCTTCTCGACGGTCAATTTCCACAGCCACGGGCCGAGATAGGCAGCCTGGGTGACGTCTCCGATCACCGTCTTTTCGCCCCACATCTTCTTGAAGTCTGCGACGAACTTCTTGTTGTTCGGATTGTCGAGCGACTGGAAGTACTTCATGCAGGCGTAGGCGCCCGCGATGTTCTCGCCACCGATGCCGTCGATTTCGTCCTCGGTCACCGAGATCGTCAGCAGCGTCTGCTTGGACAGGTCGATGCCGGCCGCCTTGAGCTGCTTGTAGAACGCCACGTTGGAGCCGCCGACGATGATCGCGTAGATCACGTCCGGCTTGGTCAGCTTGATCTTGTTGATGACCGAGTTGAACTGGGTGTGGCCGAGCGGGAAGTATTCTTCGCCGACGACCTTGCAGCCCTGCAGATGGCCCTCGATGTGCTTGCGAGCGATCTTGTTGGAGGTGCGCGGCCAGATGTAGTCGGAGCCGAGCAGGTAGAAGCTCTTGGCATTCTTGGTCTTGTTGACCCAGTCGAGCCCCGCGATGATCTGCTGGGTCGCTTCCTGGCCGGTGTAGATGACGTTCTTGGACTGCTCGAGGCCTTCATAGAAGGTCGGGTAGTACAGCATGCCGTTATACTGTTCGAACACCGGCAGCACCGCCTTGCGCGAGGCCGAGGTCCAGCAGCCCATCACGGCTGCGCATTTGTCGTTGACCAGCAGCTTCTTGGCCTTCTCGGCGAAGGTCGGCCAATCGGACGCGCCGTCTTCCTGCACGAACTTGATCTTGCGGCCAAGCACGCCGCCGGCGGCGTTGATCTGCTCGATCGCCAGCTTTTCGGCCTGCACCGAGCCGGTTTCCGAGATCGCCATCGTGCCCGTGACCGAGTGCAGGATGCCGACGGTGACTTCGGTATCCGTCACCGCGAGCCCGGTGGTGTTGACGGCGGAGGTTGCCGGCGCCTGGGCGAACGACGTGCGCGGCAGCATCGTCATCGCCGGAATGGCGGCCATTCCCATCAGAAGCTTGCGCCGGAACGGTGAGTGAAGGCCCTGCTGTTTGTCGTCTGCCATGAACTACCCCTTCGTTGTGTTGGACGCGTGTGCAGCCGGGGCAAACGATCGGCGAATTTTAGCGCTGTACCGATACGCAAGATCACGTATGTTGCATCGCAAGATCGCGACGTAGGTTTTTCACGCAAGGGAGCGTGGCAGCGGGGAGAGCGGCATTGGCGGGGCGGCAGCGCATAGACCGCGTTCGGCGCCAGTATAATCAGTGGGTCGCTAATCAGACCCTCGAGGACTACGCGCTTCGCTTCACCGCCAAAAGCGCGCGGCGCTGGTCCGCGCTTCGCGTCGCCAACACCGCGCTCGGCGCGATTTCGTTTCTGGCACTGGAGGCGATCGGCGGCACCATCACGCTGAACTACGGTGTCACCAACGCCACCGCCGCGATCCTGGTGGTCAGCGTGATCATCTTCTGCTGCGGCCTGCCGATTGCCTATCACGCAGCCAGATGTGGCGTCGATATAGACTTGCTCACGCGCGGCGCCGGATTCGGCTATATCGGCTCGACGGTCACGTCGCTGATCTATGCCTCTTTTACATTCATCTTCTTCGCCATCGAGGCTGTTATCCTGGCCAAGGCGCTGGAGATGTGTTTCGGCCTGCCGCTGGCGTTCGGCTATCTGTTCAGCGCGGTGGTGATCATTCCGCTGGTGATGTACGGCATCACGCTGATCAGCCGGTTTCAGCTATGGACCCAGCCGTTCTGGATCCTGCTGCACATCCTTCCGTTCGCGGCGATCGCCATCAAGAGCCCGGAGTCGTTCGTCGAGTGGAGGAGCTTCTCCGGTGCCCATGGCAATCCGGACGGTCACCTCGATCTCTTGCTGTTCGGCACCGCCGCCTCCGTGGTGTTCGCCCTGGTGGCGCAGATCGGCGAACAGGTGGACTTCCTGCGCTTCCTGCCGCGCGACCGCCGCACCTCGAAAACGGCATGGTGGATGGCCATGATCAGCGCCGGCCCAGGATGGATCGTGCCCGGCGCGCTCAAGCTGATTGCCGGCTCGTTCCTGGCGTATTTCGCGCTGAGCCACGGCGTCGGCGCCGAGGACGCCGCCGAGCCGTCGCACATGTATCGCGAGGCGTTCCGCTACGTGCTGGCGCAGCCGGAACTGGCGCTAGCGCTGACCGGCGCATTCGTGATGCTGTCGCAGATCAAGATCAACGTCACCAACGCCTATGCGGGTTCGATCGCCTGGTCGAACTTCTTCTCGCGGCTGACCCACAGCCACCCCGGCCGCGTCGTCTGGCTGGTGTTCAACGTGCTGGTGGCGCTGCTGCTGATGGAGATCGGCGTCTACAAGGCGCTGGAACATACGCTGGCGCTCTACTCCAACGTGGCGATCGCCTGGGTCGGCGCGCTGGTCGCCGACCTCGTGATCAACCGCCCGCTCGGGCTGCGGCCGCGGCAGATGGAGTTCAAACGCGCGCATCTCTACGACATCAACCCGGTCGGCGTCGGCTCGATGGCGATCGCGACCGTGATGTCGATTACCGCGTTCTACGGCGTGTTCGGGCCCACCGCGAAGGCGCTGGCGCCGTTCGTCGCGCTGCTGGCAGCGTTCGTCGCCGCACCGGCGATCGCGCTGCTCACCGGCGGCCGTTACTACATCGCGCGCAAGCCCAAGCGAAGCTGGCAGAACCTGCCGGCGATCAAGTGCTGCATCTGCGAGCATGCGTTCGAGCCGGAGGATATGGCGCACTGCCCGGCCTATGCGGGGCCGATCTGCTCGCTGTGCTGCTCGCTCGATGCCCGCTGCCACGACCTCTGCAAGCCGCACGCGCGGTTCGATGCGCAGTTCGCCGACACGCTCGGCAAGGTTCTGCCGCAGCGCGTCCTGGCGCTGCTCAACTCACAGGTCGGGCACTATCTCGGCGTCTTCACGGTGTCGGTCGGCCTGGTCGGCATCACCCTGCTGATGATCTATCTGCAGGCCGCCCCCGCGACCGATGCGCAGCACATTCTGCTGTCGGAGATCCTGTGGAAGCTGTTTTCGGCGCTGGTCATCATCGTCGGCGTCGTGACCTGGCTGTTCGTGCTGGCGCGGCAGAGCCGGCAGGCCGCCGAGGCAGAGACCCGGCGGCAGACCACGCTGCTGATGCAGGAGATCGACGCGCACAGCCAGACCGACGCCGAACTGCAGCGCGCCAAGGAAGTCGCAGAATCCGCCAATCTGGCGAAGAGCCGCTACGTCGTCGGCCTCAGCCACGAGCTGCGCTCGCCGCTGAACGCAATCAGCGGCTACGCGCAACTGCTCGAGCAGGACAACACGCTGCCACCGCGACCGCGCGATCAGATCCGGCTGATGCGGCGCAGCGCCGATCACCTCTCCGGCCTGATCGACGGGCTGCTGGACATCTCCAAGATCGAGGCCGGCCGGCTGTATTTGTCGCGCGACGAAGTGCGGTTCGGCGAATTCCTCGACCAGCTGGTCGGCATGTTCCGGCTGCAGGCGGCCAGCAAGGGCGTCGAGTTCGTCTTCAAGCGCCCGCAATATCTGCCGCCGGTGGTCTATGCCGACGAGAAGCGGCTGCGCCAGGTGCTGATCAACCTGTTGTCCAACGCCATCAAGTTCACCCAGCAGGGCAGCGTCCACTTCATCGTGCACTACCGCAACCCGGTGGCCGAGCTCGAAGTCCGCGACACCGGACCCGGCATCCATGCCGACGACCTCGAGCGCATCTTCGCGCCGTTCGAACGCGGCGCGCTCGGCGTGTCGCAGCCGCACACCGGCACCGGGCTGGGTCTCACGATCAGCAAGCTGCTCGCCGGCGTGATGGGCGGCGATCTCAGCGTCACCAGCACGCTCGGTCAGGGCTCGACATTCCGTGTCAAGCTGCTGCTGTCGGAAGTCGCCAACCCGACCCGCACCCGCGCGATCCGCGCGCCGGTTCTCGGTTATCACGGCCCGCGCAAAACCATTTTGATCACCGACGACGATCCGGCGCAGCGCAATCTGCTGCAGGAACTTCTTTCGCCGATCGGCTTCATCGTGTTGAGCGCGCCGGACGGCTTCACCTGCGTCAGCCTCGCCGAGCATTGCCAGCCCGATCTGTTCCTGCTCGATATTTCGATGGCCGGCATGGACGGCTGGACCGTGGCCGAAACGCTGCGCACCAACGGCCATCACCACGCCCGCATCCTGATGGTGTCGGCGAGCGCCATCGAGGCGCACGGCGCACCGCTGGCGCAGCCGTTCCACGACGGCTACCTGATGAAGCCGGTCGACATTCCGCGGCTGCTCGAACAGATCGGGCAGCTCCTCAAAGTTGAATGGATCTACAAGGGCGAAGCGCTCGAAACGCACGAAGCCTTGGGCGAAATTCTGACCCCGCCGATGCAGCACGTCGAGGAATTGATCGAGCTCGGCAAGATCGGATACATCCGCGGCATCGAATCAAAGCTGGATCAGATCAACACCGACTATCCGGAATCGGGGCTGTTCGTGTCGCAGATGCGCGTGCTGGTCGAGCAATTCGATCTCGATCAGTACATGAAGACCTTGGACACGCTGTATCGCCATGACCAATGACCTGAAGAAGCGCGATATCGTTCTCGTCGTCGACGACTCCCCGGAGACGCTGCGGATGCTGACCGACGCGCTCGACGGCGCCGGCATGACCGTGATGGTGGCGCTCGACGGCGCGGCGGCGATGCGGATCGTGGAGCAGATCACGCCCGACATCATCCTGCTCGACGCGATGATGCCGGGGCTCGACGGCTTCGAGACCTGCCGGCGTCTGAAGCGCAGCCCGGTGCTGTCGGACGTGCCGGTGATCTTCATGACTGGCCTCACCGAGAGCGAACACATCGTGCGCGGGCTCGAGGCCGGCGGCGTCGACTACGTCACCAAGCCGATCGTGATCGCCGAGATGCTGGCGCGCATCCGCGTGCATCTCGGCAATGCGCGGCTCAGTCAGAGTGCGCGCGCGGCGCTCGACGTTTCGGGCAGATTTCTGCTGGCGGTCGACCGGGTCGGCAAGGTGCTGTGGGCGACCCCGCAGGCGCAGAAGCTGCTCGCCGCTGGCGAAGCGTCGGAAGACGGGGTGAGGCTCGACCTGCCCAAACCCTGGCTCGATTGGCTGGAGCAGGTGCATAGCGGGCTCGCGCAGGCGAAGGCCCCGATGAAAGCCTCATTGCTGCGCAATGACGAACTACGGCTGCAATATATGGGGAAGCTCGGTCCCAACGAATTCCTGCTGCGGCTGGCGCGCGAGAGTTCGACCGAATCGCCGAAGGAGTTCGCGACGGAGTTCGGGCTCACCAGCCGTGAAAGCGAAGTGCTGGCCTGGCTGAGCAAGGGCAAGACCAACCGCGACATCGCGCAAATCCTCGGCCTCAGCCCCCGCACCGTCGATAAGCATCTCGAACAGATCTACGCCAAACTCGGCGTCGAAAACCGCACCGCGGCGGCCGCGATTGCAACCGGGGCGAACCGGCGGGACAATTGAGTGGCCGGCATGACGTGGGAGGCCCGAGTTGCAAATCCGCTGAACCAACCCGAGCGCTGCTGAGCACAAGGCTCAACGCAAAATGGCCGGGACGAGCCCGGCCATGACGACGATTGTGCGGGAGTTCAGTGCGTGTTGCTGTCCTGCCAACGCTCCAGGTCGGGCTTGGAGGGCGCGTCCTTGGTGGTCTGCGAGCTCTGATCGGGCTTCTTCCAAGGCTCGCGGGTGCCGCTCTTCATCGCGTCGCCGGGACGATCGTCGGGCTTTTTGTCGTCGTCCATGCTTACTCCAATCTGAGGTTGTCCTCGGCGGCGCTGACCACGCGTTTGGCTTTGTTACCAACCTCGCCGACGGCGTTCATCACGCCTTCGGGCGTCAGGCCCTGCCGCCGCGCCTCTTCGGTCGCCGCACTTACAGCGTCGCGCGCGGCGGCGCCGACACGCTCATTGGCGTGGCTGACGAACTCACGCGCCTGGTTCTTGAAGTCATCGCTGGTTTCGCCGAACAAATCGGCCTCGACTGTCGTCGATGGCAACGACGCCGCAATCCCGGCGCCGATGGCGAGACCCAGCGCGCCGAGAAGCAGTGGCTGCTCTTCGAACAGCTCGCTGACCTGAGACCGGGCGGCGCCGAACAGTTCTGCTCCACGCTCCGGAATCTCGCGTCCCGCATCGCTCACGCGATCGAACGCTGCCGTCCCGGTTTCACGAACCGCGCTGACGACACTCGAGGCTTTGGCGTTCGCGTCGCTCAGGCTGTCACCGATCCGATCCTGCACATCGTGCATCCGGGCCCGGCCGGCATCGACGAGATCAGAGGCCATGTCGGGCACGCGATCGAGCCCGGTGCTATGCGCCAGCCGCGACACGCGTTCACCGGTCTTAGCGCCGGTGAACAGCCACAATACGCCCATTCCGATCAGCGCCGTGGACACGGGATTACGGCGCACCGCGTCGCCGAGTTCGTGAATGAAAGGCATCGCCTTTTTACTGTCGGTCACTTCACCATCTCCTTGGCCGCGACCTTGTCGCGCTGCAACTGATCAATCGTAACGGTCGGCTTCAAGGTCTCGGGCGACAAACGGCTGACGCCGATCCACATCAAGGCGCCGGCAACGATCACGGCGCCACCGCCCGTGATCAGATAAGCCACCGATGCGGAGAAACCGTTCTCGATGAGCAGGGCCGCGAGCGCGAACAGCAGCACCACCAGCCCAGGGATCAGGATCACTGCCCCTGCACCCAGCATCGCCACCGCGCGGCCGATTTGTCCGATCTTGTCGGACATCTCGGCACGCGCCAGATCGAATTCGTTGCTGATCAGCTTGGAGAACTGGTTGAAGGCGTCTCCGACCAGTTCAGGAATCGATCGATTTCCCGGTCCCGAGGACATGGTCATCGTCAGCTCCGATCCTCGTCATTGAAGCGAGGCGCTGCCGCGCTCTGCTGCCGCGCGCTCCCAGAGCTCTTCAGGAAACGCACCGCGCCAAACCCTGCAAGCACGGCCAACCCGAGGAATGCGGTCGGCTGACGGCGGGCGAAGTCCTGAACACCACGGACCAGCGTCGAAATATCGCCCTGCTGCACGGTGTCGGAGATCTCTTCGACCTTCGAGGCCGCCTTGCGCAAGTAAACGCCAGCGACCGGCAAGTCGTTATCGAACTCTCGCGATGCCCGGCGGATCGCCTCGGCAACGCCGCCGATGTAATCGGCGCCCGCCGCTCGCTGCTCGTTGGCTCGGCTCTTTATAGCTTCCGTCGCCTCAGAGGCGAACTCGCGTGCAGCCCCGGCCAATCCCTCCGCCTGGGCGCGGGCTGCGTCGACCGATTCCTCGGCTAGACCGACCACCCGATCCTTGAGATCGCGTCCGGTGTCGGACGCCTGATCCGCGACATCGTTGACGGCGTTCTGCGCATCCTTCTTGACCGCCTTGAGCGGCTGGGCGGTCCGCGCCCCGGCACCGTTGCCAGCTTTGTCGTTTTGTCCCGTCTTCTCGAACTGCTCAGCCATCCCGGATCTCCGTCCTAATTCAATGTTTGTTCTGCGAAGGCGACTCGAAGGACGACACCGCGGCGTCGGCGACCTTGCGGGCGCGTTCGCCGACATCGCGCACCTGATCGCCGAGCTTGTTCGGGGTCAGCCCCTCGTCCTCAGCGGCATCCACCGCGCTCTGATACACCTCTCGGCCCTTCTGCTTCACCGTCTCCATGCCGCGGTTCACCGTGTCCTCGGCCTGCTCGCGGAGCTTCCGACCCGCGGGGCCGAAGACTTGCTTCTCGGCGCGCAGACGCGGGATCGCGCTGGCGATAAGCCCGCCGACGACGAGCCCTATCCCGGCCACCAGCAGCGGATTGTTGCTGACGGTCTGGGTGACGTTCTTGCTGGCACGCTGGCTCAAATCACTGGCCTGATCGCGCATGCGGGCAGCCGCATGAAGGCCGGCGTCCGCCGTATCGCTGACCTTGTGGCCGAGCCGCGCCGCAGCCTCGGCCGCCGTCTCACGAACGGAAGCCGCCGTATCGCGAACCGACGCGGCCGTATCACGGATCGCTCCGGTGACGGCGTCCGCAAGGCCCGCGCCACGATGCGCAGCGTGATCGACTTCGCCCGCGAATGCTTCGCCGGCCGCAGCCGCGGTGCGGCCGAGCTGATCGGTCTGCGACGACATCGAGCGGCTCAGGTCTTCACCCTTGTGGCGAAGGTCTGCGGCCGTCGAAGCCGCCACACGGCGAAATTCGTCGGCGCGGGTGCTGGCGGCGTCGCCGGCCGCCTGAATGGCACCGGAGGCGTAATCTCGCGCAGCGACTGCCGTATCGGCCACATCGGCGCTGAACGAGCGGGCGCGGCGCTCGACCTCGCCGGCAAGATCGGCCGCCGCCTCCGAGGCACGCTGCGTCAATTGCTGGCCGGACTTCGAGCCGGCCAGATAGAGGCCAGCGCCAACCATCAATACCGGGGTCGGGATGGCACGAACGATCTTCCACAGCGGATAGGCCAGCGTGGCGCCCACCGCGACGGCCTGGACCGGATTGTTACGGATCGTATCGCTGACCTTGTCGGCCAGCTCCTCGCCACGGGTCTTGATGTAGCTGGTGACGTCGTCCTTGATGGCTTGCGGCGAATAGCGCTCGCGCAGGTCGCTCGCGGTGTCCGCAACGGTCGCCTTCAGCTCGCCGACGGTCTGCGTCAAGCCGGCCCGGGCGCTTTCCGTTTCGCGTCGGATCTCGTCCAAAGTTCG
The DNA here is from genome assembly GCF_022271405.1 of Rhodopseudomonas infernalis. Classification (GTDB taxonomy): domain Bacteria; phylum Pseudomonadota; class Alphaproteobacteria; order Rhizobiales; family Xanthobacteraceae; genus Rhodopseudomonas; species Rhodopseudomonas infernalis. The sequence goes on along the minus strand of NZ_JAJNAL010000033.1, from coordinate 15,907 downwards.
AGCATCGTGCGCCATCGGTTCCTCCAGAAGTTGTGAGCGTCCAACTCGGTCAGGCTGACGATGTTCCTCACGGTGGGACATTCAGCCTGACCCGTCCGACACATGGGCGTCCGGGTGAACGATCGGAAGATCACGAGGCCGGTCCTGCGACGAAAATCCTCTGAGCGACGGGCCTGCGCAACCCCGCAGGCGCCGCCATCCGGTAATCCGATCAGTCATGAAGTGAGTGCCGCAATGTACGCCAACTTTCAGGTGTCCCTCGCCGGCCAAACTTAGCTACAAAGCGAACGATTGCCGCCGCGCGCGGCCGACAAGCAAGGGAGCCGGCCAGACTGCGGCCCGAAGCTCCGAAGGGGGAAATGCATGGCGCTCCACGACTTCACCCTGGGCGATGTCTATCGCCGCAACGCGGCGCTGTATCCGAACCGCACGGCCTTCGTGTTCGACGGCGGCAGCCGCGTCAGCCACGGCGACTATCTGCGTCGGATCGAGCGGCTGGCGGCGGGACTGCAGCGCGACGGCGTGCAGCGGGGCGACCGAGTTGCGATTCTGTCGCAGAACTGCGTGGAGATGGTGGAGCTGATCGGCGCGGTCGCGCTGGTCGGCGCGATCCTGCTGCCGGTGAACTATCGCCTGAACGCCGAGGAGATCGGCTTCGTGCTGAGCGACGGCGCACCGGTCGTGCTGGTCGCCGGGAGTGACTATCGGGACATGGTGGCCGGGCTGCAGCCGTCGCTGCCGAGCGTCCGGCGCGTCTACGCGATCGGTGCCGATCCGGCCCCGTTCGCGCCGTTTGCGGAGCTGTCATCGGATCAGGCTTTCGTCCCGCCCGAGGTCGCGGCGGCGGACGGATTCGTCATCATCCACACCGCGGCGGTCGGCGGCCGGCCGCGCGGCGCGCTGATCTCGCAGGGCAATCTGCTGATCGCGCAGAGTTCGCTGGTCGAGGCCTGGCACCTGACCGAGCGCGACGTCAATCTCGGGATGCTGCCGCTGTTTCACGTCACCGGGCTCGGGCTGATGCTGACGCTGCAACAGGCCGGCGGCGCCAGCGTGATCGCCGCCAAATTCGACCCGGCTCAGGCGGCCCGCGACATCGCCGCCGAGCAGGTGACGGTGTTGGCCGAATTCGCCCCGATGCTCGGCAACATCCTCGACCAGGCGACGCCGGCGCAGTTGCAGAGCCTGCGCGCCGTCACCGGGCTCGACACCCCGGCGACGATCGAGCGTTTCGAACAGCTTTGCCCGCAGGCGACGTTCTGGGCGACCTTCGGCCAATCCGAGACGTCGGGGCTGTCGACCTTCGCGCCGTATCGCGACCGGCCGGGCTCAGCCGGACGGCCGCTGTTCTGGCGCACCGTCGCCGTGGTGGACGCCGACGACAAGCCGCTGCCGCCCGGCGATGTCGGCGAGATCGTGCTGCGCGGCCCGACCGTGTTCAAGGGCTACTGGAACAACGAGGCCGCCACCGCCCACGCCTCCCGCAACGGCTGGCACCACACCGGCGACATGGGACGGTTCGATGCCGACGGTTACCTGTTCTATGCCGGCCGCGCGCCGGAGAAGGAGCTGATCAAGACCGGCGGCGAGAACGTCTACCCGGCCGAGGTCGAAGGCGCGCTGAAACAGCATCCGGCGATCGCCGAAGCGGTCGTGATCGGCGTGCCCGACCCGCAATGGAGCGAGGCCATCAAGGCGGTGTGTGTGCTGAAGCCCGGTCAAAGCGTCGAGGCCGAGGCTCTCGCCGACTTCGTCGCCGCGCTGATCGCGCGCTACAAGAAGCCGAAGCACATCGTGTTCGTCGACCAGCTGCCGACCACGTCGGCTGGTGCGATCGACCGTACCGCCGTCAAGGCGGCGCATGGGGGCAGCTGACGAAGCGCGGCTCGCGAGTTGCGCGAGGAACCTTCGAAAGCAACGACCTGGTTCGAGAGCAGCGGCTCGGCGCGGGCCTCTCCGCGAGTCATTCCGGGGCGCTCGCGCAGCGAGCGAACCCGGAATCCCTGCGGCCGCTTCTTTTCCATCACATCGGGATTCCGGGTTCGCGCAGCTTCGCTGCGCGCCCCGGAATGACGGTGCTGGATAGCGACGTTCCACGCTTTGCTATGGCCATCACGTCACGTTGGCGCGCACATCGAAGCTCGATCGTTGGCTCAGACCGGATAGCCGCCCTACTTGCGCGCCATGCCGCCGAATGCATCGAGCAGCTTGTCGCGCCACGCATAGACCGGATCCGATGTCTCCAGCAGCGCGAAGGAACTCACGACCCGCGCCCACTGAAACCCGCCGAACACGATGTAGTCCGCGTAGTTCGGCTGAGCACCGCCGAGGAACGGCTGCGTCTTGAGCGTCATCCGCATCGGATCGAGCGACTTGCGGAATCCGGTGACGGCGGCGTCACGGCCGGCGGTGACCTCCTCCAGCGACTTGTCGAACCGAGCACCGCGTGTCTTTCGGAAGTACGCCGCGTCGTCGGGGCCGAGATGAGGCGGAATGTCGGCGACGATCATCGGGAAGATGCCGCCGACCACGACGAGATCGCCCCACGCATTCAGCATCCGCGCCATCGCGCGCCCGCCCTCGCCGCCGAATAGTGACGGCCGATCCGGATAGGTGTCCTCCAGATACAGCGCGATGCTCCAGGAGTCGGCGATCGCCTTGTCGCCGTCGAGCAGCACCGGCACTTTCTCGGACCCATAGGGCACCAGCGCGCTCTTCTCGGTGAACCGCCACGGGATCGATTCCGCGTCGAGCCCCTTATGCGCCAGCGCCATCCGCGTCCGCCAGCAGAACGGCGAAAACGGCCGCGCGGCGTCGGTGCCGACCAATTCGAACAGCTTCAAAGTCATGGCGCTTCCCTGCGTTGGATCGTCTTGTAAGCGAAGCGACGATTCAAGAGACGGCCCCGCCGGTCAAGCCATTCCCACCCCGTCATGCCGGCCACCCCCGTCATTCCGGGGCGCTCGCGCGAGCGAGCGAACCCGGAATTCCGACGAGTTCTGCATCTTCCGGCTTTGCAACGAGGTCGGCCGGAACCGTGTGACGCAGCAGAAACGTCGTCGCCGATCGATCGGATCGTCTTCCGCATCACGCGCTCTTTTATCGACCGCCGACTCTGCCCATATTCGTCGACGATGGCGAAATCTCCTGACACTCCGAAAAAGCCGGCCGCCAAGACCTCGCGCGCGCCGAAATCCAAGGCGCACCGGCCCGACGTGAAGCCGATCGGACCGGCGCTGGCCGAGCTGCTGAACCCCGCGCTGAACCGCGGCGAAGCGGGCCTCGGCTCGGGTACCGGCCTGCAGCCGCCGCCCGACAACTCACGCGATCGCCGCACCGGTGGCGAGGCTGCGGTGCATCGCGGCCGTGCTTCGACGCCGAAGACATTCCCAGGCGACGGCGGGGCGCCGCGACCGACACCGCTGCAGCCTTATCCGCAGCCGGGCAGTGCCGGCGGAGGCCGTCTGGAAGAGGCGCCGCAAGCCACCTTCGAGGCCGGCGAGGCCAGACCGAACTTCGGCACCGCCGCCACCATCCCGACGCTCGATCCGGAACTCGCACGGCAGCTCGGGCTGCCGACCGAGGAGGACGACGCCGAAGCGCTGGCGCGGCCACCGCGCAACAAGATGGAGGCGCTGGGCGTCAAGGCCACGGCCGACGCGCTGGAAAGCCTGATCCGCGAGGGCCGCCCGGAATTCAAGGGCGACGACGGTGGCGTCAAGCTGTGGGTGCCGCATCGGCCGCCAAGGCCGGAGAAGTCCGAAGGCGGCGTGCGCTTCGTCATCAAGTCGGACTACGAGCCGAAGGGCGACCAGCCGACCGCCATCAAGGAACTGGTCGAGGGCATCGACCGCAACGATCGCACGCAGGTGCTGCTCGGCGTCACCGGCTCGGGCAAGACCTACACCATGGCCAAGGTGATCGAGGCCACGCAGCGCCCGGCGATCATTCTGGCCCCCAACAAGACGCTGGCGGCGCAGCTCTACGGCGAGTTCAAGAACTTCTTCCCCGACAACGCCGTCGAATACTTCGTGTCGTATTACGACTACTATCAGCCGGAGGCCTACGTCCCGCGCACCGACACCTACATCGAGAAAGACTCCTCGATCAACGAGCAGATCGACCGGATGCGGCATTCGGCGACGCGCGCGTTGCTCGAGCGTGACGACGTCATCATCGTCGCCTCGGTGTCGTGCATCTACGGTATCGGCTCGGTCGAGACCTATACGGCGATGACCTTCGCGGTGAAGCGCGGAGAGCGCATCGACCAGCGCCAGCTGATCGCCGACCTTGTGGCGCTGCAGTACAAGCGCACCCAGGCCGACTTCACCCGCGGCACCTTCCGGGTGCGCGGCGACGTCATCGACATCTTTCCGGCGCACTACGAGGATCGCGCCTGGCGGATCAAGACGTTCGGCGACGAGATCGAGGCCATCGAGGAATTCGACCCGCTCACCGGCCACAAGCAGGACGAACTGGAATTCGTCAAGATCTACGCCAACTCGCACTACGTGACTCCGCGCCCGACGCTGATCCAGGCGATCTCGTCGATCAAGACCGAGCTGAAATGGCGGCTCGAGCAGTTGCACGCGCAGGGCCGCCTGCTCGAGGCGCAGCGGCTCGAGCAGCGCACAACGTTCGACATCGAGATGATGGAAGCGACCGGCAGCTGCGCCGGCATCGAGAACTACTCACGCTACCTCACCGGCCGCCGGCCGGGCGAGCCGCCGCCGACACTGTTCGAATACGTGCCCGACAACGCGCTGGTGTTCGCCGACGAAAGCCACGTCACCGTGCCGCAGATCGGCGGCATGTTCAAAGGCGACTTCCGGCGCAAGGCGACGCTGGCCGAATACGGCTTCCGGCTGCCGTCCTGTATGGACAACCGGCCGCTGCGCTTCGAAGAGTGGGATATGATGCGCCCGCAATCCGTCGCCGTGTCGGCGACGCCGGCGGCGTGGGAGTTGAACGAGAGCGGCGGCGTGTTCGTCGAGCAGGTGATCCGCCCCACCGGACTGATCGATCCACCGGTGGACATCCGACCCGCACGCACGCAGGTCGACGATCTGGTCGGCGAAGTCCGCGCCACCGCGAATGCCGGTTATCGCTCGCTGATCACCGTGCTGACCAAGCGGATGGCCGAAGACCTCACCGAGTTTCTGCACGAGCAGGGCATCCGCGTCAGGTACATGCATTCGGACATCGACACCATCGAGCGCATCGAGATCATCCGCGATCTGCGGCTCGGCGCCTTCGACGCGCTGGTCGGCATCAACCTGCTGCGCGAAGGCCTCGACATTCCGGAATGCGCGCTGGTCGCGATCCTCGACGCGGATAAAGAAGGCTTTTTGCGCAGCGAAACGTCGCTCATCCAGACCATCGGCCGCGCCGCGCGAAATGTCGACGGCAAGGTCATCCTCTACGCCGACCACGTCACCGGCTCGATGCAGCGCGCGATGGATGAGACCTCGCGGCGTCGCGAGAAGCAGGTCGAGTACAACATCGCGCACGGCATCACGCCGGAGAGCGTCAAGAAGTCGATCGGCGATATTCTGAATAGCGTGTACGAGCGCGACCACGTGCTGGTCGAGATCGGCGATGGCAAGGGCTCGGGCTTCACCGACGACGCCGCGGTGATCGGCCATAATTTCGAGGCGGTGCTGGCCGATCTCGAAACAAGGATGCGCGAGGCCGCGGCCGATTTGAACTTCGAGGAAGCCGCGCGGCTGCGCGACGAAGTCAAACGCCTGCGCGCCACGGAGTTGGCGGTGATCGACGACCCGACCGTGAAGCAACGCGGCGTGGCGGCGAAAGCCGGCAGCTACAAGGGCGACAAGAAATACGGCGCGTCCGCCAATCTGCCAAAGCTCTCGACCGAGCGCGGCGGCAACAACACCCCGCGCAGCAAGGTGCACAAGCCCGACCTCGATGAGATGGGGATCGCCGGCTACCACGAAGTCAAGAAAGTGCAACGCGCCAAACCGCGCAAGCCGACCCTCGACGAAATGGGCCCGGGGACCGAGAGCAAGATCTATCAGCCGAAGAATTCGCGCGAGTCAGGGCCTGAATTCGGCCCCGCCCCGCGCAGCAGCGGCGGCGCGCCGGGGCATCGGGGTGGGTGGAAGAAGAGGTAGGACAGTTATCTAGAGCTTTTGGCTAGCCGCTCTCAGTGCGGCCTTGAGAAGCTCACACTGACGGATGAATTCTTCGGCCTCGAAAGTCGTCACTACATTGCGGTGACCGTGCGCAGCCGCGTTGCGCGCGCTTCGCATAACTTTGAAGAGTTGCTCTGAGGCAGGATCAATCAAGTTGCGATCTCTGAGTACGCGGAGCAACTCCGTTTGATTCGACCAACGTGGCTTTTCTAACTGTTCAGCGAGGCGTTGAATTTCGCGATCGACTTCAATAAAGGCAAGAACAATCGCGCCATCAGGCGCTTCAGCCGCTAGCCGCTGAATTACCTCGCTCCGAGTATTGGCTTCGCTACCTACTCCTGCATCATCCTGTATGGGAGATGACATCTCTGAAGCGATGACCCGCCCCGCCTCAAGCCGTTCTTCGAACGACATCTTTGCGCCACCAGGAAGGGTTAGCTCCTTGAATCTCAACTCAGAGACGAGCGCATTCAATTGAGGACGAAAAACCAAGGGCAACACTAAGATCACTAAAGGCCAAGCCAAATGACCAATAAGTTCGGATATAAACTGGAGCACACTCATAAGTGGCGACCAAAATAGCACAATCAAAATATCAGGGACCTGAGCCGAATTTTGATGTATTTTTGGCAGTTCTTCAAGCTAAGCTTTGTGGAAATTTCTCAGAATAAAGAACTGCCTCGTGGGATCCGCCATGAACACCACACCGTTCGACGCGGCCGATTACCTCGACAGCCCGGAGACGATCGCAGAGTATCTCACCGAAGCGTTCGAATCCGAGGATCCGGTGCTGATCACCAAGGCGATCGGCACCGTCGCCCGCGCCAAGGGAATGACCGGCGTCGCTGAGGACACCGGATTGTCGCGCGAGAATCTGTATCGCGCACTCGGCGGTGATACCAAACCAGAATTCGCGACCGTGCTAAAAGTACTGCATGCGCTTGGGATCAGTCTGGTCGCCCAGCCGAAGGTAGCCTGAGCTGATCGCCTCGGCCTAACGTCAGCGCCTAGTCAATCTGTGCGGGCAACAACACCGCCATCGCCTCACGCACGGCCTTCGCCTCCTCAACCAGCACATACTCCCCTCGCCCCAGCGTCGCTGCGCTGGCGGTCACGACGGCGCGCTTCGGGCAGATGCCGAGGCAGCCGGTGGTGACGAGCTTGGCGCGTTTGCCGCCTCGCGCGGCGGCGGCATGTTTCAGTTCCGATTTCAGCGCCTGTTTCAGCTTCTTGCCGTCGTCGATGCGCGAGAGGCATTTGCCGCAGATCAGCACCGGCGGCGGGCGTTTGGGGTGGGCGATGGTGGGAGAGGATTTGGTGGGCATGATCGTCATATAGGGACGATCATCGATCGTAGGATGGGTTGAACGCAGCGAAACCCATTGGCCCCCATGCACGGAAGTGATGGGTTTCGCTGCGCTCAACCCATCCTACGGTCGCGAAACGAAAATGGCCGGGACGAAGCCCGGCCATTCTGCAGTTCCGAAAAGGCGCTGAGCGCGTCGGCTATCGTTCGCTCACACCCGCTCGATGATGATCGCCGGCGCCATGCCGCCGGCGGCGCACATCGTGACGAGGCCGCGCTTCAACCCACGGCGCTCGAGTTCGTCGAGCACGGTGCCGATCAGGATAGCGCCGGTGGCGCCGATCGGGTGGCCGAGGGCGATCGAGCCGCCGTTGACGTTGACCTTTTCGCGGTCGAGGTCGAGGTCGCGGATGAACTTCTCGGCGACCACCGCGAAGGCCTCGTTGATCTCCCAGAGGTCGATGTCTTCCTTCTTCAGACCAGCCTTCTCCAGCACCTTCTTGGCGGCCGGAACCGGGGCGTTCAGCATCAGCGTCGGATCGTCGCCGATATTGGCCATCGCCACGATCTTCGCACGCGGCTTGAGGCCGTGAGCATCGGCGTAGGACTTCGACGTCAGCAGCACCGCGGCGGCGCCATCGACAACGCCCGACGAGTTGCCGGCGTGATGGACGTGCTTGATCTCGACGTCCGGATACTTCTGGTTGATCAGCTTGCGATAGGTGGTGCCCTTGTCGTCGAGCGGATAGTCGGCAATCGCGGTGAAGGCCGGCTTCAGCGCGGCGAGGCCTTCGGCGGTGGTCTCGGGACGCGGATATTCGTCCTTCGCCAGCACGACATTGCCGTCGTCGTCCTTGACCGGAACGATGCTCTTGTCGAAGCGGCCTTCCTTGATGGCGACCGCGGCGCGGCGCTGGCTTTCCAGCCCGAGCGCGTCGAGCGCCTCGCGGCTGATGCCTTCCATCGAGGCGATCGCGTCGCCGCAGATGCCCTGATGCGACTGCGGATGGACCTGGGCGAGCCGCGCATTGCCCGAGCCCATGCCGAGCGGCGGCTTGCCGGCCGCCATGTCCTCGGCTGCCATCGCGCCGGTGAGCGACATCATTTCGGTGCCGCCGGCGATCACCACGTCTTCCATGCCGGACATGATCTGCGCCGCGGCGAAGTTCACCGCGGTGATGCCGCCGCCACAGAAGCGATCGAGCGTGGTGCCGGAGGCCTTGATGTCGTAGCCGGCGTCGAGCGCCGCCATGCGGCCGAGGTCGCCGCCCTGCTTGCCGCGCTGGGTCGAGGTCGACCAGATGATATCATCGACTTCCGCGGTGTTGAGCTTGTTGCGCTCGGCGATCGCCTTGAGCACGGCTGCGGCGAGATGTTGCGGATGCATGTCCGCCAGTTTGCCCTTGCCGACCTTGCCGATGCCGCGGGGGGTGCGGACGGCGTCGATGATATAGGCGTCAGCCATTTCTTGTTCTCCCTGTTGTTGTCTGATTTATCGGGGCTTGGCGGCGAGATTGTCCGAGCCGGCCGTGAAGTCAAGCCTTGTACGCGGTGTGGCGAATTGCCATTCCGAGTTGGCGCACGCATATTCCGCCGCGACGAATGTCAGGCGACTTGAGACGATTTTGGGGGACGACAAGAATGGCCGAGGCCGATCTGGATGGCATCATCCGGCAGCTCGCGAAGCAGCAGCACAAGACGCTCACCGGCGCGGTGAAGGCTCGTCGCGATCACTATCTCGGCCTCGCCGCCAAGGCGAAGGACGCGAGCGGCAAGGCCCGCGCCAAGGCGCTCGCCCAGGCGGCGATGGAGCAAGGCGCCGCCGCGGCGAAGCGCCTCCAGGTCGCGGCTGATAACGCCGCCGACGCCTATGCGCGCGCCATGCGAAAGGCGGCTGAGCTCGCGGCCAGCGAACAGGCCAAGGCGACCGCGAAAGCCGCCGAGCCAGCTCCGACTGCCAAACCCGCCCCTAAGCCGTCCGGCGGAAAAGCCAAAACGCCGACGCCTTTGCGCAAGGCAACAGCCGCCGACCCAAAGGCTGCCAAGACCGAGGCTCCTAAGACCAAGGCTCCTAAGACCAAGGCTCGCAAGACCAAGGCCTGATCGGGCGTCGCTGCCCGCGGCGCCCCTCGGCAAAGTCGGGCGAATCAGCGCCCCAAAGCGTTCGTGCCCGCTCGTCGTTGGGTCACAGACGCTCGTCTTGAGCGGCCCAGGCGATGCATGGCAGGCAAGCACATCACGCCGATCGAGGGCTGCGCGCGGGTCTTGAATTCGATAGTCGCAGCATTTTTCGAGCAGACTAGGCGGCGGATCGGCTGATTTGCCTTCGTCGAAGGCATTTTTTGGCCGAGACGATTTTTGTGCATCGCACAAAATCGTTGCGTTTCCGTCATAACGCTTCTAATTCGCGCCTCACCAAGCGCAGCAAATGTCCAAGGGCGCGGCGACGAAGATGTCGCCTCGGCGCCGCTGCCGGCACCTCCATTTCATCTATCCGGAATTCTTCATGACAGAGCACAATCTCTGGCGTTTCTCGCGGGCATTGCATCGCGCTTTGAACGAAGATCGCCACCAAGAACTGGCCGACATGATCGACGAGGACATCGATTGGGCGATGTACGGCCCGATCGAGATGTTTCCGTTCTTCGGCTCGCGCCACGGCAAAGCGGCAGTCCTCGAGGTCTGCCGGCAGATCGCCGACAACATCCGCATCCATCGCTTCGACCGCGAGGCCATCATGCTGGGCGTCGACACCTCGGCGTCGATGATCCGCTACTCGCTCACTGCGCTCGATACCAACAAGCCGATCAGCCTGCGAATGGCGCAATTCGCCCAGTTCAGACACGGCAAGCTGGTCAACATGCGGATCCTGATCGACACGTTCGATCTCGTCGAGCAAGCGATGGGGCAACCGATCAGCCTGCCGCGGTTCGCCTGACGGCAGCGCCAACCCGCCGTCATCGTTATCAAATCGTTAGTGATTTCGTCGAAACATCGGGCCAATGCCGCAGATTGGCCGCGATACCGTCAAATTGCGCTGTAGTGTTGTTTCGCAACTTGGCGTGCGGGGGACACACCGCGCTGCTCGACGCTCATGCAAAGGAACAGCCGATGAATGCCATTCCATCCGAGAAGGCCGACACTCCGGAGATCGACGAGAATCTCGCCGCGGTCTCCGAAGTCGAAGCGGGTATCCGCGACTTCGTCCGCAACGACATCGCCTATCTGCGCCGGCCGTCCTCGGGTGCGCCGAGCACTGAGGCGCCCGCTGCCGCCCCCTCTGCGTCCGCGCTCGACGCCAGCGCCGAAGCCACGGTGTCGAACGTCAATTCGCTGATCCAGCGCGTTGCCGGCACCTCGCTCGCCGAGATCGAAAACCTGATCGGCGAACTCGAAGCCCTGCGCGACCTGCTGCATGCCGAAGGTCAGCGCGTGCAGCGTGAGATCTCCGGTTATGCCCAGCTCAGCCAGCAGGCGATGAAGTCGACCCGCATGATCGCGGACAATGTTTCGCAGTGGAAGCGCAGCGCCGAGAATCTGCGCAACGGCTGATCGCCGTTCTCACGCATCGCACGCCGAGATCAGTGCAGCCATCGATCAATGCAGCCATCGTCAGGTGGCTGCATTTTTCGTTTCAACATTGCCACGGACCAAACGGCTTCGCCGCCGCCATCGATCGATGGCTGCGCGACGCTTGCTGATCCGAGGTGGTTAAGGAAAGATAAAAGCCGCGCGCCTGTGGAGCACGGCGCCTCGACAGCTCAGTTGCTGGAGGCGGTCGCGGCCGGAACGTCGAACGAATAAGCGCCGTCGGCATAGCCCTTCACCACCATGCCGGTGGTGATCATGACGGCCAAAGTGATGGTGGCGAAAATGAAGCCCACCCATTTCAGTCCAGCCTGGTCCGCCATCATCGTCTAGTCCCCTCGTCCCCAACTCTGTCGAGCAATGCCCGTCCGCGGTTCACAACGTCTTAATAGAATGGCCGTTCCGCGGCCGTCGCGCAGAAAACGGCCACATTTGGTTAAAATCAGAACGGCTGTTGCCTGCTCGCCTCAGTTACCCCGTCGTCCGCTTGGGTACGAACGCCGTCGCGAGGAACGAGAACACCAACTCGCCTCGCTGATTAGTGCCGGTGTTGCGTCCCTGAACGATTCCCCATTCGGGCCGCGAATCAGAAGCCCGCAACGAGACGAGTTCGTTAGCATAACTGATCGTGTCGCCGGCCAGCACCGGCTTGTGCCAGCGCAAATCCTTGAAGCCAGGCGAAGGTCCCCAGACCGCGATCGTCTCACCGCGCGCCGCCTCGGCGGCCGCTTCCTTCTGACGCTCGAGCACCAACAGCCGCATGCAGGCGGAGGCGATGTGCCAGCCGGATGCGGCGAGCCCGCCGAACAGCGAGCGGCGGCCGGCCTCCTCGTCGAGGTGAAACGGCTGCGGATCGAACTGCTTGGCGAACGCCACGATGTTCTCGGCAGTGAACTCGTATGAGCCGAGCTCGCGGCGCTGCCCGGCATGCAGATCCTCGAAGAAACGCATCGGATGACTCGCTATCTGCTAATTCGACTCGGCCGCGTCGCGGCGCCGGATGATGATCGGCGAGACCATCTCGCACAGCATCTGGCCCTTGGCGTTGCGGACGTGGCACTTGAAGGTGACGATGCCGGTTTCAGGTCGGCTGTTCGAGACCCGCGCTTCGACGACGTCGACCTCGATGGTGAGATCGTCGCCGGGCCGCAGCGGCGCCATCCAGCGCATCTCGTTGACGCCGGGCGAGCCCATTGAGGCCGTGTCCTTGATGAAGCCATCGTACATCATCCGGAACATCACCGACGACAGATGCCAGCCGGAGCCGGACAGGCCCTGCAGCATCGACTCGGCGGCGGCGCGCTCGTCCAGATGCATTGGCTGCGGATCGAATTCGGCGGCGAAAGCGACGATTTCCTCGCGCGTCACGCGGCGTGGACCGAAGCGGCCGAAGTGCCCGGGGGGAAAGTCTTCGAAGGTCAGGAGGGTCATGACATTTGCTGGTGGGAGGCCCGATTGTGGCCGCACTTGACGGCAATCACAAGCCGCGATCCGATTGCTGGGGAGATCACTATGTTCAATTTTCGCGACCTGTTTCAATGGGACCGCTTCATTACGCCAGCGATTATCAAGCCTTTCTACTGGCTGGTGATCGCCGTGACGGTGCTGTTCGGCATTTCGGGGGTGTTCTCAGGCCTCGCCGCGATGGCGGTGAGTCCGTTCGGCGGCTTCATCCTGGTGCTGTCCAGCCTCGCTTCGATCCTGGTCGGCATCGTTTTGACCCGTATCGTCTCGGAATTCATCCTGATCGTCTTCCGCATCAACGAACATCTCGGCGCGATTCGCGATCAGCAGGGATTCAGGTAGCGGGGGCACTGCCCTCTCAACTTGTCATTCCGGGGCGCGCCTCTTCGGCGCGAACCCGGAATCCCGAGATTGTTGCGAAGAGAGATTCCGGATTCGCTCGCTGACGCGAGCGCCCCGGAATGACTCGTGGAGAGGTGGTTGCCATGGAATCGTAGGGTGGGCAAAGGCGCGCAGCGCCGTGCCCACGCGCATATTGCATATCCCCGCGTGGGCTTCGCTGCGCTCAGCGCCACCCTACGACTTCGTCAGGTATTGAACCGGAAGTGCATCACGTCGCCGTCGGCGACGATGTATTCCTTGCCTTCGAGCCGCAGCTTGCCGCCGTCGCGGGCGCCGGCTTCGCCGCCGAGCGTCACGTAATCGTTGTAGGCGATGGTTTCGGCGCGGATGAAGCCCTTTTCGAAGTCGGTGTGGATCACCGCCGCGGCCTGCGGCGCCTTGGTGCCCTTGGTGATGGTCCAGGCGCGGGCTTCCTTGGGGCCGACCGTGAAGTAGGTGATCAGGTGCAGCAGCTCGTAGCCGGCGCGGATCAGCCGGTCGAGCCCGGCCTCGTGCAGCCCGAGCGTGTCTAGGAAGTCGGTGCGCTCTTCACGTGACAGCGTCGCAATCTCGGATTCGATCTTCGCCGAGATCACCACCGCGACCGCACCCTCTTCCTTGGCGCGCGCCATCACCTGCTGCGAGAACTGATTGCCCTCGGCGGCGGAGCCTTCCTCGACGTTGCAGACGTACAGAACCGGCTTCGAGGTCAGCAGGCCGAGCATCCGGAACGCCCGCTCCTCGTCGGGCTTGCGCTCGAGGAACCGTGCCGGCCGGCCGTCGCGCAGCAGCGTCAGCGCGCGGGTGACCAGTTCGAGCTGCTCCTTGGAGTCCTTGTCGCCGCCCTTGGCTTTCTTGGTCAGGTTGTCGACGCGCTTCTCCAGACTTTCGAGATCGGCGAGCATCAGCTCGGTCTCGATCGTCTCGATGTCGGCGAGCGGCGCGACGCGGCCTTCGACATGAGTGATGTCGCCATCTTCGAAGCAGCGCACGACGTGGGCGATGGCATCGACCTCGCGGATCGTGGCGAGGAACTGGTTGCCGAGGCCTTCACCCTTGGAGGCGCCCTTCACCAGGCCGGCGATGTCCACGAATGTCAGACGCGTCGGAATGATCTGCTGCGACTTGCCGACTTCAGCCAGTTTATCGAGCCGCGGATCCGGCACCGCGACCTCGCCGACATTCGGCTCGATGGTGCAGAACGGATAGTTCGCCGCCTGCGCCGCAGCCGTCTCGGTGAGCGCGTTGAACAGTGTCGACTTGCCGACGTTCGGCAGCCCGACGATCCCGCATTTGAAACCCATGGTATATCCCGCTGTTCGAGCTTGGCGCCGCCACTAAGGTGATGCGTCATACGCGGGCTTGACCGCGTATGACGCTCCTACTTGTTGCTGCCCTTCGGCTCGCCCTTGTCGTTGTCGTAAAAACCCTTGGCCTGCATCGCCAGATGCACCTTGTTGGCGAAGGTGGCATCGTTGCCTTTGGCGATCAGGCCGGCATTGTCGGCGGCGATGTCGCACAGCGCTTCGACCCACGGCCGTTCGCTCTTGGCGAAGTCACCGAGCACGTGGTTGTGCACCAGCTCCTTCACGCCGGGGTGGCCGACGCCGAGCCGCACGCGCAAGTAATCATTGCCGATATGTGCCGAGATCGAACGCAGACCGTTGTGGCCGGCGATGCCGCCCCCGACTTTGACCCGCACCTTCGCAGGCGGCAGCTCGATTTCGTCGTGAAACACCGCGACCTCACCTTGCCCGATCTTGTAGAAGCTCGCGGCGTCCTGCACCGCGCGACCGGACTCGTTCATGTATGTCAACGGCTTGAGCAGCGTGACGCGCTCGCCGTCGAGCGTGCCGTCCGCGGTCTCGCCCTGAAAGCGACGGCGCCATGGCGAGAAGCCATGACGCCGTGCGATCTGGTCGATGACCATGAACCCGATGTTGTGCCGGTTGTCCTGGTACTTCGACCCGGGATTGCCCAACCCAACAAACAAGCGCATGCCGCGGCGTTCCGCGGTTTACTTCTTTTTGGCCGGAGCCGCAGCGGCCGGAGCCTTGGCGGCGGCAGCGGGGGCCTTGGCTGCGCCGGCCTTGGCGGCGGGCGCCGCGGCAGCAGCAGGGGCCGCCGTGCCGGCAGCGGCAGTCTCTTCCTTGAAGCCCGACGGCGGCACGATGGTGACCAGCGTGACGTCCTCGCGCGACACCGACTTGACGCCGGTCGGCAGCGCGATGTCCGACAGATGCAGCGACACGCCGATGTCGAGGGTCGACACGTCGGCTTCGATGAACTGCGGGATGTTCTCGGCCGGGGCTTCGAGATCAACCGTGTGGGTGACGATGTTGAAGGTGCCGCCGCGCTTCACGCCCGGAGCGACTTCGAGACCCTTCAGATGCAGCGGCACGGAGACGCGGATGGTCGCGCCGGCGCCGAGCCGCAGGAAGTCGACGTGCAGCGGGAAGTCCTTCACCGGATCGAGGTGATAGTCGCGCGGAATCACGCGATGCTTCTGGCCGTCGAGGACGACGTCGAAAATCGTGGTCAGGAAGCGGCCGGCCTGGATGCGCAGGCGCAGTTCCTTGTCTTCGACCGAGATCGGCAGCGGGGGCTGGTTGTCACCATAGATCACTCCCGGCACTCGGCCGGCGCGACGCTCTGCCCGGGCGGCCCCCTTGCCGCTCTTCGGACGCGCGGTCGCCTTCAATTCCAAGACGTTCGCCATCGTTGTAAGTCCTTGATTTGTCAAAAATTAAAGGCCGCTAGGCGGCCTCGTACACACGCCGCGGCAAGCCTCCAGGGGTGCGGGGGCCGCAGTCGTGCCGGCGTTCTAGCCGCAAAGGCCGCAAATTACAAGGAAATCGCAAGTTACCCTCCCCCTTGCGGGGAGGGTGGCCGGCCGTAAGGCCGGTCGGGTGGGGGTAGCCACAGGCGCAGTGCTCGGGGCCCCCCCCCCCCCGCGCCGCGGGGGGGGGGGGGGGCCCCCCCCCCCGGGGGGGGGGGGGGGGGGGGGGGGGGG
>NZ_JAJNAL010000032.1 GCF_022271405.1 Rhodopseudomonas infernalis | reverse complement strand
CCCCCCCCCCCCACTCCCGGCCGGCCCGCCCCCCTCCCGGGCCCCCCCGCCCCTCTGCGATCGATCCTCACCACCGATACCTAAGCCCAGCCAGCACCGTCCGGCGGTTGCCGAACTGGCAGTAGTAGCCCGACGAGCAGCTCGAATAATAATCCTTGTCGAACAGGTTATTGACGTTGAGCGTCAGCGACGTGCCCTTCAGGCTCGGCGCAAGATTCGCGAGGTCGTATTTCAACGCCGCATCCACCACCGTATAGGCCGGCGTGCGCAGCGTGTTGGCGTCGTCGCCGTAGCTCGCGCCGACGTGGCGGATGCCGCCGCCGAAGGTCAGGCCGGTGACCGGACCGGACTGAAACGTGTAGTTCGCCCACAGCGAGCCGAAGTAATCCGGCACGGCCTGCGGCCGGTTTCCGATAATTGACGTGGTCGTTGACCGCGCCACGCGAGTGTCGAGGAAGGTCAAGGCGCCGACCAATTCGAGGCCGTCGGTGACGTTGCCGCGGGCTTCGAACTCCACCCCCTTCGAGCGAACCTCGCCCTGCTGCACGTTGAAGCCCGGCACGGTCGATGGGGTCAGCACGTTCTGCTGGCGGATGTCGAACACCGATGCGGTGAACAGGATCGGCAGGAAGGTCGGCTGATACTTGATGCCGCCTTCGTATTGCTCGGCCGTGGTCGGGATGAACGCTTGCCCGTTGGCCCCGACGCCGGTCACCGGCTCGAACGAGGTCGAATAGCTGACATAGGGGGCGACGCCGCTGTCGAACAAATACAGCAGGCCGGCCCGATAAGTGGTCTTGTCGTCCGACTGGCTCGAGCGTGAACTGGCAAGCCGGCTCTCGGTGGTCTGCTCGGCCCAGTCGTGGCGGACGCCGAGCGTGGCGCGCCAGCCGCCCAGGCTGATCTGATCCTGCGCATACAGCCCGGTCTGCGACAGGGTCTGGCCGCTGTCGATCAGCGAGGCGAGCGGACCGACCGGCTGACTATACAGCGGATTGACGACGTCCAGCGACGTCGCGGCGCCGAGCTGATAGACCCAGTTGCTGCGCGTGTTCTGATGATCGACGCCGGTGATGATCTTGTGCTGCAGGGCGCCGGTGGCGAGATCGAACTGCACCCGGTTGTCGGTCGACAGGCCGCCGACATCCTCGATCGAACGCAGCGCCCAGCGCGGGATCGTGCCGGTGGCGGTGAGCGGCCCGCTCATCTGCAGCGACCTGAAGTCGATGTCGACGTGCGAATAGCGCAAACTCGATTTGACGCTGACGACGTCGTTGAGGCGTTTGTCGAACTGATAGCCGATGCCGTACTGCTCACGCTCGAACGAGTCGAAACCGGGATCGCCGACGTTGAGCCTCGAGTTCAGATACGGCCTGTACTGCAGCGGCGCCAGCGATGTCGGATACAGCGAATTGAAATAGCCGCCCTTCGGGTCCTTCTGATAGTAGCTCTGGACGGTGAGACGCGTGTCCATGTCGGGCGCCCAGGTCAGGGCCGGCGCGACGGCGAAGCGCTGCTCGTCGACATTGTCGTAGCGCGTGCCGGAGGAGCGGCCGATCGCGCTCAGGCTGTACAGCCAGTGACCGTCCTTATCGAGCGCACCCTGACTGGTGATTCCGGACTGGATGCGACCGTAGGTGCCGCCCTCGACGCGGACTTCGTTGTAAGGCACCGCGCTCGGCATCCGGCTGATCTGATTGACGAGGCCGCCCGGGCTGGTCTGCCCGTACAGCACCGCGGACGGTCCCTTGAGGACCTCGACGCGGTCGAGCAGGAACGGATCGATCGCCGTGTTGGCGAAGGCCTGGCCGCGCGGCAATTTCAGGCCGTCGAGGAAACTGACGTAGTTGGTCGCAGTGCCGAACGCGCCGAAGCCGCGGATGAAGACGCTGTCATAGCGCGCATTGGTGTCGGCATCCGACAGCACGCCCGCGCTGTAGCGCAGCGCGTTGGCCACCGTCTGAACGTTCTGGTCGTCCATCTGGCGCCGGGTGATGGTCGAGATCGACTGCGGCGTTTCCAGCACCGGCGTGTCGGTCTTGGTGGCGGTCGCCGTGGTCCGGGCGACGTAGCGGTCCGAGGTATTCGTCGCACCGACCGGCCGCGCCGCTGGCTTCGGCTGTTCGGGCGCCTGCGTGCGTGCCCGCACGGTGCGCTGAACCGCGGGGCGGACGGCGGGGCGCGCCGCACGGCGTTCGGAGGGCTGCACGGTGACCGGCGGCAGCGCCACCGCGGCTTCGCGCGCGGTCTGCGCCAGCGCTTCGGTGCCGCCACTCAGCGACAACGCAACGGCAACGCCCACCACGATGTTGTTCTCACGTCCCATCCGATACCCCCAGATACCTCGCCTTCAGCGGCGGGCGGGAAATAAACGGGACGGGACCGTCCTGTCCAGATAGATTGCCAAGCGATCGCAAATCTGGGATTGGAATTGCTCGAAACACCTGCGTCGCCGCCGCGACGATCAAGGACACGCATGCCCACTCTGACGACCACTTCCAAGGGCGGACGCCCGCGCAAAGGCGATGTCGAAGCCAAGTCCCTTCACATCATCGAGACAGCGTCACGGCTGTTCGCGCAGCAGGGCTTCGCCGCAACCTCGGTCGAGCAAGTCGTGGCCGCGTGCGGCGTCGGCAAGGACACCGTTTATCGACGCTTTCCGTCGAAGCTCGCCTTATTCGAAGGCGTGGTCGAGCATGCCCGCATCAAGACCCAGGCGCATTTCCAGACCACGATGGCGACGCAGACGGGCGACGCGCTCACGCAGTTGCGCGCAGCGGCGCGCTGGCTGCTCACCGTCAATCTCGATCCGACCCTGATCGCGTTCAAGCGGATCGCCTTCAGCGAGGCGCTGGTGGTCGGACAGTCCGTCGCGGGCCGGTCCGACGATCCGATCATGGACCGCCTGCTGGCGCTGATCGGCGAGGCGCAGAGCGCGGGCGAGATCGCTCCGGGCGACGTTCGATTCCTCGCGATGCAGCTGTTGAACTGCATCGCGGTGGGGCCGATGATCGACGCCATGCTGGGCGGGACGAGCTATGCATCGACCCGCGCCCAAACCGCCTATTTCGACAAGGCGTGGAAGCTTTTCCTCGACGGTGCGCGGCGGTAACGCGCGGGCCGAGGGCGGCGATCAGGCCGACTTGATGTAGTCGTGCAGCGCCTTTTGCTCGTGTTCGTATTCGTTGAGCCGCCACTTTACGATGTCGCCGATCGAGATCAGCCCGACGACGCGGTCGCCGTCGAGCACCGGCAGGTGGCGGAATTTCGAGTTGGTCATCACTTCCATGATGCCGCCCACCGTGTCGGTCTGACTGCAGCTGACGACGTCCCGGGTCATCACCGTATGCACCGGCTGATCCAGCGCTGCGGGGCCGCGGTCGGCGATGACGCGCACGATATCGCGCTCCGACAGGATGCCGTCGAGCCGCGCGCCGCGCATCACCATCACGGCGCCGACGCGGCGCTCCGACAGCGTCTTCACCGCGGCCGACAGCCGCTCGTCCGGCTCGACGCTGTAGATGTAGCGACCCTTGGACTCCAGAATAGCCTGCACCGTCATTGTCGCCTCCCTGTTCGGCCACGCTCTCGGGGGCGCGGCACGTTGTTAGTTCGTAGGGTCAAGCACAGGGCCGCAGCGTGGTTCCAGCGGGCCCGGGACGCACGAACTGATCAGCAAAGGATATGCAGGAATGCGGCGAATCCGCGTTGGCGCGCGGGCGCCGCAGCAACGCCCGCAGCGCAGCGCAGCAATCGGCGACGACTCACCGATTAGTTCGGATCGGCCGTGACGGCCGGGCGGCGCGGCACCGGATCGAACAGCGAGAACAGCAGCAGGCCGGCGAAGAAGCCGCCGATATGCGCCTGCCAGGCGACGCTGGCGCCTTCGTTCCCGACCGCGATCGAGCCGATGCCGAAGATGATGTTGATGCCGAACCAGATGCCGAGAAATGCCAGCACCCGCGGATCGCGCAGCGCCCGAAGCAGCGGCTGCGCCGGCACCCGCGCGGCTGCCTCGGCGTCACCGCGGCGCAGCGACAGAAAACCACCGCGCGCAAAGGCGAAGCGGATCGCCGCCGCCATCGCGCCGGATACCGAGGCTGAGGCGCCGATCATCGGGGCGATCTCATGCTCGTGAGTGACGAGATGGGCGAGCGCGCCGCCGATCGCAGTGACCGCCATGAACAGGAAGAAGCGCGCCGCGCCGAACCGCCGCGCCACCGCGCTGCCGAACGGCAGCAGCCACAGCACGTTGAAAATGATGTGGCTGAGATTGGCGTGCAGCAGCGAATAGCTGACGAAGGTCCAGATTTTGGCGCCGGTGCCGCCGGGGAACGGCGCCGCCAGCAGCGTGGCGTCGTAGCGCTTCGGGATGAAGCCGAACACCTCGATGGTCCAGTATTCCAGATCCGGCGGCAGCAGCACCCGCAGATGGATGACCGCAAGCAGCGCCACATAGGCCGTCAGCGCGCCCGGCAGGTTCAGGATCGGCTCGCGCGGCGGCTCCAGTGGAGGCGGCAGCGGCTGCTGGGCGGGCTGGGATTCCAACGAGATGCGACCTGCTGCGGAAGGCCCGGCCGCAGCGCGGCCCGGACGGGATGTGATCCCTTAGAGCATTTCCCGATGGAGTGAAATGCAATCGGCCGGTGGCCCGCCGAAACGGCAAAGGGGATGCTCTGAGAAAGCACCCCCTCCGATCCTGCCGTGCGATCCGCTGCGGATGTCCGCGCGCCGCCGGTTTTGTTTTTCAGCCACCCTGCCCGCCTGCCCGGATGCCTGGAGCTCATCCGTGCCGAAGAACGAGCTCACAATAGCACCCCCGGCACCGCAGGAAAGCTCATAGTTAACTTAAGGTTAACGCTACAAAACAGGGGTTAACCGGGCCTGCCCCGGCTTCCGGCATGGACGCTGCAGAGCCTCTCCTGCAAAACAATTCAGGGGCCGCCGCCGCGCGGATACGGGACAGACTTGTCCCGCAGCGCGTTCGGTGTGGGCCAGGGACCGGTATGAAGCATCCGTCGAGTCGCGCCTATTTTGCGTATTGGGATCGCCAGCGCGGCACCGCGCTCGCGCCCGAGCGCGGTGCTATCGAACCGAGCGAGGTGCGCGAACTGCTCGGCGACATCTTCGTCCTGTCGTGCGACGCGGCGGCCGGCTACCCGTTCCGCGTGGCCGGAACCCGGCTGTGTGCGCTGTTCGGCCGAGACATGAAGAGCGTCAGCCTGCCTGCCCTGTTCGCCACCGAGAGCCGGAGTGAGTGTCAGGACATTCTCGGCGTCGTCGCCGAGGAAGCGCTGCCGCTGGTTGCCGGCGTCACCGGGACGTTGCGCGGCGGACCACCGGCGCATCTGGAGATGCTGCTGTTGCCGTTCGCTCCGCGGCTGCACACGCCCCTCAGCATGACCGGATCGCTGGCCGTGGTCGGCCCTCGGATCGACAGTCCGCTCGGGGAATTGCGACTGACCGCCTGGCGAACGTTGGGCCGCCCGTCGCGACGGCTGCGGCCGCGGATCCTGCGCAAATGGGAAGTCGCCCGCGGCCTGGTGGTCTATGAGGGGCTGCGCTGAACGCTGAATTCCGGCGCCCTCCGCGGTGGCACCCCGATCCACGGGGACGCCAGCGGGCGCGCCAATCCATCGGCGACGTGACATTCGCACGAGCGGCGGGCCAGCGCGTCGGGATCGATGATCGCCATCCGACCACGGCTGTAACGGATCGCCCCCTTCTGCTGCAACGCGTGGGCGATCAGCGAGATGGTGTTGCGCTTTACGCCGAGCATCTGCGCCATCAGATCCTGGCTCAGCAGCATGGTGTCGCTGCCGCTCAGGGCGCGCGACTGCAGCAGGCGGCGGCACAGCCGCTGCTCCGCCGAATGCGCCGCGTTGCAGGCGGCGGTTTGTTCGGCCCTGACCGATCGCATCCATAGATCGCGCATCACCGCGGCCCGCAGCGCGGTGCTGATGTCCATCAGGTTGCGGAACTGGCCGGCTTCGATCACCGACGCGGTCCCGGGGAAGCGCACGATGGCGGCCGATGGCGACACCACATCGTACACCGCAGCGCCGCTGCCGACCACGCCGCCGCGGCCGATCACGCCGGTTTCGATCAACTCGCCGCGCCGCAGAATTTCCAGTGTCGAGACGATGCCACCATGCGGAAACACGACCTGTTTCACTGGCGCGCCGGCTTCGATCAGCGCCTGACCGAAGTTCAACTCGATCGTGCGAAGATGCGGCCGCAGGGTATCAAAATCATGCGACGGCAGCTCGGCCAACAGGTCGTTCAGCGATCGACGGCTTGTCAGCATGACACCCACCCCGGCAAAGCCGAATGCGGTGCGACGACGCGCTCCCGCAGGGATTTCGACTGCCGCGGGCTGTCAGTTCGGGACCGCGGCGCCGGCAACTATTCGTGCCGTGGCCCGACAAGTCCACTTCGTACAACTACTCGCAATATGAAGCCGACTCCGTCAGCTCGCTTTAGCCAGTCCGTCCCCGGCCGGCGGCGCAAGATGTTGCAGCAGCCTGGGATGGTCATGTGGGCCGTTAGCATCCTCGGCAACCATGATGCAGCCTATCAGAGCCGTGAGCACGCGCAGTTCCTCTTCGGCGTCGGGGAGCGTCTCCCGGCCGTCGCGCAAAGTGGCAAGGCGGTTGGTGATGGTGGCCATCGTGGTTCTCCTGGATAGAGTGTGCAGTAAAGCACGCCGCAATGGGAGGATTGATCTTGCGCAAGTTTGAAAAAAGAACGTGTTTGATCGCCGTCGTCAAACTGGCGCGGCTGACCGCTCGGCCTGCAACGCCGCCGTAGGCCGCATCGCAGACTGTGTAGCATCCGCACGAACCCTGAAATAGGCCATCGCTATCAAGGGTTTGTAGACTTACGCGGGGGTATCGCACGGGCCATGCCCGGCGTAGCGCGATCGCGGCCAGCGAAACGCTGTTGCGCCGCACCAAAAAGATCCGAGAGAGAGCCTCCTGCTTGAGTGGAAGTTGGGCGCTGCCGGCCAGATCGCGCAGCATAGGAGCCGACGGCTCGGCCGCGCTACGATCGGGTGCGCTGCATCATAAGCCGCGTTCAGTTCGGCGGCGCCGAATTGCCGCCAAGTCCAGCGCGTCAGCGCCGCGTCGGAGCGCCTCGTTCTGCCGCCACGCGCTGCGGAGAATATCGCGCTCGATCACCGAAGCTGCCCCCGGATAGCGCACGATCGTCGCCGCATGCGCACGTCAGCCTGCACGGCTGAGATTCTGATCGCCGCATCCCTGCCCTCCATGCCGGCGCCGATGGCTTCGTCGGCCTCGAGGCAGCGCAGCAAAGACATGACGCAGCCATGCGGAAACCAGATCCGCCAGTGAGGCGCACCGGCTATGACCATCACTAAGCCGGTGGCGAGATCGACAGTGGTCGGATGCGGGCACAGCAACTCGAACAAACCGGGCGGCAACTCGCTGAGACACTCGTTCTGCGACTGCCGGGATGAAGCCATTGTCGGGCGTCCCTGACGCGTAGGACGAGAAGCGAGCGTAGTACAAACTAATCGCCGCCATGCCGATCGACTCCCTCGCAAGATCCACGGGACGGTGCGCCGGCTTCGACAACGTTCGGGACGACCACCATCATGCAACGCGGAGTGGCAAGGACACGCGCAGGAGTACAAACGCGCGACATCACCGATCGCTAACGAGGCGTTAACCCTGAGCACCCTAGGGTTGTAGATATTGCACTCCGGCGAACAGCGGAAATCCGTGGCGTTGCATAAACCAATCCATCTGCCGGCAGCGGCCGAGCGCCGCCGATTCCAGCGCGTCAAAGTGCACCTGCTGGGCCGCTACATGCTGCCGGATCGCCGGGAATATCCGTGCCAGGTGATCAACATGTCACCCGGCGGCCTGGCGATGCTGGCGCCCGGAATCGGCAATGTCGGCGACCGCGTCGTCGCCTATCTCGATCATATCGGCCGTGTCGAAGGCAAAATCACCCGTATCATCGACAACGGCTTCGCCATGACGGTGGGCGCGACGCCGCGCAAGCGCGACAAGCTGGCTGCGCAGCTCACCTGGCTGGCCAATCGCGACATCCTCAACCTGCCGGAAGACCGCCGCCACGATCGTATCGTGCCGCGCAATCCGATTGCCGTGCTCACCCTGGAAGACGGCAGCCGGATGAACTGCCGGATCATCGACATGTCGCGCTCCGGCGCAGCGATCGCAGCCGAAAACCGCCCACCGATGGGTTCGCTGGTGTATCTCGGCCGCGTCCAGTCCCGCGTCGTCCGCCCCCTCGACGACGGCTTCGCGCTGGAGTTCATCCACGAGCAACTCGAAGACACGCTCGAGGATAGCGTTACTGCCCGGTGAACGGCTGACGCCTCCGGGCCGCTCGATCTCCCCCTCTTCCGCCTGCCCCGCAGCGCCTTTGCGGCTGTCTTCCGGCCTCCAGACGGTCCGGGCGATGGTTAACGCACGCAACGACCGGATCGATTAGCCCCTGCGCAGCAATCGGTTGCGGCTTAATCGGTGGCATTTGAATCAAATCGAATTGCATCAAATTTTATACAAATTCGATTCAAGTATAGATCGAATACGCGCCAGTTTTTACGAGTATTCGCATCGACTTTACTTAGTTGATTTAGCGGCCCTGCAAATCGTTTGTGCAAAACATGGTCCCAACAAGAAACGGGGGCCACAATGTTTGGTAGCAGGGGATTTCGGACGGGACTACTCATCGCCGCAGCCATCACCGCAATGACCGCGACGACACAGGCAGCCGAGAAGGTTCGCTACGCCAGCATCGGTGATACGACGCGCGCGCCGATCGGCTGGATCGAATTCTGCGCAGATAATCCGATCGACTGCCGCGGCAGCCGCACGCAAGCGCGCGACATCGTCCTGACGCAGACCGCGTGGCGCGACCTGCTGAAGGTCAATCGCTGGGTCAACGACACGATCAAGCCGCTGACCGACATGGACCATTGGGGCATGGTCGAGAAGTGGTCGCTGCCGGCCGATGGCTACGGCGATTGCGAGGACTACGTGTTGTTGAAGCGCAAGATGCTGATCGATGCCGGATGGCCGCGTGAGGCGCTGCTGATCACCGTGGTCCGCGACAAGAAGAACGAAGGTCACGCGGTGCTGACAGTGAAGACCGACAAGGGCGAATTCATCCTCGACAATCAGAACGAGGAAGTCGTCGCCTGGACAGAGACCGGCTATCGCTTCGTCAAGCGGCAGTCGCAGACCGACGCGAACGAATGGGTTGCTCTCGGAGACAATCGCCCGGCCGTCGCCACCGCCAGCGCACAGCAGCGCTGATCCAGTCAACGAGCAACAGCTCACGCAAAACAGGACTCACGATCCGGTCGAATCCCCACCCCTCCCCGTCCCAGATCGGATCGTGCGCGGCCAGCCTCCCCCAAGGCTGGCCGCAACTTTTTGGGGGCAGCATGCAGAGCCTGCTCAAACCGACCTTTGTCGGAAATGCGCCAGCTTCTTCGCGCGATTTCCTCTCCACCCGTCATGCCCGGCCTTGTGCCGGGCATCCACGTCTTGCTGACGGAAACGCATGAAAGGCGTGGATGGCCGGGACAAGCCCGGCCATGACGGACTTTGTGAGCTTATTGAGCGATCCAGAAAGTCGCTGAGAATTCTGTTCGAATTTTGAGTCGGGCTCTCAGGATGAGGAGCCAGTGCAAAGTAGGAACTGGCTGCATCGCTGCCGGACGCACGCCCGCCGAGAACAGGTCTCGCGCGCCTGCTGCGACGCACCTGAACCTCAACGTTCGAGGCCCAGCGCGCTTAGTTGTCTTCCGCCACGCGCTGCATCGCGATCTTGGTGCGGCGCTTGAGCATTTCGAGCTTGGCCTTGACGTCGTTCAGCGCAGCGGCGTCGAAGTCGCTGAAGATGTAGGCGTGCAGGGCTTCCCAGCGCGGCGTCAGTTCCGCCATCTTGGTCTGCGCTGTGTCCGACAGCGACATCAGCACCACGCGCGCGTCGACCGGCGACGTCACCCGCGTAATCAGGCCGAGGCGCTCGAGGATCTTGGTTTGCGTCGTCACGAAGGTGGATACGGCGTGGATCTTGTCCGAGACTTCCCCGACCGATACCCCGTTGCCCTTGTCGAGATCGCTGATCGCCATCAGGATCAGCCATTGCGAGCCGCTGATGCCGAACAGCTTGGCCCACGATCGGCGCATGTCTTCGAGATTGTTGCTGATCGAAACGAAATCCCAGATCACCTGATACGACAAGCAATGATCCGGACGCGCGGTCGCATCGCCGAGATCGACCCCGGCTCGTTCGATCTTCTGCGCGTTGTGCCTTGTCGGCATTCTGTTGACCTCCGATCGCGCCGTTTCCCCAATGCCGCGCCGAGCATCGATTCGCCCTGTTAAAGAAGGGTGGAATGTATTTTTGATAAGCTATTCTGCCCGCTCGGCCGCGACCAAAGTATACTCTCGTTGCATAACAATGTAGCGCGTTCTCAACCGTCACGCCACCTTCACACATGGTAAAATCCTAAATCTGCTTGTGATTCAGGGAATTATGCCACGGCTGTTAACGCCCTTAGTGGAATTTGGCCGCATTGGTACACTGATCACCTGTGACAGATCCGTGACACAGTGTTGCACCCTCGCCACAAGTTCCTCCAATGAACGAACCTCACATTGTTAGGTCCTTCCAATAGCTAATTTTGTTATGTATCGAATCTCCGACCGACGGAGGGGGGCACCTCGAAGTCGTCCCCGCTCGACGAGCGCCCCGCAGACATGCCGGCGCTCCGAAGGTGGTTCGCGGGCAGACCGTGCGGCGATCTTTGAAGCCAACGGCCTTGCCCAAACGGCAAACTTGGAGGTTTCAAATGAATTTCGTTAAGGGCCTGATGCTGGGCAGCACGGCCGTTCTGATGGCGACCAGCGCGCAAGCCGCCGACCTGCCGCTCAAGGCGAAGGCCGTCGAATACGTCAAGGTCTGCTCGCTCTACGGCGCGGGCTTCTACTACGTCCCGGGCACCGACACCTGCATCAAGCTCGGCGGCTACGTTCGCGCCGAGTACGGCCACAACACCTCGAGCATGACCAACTCGCCGGCCTGGAACGGCAACTCGGGCCAGCAGAACCGTCTCGCGAACAGCACGATGTATCGTACGCGCGCGGACCTGAACATCGACACCCGCACCGCCACCGAATACGGCGTGGTCCGCACCTATTTCGACTCGGTGTTCACCTGGACCACCGGCAGCGACTCCGTCGCAGGCGGCAATGTCGGCGTGTACTTCGCCTTCGTGCAGTTCGCCGGCTTCACCTTCGGTAAGGCCGTGTCGCAGTTCTCCACGCCGTGGAACGGCGCGCCCGGCAACATCACCTCGAACCTGCTCGGCGGCGACGATACGTCGACCGGCATCAACCAGGTTTCGTATACGGCGGAATTCGGCAACGGCATCTCGGGCTCGGTCTCGCTCGAAGACCAGAGCGGCTATCGCCAGTCGCAGGGTGTCTCCAGCGTGTTCAACACGTCGGGTCTCGGCGGCACCAACACCGCGGCCACCTGGCTGTCGGGCGCCGGCGTCGGCACTAGCTACGTCGCGGGCACGCAGATCCCCGACATCGTCGGCAAGATTCGCGTCGACCAGGCCTGGGGCCTGTTCCAGGTGTCGGCTGCGGCCCACCAGATTCGCGCCAGCTACTACAATCCGACGCTCGAGACCAGCGGCCACCCCGAAGACAAGTGGGGCTTTGCGGTGCTCGCTGGCCTGTCGCTCAAGAACCTGCCGACCGGCCCCGGCGACAGCATCAACCTCGACGCGACCTATGCTGATGGTGCGATCCGCTACGTGATCGGCGGCACCAGCCCGAACGCGTTCTCGATGTACGGCAACAACGCGATCCCGGGCGCCTATCAGTCGATCGCGATCGGTTCGGCGGTTGACGGCGTGTTCACCACCGGCGGCGGCATCGAAACCACCAAGGCCTGGGGCATCCGCGGCGCGTTCAACCACAACTGGAACCCGCAGTGGGCGACCTCGATCTTCGGCGCCTACTCGTCGGTCGACTTCGGCGGCGCCGGTGGCGCGCTCTACACCGCTGGCCTGCGCGCTGCGGTCGGTGGCGCGGCTTCGAACTTCGCCGGCAACCCGAACTTCAACATCGCGCAGATCGGCACCCGCACCTCGTGGACGCCGGTCAAGAACCTGACGTTCTCGGGCGAACTGCTCTACACCCGTCTCGATCAGAACTACGAAGGCGTGACCGGCCCGGCCGTGAGCCCGGGCTCGACCAAGCCGACCGCGCGTTATCAGTTCAAGGACCAGGACACCTGGAGCGGCGCCGTCCGCGTCCAGCGCACTTTCTAAACAACAACGAAAGGACCCATGTAGACCTCCAGGAACCTCCGGCGATGCCCCGCCGGAGGTTTTCCTGATTCGGGAGATGACATGGGTCAGGCTTGTTGCGGGTCTGCCCCGCAATCAGTCGACACGACTTTTTCAATAGAGCTGACGTCTTCGCCGACGGGCACACAATCGGCGTCGACGTCTCTTCGTTTCTGATGGTCTCAGCACTGGTGCTCTGAAGCACTGAATCCGGCTCACGGTAACGAGCCACGGTATGTCTTGAACCATGGACCGCCGATGGTGCGGCCCTCCTTCGAACGGTCGGCCGGCTATGCGGCCAACGCAATCAGCGACGACTTCCACCAAACCAAATGCTCGCCCTTGCGCCGGGCCTCAGCGGCATGAGCTGTCACGACGCCACACGTGGAGCCGTGATCCTGAGGCACCCGCAGGCCGCGCTATGCGCGGCGCTGCGGGCCTCGAAGGATGAGCCGCAAGCGTCTTGAGTTCATCCCTTGGCCGCATCCTTCGAGGCGCGCTACGCGCGCACTTCAGGATGACGACTCGGCACTCGAGCGGACGCGTCGCTTCAATCACTCGATGAAGCGCGCTAGCCGGCCTTACCGGCCTTAATAGCAGACCTCGACACGCCGCAGCCGCCAGCCATAGGGCGTCCAGACGCGTTGGGTGCGCAGGTAGCAGCCGTCGTCGTAGCCGACCGCGGCGGGATAGCCGTAGCCATAGCCGTTGTAGTAGCCCGGATAGCCTCCGTAGCCGCCCCATGCGTAAGGTGCCGCGAGGCCGAGGCCGACGCCGAGACCGACTGCACCCCAACCCGGTCCGCGCCAGCCGCCGCCATGCCAACCGCCACCATGCCAACCACCGCCGTGCCAGCCGCCGCCGTGGAAGCCGCCACCTCGGAAGCCAGCCCCCCGGAAGCCACCACCGAACCCACCGCCATGGAAGCCGCCCCCGCCGTGGAAGCCACCTCCGCCAAAGCCGCCGCGGGCGGATGCGACGCTGGGCATGGCCAGCGCCGTCAGCGCTGCGACCGAGAGAGCCATGATTGCCTTACGAACCATCTTGCAACTCCATTCCGAACGACCTCGCCCCGGCGCTAACATGCGCTCTCCTGTCGCAGTTTGTTCGGCAACAGGTGCTTTTCGGTTTTCAAATCTGCGCGATTGGGCGGGCGTCGCCCGGGGCGGAACGATTTGGCCGGGCGACGGCTTGTGCTCGCAGGAGATCGATCGATGCGGAAGCTGCTCGGGTTTGACGAAGACACGTTCGACAAGCTCAAGCAGCTCGGCCGTGACCGCATGGCGACGCTGCAGGAGCTTGCCGACGAAGCGTTCGCCGATCTGCTCAAGAAGCACGGCGTGCCGATTGATCTCAAGGATGCGCTCAAGAAGAGCGCCAAGGCCGCGAAGCGCCCGGCGCCAGCCGAGCAGCGCGGCAAACACTGAAAGGACGACCGATGGCTGACGACCCGTTCGAACTCGGCGAGCGTGCCGCACGTGAGAATATCCCTGCCGAGGCAAATCCCTTCGCAGAGGGCACCGAGGATTTTGCCCTATGGGCCGCCGGCCACGAGCGCGTCGCGACCGCGGTGGAAGCCAGCGAGTCGGAAGGATAGTCGGCGGCGCTGCGGTCAAGCGCCGCCAAATCGAGGGGATCGGCTGTTCAGCCGATCTTCTTCAAGCCCTTGGCGTAGCGCTGGCCGTTGGCAACGTAGAAGGACGCGCCCATCAGCATGCCCTTCGCCTGCTCGGGCGTGAGCGTCCGCACCGCCTTGGCGGGGGCGCCGAGAATCAGCGAATTCTCCGGAAACGTCTTGCCCTCGGTGATGACCGCGCCGGCACCGACGACGCATCCGCTCGAAAGCTTGGCGCCGTTCATCACGATCGATCCCATGCCGACCAGCACGTTGTCGGCGATGCTGCAGCCGTGCAGGATGACGTTGTGGCCGATCGTGCAATTCTTGCCGACGGTGAGCGGAAAGCCGGGGTCGGTGTGACAGGTCGAACCGTCCTGCACGTTGGAGCCCTCGCCGATCTCGATCCACTCGTTATCGCCGCGTAGCACGGCGCCGAACCAGACGCTGGCGGAGGGATGCAGCCGCACCTTGCCGATCACTGACGCGGTCTCGGCGATGAAGTAGTTTCCATCCTGCGGAAGATCAGGCGTGTTGCCGTCCAGCTCGTAGATCGCCATTTCGGTCTCCTGTTGCGGGGCCAGTCATGGCAACGCCCAGTGCCCAAGGCAATTCTTTTTGATGCCGGATGAATTCAGGCGATGACGCCGACGGCGTGCAGCCCCATCAGCAGCACGGTGCCGGACATCATGCTCCAGGTGCCGGCCAGCACCGTCGCGAGCATCACGAATTCCGTGCGGCGGCGGGGCTTCTCGGGCAGACGCGGGCCGAGCAGCGTGTTGCGCATGATGATGAACGGCGCGGCAAACATCAGGAACGGGATCGCAGCAAAGCTCTGCGCCACGACGCCCTGCTGCAACAGGCCAAATCCGGCAGGCCGTCGCACCATCGCCTGATAGCCGCTCGCCAGCGCCCCGGCGACGGCGAAGCCGATCAGCAGCGAGAACAGATTGTTGAACGCATCCGGCGACATCGGCACGACCTCGCAACTCCGCAGCCACCTTGATGTCGCAAAAAGTCGGAGCGATCGCCAGCGCATCGTTAAGTTTGGGTTAACGCGACCGTGCGAGGGATAGCGTCCGCTCCGCAGTTCGTGCTGCGGCGCGACATCGGTCTCATCGCTTCGGGTTCTGATCTGCAATGCGTTCGGTTTCGTCAGCGTCCCGCCTTCGACCCGCTCCCGCGGTGCGGCGAGGCTATCGTGTGCCGGTTGCCCTGGGCAGCACAATCGCGTTCCTCTCGATTGCCGTCGTGGTCTATCTGCTGTGGCCGACCTGGCGCGCCCAGGCCGTCGGCGATCCGGACCGAACGCCGGTCAGCGTCGGCGATACGCTGTTCAACGTGCCGACCAAGGCGTTTCGGGTGAAATTCCAGCGCCATTCCGGGCCGCAGGAGCGCGTCGACCTCAACTTCGTTTATCCGTCGCTGGCGCCGCCGGAAAAGCCGAAGCGCGCCACGCCCGAGGACGTCGAGGAGTTTCATCCGATCGATCGCATCTTCGTGTCGATCGCGGCGCATCACGATGCGCTGGCGCCGGAGACCCGGCTGCGCACGATCCTGCCGCGCTATTTGGCGCCATCCCCCGCTCAGGTCGAGGACGGACTCAGCATTCGGCCGTTCGTCGAGGCCTCGCCCTACAGCACCGAAGATCTGATCACCGCCGAGCAGCCGCAGCTCGCAGCCCGCTGCACGCGCGACCGGCAGACGCCGGGCATGTGTATCAGCGAGCGCCGCATCGACGGCGCCGACCTCACCTTCCGGTTTCCCCGCCAATGGCTGAAAGACTGGCGCGACGTCGCAACCGCGATCGATCGCCTCACCGCACAGCTCCACGCCGTGCGCGGGTAGCGGCGATCAATCCGTCTTCTCTGACTAACCGCCCGTGCGTCGAGAGATAGTCCACACTGAGATCGCCACACGTCATGCCCGGGCTCGTCCCGGGCATCCACGTCTTACGGCGTCAGACGCGGCACAGACGTGGATGCCCGGGACGAGCCCGGCCATGACGAGTTGTTAGTCGATGGGAAACAAGAAGCGCCGCCTGGCTGTCAGCTCAGCAACGAGCGGCCGAGGCCGATCTCACACGTCGGCGAGATCGTCTTCGAGGATCGCCATCTGGAACTGGAACGAGCGATCGTCGTCCTCGTCGTCGACGAACAGCACGCCGACGAATTCCTCGCCGATATACACTTCGGCCGAATCGTCCTTCTTGGGCCGCGGCACCACGCGGATCTTCTGATTGCCGAATACCTTCTTCAGATAGGCATCGAGCTTTCTGACTTCCTGAACGTCCACGGTGATCTCCAATTCTAAATGAGGTCCAAGGCTGGCAGCGCTGCAGACACCTGGGTCCGAGATACAGCTGCGAGCAGGGCCGCCGTCAGTACGGGGTCAGGGCGCTCGCCGCAACCCCTCGTGTCCAATTGCAAACCGCAATCGCGGCGCGATCACAGTCCGATCGCGTTGAGCATTTGATCCATGGTGCGCGACGGCTCGGCGCAGCCCGCCTCACCTACGACTTTGGCCGGAACGCCTGCGACCGTCATGTTGTGCGGCACCGTCTTCAGCACCACCGAGCCGGCGGCGATGCGAGCGCAGTGGCCGACTTCGATATTGCCGAGGATCTTGGCGCCGGCGCCGATCATGACGCCGCGGCGAATCTTGGGATGCCGATCCTCGTGCTCCTTGCCGGTGCCGCCGAGGGTCACGCCGTGCAGGATCGAAACGTCGTCCTCGATCACCGCGGTCTCGCCGACCACGAGGCCGGTGGCGTGGTCCAGGAAGATGCCGCGGCCGATCTTTGCTGCCGGATTGATGTCGGTCTGGAACACCGCCGAGGCGCGGCTCTGCAGGTACAGCGCGAAATCCTTGCGGCCCTTGAGATGCAGCCAATGCGCCAGACGATGCGCCTGAATAGCGTGGAAGCCCTTGAAGTACAGCAGCGGATCGATGAACCGCGAGGTCGCCGGGTCGCGATCGAACACCGCCACCATGTCGGCGCGGAACGCGTTGCCCATGTCGGGCTCGTCGCGCAGCGCGTCTTCGAAAGTCTGGCGGATCAGATCGCTCGACAGCGCCGAGTGGTCGAGCCGCGACGCGACCCGATGCACCACCGCGTCTTCGAGCCGGTCATGATGCAGCACGCTGGCGTAGATGAACGAGGCGAGCTCTGGCTCGCGCCGGACCACATCTTCCGCCTCGGTGCGCACCCGCTCCCAGATCGGATCGAGGGTCGTCAGTGTCGCATTCTGTGGATTGACCTGATGCATCGCCATGCCGGCTCTCTCGATCTCATCTGTTCCGCTCACTATAGCACGCCGACGGCGAACCTGTCGCGGCTGAGGAACGCCGTCGGGAGGCCATCGCTAAACATGCTAACCCATTGATCATGAGCGGCTTTCACGGAACCGGACGATATCGCCTCGCGAGCCCGCGAACTTTGAGGTAGGGAGCGCAGGCACGAGGTCAAGCCGGGCCGCGCGTCAATCACGGCCGCCGCGCCAGGAACGCGACCACGCCTTCCTTGTAGACACGATCGCCGACCGCCCGCATGTGATCGCGGCGCGGGATGTCCAGCACCTCGGAGCCGGGAATGATGCCGCTGAGTTCGTGCGCCGAGCCGGCGACGTCGTCGTCGGTGCCCACCGCGATCAGCACCGGCACGGTGATCGCCGCCGCATCCTCCTGGCTCATCAATCCGCGCGACCCGCGCATGCAGGCCGCGAGCGCGGCGTGATCGGACCGGGTCTGATCGGCGAACGCACGAAACGTCCGCCCGACCGGGTCGGAGACGTCGTCGAGCGACGGCGCCAGCAGCGCTTGCGCGACGTTCTCGCCGGGGCGGCCTTCGTTGCTGAGCAGCCCCATGCCGAGGCCGCCGAGCACGACCGAGCGCACGCGCTGCGGCTGCCAGCGCGCCAGATTGGCGCTGATCCGCGCACCCATCGAATAGCCCATCAGATCGGCGCGCGGAATCTCCAGATGGTCCATCAGGGCCGCGACATCGCCCGCCATCTTGGCAAGCTCGTACTCCGCGGGATCGTACAGCTTGGCCGACTCGCCATGGCCGCGATTGTCGAGCGCGATGACGCGGCGCCCGGCACGCTTCAATTCCGACAGCCAGGACGGATACACCCAGTTGACGTTCTTGTTCGACGCGAAGCCGTGGACCAGCACGATCGGCTCACCCTCGCCGTCGTCAAAATACGCGATATCGATTCCGCCGTGATCGAAGCTCGGCATTGATTGTCCGGATGTTGTGAGCGGGAGGGTTGTTAGTCGAGGAAGACTGCGAAGTAAAAACTCAGGTCAGACCCCAGGAGGCGAACAGCTTCGCGTTCGAACTTGAACGGACTTCTACGTCATTGCGAGCAGAAGGCGAAGCAATCCAGACCCATGCGCACCCTGTGTTGAAAGATGGATTGCTTCGTCGCTTCGCTCCCCGCAATGACGATTGTGAGGCAAACAGCGCATTTTTTCCGCTTCAAGCCTTTCGCTGGCTAGGACGGGGCCGCGAGGCCACCCACCGCGCCGGCACGGACCCGCTCGGCTTGGGCGCGTTTCGCCTCGGCGAGCATTCGCCGCGCGCGGCGGGCCTTGCCGCGGTCGATCCAGCTTTGCGTCATGCGTTCGACGCCGGATTTCAGCGAGGCGACGAGGCCGAACAAGGTCATCAGCGCACCGAAGATCCACCAGGCGAAATTCCACGCGCCGGTGGTGAGCAGCAGCGCGCCGCGGCCAAGGATCTTGAGGAAGGCACGGGTCTGGCTGCCCTTCGATTCGGCGAGCCGCGCCGCGCGGGCGACGTCCTTGGGGCTCTGGGAAATTTTCAGCGTATCGAGCGCGCCGCGGGTGCCGGCCTTTTCGCCGACCCGGCCGACATCCTTGGCGAGCCGCATCAGCCCGCCCGCCTTCTCGGTCCGGAACGCAGCTTTGACGGCGGTTACCGTCTTGTCGGGCCGAACCGCGGTTCCATCTGCCACCGCGCGGCGCAGCGCCGGGGTATCGACCACCTCGCGGGCTGAACGGCTGGCCCACATGGCCAGCCCCTCGCCCAGCCGACCGACCTTGCGGGCGTCCTTCACCAACGTCAGCCCGGCGCGAACCGGCGTGGCGCCGCCGACCGTCACATAGGTGGCGGCGGTGATGGCGATGCCCGCGGCGGCCAGGCCGAGCACCAGCCGGTCCGCCTCCGCGCCGGTCGCCAGATTGCTGCCCTCGCGCACGACGTCGCGGATGTCGCCGAACACGAACAGGTCGCCCGCCATGGTGCCGGACAGGCTGGCGCCGTCCTCGGCCTTGCCGGTGATCAGGCCGGTCGCGAACCTGGTGGCGACTCCGGTCGCCGAGCGCTCGGCTACGACGGTTTGGGCGACTTGCTGCTTGAGGTCCTCGGGCAGCGTGACGTTCCGGCTGGCGGCAAGCTGCACCAGGCTATCCGCAAGCTCTGGATCATGGGCATCGAGCGCCTCGCGGGTATGCCGCTCGATCAGTCCGGGGTCGCGCTGTAATGCCGCCCCGAGCTGCAGTTCCGCCAGTTGCGCGGGGTCGTCCTGTGCGGCAAGAAACGTCGCAGCACGATGGGCGTGCGGCCACGTCAGCACCAGCGCAACCGCGCAGAGTGCGATGCCGGCCTTTGCAATTCCCAGCTTCAGACCCATGACGTTTCGACCCTCATCTGTCGCATGTGGGGGTGTCACAGCTTGGACACAACCGATCCGACCAAAGAAGGGCTTCTCCAACATCATGAGATTGTGTCGAATTTCGACGGGCAAAGCCTGTCCGGGCGGTCTAGGAATCATGCAGCGACGCCGGTATGGTGCGCTGCACCGTGATGTGCCCTCTCCGTCGCGAGCAAAGGTGAGCTGAATGTCCGACCACGTGGTTCC
Source organism: Rhodopseudomonas infernalis (assembly GCF_022271405.1). Taxonomy (GTDB): domain Bacteria; phylum Pseudomonadota; class Alphaproteobacteria; order Rhizobiales; family Xanthobacteraceae; genus Rhodopseudomonas; species Rhodopseudomonas infernalis. Next base: position 39,562 of record NZ_JAJNAL010000032.1, on the reverse strand, counting down.
ACATTTCCAAAACGATGCCGGCGTTGCCATGATCGAGATCGGCTCGAAGGAATTCATGTGCGTCGGCGCCAACCCGCCGTTCGACCATCCGCACGTGTTCCTCGATCTCGGCAACGACAACGAAATCATCTGCCCGTATTGCTCGACGCTGTATCGCTACGCGCCGGATCTCGCGCCCGGTCAGGCCCGGCCGCCGGAATGCGTGCTGAAGGACAAGGTCGCCTGATCCAGCGGTGACGACCGGCCGCACCATCGTCGTTGCTGGTGCGGGAATCGGCGGACTGACGGCTTCGCTCGCGCTTGCGGCGAAAGGCTTTCGCGTCATCGTGCTCGAAAAGGCCGAACGGTTGGCGGAGGCCGGCGCCGGCCTGCAACTCTCCCCGAATGCCAGCCGCGTGCTGGTCGATCTCGGCGTTGCCGATCAACTGGCACCGCGCGCGCTGATGCCCGATGCGGTGACCGTGATGAGCGCCCGCAGCGGCCGCGCGCTGGTGCGGCTGCCGCTCGGCGCGCAGGCCGCGGCGCGCGCCGGTGCGCCGTATTGGGTGATCCACCGTGGCGATCTGCAGGGCGCGCTCATCGCGCGCGTCCGCGACGAGCCGGCCATCGAGCTGCGGCTCGGCTGCGCGGTCGAGACCTACGCCAGCCAGACCCACGGCATCACCGTCGTATATCGCCACCAAAGCGAGCGCTGCGAGACGCAGGCGCTGGCGCTGATCGGCGCCGACGGCATCTGGTCCGCGGTGCGTGGGCAACTGTTTCCGCAGACGCAGCCGCGGTTCAGTGGACTGATCGCCTGGCGCGGCACCATCGACGCGCTGACGCTGCCGTACACCGAGCCGCTACGCGGCGTGCAGCTGTGGATGGGCCCCCACGCGCACCTGGTGGTGTATCCGATCTCCGGCGGGCGGCTGATCAACCTGGTCGCGATCATGCCCGACGATTGGCAGCGCGAGGGCTGGAGCGCACCGGGCGAACCGCGCGAGATCAGCGATCGCTTTGCCGCCGCCGGATGGGCCGCGCCTGCGCGGCGGCTGATCGATGCGGTCGATAGCTGGAAAAAATGGGCGCTGTTCACGATGCCCGAGGACGGCGCCTGGACCGCCGGCGCCACTGCCCTGCTCGGCGATGCCGCGCACGGCATGCTGCCCTTCGCAGCACAGGGCGCCGGCATGGCGATCGAGGATGCCGCAGTGCTGGCGCAGTGCCTCGGCGACAGCCATGGCAGTGGTGGGACGGGCGACGCGCTGTCCGTGCCCGCCGCGCTGCAGCGCTATGCCGAAGCCCGCCGCGCGCGGGTGGCACGGGTCCAGCGGCTCGCCCGCCAGAACGGCCAGATCTATCACCTCGCCGGCCCGATGGCGCTGGCACGCGACCTCGCCATGCAGGCGCTCGGCGGCGCGCGGCTGCTGGCGCGGCAAGCCTGGATCTACGACTGGAAGCTTTAGAGCGCGCGTTCGCTCAGCGGGCCGCACGGCCACGCGGCGACGGAGCCGGCGGCACGGCAGGCGCCGCTGCCGCGGCAGGCGCCTCGGTGCATTTGTTGTCGCGCCAGGTCTGTTCGGCCAGCCGCGACTGCGCCTTCACGTTGATGTAGTCGTTGCGATACGCCACTTCGGAGACGACCGAGCCGGCGACCCCGGTCTCCGCCTTGCGCATCAGCCCATTTAGCTCGGTAAGCCGCGCGTCGAGGCTTTTGCGTTCGGCCGCAAGCTGCTCGCAGCTGTACAGCTCGTAGCGCGCCGGATCGACGAATGCCTGCGACATCGCGCTGTCGCCGATCGCCGCGCAGCCGGACACCCCCGCCCCCGCCAGCAAGATGGCGCCGAGCATCGCAAAACGACAAAGCCTGAAAGAAACCGTCATGGGCCGCGTCTATAGACAGAAACCAAGCATTCGTAAAATCAGCATCGCATGTCCGCAGTGTGGCCGGCCCTGCCTTGGCGCGTCGAAAGCGCGGCGATAGGGTCCCTCGGGACACGCAAGGCCACAGCAGGACCGCCGCATGTCGACCCCACCGACGTTTTCCGCAGACAGCTTCGCCGACAAGGCCAGCGCGCACGCGATGTATGTCGGCGACCGGATCAACACCGTGGGCTTCGAGGAGCAGGCGTTGTCGTCGGTGCCGCTGGCGGTGCGCGCCGGCGCCGGCGTTGCGGTGCTGTTCCGCTACGGCGTCGTGGTGTCGATCGGCCTGAGCGCAACAGAGGAAGCCGCCTTCCTCGACCGCCTGAAGCCGCGAATCGGCGGCCCGTTCGGCGCCATCGACGACGAGACCGCTGCCTTCCAGCTCGACGGTGACGATCAGGTCGCGGCGGGCGGCCCGATCCAGCTGCGGCAGATGTCGCTGGAGCGCCTGCTGATCATCGCCGACGTGCTGGCCAAAAGCGTCGTGCTGGCGCACGACGAACGCGAAGTCGCCAAGGTGTTCGAAGTCATCGAGCCGTTCGCCCGCGAACTCGCCGAGCACGGCCACACCAGGCGCAGCCGGCCGGCGATGATGAAGCTGATCGGCCACGCACTGCTGGTGCAGCACCGCGTCTCCGGCCGGGTCGCCATCACCGAAAAGCCCGACGCGCTGTGGGAGCGCCCCGACCTCGAGCGACTCTACGCGCGCCTCGAGGACGAATACGAACTGAAGGAGCGCGTCGACACGCTTAACCGCAAGCTCGCCGTCGTCGCCGAAACCGCCTCCACCCTCGCCGACATCATCGATACCCGCCGCGCACTGCGCCTCGAACTGATCGTGGTCCTGCTGATCGCATTCGAAGTGGTCATCGCCGTGGTTCAGATCGCGATGGGGCGCCCGCATTGAGCGGGGCGCGCTGTGGCTTTGCAAAGTTTGCAATGCCGTGCGGTCCAACAATCATCGCAATCGATCTCCTCTGCCGATCGGCAATCGCATGGGATCAACGGAAATGTCGGGCTTGAAAGACCCGCTGCGCGGCCGTTCGTGCGGCGCGCCCGCGCCATCGACCGCGCCATCGCGAGCCGCGACGTGCCGGCGCTGGCGGTCGTCCCGATCTTCCGCGAAAAAGCGCCGTTCCCGAAGAATGGCTGCGCTTCCACGAAGGCGTCCGCGCCGGCTATTTCTATCTCTAAAACAACTTCAGCACCGACAATTTCCGCGAGGCGCTGCCGATCACCAATTCGCGCTGGATTTACGCCATGCGCAATGTGCATCTCAAACACTGGCTCGATGAAACCATGACGCGCTCGGCCGCCCTTCCACGGTAGCTCGGCCTGCTCTGTCTCGATCATTACTGTTCGCGTTCGCCGCCCGATCTGCCAACCAAGGTCCAGCTGGGACGCGAGCCCCCCGCGCCTCGCGACAGCACCTGGCCCCGCCGAGAACGCCATCAACGCGGAGGAGGACAGGTCGATCTTGCGGCTGTTGGAGCGGTGTTCGGGAGACGAGGGCGCAGCGAAATAAAGAGGGGGACACCGCTCACTACCTTCGAATGGTGTTCCATCGAGACATACTAATCGTCTTCGTTTGAAACGATATCATCGATATACTTGAATGCGAATCACCCGCCACTTCAGCCTAGAGTTACTTCATGCCCAAGAGATTAACTGCTGAAGATTTGATCGCGATGTCCCCGAACAAACGCGCGATTCTCTACGAAAATGCGAGAAGAAAATTTGAGAACGGAGGAAAAGAGATTATCGAACTGATCGACTCGCTCGGCCTCTCGCTAAGTTCAGGGCAAATGAAATCAGATGACCCAACTTTCACAAAAATGGAGGAAATCATCTGGTCTAAAGAAGGCAAGGAGGCCGCACTGATAGCTACAGCGAAGGGCCTTCCCGCTCTCGCAGGAACTGAGCCCCTGCTGGTAGCCGCCTTAGGCGAAAGGTACATGCCGCATGACGGAGGGACCTTGAATGCAGGGTTTGTCCAAGCAGCGGTTATGAGACATCTTGGCTTCACTGATGACAAAGAAGGCAGGATGCCGGTAGGCTCAGTTGCCAAGACTGCAATGAGATGGAAGAAAACTACAACGTGACACGTTGACTTTGAGAGCGCTTTGGTGCGGACGGCGGGGGTCGAACCCGCACGACGTTGCCATCGAGGGATTTTAAGTCCCTTGCGTCTACCAGTTTCGCCACGTCCGCATAAAGATAGTTCTCTGCCTAATCGTTCAAGGGCCCTCTGTTACGACGCATCCTCTTGTTGGGCAACCGCTTCGTCTGCGACCGAATCTTCCTGCTCGATCTCGGAAACCCCGGTCAAATATTTCTCATACGTCTTTTTTAGGTACCGGAGAGAGCTCTCTTTATCGACGTTTGCTTGAAGATGCTCTTGAACAAACTTCATCCTCGACTTGCATTCCGCAAGAACTTCGGCCCAGGTTTTTACCCAGACCTCTATGCTGCCGTCTTCAGACTGGAAGACCTGCCCCCGTGCTTTTCCCTTCTGCCTCGTCTCGACACGGGCGAATGCGTCGAGGTCGTTGGAGAGAACCCAGAAGCTCCACCGGGTTTTCAGGTGACGGAATCTCTCGTCGTGGGCAACAGTGAAAGCATACTTCTTAACCTGCGTGATCTCATCGGCACCGACTTTCACTGACGGCCTCTTGAGTTCGACCACCAGATGCTCGCGCTCGTCCGCGTGATTCTGCGGCACAGATCTGGATAACATGAGATCGACTATGCCGACCTTCCCATCAATCCTCTTGACAGGCTGATCAATCATCGTGTCATCACCAATAAGCTTGCGATGCTTGCGTAGGACCTCAGACAAAGATTGATCATCAACAGTAAGGTTGAATTCTTCGCCGAAGATCCAGGTATTGTTCTCGGCAATCATGCGATGGAGTTGGCTTCGCTCCTTCAGCAATTTCTTGCTGTCAGGATCAAAAAGCAATGTTTCAAGGCCATAGACGAATTTGAGACGGTCGGCCACCAGCTTCGACGCGCTGATTACGTTTGCGAGATCAGCCTCTTCGAGAAGTTTGGATAGCTCCTTCTGCGTCCTTTCTGGCAAATCGAGCACCTCTGTTAAGATGTGCTGGAGTTCATCAGGCCCCCGTTCGATCGCCTGCCTCAGCATCCGCAACTGGAATGCCTTGGTACGCCTGCTCTGCTCCCCAAAATCTTGCAGGTGCTTGTTCACGTTCAGAGCGACTATATCGAATACCTGCCGCTCCGCCTTTTCTACGGTTGTCAAAGGTTCGAAACGATAGGGATAGATTTCCTCGGCCTTCCACTGATCGATCTCCGACTGCGCGGCCTCGACCTCCTTGGTTTTGAAGAACGCCTTTATGACCTCCGAGGCCTCGTCGTAAGCCGCCTGCAATGGGAAGTTCATCTCCGCAAGGTCGAGAAGGCCCTGCTCTTGGAGTGCTCCGATGAATGTGGACTTCAGATAGGCTGAGAATTGGAAGCCTGGCGTGTGAAACTTCGGCGTAAGGCGCTGGAAGGGAAACCCTTCGGGACCGCATAGAAAAAACCACCTCTCCGACGCGGCCGTCCATTGTATAACTTCGACCTCTGCCGGGTACTCCTTGCCATCATCTGTGATCGGCGACAGCGGGAATTTCTCACGGCTGGCGATCGCCTTTGACGGATCGAGGCGTTCTCCTTCGATGAATATTCCCACGTCTGCATAGTCGGTCAGATAGAGGGCGAAGATCTCGGACAACGATTGGACTGCGTACTGAGGATCAAGGGACCGGTAGACCCTGTCGAGTTCGGTGATCCGGACCTCGACACCCGTCTTTAAACGTTGCTCGACCTCCACTGGGTCAGTAACTCGCACGTCAACTAAATCATCCCTGATGACCGTGATTTTGTAGCCATATAGCTTTCCGCTATCACGGAAGCGGATAGTCCAGTCCGCAACTCGACCGAGCGCCAGCGCCTTGAAGCGCCCCTTTCCCTCCTTGCCATGCAGGATGCGCCCCTTCGACTTAGACCGTGAACCGTGCGCCTTCCATGAGCCACCTAGCTTCCCGAATACGGCCTCCACCTCAGAATGCGGTATGCCATGTCCGTTGTCCCGGATCGTCACCGAGCGCATAGCGATGTCGTCGGAGTCGATCTCCAAATCTACCCGCGTGGCGTCGGCGTCAACGGCATTCCAGATTAGCTCAGCCACGGCCTGAATGGGCTTCGCGCTGGCCAGCTTCCTTATGTGGTCTCGTTCCACCCGAACTCTGTAATGCGCATCCGACATCTTGCCCCCGAACTATTCCTAGGCCCTATCATTGAAAAAACGAAGAACGTACTCAATTGCAATCCGGAAACCTCGTCAGCGATTCAGCTCGAGCGAAGGTAGCCGCCGCGGTGACTCGAACTCACACGTGCGGTGCCCCAGACGTCTTAAATGCCTTCCGTCTACCCGTCAGCAAGCTGCCTTCAGCAATGCCTGCTTCCGCGCCAGAGCGCCGCATTCATAGTCGAGGGCGCGGCGCAACGCAAAGCGGGGTTGCGGTGGCCGGGCGGCTTCGCGGGTCGCGCGCTTTGACATCACCCCCGACTTTCGAGTGAGATACCGGACGGTGCCTGCATGCTCCGGGTGCGGCGGACGGGTGTGGCGTGGGTTCGCCGCGCCAGAGGCTCCGCTCGCCTTGCCCGGTCCTTGCATACGGAGCGCCGACACGTTCCGCCTCAACCTGTGACCGCAAGGGTGTTCCTTCACATGCCGACCATCGACCGCATCGACGCTTTCGCCGACGAGCTGACCGCGATCCGCCGCGATCTGCACATGCACCCGGAGATCGGCTTCGAGGAAGTCCGCACCTCCAATATCGTCGCCGAAAAGCTCGATGCCTGGGGCATCGAGGTATTCCGCGGGATCGGCGGCACCGGCGTGGTCGGCGTGCTGAAGGGCAAGGGCGACAGTGGCCGCCGCATCGGCCTGCGCGCCGACATGGATGCGCTGCCGATGGAGGAGCACACCAACCTCGGATGGCGCTCGACCATTCCGGGACGCTTCCACGGCTGCGGACATGACGGGCACACCACCATGCTGCTCGGCACCGCGCGCTACCTCGCCGAGACGCGCAATTTCGACGGCACAGTGCATTTCATCTTCCAGCCCGCCGAAGAAGGCCTCGGCGGCGCGCGGGCGATGCTGAAGGATGGGCTGTTTCAGAAGTTCCCGTGCGACGAACTCTACGGCCTGCACAATGCGCCAGACCTCGCCCATGGCGAGATCGCGATCCTGCCCGGGCCGGCGATGGCCGGCGCCGATTTCTTCGACATCACGATCTCGGGCTACGGCGCGCACGGCGCGATGCCGGAGCGCTCCAAGGATCCGGTGGTGATCGCGATGACGCTCGGCCAGGCGCTGCAGACCATCGTCAGCCGCAACGTCGATCCGCTGCAATCGGCCGTGTTGTCGATCACGCAGATTCACGCCGGATCGGCCTACAACGTCATTCCCGGCGAAGCCCGCCTCGCCGGCACCGTCCGATGCTTCTCCGATGACGTCCGCAAGCTGGTGCGCGAGCGGATGCGGGCGCTGGCCGCCGGCATCGCGGCGGCGTTCGATGTCGAGATCACCGTCGATATCCGCGACATCTTCAGCGTGCTGGTGAATCAGCAGGCGCAGAGCGATGTGGTCGCGGAAGTCGCGCGCGGCGTGGTCGGCGATGCCAACGTCAAGCTGCGCGAGCAGCCGAAAATGGGCAGCGAGGATTTCGCCGACATGCTGCAGGCGATCCCCGGCGCTTACTTCTGGGTCGGCCACGATGGCGACGTGCCGGTGCACAATCCCGGCTACGTGCTCGACGACAAGATCCTGCCGATCGGCGCCAGCATGTTCGCGCGGATCGTCGAAACCCGCCTTCCGGTGGCCGCCCATGTCTGACGGCATCTCCACCACGGCAACCGCGCTGCACGAGCTCTCCGCCACCGAGCTGCTCGCCGGTTACTACACCAAGCAGTTCTCGCCCACCGACGTGATGGACGCGGTGATCGCCCAGGCCGAGCGCTGGGAGCCGCATATCAATGCGCTGTACGCCTTCGATCCCGATGGCGCCCGCATCGCGGCGCGGGCCTCGACCGAGCGCTGGCAGAAGGGCGAACCACAGGGCATGCTCGACGGCATTCCGGTGACCATCAAGGAGAACGTGGCGACAAAGGGCACGCCGGTGCCGCTCGGCGTGCCGATCACCGCGCTGACGCCTGCGGCGGTGGACGCACCGCCTGCGGCGCGGCTGCGCGAGGCCGGCGGCATCGTCTGGAGCAAGACGACGATGCCGGACTTCGGCATGCTGTCGTCGGGCCTATCGAGCTTTCACGGCATCACCCGCAATCCGTGGGATGTGACGCAGAACACCGGCGGCTCCTCGGCCGGTGCCGGCGCGGCGGGCGCGGCCGGCTACGGGCCGTTGCATCTCGGCACGGATATCGGCGGCTCGGTGCGGCTGCCGGCGAACTGGTGCGGGATCTTTGCGCTGAAGCCGTCGCTCGGCCGCGTGCCGATCGATCCGCCCTATGTCGGCCGATGCGCCGGACCGATGACCCGCACGGTCGACGATTCCGCGCTGATGATGAGCGTGCTGTCGCAACCCGATCCGCGCGACGGCATGAGCCTGCCGCCGCAGGACATCGCGTGGAGCGAACTCGACGTCGATCTGCGCGGCAAGAAAATCGGGCTGCTGACCGATCTCGGCTTCGGCATGGCGCTGGAGGACGACGTCCGCCGCGTCGTCACCGATGCGGCGCGGCTGCTCGAGTCGCAGGGCGCGATCGTCGAGGAGGTTGAGCTCGGCTTCACCCGCGAGATGATGAACGGGCTCGACGCGTTCTGGCGCGCGCGGATGTGGGACGACGTCTTCAAGCTCAGCGAAGCGCAGCGCACGCAAGTCCTGCCCTACATCGTGCGCTGGGCCGAGGGCGGAGCAACGCTGTCCGGCGTCGAGGTGGTGCGCGGCTTCAACCAGACCATGGCGGTGCGGGCGATGGGCGCAAAGCTGTTCGAGAAGATCGACTACCTGATTTCGCCGGTCGCGCCGGTGGTGAGCTTCGCCGCCGACCTGCCTTCGCCGCTCGACGATCCCGACCTTCCGTTCGATCATATTCTCTATACCGTTCCGTGGAATATGGCCGAGAACCCGGCGGCCTCGATCAACGGCGGATATAGCAGCAGCGGATTTCCGATCGGCGTGCAGATCGTCGGGCGTCGCTACGACGATCTCGGCGTACTGAGGATCGCGAAAGCGTTCGAAGGCGTGCGCGGCGCGCAGAAGCCGTGGCCGCAAACGCCGCGCTGAATAGTCGCGTTTTGACATTGTAGGATGGGTTGAGCGCAGCGATACCCATCGACTCACGCGCAGTCGCATGGGTATCGCTCCGCTCAACCCATCCTACGAACTGCTCAGGCTCGACCCGCGCATCCAATTCCTTCATAAGGGTTGGATGGCGGGTTAAGCTTGGCCATGACGTCTCACAAACAAAAACACGCTGGAGGAAACCAGATGTCCTACGAGACCATCAAATACGAGGTCGCCGATCAGATCCTCACCATCACGCTGAACCGTCCCGACAAGCTCAACGCGTTCAATGCGACGATGCAGAATGAGCTGATCGAGGCGTTCGACAAGGCGGATGCGGACGACAATATCCGCGCCATCATCGTCACCGGCGAAGGCCGCGCGTTCTGCGCCGGCGCCGACCTCTCCTCCGGCGCCGACACGTTCGACCGCGACGCGCGCCGCGGCCCGGTGCGGCGCAATGCCGACGGCTCGGTCGATTACTCCGATCCCCAGGTGCGTGACGGCGGCGGCCAGGTGACGCTGCGGATCTTCAAGTGCCTCAAGCCTGTGATCGCCGCGGTGAACGGCCCGGCGGTCGGCATCGGCGTCACCATGCAACTGGCGATGGACATTCGTATCGCCTCGGAAGCGGCGCGGTTCGGCTTCGTGTTCTCGCAGCGGGGCATCGTGCCGGAAGCTGCCTCGAGCTGGTTCCTGCCGCGCATCGTCGGCATCGCCCAGGCGCTGGAGTGGTGCTACACCGGCCGCGTCTTCCCGGCGCAGGAAGCACTCGCCGGCAAGCTGGTGAGCCGCGTCGTGCCGGCCGATCAGTTGCTGGAAACCGCGCGCACGCTGGCGAAGGAAATCGCCGCCAAGACCGCACCGGTGTCGGTGGCGCTGATCCGGCAGATGATGTGGCGCATGCTCGGCGCCGACGATCCGATGGAAGCGCACAAGATCGATAGCCGTGGCATCTATGAGCGCGGCCGCTCCGACGACGTCAAGGAAGGCGTCTCCTCGTTCCTGGAAAAGCGTCCGGCGCAGTTCAAGAACAAGGTCACCGCCGACATGCCGGCTTACTACCCGTGGTGGGACGAGCGCGAGTACAAGTAAGCGCGGGCGCCCGACCGACGCTTATTCGTCCAAGATCGCGACGGCGCGCGTCCAGCCTGCGGACGCGCGCTCGATCTTCACCGGGAAGCACGACACCATGAAGCCGGTCGGGGGCAACAGCTCCAGATTGTGCAGCTTCTCGATATGGCAATAGCCGATATGGCGGCCCGCCTTGTGGCCTTCCCAGATCAGGCTGGCGTCCTTGGTCTGCGCGTAGCGCTGCGCGGTGAAGACGAACGGCGCGTCCCAGCTCCACGCATCGGTGCCGGTCAGCCGGACGCCGCGTTCGAGCAGATACATCGTCGCCTCGTAGCCGACGCCGCATCCCGAATTGACGTAGTCAGGCTGGCCGAATTTCGCGCCGGCAGCAGTGTTGACCACCACGATTTCGAGCGGCGCCAACGTGTGCCCGATGCGCGCCAGCTCGTTCTCGACGTCCTTGGCGGTGACAACGTAACCGTCCGGCAGATGCCGGAAGTCGAGCTTCACGCCCGGCTGCAGGCACCAGTCGAGCGGTACCTCGTCGATCGTCAGCGAACGTTCGCCGCGATTCATCGTCGGATGGAAATGCCATGGCGCGTCGAGATGCGTGCCATTGTGCGTCGACAGTGACACCTTCTCGACCGCCCAGCCCTGCCCGTCCGGCAGATCCTCCGCCTTCAGGCCCGGGAAGAACTGCAGCATGTGCGGCAGTCCCTGCTGGTGATCGATGTATTGAATACTCGGATGATTGCCCGGCGGATCGGCGGGAACGTCGTTCTGCAGCGGCACGGAGATGTCGATCAGTTTCCTCGGCATCGCGCTCCTCCCTCTCGATGTGTGAAGCCGCAGACGTTGCTGCCGCTGCCGGCCGTCACTTAATATCAAGCGGCAGCGGCCAAGCCTTCCTAAGCATCCTTCGCGGGCGCGGCTTTCAGTTCCGGGAAATCCTCTTCGCGAAACTCGACACCACGCAGTGCATCGGCCTGATCGTGCTCATGCTCGATCCGGCGCAGGTGCACGCGGCGGATTTTTCCCGAGATCGTCTTCGGCAATTCGGTGACCAGTTCGAGCTTGCGGATGCGCTTGAACGGCGACAACCGGCCCTGCAGATGCTTGAAGATCGACAGCGCAGTGTCGCGCGAGCGCTCGGCATCGGCGGTCAGCAGCACATAGGCTTTCGGGATCGCCAGCTTGATCGGATCGGGGCTCGGCACCACCGCGGCTTCGGCCACCAGATCGTGCTCAAGCAGGACGCTTTCAAGTTCGAACGGCGAGATCCGGTAGTCAGACGACTTGAACACGTCGTCGGTGCGGCCGACGAAGGTCAGGTAGCCGTCTTGGTCGGCGAACGCGACGTCGCCCGAGCGATAGGCCTCGCCACCCGTGCCGGAGAGCTTGCCGCCCTCGCCCTGATAGCCCTGCATCAGTCCGGCGGGCCGCGCGTCGCCGAGCGCCAACGTGATCTCACCCTCGGTCGCCGGATGGCCGTCCGCATCGGTGATCTTGATGACGTAGCCCGGCAGCGGCCGCCCCATCGAACCGATCTTCACCGGCTGCCCCGGCGAATTGCCGACCATCGCGGTGGTCTCGGTCTGACCGTAGCCGTCGCGGATGGTCGTGCCCCACGCGGCCTTGACCTGATCGATCACTTCCGGATTGAGCGGCTCGCCGGCGCCGCAGACTTCGCGCAGACTGACCTTGTAGTCCGCAAGCTTCTCCTGGATGAACATCCGCCACACCGTCGGCGGCGCGCACAGCGTGGTGACGCCGCAACGGCCGATCGTCGCCAGCAGGTTCTTGGCGTCGAACCGCGGCTGGTTGACGACGAACACGGTGGCGCCGGCATTCCACGGCGCAAAGAAGCAGCTCCAGGCGTGCTTGGCCCAGCCCGGCGAGGAGATGTTGAGATGGACGTCGCCGGGCTGCAGCCCGAGCCAGAACATCGTCGACAGCGCGCCGACCGGGTAGCTGCGCTGACTGTGCCGCACCAGTTTCGGCTTCGCCGTGGTGCCGGAGGTGAAATACAGCAGCATCGGATCGTCGGCCTGAGTCGGCCCGTCCGGCGTGAAGCTGTCGGGCTGTTGCTCGGTTTCCGCGAAAGCGAGCCAGCCGTCCTGCGCATCGCCGACGACGATGCGCAGCAGATCGCCGCCACCGAGGTTCTTGAACTTTGCGACTTGATCCGGCGCCGCGATCACAGCTTTGGCCTCGCCGCGCTCGAGCCGGTCGCTCAATTCCTCGGGCGACAGCAACGTGGTCGCCGGGATGGTGACGAGACCGAGCTTGATCGCCGCCAGCATCGTCTCCCACAGCGGAACGACATTGCCGAGCAGCAGCAACAGATGATCGCCGCGCTTCAGACCCTTGCCACGGAGATAGTTCGCGACCTGATTGGAGCGCTTGGAGAGCTGCGCGAAGGTCGGCTTGACCTCGTTGCCGGTGGCGCCGTCAACGATCCACAGCGCCGCACGATCGCGGCTCTCAGCATTCGCGGCGAGTTCGGCGTCGAACCAGTCGAGCGCCCAGTTGAACGGAACCGGATCGGGCCAGCGGAAGCCGGCGACGGCGGCCGCGTAGTTGGTGCGATGTTCGAGAAGAAACGAACGAGCTTGCTGGAACGTGGTCATGGCAACACCTCGCTTGCGAGGCACGGCGTCCACCTCCAGTTTATCCGTCATTGCCGGGCTTGACCCGGCAATCCATCTACTTCCGAAGAGTGATGGATGCGCGGGTCAAGCCCGCGCATGACGGCCATTATGGTGGCGCCACCGTGCGAAACATCAAAATGCTTACTTCCGTCCCTGCTCGCGCAGGTAGTTGATGATTCCCGAAAAATCCGTGCCGCCGTGGCCGGCCTGCTCGAACGCCGCGTAGAGCTCGGCGGCATGCGACCCGAGCGGGGTGGCGGCGCCGGAGGACTTTGCGGCTTCCTGCGACAGGTTGAGGTCCTTCAGCATCAGCGCGGCGGCGAAGCCGGGCTTGTAGCCGTTGTTGGCCGGCGAGGTCGGCACCGGGCCCGGCACCGGGCAATAGGTCGTCAGCGACCAGCACTGGCCCGACGAGGTCGAAGCGACGTCGAACAGCGCCTGATGCGACAGGCCGAGTTTTTCAGCGAGCGTGAAGGCCTCACCCACCGCGATCATCGAAATGCCGAGGATCATGTTGTTGCAGATCTTCGCCGCCTGCCCCGCGCCGGCGCCGCCGCAATGCACGATCTTCTTGCCCATCAGTTCGAGCACCGGCTTGGCGGCCGCGAACGCCGCCTCGCTGCCGCCGGCCATGAAGGTCAGCGTCGCCGCCTTGGCGCCGCCGGTGCCGCCGGAGACCGGCGCGTCGACCGAAGCCGCACCGAGCTTCGCCGCCAGCGCATGCGCCTGCACGGAGCTCTCGACGTCGATCGTCGAGCAATCGATGATCAACGCGCCCTTCTCGACGTGCGGCAGGATCTCGTTCCACACCGACAGAACGTGCTTGCCGGCGGGCAGCATGGTGACGATCACGTCGGCACCTTGCACCGCATCGATCGCACTCTTCGCGGTCGCGACTCCCTCCGCCTTGACGGCGTCGCACGACGCTGCGGCCAGATCGAAGCCGGTGACCTGTTGGCCGGCCTTGGCCAGATTGACGGCCATCGGGCCGCCCATGTTGCCGAGACCGATGAATGCGATGGCCGTCATGTTCGTCCCCTTTGGTCCCTCGATGATCCCGGTTTCTTCAGCCCGGGAATTTAAGTTCGTCAGCGCCGCGATCGACAAAGTAGCGCGCCACGATCTCCGGCGTCACCTCCGCGATCGTCGCGGGCCGCCATTTCGGCTGGCGGTCCTTGTCGATCACCGCGGCGCGAACGCCCTCGACGAAATCGTCGCTGACGAACACTTGGAGTGCCGCGCGATATTCGTGGACCAGACACTCCTGCAGCGACGCAGCGTTGCGCGCCATCCGCAGCAGCTTCAGCGTCACCTTCAGGCTGGTCGGCGACTTGATGCGCAGCGTCTTCAGCGCCGCCTGCGCGAACTCGGAGCCGTCCTGCTCAAGCGCGGCAATGATTTCGTCGATGCTGTCGTGGCCGAACGCGGCATCGATCTGCGCCTGATGCTGCTGCGCCGGGCCCGGATCGGGCGCGAGGCTGAAACGCGCGATGATCTCGCGCACCTGCGCGGCGCTGGCGCCGGCCGGCGCCGCGGTCAGCGCCTCGCGGAGATCCGGCCACACCACGCTGGGCACGAAGTTGTCGGCGAACCTGGCGTGGATCGCATCCGCGCCGTTCATGATCTCGCCGGTGATGCCGAAATACGTGCCGATCTCGCCGGGCGCACGCGTCAGCAGCCAGGTGCCGCCGACATCGGGAAAGAAGCCGATGCCGACTTCCGGCATCGCGATCTTGGTCTTCTCGGTGACGATGCGGTGGCTGCCGTGGCCGGCGATGCCGACGCCTCCGCCCATCACCAGCCCGTCCATCAAGGCCACATAGGGCTTCGGATAGGCCGCGATCCGCGCGTTCATGACGTATTCTTCGCGCCAGAACACCTTGCCGAGATCGCCGCCCTCGCGGGCGCTGTTGTACAGCCCGACGATATCGCCGCCAGCGCACAAGCCGCGCTCGCCAGCGCCTTCGACCAGCACCACCGCGATCTGCGGATCGGCCGCGAAGGCGATCAGCGCGCGGTCGAACTCGCGGGTCATCTCCAGCGTCAGCGCATTGATCGCCTTCGGCCGATTGAGACGGATGACGCCGGCAGCGCCTTCGCGCCGGACGATCAGATCGGGCTCGCTGACCGGCGCGTTCATCGCGCGCCCTCGATCAGCTTGCGCGCCACGATCAGTCGCATGACCTCGTTGGTGCCTTCGAGGATCTGATGCACCCGCAGATCGCGCACCAGCTTCTCGACGCCGTATTCGGCCAGATAGCCGTAGCCGCCGTGCAGTTGCAGCGCCGCGTTGGCGACCTCGAAGCCGGTGTCGGTGCCGAAGCGCTTGGCCATTGCGCACAGCTTGGTAGCGTCCGGGTCCTTGCGGTCGAGTGCGGCGGCGGCGCGCCACAGGAAGGTGCGCGCAGCTTCCAGCTCGGTCGCCATGTCGGCGAGCTTGAACTGCAGCGCCTGGAATTCGTCGAGCCGCTTGCCGAACGCCTTGCGCTCCCTGGTGTAGTCGAGCGCCTTGTCGAGCGCGGTCTGCGCGCCGCCGAGCGAGCATGCGGCAATGTTGAGGCGACCGCCGTCGAGCCCGGCCATCGCGATCTTGAAGCCGATGCCCTCGTCGCCGAGCCGGTTGGCGACCGGCACCCGGGCATTCTCGAAGATCACCGCGCGGGTCGGCTGCGCGTTCCAGCCCATCTTGCGCTCGTTGGCGCCGAAGGAGAGGCCCGGCGTGTCCTTGTCGACCACCAGCGTCGAGATTCCGCCGGGGCCGTCGCCGCCGGTGCGGACCATCACCACATAGAGATCGTTGGCGCCGGCGCCGGAGATGAACTGCTTCTGGCCGTTGAGCACGTAGTGATCGCCATCGCGCACCGCGCGGGTTCGTAGCGCGGCGGCATCCGAGCCGGAGCCCGGCTCGGTCAGGCAGTAGCTCGCAATCAGCTCCATGCTGCACAGCTTCGGCAGCCATTGCTGGCGCTGCGCTTCGGAGCCATAGCTGTCGATCATCCACGCCGCCATGTTGTGGATGGAGATGAAGGCCGACACAGCAGGACACCCGGTGGCGAGCGCCTCGAAGATCAGCGCGGCGTCGAACCGCGTCATCGCGCTGCCGCCGACGTCGTCGCGGATGTAGATGCCGCCGATGCCGAGCGAGGCCGCCTGCCGAATCACGTCGAGCGGCAGGTGCTTGTCCTCGTCCCATTGCAGCGCGTGCGGAGCGATCTTGTCGTCCGCGAAGTCGCGCGCCATCTCACGGATGGCGCGCTGGTCTTCGTTCAGGTCGAACTGCATGGCAGCCGACGCTTACTTCATCAGCGGGATCGAGAACTCCGCGCCTTCCTTGACGCCGGAAGGCCAGCGCGAGGTGACGGTCTTGGTTTTGGTATAGAACCGCACCGAGTCCGGACCGTGCTGATTGAGGTCGCCGAAGCCGGACTTCTTCCAGCCGCCGAAGGTGTAGTAGGCGATCGGCACCGGGATCGGCACGTTGATGCCGACCATGCCGACATTGACCTTGGCGGCGAAGTCGCGGGCGGCATCGCCGTCGCGGGTGAAGATCGCGACGCCGTTGCCGTAATCATGGTCGGACGGCAGCGCCAGCGCTTCGGCGTAGTCGTGGGCGCGGACGACGCTCAGCACCGGACCGAAGATCTCTTCCTTGTAGATCCGCATATCCTTGGTGACGTTGTCGAACAGACAGCCGCCCATGTAGAAGCCGTTCTCGTAGCCCTGCATCTTGAAGCCGCGGCCGTCGACGGCGAGTGTCGCGCCTTCCTTGACGCCGATCTCGACGTAGTTCTTGACGCGCTCCAGCGCTTCCTTGGTCACCAGCGGGCCGAAATCGGCGGACGGATCGGTCGACGGGCCGATCTTCAGCGACTCGACGCGCGGGATTAGCTTTTCCATCAACTTGTCGGCGGTGGCCTTGCCGACCGGCACCGCGACCGAGATCGCCATGCAGCGCTCGCCGGCCGAGCCGTAGCCGGCGCCGATCAGCGCGTCGACGGTCTGGTCGATGTCGGCGTCGGGCATGATGATGGCGTGGTTCTTGGCGCCGCCGAAGCACTGCGCCCGCTTGCCGGTCTGCGCTGCGCGCTCATAGATGTACTGCGCGATCGGCGACGAGCCGACGAAGCCGACGGCGCGGATATCCGGGTCGTCGAGAATGGCGTCGACGGCCTCCTTGTCGCCATTGACGACGTTGAGGATGCCCGGCGGCAGGCCGGCTTCGAGCATCAGCGCCGCCAGCGCCATCGGCACGCCCGGATCGCGCTCCGAGGGCTTCAGGATGAAGGCGTTGCCGCAGGCGATCGCCGGGGCGAACTTCCACATCGGGATCATCGCCGGGAAGTTGAACGGGGTGATGCCGGCAACGACGCCGAGCGGCTGGCGCATCGAATAGATGTCGATGCCGGGGCCGGCGCCTTCGGTGTATTCGCCCTTCATCAGATGCGGAATGCCGGTGGCGAATTCGGCGACCTCGAGGCCGCGCTGGATATCGCCCTTGGCGTCCGGAATGGTCTTGCCGTGCTCACGCGCGAGCAGCTCGGCGAGCTTGTCGTAGTCGCGCTGCACCAGCTCGAGGAACTTCATCAGCACGCGGGCGCGGCGCTGCGGGTTGGTTGCGCCCCAGGCCGGCTGTGCTGCAGCGGCGTTCTCGACGGCGGCGCGCATTTCGGCCTTGGTGGCCAGCGCGACCTTTGCCTTGACCTCGCCGGTCATCGGCTCGAACACGTCGGCGAAACGTCCCGATTTGCCCTCTACCTCTTTGCCGCCGATGAAGTGTCCGATCGTTCGCATCCGCTTCCTCCTGAAAGGCTGTTTTCGGGTCCTCTTGAACAGCCTTTTTCATCCTTTGGGAAGAGCCTGAACGCGTAGAACGTTTTCCAAATCGCTCAGATTGCGATTGGCGGCATAACACCACCGCCGCAGCCGAGACGTGCAACAGGCGCCCGGTGCAGCCGGGATAGGTCAGTGCTGGGAAACTGGCTTGGCTCTGGGGGTGGCCGGGGCCTTGGATGAGGCCTTGGAACTGGCCGGCTTACGCACCGAACGTGCTGGTGCCGGCGCTGCCGGCCGGCCCGCGCCGACGAGCACCGCATTGCGGCCGGCTTCGAGAATGGCGTCCGACATCTCCCCGCTGCCGGCGATCCGCGCCATCAGCAGCGATCCCATCATGGTGGCAAGCGTCGCCATCGCCTGCTTGCGCGCCGTCTTCGGCGGCGCATCGACGAATTCCGACGCGATCATCTCGATCATCTGTTCGAGCTTGGCGGCGAACGCCTTGCGGGTCTTCGGGCTTTCGCGGGCGATCTCGGCGCCCAGCGCCGGCACCGCGCAGCCACGGCCGGGGTCATCGCGATGCGTTGCGGACAGATAATTGTCGACGATCACCGCCAGCCGCTCAGCGGGGGGCGTCTCCGCCGCGAGCTTGTGCCAGCGTTCGATCGAGCGGTCCATCGCGAAGCTGAAGGCCTCGACCACCAATTGCTCGCGTGAAGTGAAATGGGCGTAGAAGCCGCCATGGGTGAGGCCGGCCTCCTTCATCAGGTCGGCGACGCCGACGCCATGGGCGCCCTTTTCGCGCAGCCGCACCGACGCCTTCTTGACGATGCGGGCGTGGGTTTCGAGCTTGTGTTCCTTGGAATAGCGCATGGCGCTCCAGCCGTGTCCAGGATAGTCGCTCGGACCGAGATATGTCCGAGATCATATTATGCCACCGAACGCCGCGCTCCGCTGCAAGTTTCAGACGGACTCAGGAGTCTTGCGGAGGCGATTGGTCCGGCAGCGTTCCGGCGCCGATCATCGCGAAGGTGGCGGTGGCGTGCACCGCCAGCTCGCCGGCGCCGTCATGGATGAAGCCTTCGGTATAACTGGACTGCCGGCCGAGCTTCACCACCCGACCCTCGGCGCTGATCGTACCAGATCGTACCGACAGCGGTCGCAGATAGGTCAGCTTCAGGTCCATGGTCACCGAGCCTCGTCCGGCCGGCAGCTCGGTCGAGATCGCACATCCCATCGCGGTATCGAGCAGCGCCGCAGCGACCGCGCCGTGCAGCAGCCCGATGGTGTTCTCCAGGCTCTGCTCGGGATCGAGCTGCATCACGATCCGGCCCGGGTGCACCTCGGCCATCTTGAAGCCGATCAGCCGCGCCAGCGGCGGCGGCGGCAGACGCCCGTCGCGAATGGCGGCCATCACCTCGATCCCCGGCATGGTCATGCTGGCGCGGGCAACCGGCCCGGGTTCCTGCCAGTCGACCATGCGGCTGCGCCGCCGCGACGGCGCGAACAATTCCGCAGACCGAGGCTCATCCATCAGGCTCATCGCGCACTCCGCATTTAAGAAATGATGATCATCATATGACGAAGTCGCTGCGCCGGCAAGTTCCGGCCCGCAACGGCTTGACAGAAGCGGCCTGTTCCTCGCCATGATGCCGCATCCGCCGACCGCCTGCGAGACGCTCCATGCAGATGTTGAACTCCCATTGCGGCATCGACCGCGACTCCCGCGGCGTGGCCACGCTGACGATTTGCAACGCCGGCCCGCTCAACATCCTGAACTCGGCGGTGATCGACGCAGTGCGCGAAGGCCTAACGCAACTCGCCGCCGATGACGAACTGCGCGTGCTGATCATCGCCGGCGAGAGCGGCCGCAGCCTGATCGGCGGCGCCGACATCAAGGAGATGGCAACGCTCGATCAGGCCTCCGCCGAGCGTTTCATTACCGGCCTCGGCAATCTGTGCGAAACGGTGCGCACCCTGCCCTTCCCGGTAATCGCCCGCATCCCCGGCTGGTGCCTCGGCGGCGGCCTGGAATTCGCCGCCGCCTGCGATTTCCGCATCGCCGCGGACGACGCCAAATTCGCGATGCCGGAAGTGCGCGTGGGGATCCCCTCGGTGATCCACGCCGCATTGCTGCCGCGGCTGATCGGCTGGAGCCGCACGCGCTGGCTGCTGATGACTGCCGACACGATCGACGCGCCGACCGCGCTCGCCTGGGGCTTGGTCGACAAGCTCGCCGCCCCGGCCGAGCTCGACGCGGCGGTGGAGAGCCTCGTCGCATCCCTGCTCGCCTGCGCGCCGCAGGCGCTGCGGTCGCAGAAGGCACTGCTCGCCGCGTGGCACGACATGCCGCTCGGCGACGCCGTCGCGCATTCGGTCGGCGTATTCGGGCAGGCTTACCTCACCGGCGAGCCGCAGCGGCTGATGGGCGAGTTCCTGCAGCGCAAACGCTGACGATCCTGCCACGCTGCGCCGCAACGCTTGCAATGCGGGCGCCCCATTATATGATCATCATAATATACTCGAGCCGATGTGACTTTCCGGCGCGACCTGCATCAGGACTTATCGCATGATTTCGACCTGGCTATCCTCCGTCCTCGCGCGCCGCGACGTCCATTACGGCTGGGTGATGGTCGCAGTGACGTTCCTCACTGCTCTGGTCTCCGCCGGCGCGGTCGGCGCGCCGGGCGTGTTCATCGTGCCGCTGCAGCAGGAATTCGGCTGGACCACCGCGGAGATCTCGTCCGCACTGTCGATCCGCTTCATCCTGTTCGGCCTGATGGCGCCGTTCGCCGCGGCGCTGATGAACCGTTACGGGCTGCGCAACGTCGCGCTCGCCGGCCAGGTGATCATCGCGCTGAGCCTGATCGGCTCGGTGGCGATGACGCAGGTCTGGCAACTCGTCGTGCTGTGGGGCGTCGCGGTCGGCATCGGCACCGGGCTCACCGCAATGGTGCTGGGCGCCACCGTGGCGGCGCGCTGGTTCAACCATCGCCGCGGGCTTGTGGTCGGCATCCTCACCGCCAGCGTCGCCACCGGGCAGCTCGTGTTTCTGCCGATGCTGGCCGCGCTCACCGAACGGTTCGGCTGGCGAGCCGCGCTGATGCTGCTGTGCGTCGGTCTCGGCGTCGCCGCGATGGGCGTGCTGCTGCTGATGCGCGACCGGCCGAGCGACGTCGGACTGCGGCCGTTCGGCGACGCCGGCACCGACCCGCTGCCGGCGCCTCCCCCGACCAACGCGCCGATCATGGCGGCGGCGCTCGGAGCTCTCCGCGATGCGGCGAAGACCCGCGTATTCTGGATCCTGTTCGCGACCTTCTTCATCTGCGGCGCGTCGACCAATGGACTGATCCAGGTCCACCTGATCCCGCTCTGCGCCGATTTCGGCATTCCGCAGGTGCAAGCCGCCGGCCTGCTCGCCGCAATGGGCATCTTCGACTTCGTCGGCACCATCCTGTCGGGCTGGTTGTCCGACCGCTACGACAATCGCTGGCTGCTGTTCTGGTACTACGGGCTACGCGGGCTATCGCTGCTGTTCCTGCCCTACAGCGACTTCACCTTTTACGGGCTGTCGCTGTTCGCTGTGTTCTATGGCCTCGACTGGATCGCCACCGTGCCGCCGACGGTGCGGCTGACGGCGCAGAAATTCGGGCCCGAGCGCGCCGGTCTGGTGTTCGGCTGGATCTTCGCCGGCCACCAGCTCGGCGCCGCCACCGCATCGTTCGGCGCCGGCCTATCGCGCACCGTGCTGCTGAGCTATCTGCCCGCGTTCTTCGTGGCCGGAGCGCTGTGTATCGTCGCCGCGACAATCGTGCTGACCATCTCGAAGCACCCGCGTCCAGCGGCCGCGTAGAGTGTTTCTGATCAAAACACCGCCGTCATCCTGAGAGTCTGGCCGGAAATACGCCCTTTGAGATCGGGCAGTTTCATTTCCACTCGTCATGCCCGGCCTTGTGCCGGGCATCCACGCCTTGCTGACGGAAACGCATCAAAGACGTGGATGGCCGGGACAAGCTCGGCCATGGCGGAGTTTGCGAGCTTATTGAGTGATCCAGAAAGTCACTGACAAATCAGTTCAGATTTTGAGTCAGACTCTCAGGATGACAACTCTGAAATTGAGATGACGGCACGACTTCAATCAATCGATATAGAGCTCTAGCTCACAAAAAAATCCCGAGCCGCTCGATGCGGCTCGGGATGCAAACTTGCGGCGAGCGCCGTAGAGCGCGTGCGTCAGTGACGATCAGGCGGGGGCTTGTCCCTGGCGCCGCAGGTCGGGCGCCGCGAGGCTGTGGGCCGGGCGCCGCACCGCAGACAATCCCTTTGCCACCTCCGGACGCGGCGCACGCTTGGCGCCGACGGCCACGAGGCCGTTTTCGGCATTCTGCACCAGCGCCTCGATCGCATCCTTCAATCGCAGCAGCACCGGCGCAACTTCATCGTGCAGCCGCTGTTCGTCATACGTCGCTGCCAGCAGTCCGATATTGACCACGACGTGCGTCTGATACTGCGGCGACCACATCGGCACCGCGATGCCGTTGACGTGCGGGTTGAACAGGCCGCAGCAGACCACGTAGCCCTTGTCGTGCAACATGGCGCGGCTGGCTTCGAGTCGCTGGCGCAGCGGCAGCGCCTGGCCCGGCTCCTCCCGCTCGATCTCGGCGAGAAACGACTCGGCGACCTCGGGCTCCAGCGCGGCCAGATACGCATGGCCACCGGCGCTCTGCGCCATCGCGATGCGGCTGCCGGTGGTGGAGTGCAACCCCACCGTCTGCGGCACACGGGCGGACTCGAAGTACACGAGGTGGAAACGGTCCGGGATCAAAAAGCCGATGGTGCCGGGGATCTGCTCGGACACGTCCTGCAGCCGCGCGCGGATCAGGTTGCGGAGCTGAAGTCCGCGCATCATCGCGGTGCTCATCGCCACGGCGCTCGGGCCGATCCGATACTTCTGGTCGCGCGGCAGATAGACGAGCTGGCCCATTCGCGTCAGCGTGTGGGTGAGGCGCGACACCGTGGAGCGCGGAAGTCCGCAGCGGTTCGAAATCTCGAGGTTGCCGAGCCGCGCGTCCGCGCTCTCGAAACATCGCAGCACGTCGAAAGCGCGTGACACCACTTGTATCACATCACTCTCGCCGCCGATGTCGCCATGGCTTTTTCTGCAAAGTCGCTCCGAGCGTCGTCCCATTTTTTTCTTCTCGCTTGGTTCTTGGTGCCCAATGCGCCGGCAGGAAAACCCGTCCGGCGCACATTTCTTATTTCGCTGTGCGGAATATTATTCCACTTGCACTAACGCTACATCACGGTTCGGGCGTTAACAACACCGACCCGCCGGCATTGCAGCCCTGCACATGACTACTCAGCGCAAGACTTCCCTCGATCCCTGCCAAATGCACACTCCGGAAGCGAGTAGGGAACGTGGAACTGCTATCTAAGATTGGTGAGCGGAGCAAATCGAGCTGCAGCAGTTTGCACAATCTCTTGCGCCTTCGTCAAAACCGCAAATCGTTCGAAGATATGCAGCCGTCCGGGCAAGGCTCCGCGCTCGCCTGGCGTGCCCGGGCGAAAGCGAATGAAAGTCGCTCTGCGTACGCTTGCGCGACGGCGACGTATTGCCGCACGCACAATGTCCGCACGCAAGATCGTCTCACACGTCGTGAAACACGACGGCGTCGACCACGACGCAGCCTTGCCCTGCGCTTCCCAACATCACCGGGTTGAGGTCCACGCTGGCGATACGCGTCTGTGGATCGCGCATCAGTTCGCCGACGCGCACGACCGTCTCGGCCAGCGCATCGATATCCATCGGCGCTTCACCGCGGACTCCCGCAAACAGCGGCGCGACCCGCAACGTCTGCAGCGCGGCGCGCACGTCGTTCGCCGTGAAAGGCGGCAGCAGCAGCTTGGTATCACGGAAGACTTCGACATACTTGCCGCCATCCCCGACCACCACCACCGGCCCGAACACCGGGTCGCGATGCGCGCCGATCATCATCTCGCGACGGCCGCCGGCCATCGCCGCGACGATGACGCCGTCGAAACGGGCCCCCGCCTTTGCGATGATCTGCTCCATCTCGGTGTAGATATCACCGGTCGCGTCCGCGGACGTAATACCAAGCCGCACCAGCCCGAGTTCGGATTTGTGCGCGATATCGGCGGAACAGCCCTTGACGACGACCGGACCGTCGATCTGGGTGAACGCTGCCACCGCCTCGCTGCGCGACAGGCACAGGCGATGCGGCACCACCGCGATGCCGCGCGACGACAGCAGCCGCAGACTGTCGGCCTCGTTGAGCATCAGCGTGTCGGCCTGTGAGGCCATCAGCGGCTCGCTCGGCGCGCTGGTCTCGCGGCGCGCGCGGGCTTTGGCGATCAGTTCGTGATGCGCCAGGAACTGATGCAGTGCGCTGACGGCTTCGACCTCGGTCGGAAACACCGAGGTCCCATTGGCGGCGAACGCTTGTGCGACGCTGGGCTGCGTAGCGGCCACCACCACCGGCTTGCCGGTCCGCTGGCCGAACGCTGCGGTGTCGCGCGAAAACGCCGGCACGTCGTAACCGGGACCAGCCACCGGCACGCCGATCAGAAATGCGTCGGCCGCCGGATCTTCGGCGATCACCGGCAGGATGTCGCCGAACAGCGCGCTGTTGGACAGCAGCGCGGCGGTGAGATCGATCGGATTGGTGGTGGTCGCAAAGCTCGGCAGGATGCCCTTGAGCTTCGCGTCGGTCTGCGGCGCGAGCTTGGCCATCGGCATGCCGACGCTGGTCGCGGCATCCGCCGTAAGCACGCAGACCGCGCCCGAATTGCTGATCGCCACCAGCCGTCGCCCCCGCGGCTTCCAGCCCTTCAGATAAAGCTCGGTGGCCTCGACCAGGCCGCGCATGTCGGGCGCACGCCAGATCCCGTGATGTTCGAAGAACGCGTCGACCACCCGGTCTTCATTCGCGAGCGCGCCGGTGTGCGACTGCGCGGCCGCCTTGCCGGCGTCGGTGCGGCCCGACTTCAGCGCGATGATCGGCAGGTCGCGATCGAGCGCGATGCTGGCGAGTTCTTCCAGATAGGTCTTGTCCGGGATGCTCTCGAGATAGAGCAGCATCAGCTTGACTTCCGGATCCTCCGCGACCGCGCAGGCGAGTTCGCCGACGGTGATGTCGGAATCGTTGCCGGTGGCGTGGGTGTGGCGCACGCCGATGCCCCGCTGGCGCAGGAAGCCGACCGGCACGGTCGACAGCGCGCCGGACTGGCTGAGCATCGCGACATGGCCCTTGGCGTTCTCCGCGGCCGGCTCCATCTCGACGAACATTGTCGAGAACGAGGCGATCGCGCCGGTGCCGAAATTCGCCAGCCCCTGCGAGTTCGGCCCGACAATCCTCATCCCGGCCTTGTGGGCGGCCTCGACCATGCGGCGCTCTTTGGCCTTGCCGGCGTTCTGATCGACCTCGCCAAAGCCGGACGCCATCACCACCGCAACCTTGACGCCGGCGGTGGCGCAATCCTCGACCGCCGCAATCGCATTGTCGCCGGCGACCGCAACGATCACCATCTCGGGCGCCTCGGGCAGATCGGCAAGCGACGCGTAGCTCTTGTGGCCTTGGATCTCCGGCCGGGTCGGATTGATCGGATAGATCTTGCCCTTGAAACCGAACTTGCCGAGGAAATGCACCGGCCGGCCGCCGACCTTATTGGGATTATCCGATGCGCCGATGACGGCGATCGAACGCGGATCGAGGGCGGCGCGGAGGCGGCTCATGCGGAAGTCCTTTCGAAATACGGAACGCGGCGTCCGGTGAAGCGCGTGAACCGCGCCCTCACCCGATCGCCGACGGCGAGGTCGTTGGCGCCGTGCGCCATCATGCGGAAACCTTCGGCGGTGTCGACCAGAACGATCTTGAACGGCACATGCTCGCGCGCCTCGGCAGTGGCGGCGCGGTGCACCAGCGTCGCAGCGTACACGGTGCCCTCGCCGCTGGCGAGCAGCGTGGCGAGATCGTTGCTGCCGCACGCGGCGCAGAAGTCGCGGCGGAAGTACTGGACGGCGCCGCAGGCGGTGCAACGCTGATACACGATCGCCTCATCGTCCGACGTCCAGTCGGTCATCGCCGGCTCGCTCATCGCTCGCGCTCCAGAAACATGCTGACATGCGACGACAACACGCCGCCGTCGCCATGCAGCAGCGCGACCGAAGCGTCGCGGACCTGACGATCGCCGGCGCGGCCTGTCATCTGCCGATGGGTCTCGACCAGATGCGCCATTGCGCCGCCGACGCCGCAATGGCCGTAGCTGAGCAGGCCGCCATGGGTATTGAGCGGCATCGCGCCGCCCTGCGAGAAATGGCCGCCGCGCGCCAGCGATGCGGCTTCACCGCGCCCGGCGAGGCCGAGGTCCTCCAGCAGCATCAGCAGCGTGATGGTGAAGCTGTCGTAGACAGCGGCATATTTCACGTCGGCCATCTCGACGCCGCTCGCCGCCTTGGCGCGCGCGATCGACTGTTCGACGCCGGAGGGCCCCTCGGCCGGCATCGCGGTGACGTGCTGATGGGTATGGGCCTGGCCGCAGCCGCGCACCTTGACGCGATGCGCCGTCGTCGGCTCGCGGCTGATCACCAGCGCGGCACCGCCGTCGGACACCGGACAGCAGTCGAGAAGCTTCAGCGGCGACGCGATCATCTTCGACGCCATCACATCGGCGACGCTGATCGGCTCGTGAAATTGCGCGCCCGGATGCGTCCCCGCATGGGCGCGCATCAGCACGGCGAATTCGGCGAGATCTTCTTCGGTGACGCCGTGGTCGTGCATATAGCGCGACGCGACCAGGCCGTAGTAGGCCGGGATCGTCGGCCCGAGCGGCACTTCGTAGAGCGGGTGCCCGACCTGCGCCAGCGCCTGCACCGACGCGTCGCGGCTCTGTCCGCTCAGCCGGTTTTCGCCGCCGACCACCAGGATGTTTTTCGCCGCGCCGCTGGCGACGAGCTGGTGCGCCAGCATCGCCATCGCCATCCCGGTCGCGCCGCCGACCTGCACGGCGTGGCAATAGCTCGGCCGGATGCCGAAATGTTCGGCGAACACCGTCGCCAGCATGATGTGCGGCATCGTCGTGGAATAACCGCACAGCAGCCCGTCGATGTCGCCGCGCGTCAGCTCCGCATCGGCAATCGCCGCCTCCGCCGCATCGCGCATCAGCGACAGCGTGGTCGAGCCGTCGATCTTGCCGAACCGCGTGAGGCCGACGCCGGTGATGTAGCTCATCGGATGAGCTCCCGCTTCGGCGCTCGCGAGAGAGCACAAACTATCAACGTCATTCCGGGACGCGCCTCTTGGCGCGGGCCCGGAATCCATACTCCCGGACGATGGTTATGGCTTCCGGGCTCGCCGCTGCGCGGCGCCCCGGAATGACGAACGAGAGGGTAGTCGTGATCAACGAACCGGGCATCGCCCCGAGCACGGCGCGCTCCCTTCCCCCTTGCGGGGAGGGGTTGGGGGTCCGCGGGCACTGAGCCTGTGGCAAGATCCCTCACCCCAGCCCTCTCCCGCAAGCGGGAGAGGGAGACGAGGCGCCGTGCTACAAATTGCTCGAAGCGATTGGAGTTGTTACCAGCGCGCATCGTATCCGCTCACGCTTTCCCTGCGATCGGCATCTTCAGGGCTCCGCATCCCACCAGCGCTGCGATCTCGCTGGCGCTGTAGCCGGCTTCGCGCAGCACTTCCGAGCCGTGCTCGCCGAGCTGCGGCGCAAAGCGCTGGCGTTCCACCTTGGTGTCCGACCAGGTCGCCGAGACCTTCATGTCGCGGATCGGGCCTTCGGTCGGATGATTGACCACGGGGAAGAAGTCGGTCGAGACCAGATGCGGATCCTCGAGGATACTCTCGAGGTCGTGCATCCGCATCGCCGGCACGTCGGCGGCGTCGAGCAGTTCGGTCCACTCCTCGGTGCTGCGGGTGAGAAAGATCCGGGCCAGCTCGGCATAGACGACGTCGATGTTCAGCGCGCGCCTCGCAAAGCTGGTGTAGCGCTCGTCGGCGAGCAGATCGTCGCGGCCGACCGCGCGCAAGAAGCTCAGCCACTGCTTGTCGTTGTACACCATCGCGCAAATGTAACCGTCGGCGGTCTGGTAGGGCCGCCGATCCGGCGACAGATGCCGCGCGTAGCCGCCACGATCGAGCGGCGGTTCGTAAGTGAGGCCGCCCATATGGTCGCCCATCACGAAGCTCGCCATGGTTTCGAACATCGGGATATCGACCCGCTGGCCCTTGCCGGTGCGATCGCGATGAACCAGCGAGGCGCAGATCGCGCCGACCGCCGTGAGGCCGACGATGCGGTCGACCAGCGCGTTCGGCACGTAGCGCGGGGTTCCGTCGCCGACGCGTGCGTTGAGCGACGGCAGTGCGGTGGCGCCCTGGATCAGATCGTCATAGGCCGGCTTCGCCGCATACGGTCCATCCTGGCCGAAACCGAACACACCCGCATAGATCAGCCGCGGATTGATCGCCGCGACGTCGTCGTAGCCCAGGCGCAGCCGCGCCATCGCCTGCGGGCGTACGTTGTAGACCAGCACGTCGGCGGCCGCGATCAGACGCAGCGCGGCGTCGCGGCCGGCGCCATGCTTGAGATCGAGACAGATGCTGCGCTTGTTGCGGTTGGCGTTGAGGAACACCGGGCCCATGCCGGCATGGCGCGCCGGGCCGATCTGCCGCGTCACGTCGCCGTCGGGCGACTCGATCTTGATCACGTCGGCGCCGTAGTCGCCGAGCATCTGGGTGGCGTAGGGCCCCATCAGCACCGACGTCATGTCGACGATTTTCACGCCTGCAAGTGGCCCCATCGGCGCTCCCGTCCGCGGCGCTCTCGGCGGCGCCATCACCCTCGTGTAGGTGTCGGGATTGCGAAGATCAAGCACGGCCGGGACATGGCGCCCTGCAGGCTTCGCGGCCAGCGACGATGTTCCGCGGCGCGGAATCGTTGCGCACCGTCATTGAGCAGCACGCCAGCGCTGGATTGCTGCGCGGAGCCTGTCATCGGGTGGCGCTTCGCGCCGACCCGGTGGCTCGCAATGACGAGCGAGATTACTTCACCATCTTGCGCAGCTCGGTCTTCAGCACCTTGCCGTAATTGTTCTTCGGCAGAGCGTCGAGATAGACGTAGCGCTTCGGGCGTTTGAAGCGGGCGATGGCGTCGCGGCAATGGGCGTCGAGCGCGGCATCGTCGGCCGCCGCGCCTTCGGCCAGCACCACACAGGCGACGACGTTCTCGCCCCACTCCGGATCGGCGACACCGATCGCCGAGACTTCGCTCACGGCCGGATGCGTCAGCAACGCCTCCTCGACCTCGCGCGGATAGATGTTGGTGCCACCGGAGATGATCACGTCTTTGGAGCGGTCGGACAGCGTCAGGAAGCCATCGTCGTCGAGGCGGCCGACGTCGCCGGTGCGCAGCCAGCCGTCTTTCAGCGTCTCGGCATTGGCGTCGGGATTGTCCCAATAGCCGAGCATCACGGTGGCGCCCTTGACCTCGATCTCGCCCGGCTCGCCCGCCGGCAGTTCCTTGCCATCCGGGCCGGTGATCCGGACTGATACCGCGCTCTGCGCGGTGCCGACCGAAGCCAATCGTTCGAGATAGCGCGGATGCGTGCTGTCGGCGTGGCGCTCGCGCTTCAGCGAGGTGATCGTCATCGGCGACTCGCCCTGGCCGTAGATCTGCACGAAGCGCTGGCCCATCACGCTGAGCGCCTCGCGGATATCGGCCAAGTACATCGGGCCGCCGCCATAGACGATGGTGCGGATGCCCTCGCCGGTTTCGCCGCTGCGCTTGGCGGCCTCGACCAGCCGCTTCACCATGGTGGGCGCTGCGAACATCGAGACATTGCCGAGTTGCCGGCCGAGCGTCAGCACCTTGGCCGGATCGAAGCCGCCGGACTCCGGAACGACATGCCGCGCGCCGAGCCGGACGTGGATCATGTTGTAGAGCCCGGCGCCGTGCGAGATCGGCGCGGCATAGAGCACGGCATCGTCCGGCGTCACCGCATCGACGTCCGCCAGATAGCACAGCGACATCGCCGCCAGATTGCCGTGGCTGAGCATCACGCCTTTCGGCCGACCGGTGGTGCCGGAGGTGTAGAACAGCCAGGCGAGATCGTCGTCCTCGCGCGCCACCGGGACCTTCAAGCCGATTTGGCTGCGGGCGCGGTGATAACCGTCGCTGTCGATCGCAAGTGTCGCCATCGCTCGCGGCAGATCGCACGACGCCTCGTTGAATGTGTCGGCGGTGTCGTCGCAGATCAGCGTCAGCTTGGCCTGCGCGTTGCTGCAGATCCAGGCCGCTTCCCGGCCGTGCAGCTTGGCGTTGATCGGAATCGCCACCGCGCCGGCCCACCAGATTCCGTAAAGCGCTTCGAGATAGGCGGTACAATTATGGGCGAACAGCGCGACGCGGTCGCCCGGCGCGATGCCATAATCCTGCGCGAGCGCCGCGGCGAGCGACGCCGCGCGCGCCGCGAAGGTCGCGTAGTCCGCATCGATTCGCGCACCGATCAGCAGCGCGGGAGCGCCCGGCCGCAGCCGAGCGCTCGCGGCGAGCCAATTCGCCAGATTCATCCGCGCGACCTCGTTTCGATGCTTACTTCGCCGGCTCCAGCACCGAGACGTAGTTGGCGACGGCGGCGCCGCCCATGTTGAAGATGCCGCCGAGCTTGGCATCCTTGATCTGCATGCCCTCCGGCGCCTGGCCGAGCAGCTGCATCGCGGTCAGCACGTGCATCGACACGCCAGTGGCGCCGATCGGATGGCCCTTCGCCTTCAGGCCGCCGGACGGATTGATCGGCAGCTTGCCGTCCTTCTGGGTCCAGCCTTCCTTGATGGCGCGGGCGCCCTGCCCCTTCGGCGTCAGGCCCATCGCTTCGTATTCGATCAGTTCGGCGATGGTGAAGCAGTCGTGGGTTTCGACGAACGACAGATCGTTCAGCGTGACGCCGGCCTGCTCCAGCGCACGCTGCCAGGCGACGGTGCAGCCTTCGAACTGCAGGATGTCGCGCTTGGACATCGGCAGGAAGTCCTGCGCATGCGCACGGGCGCGGATGTTGACCGCCTTGCCCATGGTCTTGGCGTTCTCGGCCGAGGTCAGCACCAGCGCCGCGGCGCCGTCCGACACCAGCGAGCAGTCGGTGCGCTTCAGCGGGCCGGCGACGAACGGATTCTTGTCGCCCTCGGCACGGCAGAACTCAAAGCCGAAATCCTTGCGCATCTGCGCGTAGGGATTCGACACGCCGTTGTGGTGGTTCTTGGCGGCGATCATCGCCAGCGCGTCGGACTGGTCGCCATATTTCTGGAAGTACTTCTGGGCGATGATGCCGAACACGCCGGCGAAGCCCGCCGGGGTCTCGCCGTCTTCCGGCAGATACGAGGCGCGCAGCAGGTTCTTGCCGATCTCCGGGCCCGGCGTGCGGGTCATCTGCTCGACGCCGACCACCAGCACCACCTTGGCGGCGCCGGCTTCGATGGCGCGGATGCCCTGATGCACGGCAGCGGAACCGGTGGCGCACGCGTTCTCGACGCGGGTCGCCGGCTTGAAGCGGAGCGCCGGGTCGGCCTGCAGCACCAGCGAGGCGGTGAAGTCCTGCGGCGAGAAGCCGGCGTTGAAATGCCCGAGCACGATTTCATCGACGTCGCCCGGCGCGATGCCGGCGTCGGCGATCGCCTCATTGGCGACGCGGACGATCATGCTCTCGACGGTCTCGGCGTCGAACTTGCCGAAGGGCATGTGGGCCCATCCGACGATGCTGGCGGTCATGGCGTTTTCTCCTCGATCGGGTTGCTGATTTGGCCGGAATATAGGACGCCCGTCAGCCAAAAGCACCCCCGTTTCACACATGGAGATCCGCGATGCCGGGCTTGACCCGCCTCCGGGGCCGAAGCCCCTTCGGCGCGGCGAAGGCCCAGGCATCCATCACGCGAAGGAGATGGATCGCCGGGTCAAGCCCGGCGATGACGACTGTGCATTGGTCAGCCGACGAATTCGCCGCCCAACTCATCCTCGATGTGGATGCGGATGATGTCGTCGAAGGTCTGTTCGGCCGTGGTGAAGCCGAGTGCTCGGGCACGGTCGGTGGAAAAATTGCGTGGCCAGCCGGAGACGATCCCGATGATGGTCGGGTCCGGCTCGCGCTTGATCCGGGCGACCACGCCCTTTCCGGCGACTCGTTCCAGCGCGGCGATCTGCTCGCCGACGGTGGCGGCGAGGCCGGGCATCGACAGGTTGCGCCGCGGCCCCATCGCCGCGGTGTCCATGGTGCCGGCGTGGATCAGGAAGCCAACGGCCGATCGCGGTGAAGCGTGCCAATGCATCACGTCGTCACCGACCGGCAGCACGGCTTCATGGCCGCTGAGCGGCTCGCGGATGATATTGGAGAAGAACCCCGACGCCGCCTTGTTGGGCTTGCCGGGGCGGACGCAGATCGTGGGCAGGCGAATGCCGATGCCGTCGAGAAAGCCCTTGCGGGTGTAGTCGGCGATCAGCAATTCGCAGATCGCCTTCTGGGTGCCGTAGCTGGTCAGCGGCGTCGACAGGAATTCGTCGCCGATCTTGTCCGGGAACGGCGCGCCGAACACCGCGATCGACGAGGTGAACACCAGCCGCGGCTTGTAGCCGTCGCCCTCGGCGCGGATCGCGTCGATCAACTGCTTGGTGCCGTCGAGATTGATCCGGTAGCCCTTGTCGAAATCCGCCTCGGCCTCGCCGGAGACGATCGCTGCGAGATGGAAGATGACGTCAGGCCGATGCGCCACCAGCGCGGCCGCCTGCCCCGGCTCTGCGAGGTCGCTGGTCAACGTCTGGATCGCGATCGACGCCTGCGCCGGCCGCTCCGGCGCCACAACGTCCTGCAGCGTCATCCGGGTGATGTCGCGGTCACCGAGACGGCCGTCGGCCAGCAGCCGGTCTGTGAATTTGCGCCCGACCATGCCGGCGGCGCCGAGGATGAGAATGTGCAAGCTGATCTCCTATCGTTTGTCATTCCGGGATGCCATCAGGCGGCGAAGCCGGCTGGTGGCAGACCCGGAATCCATACTCCCTGCGGGGGGCTATGGATTCCGGGTTCGCGCTACGCGCGCCCCGGAATGACGATCTCTGTTGTTGTGCTCTTACATGTGAAGACGCCGCGAAGCTATTCCTTCACCGCCCCCGTCATCGCCGACACATAGTGCTCGACGAAGAACGCGTAGAGGATGACGAGCGGGAGTGAGCCGACCAGGGCGCCGGCCATCAGTGAGCCCCATTTGTAGATGTCGCCGTCGACGAATTCGTTGACGATCGCGACCGGTACGGTCTTGTTCGGCGTCGATTGCAGGAAGGTCAGCGCGTAGATGAACTCGTTCCAGCACAGCGTGAACGAGAAGATGAAGGCCGAGATCAGCCCCGGCACCGCGAGCGGCACGATGATCTTGGTGAGGATCTGCCAGCGCGACGCGCCGTCGATCAGCGCGCATTCCTCGAGCTCGAACGGAATGGTCTTGAAGTAGCCCATCAACAGCCAGGTCGAGAACGGGATCAGCAGCGTCGGATACACCAGGATCAGCGACAGCGGCGAGTCGAACAATCCGTAGGCCTGGATCACCGAGGCCAGCGGAATGAACAGGATCGACGGCGGCACCAGATAGGCGAGGAAGATCGCGCCGCCGACACTATCGGCACCGCGGAAACGCAGCCGCACGATCGCATAGGCGGCGAGCACGCTGGCGAAGATCGACAGCGTCGTCGCGGCCGCGGCGACATACATCGTGTTCCACAGCCAGCGCGGATACTGCGTCTCGAACAGCAGTTTCGAGATGTGCTTCAGCGTCGGCTTGACGACCCAGAACGGGTTGTAGGTCTCCATATCGATCAATTGCTCGTCGGGTTTGATCGACGTCAGCGCCATCCAGTAAAATGGAAACAGCAGGATCACGATGATGATCGCGAGCGGCAGATACAGCGTCACCAGCCGCCGCGGCAGCGACTCCAGGTAGCTCATGCCCTCGCTGTCGTCGTCCTTGGCGACGGTCGCCGCCTTGACGGCGAGGCGCGGGTCGGAAGCGGTGGTCTCAGTCATTGTCCGATCCTTGCTGCCACTTGCGGCGCTGCATGCCGAACCAGGAGATCGCGATCGCCGCGAGCAGGAACGGGATCATTGCGGTGGCGATCGCCGCGCCCTCGCCGAGCCGGCCAGACAGAATGCCGCGCTGGTAGCTCAGCGTCGCCATTAGATGGGTGGCGTTGACCGGGCCGCCGCGGGTCAGCGCCCAGATCAGTTGGAAGTCGGTGAAGGTGAACAGCACCGAGAACGTCATCACCACCGCGATGATCGGCGTCAGCAGCGGATAGGTGATGTAGCGGAAGCGCTGCCAACTGGTCGCACCATCCAGTGTCGCGGCCTCGTACAGCGAAGGCGACACCGTCTGCAGCCCCGCGAGCAACGTGATTGCCACGAACGGCACGCCGCGCCAGATGTTGGCGAAGATCACCGAGGCGCGCGCCATCGTCGTGTCGCCGAGAAAATTGATGTTGTGGTCGATCAGTCCGAGCTTGATCAGCGACCAGGAGATGATCGAGAACTGCGAGTCGTAGATCCACCAGAACGCGATCGCCGACAGCACCGTCGGCACGATGAACGGTACCAGAACCGCGGCGCGAATGATCGCCTTGAACGGCATATGCCGGTTGAGCAGCAGCGCCAGATACAGGCCGACCGCGAATTTGATGGCGCTGGCGACCGCGGTGTAGAGCACGGTGTTGAACACCGACAGCCAGAAGATGCTGTCGTCCCACAGCCATTCGTAATTCTCGACGCCGACGAACACACCGTCGCGCCCGATCCGCGCGTCGGTGAAGCTCATCCACACGCCGAGGAATAGCGGATAGGCCAGGAACAGGATCAGGAACGCGGCCGCCGGCATCATGAACCACAGCGCCAGCCAGTTGCGGTTGGTCGAGAGCCGCTGCCATGCCGTCGAGCCGCCGCGGGATGGCACCGGTCCGGAGGTCTGGATGGTGGTCATTCGCAACTCCGTTCGGCCATCACGAGCCGACTGCAAATCAAGATCTTTACTGTTGTCATTCCAGGGCGCGCGGAGCGCGAACCCGGAATCCATACTCCCGGTGGTGGTTATGGATTCAGGGTTCGCGCCAAGTGGCGCGCCCCGGAATGACCAACTTGATGGTCTCGATTGGAGCGGTCATTGCGAGAAGCTTCAGCGACGAAGCAATCCAGCGCACGACGCGTGGCTCTGGATTGCTTCGCTTCGCTCGCAATGACGTCTCCCCTACGCCCGGAAGATCCGCTTGGCCGCGCGTTCGGCGCTGCTCATCGCGGTCTTCACGTCTTCGCGGCCGGTGCAGTAGTTGGCGAACATGTCGACCACGACGAAATCGGCGATCGCGGCCGCGGCGTTCTCGCCCATCTGGCCATCGCCGGCGGGCGTGGACGCAGTGCGGGCGACGTCGCGATACGGCGTGTTCTTCGGGTCCGCTGTCCACATCGGGTTCTTCTCGTAGTCGAGCAGGAACGGCGACAGATAGCCCTGGGCCGCCTCGACCCACGGGTTGAACTGCTCCGGCTCCATCATGAAGGCGGTGAACGATTTGCAGGTGTTGGGGAACTTGGTGAAGTTGTAGATCAGGATCGGGAAGCCGAGATGCAGCTCGCGGGTCTTGCCGCTGACGCCGGCGGGCAGATGGGCGTGGTTGATGTCCTCCGCCATCTCCTTGTTGTCTTTCTTCGCCGTGACGTAGATCGAGATGCCGTTGGTGGTGAGATAGAGCTGGCCGGCGAGAAACGCCTTGTTGTTGGAGGCATCGTTCCACGACGCGGTGCCGGGAATGAAATTCTCGTACAGCCCCTTGACGTATTCCAGCGCCTTCGCGGTCTCCGGCGAATTGACCGAGACCTTGTTGTCCTTGTCGATCAGCTTGCCGCCATGCGCCCACAGTGCCCAGTGCAGCCAGCCATTGGCGTCGCCCGAAGCGTGACCGAGCGCCATGCCGGCCGGCGTGCCGTTCTTGTTCATCGCCTTGATCAGATCGGAGAAGCCGGCGAGATCCTTCGGAAACTCCTTGTGGCCCGCCTTCTCGGCCGCACTGATGCGATAATTGACGAGACCGCCGGTGGCCGCGACCGGGATGCCGATCCACTTGCCGTTGTGCATGCCGTAGGCCTTGCCGGACTCGCTCCAGCCGCCGTTCTTCTTGGCCAGATAGTCGGCGACGTCGGTAACGTCGGTGCACTTGCTCGGAAACAGGAACGGTAGCGAATACAGCCCCCACACCATGTCGAGCCCCTGCCCGGTGTTGGCAGCGACCGAGGCTTTGGGCTGGATGTCGTCGTAGGATTCGTTCGAGACGTTGATGGTGACGTTGTTGGCCTTCTGGAACGCGTCGACGATCTTCATGAAGGCGACGTCTTCGGCTTCGACGAAGCGCTTCCAGCGCAACAGATTGATCTTGGCGCCCGGCTCCGGCTTCCACGGCGAGGCCTGCGCCCATGCCTTCGCATAACCCAGCAATTGATCGGCGGACATGGTGGCCGCCGCGGCCAGCAGCGCCGCGCCCCCCTTCAGCAACGAGCGTCGATCGAATCCAAAATCAGTCATCGTTCGTTAACTCCCTCTGTCTTGCTTTGATTGGGTCGTGCTTGTTTGGTCTCTCTTGCTTGCCCTTGCTTGGTGCGTCTCACTTGAACGGTGCGGTATCGCGACGGGTCGCGCGGATCAGAGCCGCTGGCCTGTCTCCTTGTCGAACAGATGCGCGACCTGCGGCCGCGGCTGCAGATGAATCGTATCGCCGGGCTGCACCTGGTGGCGCTCGCGAAACACCGCGATCAGTTCCTGCGTGCCGACGCGCGCAACGATCTGCGTCTCCGAGCCGGTCGGTTCGACCACCACCACCTCGGCCTCGATGCCGCTATCCGCGAAATCGAGATGCTCGGGGCGGATGCCGTAAGTGATCGGGCGACCATTGCTGTTCGCAGGCGCCACGGCGATCGGCAGCCGCGCGCCGTTCGCCGTTTCGACCCACGGCTGCCCGCCATTGACCTCGAGCGTGCCGTCGAGAAAATTCATCGCCGGCGAGCCGATAAATCCGGCGACAAACTTGTTGGCGGGATTGTCGTATAGATCGAGCGGCGCGCCGATCTGCTCGACAATGCCGTCCTGCATCACCACGATCTTGTCGGCCATTGTCATGGCTTCGATCTGGTCGTGCGTGACGTAGACGGTCGTCGTCTTCAGCCGCTGATGCAGCTCCTTGATCTCGGTGCGCATCGCGACACGGAGCTTGGCGTCGAGATTGGACAACGGTTCGTCGAACAGAAACACCTGCGGATCGCGCACGATCGCACGTCCCATCGCGACGCGCTGGCGCTGGCCGCCGGACAATTGGCGCGGAAACCGCTCGAGCAGCTTGCACAGATCAAGGATATCGGCCGCGCGATTTACCTTGTCGTCGATGGTCTTCTGGTCGGCGCCGCGCAGCTTCAGCGAAAAGCCCATATTCTGGGCCACCGTCATGTGCGGATACAGCGCGTAGTTCTGGAACACCATGGCGATGTCGCGCTCTTTCGGCTGCACATCGTTGACGACGCGGTCGCCGATCGAAATCGTTCCGGAGGTGATTTTTTCCAGGCCCGCCAGCATCCGCAGCAAGGTCGACTTGCCACAGCCAGATGGACCGACCAGCACGACGAACGCGCCATCCTCGATCGGAACCGTCACGCCGTGCAGGACTTCGAAGCCGCCAAAGGATTTCCGTACGTCGTGAATCTGCACCGACGCCATACAGCACCTCCCGGGGATCGGCCTCCATAGTGCGGTCGTTGCCGCCGGCCCGATCCTTATTTGTGCTACTCATAGCAGAACTTTCCCGATCTGTCGCGTCGTGAAATTTCCTCGGGCTCTCAGCATCACCGCCAATTGCGTAGCTGCGAACGACATGTCACCATGCATCCCCGCCGACGACTTAGACTTAACGGACGCTCAAGACGCCTGCTCAACGGCGTGTGCAGTGCGGGAGAAACAATGAACAAGGCCACATCCGGGCTCGCCCGTCGCAAACTCCGCTCCAGCGAATGGTTCAACGACCCTCAGAATCCGGCGATGACCGCGCTCTATCTCGAGCGCTATCTGAACTACGGGCTGACCCGCCGCGAGCTGCAATCCGGCAAGCCGATCATCGGCATCGCGCAGACCGGTAACGATCTGTCGCCCTGCAATCGTCACCATCTGGAACTGGCGCAGCGCGTGCGCGAAGGCATCCGCGCCGCCGGCGGCATCGCGATGGAATTCCCGGTGCATCCGATCCAGGAGACCGGCAAGCGGCCGACCGCGGCGCTCGATCGCAATCTCGCTTATCTCGGCCTCGTCGAAGTGCTGTTCAGCTACCCGCTCGACGGCGTGGTGCTGACCACCGGCTGCGACAAGACCACGCCGGCCTGCCTGATGGCGGCCGCCACCGTCAACATTCCGGCGATCGTGCTGTCGGGCGGACCGATGCTCAACGGCTGGCACAATGGCGAGCGCACCGGCTCGGGCACGGTGGTGTGGAAATCGCGCGAGCGGATGGCCGCAGGCGAGATCGACTACGAGGAATTCATGGAGATCGTGGCGTCGTCGGCACCCTCGGTCGGCCATTGCAACACCATGGGCACCGCCTCGACGATGAACTCGCTGGCCGAGGCGCTCGGCATGTCGCTGCCGGGCTGCGCCGCGATTCCGGCGCCGTATCGCGAGCGCGGCCAGATCGCCTACGAGACGGGCCTGCGCGCGGTCGAGATGGTGTGGGAGGATCTCAAGCCGTCCGACATCCTGACCCGCCAGGCGTTCGAGAACGCCATCGTCGTGAACTCGGCGATCGGCGGCTCGACCAATGCGCCGATCCATCTCAACGCCCTCGCCCGGCATGTCGGCGTCGAACTCAGCATCGACGACTGGCAGAGCGTCGGCCACACCATCCCGCTGCTGGTCAATCTGCAGCCGGCGGGGATGTATCTCGGCGAGGAGTATCACCGCGCCGGCGGCGTACCGACGGTGGTGCGCGAACTGATGACGCACGGCAAGATCCACGAGGATGCAGTCACCGTCAACGGCCGCAGCATCGGCGACAATTGCCGCGACGCGCCCAAGCCGGATGGCGACGTGATCAAGACCTATGACGGGCCGCTGGTGCAGGACGCCGGCTTCCTGGTGCTGCGCGGCAACCTGTTCGACTCCGCCATCATGAAGACCAGCGTGATCAGCCTCGAATTTCGCGAGCGCTATCTCTCGACGCCGGGCGATCTCGACGCCTTCGAAGGGCGCGCCATCGTGTTCGAAGGGCCGGAGGATTATCACCACCGGATCGACGATCCGACCCTGAACATCGACGAGCACTGCATCCTGTTCGTGCGCGGCACCGGGCCGATCGGCTATCCGGGCGGCGCCGAGGTGGTGAACATGCAGCCGCCGGCTGCGCTGATCAAACGCGGCATCCACTCGCTGCCCTGCATCGGCGATGGCCGCCAGTCGGGCACCTCGGGCTCGCCGTCGATCCTCAACGCGACACCGGAGGCCGCCGCCAATGGCGGGCTGGCGCTGCTCAAGACCGGCGACCGCGTCCGCATCGACCTCAACAAAGGCAGCGCCGACATTCTGATCTCGGACACGGAGTTGAAGCAGCGCCGCGCCGACCTCGAAGCGGCCGGCGGCTTCGCCTATCCGAAGCACCAGACGCCGTGGCAGGAGCTGTATCGCTCGACCGTCGGCCAGCAGGCCACCGGCGCGTGCATGGAATTCGCGACCCGCTATCGTGATATCGCCGGCACGGTGGGCGTGGCGCGGCATA
>NZ_JAJNAL010000031.1 GCF_022271405.1 Rhodopseudomonas infernalis | reverse complement strand
CCTGGTTGTGTCGGCTGCCGACGGCCCGATGCCGCAGACCCGCGAGCACATCCTGCTGGCCCGTCAGGTCGGCGTTCCGGCGCTGGTGGTGTTCCTGAACAAGTGCGACATGGTCGACGATCCGGAACTGCTCGAGCTGGTCGAGATGGAAGTGCGCGAGCTTCTGTCGAAGTACGACTTCCCGGGCGATGACATTCCGATCATCAAGGGCTCGGCGCTCGCCGCGCTGGAGAACTCCGATCCGAAGCTCGGCCACGACGCGATCCTCGAGCTGATGAAGGCGGTCGACGCCTACATCCCGCAGCCGGAGCGTCCGATCGACCAGCCGTTCCTGATGCCGGTCGAAGACGTGTTCTCGATCTCGGGCCGCGGCACCGTGGTGACCGGTCGCGTCGAGCGTGGCATCATCAAGGTCGGTGAGGAAATCGAAATCGTCGGCATCCGCCCGACGCAGAAGACGACCTGCACCGGCGTTGAAATGTTCCGCAAGCTGCTCGATCAGGGCCAGGCGGGCGACAACATCGGCGCGCTGCTGCGCGGCACCAAGCGTGAAGACGTCGAGCGCGGCCAGGTGCTGTGCAAGCCGGGTTCGGTGAAGCCGCACACCAAGTTCAAGGCCGAGGCCTACATTCTGACGAAGGAAGAGGGTGGCCGTCACACGCCGTTCTTCACCAACTATCGTCCTCAGTTCTACTTCCGCACCACCGACGTCACCGGCGTCGTGCATCTGCCGGAAGGCACCGAAATGGTGATGCCAGGCGACAACATCGCCATGGAAGTTCACCTGATCGTGCCGATCGCGATGGAAGAGAAGCTCCGCTTCGCCATCCGCGAAGGTGGCCGCACGGTTGGCGCCGGCGTCGTCGCTGCGATCATCGAGTAACGAAGAGTCGGACGCGTCAGTGTCGACGGGGCCGCGAGCACGCTTCATCGTGCTCGCGGCTTTTGTTTTGGCGCTGCCGGCCGTGGCTCACGCCGCCTGCGCGGACCGGCCGCCGTGCAAAGGCTGCGGCTGCAAGGGCGGCACCGGCTATCGGGCCCCGGACGGCCACTGCGTCGGCTTCCGAGAGCTGGACAAGGTCTGCGGCACGCCGCCAAGCCGCTGCGTGTTCGAGAATGCGCCGGGGACGGGTGAGAACCGGGAGTGTGCGCTGGCGCCCCGATCGACCAGGAAGTCCCAGCCGGCTCCAGCGACCGTAGCTGTGGAACCGGCCGAATAGACCAAAGCCTAATCGCGCATCCCACTTGCCAGCGGGGGCCTGCCTATGCTTCAACCGCCCCGTTCGGCGGCGACGTCGACGTAGGAGTGTAGCTCAATTGGTAGAGCACCGGTCTCCAAAACCGGGGGTCGCAGGTTCGAGCCCTGCCACTCCTGCCAGCGACAGAAATTATTCAGTCATTTCAACTGGTGGGACACTGGCTTAAGGTCAGTGGGACAATTTGCGGGCTCGCTTCGCCCAAAGCGCTGTTTCGCTGCGGCCCAGTCTTCTGCTGGTTGAGGGCACCGGTCCTGCTGCGATGACACCGGCAGCGTAGGCTTGCCCCCGGTTTCCGATGGGCCAAGTCCATCGGGCTTTGCAGATGGCCCCCGGGGCGAGTGCATGCCGCGCAGCTTGCGGACATCCCTAGAGCCAATCCAAATCATTGCATTTGAAAGAAAATCCGGAGACTGGTAGTCGAAATCGGCAGGTTCCGCGGCTTTCGAGCGCTGCTGTGGTGTGGCCTTCCATGAGTGATTTGACCGATAATCTGGCGACGCTCTATGCCGACGAGCACGGCCGCCTGAAGCGATTTCTGATGGCGCGCGGGGTCTCGGCGAGCGCCGCCGCCGACATCGTGCAGGAGGCCTTCCTTCGCTTGCTGCGCACACCGCGCGACGAGATTCGCGATCTTCGCAGCTATCTGTTCCGCACCACAGGCAATCTGGCGATCGACGATGTCCGCCGGCAGCAGCGCAGCGTCCTCGGCAACGCCGTCGAGCTGGACGAGGCGCTGGCCGATCCGGCGCCGTTGCCCGACGCCGTTCTGATCTCCCGGGAGGAATTCCAGGCGCTGCATGCCGCGCTCGCAGGCTTGCCGCCGCGGCCGCGCGAAGTGCTGATCCTGCACAAGTTCGAAGGCATGAGCTATGCCGAGATCGCCGGCCGCCTGGGCATCTCCAAGAACACCGTGATGGCCCACATGGTCAGGGCGATGTTCAGCCTCAAGGCGAGCTTCTCGGACCCGAACGCCACTGGCGAACTGGATCGATGACACGTCGTCACGTCGGATGGCGAGGCGCGGTTCAAGCGGCCGAAGCTTTCCTGTAGACAAACCCTCCCAGCCGGCCGGGCGCGGCAGCTCCCCCGTTCTCCCGGCCCACTGCATATCCTTCGAGGCTTCATGGACAGGATCGACGCACCACCGTCCGTCGATGATCAGGCGATCCAATGGTTCGTCTTGCTGCGCGACGACGAGGCGACGGAGGCGGATCGGGCCGCGTTCGCCACATGGTTGCGGTCCGATCCATCCCACGAAGCGTCATGGCATTCGCTCGAGCGGATGTGGAGCGGGCTCGATGTCGTCGGCCGGCCGCGCCAGCGGCGGCGACACCGGCATACGCTGAAGCGCGCCGTGACAGCCGCCGTGGTCCTGCTGGTGGTCGCCGGCCTCGGCTGGCAGATGATACCGGTCGGGCTGTTCGCGGACCACCGGACGAGCATCGGCGAGCGCAAGACGATCACGCTCGAAGACGGCTCCCAGATCGAATTGGGGACCGCGACGGCACTCGACGTGTCGTTCAAGCCGGCCGAACGGCGGATCAAGCTGCTGACGGGCGAGGCGTTCTTCACGGTGGCGAAGGATTCGACGCGGCCCTTCATCGTCACGGCTGGACGTGGAGAAGTGAAGGTCCTCGGCACCGCGTTCGACGTCAAGTTCGCGGGCGACGTCAGGGTGGCCGTTGCCCAGAGTAGGGTTCAGGTCGGCACGCCGCCCGGTCGGCCCGTGGAGGTCACGGCAGGTCACGAGGTGCGCTACGGCGCAGGCGGCCTCTCCGCCGTGACCGAGGCCGATCTCGACGCCGTGCAGGCGTGGCGTCAGAACCAGCTCGTCTTCCGCGACGTTCCGCTGAGTGAGGTGCTCGCCGAACTGGGCCGCTATCGTCGCGGCTCGGTCCTCCTACTTGGAGGCGCGCTCGGTCAGCGGCACGTCACCGCCGTATTCGACACGCATGATACCGACGCAGCGCTGGATATCATCGCCCAGTCGCTGTCGTTGCGGATCTATCGGGCGACGAGCTGGCTGACTTTAATGATTCCAACCAGCGATCGCTAAAAGACTCGGTATCCGAGTAACTGCTTTTCTTCGTCCCACCGTCTTCAAACCAAGAGGTCGCAACAAGCGACCGTTCGAAGACAGGGGCGTTGGGGAATGGACGACGATACGAGATGCGCATCGAGGCACGCTGGGTTTGTCGCTCTGGTCATGGCGGCGACGTTTTTGTCCACCGCGGCGACGGTCGAACTGGCGCGCGCGCAATCTCCACAATCCGGCAGCGCCGACGCCAAGTCGCGTGAGCTCGACATCCCAGCCCAGCCGCTTGCGCGTGCG
This sequence comes from Rhodopseudomonas infernalis, assembly GCF_022271405.1. GTDB lineage: Bacteria > Pseudomonadota > Alphaproteobacteria > Rhizobiales > Xanthobacteraceae > Rhodopseudomonas > Rhodopseudomonas infernalis. Next base: position 57,398 of record NZ_JAJNAL010000031.1, on the reverse strand, counting down.
CTGGTTGCCTTCTCGCGCCAGGCGCGGCTTCAGATATTCATTGATCAGGCGTTGGTAGCGGGCAAGTCCGCGCCGGCGGTGAGTGGCGCCTTGACGCCATCTGCGGCACTCGACCGGTTGCTGGCCGGATCCGGGCTCTCATATCGGTTCAAGAGCGCCAACACAGTCACCATCGTCGGTCCGGTACGCGCGAGCATGAACCAGATGCCGGCGACCGACGGCTCGCTCTTGCTGGATACGATCGACATCTCGGGTGGTCGTGGAAATCCGACCGAGGCGCCGTATCGCACGCCGGCGGCGGTCAGTCGTATTTCGCAGGAGAGCATCGAGCGGTTTCGTGGCAGCAGTCCCGCAGACATCTTCCGCGGCACGCCGGGCGTGATGTCGGGCGAAGCCAGGAACGGCGGCGGTTCGATCGACGTCAACATCCGGGGCATGCAGGGCATGGGCCGTGTCGCCGTGACGGTGGATGGCGCCGAGAACGGGCTGACAGTTTATCAGGGCTATCAGGGCATCTCGAACCGGACCTATGTCGATCCGGATCTTCTCGCGGGTGTCGATATCACCAAGGGTGCGGACGCCTCGTCCCGCGGCATCGCCGGCACGGTGGCGATGCGAACGCTCGGTGCCGACGACGTCGTCAAGGCCGGCGAGAAGTGGGGCGTGCTGGTCAGAAGCGGGTTCGGCACCAATACGGCCAACCCGCGGCCGGGCGATCTCGGCGGTTATAGCTGGCCGCGGCCCTATGTCAGCGATCCTCAGCCCTATCCGGTGCCGACGGCGCAGGCTTCCGGCCTCGATCGCCCAGGATTGCTCAATCCGACCAGCGGTTCGTTCAGCACCGTCGCGGCGATCAAGGAGGCGAACTACGATCTGCTGTGGGGCTATGCTTATCGGAAGCAGGGTAACTATTTTGCCGGAAAGAACGGGCCGGGCGCGGGCGTGCTCGATACCGGACCGCAGCCGCTCTGCTATTCGAGTGGCTTCTGTTACTATCCGCCGAGCCCGATCTCCTATGCGCATGTCTACCAAAACACCGGTCTGACCAGCTATCGCGCCGGCGAGCAGGTTCTCAACACGCAGCTCGAGACCGAATCCTATCTCGCCAAGGGGACCGTGCGATCCGATGACGGCCAGAGTCTGCAGATCGGCTACAACGGCTATCGCAGCAGGGCCGGGGACGTCATCGCCTCGCTGTTTTCCAGCGTTCAAAGCCAGGCCACCCAGCAGCTCCAGGAGGACGTGACCAAGGTCGATACCGGGACCGTGCGCTATCGCTGGAAACCTGAAGACAACGGTCTCGTCGACCTCAAAGCCAATATGTGGATGACGAGCCTGACGTTGCTGACACCGCCCCGGACGAGCTTCGCGACCAACGTCAAGCCTGAAGATTTCGGTCTCCCGTATGGTTATCTTCCGGGCAATCAGAGTACGATGGCAGGGGGCGACGTCAGCAACAAGTCTCACGTCGAGCTGGATCGGTTCGGATCGCTCGACGTGGATTACGGTGCTTCTTACCTCCAGGAGGCGACCAGGCCGACGCCGTTTACGAACCAGCTCAACGCCGGCATCCCGTCTCGTGACGGCGAACGGCAGGAAGTCGCCGGTTTCGGGAAACTCTCCTACAAGCCGGTCGAATGGCTGACGTTGAACGGTGGTCTCCGATACTCGCATTACTGGTCTCAGGATCGCAGTACGATCACCAACGCAACCCAGGTGAATTCGGAGCCGTCGCGCGAGAATGGCGGATACAGTCCGTCCGCCGGAATCGTGGTCGAGCCGATCAAGGACGTGCAGTTCTACACTAATTACTCCAGCGCCCTGCGCATGCCGACGCTGTTCGAATCGGTCGCCGGCTACAGCCTGGTCCCGAATGCCGGTCTGCTTCCCGAACGCTCCAACAATTGGGAAGCCGGCGTGAATCTGTTCAGAGAAGGGGTTTTCGCGGCTGCCGACAAGGCGATGATGAAGTTCGGATATTTCAATTGGGATGTGTCGAATTACGTCGCCCGGATGAGCAAGTCGTTCGTGGATCCGACCTACGGCTACACATACACTGCCCTTCAGGTGGTCAACATCGATCGCGCGCGTTTCGAAGGAATTGAGTGGTCGGGGCGCTATCAGAACGGCGGCTTCACCGCAGAGGTCGCCGCAAACTACTATCTCAACGTTGAATACTGTCCGACCGCGGGCACCTGCGCCAACTCGACTCTGTCGGGCGATTATTCGGCCAATCAGGTGCCGCCGAAATATTCGGCGAACATCACGCTGTCTCAGAAACTGCTCGACGATGACCTGACGGTCGGCGGTCGCGCGAGCTATATCGGGCCACGCTCGATCGGATACGGCGCGGTGCAGTATGGTGCGTCCGCCATCATCGCTCCGATCATCTGGCAGCCGTATTGGCTGGTCGATGTGTTCGCCGAATACAGGTTGACCAAGGACATCAGCTTGCGAGCCACCGTGGAGAATCTGACGGATCAGTACTACGTCGACCCGCTGAGCTTGGTGCAACAGCCGAGCCCCGGACGCACGGTTCGCCTCGGGATGACCGGAAAGTTCGGAGGAAACGAGACCGTATCGCCGGTGTCACTGGGCCGGCTGTTTGCTCCGAGCGCAACGGTTGCGAACTGGAGCGGATTCCATGCCGGCGTCAACGCGGCTTACAACTCCGCGAAATTCAGCGGGACCACGACCGCGTTGGACGGATCGCCGGACAGTCATGCGGTGAACGAAGCGCCCAATCAGCAGGTCGGCGCGCTCTCCTTCGGCCTACATGCCGGCTACGACTATCAGTTCGCGAGCCGGATCGTCGCCGGCATCGAGGCCGACATCGCCAAGAGCGAGATCGGCGCGTCCCAGGTGACCTTCGCCACCGAAGGCGTTGCCTGCAACTGTGCGAACAATCTGTCCAGGATGCGGCAGTTCGAGGCGGTGCAGCAGAGCGAGATCAAATGGCTGTCCACCGTGCGCGGACGGCTCGGCTACGCCGTCAACGACCGGTTGATGCTCTATGCCAGCGGCGGCGTCGCCTTCATGCAGCAGGACGAGTCCCGGACTCAGTACCGAGCCGTCAACACCGGAAACTTCGCGTGGCCGACGACGACCGTGGCGACTTTCACCGAAGATAGCTCCCGCACGCGCGTGGGCTACGTGATCGGTGGCGGCGGCGAATTCGCGGTGGGCGGTGCTTGGTCGATCAAAGCCGAGTATCTGCTGGCTCGATTTTCCGGTGAGGATTTCACTTTCGCCGACGCGAGGGCGGGCGTGCTGCCGGGCAATTTCGTGACGCCGGCGACCTATTCGACCAGCAACGGGCGCAGGCTCACCAGCAGCGTCGACATCCCGATGGTTCGGGTCGGGGTCAACTACAGGTTCTGACCGCGCGCGACGGACAAGATCGGGGCGACAGCTTTCCGCCCCGTCCACCGCAGCTCACGCTGTGCCGAGGCTGACGGGAGTTCAACAACGAGACGGTGCTGCCGATGAAGGTGGGCCGCGAACGAGATGGCGAAGAGCGGATAGGCGTTCTGCAGATTGGAGCTTCTTGGATGGTTGTGATGAGTGATGGCTCGGTCCCGGAGGCCAGCCGGGCCAGAAGGCTGAAGATGGCGACGCACGCGACGCACGAGCGGCTCGACACGGCGATCATGGCGCGCCGGCCGTTTGCGAACCGCGAGCGCTACGCGTTGTTTCTCGAGGTTCAGCATCGCTTCCATCGCGACGTCGATCCATTGTACCGCAGCGCCGCCCTTGGAGCGTTGTTGCCGGACTTGGCGCAGCGCCGTCGGCTCGGATTGGTCGAGCAGGACCTGTGCGACCTCGGGATAGCTACGGACCCATCGGGAGCGACGCCGACGTCCACGATGGATGATCAGATCGACGTTCCGAGCGCGCTCGGCTGGCTCTACGTCGCCGAAGGTTCGAATCTCGGCGCATCGTTTCTGCTCAAGCAGGCCGCCAAGCTCGGTCTGTCGGAGACGTTCGGCGCCCGGCACCTGGCCGCGGCGCCCGACGGACGCGCGCTGCACTGGAGGGGGTTCGTGGCGGCGTTCGATGCCGTCCCGCTCTCACATCTGCAAGAGGAGGGGGCGATTGCCGGCGCCCGTGCTGCGTTCATGCGCGTGCAGGCGCTGGTGAGCGAGCTCCTCGCTCTGCCTGCTGCCGCCTCGGCTCAAGAGGTCGACGGCTAGCGATTCTGCAAGACGCAGCGACTGACGGGGCCGAGGGCGTTCGCGACGGGCGGCACACCGTGAGGTCCGGAAACTGAAAGGAAGGCCGCGAATGCGGGCTGTAGTTTCGACGACAAGGCTTGTGATGTCGTTCCTGATCGGCGCGCTGGTGCTTGGCCCGTCGCAGGGACTGGCGCAGCAGCCATCGACCTCGCTCGAACGCTCGGCTTCCCCGGACGGCATCCCGCCGAATGGCGAGATGGCGAGCCCGCAGGCATCGTCAGGAGAAGCCGTGTCGGCGGAGAGCCCGGCTGCTGCTTCACCCGCGCCCGCGAGGCCGGATCGCAGGTCCGACCTGCCGCATGACCTGTCCGTCTGGGGCATGTTCATGTCCGCGGATCGGGTGGTGAAGGCCGTGATGATCGGTCTGGTGCTCGCTTCGGTACTCACCTGGACGGTTTGTCTCGCCAAGACAGTCGAGGTCGCCTGCGCGCGTGGGAGGGCGCGGCGGACGTTCAGGATCATCGCGTCCGCAGACAGCCTGTCTGCTGCCGCAGACCATCTGGGCAGCCGCGGCGGGCCGGCCGCCTTCATGGTGCGGTCCGCCGGCGAGGAAATGCGTCGATCGCTGCCGGCGGTGGACTACGCCGGCGACGGCGGTTTGAAAGAGCGCGTCGTGTCCCGTCTGCTCCGCATCGAAGCTCAGGCCGGGCGCCGGCTCACACGCGGCACGGGACTGCTCGCGACGGTGGCGGCGATCTCTCCGTTCGTCGGCCTGTTCGGCACGGTATGGGGCATCATGAACTCCTTCATCGGGATTTCGCAGAGTCAGACCACCAATCTCGCTGTCGTTGCACCCGGCATCGCGGAGGCTCTGCTAGCGACCGCTTTCGGCCTCGTCGCCGCCATCCCCGCCGTCGTCATCTACAACATCTTCGCGCGCGCGATCACCGGCTATCGGCAGGTTCTCGCCGACGCATCAGCGGGCGTCGAACGACTTGTGGGGCTGGACCTGGATTTCCGCAGAGTGCCGGGAGAGCGCAAGTCGCCGGCTTCGGTTTTGGCTGCAGAGTAGGAGTGACGTCATGGCAGGGAGTATTCGCGAACGCATCGGAGATGAACTCGAGGACAATCACGACATCAACGTCACGCCTTTCATCGACGTCATGCTGGTTCTCCTCATGATCTTCATGGTGGCGGTGCCGCTGGCCACTGTCGACGTGGATGTCGACCTGCCTGCGTCGACGGCACAGCCGATACCGCGTCCCGACAAGCCGCTCTATCTCACGTTGAAGCGCGACGGCATGTTGAGCGTCGGTGAGATGTCGGTCTCGCGCGAGGATCTCGAGAAGGTGATCTACCATGCGGCCAATGAGGGCAAGCAGACGCGGATCTTCGTGCGCGCCGACAAGAGCGTCGACTACGGCAGCCTGATGGAAGTGATGAATCTGCTACGCGACGCAGGCTATCTCAAGATCGCGCTGGTCGGTCTCGAAACCGCATCCTCCATCTCACCGTCCGGCGCGTTGCCCGAGGCCCGGCCGGCCGCCGCCGCGCCATGACCGATTTCGAGGGCGCGGTTCGCGGCCGGACCAAAGTGATCGAGGCGCTGGGCTGGTCGGGCGCGGCGCTGGTGACGATCGGCGCTCATGCCGCGACCATCGGCTGGTTGCTGCGCAGCGATCCTGTCGTTGCGGCCGATAGTTCGCCGGCCGCCATCATGGTGGACCTTGCGGCCCTGCCTGAAGCGATCCGGACCGAGCAGAGCGAGATCACGCCGGATGCGGCGTCGTCGGACGACAGTCGTCCCCAACAGGAACAGGAGCAGCAAACGCCGCAGGAGCAGGCCGTCGAGAAACGGTCGGAGCCGGACAAGCCAGAGCCAACCGAAGATCCGAAGATCGACGAGAGTACGCCCATCCTCGAGAAGGCGGAGGTGCCGCTTCCACCCCGACCACCGAGGCCGGAAACCAGGCCGACGCAAAGCCGGACACCCGAGAAGAAACCTCAGCAGCGCCGACAACAGGCGGTCGCAGCTTCTCGCGCGATGCGGCAGGAGCAGATCCAGGCGAAACGGTCGACGCGGATCGCTGCGGCGCAGACGGCTTCGGGGGATTCGTCGATATCGCCCGCCGATTGGCGGTCGCTGCTGATGGCCCATCTCAAGCGCCGCAAGCGCGCCGTGTCGGCCACCGCGGGGACTCGTGCCATCGCCTATGTGCGGTTTTCGATCGACGGCAGCGGTCACGTTCTGTCGGCCGCGTTGCTACGATCGTCGGGCGTTGCCGAGGTCGATCGCGAGGCCGTTGCGCTGGTACAGCGGGCCTCGCCGCTTCCTTCGCCGCCACCAGGCGCTGCCCGGACGCTGACTGTGCCGGTGGGATTCACGTCCGAGGACTGAAGCCTGTTCGGAGGCCGAAGGTTCGCGTTACACGATCAGCGGCTGAGCCTCCTTGGCCATCCGCTGCAGCGGTGGCAGAAAGCGGTCGATCATTTCGCCGGTGGTGATGCGGTCGACATGCGCGCCGATATTGGCGGCGGCCACGATGGCGCCGTCGTAGCGGCGAATCGGCACCGCGATCGAGCGGAAGCCGGGCTCGGCCTCGCGGTCGACCAGCGAATAGCCGCGGGTCCGGTCGGCGATGATGGTCGCCACCACGGTCGGCTTGTCGACGATGGTTTCGGGCGTCTGCGCAGCGAGATTCATCGCCTCGATCGTCGCCGTCAGTTCGTCGTTGTCGAGCCGGCCGAGCAGCACCCGGCCGACTGAGGTGCAAAATAACGGCAACCGATAGCCGAGATCGATTCCCGCCGAAAATACCCGCGCCGGGCTGGCGCGCGCCACGAACACCGCGTCGTCGCCATCGAGAATCGCCAGCGAGCAGACTTCCTTGGCGGTCGCCGAGACCTCGTCCATCAGCGGCTGCAGCACCGCGCTGATCTGGTTGGACGCCAGATAGGCCGAGGCGAGGCCGAGCACGCGGGGGGTGAGGGCGAACAGCCTTTCGTCGCTCGTTACGTAGCCGGATTTGCGCAGCGTCAGCAGCACGCGGCGTGCGGTGGCGCGCGGCAGGTCGCAGGCCTTGGCGATGTCGCTGAGCGTCATCGGCCGCCGTTCGGCGCCGAAGGCTTCGATCACCCGCAGCCCGCGGGACAGGCTTTCGATGAATTCGGCGCTGTCCTCGCCGACCTCGGCTTCGTCGGCGGGACGTTTCAGTTTGGGCATGCGGTACGCGGATCCGGGTAGGCGTGGGTACCGCTTCGCTGTTGCGGCAGATCCAATTTACCGGTGTTCGTGTGCCGAACACAAGTTCGGTAAGTGCGATTCGCCGCGGGTGAGGGAGTGCCGCTGCAATGCAAACAGCTTGTGCATCTGCAGCATCGAATTTGCGCTTGCTCTTTTGCACATCAGAGGCAATCTTATTCTAAACGAACGAATGTTCGTCTATCGAACATTGCGGCAGGGTGCGGATCTTAACGATGCGACAAGGGTGCGCTGGCTTTTGCAAAGCCTTTGCGGCACCTCCCCAGCTCTGTCGCCTTCAAACACAGGGCAGCGTGTCGCGAGCTGCTCGTAGGAGGCCAACGCCATGATGAGCCAGGAACAGAACGATCTGATCACCCGGGTCGGACCCGCCGCGCCTTGCGGCAAACTGATGCGCGCCTATTGGCAGCCGGCGGCGCTCGTCGACGAGCTGGAAGGTGATCGGCCGATCCGGCCGGTGCGTCTGCTCGGCGAGGACTTCGTGCTGTTCAAAGACGAGCAGGGCCGTTACGGCCTGATCGATCGCGACTGCCCGCATCGCGGCGCCGATCTGGCGTTCGGCCGGCTCGAAGGCGGCGGCCTGCGCTGCGCCTTCCATGGCTGGCTGTTCGACGTCGAGGGCAAGTGCCTCGAGACTCCCGCCGAGCCGGCCGGCTCGCCGCTGTGCGCCAACATTAAGCAGCGCGCCTTCCCGGTGGTCGCCAAGGGCGGCATCCTGTGGGCCTATCTCGGCGCCGGTGAGCCGCCGGCGTTTCCGGAGATCGACTGCTTCACCGCGCCGGATACGCACGTGTTCGCGTTCAAGGGTCTGTTCGAGTGCAACTGGCTGCAGGCGCTGGAAGTCGGCATTGACCCGGCGCACGCATCGTTCCTGCATCGCTTCTTCGAGGACGAGGACACTTCGCACGCCTACGGCAAGCAGTTCCGCGGCGTGTCCGCCGGCAGCGAAATGCCGATGACCAAGGTGTTGCGCGAGTACGATCGCCCGATCATCAATGTCGAGCACACCGAATACGGCCTGCGGCTGATCGCACTGCGCCAGATCGACGACGAACGCACCCATGTGCGCGTCACCAATCAGTTGTTCCCGCACGGCTTCGTCATTCCGATGAGCACCGAGATGACGATCACGCAGTGGCACGTCCCGGTCGATGACGAAAATTGCTACTGGTACGCGATCTTCACCAGCTACACGCAGCCGGTCGACAAGGTGAAGATGCGCGAGCAGCGCCTCGAACTCTATGAGCTGCCGGACTACACGTCCCGCAAGAACAAGCGCAACGACTACGGCTTCGATCCGCACGAGCAGGCGACCTCGACCTACACCGGCATGGGCGCCGACATCAACGTCCACGACCAGTGGGCGGTGGAGTCGATGGGGAAGATCCAGGATCGTACCCGCGAGCATCTCGGCCAGAGCGACAAGGCGATCATCCAGTATCGCCGGCTGCTGCGGCAGGAGATCGCCAAGGCCGAAGCCGGCCAGCGGCCGCTGCTGGCGCTCGACGCGGCTGCCGCGCGTGGCATCCAGGGCCCGGCGACGATGGACGGCATCGGCCCGAGCCGCGGCTGGGAGACCTATTGGATGGAGGTCGACGTCAAGCGTCGCCGCGGTGCCCCGTGGGCCGCGCCGGTGCCGGCTGAGATCGCCGCCAAGGTCCCGCATCTGACGGCCGCAGAATGAACGTGCATCAGCGCACCACCATGGGCGACAGCCTCGCAGCCAAGCACGGACTGTGGTCCGAAGAACAGATCGATGCGGCGGCGCGCGTCCGCCGCATCGCCGAGGAGCAGGGGCTCGAGACCATCCGGTTCTCGTTTCCCGATCAGCACGGCATCCTGCGCGGCAAGACGCTGGTCGCGTCCGAGGCGCTGAACTGCCTCGACAGCGGCGCCACTATCACCACCACGATGCTGGCCAAGGACACCTCGCACAAGACGGTGTTTCCGGTGTTTCAGGCCGGCGGCGGCTTCGGCATGTCGGAGATGCAGGGCGGCGCCGACGTCGTCATGCTGCCGGACCCGACCACGTTCCGCGTACTGCCTTGGGCGCCGACGACCGGCTGGGTTTTGTGCGACCTGTATTTCGCCGACGGCCGTCCGGTGCAGTTCGCGACCCGCAACATCTATCGTTCGGCGTTGAAGAAGCTCGCCGACCGCGGCTACGACTACAAGGCGGGACTCGAAGTCGAGTTTCACGTCTTCAAGGTCGAGGACAGGAAGATGCGGCCGGAGCATGCCGGCCAGCCCGGTGAGCCGCCGGAGGTCAGCCTGCTGTCGCACGGCTATCAGTATCTCACCGAGCAGCGCTACGATCAGATGGAGCCGGTGCTCGAACTGATCCGCCGCGACGTTATGGCGCTCGGCCTGCCGCTGCGCTCGATCGAGGTCGAGTTCGGCCCGAGCCAGTGTGAATTCACCTTCCAGCCGACGGTCGGCCTGCTGCCGGCCGACCTGATGGTGCTGTTCCGCGCCGCCGTGAAACAGATCTGCCAGCGCCACGGTTATCACGCGACCTTCATGTGCCGGCCGCGGATTCCCAACGTGGTGTCGTCGGGCTGGCATCTGCATCAGTCCGTGGTTGCGCGCGATGGCGGCCGCAACGCGTTCATGTCGGACACCGATGTGCTGTCGGATTTCGGCCGGCACTATCTCGCCGGCCTGATGACGCATGCGCGCGCCGCTACGGTGTTCACCACCCCGACCATCAACGGCTACAAGCGCTATCGCTCCTATTCGCTGGCGCCGGATCGCGCGATCTGGGGCCGCGACAACCGCGGCGTGATGCTGCGCGTGCTCGGCGGGGCCGGCGACAAGGCGACGCGGATCGAGAATCGCGTCGGCGAACCCGCCGCCAACCCGTATCTCTACATGGCGTCGCAGATCCTGTCCGGTCTCGACGGCGTCGACCGCGCGCTCGATCCCGGCCCGTCGGCCGATACGCCTTACGAGACCAAGGCGGACCTGCTGCCGAAATCGCTGCGCGAGGCGATCTTCGCACTGCGCGACGATCCGTTCTTCCGCACCGCGCTGGGCGGCGAGTTCGTCGACTACTACACCTTCATCAAGAACGCCGAGATCGAGCGTTTCCAGGCCGAAGTCACGGAATGGGAACAGCGTGAATATTTCGAAATGTTCTGAGCATCGACCAAACGCAAATAACTGAATCAGGCAGAGAAGAGGGAGACGTATGGTGAAAGCAGTTGGATGGCTGTGCGCAGCCGCGGCGATTTCGTTCAGTGTCGGCGCCGCGCAGGCCGACACCATCAAGGTCGGCGTGATCGGCACGATGTCGGGGCCGTACGCGCTGTTCGGCAAGAACTACAAGATGGGCATCGACGCCTGGGTCGCCGAGAACGGCAACAAGGTCGGCGGCCACACCATCGAGTTCGTCTATCGTGACGAAGTCTCGCCGAACCCGGCGCAGTCCAAGGCGCTGGCGCAGGAGCTGATCGTCAAGGAGAAGGTGCAGTACCTCGCCGGCCTGTACTTCACGCCGAACGCGATGGCGGTGGCGCCGCTGCTGCAGGAAGCCAAGGTGCCGATGGTGGTGCTGAACGCGGCCACTTCGTCGATCACCGAGAAGAGCCCCTACATCGTCCGCACCTCGTTCACGATGTTCCAGAACACGGTGCCGGCCGCCAAGGTCGCCAAGCAGAAGGGCGCCACCAAGGTCGCCATCGCGGTCAGCGATTACGGTCCGGGCATCGACGCCGAAACCGCGTTCAAGAAGACCTTCGAAGCCGAGGGCGGCAAGGTCGTCGAGGCGATCCGGATGCCGCTGTCGACCACCGATTTCGGGCCGATCATGCAGCGCATCAAGGATTCCGGCGCCGACATGATCTTCACCTTCCTGCCGGCCGGCCCGCCGACGCTCGGCTTCGTCAAGGCCTATATCGACAACGGCCTGAAGGCGGGAGGCGTCAAGCTGATGTCGACCGGCGACGTCGTCACCGAGCCCGACCTGCCGAATATCGGCGAGTCCGGCCTCGGCATCCTGTCGACCTATCACTACGCCGTGTCGCACGACTCGCCCGAGAACAAGGCGTTCCTGGCGCAGCTGCAGAAGGACGGCGGCAAGCTGGACGAAGTCACCATGACGTCGGTGGCGGCCTATGACGGCGCGCGCCTGATCTACAAGATGATCGAGGCGACCGGCGGCAAGCAGGATCCCGAGAAGGCGATCGCCGCGGTGAAGGGCATGCAGTGGACCAGCCCGCGCGGTCCGGTGTCGATTGATCCGGAGACCCGCCACATCACGCAGAACGTCTATCTGCGCGAAGTCGTGAAGGCCGACGGTAAGTTGATCAACAAGGAGATCGAGACCTTCAAGGCCCAGCCCGACTGGGGTCTTGTTAAGCAGTAAGCCGAAACTTTGAGCCCTTCGCGCCATCCTTTGTGGCTTGGCGCGGAGGGCTCTTGTCGACTAGGGATAGCCGCGCCAAGCAGAGTCGAAGGAGACGGGTTGTGAAGGCTGGGTTGAATCGAACGAGATCAGTAGCGTCCGCAAGGACACAAGCCTGATGCGGACGATTCTCGGAATCCTGCCGGACGCACTGGCCTACGGCATGGTGCTGTTCACGATCTCGATCGGCCTGTCGATCATGATGGGGCTGATGCGGGTGGTGAACCTCGCCCACGGCGCCTTCGCGATGATCGGCGGCTATCTCGCGTCGTTCGCGCTGGTGTCGCTCGGCGTCTCCTATCCGGTCGCGATCCTGATCGCAGTCATCGGTGCCGTGATCATCTCGGTGCCGTTCGAATTCCTGCTGTATCGGCGGATCTATCGCCGCTCCGACGAACTGACGCAGATCCTGCTGACGATCGGCATCACCTTCTTCATCGTCGGCATCGCCAACTACATTTTCGGCCCGACCTCCAAACCGATCCCGCTGCCGGAGGTGTTGCGCGGGCCGTTCGATCTCGGCTTCCGCATGATCCCGACGCATCGGCTGTTCGTGATCGGTTGCGGCGTGGTCACGGCGGTCGCGCTGTGGCTGCTGATCGAGAAGACCGAGTTCGGCGTTCGGCTGCGCGCGGCGGTCGACAATGGCGACATGGCCGAGGCGCTCGGCATTCGCACCCAGGTCGTCTATTCGGTAACCTTCGCACTCGCGGTCGGGCTGGCTGCGTTCGGCGGCGTGGTCGGCGCCGAGCTGCTGCCGGTCGAGCCGTTCTACGCGCTGCGCTACATGGTGACGTTCCTGGTCGTGGTCTCGGTCGGCGGCGCCGGCTCGGTCACCGGCGCGATGGCGGCCTCGCTGCTGCTCGGCCTCGCCGACACCACCGGCAAATATCTGGCGCCGGAGTTCGGCGAATTCTTCTTCTATGTCGCGGTGATCGTGATCGTTTACGTGTTCCCTCACGGCCTGTTCGGAAAGGCGCATTGAGATGGCGACCTTGTCCGTGACGGCTGCTCCGCCCGCCTGGGCCGGTCTGCGCAATGATCTGATCGCCGCGGCGGTGATCGCCGTGCTCGGCGCGATCGGCTATTTCGTCTATCCGGACGATCTCGCCTTCCTGATCCGGGTGATCGGTCTCGCCTTCCTGGTGATCTCGCTCGATCTCGTCACCGGCTTCTGCGGCGTCGCCACGCTCGGCCACGCGGCGCTGTTCGGCGTTGCGGCCTACGCGGCCGGAAATGCCTGTCTGGCCGGCATCACCGATCCGATCCTGATGCTGCTGGTCGGTGCGCTCGCCGGCAGCGCGACCGGGCTGATGTCCGGCCTGCTGGTGACGCGCTTTCGCGGCCTGCCGCAGTTGGTGCTGTCGATTGCGTTCGGCCAGCTCGTGGCCGCGCTCGCCAACAAGCTGTCGTCGATCACCGGCGGCAGCGACGGCCTAGCCGGCATCTCGCCGGGGCCGGTGTTCGGCGTGTTCAATTTCGATATGTTCGGCCGCACCGGCTACGTCTTCTCGGTGGCCGTGCTGCTGATCACCATGGTGGTGCTGCTGCGGTTCGCGCGCTCGCCGTTTGCGCTGATGTGCCGCGCCATCAAGGACGATACGCTGCGCACGCGCATGATCGGCGTGTCGGTCTATCCGCGGCTGGTGGTGATGTACTGCGTCGCCGGCGCGGTCGCCGGGCTCGGCGGCGGCCTGGCGGCGATCAACACCGGCGTGGTCGGCCTCGACGGCGTCAGCTTCGAACGCTCGGCCGAAGCGCTGATCATGCTGATCCTCGGCGGCGCCGGCAATCTGTGGGGGGCGCTGATCGGCGCGATCCTGTTCGAGCTGTTCCACCACTACGTCTCGGCGGCGAGCCCGTTCCACTGGATGATCCTGATCGGCGTGCTGCTGATCGTGGTGGTGCTGTTCTTCCCCAAGGGACTGGTCAACGAAGTGACGCGGCGGATCGGTGACTTCAGGCAGGCGAGGGCGGCCCCATGACCACCTTGCTCGAAGTCCAGCGCCTGTCGAAATCGTTCGGCGGCCTGCGCGTCACCGACGATATCTCGTTCACGCTGTCGAGCGGCGACCGCGTCGCGCTGATCGGGCCGAACGGCGCCGGCAAGACCACGCTGGTCAATCAGCTCTCCGGCGACCTGTCGCCGTCCGACGGCCGCATCGTTCTTGCGGGCGAGGACATCACCACCGCCTCGATTGCGCACCGGGTCGAGCGCGGCCTGGTCCGCACCTTCCAGGTGACGCGGCTGTTTACCAGCCTCACCGTGGCCGAGAACGTTGCGCTCGCGGTGATGCAGCGCCGCGGCCTGACCAGGCGGATGTTTTCGTCCGTCATCAACAAGCCCGATGTCCGCGACGAGTGGCAGAGCGTGCTCAGCCTGCTCGGCATCGGCCATCTGGCGTCGATGCCGGTGACCAAGCTGGCTTACGGCCAGCAGCGGCTACTCGATCTTGCGATCGGTCTCGCCATGAAGCCGCGGGTGCTGGTGCTCGATGAGCCGGCGGCCGGCGTGCCGCACGACGAGTCGCCGCGCATCCTCGAGGCGATCGGGCGGATGTCGCCGGAGATCGCGATCCTGATGATCGAGCACGACATGGATCTGGTGTTCAAATTCGCCAAGCGCGTGCTGGTGCTGGCGAACGGCGCGCTGATCTTCGAAGGCACGCCCGCCGAGGTGAAGGAAAACGACGCCGTCCGTACGGCCTATCTGGGAAGCTATGCCGATGCCCGCCGCGCGTCTTGAAGTCGAGCGTCTTGCCGCCGGCTATGGCTCGGTGAGCATTCTCAGCGACATCGGCTTTGTCGTGCCGGCCGGCGGCCGGCTGACGGTGCTCGGCCGCAACGGCGTCGGCAAGACCACGCTGCTGGCGACGCTGATGGGCCTGACGACCCACAAAGGCGGATCGGTCCGCGTCGGCGAGCGCGACGTCACCGGGCTCAAGACCTTCGCCCGCGCCGCCGCCGGGCTCGGCTATGTGCCGCAGACCCGCGACGTGTTCCGGTCGCTGACGGTCGAGGAAAATCTGTTCACCGGTCTCAAGGGCCGGCCGCGGACCGAGCTCGACTCCGTCTACGCGATGTTTCCGCGGCTCGCGGAACGGCGCAACCATGGCGGCATGCAGCTGTCCGGCGGCGAGCAGCAGATGCTGTCGCTGGCGCGGACGCTGCTTGGCAAGCCGCAGGTGCTGCTGCTCGACGAGCCGCTCGAAGGCCTCGCGCCGGTGATCTGCGATCAGCTGATGGAGACGATCGTCAAGCTCGCCCAATCCGGCGAGATGACGGTGGTGCTGGTCGAACAGCAGATCGAACGCGCCCTCGACTTCGCCGACGACGTCATGGTGATCGAGCGCGGTCGCATCGTCTGGCAGGGGCAGGGCGCCCAGTTGCGCGGCGACCGCGAACTGGTGGACTCGCTGCTCGGGGTCGGGATCGGATAGGTCGTTCGAGCGCGAGATCGATCGCACTTCCTCTCCGCGCGTCATGCCCGGCCTTGTGCCGGGCATCCACGCCTTGCTGACGCAGATGCCGGAAAGGCGTGGATGGCCGGGACAAGCCCGGCCATGACGATGGGGAGGCGCATACACTTTAACGCGGCACTTGACCTAGATCCGACCAGGCGTGAACGTCCAAACGCAAGCCTTTGCTTCGCTTGAGAGAATTCTGTCGGGCAACAATCCGGATGAAGTACCTCAAGAGGCGGTTGGTGTCGCCCTCAGCTTGACCTTTGCGTGGAGTCGCCATAAAAGGCCTCACTCGCTGCCGGCCCGTTTTGCGGATTTCCGGCGCGGCTTGATTTCCCGAAAACAGAGCCCGGTTGGCGGCTCATCCTGCGGCAAGGGGTTCCTTGGCAAGGGTTGGGCGCAACAGGGCTGTCTGATTTTCGCAAACCCCGACATTCGACTGACGATCTGGATCACACGATGGCTTTCAGCCCGTTCAAATTCCTGCAGGAAGTGCGGAGCGAAACCGCCAAGGTGACCTGGCCGTCGCGCCGCGAAGTCACCATCACCACCATCATGGTGTTCGTCATGGTGGCGCTCGCGTCGATCTTCTTCTTTTTCGCCGACCAGCTGATCAGGGTCCTGATCAGCTTCATCCTCGGCGTCTAACGTTAGGCCTTCGACCATGAGCATGCGCTGGTACATCGTCCACGCCTATTCGAACTTCGAGAAGAAGGTCGCGGAGTCGATCCGTGAGCAGGCCAAGCAGCGCGGCGTCGAGGACCTGTTCGAGCAGGTGCTGGTGCCGACCGAGAAGGTCACCGAGGTGCGTCGCGGCCGCAAGGTCGACGCCGAGCGGAAGTTCTTCCCGGGCTACGTGCTGGTGAAGATGAACCTCACCGACGAAGCCTTCCACCTGATCAAGAACACCCCGAAGGTCACCGGCTTCCTCGGCGCCGAAAACAAGCCGATGCCGATTTCGGAGTCCGAGGCGATGCGCATTCTGCACCAGGTGCAGGAAGGCGTGGAGCGCCCGAAGGCGTCGGTGTCGTTCGAGATCGGCGAAAACGTCCGGGTCGCCGATGGCCCGTTCGCGTCGTTCTCCGGCGTGGTCGAGGAAATCGACGAGGCCCGCTCGCGCGTCAAGGTCGCGGTGTCGATCTTCGGCCGCGCGACGCCGGTCGAACTGGAATTCGGTCAGGTCGAGAAGGTCTGATCGGGGACTGTCATTGCCGGGGCTTGCCTTGGCAACGGCCGTCATTGCCGGGCTTGACCCGGCAATCCATCCTCTTCCGATGAAGAGGGACTCTTCCGATGAAGAGGGATGGATGCCCGGATCAAGTCTGGGCATGACGGAAGAGGGCGGGGCGACAGCTCTGCTCACAAGCGACGTGGGAGGCTTCGGACGATCGCCAGTCGTCCGCGCGAGCCCCACCACGAAACCTGAAACCGCCGGTTCGCCGGCAACAGGAGAGTTAAATGGCAAAGAAAGTGACCGGATACCTGAAGTTGCAGGTGCCGGCCGGAGCGGCCAATCCGTCGCCTCCGATCGGTCCCGCGCTTGGTCAGCGCGGCCTCAACATCATGGAGTTCTGCAAGGCGTTCAACGCGCAGACCCAGAAGGAAGAGAAGAATACGCCGATTCCGGTGGTGATCACGATCTACGCGGATCGTTCGTTCACCTTCGAGATGAAGACCCCTCCGATGTCGTTCTTCCTCAAGCAGGCGGCGAAGATCCAGTCCGGCTCCAAGCTGCCGGGCCGTGACGTCGCCGGCTCGGTGACCTCCGCCCAGGTGCGCGAGATCGCCGAGAAGAAGTTGAAGGATCTCAATTGCGACACCATCGAGTCGGCCATGCGCATGGTCGAGGGCTCCGCCCGTTCGATGGGCCTGCGGGTCGAGGGGTAACGCATCATGGCAATCGGTAAGCGTTTGAAGAAGGCCCGCGAGGGCATCGACCGCACCAAGCTGTATCCGCTGGAAGAAGCGGTGAAGTTGGTGAAGGAGCGCGCGACCTCGAAGTTCGACGAGACCATCGAAGTCGCCCTCAACCTCGGCGTCGATCCGCGTCATGCCGACCAGATGGTCCGTGGCGTGGTGATGCTGCCGAACGGCACCGGCCGCACCGTGCGTGTCGGTGTGTTCGCACGCGGCGCCAAGGCGGACGAGGCCAAGGCTGCGGGCGCCGACGTGGTCGGCGCGGAGGATCTGGTGGAGCAGGTGCAGGCCGGCAACATCAATTTCGACCGCTGCATCGCGACCCCCGACATGATGCCGCTGGTCGGCCGTCTCGGTAAGGTGCTCGGCCCGCGCGGTATGATGCCGAACCCGAAGATCGGCACCGTGACCATGGACGTCGCTGGCGCCGTCAAGGGTGCCAAGGGCGGTTCGGTCGAGTTCCGCGTCGAGAAGGCCGGCATCATTCAGGCCGGCGTCGGCAAGGCCTCGTTCGGCGAGGACAAGCTGGTCGAGAACATCAAGGCGCTCGCGGATGCGGTGACCAAGGCCAAGCCGACCGGCGCGAAGGGCACCTACATCCAGCGCGTCGCGGTGTCGTCGTCGATGGGCCCGGGCGTCAAGGTCGAGCCCGGCACGATCGCCTAAGCTGCTTGCGGCTCGGTGATCATTGAATAACAAGGGCGGATCGGGAAACCGGTCCGCCCTTTGCTTTGCGTGACGAACAACAAGAAACGGGGAGAGCGAGTTGGCCGACAAGGTTCTGGTGTTTTCGCGGTTCGCGAAGTCGATGTTGGCGCGGTTCGGGGAGCAGTTCGAACTGCTGGAGACCGGCGGCAAGCCGGCCGGCGACGTATTCAGCTCCGATCAGTTGAAGGACGTTCGCGCGCTGCTGACCATGGGCGCCCAGCCGCTCGGCCGTGAGACCTTCGACCTGTTGCCCTCGCTCGGCGCGGTCGTCTGCTACGGCACCGGCTACGATGGGGTCGATCTGAAAGCCGCCTCCGAGCGCAACCTCGTCATCGGCAACAGCCCGGCCGCGAATGCCTCCGCGGTGGCCGATCTCGCGATGACGCTGCTACTGGCGCTGATGCGCCGGGTGATTCCGGCCGACGCCTATCTGCGCGCCGGCGGCTGGGCCGGCGCCAAGCCATCGCCTTTGCTGAAACCGCCGCGTGGCCTGACCGGCGCCAAGGTCGGCGTCTACGGCATCGGCGAGATCGGCAAGAAAATCGCCGCGCGGGTCGCGGCGTTCGAGACGGAAGTGGCGTATCACAGCCGCAGCCGCCATGACGTGCCGTATCGCTATATCGGCGACCTCGGCGAACTGATCGACTGGTGCGACGTGCTGCTGATCGCGGTCCGCGCCGGCCCGGACACCCAGCGCATCATCGACGCGTCGATGCTGAAGCGGCTCGGCAAGGACGGCGTGCTGATCAACATCTCGCGCGGCTCTGTTATCGACCAGCCGGCGCTGATCGCGGCGCTCGCCGACGGCACCATCGCCGGCGCCGGCCTCGACGTGTTCGAGCAGGAGCCCTATGCGCCGGATGCGTTGAGCGAACTGCCGAACGTGGTGCTGACGCCGCATATCGGCGGCCATACGCTCGACGCCCATGTGGCGATGCAGGATTGCGTGATCGACAATCTGACCGCCTTCTTCGCAGGGCGCCAGTTGCCGTACGCCGTGGGGTAGCGTCCGGGGCTTGAGTCTGCTGCAGCCAAAATCGGCAAGCTCTCGCCGTTCATAATTGAGGGCGCCGCACCGCACGCCGCCCAGTGTCCGGAGCTGGCGCGTTGGCCGGCCGAACTCAGAACGCCTTGTTGATCGACACCGCCACCGCCTGGGTGATGATGTGGCCGGACCAGTTGCCGCTGAGGATGCCGGTGTCGGTGTAGCCGTCGGTCGCGCTGGCGAACGGCGCGGCGAAATTGGTGGTCTGGTTCTTGGTGATGCCGAAGGTGTAGTTCACGTCGATGAACCAGCCGCGGTCGATGAAGTAGGTGCCGCCGACGGTCGCGGCGCCGCCCAGCACCCATTGGGTGCTGGAGAAGTTGCTCAGCTGGCCGGTGATGTTGACGTGCTGGCCGTTGATCGCAGCAAAGCCGATGACTTTGTTCAGGCTGGATTTGACCTGCGACAGCGAGGGGCCGACGCCGGCATAGACCATGCTGCGCTCGAACGAGTGGCCGAGGAACGGAATGAAGTTGATCTGCTGGCTGATGCCGCTCTGATACGAGCCGATCACCACATTGCCGGTGAAACTGTCGGAATTGGCGCTGGTGAACGAGCCGACCTGCGGGTCGCGCACGCGGCTGTCGGTCGAGTGCGCATTCACATAGCTGTAAGTGACCTTGCCGCCTAACAGCCAGTCGGTGCCGCCGACATGCTGGAAGAAGCCGACCTGGGCAGTGGGAGCGAAGCTGGTGCGGGGGTCGAGCGATGGTGTGGTCGGGCCGCCTGCCGATCCGAATGCGACCTGGGTGCCGCCCAGGTAGATGTTGGAGACGCCCTGGGCGTAGATGTTCTGGCTTTCATAGCTCTGCGACGCGACGCTGCCGCCGATGCCGGCGAACCACGCGGTGCGAGGCACCAGCGAGGCCGGCATGTACAGCGGGGCGACCACCTTCAACGCCGGCAGATCGGCGGCGCGGGCGGGCAGTACGGCGATTGTCGGCGCAACGAGTGTCAAAGCGACCATCAAGCGATTCATGAAGGTGTCCCCGGAGTTGTCGTGCGGCGCGTGAAAACAGGCGTGCCGAAGTTCAGGAACTGACCCGAAATCGAGATCGGCAGCCTCGTCGGGAGACCCGCGGCCCGGAATCGGGCGCGAATCAGCCGGTTGAAGCTGTGCCCCAGGATGGCCATGAATGGTTGTGCGTAGCAAGTGACGCAACTTTGTGTAGGTAGTAATACCAGTGGCAGCAGCGATGCTTCGCTTCACGGAAGTGGCGGCGAATTTCAGGGGCCGTTGCCCGGGCCGAACCTGGCCCCTGCATAAAAGGTGCCGTTTTCCCCAAATCGGCCTTGGCAAGGGGAGAAAGACTCGTTAAAGAGTTCCTTCCGGGCGTGCTGGCCGTGGCTGGCGCGCTCGTGCGCGCATTCCGATCACCGGTGTCGATAGGAGATGAGTCCTTCAAGTTGTCCTCGTTTGGATTGCTCGAAGGGCCGAACCTCTATCGTTTCGGGGAGTGCGGGCAGGGATTGCAAGGGCTTTGCCGGTTTGCCGGCGCGGCTCCGAACGATCCTGGTCCTGTCCAAGACTGCAGGTGCCGACGTCGAAAACTTCGTTTTCGTCCGACGCTTAATCGAATGACCTGCATAGACGGGTGAAAACCGAATTTTGTGCTCTGCCGTTTGGTGGGGCGCGGAGTGGGTTCGAACCTCGACACCCCGCACGGGCATTGGCTTCGGCCGACGTCCAGGCGGGAGGGCAGGCTGTAAGATTCGTTTTGCCCCGTGGTGTCTGAAGGCCGTGCGTCTTGAGATGGTTTGGGGCAGGGCGAAGGGTGCAACCCGGCGGTCCTGCTCGCAGAGACCGCCAACCGGAAAGAGCTTGCTGTGGATAGAGCGGCAAAGAAAGAGGCGGTCGATTCGCTGAACGGTCTGTTCCAGGCCACCAGCGTTGCGGTCGTCGCTCATTATTCCGGCCTCACCGTGGCCCAGATGCAGAAGCTGCGTTCGCAGATGAAGCAGGCGGGCGCGTCGGTGAAGGTCTCGAAGAACCGTCTCGCCAAAATTGCTCTTGAAGGCACCGACGTCGTTGCCATCGGCTCCCTGCTGAAGGGGCCGACCGTGATCGCGACTTCCGACGATCCGGTGGCGGCGCCGAAGATTGCCGTCGAATTCGCCAAGACGAACGAGAAGTTTGTCATCCTCGGCGGTTCGATGGGCAAGACTGTCCTGAACGTCGACGGTGTGAAGGCTCTGGCCTCGCTGCCGTCGCTCGACGAACTGCGTGGCAAGCTGGTCGGCCTTCTGGTCGCGCCGGCCACCAAGATCGCGCAGCTCTCGACTGCTCCCGCGGCCAAGGTCGCGCGGGTGGTTCAGGCCTATGCCTCCAAAAGCGAAGCGGCCTGACGCTTCCATCTCATTCAACCCTGGTTCGAACTGATACCCGTAAGGAACTGATTCAATGGCTGATCTGCAGAAAATCGTCGACGACCTGTCGAGCCTCACCGTGCTCGAAGCCGCCGAACTCGCGAAGCTTCTCGAAGAGAAGTGGGGCGTCTCGGCCGCCGCTGCCGTGGCGGTTGCCGCTGCGCCGGGCGCTGGTGCCGGTGCCGCCGCTGCCGAAGAGAAGACCGAGTTCTCGGTCGTGCTCGCTTCGGCCGGCGACAAGAAGATCGAAGTGATCAAGGAAGTCCGTGCGATCACCGGTCTCGGCCTCAAGGAAGCCAAGGACCTCGTCGAAGGCGCGCCGAAGCCGGTCAAGGAAGGCGTTGGCAAGGACGAAGCCGAGAAGATCAAGGCCCAGCTCGAGAAGGCTGGCGCCAAGGTCGAACTCAAGTAACCGCAGGTTATTTGGGTTTGATCCCGGGCGAGCGTCAGCGAAGCCCGGGATCTGCCGCCAGCACGACGTGGATGGCCGGGGCGAGCCCCGCCGAGACGGCGAGAGGGCGGCAGGCTCGAGACGAACAAAGGCATTGACGACTGGGTCAGTCTGGTCGTTGACGCCAAAAGCGGTTGGGGCCGGTTCGCCGGCCCCTGTCGCGGCGGTGGGGGCGGAAGATTCGCTGTTCCCAACGGGCCGTCACAGGAATGTGTGGGGAAGAGTGGGGATCGCCCCTCAAATCTCCATATTGCCGTCCCATATTGGTCCGGCAGCACGAAAGCGCAGGCGCGATGGATATGGTAACATTCCGCGCAGCCTCTAGGAGAATCGGCAATTTCGGGCTTTTTCGGTCTGTGACGAGATGGTTTGGACGGGCGGGTGCGCTGGCGCCCCGCACGTCGTTTTGCGTTCGGAATTCGTGTTGCGTGGATTTAGGATTTACTTCCTGACATCCTGTTTCTGAATTTCGGATGTGCGGTAATTCAACCCGGGGGCGGTGCGGATCGCGCCTCGGAAGGTTCGCCCCACCGGGCGACGACATGAGAGGCCACGATGGCGCAGCAGACGTTCACCGGTCGCAAACGCGTTCGCAAGTTCTTCGGTCACATTCGGGAAGTCGCCGAGATGCCGAACCTCATCGAGGTTCAAAAGGCATCCTACGACCAATTCCTGATGGTCGCGGAGCCTCCGGGCGGACGTGAAGATGAGGGCCTGCAAGCGGTCTTCCGGTCGGTGTTTCCGATTTCGGACTTCTCTAACGCCTCGATGCTGGAATTCGTTCGCTACGAATTCGAGCCGCCGAAGTATGACGTCGACGAGTGCCGCCAGCGCGGCATGACCTATGCGGCGCCGCTCAAGGTGACGCTGCGCCTCATCGTGTTCGATATCGACGAGGAAACCGGCGCCCGTTCGGTCAAGGACATCAAGGAGCAGGACGTCTACATGGGCGATATCCCGCTCATGACGATGAACGGCACCTTCGTGGTCAACGGCACCGAGCGCGTGATCGTCTCGCAGATGCATCGTTCGCCGGGCGTGTTCTTCGATCACGACAAGGGCAAGACCCATTCGTCGGGCAAGCTGCTGTTCGCCGCTCGCGTCATCCCGTATCGCGGATCCTGGCTCGACATCGAGTTCGACGCCAAGGACATCGTGTTCGCGCGTATCGACCGTCGCCGCAAGATTCCGGTGACGTCGCTGATGTTCGCCCTCGGCCTCGACGGCGAAGAGATCCTCAGCACGTTCTACAAGAAGATCCTCTACAAGCGCACCAAGGAAGGCTGGCGTGTTCCGTTCGACGCCTCGCGCTTCCGCGGCTATTCGACCGTCAACGACCTGATCGATGCCGACACCGGCAAGGTCGTGCTCGAGGCCGGCAAGAAGCTGACCGTCCGTGCCGCCCGCCAGCTGCAGGAGAAGGGCCTCAAGGCGCTGCGTCTGTCTGACGCCGAATTGGTCGGCAATTACCTGGCCGAGGATCTCGTCAACCCCAAGACCGGCGAAATCTTCGCCGAAGCCGGTGACGAGCTGACCGGCAAGCCGATCAAGGGCGATGACAACGAAATCGAGCTGTTCGTCGGCACCACGCCGATGAAGGCGATCATGGAGCAGGGCTACAAGGAACTGCCGCTGCTCGACATCGACCACGTCAATGTCGGCCCGTACATCCGTAACACGCTGTCCGCCGACAAGAACATGACCCGCGAGGACGCGCTGTTCGACATCTACCGGGTGATGCGCCCGGGCGAGCCGCCGACGCTGGACTCCGCGCAGAACATGTTCCAGTCGCTGTTCTTCGACAGTGAGCGCTACGACCTGTCCGCGGTCGGCCGCGTCAAGATGAACATGCGCCTCGACCTCGATGCGCCCGACACCCATCGCACGCTGCGCAAGGAAGACATCCTGGCGGTGATCCAGACCCTGGTCGGTCTGCGCGACGGCAAGGGCGAGATCGACGACATCGACCATCTCGGCAACCGCCGTGTGCGTTCGGTCGGCGAGCTGATGGAGAATCAGTATCGCATCGGCCTGCTGCGCATGGAGCGTGCGATCAAGGAGCGGATGTCCTCGGTCGATATCGACACGGTGATGCCGCAGGACCTGATCAACGCCAAGCCGGCGGCTGCCGCGGTGCGCGAGTTCTTCGGTAGCTCGCAGCTGTCGCAGTTCATGGACCAGACCAACCCGCTGTCGGAGATCACCCACAAGCGCCGCCTGTCGGCGCTCGGCCCGGGCGGTCTGACCCGCGAGCGCGCCGGCTTCGAAGTCCGCGACGTGCATCCGACCCACTACGGTCGTATCTGCCCGATCGAGACGCCTGAAGGTCCGAACATCGGTCTGATCAACTCGCTCGCGACCTTCGCGCGCGTCAACAAATATGGCTTCGTCGAGACTCCCTACCGCAAGGTCAAGGATGGCCTCGTCACCGACGAGGTGGTCTACCTGTCGGCGATGGAAGAGGGCCGCTACGCGGTCGCTCAGGCCAACATCTCGCTCGACGCCAAGGGCCGCTTCACCGACGACCTGATCGTCTGCCGCGCAGGCGGCACGCGTGACGTCGTGCTGATCCCGGCCGACCAGGTCGACTACATGGACGTCTCGCCGAAGCAGCTCGTTTCGGTGGCCGCGGCGCTGATCCCGTTCCTCGAGAACGACGACGCCAACCGCGCGCTGATGGGCTCGAACATGCAGCGCCAGGCGGTGCCGCTGGTTCGCGCCGAAGCACCGTTCGTCGGTACCGGCATGGAAGGCGTGGTCGCCCGTGACTCGGGCGCTGCGATCGCCGCACGCCGCACCGGCGTGATCGACCAGATCGACGCTACCCGTATCGTCATCCGCGCCACGGAAGATCTCGATCCGACCAAGTCGGGCGTCGATATCTATCGGCTGATGAAGTACCAGCGCTCGAACCAATCGACCTGCATCAACCAGCGCCCGCTGGTGAAGGTGGGCGACAAGGTCGCCAAGGGCGACATCATCGCGGACGGTCCGTCGACCGACCTCGGTGAGCTCGCGCTCGGCCGCAATGTGCTCGTCGCGTTCATGCCGTGGAACGGCTACAACTTCGAAGACTCGATCCTGCTCTCCGAGCGGATCGTGAAGGAAGACGTCTTCACCTCGATCCACATCGAGGAATTCGAAGTGATGGCCCGCGACACCAAGCTGGGCCCCGAGGAAATCACCCGCGACATTCCGAACGTGTCGGAAGAAGCGCTGAAGAACCTCGACGAAGCCGGCATCGTCTACATCGGCGCCGAAGTCCGCGCCGGCGACATCCTGGTCGGCAAGATCACCCCGAAGGGCGAAAGCCCGATGACGCCGGAAGAAAAGCTTCTGCGCGCCATCTTCGGCGAAAAGGCATCGGACGTTCGCGACACCTCGCTGCGGGTGCCGCCGGGCGTGCAGGGCACGATCGTCGAAGTCCGCGTGTTCAACCGGCACGGCGTCGACAAGGACGAGCGTGCGCTGGCGATCGAGCGGGAAGAGATCGAACGCCTCGCCAAGGACCGCGACGACGAGCAGGCGATTCTCGACCGTAACGTTTACGGCCGTCTCGCCGACCTGCTCGACGGCCGCCAGGCCGTGGCCGGTCCGAAGGGCTTCAAGAAGGATACCAAGATCACCCGCGCGGTGCTCGAAGAGTATCCGAAGTCGCAGTGGTGGCTGTTCGCCGCCCCGAACGACAAGCTGATGGCCGAGATCGAGGCCATGCGGAAGCAGTACGACGAATCGAAGAAGGGCCTCGAGCAGCGCTTCCTCGACAAGGTCGAGAAGCTGCAGCGCGGCGACGAACTTCCGCCCGGCGTGATGAAGATGGTCAAGGTCTTCGTCGCGGTGAAGCGCAAGATCCAGCCGGGCGACAAGATGGCCGGCCGCCACGGCAACAAGGGCGTGGTGTCGAAGATCGTGCCGATCGAGGACATGCCGTTCCTGGAGGACGGCACTCACGCCGACATCGTGCTGAATCCGCTCGGCGTGCCGAGCCGCATGAACGTCGGTCAGATCCTCGAGACGCATCTCGGCTGGGCGTGCGCCGGTCTCGGCAAGCGCATCGGCGAGGCGATCGACTCGTACTATCAGCGCGAGGACCTCAAGCCGCTGCGCGAGACGCTCCGCAAGATCTACGGCGACGACGAGACCATCAAGTCGCTGGACGAGAAGGAGCTGCTCGAGCTTGGCCGCAACCTGAGCCACGGCGTGCCGATCGCGACGCCGGTGTTCGACGGCGCCAAGGAAGCCGACATCGAGGAGATGCTGAAGCTCGCGGGCTTCGACGCCTCCGGTCAGTCGACCGTATACGACGGCCGTACCGGCGATCAGTTCGATCGTCGCGTCACCGTCGGCTACATCTACATGCTGAAGCTGCATCACCTCGTGGACGACAAGATCCACGCCCGGTCGATCGGCCCTTACTCGCTCGTCACTCAGCAGCCGCTGGGTGGCAAGGCGCAGTTCGGCGGCCAGCGATTCGGCGAAATGGAGGTGTGGGCGCTCGAAGCCTACGGCGCGGCCTACACGCTGCAGGAGATGCTGACGGTGAAGTCGGACGACGTCGCCGGCCGCACCAAGGTGTACGAGGCGATCGTGCGCGGCGACGACACGTTCGAGGCCGGTATCCCGGAATCGTTCAACGTGCTCGTCAAGGAAATGCGCTCGCTCGGCCTCAACGTCGACCTGCACAACTCCAAGCTGGGCGTTCCGCCCCCGGCCGAAGCCGCCGAATGATACGGGGCGGCGCGGCCTCGGCCGCGCCCGCGAGTGGCGAATAGCGAGTGGCGAATAGAATAGAGGCGGGTGTGCGAGGACGGTGAGATGAGCGAACCATTCGCTACTCGCCACTCGCAATTCGCTTTCTCCGAAGGAGAAGACGATGAACCAAGAAATTATGAATCTGTTCAATCCGACGACGCCGGCTCAGGTCTTCGACCAGATCCGGATCTCGATCGCGTCGCCGGAGAAGATTCTGTCGTGGTCCTACGGCGAGATCAAGAAGCCGGAAACCATCAACTACCGCACCTTCAAGCCCGAGCGCGACGGCCTGTTCTGCGCCCGCATCTTCGGGCCGATCAAGGACTACGAGTGCTTGTGCGGCAAGTACAAGCGGATGAAGTACAAGGGCATCATCTGCGAGAAGTGCTCGGTCGAAGTGACGCTCTCCCGCGTCCGTCGCGAGCGCATGGGCCACATCGAGCTGGCCGCGCCGGTCGCTCACATCTGGTTCCTGAAGTCCTTGCCGTCGCGGATCGGGCAGCTGCTCGACATGACGCTGAAGGACCTCGAGCGGATTCTGTACTTCGAATACTACGTGGTGCTCGAGCCGGGTCTGACCGCGCTCAAGGAGCGTCAGCTGCTGTCGGAGGAAGAGTACCTCCGCGCCCAGGACGAGTACGGCCAGGACAGCTTCACCGCCATGATCGGCGCCGAGGCGATCCGCGAACTCCTGAAGGGTCTCGATCTCGAGAAGATCGATGCTCAGCTGCGCGTCGAGATGGCCGAGACCGACTCGGACATCAAGCACAAGAAGCTCGCCAAGCGTCTGAAGATCGTCGAAGCGTTCCGCTACTCGGGCAACAAGCCGGAGTGGATGATCCTGACCGTGGTGCCGGTGATCCCGCCGGACCTGCGGCCGCTGGTGCCGCTTGACGGCGGCCGGTTCGCGACCTCCGACCTCAACGATCTCTATCGCCGCGTCATCAACCGTAACAACCGGTTGAAGCGCCTGATGGAGCTGCGTGCGCCGGACATCATCATCCGCAACGAAAAGCGCATGCTGCAGGAAGCTGTGGACGCGCTGTTCGACAACGGCCGCCGCGGCCGCGTCATCACCGGCGCCAACAAGCGCCCGCTGAAGTCGCTCGCCGACATGCTGAAGGGCAAGCAGGGCCGGTTCCGTCAGAACCTGCTCGGCAAGCGCGTCGACTATTCGGGTCGTTCGGTGATCGTGGTGGGTCCCGAGCTCAAGCTGCACCAGTGCGGCCTGCCGAAGAAGATGGCGCTCGAGCTGTTCAAGCCGTTCATCTACTCACGGCTCGACGCCAAGGGTCTGTCGACCACCGTCAAGCAGGCCAAGAAGCTGGTCGAGAAGGAGCGGCCGGAGGTTTGGGACATCCTCGACGAGGTGATCCGCGAACATCCGGTGCTGCTGAACCGCGCGCCGACGCTGCATCGTCTCGGCATTCAGGCGTTCGAGCCGGTGCTGATCGAGGGCAAGGCGATCCAGCTCCACCCGCTGGTCTGCGCCGCGTTCAACGCCGACTTCGACGGCGACCAGATGGCCGTGCACGTCCCGCTGTCGCTCGAAGCGCAGCTGGAAGCGCGCGTGCTGATGATGTCGACCAACAACATTCTGCATCCGGCGAACGGCCAGCCGATCATCGTGCCGTCGCAGGACATCGTGCTTGGTCTGTACTACCTGTCGATCTTGCGGGAAGGGCTGCCGGGCGAGGGCAAGGTGTTCGGCGACCTCGCGGAGCTGGAACACGCACTGTTCTCCAAGGTCATCCACCTGCACACCAAGATCAAGTATCGCTGGGACTCGCTCGACGACGAGGGCAAGCCTTACCAGCGGCTGATCGAGACCACCGCGGGCCGCATCCTGCTCGGTCAGGTGCTGCCGAAGTCGGTGAAGCTGCCGTTCGAGGTCATCAACAAGCTGATGACCAAGCGCGAGATCTCCAGCGTGATCGATCAGGTCTATCGCCACTGCGGTCAGAAGGAGACGGTGATCTTCTGCGACCGCATCATGGCGCTGGGCTTCTTCAACGCCTTCAAGGCGGGCATTTCGTTCGGCAAGGACGACATGGTCGTGCCGGCCTCGAAGTGGAAGATCGTCGATACGACCCGTACGCTGGCGAAGGACTTCGAGCAGCAGTACAACGACGGTCTCATCACGCATGGCGAGAAGTACAACAAGGTGGTCGACGCCTGGTCGAAGGCCACCGAGGAAATCGCCAAGGAGATGATGAAGGAGATTTCCGCGGTCCGGAAGAATGCCGACGGCGCGGAAAGCCAGGTCAACTCGATCTACATGATGGCCCACTCCGGTGCGCGTGGTTCGCCGGCGCAGATGCGTCAGCTCGCCGGTATGCGCGGCCTGATGGCCAAGCCGTCGGGTGAGATCATCGAGACGCCGATCATCTCGAACTTCAAGGAAGGCCTCTCGGTTCTCGAGTACTTCAACTCGACCCACGGTGCCCGTAAGGGCCTCGCGGACACCGCGCTGAAGACCGCGAACTCCGGTTACCTGACCCGCCGTCTGGTCGACGTGGCGCAGGACTGCATCATCACGCAGGATGATTGCGGCACCTCGCTCGGCATCCGGATGCGCGCGATCATCGACGCCGGCACCGTGGTGGCTTCGCTCGGCTCGCGTATTCTCGGCCGCACCGCGGGCGAGGACGTGCGCGATCCGAACAGCAACGAGGTGATCGTCAAGCGCGGCACGCTGATGGAAGAGCGTGACGTCGAGAAGATCCAGCTGGCAGGCGTGCAGGAAGTGAAGATCCGCTCGGCGCTGACCTGCGAGCTGATCAACGGCATCTGCGGCAGCTGCTACGGGCGCGATCTCGCCCGCGGTACGCCGGTCAACCACGGCGAGGCGGTCGGTGTCATCGCCGCGCAGTCGATCGGCGAACCGGGCACGCAGCTGACGATGCGTACCTTCCACATCGGCGGTGCGGCGCAGATCAACGAGCAGTCGGTGATCGAGTCGAACTTCGAGGGTAAGGTCGTCATCAAGAACAAGGCGATCGCGCGGAACGGCGAGAACCACAATGTCGCGATGGTTCGCAACATGGTGGTTGCGATCGTCGATCCGGACGGTACCGAGCGTGCGACGCACCGTATTCAGTACGGCGCGCGTATGCACGTCGACGAGGGCGACACGGTCAAGCGCGGCCAGCGCATTGCCGAGTGGGATCCGTACACCCGGCCGATCCTGACCGAGGTCGAGGGGACGATCGATTTCGAGGATCTGATCGAAGATCAGTCGATCTCGGAAACGCTCGACGAGTCGACAGGCATCGCCAAGCGTATCGTCATCGACTGGCGCTCGACCCGCGGCGGCGCGGACCTGCGTCCGGCGATCGTGGTGAAGGGCAAGGACGGCAAGGTGCTGAAGCTGGCCCGCGGCGGCGACGCCCGGTACATGCTGTCGGTCGACGCCATTCTGTCGGTCGATATCGGCGCCCAGGTGAAGCCGGGCGACATCCTCGCGCGTATCTCGACCGAAAGCGCGAAGACCCGCGACATCACCGGCGGTCTGCCGCGGGTGGCGGAACTGTTCGAGGCCCGCAAGCCGAAGGACGCTGCCATCATCGCGGAAATCGCCGGCACCATCCGGTTCGGCCGCGACTACAAGAACAAGCGTCGGATCTCGATCGAACCGATGGATAAGGAAGAAGAGGCGCGCGAGTACCTGATCCCGAAGGGCAAGCACATCCACCTTCAGGACGGCGACATCGTCGAAAAGGGCGACTTCATAGTCGAAGGCAATCCGGCGCCGCACGACATCCTGGCGATCAAGGGCATCGAGGAACTCGCTGCCTACCTGGTCAACGAAATCCAGGAGGTCTACCGACTGCAGGGCGTGTTGATCAACGACAAGCACATCGAGGTGATCGTTCGCCAGATGCTGCAGAAGGTCGAGATCACCGACCAGGGCGAGACCGACATGATCTCGGGCGAACAGATCGACAAGATCGAGTTCGACGCGATCAACGCCAAGGCGAAGGAAGAGGGCAAGAAGATCGCAACGGGGACGCCGGTTCTGCTCGGCATCACCAAGGCGAGCCTTCAGACCCGCTCGTTCTTCTCGGCGGCGTCGTTCCAGGAGACGACCCGCGTGCTCACCGAAGCCGCCGTCAACGGCAAGGTGGACCCGCTGGAAGGCCTCAAGGAAAACGTCATCGTCGGCCGTCTGATCCCGGCCGGTACCGGTGCCTCGATGGCCAAGATCCGCGAAGTCGCGCTGAAGCGGGATCGCCTGATCCTCGACGAACGCGAGAAGCAGGCGGCCGTCGTGCCGCCGGCTGCGCCGGAAGCCGAGCCCCTGGCGCTGCCGCCGGCGGAATAAGCAGGCGCTGCGATCCACTCTTGAAAAGGCCGGCGAAAGCCGGCCTTTTCTGCGTCAAAGCGGGCTTTTTGAGCCCCGTCCGGGCTCCGTTCATCTTTCCTTCAGGTGAAAAGCGCCTTGCTGGTCTTGATCGACGCGATCCTTCGGCAGGGGCGCCGGTTCGACGTCAAAATCAGTCTTAAACCGTTGATCAGAAGCTGATTTTCGCAGAGAATCGAAGTCACCCGAGCGCCGGCGGAACGGATCGGGTTAGGCGGCGCGGCGACCGGCTGCGCCAGGCGTTGAAAGAACCAGATGTTTGACCTTGCAATCGTTGGTGGCGGCCCGGGCGGCCTGATGAGCGCCTGGTACCTGAAGAAGAAACTCGGCCCGTTGTGCCGGATCACCATTTTCGAAGCGTCCGACCGCCTTGGCGGCAAGATCGTCTCGCGCACCTTCGACACCGCGCCGGCGCTGTACGAAGCCGGCGTCGCCGAGCTGTACGATTACTCGATGACGGGGCCGGACCCGCTACGCGAGCTGGTCCAGCATTTCGGCCTGCAGACCATCCCGATGGACGCCGAGCAGGTGCAGCTCGATGGCGAGCTGCTCAACGACGTGCCCGGCATGCGCAGCAAGTACGGCGACAAGACCGCCGACGCGATCCTCTCCTTCCGCAAGACGCTCACCGAGCAGATGTCGCCGGTCCAGTACTACGAAGGCGTCGGCGCGCACGACAACGAGCACCCCTGGGCCTGGATGAATTGCGAGCAACTGCTCGACAAGGAAATCGAGGATCCTGTCGCCAAGAAGTTCTTCAAGGTGATGGCGCGGTCCGACATCGCGACCGAGAGCCACAACACCAACGGCCTCAACGCGCTGAAGAACTTCGTGATGGATATCGACGGCTATATCGGCCTGTATTCGATCCAGAACGGCAACGAGCAACTGATCGAGGGGCTGCGCTCCGAGGTCGACGCCGAGATCCAGCTCAACCACCGCGTCCTCAAGGTCGGCAAGACCGAGACCGGGCGTTACGAGCTCAATATGATGAACGGCAAGGGGCCGGAGACGCGCGACTTCGATCTCGTGCTGATGTGCCTGCCGCACAATTGGCTGGCGACGCTGGCCTGGGGCGACGAGCAGCTGCGCAAGGCGATGGTCAAGCACGTCGCTTACTTCGACCGCCCGGCGCATTATCTGCGGATCTCGCTGCTGTTCGACTCGCCGTTCTGGGGCGACAAGATCCCCGGCGCCTGGTTCATGTCGGAGGCTTTCGGTGGCTGCTGCGTCTACAACGAGGGCGCTCGCCACGACGTCGGCAAATACGGCGTGCTGAACTTCCTGGTCGCCGGCTCGGACGCGCTAGCGTTCTCGAACCTGACCGACAAGGAACTGATCGATCTGGCGCTGAAGTCGCTGCCGGCGGCGATCGGCGATGCCCGTGACCACTTCATGGAGGGCAAGACCCATCGCTGGCTGTCGTCCGTCAATTGCATCCCCGGCGGCCTGCCGGTCCGCGATGTGATGACCAACCACCGGCCGGAACCGAAGAACCATCCGGGCTTCGTCGTGGTCGGCGATTATCTGTTCGACTCGACGCTGAACGGTCTGCTCGACTCCTCGGATGCGGCGACCGACATCATCGTCACCGAAACGATGAAGCTGCGCCGCGCCCGCGCGCTGGCCGAAAAGGCGGTCTCGGACAAGATCGACGCCTCCTATTTCGAGAACTATCGCAACCAGGGACCTTACAGCGAGGTCTGGGACCGCTTCACCGATCCCGATTATCTGCTCGAGATGATCCGCACGGTCTGGGACATGCCGCAGGGTGCCAAGCTGCTGGTCGCCGGCTCGGCCAGCGGTCAGCTCGTCGGAGCACTGCGCGAGCGCGGCATCGACGCCTTCGGCGTCGACAACAACCGCGGTATCCTCGCCAAGACGCCCGAGGCGCTGAAGCCCTACAACCAGTTCGGATCGATCGCCGAACTGCCGTTCGAGGACAATTCATTCGACTTCGTGTTCGAAACCAGCCTGTGCCACGTTCCGGAGGCCCGCGTCGTCAAGGCGATCCGCGAGCTGAATCGCGTCTCCCGCATCGGCCTGGTGTTCGGCTCGGTCACCAGCGACATGGACCCCAAGGTGGTCGACCGCTACGACCTGCTGCGCGCCGTGAAGAAGCTCGGCACTTGGTGGGAGTGGTCGGAGTTGTTCTTCAACAACGGCTTCGACCTGTCGATGCACCGCAAGGATTGCAGCGATCAGCTTTGGGAAGCCACGCTGAAGGCCGGCAAGGGGCCCGGGCAGTGGTACGGCGACGCGGACAGCCTGCGCTATTCGTTCTTCGACAAGGTCGACGACGAAGAATGATAACGAGCGGCTTGGCCGGACCTGCTGACATCGCATAAGGATTACGACGCCGTGGCTCGAACGAGTCACGGCGTCGATCATTTCGCTTCCAGCCTTTCGTCTCCAGCCGGTCCATCCACGGTTCCGCTACATGACGCGCAAGCAACCAGCCAATCCTCCCACTGACGGCGACGGTCAGGCCGCGGCTTCGCCGGCGGAGCCGGGCGCAGCCAGTGCGCCCGCATCGCCGCTCGACGAGAAGTTCGCCATTCCGGTCGGCGCCGTCGCGTCGCCGGTGCCGAGCACCAAGCCGGCGGTAAAGCAACTCGTCCAGGACAAGACGCCGAAGGCCAAGGCCAAGGACGCGGACGACGACGAGGATGACGAAGACGACGATGACGATGAGGACGAGGAACTCGTCGTCTTCACCGCGCGGGAGGCCGCCGGCGCGTTGGCGACGATCGCGCGGCACGTCAGGCCGATCCTGCCGAACTATCGCAAGATGGTGGCGATCGTGGTGTTCGGCGTTTTGGTCGAAACCCTGTTCAACGTCATCATGCCGCTCAGCCTGAAGTTCCTGATCGACGACGCGCTCGGCGAGGAGGACTTCCAGGAACTCTACAAGATCCTGTCGATCCTCGCCGTCGCCGGCATCATCACGTCGATCGTAGCGGTGTGGTACGAGCGCTGGGACGCGCGGCTCGCCGCATCGGTGATCACCGACGTGCGCACGCGCCTGTTCGACCATGTCCAGAAACTGCCGGCCGGTTATTTCGCCCGCACCAAGCGCGGCGAGACGCTGTCGCGGTTTTCGATCGATATGGCTGCGTTCGAGAACGTCGTCGAGATCTTCGCCAACACGGCGATGCTGCCGTTCCTCGAGCTGATCGCCGGCGTCATTCTGATGCTGTTCCTGAACTGGCAGCTCGCCGTGGTGGCGCTGCTGATCTTCCCGATCACGTTGATCGGCCCGCGCATCCTGACGCCGAAGGCGGTGCAGGCCAACTACGAGCAGAAGGTCCAGGAAGCCGGACTGCTCGGCATGGTGCAGGAGAATGTCGGCGCCCAGGCGGTGGTCAAGGCGTTCAGCCTGCAGCGCAAGATGTTCGGCTTCTTCTCGCTGCGCAACAACGCGACGCGCGACAAGATCGCCGAGGCGGTGTTCCTGCGCTCGATGGTCGAGCGCTCGGTGACGGTCGCCGTTCTGCTGCTGCACATCGTGGTGCTGGCGATCGGCGCCTATCTGGCCACCAAAGGCCAGATCACGGTCGGTACCTTCGTCACCTTCGAGAGTGCGTTCTGGGAGGTGTCCTACAACATCGCCCATCTGATGCAGTTCATCCCGGTGGCGATCCAGGCCGCCGCCGCCGTGCGCCACATGGAGGAGCTGCTCGACGAGCCGACACCGATCGCCGACCGTACGGGCGCCGCCGAGCTGCCGCGCATCACCGACAACATCGCATTCGAGCGGGTGACCTTCGCTTACGAAGGCGCCGAGCAGCCGGTGATCGACAATCTCAGCCTCAAGCTGAAGGCCGGCAAGACGATCGCCATCGTCGGCCCAAGCGGCTCGGGCAAAAGCACGCTGCTCAACATGATCCTGCGGCTGTATCAGCCCGATGAAGGCCGGATCACGATCGACGGCGTCGACGTCCGAAAGGTGACGCTGGATTCGCTGCGGCAGAGCATGGCCGTCGTGTTCCAGGAGAACATGCTGTTCAACATGTCGATCCGCGAAAACATCCGGCTCGGCAAGGAGGGGGCGACGGACCAGGAGGTCGTCGAGGCCGCCAAGAAGGCCGAGATCCACCGCTACATCATGAGTCTGCCGGACAAATACGACACCCAGGTCGGGGAGCGCGGCGATACGCTGTCCGGCGGCCAGCGCCAGCGCCTTGCGATCGCCCGCGCCATCGTGCGCGATCCCTCGGTGCTGCTGCTCGACGAGGCGACCTCGGCGCTCGATCAGACCACCGAAGCCGCGATCAACAAGACGCTGCTGAAGCTCGCTCGTGGTCGCACCATGATCTTCTCGACGCATCGGCTGACCTCTGTGGTCGAGATGGACGAGATCATCGTCATCTCTGGCGGTCAGGCCATCGAGCGCGGCTCGCACAAGGAGCTGCTCGCCAAGAATGGCGTCTATCGCAAGCTCTGGGACGACCAGAGCAACCACGGCCGCACCGCCGATGATGATGACGACGACGACGACGACGAGGACGATGAGGATTGATCCGGCGCCATCGCGGGCCGGGTTTCGATCTGCTCGATCGAAGTAGGTAGACGCACGAGGGTCCGAATCGGGCTTCGCCGATGCAAGGATGTGCGATGCAGGCTGAGACGAGAGTATCCGGCCGATGTCGAAGCATCGGACTGACAGCGAGCAGGGCGGGACGGTCTGCGGACCCGCTCCGGCGTCCGGGCCGCGATCGCAGCCTGCAGTCCGGTTATCGACGCGTAAACGACGCCGTTGGTCCGCTGCTGCTCTGCTGGCGGTGCTGCTGCTCCCGTCCGCGGCGTCCGCCGAGGACCTCAACGCCCTGGCCGCGGCATCGGCAAAGGCCGACGCCTCGCTCCCCGCGCGTCCGGTGTTGTCCCGTCAGCCGATCAGCGCGCCGCGCTGGACGCTCTCCGCCGAAGCGCTGTTTCTCGGTCGCTCCGGCGCAGTCTGCCACCAGCGCCGCGGCGTTCGTCGCCGAGGGCGGGCTGGTGGCGAAGTATCGCCTCACCGAGGTCGCCGCGCTGAAGCTCGGCTACGAGGCGCTATGGTTTAACGGCGTCGCCCTAGCCCCCGGCCAGATTCAAATGACCTGAACCACCCCCGGCAGCGCCGCGCAGGGCGTCAATCATCGCTCCAGCACGCTCTTCCAGGGCCTGACGTGCGGTGTGGAGTATTCATTCTAAGTCACTTCATCGATTGATGGAATCGACGCCGCCACCTCAGGTGTTGAATCGTCATCCTAAGGCGCGCAGCGCAGCGCACAGCGATGCACAGCACGCACCTCGAGGATAACGGTTGTGATTTATCAAAAGCACCATCAGGCGCGTCAGGGAGCGCGCTAGCGCTTACTTCTTGGTCAGATACAGCGGCGTGCGCAACGTGAGCTGATAGGCCGGCTTAGGCGTCCACGCGATCTGCGCGGTGAGGCCGAACAGGCGGTTGTCGTCGTCGTCCATCTTGTCGAGGTCGAAGCGGAGAATCGGCTGGGTGAAGGACGCGAGCGGCTTCAGGTTGAGCAATTGGGCGCCGCCGAACGACTGCATGCCGGCGCGGCCCGTCGCCTTCCATTTGCTGTCCCACTGATAGAACCCGCCGAACCAGCCGACCCAGTTCGGCCGAATCTCGGCGCGGTCCGCATCGATCGCGGTCAGCGTCGATTGCATCCCGGCGAGAAACCCGCGGGTTTCGTCGGCGTCGAGCGCGTAGGTCGCCTCCAGGATCGTATTCAGCGAAATGGTTGCGAGCGGCCCGGCCGGCAGCGTGCGGGTCAGTGTCGTCTGCAGCGTGAGCGTCGGGATCGCGCCGCCGTTCTGCTGAAGGATATCGGCCTGGATGCCGACGTTCCAGCTCGTGATCGCAACCGAGGTCCAGTCGAGATTGCCGGCCTTCGAGGCGGTGGCGCTGAGGCCGCCATACAGCGAGACCCGATCATTGACGTCGACCGTCAGCGGAACGTCGAAGCCGACGCCCTGACTTGCCGGCAGCGACGGTGCGGGCAGGGCGGCCAGTGATGCCAATTGCGACAGCACGCTGGTCGGGCTGAAGCCGATCGACAGCACTCCCGCGGGCACGCGTGAATAGGTGCTGCGGAAGTCGAGATAGACCTGCGGCCGCGACGCCTTGGTGTCCTCGTCCTCGTCGTCATCCGCCGCCAGGGCGCCGCCAGGAACAGCCGTCAACATCGCAACCGCGAGGCAGCCAGCTCGCGCGGGACGCCGGCGCGACGTCCTCCTCAGGCTCTGCAGCATCGGCTGACCCCAGCGCCGGGCGTGCTGCCGGCGGGCATCAGGTAAGCACGCTGGGCAAGCGCGGCGCAATTGAGCGACCGACGCGATACTTCGCTTCAACGCAATCAACGATTGTTTTCAGTCGCGAGCTGCTCGCGTCCGCCGGCGCCATCGTCACGAATCGTTCACCATCTCATGCGACGACTCGGCTTAACGCATCGACCGACCGAGTCGGCAGGGGGGCGATTCTGCCTGATTGCATGCTGCGGCACCCGGAACCGGCCCGCCGGACGGTCGCAAGGACGATCGTCGACGCTTCTTCCGGACACCGGGCGGTCTGACAGAAGTCCCAGCGACACTGGCGTTTCCTGTCGATCGGGCAGGGCAAGCTGATGACGTGATATCGTCATCCGGCACACCGTTTTGCCTTGACTTGCAAGTGTCGCACCGATAAAACCCGGCCACTTCAAGACAGGCGGTGAGCTTCGCCAACGTCGGAACGGATCACCCGGACGTCCCTTGCGGGCTTCGGGCACCAACCTCGACCCAAGTCGCTCAAACGCTGTCTCTATAAGCCAGGCAATGCCAGGACGTTCAGCGTTCTCTCGAGTCGTTTGCTCCTGAGGACAGTTTTGGAAGCATGACCTCGGTACTAGCCGGCCAGCAATTGCTGTCCGGTTTTTGCTGCGGTCCTCTGTTGCATGGAAGCGCTTTCCGCTCAGCGATGAGTGGCTGGCGCAATTTCGCTTTGCGTGGTCGGACGTGTCCGGTCAGGTGAGGCGGCCGCTGGGGCGGGTGCCCCGAACGAATTTGCGAAACCCGCGAGGTTTCGCGCGAAGCTAAGGGTGAAGGCGAAGATGCCGACGATCAACCAGCTGATCGCAAATCCGCGCGCGGTGCAGAAGTCGCGCAAGAAGGTTCCGGCGCTGCAGCAGTCGCCGCAGAAGCGCGGCGTGTGCACCCGCGTGTACACCACGACGCCGAAGAAGCCGAACTCGGCGCTTCGTAAGGTCGCCAAGGTTCGGCTGACCAACGGCTTCGAGGTGATCGGTTACATCCCGGGTGAAGGCCACAACCTTCAGGAGCACTCGGTGGTCATGATCCGTGGCGGCCGCGTCAAGGATTTGCCCGGCGTGCGCTACCACATCCTCCGCGGCGTCCTCGATACCCAGGGCGTCAAGAATCGTAAGCAGCGCCGTTCGAAGTACGGCGCGAAGCGTCCCAAGTAAGCGGGGAGAGAATTCATGTCCCGTCGTCACGCTGCCGAAAAGCGCGAAGTTCTCCCGGATCCGAAGTTCGGGAACATCATTCTCACCAAGTTCATGAACTCGGTGATGTACGCCGGCAAGAAGTCGGTTGCCGAAGGCATTGTCTACGGCGCCTTCGATCTGATCGAGGCCAAGACCAAGCAGCCGCCGCTCGGTGTGTTCGAGCAGGCGCTCGACAACGTCATGCCCACGATCGAAGTTCGCTCCCGCCGCGTCGGTGGCGCGACCTACCAGGTGCCGGTCGAAGTTCGCTCGACCCGCCGTCAGGCGCTGGGCATTCGCTGGCTGATCGCTGCCGCTCGCGGGCGCAACGAAAAGACCATGACCGAGCGTCTGTCGGCCGAGCTGCTCGACGCATCGAACAACCGCGGCAACGCCGTGAAGAAGCGTGAAGACGTGCACAAGATGGCGGAAGCCAACCGCGCGTTCTCGCACTATCGCTGGTAACGGCGAAGCAACGGAATCAAGGAAGACGTCATGCCCCGCGTTCACGCCATCGAGGACTACCGCAACTTCGGCATCATGGCCCACATTGATGCCGGCAAGACCACGACGACCGAGCGCATCCTGTTCTACACCGGCAAGAGCCATAAGATCGGCGAAGTGCACGAAGGTGCCGCGACGATGGATTGGATGACGCAGGAGCAGGAGCGGGGCATCACCATCACCTCCGCCGCCACCACTGCGTTCTGGAACGGCAAGCGCCTGAACATCATCGACACCCCCGGCCACGTCGACTTCACCATCGAAGTCGAGCGTTCGCTGCGCGTGCTCGACGGCGCCGTCTGCGTTCTCGACTCGAACCAGGGCGTCGAGCCGCAGACCGAGACGGTCTGGCGCCAGGGCGACAAGTACAAGGTTCCGCGCATCGTCTTCGCCAACAAGATGGACAAGACCGGCGCTGACTTCTTCAAGTGCCTGCAGGACATCATCGACCGCCTCGGCGCCAAGCCGGTTGCGATCCAGCTCCCGATCGGCTCCGAGAACAACTTCAAGGGCCTGGTCGATCTGGTCCGCATGAAGGCTGTGGTGTGGAACGACGAGTCGCTCGGCGCCAAGTTCGAAGACGTCGAGATTCCGGAAGATCTGCTCGAGCAGTCCAAGGAATATCGCGAGAAGATGATCGAAGCCGCCGTCGAGCTCGATGACGACGCGATGGCCGCTTATCTCGACGGCAACGAGCCGGACGAGGCGACTCTGAAGCGCCTGATCCGCAAGGCGGTGCTGACCGGTGCGTTCTATCCGGTGCTGTGCGGCTCGGCGTTCAAGAACAAGGGTGTTCAGCCGCTGCTCGACGCCGTGGTCGACTACCTGCCGTCGCCGGTCGACGTGCCGGCGATCAAGGGCATCGACGAGGACGGCAACGAAGTCGTGCGCCAGGCGGACGACAAGGAGCCGCTGGCTCTGCTCGCGTTCAAGATCATGGACGATCCGTTTGTCGGCACCATCACCTTCTGCCGCATCTACTCGGGTATCCTGCAGAGCGGCACCGGCGTGGTGAACTCGACCCGCGAGAAGAAGGAGCGCATCGGCCGCATGCTGCTGATGCACGCCAACAACCGCGAAGACATCAAGGAAGCCTACGCCGGCGATATCGTCGCGCTGGCCGGCCTCAAGGAAGCTCGCACCGGTGACACGCTGTGCGATCCCGCCAATCCGGTGATCCTCGAGAAGATGGAATTCCCGGAGCCGGTGATCGAGATCGCGATCGAGCCGAAGTCGAAGGCCGACCAGGAGAAGCTCGGCGTCGCGCTTGCGAAGCTGGCTGCGGAAGATCCGTCGTTCCGCGTGTCGACCGATCTGGAGTCGGGTCAGACCATCCTCAAGGGGATGGGCGAACTGCATCTCGACATCAAGGTCGACATTCTGAAGCGGACCTACAAGGTCGACGCGAACATCGGTGCGCCGCAGGTGGCGTTCCGTGAGCGCATCACCAAGAAGGCCGAGGTCGACTACACCCACAAGAAGCAGACCGGCGGTACCGGTCAGTTCGCTGCGGTGAGCTTCGTGGTCGAGCCGAACGAGCCGGGTGGTGGCTACGTGTTCGAGTCGAAGATCGTCGGTGGCGCGGTGCCGAAGGAATACATCCCCGGCGTCGAAAAGGGCATCGAGAGCGTGCTGTCCTCGGGCGTGGTCGCGGGCTTCCCCGTGGTCGACGTCAAGGTGTCGCTGGTCGACGGCAAGTATCACGACGTCGACTCGTCGGCGCTGGCCTTCGAAATCGCTTCGCGTGCTGCATTCCGCGAAGCGCTTCAGAAGGGTAAGTCGGTTCTTCTGGAGCCGATCATGAAGGTCGAAGTCGTGACGCCGGAAGACTACACCGGTTCGGTGATCGGCGACCTCAACTCGCGGCGTGGCCAGATCCAGGGCCAGGACATGCGCGGCAATGCCAACGTCATCAACGCGATGGTGCCGCTCATGAACATGTTCGGTTACGTGAACAACCTGCGCTCGATGAGCCAGGGGCGCGCGACCTTCACGATGCAGTTCGACCACTACGCGGAAGCCCCGGCCAACGTGTCGGCGGAAGTCCAGAAGAAGTTTGCCTGATTGTCGCCGGCGTAAGCCGCGACTGAATGGAGAAGAGCGATGGCCAAAGCAAAGTTTGAACGTAACAAGCCGCATTGCAACATCGGGACGATCGGTCACGTCGACCATGGCAAGACGTCGCTGACGGCGGCGATCACCAAGGTTCTGGCGGAGACGGGCGGTGCGACGTTCACGGCCTATGACCAGATCGACAAGGCGCCGGAAGAGAAGGCGCGCGGCATCACGATCTCGACCGCTCACGTCGAGTACGAGACGCAGAACCGCCACTACGCGCATGTCGACTGCCCCGGCCACGCCGACTACGTCA
This sequence comes from Rhodopseudomonas infernalis, assembly GCF_022271405.1. Taxonomy (GTDB): domain Bacteria; phylum Pseudomonadota; class Alphaproteobacteria; order Rhizobiales; family Xanthobacteraceae; genus Rhodopseudomonas; species Rhodopseudomonas infernalis. The sequence continues at coordinate 16,127 of NZ_JAJNAL010000031.1, read as the reverse complement.
AGAACATGATCACCGGTGCGGCGCAGATGGACGGCGGCATTCTCGTCGTCTCGGCCGCCGACGGCCCGATGCCGCAGACCCGCGAGCACATCCTGCTGGCCCGTCAGGTCGGCGTGCCGGCGCTGGTGGTGTTCCTGAACAAGTGCGACATGGTCGACGATCCGGAACTGCTCGAGCTGGTCGAGATGGAAGTGCGCGAGCTTCTCTCGAAGTACGACTTCCCGGGCGACGACATTCCGATCATCAAGGGCTCGGCGCTCGCCGCGCTGGAGAACTCTGATCCGAAGCTCGGCCACGACGCCATCCTGGAGCTGATGAAGGCGGTCGACGCCTACATCCCGCAGCCGGAGCGCCCGATCGACCAGCCGTTCCTGATGCCGGTCGAAGACGTGTTCTCGATCTCGGGCCGCGGCACCGTGGTGACCGGCCGCGTCGAACGCGGCATCATCAAGGTCGGTGAGGAAATCGAAATCGTCGGCATCCGCCCGACGCAGAAGACGACCTGCACCGGCGTCGAAATGTTCCGCAAGCTGCTCGATCAGGGCCAGGCGGGCGACAACATCGGCGCGCTGCTGCGCGGCACCAAGCGTGAAGACGTCGAGCGTGGCCAGGTGCTGTGCAAGCCGGGTTCGGTGAAGCCGCACACCAAGTTCAAGGCCGAGGCCTACATTCTGACGAAGGAAGAGGGTGGCCGTCACACGCCGTTCTTCACCAACTATCGTCCGCAGTTCTACTTCCGCACCACCGACGTCACCGGCGTCGTGCATCTGCCGGAAGGCACCGAGATGGTGATGCCGGGCGACAACATCGCCATGGAAGTGCACCTGATCGTGCCGATCGCGATGGAAGAGAAGCTCCGCTTCGCCATCCGCGAAGGTGGCCGCACGGTTGGCGCCGGCGTCGTCGCTGCGATCATCGAGTAAGGACGCGAATAGCGAATAGGGGAGTGGCGAATAGGGGACTATTCGCTACTCGCCACTCACCACTCGCTCTCTAAAGAAAGATACGGCAATGAACGGCCAAAATATTCGCATTCGCCTCAAGGCGTTCGACCATCGGATTCTCGATACGTCGACGCGTGAGATCGTCAACACCGCGAAGCGAACCGGTGCGCAGGTGCGCGGGCCGATCCCGCTGCCGACCCGGATCGAGAAGTTCACCGTCAACCGTTCGCCGCACGTCGACAAGAAGAGCCGCGAGCAGTTCGAGATGCGCACTCACAAGCGCCTGCTCGACATCGTCGACCCGACCCCGCAGACCGTGGACGCGCTGATGAAGCTCGACCTGGCCGCCGGCGTCGACGTCGAAATCAAGCTCTGAGATTGGACCGTCCGGTTACTAGCGGACAGAAAGAACAGGAAGCACGCCGATGCGCTCCGGAGTGATCGCACAGAAGGTCGGGATGACGCGGGTCTTTACAGAGGCCGGCGAACATATCCCCGTGACCGTGCTGAAGCTGGGCAACTGCCAGGTGCTGGCCCACCGCACCACTGAGAAGAACGGTTACGTGGCGCTGCAGCTCGGCTCCGGCTCGCGCAAGACCGTGTATATGCCGAAGGCCGAGCGCGGCCAGTTCGCCGTCGCCAAGGTCGAACCGAAGCGCAAGGTCGCCGAGTTCCGCGTGTCCGAGGACGCGCTGATCCCGGTCGGCGCCGAGATCCAGGCCGACCACTTCGTCGTCGGCCAGTTCGTCGACGTCACTGGCACTTCGACCGGTAAGGGTTTTGCCGGTGGTATGAAGCGTTGGAATTTCGGCGGTCTGCGGGCCACCCACGGCGTGTCCGTGTCGCACCGTTCGATCGGTTCGACCGGCGGTCGTCAGGATCCCGGCAAGACCTTCAAGAACAAGAAGATGCCTGGCCACATGGGCGTCGATCGTATCACCACACTGAACTTGCGTGTGGTGCAGCTCGACGTCGAGCGCGGCCTGATCCTCGTCGAGGGAGCCGTTCCCGGCTCCAAGGGCGGATGGATCGCGGTGCGCGACGCCGTGAAGAAGGCGCTGCCGGCCGATGCGCCGAAGCCGGGCAAGTTCCGGCTCGCCAATGGCGGCGACGAAGCAGCGGCTCCGGCTGCCGAGCAGGAGGGTGTGTGAGATGGAATTGAAGGTCACCACACTCGAAGGTAAGGACGCCGGCTCGGTCCAGCTGTCCGACACCATCTTCGGTCTCGAGCCGCGCCAGGACATCGTGCAGCGCTGCGTGATCTGGCAGCTTGCCAAGCGTCAGGCCGGCACTCACAAGGCCAAGGGCCGCGCCGAGATCTGGCGCACCGGCAAGAAGATGTACAAGCAGAAGGGCACCGGTGGTGCTCGTCACGGTTCGCAGCGCGTGCCGCAGTTCCGCGGCGGTGGTCGTGCGTTCGGCCCGGTGGTGCGTTCGCACGCCATCGACCTGCCGAAGAAGGTTCGCGCCCTGGCGCTGAAGCACGCTCTGTCGGCCAAGGCCAAGGGCGGCGGTCTGATCGTGCTGGACAAGGCAGAGCTGGAAGCCGCCAAGACCAAGGCTCTGGTCGGTGCGTTCTCGGGTCTCGGCCTGACCAGCGCGCTGATCATCGACGGCACCGAGGTGAACACCGGTTTCGCCGCGGCCGCCCGCAACATTCCGAACATCGACGTGCTGCCGATCCAGGGCATCAACGTCTATGACATTGTGCGCCGCCAGAAGCTGGTACTGACCAAGGCTGCGCTGGATGCGTTGGAGGCGCGCTTCAAATGAAAAATATCGATCCGCGCCACTACGACATCATCGTCGCTCCGGTGGTGACCGAAAAGGCGACCACGGCCTCCGAGTTCAACAAGGTCGTGTTCAAAGTGCTCGGCGATGCCACCAAGCCGCAGATCAAGGAAGCCGTCGAGAAGCTGTTCGACGTCAAGGTGAAGAGCGTGAACACGCTGGTGCGCAAGGGCAAGTCGAAGTCCTTCCGCGGCACCTTCGGCACGCAGTCTGACACCAAGCGTGCGGTCGTGACCCTCGAAGAGGGTCATCGCATCGACGTGACCACCGGACTGTAAGGCGGGACCGACCATGGCATTGAAAAAATACAATCCCACGACGCCGGGCCAGCGCCAGCTGGTCATGGTTGATCGTTCGGCCCTCTACAAGGGCAAGCCGGTCAAGTCGCTGACCGAGGGCAAGAGCTCGGCAGGCGGCCGCAACAACACCGGCCGGATCACCGTTCGCTTCCGCGGCGGTGGTCACAAGCAGACCTATCGCATGGTCGACTTCAAGCGCACCAAGGTCGACGTTCCGGCCAAGGTCGAGCGCCTGGAATACGATCCGAACCGCACCGCGTTCATCGCGCTGATCAAGTACGAGGACGGCGAGCAGGCCTACATCCTGGCGCCGCAGCGCCTCGCGGTCGGTGATAGCGTGATCGCCGGTTCGTATGTCGACGTGAAGCCGGGCAACGTCATGCCGCTCGGCAACATGCCGGTCGGCACCATCGTGCACAACATCGAGCTGAAGATCGGAAAGGGCGGCCAGATCGCCCGTTCCGCCGGCACCTACGCCCAGCTCGTTGGTCGTGACCACGACTACGTTATCGTTCGCCTGAACTCGGGCGAACAGCGCCTGGTCCATGGCCGCTGCACCGCCACCATCGGCGCTGTGTCGAACCCGGACCACATGAACATCTCGATCGGCAAGGCTGGCCGCAAGCGCTGGCTCGGCCGCCGTCCGCACAACCGCGGCGTCGTGATGAACCCGATCGACCATCCGCACGGCGGTGGTGAAGGACGCACTTCGGGCGGCCGTCACCCTGTGACTCCGTGGGGCAAGCCGACCAAGGGCAAGAAGACCCGCTCGAACAAGTCGACCGACAAGTTCATTCTCATCAGCCGCCACAAGCGGAAGAAGAAGTAAGGAAGCCGGACATGGTTCGCTCAGTCTGGAAGGGCCCATTCGTCGAGGGCTCGCTGCTGAAAAAGGCGGATGCGGCGCGCGCGTCGGGCCGCCACGACGTCATCAAGATTTGGAGCCGCCGCTCCACCATCCTGCCGCAGTTCGTCGGGCTGACCTTCGGCGTCTACAACGGCCAGAAGCACGTCCCGGTGTCGGTGAACGAGGAAATGGTGGGTCACAAGTTCGGCGAGTTCTCGCCGACCCGCACGTTCCACGGCCACTCCGGCGACAAGAAGTCGAAGAAGGGTTGAGGACGAAGCCATGAGCAAACCCAAGCGCGAACGGAGCCTCCCGGAGAACGAGGCCAAGGCCGTCGCCCGGATGCTTCGCGTTTCTCCGCAGAAGCTCAATCTGGTGGCTCAGCTGATCCGCGGCCGGAGCGCCTCGGCTGCGCTCGCCGACCTGGCGTTCTCGCGCAAGCGGATCGCCGTCGACGTGAAGAAGTGCCTGGAATCGGCGATCGCCAACGCCGAGAACAACCACGATCTGGACGTCGACGCGCTGGTCGTGTCCGAGGCCCATGTCGGCAAGGGCATCGTCATGAAGCGTTTCTCGCCGCGCGGCCGGGGTCGGTCGGGCCGTATTTTCAAACCCTTCGCGCAGCTGACGATCGTCGTTCGTCAGGTCGAAGCAGAAGCAAGCGCTTAAGCGAAGGCGCGGGAGACTTTCGATGGGTCAAAAGATCAATCCGATCGGGCTGCGGCTGGGCATCAACCGGACGTGGGATTCCCGTTGGTTCGCGGGCAAGAACGAGTACGGCAAGCTGCTGCACGAGGACGTCAAGATCCGCGAGATCCTGCACAAGGAATTGAAGCAGGCTGCCGTCGCGCGCATCGTGATCGAGCGTCCGCACAAGAAGTGCCGCGTGACGATCCACTCGGCTCGTCCGGGTGTGGTGATCGGCAAGAAGGGCGCCGACATCGACAAGCTGCGCAAGAAGGTCGCCGACATCACGTCGTCGGACGTCGTCATCAACATCGTCGAAATCCGCAAGCCGGAGCTCGACGCGACGCTGGTCGCCGAGTCGATCGCGCAGCAGCTGGAGCGCCGCGTCGCGTTCCGCCGCGCGATGAAGCGGGCGGTGCAGTCGGCGATGCGTCTCGGTGCCGAAGGCATCCGGATCAACTGCTCGGGCCGTCTCGGCGGTGCTGAAATCGCCCGTATGGAGTGGTATCGCGAAGGTCGCGTGCCGCTGCACACGCTGCGCGCCGACATCGACTACGGCGTCGCGACGGCGTTCACCACGTTCGGTACGTGCGGCGTGAAGGTGTGGATCTTCAAGGGCGAGATCCTCGAGCACGATCCGATGGCGCAGGACAAGCGGATGGCTGAAGGCGACAACTCGCGGCCCCGCCGCGACGCCGCCTGACGGCTGCTGTAAAAGGTTTGAGGGCGTAAGCCATGATGCAACCAAAGAAGACCAAGTTCCGCAAGGCGCACAAGGGCCGCATCCACGGCGTTGCGTCGTCGGGCGCGACCCTGGCGTTCGGCCAGTTCGGCCTGAAGGCGATGGAGCCTGAGCGCGTCACGGCGCGTCAGATCGAAGCCGCCCGTCGTGCGCTGACCCGCCACATGAAGCGTGCCGGCCGCGTCTGGATCCGCATCTTCCCGGACGTTCCGGTGTCCAAGAAGCCTGCCGAAGTCCGCATGGGCTCCGGCAAGGGTTCGCCGGAACTGTGGGTGGCGCGGGTCAAGCCGGGCCGCGTGATGTTCGAGATCGACGGCGTCAATCAGCAGCTCGCCAAGGAAGCGCTGACGCTCGCCGCCGCCAAGCTGCCGATCAAGACGCGCTTCGTCGCGCGTATCGCGGAGTAATGGACATGGCCGAGATGAAGACCGCCGACATCCGCGCGATGAGCGAAGACCAGATGGATGACGCCATCCTGAATTTGAAGAAGGAGCGCTTCAACCTGCGCTTCCAGCGCGCCACCGGTCAGCTCGAGAGCACCTCGCGGCTGCGCGAGGCCCGTCGCGATATCGCCCGGATCAAGACCATCGCCGCGCAGAAGCGCGCCGGCAAGACGAAGTAAGGACGTTCAACATGCCGAAGAGGACCCTGCAGGGCGTGGTCGTCAGCGACAAGCAAGCAAAGACGATTGTGGTGCGCGTCGACCGTCGCTTCACCCACCCGATCTACAAGAAGACGATCCGCCGCTCGAAGAACTACCACGCCCACGACGAGAACAATCAGTTCCATCCGGGCGATATGGTTTGGATCGAGGAGAGCAAGCCGATCTCCAAGCTCAAGCGCTGGACCGTTGTCCGGGGCGAACCTAAGAAGACCGCTTAAGCGCAGTTCGCGCGTCAGTTGAGAGCGCAATCGCGCATTAGAGAGAGGACGAGGTGCATCAATGATCCAGATGCAGACCAACCTCGACGTGGCCGATAATTCCGGCGCACGCCGTGTCATGTGCATCAAGGTGCTGGGGGGCTCCAAGCGCCGCTATGCCACCGTGGGCGACGTTATCGTAGTGTCGATCAAGGAAGCGATTCCGCGCGGCAAGGTGAAGAAGGGCGACGTCATGAAGGCCGTGGTGGTCCGGGTCCGCAAGGACATCCGCCGCCCCGACGGCTCCGTCATCCGCTTCGATCGCAACGCCGCCGTGCTGATCAACAATCAGTCCGAGCCGGTCGGCACCCGCATTTTCGGGCCGGTGCCGCGCGAACTGCGTGCGAAGAACCACATGAAAATCATTTCGCTGGCGCCGGAGGTGCTGTGATGGCGGCCAAGATCCGCAAGGGTGACAAGGTGATCGTACTGAGCGGGCGCGACAAGGGTCGCACCGGCGAAGTGTTCGAAGTCCGTCCGGACGCCGACGTGGCGCTGGTGCGTGGCATCAACATGATCAAGCGGCACCAGAAGCAGTCCCAGACCCAGGAAGGCGGCATCATCTCGAAAGAGGCGCCGATCCACCTGTCCAATATCGCGATCGTCGGCAAGGACGGCAAACCGACCCGGGTCGGTTTCAAGGTTCTGGCGGACGGCAAGAAGGTTCGCATCGCCAAGAGCTCGGGAGCAGAGATCGATGGCTGAGACCGCATACGTTCCGCGCCTGCGCACGGAATACGACAAGAGCATCCGCACCGCGCTGACCGAGAAGTTCGGTTACGCCAACGCCATGCAGGTTCCCAAGCTCGAGAAAGTCGTGCTGAACATGGGCGTCGGCGAGGCGGTCAACGATCGCAAGAAAGCTGAGCAGGCGGCGGCCGATATGTCGCTGATCGCCGGTCAGAAGGCGGTCGTGACCTATTCGCGCGTCGCGATCTCGACCTTCAAGCTGCGTGAGAATCAGCCGATCGGCTGCAAGGTCACGCTGCGCGGCGCCAAAATGTACGAGTTCATCGACCGCCTGATCACGGTTGCGCTGCCGCGCGTCCGCGACTTCCGCGGCCTGAACCCGAAGAGCTTCGACGGCCGTGGCAACTACTCGCTCGGCATCAAGGAGCACATCATTTTCCCCGAAATCGACTTCGACAAGACTGGCGAGTCGTGGGGTATGGACATCACCGTTTGCACGACGGCGCCGACCGATGACGAAGCGCGTGCGTTGTTGACTGCATTCAATTTCCCGTTCCGGCAGTGAGACGCTGAAAAGCCTCTCAAACGCGGAAACCCAGGAGCCTGGCATGGCAAAGAAGAGTTCGATCGAGAAGAACAATCGTCGGAAGAAGATGAGCAAGAACGCGGCGCCGAAGCGCGCCCGTCTGAAGGCCATCATCGCCGACAAGGACCTCCCGATGGAGGAGCGTTTCGCGGCGACCCTGAAGCTCGCCGAGATGCCGCGCAATTCGTCGGCCACCCGGATTCGCAACCGCTGCGAAATCACCGGCCGTTCCCGCTCGGTCTATCGCCTGAACAAGCTGAGCCGTATCGCGATCCGCGACCTGGGTTCGAGGGGCCTGGTTCCGGGCCTCGTGAAGTCGAGCTGGTAAGGGGAGGGTCGTCAGATGTCCACGCACGATCCGATCAGTGATCTCATCACCCGCATCCGCAACGCGCAGATGCGGGCCAAGTCCAAGGTTTCGACCCCGGGCTCCAAGATGCGCGCCAACGTGCTCGAAGTGCTGAAGAGCGAGGGCTACATCCGTGGCTACGCCAGCGTCGAGCATCCGTCGGGACGCAGCGAGCTCGAGATCGAGCTGAAGTACTTCGACGGCGAGCCGGTGATCCGCGAAATCGAGCGCGTGTCGCGCCCGGGCCGTCGGGTCTACGCGTCCGTGAAGAACCTTCCGCGCGTCAACAACGGCCTCGGCATCTCGGTGCTGTCGACCCCGAAGGGGATCATGGCCGATCACGACGCCCGCGACGCCAATGTCGGCGGCGAGGTTCTGTTCACGGTGTTCTAATCGCAGGCGCGGCGGCCGGGAGGATCCGGCCGACGCGCGACAAGAACGGAAATTGAAGCATCGACCGTGGCGTGAATCACGCCGGAAGATGCAGGGTTGAAAAAGGATCGACCATGTCACGCGTTGGCAAGAAGCCCGTCACGGTCCCGTCCGGCGTGACGGCGACCGTCGAGGGTCAGACCGTCAAGATGAAGGGGCCGAAGGGTCAGCTTCAGTTCGTCGTGCACGACGACGTCGACGTCAAGTTCGAGGACGGTTCGGTTAAGGTGGCGCCGCGCCACGAGACCAACCGCGCCCAGGCGCTGTACGGCACGGCTCGCGCCCAGATCGCGAACCTGGTCGAGGGCGTCACGAAGGGCTTCGAGAAGAAGCTTGAGATCACCGGCGTCGGCTATCGTGCCGCACTGCAGGGCAAGAAGCTGCAGCTCGCGCTCGGCTACAGCCACGACGTGCTGTACGACATCCCGGAAGGCATCACCATCACGGTGCCGAAGCCGACCGAGATCAACGTCGTCGGCATCGACTCGCAGAAGGTCGGTCAGGTCGCGGCCGAGATTCGAGACTACCGTCCGCCGGAGCCCTACAAGGGCAAGGGCGTGCGTTATTCCGACGAGTTCATCTTCCGCAAGGAAGGCAAGAAGAAGTAACGGAGCCGGGTCATGTCGAAGTTGAATGTCACGAACGCCCGGCGCAAGACACGGGTCAGGATCGCGCTCCGGCGCACCGCCAACGGCCGCCCGCGGCTGTCGATCTTCCGCTCGTCGAAGCACATCTACGCCCAGGTCATCGACGACCTGAAGGGCGAGACGCTGGCTTCGGCGTCGTCGCTGGAGAAGACGCTGCGCGAGGCCGGCAACACCGGCGCCGATATCGACGCCGCCAAGGCTGTCGGCAAGTTGGTCGCGGAGCGGGCGGTGAAGCAGGGCGTCAAGGAAGTCGTGTTCGATCGCGGCGGCTATCTGTATCACGGTCGCGTCAAGGCGCTGGCCGATGCAGCCCGCGAAGGCGGACTGAGCTTCTAATTTTCGAATTGAACGGATACCAGGATCGGGGCCTCGGCCTCGCAAGGATTGGAAAACACCATGGCAGGTGAACGCGAACGCGGTGGACGCGAACGGAGCAATCGCGAGGAGCGCGACAGCGAGTTCGTCGACAAGCTCGTCCACATCAACCGTGTGGCGAAGGTTGTGAAGGGCGGTAAGCGCTTTGGTTTTGCCGCACTGGTCGTGATCGGCGATCAGAAGGGCCGCGTCGGCTTCGGCCACGGCAAGGCGCGCGAAGTTCCGGAAGCGATCCGCAAGGCGACCGAGTCGGCGAAGCGCAACCTGACCCGCGTCGCTCTGCGCGAAGGCCGCACGCTGCATCACGACATCGCCGGCCGTCACGGCGCCGGTCGCGTCTATCTGCGTGCCGCTCCGGCTGGTACCGGCATCATCGCCGGCGGTCCGATGCGCGCCGTGTTCGAGACGCTCGGCATCCAGGACGTGGTGGCGAAGTCGATCGGTTCGTCGAACCCCTACAACATGGTTCGCGCAACCTTCGATGCGCTGAAGCACCTCGATTCGCCGCGCGCTGTTGCGGCTCGCCGCAACATCAAGGTCTCCACCCTGCAGTCCCGCCGCATCGGCGGCGATGCGGAAGTGGTTGCCGAATAACTCGGAGTCGGCGATCACGCTGACACAAGACGCGATCTGGAGTGAAGACGATGGCCAAGGCCGCAAACATGATCAAGGTCGAGCAGATCGGCAGCCCCATCCGGCGCCATTCCTCGCAGCGTGCGACGCTGGTCGGCCTCAAGCTCAACAAGATCGGCCGGGTCACCGAGCTGCAGGATACGCCTGAAGTTCGCGGCATGATCGCCAAGGTGCAACACCTCGTTCGCGTCGTCGACGAGAAGTAAGAGGGTAGAGCGATGAAGCTCGACGAGATCTCCGACAATCCGGGCGCGCGCAAGAAGCGCATGCGCATCGGCCGCGGCATCGGTTCCGGCAAGGGCAAGACCGGCGGTCGTGGCGGCAAGGGCCAGACCGCGCGTTCGGGCGTGCGCATCAAGGGCTTCGAAGGCGGCCAGATGCCGTTGCATCGTCGTCTGCCGAAGCGCGGCTTCAACAACATCTTCCGTCTCGAATTCTCCGAGATCAATCTCGACCGCCTGCAGGAAGCGGTCGACGCCAAGACGATCGACGCCGGTAAGGTGATCGACGCCGCGGCACTGGTCGAGGCCGGCGTTCTGCGCCGTTCGCGTGACGGCGTGCGTCTGCTCGGCCGTGGTGAAATCACCACCAAGCTGAACATCGAAGTCCACGGCGCCACCAAGTCGGCGATCGAGGCGGTCGAGAAGGCCGGCGGCACGGTGAAGATCCTGGCGCCGAAGAAGGACGAAGGCGAGGCTGCGTAACATTGCCGTCATAGCCCGCGAAAGCGGGCACCGGCCTTGCCGGGATGGTGGATTTTTCGTTAGTTGCGCACCAAATTGATGCCCGGCGCTGACCGGGCCGCCGCATCCGGCGGCCACGGGTCGAGTAGCGCGGGAGAAAGCCGGACATGGTCTCTGCAGCGGAACAACTTGCGGCGAATCTCAACTTCTCGGCGCTTGGTAAAGCCGAAGAGCTGAAGAAGCGGATCTGGTTCACGCTCGGTGCGCTGCTGGTCTATCGCCTCGGCACTTACATCCCGCTCCCCGGCATTGATCCGACGGTGTGGGAGCAGGTGTTCCGGTCGCAGGCCGGCGGCATTCTCGGCATGTTCAACATGTTCGCCGGCGGTGGCATCCACCGCATGGCGATCTTCGCGCTCAACATCATGCCGTACATCTCGGCATCGATCATCGTCCAGCTGCTGACGACGGTGTCGCCGCAGCTGGAAGCGCTGAAGAAGGAAGGCGAGAGCGGCCGCAAAACGCTCAATCAATATACCCGTTATCTCACCGTCATCCTCGCGACGTTCCAGTCCTACGGCATCGCCGTCGGCCTGCAGGGCGCCGGCAACGTGGTGGCTGAGCCGGGCGTGTTCTTCCTGCTGTCGACCACCATCACGCTGACCGGCGGCACGATGTTCCTGATGTGGCTGGGTGAGCAGATCACCTCGCGCGGCATCGGCAACGGCATCTCGCTGATCATCCTGGCCGGCATCGTGGCCGAGCTGCCGTCGGCGCTCGCCAACATGCTCGAGCTCGGCCGTCAGGGGGCTCTGTCGACCGGCCTGATCCTGGTCGTGCTGGTGATGGCCGTGGTCGTGATCGCCTTCATCGTGTTCATGGAGCGCGCCCAGCGCCGGCTGCTGATCCAGTATCCGAAGCGCCAGGTCGGCAACAAGATGTTCGAGGGCCAGTCCTCGCATCTGCCGCTCAAGCTCAACACCTCGGGCGTCATCCCGCCGATCTTCGCGTCGTCGCTGCTGCTGCTGCCGACCACGATCGCCAGCTTCAACGCCGGTACGGGTCCCGAATGGTTCCAGTGGATCGTGACGCAGTTCGGTCACGGCCGGCCGCTGTTCCTGGTGTTCTATATCGCGATGATCGTGTTCTTCGCGTTCTTCTACACCGCCATCGTGTTCAACCCGACCGAGACCGCCGACAATCTCAAGAAGCACGGCGGCTTCATTCCGGGCATCCGGCCGGGCGAGCGCACCGCCGAATACATCGATTACGTTCTGACGCGCATCACCGTGGTCGGTGCGATCTATCTGGCGATCGTCTGCTTGATTCCCGAAGTGCTGATCTCCTACGCTTCGGTGCCGTTCTATTTCGGCGGAACTTCGCTCCTGATCGTGGTCAGCGTCACCATGGATACCGTGGCTCAAGTCCAGGGCTATCTGCTGGCGCACCAGTATGAAGGCTTGATCCGGAAGTCGAAGTTGAGGGGCCGCAAGAAATGAGACTGATCCTTCTCGGACCGCCAGGCGCGGGCAAGGGGACGCAAGCGGCCCGTCTGGTCGAGCAGCACGGCATCGTGCAGCTCTCGACGGGTGACATGCTGCGCGCCGCTGTGGCGGCCGGCACGCCGGTCGGCCTCAAGGCCAAGGACATCATGGCCAGCGGCGGCCTGGTGCCGGACGAGGTGGTGATCGGCATCATCTCCGACCGCATCGAGCAGGACGACGCCGCCAACGGCTTCATCCTCGACGGCTTCCCGCGCACCGTGCCGCAGGCCGAGGCGCTCGATTCGCTGCTCAAGGACAAGAAGCTGTCGCTCGACGCCGTGGTCGAACTGCGGGTCAACGAAAGCGCGCTGCTGGCGCGGGTCGAGACCCGCGTCGCCGAGATGCGGGCGAGGGGCGAGGAGCCGCGCGCCGACGACAACGCCGAGGCGCTCGCCAAGCGTCTGGCCGCCTACCGCGCCCAGACCGAGCCGCTGGTGGAATACTACTCGGAGAAGCGCAAGCTGCTCACGGTCGACGGCATGATGACGATCGACGAAGTGACCCGCGAGATCGGCCGGGTGCTCGCCGCTGTCGCCCAGGCCGACAAGAAGAAGGCCGCCAAGAGCGCCTCGGCCAAGAAGCGATCGGCCACCAAGTCGAGCGGCAAGGCGAAGACCGGCGCGGCGAAGCCCGCCGGCAAAAAAGCGTCGGCCAAGAAGGCAGTTAGCAAGAAGGCCTCGTCCAAGTCGGCATCCGTCAAGGCGGCTCCGGCGAAGGCTTCCAAGGCAAAGGTCTCTAAAGCAAAGGCCTCTCAGGCCAAGCTCCCGAAAGCAAAGGCCTCCAAGGCCAAGGCTTCGAAGGCTGGCGTCAAATCTGGTGCTAAGGCCGGCGTGAAGAAGGTGGCGAAAGCCCTTCAAAAGACTGGCAAAAAGGCCGTGAAGGGTGCTGCCAAGGCGGCCAAATCGGCGAAATCGGCCGCCAAGAAAGCGGTCAAGGCCGGCAAGACATCCGTCGCCAAGGCTAGCAAAAAAGCTGCCAAAGCGGCGAAGTCGGTCACGAAAAAGAGATCTTGAACCTGGATCCGGTTGACGAAGCAAGCCGGAATCCATTAATAAGGCCCGATATCCCGTCGGATAGGTTTCAGACGATGCCGGGCCCCGAAAGAAGCGAAGGGGATGGCGTCGTGTTCGCGTATGTGAACGCCAGCCCGAGATAGCAAAATACAACCGGCCCGACGGTCGGTGACAGGAGAGAAGTCTGTGGCCCGTATTGCCGGCGTGAATATCCCGACCAACAAGCGCGTGCTGATCGCGCTTCAGTACATCCATGGCATCGGCCAGAAGAACGCGGCCGAGATCGTCGAGAAGGTGAAGATCCCGCTCGACCGCCGCGTCAACCAGCTCAGCGACGCCGAGGTTCTGCAGATCCGCGAAGTGATCGACCGCGATTACCTCGTGGAAGGCGACCTTCGCCGTGAGACCGGCATGAACATCAAGCGCCTGATGGACCTTGGCTGCTATCGCGGCCTGCGTCATCGCCGCGGTCTGCCGGTGCGTGGTCAGCGCACCCACACCAACGCCCGCACCCGCAAGGGTCCGGCCAAGGCGATCGCTGGCAAGAAGAAGTAAGATTGCGAGTAGCGAATGGTGAATGGCGAGTAGGGGATTCCCCTATTCGCCACTCGCTATTCGCCATTCGCCTTTTCGGTGGAGCCGCTGGCGTTACGGCGGCGTTGAGATCTCAAGAAAGGTAGACCATGGCTAAGGAAGCCGGCCGCATTCGCCGCCGCGAGCGCAAGAACATCGCCTCGGGCATTGCGCATGTGAACTCGTCGTTCAACAACACCACCATCACCATCACCGACGCGCAGGGCAATGCGATTGCCTGGTCGTCGGCCGGCACGATGGGCTTCAAGGGCTCGCGCAAGTCGACCCCGTACGCCGCGCAGGTCGCGGCCGAGGACGTCGCCAAGAAGGCGCAGGAGCACGGCATGCGCACCCTCGAAGTCGAGGTCGCAGGTCCGGGTTCGGGTCGTGAGTCGGCGCTGCGCGCGCTGCAGGCTGCGGGTTTCACGGTGACCTCGATCCGCGACGTCACCACGATCCCGCACAACGGCTGCCGGCCTCGCAAGCGCCGCCGGGTTTGATTGTTTTTTCGCGGGTGGCCATGTGCCGCCCGCGACTGTTTTCGATATTTGGCGCGGATTGATCCGCAGTTTCCAATGCTAGTGACGCCCGCGCCTTGATTTTCGGCGGCGATGGACTGGCCAGGAAGGTGACACAGTGACGATCCAGAAGAATTGGCAAGAACTCATTCGACCGAACAAGCTGCAGGTGACCCCGGGCAGCGATGCGACCAAGTTCGCGACGCTGGTCGCCGAACCGCTCGAGCGCGGCTTCGGCCAGACGCTGGGCAACGCGTTGCGGCGCGTGCTGCTGTCGTCGCTGCAGGGCGCGGCGGTGCAGTCGGTCCACATCGACGGCGTGCTGCACGAGTTCTCCTCGATCGCCGGCGTGCGTGAAGACGTCACCGACATCGTGCTGAACATCAAGGACATCTCGCTGAAGATGCAGGGCGAAGGCCCGAAGCGGATGGTCATCAAGAAGCAGGGCCCGGGCGCCGTCACCGCCGCCGACATCCAGACCGTCGGCGACATCGTGGTGCTGAACCCCGATCTGCAGCTCTGCACCCTCGACGAGGGCGCCGAGATCCGCATGGAATTCACCGTCAACACCGGCAAGGGCTACGTCGCCGCCGAGCGTAACCGTCCGGAAGACGCGCCGATCGGCCTGATCCCGGTCGACAGCCTGTTCTCGCCGGTCCGCAAGGTGTCGTACAAGGTCGAGAACACCCGCGAGGGTCAGATCCTCGATTACGACAAGCTGACCATGACGGTCGAGACCAACGGCGCGATCTCGCCGGAGGACGCCGTGGCCTATGCGGCCCGCATCCTGCAGGATCAGCTCAACGTCTTCGTCAACTTCGAAGAGCCGCGCAAGGAAGTCACCCAGGAGATCATCCCGGATCTCGCCTTCAACCCGGCCTTCCTCAAGAAGGTGGACGAACTCGAACTGTCGGTGCGTTCGGCGAACTGCCTGAAGAACGACAACATCGTCTACATCGGCGATCTGGTGCAGAAGTCGGAAGCCGAAATGCTCCGCACTCCGAACTTCGGCCGCAAGTCGCTGAACGAGATCAAGGAAGTGCTGGCGCAGATGGGTCTGCATCTCGGCATGGAAGTGCCGGGCTGGCCGCCCGAGAACATCGACGAGCTCGCCAAGCGCTTCGAGGACCACTACTAAGAAGGCGAATAGCGAGTAGGGGAGTGGCGAGTAGAAGAGGATCTATTCGCCATTCGCTACTCACCACTCGCTCCTGGGCGAACGCAGGCAGCCCACCTGCAACTCCGACGAACCGTCGGGATCATCGAGTAAAGGACTGACAACATGCGTCACGGCAAGGTTCATCGGAAGCTCAACCGCACCGCCGAGCATCGCAAGGCGATGTTCGCCAACATGTGCGCCGCGCTGATCAAGCACGAGCAGATCGTCACCACGCTGCCGAAGGCCAAGGAGCTGCGGCCGATCGTCGAGAAGCTGGTCACGCTCGGCAAGAAGGGCGGCCTCGACAAGCGCCGCCAGGCGATCGCCGAAATGCGCGACAAGGATCAGGTCAAGAAGCTGTTCGACGTGCTGGCCCCGCGCTACGCCGACCGCAACGGCGGCTACACCCGCATCATCAAGGCCGGCTTCCGCTACGGCGACAACGCCGCGATGGCGGTGATCGAATTCGTCGACCGCGACGAAGACGCCAAGGGCAAGGATTCGGGTCCGACGCAGGATTCGGCCGAAGCGGCGTAAGCTGCTCACTTTCAGGCTGATTGGTTTCGAAAGGCGGTGCCGCATGGCGCCGCCTTTTTCGTTGTGCTTTAGCTGGGAAATTGTAGGCCGAATAGGCGTTGCGAGCAGGCCGCTGAGTTAGCCTCACCATCAACCGTCATCCCCCGCGAATGCGGGT
>NZ_JAJNAL010000030.1 GCF_022271405.1 Rhodopseudomonas infernalis | reverse complement strand
CCCCCGCCCCCCCCCCCCCCCCCCCCCCCCCCCCCCCCCCCCCCCCGCCGCCCCCCCGCCGGCCCCCCCCCCCCCCCCCCGCCGGGGGCGGCGGCGGCCCCCCCCCCCCCCCCCCCCCGCCCCGGCTGTTCGGCCGAGATCAACATCATCGCGGACCCCGATCGCGGATCCGCTGCCGGGTTCCTGCTGCGCCGCCGCAAGACGGCTTAGTTCTTTTTCCGTGCTTTGCACCCGGACCGCTTCCTCCTAACGATGGCGTCGCATATACGGTCATGTGACTGTCATCCGGCGCTGCTAACGCGCGCTCACGAAGATGACGCTCGTTCGGGAGGTCCTTGATGACGTTTCGCTCCTTCAGCCTGACGGCTCTCGCCGTATCCGTCGCCGGTACCTTGGCGCTCGCCTCGCCAGCGCAGGCGGCCACCGAGATTCAGTGGTGGCACGCCATGACCGGCGGCAACAACGACGTCGTCGTCAAGCTCGCGAACGACTTCAACGCCTCGCAGAGCGACTACAAGGTCGTCCCGACCTACAAGGGCGGCTATGCCGACACGATGAACGCCGGCATCGCGGCGTTCCGCGCCGGCAACGCGCCGCACATCATGCAGGTGTTCGAAGTCGGCACTGCCACCATGATGGCCGCCACCGGCGCGGTGAAGCCGGTCTACAAGCTGATGCAGGAAACCGGCGAACCGTTCGATCCGAACGCCTATCTGCCGGCGATCACCGGCTACTACTCGACCTCCAAGGGCGAGATGCTGTCGTTCCCCTTCAACTCGTCGTCGATGGTGATGTGGGTCAATCTCGACGCCCTGAAGAAGGCCAACATCACTGAGATCCCGAAGACCTGGCCCGAAGTGTTCGAGGATGCCAAGAAGCTGAAGGCCGCCGGCTACGCGACCTGCGGCTTCTCGACCGCCTGGGTGACTTGGGCGAACATCGAGCAGCTCTCGGCCTGGCACAATGTCCCGCTGGCGTCCAAGGCCAACGGCCTCGACGGCTTCGATACCAAGCTCGAATTCAACGGCACGCTGCAGGTCAAGCACCTCGAAAAACTGATCGAGCTGCAGAAGGACAAGACCTACGATTACTCCGGTCGCACCAACACCGGCGAAGGCCGCTTCACATCGGGCGAGTGCCCGCTGTTCCTGACCTCCTCGGGCTTTTTCGGCAACGTCAAGAACCAGGCCAAGTTCAACTGGACCAACGCGCCGATGCCGTACTACCCGGACGCCCCGGGCGCGCCACAGAATTCGATCATCGGCGGCGCCTCGCTGTGGGTGATGGGCGGCAAGACCCCGGACGAATACAAGGGCGTCGCCAAGTTCCTCGCCTTCCTGTCCGACACCGACCGCCAGGTCGCGATCCACAAGGCATCGGGCTATCTGCCGATTACCAAGGCGGCGTATGAGAAGGCCAAGGCCGAGGGCTTCTACAAGGATCAGCCCTATCTCGAGACACCGATCAAGGAACTGACCAACAAGCCCCCGACCGAGAACTCGCGCGGCCTGCGGCTCGGCAACATGGTGCAGCTGCGCGACGTCTGGGCCGAGGAAATCGAGCAGGCGCTGGCCGGCAAGAAGACCGCCAAGGAAGCCCTGGATGCTGCGGTGACGCGTGGCAACACCATGCTGCGGCAGTTTGAAAAGACGGCGGTGAAGTAGTTCTTTCCCCGCGTACGGCCTTCCCCCTCCCCCCGCCCTTGCGGCGGGGAGGGGTCGGGGGTGGGGGGGCCCCAGGCACGAACGCTGATGGCACGCACAGTCGACCACCGGATCCCACGCGCTCGGAGCCTCCGTCAAAATCCGACGGACGCCGAGCGGAAGCTGTGGCAACGACTGCGTCGCCCCGCATTCGGCGAGGCCCATTTTCGCCGACAGGCGACGATCGGCCCATACTTTGCGGACTTTGCCTGCCATGCCCTCCGCCTCGTCATTGAAATCGACGGCGGCCAGCACGATGGATCGGCCGCCGATGTCGTTCGAACGAACTATCTCAATACTGCGGGCTACCGCGTGCTGCGTTTCTGGAATAACGATGTCCTGCAGAACATCGAGGGCGTGATGCAGAGCATCGTAGACGCTGTGCGCGCGGCTCCCCCCACCCCCGACCCCTCCCCGCCGCAAGAGCGGGGGGAGGGGAGTTAGTCCATGCTCAAGCAGGCCGTCTTCCAGTCCAAATTCCTGCCCTATCTGCTGGTTCTGCCGCAGCTTGCGGTGGTGCTGGTGTTTTTCTATTGGCCGGCGCTGCAGGCGGTAATCCAGTCGTTCCTGCTGCAGGACGCGTTCGGGTTGTCGACCACCTTCGTGTGGTTCGAGAACTATCAGGAGCTGCTCAGCGACCCGGATTACTTCGCCGCCATCCTGCGCACCTTCGTGTTCTCGGTTCTGATCGCGCTGTCGTCGCTGTCGCTGGCGCTGCTGCTGGCGGTGATGGCGGACCGGCCGCTGCGCGGCTCGATGTTCTATCGCACGCTGCTGATCTGGCCCTATGCGGTGGCGCCGCCGGTGGTCGGCGTGCTGTGGGTGTTCATGCTCAACCCGTCGCTCGGCGTGATCGCGCACGCGCTGCGCAATCTTGGCGTCGACTGGAACCCGCTGCTCGACGGCAACCAGGCGGCGACGCTCATCATCCTGGCCGCGGCGTGGAAGCAGATCTCCTACAATTTCCTGTTCTTTCTCGCCGGCCTGCAGGCGATCCCTGCCAGCGTGATCGAGGCGGCGGCGATCGACGGCGCGCGGCCGATGCGGCGGTTCTGGACCATCATCTTCCCGCTGCTGTCGCCGACCATCTTCTTCCTGATCGTCGTCAACATCGTCTACGCGTTCTTCGACACCTTCGGCATCATCGACACCATGACCCGCGGCGGCCCCGCCAAGGCCACCGAAACGCTGGTCTACAAGGTCTACAGCGACGGCCTGCTGGGCGGCAATCTGGGCAGCTCGGCGGCGCAGTCGGTGATCCTGATGGGCATCGTCATCGCGCTCACCGCATTCCAGTTCCGCTTCGTCGAGCGCAAGGTGAACTACTGATGGTCGAGCACCGCCGCTTCGGAAATCTGCTGCCGCATCTGATGCTGTGGACCGGGGTGCTGATCGTGGCGTTTCCGGTCTACATCGCTTTCGTGGCCTCGACCCAGGACAACGCCACCATCGCCAACGGCCAGATGTCGCTGCTGCCGGGCGGGCATTTTCTCGACACCTACTACCAGACGCTGTTCGTCGGCACCTCGGGCACCACCCGCGAGCCGGTCGGCACCATGCTGTTCAACTCGTTCGTGATGGCGATGCTGATTGCGGTCGGCAAGATCGCGATCTCGCTGATCTCCGCCTATGCGATCGTGTATTTCCGGTTTCCGTTCCGGATGACGATCTTCTGGATCATCTTCATCACCCTGATGCTGCCGGTCGAGGTCCGGATCTACCCGACCTACAAGATCGTCGCCGACCTCAATCTGCTCGACAGCTATGCGGGCCTGACGCTGCCGCTGATTGCGTCTGCGACCGCGACGCTGCTGTTCCGGCAGTTCTTCATGACGGTGCCGGACGAACTGCTCGAAGCGTCGCGGATCGACGGCGCCGGGCCGTTCCGGTTCTTCTGGGATACGCTGCTGCCGCTGTCGCGCACCAACATGGCGGCGCTGTTCGTGATCCTGTTCATCCTCGGCTGGAATCAATATCTGTGGCCGCTGCTGATTACCACGCGCGACGACATGCAGACCATCCAGATCGGCATCCGCAAGATGATCGTGACGTCGGATGCGCTGACCGAGTGGCCGATCGTGATGGCGACCGCGGTGCTGGCGATGCTGCCGCCGGTCGCCGTAGTGGTGCTGATGCAGAAGCTGTTCGTGCGCGGACTGGTCGAGACGGAGAAGTGAAGATGGCGAGTAGCGAATGGCGAGTAGCGAATAGCCGAGCCGACGCCGATCCGTCCTTCCATTCGCCACTCGCTATTCGCCATTCGCTCTCGCGCGCGGAGCGCGCGCATGGCTGATGTCGTTCTCCGCAACGTGCGCAAGACCTATCCGGGCGGCTTCGAGGCCATCAAGGGTGTCGATTTCGCGGTCGGCGACGGTCAGTTCTGCGTGCTGGTCGGGCCAAGCGGCTGCGGCAAGTCCACGCTGCTGCGCATGGTCGCGGGGCTGGAGACGATCACGGCGGGCGAGATCGAGATCGGCGGCCGCGTCGTCAACAATGTCGAGCCGGCCGACCGCGACATCGCCATGGTGTTCCAGAACTACGCGCTGTATCCGCATATGAGCGTGTACAACAACATGGCCTATGGGCTGCGCAATCGCGGCATGCCCAAGCCGCAGATCGATGAACGGGTGCAGGAGGCGGCGCGGATCCTCGAACTCGGCAGCATGCTCCAGCGCAAGCCGCGGCAGCTGTCCGGCGGTCAGCGCCAGCGCGTCGCGATGGGCCGCGCGATCGTGCGCCAGCCCAAGGTGTTCCTGTTCGACGAGCCGCTGTCCAATCTCGACGCCAAGCTGCGGGTGGCGATGCGTGTCGAGATCCGCAAGCTGCAGCGCCGGCTCGCCACCACGGCGATCTACGTCACCCACGACCAGCTCGAGGCGATGACGCTGGCCGACATCCTGGTGGTGATGAACGCCGGTGCGGTCGAACAGATCGGCTCGCCGCTCGACGTCTACGCCAAGCCGGCTACCACTTTCGTGGCGTCCTTCATCGGTGCGCCGCCGATGAATCTGATCCCGATCGAGGGCGTGCGGGCGCAGGTCGGCGGTGCGGCCGAGGCCAGCATCCTCGGCGTCCGGCCGGAAGACCTGGTGATCTCCGCCGATCCCGCCCGCCCCGGCGGGCTGGCGCTCGACCTCACCGTCGAGGCGATCGAGCGGGTCGGTCCTGAGACCTTCGTGTACGGCAGCCGCGAGCGCCGCAACGACCTCGCGGCGATCAGCAACAAGCCGGGCGAATTGCCGCCCGACGAGGTGATCGTGCGAATTCCCGGTCAGGACGCGCCGCCGATCGGCGCCCAGATCGTTGCCACGGCTTTGCCTCAACAGCTGCACTGGTTCGGCGCCGACGGCCGGCGGATTGCCGCAGGGCCTTGAGCCGGCAAGGAAATTTCGTTGTTTCGGGTGGCTTGCACCGGTATCTTGCACTGCCCATATTGGTTTCGACCGGCCGGCACGATGCCGGACGGTCAGCGGGGTGCCGCAAGGACCCCCTCAAAGTCGCTTCGAGAGGACTTTGTGATGTCTCGTGTTCCTACGTTATCCAGTCCCTTTCTGCTGGGATTCGACGAGATCGAGCGTGCGCTCGACCGCGTCGTCAAGGGTGCCGACGGCTACCCGCCCTACAACATCGAGCGCTGCGAACGCAGCAGCGGGGATCCCGAAAAGCTCCGGATCACGCTCGCGGTCGCGGGTTTCACCCGTGATCAACTCGATGTGACGATTGAGGAAAATCAACTCGTCATCAGGGGTCGCCAGCAGGATGACAAAGCCCGGCAATACATCCATCGCGGCATCGCCGCGCGCCACTTCCAGCGCACCTTCGTGCTGGCGGAGGGGATGCAAGTGCTGGGTGCGGATCTGAAGAACGGGTTGTTGTCCATCGATCTGGTCAGGCCTGAGCCCGAGCGGGTGATTAAGACAATTGCCATCACCGAGCACGAATAATGGAACGAGTAGCGGACTCGACCGCTTAGTCTGACACAGGAGTCGAGACCATGACTGACTTGGGTACACACGAAGATTCGGCCACCCGCGAGAATGTCCACGTCACGCCGGAAGCGTTGGCGCATCTGGGCGAAGGCCACATCGCCTATGTGAAGCAGATCCGCTCCGAGGACGTGCCCGGCCTGTTCCCGCAGGCGCCGCAGATCGCGCCCGGCATCAAGCTGTTCGCGTTGCATTCGGCCGACGGCACGCCGATCATGCTGACCGACAGCCGCGAAGCCGCTGTGGCCAATGCCTGGAGCCAGGAGCTCCAAGCGGTGAGCGTGCACTGATCCCCTGAGCTACCAGGCAGACGCGGTGTCCGGAGACGGACCCCGCGTGACTGCGTTGATACACGTTGGCGATCAACGACCTGCGGCGATCAACGACCTGCGCGAACCTCGTTCGCTTATACAGATTCCAATTATTAATCGTCGAAATCTGCGGCAGCAGTTACGCAGCGGTTGCCGGCGGCAGCGCCAGCACCGAATAGATCGCTTGCGCGTCGCGCGAGGCGCGCAGCTTCTTGGCGACGTCCTGATCGCGCAGCAGGCGAGCGATCCGTGCCAGGGCCTTTAGGTGATCGGCTCCCGCGCCTTCCGGAGCCAGCAGCAGGAAGATCAGATCGACCGGCTGGCCGTCCATCGCCTCGAAGTCGATCGGCCGTTCGAGCCGTGCAAACAGGCCGAACAGTTTGTCCAGCTTCGGGAGCTTGCCGTGGGGGATGGCAACGCCGTAACCGACCGCGGTGGTGCCGAGCTTCTCGCGCTGCAGCAGAACCTCGAAGATCGCCCGCTCATTCTGCCCAGAAAGCTCCGCGGCACGCGCGGCGAGTTCCTGCAGGGCTTGCTTCTTACTGATGACCTTCAACGCCGGAATGACGGCCTCGGGCGCGACCAGATCGGTAATCGTCATACGGCGTTCCGAGGATGTGCTTTGCGGTCGTTGTGAAATAGGACAGGGGTAGTCTGCGTCAAGCTCGATCGAGAAGATCCACTCAGCCCTCTGAGCTCGAAAATCTTCATCAATTCATCGGCCTAGCTAATCTATCATCCCTGCCGGCGGTGGCAAAGTCGAAGCTTCCGGCACCGGCTCAGAAGGCGGCGGACCATAGGCAGAGCCGCCACCGGGCGTCAATGGCCGTCTCGTATGCAACACGGGACGGCCATCTCCCAACCACCGTCAGGCGGCAGCGTTCACGGTGGGCGGATCGATCCAACCGATATTTCCGTCGGCTCGACGATAGATGATGTTCACGCGCCCCGAGCCGCCATGCAGGAACACCATCACCGGCGCACCGGTCAGGTCGAGTTCCACCACCGCTTCGCTCACCGACAGCCGCTTCATCGACGTGGTGGCTTCGGCGATGATCACCGGGTTGTAAGCCTCCTCGTGATGCTCCTCGTCGCCAGGCGCTTCGATGACGTAGCTCGGGGCATCGACCGGCGGGGCGCCCAATTCGGCGATGGCGGCGGCCTCGGCATGCGCCTTGCGGGCCGAGCGATCCTTCAGCCGGCTCTTGTAGCGGCGCAGCCGCTTTTCGATCTGCAGCAGCGCCTGGTCGGCGCTCGCATAAGCGTCTGCCGCGTTCGACTCGGCTTCCAGCGTGATGCCGGAATCGAGGTGCAGCGCACAGTCGGTGCGGAATCCGAAGCCGTCTTTGCTCAGCGTGATGTGGCCCGAGTAGTTGCCGTCGAAATATTTGCGCAACACCTCTTCGGTGCGTTCGCTGACGCGGCCGCGCAGGGCTTCGCCGACGCTGATGCTTTTGCCGGAGACCCGGATGGTCATGGGATGCCTCGTTTGTCTTTGGGGTACTGACAGTAGTCCGAGCGGCGGCGTAATCAAGCCGGGGCGATGTCGCGGGAGCGATCCGCCGTCGACAGGGCCGAGCCGAGCACGCTCTGCTTGTCGCGGCGCCGTTGCACGGAGGAGGGAATGCGCATCGCCTCGCGATACTTCGCCACGGTGCGGCGCGCAATATCGATGCCTGCTGCGCGCAGCTTCTCGACGATGGTGTCGTCGGAGAGAATCCCCGATGGATCTTCGCCATCGATCAATTGCCGGATGTGATGACGCACCGCTTCGGCCGAATGAGCCTCGCCGCCGTCCGCGGACGCTATCGACGCGGTAAAGAAATACTTGAGCTCGAAAGTGCCGCGGTTGGTCGCCATGTACTTGTTGGCGGTGACGCGCGACACCGTCGATTCGTGCATCTGGATCGCGTCGGCGACGGCCTTCAGATTCAGCGGCCGCAGATGGGCAACGCCGAAGGTGAAGAAGCCGTCTTGTTGGCGCACGATCTCGGTCGCGACCTTCAGAATGGTGCGAGCCCGTTGGTCGAGGGCGCGTACCAGCCAGGTGGCATTCTGCAGGCAATCCGAGAAGTACGACTTGTCGCCGTCCTTGCGGATCGTCTTCGACAGCTCCGAGTAGTACGACTGATTGACCAACACCTTCGGCAGCGTGTCGCTGTTGAGTTCGACCAGCCAGCCGCCATCGGGGCCGGGCCGGACGAATACGTCCGGCACCACGGTCTGAACGCGCGATGTGCCGAACTTCAGGCCGGGCTTGGGGTCGAGATGCCGGATTTCGCCGATCATATCGGCGAGGTCCTCGTCGTCGACGCCGCAGATCTTGCGCAGGTTGGTGATGTCGCGTTTGGCGAGCAGGTCGAGATGCTCGATCAGCGCCTGCATGGCTGGATCGAAGCGGTCGAGTTCGCGCAGCTGTATCGCCAAACATTCCGCCAGCGAGCGCGCGCAGATGCCGGGCGGATCGAACGTTTGCAGCACGCCGACCACGGCTTCGACGTCGGCCTGCGTGGTGCCGAGCCGCTCGGCGGCGTCGCCGAGATCGGCCGGCAGATAGCCGGCGTCGTCGACGAGATCGATCAGGTACTGCCCGATCATGCGTTGCGACGGATTTGTCAGCGCGACCGCGAGTTGCTCGGACAGATGATCCGCCAGCGAGCTTTCGGCAGCAACGAAAGCTTCGAGATTATATCCCTCGTCACTGGACGCGCCGCCGCCCCATTCGGTGTAGGACGCGGGCGCGACGTCTTGCGCGGCGCGCGCCGCGGCCTCGGCCGGCTCCTCGGGGAAGACGTTCTCCATGCCGGTGTCGAGAGTCTGCTCGATGTCGCTGCGGCTGCCGAGATCGCGGTGCATCCAATCTTCGGTGCCCGGCTCGAACGAGTCGCCGCTTGCGAACTCTCCGCTTTCTAGATCGCCGCCGCCGCTGAACTCATCGCCGCCGAACTCACTGCCGCCGGCTTCGCCGCGCTCCATCGACGGTTCGCCCGCGACGGGCGCCTCGGGCGTATCGGTCGCGCGGTCCAGCAGAGGGTTCTTCTCGAGTTCGTCTTCGACGAAAGTCGCTAGATCCAGATTGGACAGTTGCAGCAGCTTGATCGCCTGCATCAACTGCGGCGTCATCACCAGCGACTGCGACTGTCGGAACTCGAGGCGTTGAGTAAGTGCCATGGCGGCAAGAACGATCCAAGTTGGTCCGTTTCTTGCTTACGCCTTTCCCAAGCTGATGTATACGCCTTGACGAATTGGAAATTTGGAGTAGGCGGCTCAGCCGGTTAGTTGGGCGGCGGGAGCAAGGGACCGGTAGCATGCCGCGTCGTCGCCCGGACTGCAACCGATTACAGGCGGAATTCCTCGCCAAGGTAAAGGCGGCGGACATCCGGGTTGTTGACGATCTCCTCTGGCGTGCCTTCGGTCAGGATTTCGCCCGCATAAACGATGTAGGCACGGTCGGTGAGACCAAGTGTCTCACGGACGTTATGGTCGGTAATTAGTACGCCAATACCGCGATTGGTGAGGTGGCGCACCAGATCCTGAATGTCGCCGACCGCGATCGGGTCGATGCCGGCGAACGGCTCGTCGAGCAGCATGTAGTTCGGCCGGCTCGCCAGTGCCCGCGCAATTTCGACGCGGCGACGTTCGCCGCCCGACAGCGCGATCGACGGCGACTTGCGCAATCGTTCGATGTTGAACTCCTGCAGCAGGTTGTCGAGCTCGGCCTCACGCTTGCGCTTGTCCGGCTCGACCGCCTCGAGCACCGCCATGATATTCTGCTCGACATTCAGGCCGCGAAAGATCGAGGCCTCCTGGGGCAGATAGCCGATGCCGAGCCGGGCGCGCTGATACATCGGCAGCTTGGTGACGTCGTGCCCGTCGAGCTCGATCGCACCGCGGTCTGCCTTGATCAGGCCGGTGATCATATAGAACACGGTGGTCTTGCCGGCACCGTTCGGACCAAGCAGGCCGACCGCTTCGCCGCGGCGGACATAGATGCTGACGCCGCGGACGATCTTGCGGGTGCCGAAGCTCTTCTCGATGCTGTGGACCGCCAGATAGCCGGCATGGGCCACGCGCTCCTGCATCGGCGCTGCCGACGGCCGGCGTTGCCGCTGCGGGGCGGGGGTGGGAGCCAGCGGCGCCTCCTGGCCGGCGGCACGATCAACCGGAGCGTCGCGGACCGGCGCAGTCAGCAACTCGCCAACTTCGGCCTGCAGGGCGGTGATATCCGGGCCAGGCCGAGCAACGCCCGGCCGCTTCGTGTCTCGCCGCCGGAACATGCCGAGAAGATCCACCATTCCGTCACCGATCAAGTTTCGCGGTTCGCCGTGCTGCGGGTCGGCGCCATCGCGCGATCATTTCTTCTGACCGGCTGCCGGAGCGCCGATGCCGAGCGGGTTGCCGGTGCTGCCATTGCCGGACGACTGAAACAAGCCCTGCACGCGGCCGGTGTTGGACTCGACCCGCGACACGCCGGTCGTCATGTCGACCAGCAGCCGATCGCCCCGGACCACGTTCTTGGCCTGGGTCAGCACCACATTGCCCAGCATCGTCACCAGATTGGTCTTGGTGTCGAACACTGCGCTGTCGCCGGTCACGACCTGGTCCTTCTGGGTGACGACCACATTGCCCTTGGCTTCGAGCCGGCGGATCGACGAGGTGCCGCCGGGGCCGGGCGTCGCCGCCGGCATCGCCTTGCGCTTGGCCTGCTTGGTCGGGCCGGCGTCGGGCGGGTCCTGATCATAGAACACCACGAGACTCTTGGAGGTCATGGTGGTGTCGCCCTGCACCACTTTGACGCTGCCCGCGAAGGTCGCCTCTTTTTTCTTGTCGCGGACTTCCAGCGTGTCGGATTCGATCTGGATCGGCTGGTCGCGGTTCTGCGAGAAGCCCTGCATGGCGTTCGGAACGCCCTGCACGGCGCTCTGCGCCGAGGCGCCGCTTCCCGTCGCGCCGGCCAGCAGCGCGGCGCCAGCAATCGCACACAGCATGCGGCGGGCGGGACGAGAACTGGCAGTGGTCATGGACGGGTCACTTCACGTTGGCGGGGAGCCGACTTGGCTTTCGCCGTCTGCTCCGCTCGCGGTGCGGGGGCGGTCGGCGGCTGCGCTTCGGCGTCTTCCGGAGCGGCCGGAAGGCTGGCATTGTCCAGGTTCATCACAACCCCGCCTTCGAATCGGATCACATCGCCTTTCTCGGTAAGCCGCAGCCGTTGGCCGCGCAACTTGCCGCCAAGCCATTTGACGTCGACCGGCTCGTCCGACGACACGTTGCCCTTGCCCATATCGATATCGGCCTGTGTCATCCAGGCTTCGCTGCCGGTCGAGGTGCGCAGATAGACGTCCTTCTGCAGGTTCAACATCTGCGCCTTGGTGTTGAATTTGCCGTCCCGGGCTTCGATCACCACCGTCGACTGATCGTCGTTGACCACCTTGGCCCGCAGGGTGTGCAGGTCGACGTGGTCGGCGCTGGTGAGATCCTGGGTCGCCGAGCGCGCCCACATCTCGTACGGGCGGCCGTCATTGGTGAAGCCGGCCAGATGCGGCGATTCCATCGTGATCTTGGTGCCGGAGACCACCAGGTCGCCGACGTCGAGCGGCAATTTTGCCAGCATGCGGAACGGGTTGAATACCGAGATGGCGAGGATCGCGGCGAGCGAGAGAGCCACCGCGAGCGGCACCGCCAGGCGCAGCGTCCGCACCAGCCGGCTGTGACGCGCCGCTGCCGCGAAGCGCGCCTCCATGCTGGTCCGATAGGTCGCCGTCTGAACTGATGCCACCGCCGCTCCCGCGCGAGGCCGGGACAGGCCTCAGCAGCCAGTCGCGCACCTTGCCGTTTCCAATCTTTGCTCCGGACAGGGAACCGGCCGGCAGCAATCCGACGCGGAGGAGCAACCCCAGATAGTCGCAATCAACGCGACAGGCGAGGGGACCCAGGAGCCGAGCCGATCACAAGCCCATCAGGACGACGAGTATGACCGAAACGGGGCGATTCCGCCCGTTAAATCACGCGAATCTAGGAATGCGCGAAGATGTCTTCCTCGCTCCAGCCCTCGAGGTCGAGACGGGAGCGATGCGGCAGGAACGCGAAGCAGGCCTGTGCCAGCTCGGTTCGGTTCTCGCGGGCCAGCATGACATCGAGCTTGTCGCGCAGCGCGTGCAGATGCAGCACGTCCGACGCCGCATAGGCGAGCTGGGCGTCGCTCAGCGTTTCGGCACCCCAGTCGCTCGACTGCTGCTGCTTCGACAGATCGACGTTCAGCAGCTCGCGGACCAGATCCTTGAGGCCGTGGCGATCGGTGTAGGTGCGCGACAGCCGGGAGGCGATCTTGGTGCAGTACACCGGCTGCGGCATCACGCCGAGCCCGTTGTAGAGAGCGGCGAGGTCGAACCGGGCGAAGTGGAAGATCTTCACGATGCCGGGGTCGGCCAGCAGCCGCTTCAGGTTCGGTGCGTCGCTGTGGCCGCGCGGGATCTGCACCACATCGGCGCTGCCGTCGCCGTTCGACAATTGTACCACGCACAGCCGGTCGCGATGCGGATGCAGCCCCATCGTCTCGGTGTCGATCGCCACAGAGGTGGTGTAGCGCGAAAGATCCGGCAGATCGCCGCGGTGCAGTCGAATGGTCATGGTCAGGCAAACCGTTGTTTGGGAAGACGAGGCCGACGCCTCGAAGCGCCGCTCAACCTAACGCTCGAGCCAGCAAGTGGCGAGCCATGCGGCCGAGATGCCGACATCAACGAGAGGAGGGCGGGAAGGGGCAGCCACAACAAGAAACAGCAAAGAGCTGCGGGCAGGGCAATGGTGCCCAGGAGAGGACTCGAACCTCCACGGTGTTACCCACTGGTACCTGAAACCAGCGCGTCTACCAATTCCGCCACCTGGGCCCGGGCGGGTTGATAGGGACCCGATACGGAAATGTCAAATTGCTTTGCGTTGCCAATTCCGCTGTACAGCGAAAGGTTGATGGCTTAACGCGAAACCGCCAGAATAAGGGCGATTGCCGGAGCTTTCCGGCGCGCCTTTCCGACCCAGGATGATCCGTATGCATTCCAATATCGACACCCTCGTCACGGTTTTCGGCGGTTCGGGCTTCATCGGCCGCCATGTGGTCAGCGCGCTGGCCCGGCGGGACTACCGAATCAGGGTGGCGGTGCGGCGTCCGGAGCTTGCCGGGCATCTGCAGCCGCTCGGCCGGGTCGGACAGATCCACGCCGTGCAGGCCAATCTGCGCTACCCCGAATCGGTGGCGGCGGCGATGCGTGGCGCGCACGTGGCGATCAATCTGGTCGGGATCCTGGCCGAGGGCGGCGCCCAGAAATTCGATGCGGTGCAGGCCGACGGCGCGGCGGCGATCGCCAACGCGGCTGCGGCGGTCGGCGCCCGGATGGTGCATGTCTCGGCGATCGGCGCCGATGCCAACTCAGCGGCGCGTTACGCCCGCTCCAAGGCGGCCGGCGAACAGGCCGTGCTGGCGGCCGTGCCGCAGGCCACGATCCTGCGGCCCTCGGTTGTGTTCGGGCCTGAAGATCAGTTCACCAATCGCTTCGCCACGCTGGCGCGGATTTCCCCGGTGCTGCCGCTGGTCGGCGCCGACACCAAGCTGCAGCCGGTCTATGTCGGCGATGTCGCGCGCGCGGTCGCCGAGGCGGTCGAGGGCCATGCCCGCCCGGGCGCGACCTACGAACTCGGCGGTCCCGAGCAGATGACGATGCGCGAGATCATCCAGCTGATTCTCGACACCGTCGATCGCAAGCGGTGGCTGCTGCCGCTGCCGTTCGGGCTCGCCAGCCTGCAGGCGGGCTTGCTGCAGTTTGCCCCCGGCGATTTCAAGCTGACGCCCGATCAGGTTTCGCTGCTGAAGGTGGACAACGTCGTGTCGGAAGCTGCCGTTAGCGCCGGGCTGACGCTGCAGGGCCTCGGCATCACGCCGGACTCGATGCAGGCGATCGTGCCGTCCTATCTCTGGCGCTTCCGCGCCACCGGTCAGTTCGCGCGCAAAAACGTCGGAGCGTGACATCGCCGCGCCGCCTGATGCGGCGATGCCGGCGATGCCGGGCCGATCAGCGGCCCATCGCCAGCGCGATCAGGCCGAGCGTGCCGACCACGACGCGCCACCAGGCGAACAGCTCGAAGCCGTGCCGGGTGACGTAGCCGAGGAACGTCTTCACCACGATCACCGCGGTGATGAACGACACCACGAAGCCGACCGCCACGATAGTGAGGTGATCGGTCGTCATCTCGCCGCGGTTCTTGTAGAAGTCGTACGCGAATGCCCCCACCATGGTGGGGATCGCCAGGAAGAACGAGAACTCCGCGGCCGAGCGCTTGTCGGCGCCGAACAGCATCGCCGCGACGATGCTGGCGCCCGAGCGTGACACGCCGGGGATCATCGCCATGCACTGGGCGCAGCCGATGTAGAAATACATCTTGATCGGAAACGCGGTGGCGTCGTGGTGCTGCGGGTTGAGGTCGAGCTGATCGACCCACAGCAGGATGGCGCCGCCGACGATCAGCGAGAAACACACCACCCAAGGATTGAACAGATAGGCCTTGATGTAGGAACCTGCCGCCGCGCCGATCACGGCGGCAGGCAGAAATGCCACCAAGACGCCGATGACGAAGCGCTGCGCGGCCGGGTCGGAAAACATCCCGAGCGCAATCCGCCACAATTTGGCGAAATAGATCGACAGGATCGCCAGGATCGCGCCGAGCTGGATCAGCACCGCGAAGCTTTTCCAGAACGCGTCCTCGCCGAGATTGAAGAAACGACCGACGAGCAGCAGATGGCCGGTCGAGGACACCGGCAGAAACTCGGTTACACCCTCGACGATGCCGAGAATGACAGCCCTGATGATATCGGAAAGCATGGGGGTAGTCCGCTGGAAGGGGGATCAGTCTCGGACAGGCGGAACCTTGTCGCGCATTCGGTAGCGGGCCGCAATGTCAAAAATGTGCCGGAGCTGCCTTGCCAAAAGCCGCCTTGCCAGCGCGCCGCACTTCAGTAGTTTGGCGCCGCCGCGGGCCGCGCCGCGATCACGACCGCCGATTGTCGGCCACAGTTTGTTAAGCCTGCGTAACTATCAAGGTCGCCATGTACACCCTGTTTCACCACCCGTTCTGCCCGCAATCCCGGTTCGTGCGGCTTGCGCTCGGTGAACACGGTCTGGACTTGCGGCTGGTTGAAGAGCGCCCGTGGGAGCGCCGAACCGCGTTCCTGGCGCTCAATCCGGCCGGTACGACGCCGGTGCTGATTGCCGAAGGGCAGCCGCCGGTTCCGGGCGCCGGCGTGATCGCCGAGTTTCTCGACGAGTCACATGGCGCAGGCTTCGGCGACCGGCGGCTGTTGCCGCAATCGATCGCCGAGCGGATCGAAGTGCGTCGGCTGCTGGACTGGTTCAACGACAAGTTCTTCGAGGAAGCCAGCGGCCCGCTGGTGACCGAGCGCATCTACAAGCGCTTCATGAGCGAAGAGGACGGCGGCGGCCCGCCGGCCATGGACGTGATCCGCGCCGCGACCGCCAACGTGCGCTATCATCTGGCCTATATCGGCTGGCTGGCGCGGACGCGGAACTTTCTCGCCGGCGACCGGATGACTTACGCCGACCTCGCCGCTGCGGCGCATTTGTCGGCGATCGATTATTTGGGCGACGTGCCATGGATCGAGGACGAAGCCGCCAAGGCCTGGTACGCGCGGATCAAGTCGCGGCCGTCATTCCGTCCGCTGCTGAGCGAGTGGCTGGCGGGGGTGCCGGCGTCGCGGACCTACGTGGATCTCGACTTCTGAACCGGGCCGGACCGGCGCCGGATTCGTCCGAAAATGCTTGCGGCAAACTGAAGGCAGAGCTGGCCGCGCAGGCGCTTGCGCTCGGCTTCGGATCGATCGGTGTCTGCGCACCGGATGCCATCCCCGAGGCGCTCGGACATCTGCGCGACTACCTCGCTGCTGATTATCATGGGCAGATGGCCTGGCTGGCAGACCGGCCGGAGCGGCGTGCCGATCCGCGGGTGATGTGGAGCGAGGTGCGCTCCGTGATCATGCTCGGCGTCAACTATGGTCCTACAACGGATCCGCTGGCGGTGGCGGGCAAGAGAGATCGCGGGGCGATCTCGGTCTATGCGCAGGGCGACGATTATCACGACGTCATCAAGGCGCGGCTGAAGCAACTGGCGCGCTGGCTGGTCGCCACTGCGGGCGGCGAGCTCAAGGTGTTCGTCGACACAGCGGCCGTGATGGAAAAACCGCTCGCTCATGCGGCCGGCGTCGGCTGGCAGGGCAAGCACAGCAATCTCGTGTCGCGCGAGTTCGGCTCCTGGCTGTTTCTCGGCGCGATCTTCACCACGCTGGAGCTGCCGCCCGACGCCGCCGAGCGCGATCATTGCGGCTCGTGTCGGAACTGTCTCGATGCCTGTCCGACCGCGGCGTTTCCGGCGCCGTACCGGCTCGATGCGCGGCGCTGCATCTCGTATCTGACCATCGAGCACAAAGGCCCGATCCCGCACGAATTCCGTCAACAACTTGGTAACCGTATTTACGGCTGCGACGATTGCCTCGCGGTGTGCCCGTGGAACAAGTTCGCGCAAGCGGGCCGCGAGGCGAAGCTGGCGTCTCGCGACGGACTGCGGGCGCGGCCGCTGGCCGAACTGGTCCGGCTCGACGATTCGGCGTTTCGGGCGCTGTTCACCAAGTCCCCGGTCAAGCGCATCGGCCGCGACCGCTTCGTCCGCAACGTGCTGATCGCGATCGGCAATTCGGGGGATGCAGGTCTCGCTCAGGATGCGGAGCGGCTGCTCGGCGACGCCGATCCGGCGGTGCGCGGCGCGGCGGTGTGGGCGCTGGGGCGGTTAGTTGCGCACGATCAGTTCGCGGCGCTGCGCGAACGGCATCTCGGCGACGAGGTCGATGAGAGTGTGCGGGCGGAGTGGGGCCTGACGAGCTAGCGCGCTGAAGCGCATGACGCTGCGCCACTGTCAGCCGTCATCCCCCGCCTTCGCGGGCGATGACGGCGGGGATTGGGGTGACGTCACCTCGGCTCACCCGAACTCCTCCACCGCGGCCAGCATCCGGGCGATGTCTTGCGGGCGGGAGAGGCGGTGGTCGCCGTCCTGGATCAGGGTCAGTACGACGTCTTCGCAGGGCAGGTGCTCGGTGAGCGCGAAGGCGTGGGTCCAGGGCACGTCGGGGTCCTGCTTGCCCTGAAGGATTCGGATCGGGCAGCCGGTGCTGATCGTGCCGCCGAGCAGCAAATGGTTGCGGCCGTCCTCGATCAGCGCCCGGGTGATCGGATAGGGCTCGCCATACTCCGAGGGCCGCATCCAGACCCCCTCGGTCTCGATCTGGCGCCGGATCTCGGGCGAAAAGCCTTTCCACATCAGCGCTTCGGTGAAGTCCGGCGCCGGCGCGATCAGCACCAGGCCGGCCAGCGAGGCCGGGCCCGTGCCGCCGCGGCGGATCAGTTCGCGCGCCAGCAGCAGCGCCATCCAGCCGCCCATCGACGAGCCGATCACCACCTGCGGGCCCTTGGCGAAGCGGTCGAACACCGCAAGCGCATCCTCGAGCCAGCGGCCGATGGTGCCGTCCGCGAAGGCCCCGGAGGATTCGCCATGGCCGGAATAATCGAACCGGATGCAGGCGCGGCCGCGCTCCGCCGCGAAGGCGTCGAGCGCCACCGCCTTGGTGCCGGTCATGTCGGAGTTGAAGCCGCCGAGCCAGAACAGGCCGGGCCCGCTGCCGGGCCGGGACCGGACCGCGATCCGGCGCTGAGCCGGGCCCTCGCCGACAGTGATGAACTCCGGACTGGCGATTTGCTGATTTGTCATGGATCAAGTGCCTCGTTGCGGATTTGCTTTGCAGTACGTTCGGCCGCGCCGTCAATCGAGGCAGATGCGGGCGCTGCGTGACGGAAAAGACGCGGATCGGCACCAGTTTTCGCTGGTTATGCGGAAGTCTGCTTGCTGGTCGGGGCTTCTTCCGTCAAACTGCGCCGCGATCAGAAAAGCGCATGGCCGTGGTGTTGAGCCCGGTCGCCGTTTTGCGTCTGGTCACGCTGTGACCTATATGGAGCGTGATCGGATCGGTGCAGTCGGTGGGTGCCGCTGCGTGATGCCGTGATCGATCGTTCGCCACCAACGTTCACAATTTTGGAGAAGCCACCATTCGCCGTCCCAACAGAGCCCCGCCCCCCGTTGCCAAGGATGGGCCGCGCACAAACGATGAAATTCGCAACCACGAGATCCAGCTGATCGACCAGGACGGTGTGAACCGTGGCAAGGTCGAGACCATCGTCGCGATCAAGATGGCGATGGAAGCCGGCATGGATCTGGTCGAGATTTCGCCGAACGTCAGTCCGCCGGTCTGCAAGATCATGGACTACGGCAAGTTCAAGTACTCGGCGCAGAAGAAGGCCGCCGAGGCGCGCAAGAAGCAGAAGATCGTCGAGATCAAGGAGATCAAGCTCCGCCCGATGATCGACGACCACGACTACGACGTGAAGATGAAGGCGATGCAGCGCTTCTTCGAGGAAGGCGACAAGGTGAAGATCACTTTGCGCTATCGCGGACGCGAAATGGCCCACCAGGACATCGGCACCAAGCTGCTGGACAAGGTGAAGGCCGACGTCGCCGAAATCGCCAAAGTCGAGCAGGACGCTCGCTTTGAAGGTCGTCAGGTCGTGATGGTTCTGGCGCCGCGCTGAGCGCAGCAGTTTCAGATTTGATCACGCGTCCGGCCCGTCAGCTCATCTGACGGGCCGTTTTCTTGTTGAAGCTCCGTCGGCGCGCAGTGCCTGAGGCGAGGGAGCCGCGGGCGAAAAGGCGCGCGCTGGAAAAGAACCGACCTAGCTCCGCGTCGCCTGCCAGACGCCGTGGCAGCGGTCGCCCTGGATCACGCCGCTCCAGGTGCCGGTGCCGGTGGTGCCGGCGAGGCGGCCGCGGCCGTTGGCGACCGAGGCGCCGACCGAGATTCGCACCGCGACGTTGCCGCCGCCGGTGATGCCGCCCGTCACCTTGCCGCCGCCGGCCGAGGCGACGCGGCGGCCCTGCACGGCGAATGGCGCGTTGTAGGTCGGGCTGCAATTGCCGGCGCGGGTGGCGAAAACCACGTTCCAGGTGCCGTCGAAATTGGCGGCGCGGCGCCGGGCGGCTTCGGCGTCCGAGGTCGTCAGCGCGGCCAGCAGGCCGGCGGCCGTCAGCAGACCGATGCGAGCAAAGCCGGGCCGGGAGCGCGGAGGTTGCGGACGGAGGGGGGACATGTCGATCTCCAGATCTGGTCGTGGGCCGCGGGTCGGGCTGCGGTCGGCGCCGCGCAATGTGTCACAACGATGCGACAAGGATAGGAGCCGTCAGGTTCGACCGCGACCGTAAATTCGTCCGGCAAGCGATGTGCCGCGCCGCCCGCCCGGCCGGCGTCCGTTTGGCGTTGCCAATCCGGCTGCGCTCTGCCATAAGCCGTTGCTTCATCGCCCGGCTGATCAAGGGCTGCCGTGGCGGTGAGCCCTGCCGACCTGTCTGGTTGAGATAGATCGAGCATTTTCAACGCTCTAACGAGCATATTCGCCGCCGCAGCGCCTTCGGGCGCTATTCGCGCGTGGCATAGGAGAGCCAAATGCCCAAGTTGAAGACCAAATCGGGCGCCAAAAAGCGCTTCAAAGTCACCGCCACCGGCAAGGTGATGTCCGCCCAGCGCGGCAAGCGCCACGGCATGATCAAGCGTACCAAGAAGCAGATCCGTCAGCTTCGCGGCACCCGCGTGATCTTCAAGACCGACGGCGACAACATCAAGAAGTACTTCTTGCCGAACGCCTGACCGTTCTGGCCGCGCCCTCAAGCGCGGCAACCTCATCATCGGGCCGCGTGCGCGCGGCCAAGCAAACCAATTTCAGATGAAGGAGATCAGTCATGGCTCGCGTCAAACGCGGTGTGACGGCTCACGCCAAGCATAAGAAAGTCTACAAGGCCGCCAAGGGTTTCCGTGGTCGCCGCAAGAACACCATCCGGGCCGCCAAGGCCGCGGTCGATAAGGCCGGCCAGTACGCGTTCCGCGATCGCAAGCGCAAGAAGCGGACGTTCCGCGCGCTGTGGATCCAGCGCATCAACGCCGCGGTGCGTCCGTTCGGCATGACCTACAGCGTGTTCATCAACGGCCTGTCGAAGTCCGGCATCGTCGTCGACCGCAAGGTGCTGTCCGACCTCGCGATCACCGAACCGGCGGCGTTCCAGGCGATTGCCGAGAAGGCCAAGGCCGCGCTCGCGGCCTGAGGTCGTCTCACAACAGGCGTCCCGGTCGCGCCTGTCTGTGCAAGCATTGAAGTCGTCATGGCCGGGCTCGTCCCGGCCATCCACGTCTTCTCTGTTGGCCATGCCGCAAGGCGTGGATGCCCGGGACAAGCCCGAGCATGACGGACATGGAGAGCCGGTTCAAGCATCCTCATGAAGGATCGTCATGACCGACCTCTCTATTTTGCAAACCCAGATCCTCGCCGATATCGCCGCCGCCTCCGATGAGGCTGCGCTCGAGGCGGTGCGCGTCGGCGCGCTCGGCAAGAAGGGCTCCGTCTCGGCGCTGCTTGCCACGCTCGGCAAGATGGACCCCGAGCAGCGCAAGACCGAAGGCGCCGCGATCAATCGCGCCAAGGATGCCGTCAACGAAGCGCTCACCGCGCGCCGCGACGTGCTCAAGGCTGCAGCGCTCGACGCCAAGCTGGCGGCCGAGACCATCGACGTCACGCTGCCGCTGCGCGAGCCGCTGGCGGAGGCCGGCCGGCTTCATCCGCTCAGCCAGGTGTGGGACGAGGTTACGACGATCTTCGCCGACATGGGCTTTGCGGTCGCCGAAGGTCCGGACATCGAGACCGACGACTACAACTTCACCAAGCTGAACTTCCCCGAGGGCCATCCGGCCCGCGAGATGCACGACACCTTCTACTTCAACCCGAAGGAAGACGGCTCGCGCCTGTTGCTGCGGACTCACACCTCGCCGGTGCAGGTCCGCACCATGCTGAGCCAGAAGCCGCCGATCCGCGTGATCTGTCCGGGCCGCACCTATCGCAGCGACAGCGATCAGACTCACACGCCGATGTTTCATCAGGTCGAAGGCCTCGTCATCGACAAGGGCAGCCATCTCGGTCACCTGAAGTGGATCCTGCACGAATTCTGCAAGGCGTTCTTCGAGGTCGACAACGTCAACATGCGGTTCCGGCCGTCGTTCTTCCCGTTCACCGAGCCGTCGCTGGAAGTCGACATCCAGTGCCGCCGCGGCAAGGACGAGATCCGGTTCGGCGAGGGCGAGGACTGGCTGGAGATTCTCGGCTGCGGCATGGTGCACCCCAACGTGCTCACCGCCTGCGGCCTCGATCCCGACGTGTACCAGGGCTTCGCCTGGGGCATGGGCATCGACCGCATCGCGATGCTGAAATACGGCATGAGCGATCTGCGGCAGCTGTTCGAAGCCGACGCAAGGTGGCTCAATCACTACGGCTTCAAGCCGCTGGATATTCCGTCGCTGGCGGGCGGATTGAGTTCGTGAGTTTGGTATTCGCTGGCGCTAGTGCGCTTGTCCGGCTGGACGTTGAAGCTGCGACTCGCGTCGCCCTCACCCCAGCCCTCTCCCGCAAGCGGGAGAGGGAGCAGGCCGCGCTTGCGGGAGCTCATTGCTCAAACGCTGTCGGCTAGTTGAAAAGATTTGTCGTCGAGATGATTGAAGACCTCGCCATTGCGCACGGCGCGCTCCCTCTCCCGCTTGCGGGAGAGGGGTGGGGTGAGGGCGACACGGGGACGGAGCTTGCGATGGACGATCCGAAGCAGCCGACGCCGAAACCGACCTGGAATGTATCTCCGGGCCAGCGCCGCCACGCGCGCGAGCTGCGGAAGAAGTCGACCGACGCCGAGCGGCTGATGTGGGCGGCGCTGCGCGACAAGCAGCTCGATGGCTTTTCATTCAAGCGTCAGGTCCCGATCGGGCCGTTCATCGCGGACTTCGCCTGCCATGCGAAGAAGCTGGTGGTCGAGCTCGACGGCGGTCAGCACTATTCCGACGATGCCGAGCGCGCCGATGCGGCTCGCACGGCGGCGATCGAGGCGCGCGGGTTTCGGGTGATCCGCCTCAGCAATGCCGACGTGATGAACAATCGTGACGGGGTGTTGCAGAGCATTGCGACTGAGCTCGCCGCAAGGGCCCTCACCCCAACCCTCTCCCGCAAGCGGGAGAGGGAGCGCGCCGCGCGCGCGGCCAAGCCGCGGCCTACACCAGATAGTTCGGACTAACCGCATGACCCGCCGCCTCTCCATTCGGCACGGCCGACTCCCTCTCCCGCTTGCGGGAGAGGGTTGGGGTGAGGGCGACGCGCGGCACAGCTTCTCGACAAAGAACGATCCACGCACTGCGCCAGACGGAAGTAACAACCGATGAAACTCACCCTCTCCTGGCTGAAAGATCATCTCGACACCGACGAGCAACTGGGTGCGCTTGCCGACAAGCTCACCATGATCGGGCTCGAGGTCGAGGGCATCGAGGACAAGGCCAAGGCGCTGGCGCCGTTCACGATCGCCAAGGTGCTCACTGCCGAGAAGCATCCGAACGCCGACAAGCTGCAGGTCTGCAGCGTCGACACCGGCGAGGGCGCGCCGGTGCAGGTGGTGTGCGGCGCGCCGAATGCGCGGGCGGGTCTCCTCACCGTGTTCGCGGCGCCCGGCACCTACATCCCGGCGAAGGATTTCACGCTCGGCATCGGCAATATTCGCGGCGTCGAAAGCCGCGGCATGATGTGCTCGGCGGCCGAACTCGAAATCTCCGAGGATCACGACGGCGTCATCGAGCTGCCGGCCGATGCGCCGGTCGGCGCCGCCTATGCGGCCTGGGCCGGGCTCGGCGATCCGGTGCTTGATATCAATCTGACGCCGAACCGGCAGGATTGCGCCGGCGTGTCGGGCATCGCGCGCGATCTCGCCGCCGCCGGCATGGGCAAGTTCAAGGATCCGTCGGTCAAGCCGATCAAGGGCGAGTTCCCGTGCCCGGTGAGCGTGACGGTCGAGGACACCAAGCTGTGCCCCGGCTTCGCGCTGCGGCTGGTGAAGGGCGTCAAGAACGGGCCGTCGCCGGAGTGGCTGCAGAAGCGGCTCGCCGCGATCGGGCTGCGCCCGATCAACGCGCTGGTCGACATCACCAACTACCTGACGTTCGACCGGAGCCGCCCGCTGCACGTGTTCGACGCCGCCAAGGTGAAGGGCAACCTCGTGGTGCGCCGCGCCAGGGATGGCGAGACGCTGCTGGCGCTCGACGGTCGCACCTACACGCTTGATAACAACGTCTGCGTCATCGCCGATGAGCATGGCGTCGAATCGCTCGCCGGCATCATGGGCGGCGAAGCGTCCGGCTGCTCGGCCGAGACCACCGACGTGCTGATCGAATCGGCGCTGTGGAACGAGATCAACATCGCCCAGACCGGCCGCCGGCTCGGGATCAACACCGACGCGCGCTATCGCTTCGAGCGCGGCGTCGATCCGGCCTTCATGGTGCCGGGGCTCGATCTCGCCACCAGGCTGGTGATGGAATTCTGCGGCGGCACGCCGTCGGAGGCGATCGTCGTCGGCAATGCGTTCGGCGAAGACCGGGTCATCGACTTCCCGCTCAGCGAAGTGAAGCGGCTCGCCGGCATCGAAGTGTCGTTCACCGAAGCGCGCCGCATCCTGACGCAGCTCGGCTTCATGGTGGCCGGCACCGGCGCGGTGGTGAAGGTGGCGGTGCCGTCGTGGCGCAGCGACGTCCACGGCAAGGCCGACATCGTCGAGGAAATCGTCCGCATCGTCGGCGTCGACAAGGTGCCGATGACGCCGTTCGACCGCGGCGAGACTCCCCGCAAGCCGGTGCTGACCCAGATCCAGACCCGCACCCGCCGCGCCAAGCGCGCGCTGGCGGCGCGCGGCCTCACCGAAGCGGTGACCTGGTCGTTCATCGCCAAACCGGCGGCCGAGCTGTTCGGTGGCGGTCAGCCCGAATTGTCGCTGGCCAATCCGATCGCGTCGGATCTGTCCGACATGCGGCCGAGCCTGCTGCCCGGGCTGATCGCTTCAGCGCAGGCCAATGCCGATCGCGGCTTCCCGGATCTGGCGCTGTTCGAGGTCGGGCAGATCTTCAAGGGTGACCGGCCGCAGGATCAGTTCATTGCGGCCAGCGGCGTACGCCGCGGCGTCGCCTCGTCGGCCGGGCTCGGCCGGCACTGGTCGGGCTCTGCGCCGGCGTCCGCGCTCGACGCCAAGGCGGATGCGTTCGCGGTGCTGGCCGCGGCCGGCGCGCCGATGGCGGGGCTGCAGATCGCCACTAACAAGCTGCCGGCGTGGCTGCATCCGGGCCGCTCCGGCGCGATCCAGATCGGGCCGCAGAACGTGCTCGGTTACTTCGGCGAGCTGCATCCGCGCGTGCTCGAGCAGCTGCACGCCGCTGGCCCGCTGGTGGCGTTCGAAGTGATCCTCGACAAGATCCCCGACGCCAAGCAGCGCCCGACCCGCGCCAAGCCGGCGCTGGAGTTGTCGGCGTTCCATCCGGTGTCGCGCGACTTCGCCTTCATCGTCGACCGCAAGGTCGCGGCCGCCGATCTGGTCCGCGCCGCGCAGGGCGTCGACAAGAAGCTGATTACGTCCGTGGGCGTGTTCGACGTCTATGAGGGCAAGGGTATCGATCCCGA
The DNA here is from genome assembly GCF_022271405.1 of Rhodopseudomonas infernalis. Classification (GTDB taxonomy): domain Bacteria; phylum Pseudomonadota; class Alphaproteobacteria; order Rhizobiales; family Xanthobacteraceae; genus Rhodopseudomonas; species Rhodopseudomonas infernalis. Next base: position 39,322 of record NZ_JAJNAL010000030.1, on the reverse strand, counting down.
CAAGAAGTCGGTGGCGATCGCCGTGACGCTGCAGCCGCGCGACAAGACCATGACGGATTCGGAGATCGACGCCGTCGGCGCCAAGATCGTGGCGGAAGTGACGAAGAAAACCGGCGGCACGCTGCGCGGTTAGTTATCCGTAGGGTGGGCAAAGCGAAGCGTGCCCACGCGGAGCAGGGGGCTGCGGCGTTGAAGTAACGACCTCAGTGCCCGCGTCGCCCTCACCCCAACCCTCTCCCGCAAGCGGGAGAGGGGGCTCGCCGTGCGCGGGGAGGGGGCGAGTGATGATCTCGGTCTCAGAGCTGATCGTTTTGTCTCAAGGATAGCGCACAGCCTCTCTCCGCAGGCAGCCTGCTCCCTCTCCCACTTGCGGGAGAGGGGTGGGGTGAGGGTGCCCCAGGCAGTGAGCTGATGGCGCGCGTGGGCACGGCGCTGCGCGCCTTTGCCCACCCTACATCGTCGCCCACCCTACATGGTCGACGAACTCAGCTCACGAATGGTGGCTTGTCGAGGCCCTTGGGCGACAGCGTAAAAATCTCGCAGCCGGTTTCCGTCACGCCGATCGAGTGCTCGAACTGCGCCGACAGCGAGCGGTCGCGGGTCACGGCGGTCCAGCCGTCGGACAGGATCTTCACATAGGGTTTGCCGAGATTGATCATCGGCTCGATGGTGAAGAACATGCCGGGCTTGAGCACCGCGCCCTGGCCGGGGCTGCCGACGTGGATGATGTTCGGCTCGTCGTGGAACAGCCGGCCGAGGCCGTGACCGCAGAAGTCGCGCACCACGGTCATCTGCTGCGGTTCGACGAAGCTCTGGATCGCATGCCCGATGTCGCCGGTGGTGGCGCCCGGCTTCACGGCTGCGATGCCGCGCAGCAGCGACTCGTAGGTGACGTCGATCAGCCGCTCGGCCTTACGGGCGATCGGGCCGATCGGGTACATGCGGCTCGAATCGCCGTACCAGCCGTCGACGATCATGGTGACGTCGACATTGACGATGTCGCCTTCCTTCAGCGGCCGGTCGCCCGGCATGCCGTGGCAGACCACGTGATTGATCGACGTGCAGGTCGAATAGCGATAGCCGCGATACATCAGCGTCGCCGGGAAGGCGCCGTGGCTGAAGGCGAAGTCGCGCACGAAATCGTCGATCCGCGACGTCGGCACGCCGGGCTTCACGATGTCGACCAGCTCGTCGAGGCACTGCGCCACGACCTGGCCGGCCTTGCGCATGCCGGCGAAGCCGGCGGCGCCGTGCAATTTGATCTGCCCTGTCTTGCGGAGGGCGGCGTCGGAGGCGTCCACGTAGCTCATCGGGCCGGTCTGGTTCGGGGAACGGGAAGGATTCATGCAATCTAGTCATCACGGCGCCGCACGCAAGCCGAAGCGGCTCCGGGCGAGCCCGGAGCCGCTTATTGCGGCGTCTCGACGATGGTCTCGACCGGCAGCGCGCCGCCGCGCACCCGCAATTCGCGCACCGGATAGGGAACGCGGATGCCCTCGCGCTTGAACGCGTCCCACAGCCCGAGCATCGCCTCGCTCCTGACGCCGTCCATGCCGTCGGGTTCGGCGATCCAGAACGTCAGCGCGAACTTCATGCCGGTGTCGGTGAATTCGGTCAGGATGCAGCCCGGCGGCTTGGTCTTGGACGCCCGCGGCACCGCCGCCGCGACCTCGACCGCCAGCTTGCAGACGATGCGCGGATCGGCATCGTAATTGGTGGCGAAGGCGACCTTCACCAGCGTGTTCTTGTCGGTGTAGGTCCAGTTCACCACCTTCTGGGTGATCAGGTCCTCGTTGGGGATCAGGAACTCGCGGCCGTCGCCGGCGGCGACCGAAATGTAGCGGGTGTTCATCGCGCTGATCCGGCCGGAGCTGTCGCCGATGGTGACGAGGTCGCCGGGCTTGACCGACTTGTCGGCCAGCAGGATCACGCCGGAGATGAAATTGCCGAAGATCTTCTGCAGGCCGAAGCCGATGCCGACGCCGACCGCGCCGGAGAACACCGCCAGCGCCTGCAGGTTGATGCCGACCGCGCTCATCACCAGCGCGATCGCCGCCACCATCAGGCCGATCCGCATCAGCTTGATCAGCAGCACTTGAATCGAAGGCGTCAGATCGGCGGTCTGCTTGATGCGGCCTTCGAAAAAATTGCTGCCGATATTGGCGAGCCACAGCGCCACCGCCAGCAGCACGGTGAGCTTCAGCACCAGCAGCGGCGACAGCCGCAGATCGCCGACCACGATCGCGACGGAGTCGAGCGCTTCGAGTACCGGAAACAGCTGCCCGACGATGCTGAGCGCGGCGATGCACCAGGCCGACACCGACACCACCCGGATCAGGAACGCGTTGCGCAGGATGCTGGTGACCAGCCGGATCACCAGCCAGGCCAGCGCCAGCTTGGCCGAGATGCCGATCAGGTAGCTGCGGCTCGGCCAGGTCGCCTGCAGCATCACCAGCCGAATGGCGATCACCACCACGGCGAAAATCGCCGTCCAGGCGCTGTCGACCACCACCCGTAGAAACATCCGCAGCGGCGCCGGCCAGCCCATCGTCAGCCGGGGCATGTCGACCCGCGCCTTGATCAGGGCGCCGCCGCCATGGCCGACGCCGAGCGCCGCGATGATCATGCCGAGCTGGGTGTAGAACCAGGGCGAGGTGAATTCCGCGCCGATCGAGCTCGCCGCCCCCAGCAGCGCCTCGTAAGCCTGTGTCAGATCGATCATCGTCCGCGCCGCGCTCCGCTGGATGGCGACTTTCTCTTACCGGGCGTCCGTGATTTGGACCAGTAGCTCAGTGCCTGGGGCGCCCTCACCCCAGCCCTCTCCCGCACGCGGGAGAGGGAGCCTGCTGCGATGCGGGGCGTCTGCATAGTTCTAAACAAAAGCCCTCTCCCCCTGCACGGCGAGCCCCCTCCCCCGCGTGCGGGGGAGGGGGCGGGTGAGGGCGACGCAAGCACAGCGCCTGTGCGACGATAGGGACGACAGCGGCGGGTCGCTCGGCTACACCAGTGCGATGGAGTCGCTCGACACCGTCAGCATCGCAATCCTGCTTGGCGCCATCCTGGTGATGGCGGGGATCCTGTCGAGCCTGCTGGCGCTGCGGTTCGGCGCGCCGTTGCTGCTGGTATTTCTGCTGCTCGGCATGCTGGCGGGTGAGTCCGGCCCGGGCGGGCTGAAATTCGACGATCTCAGCACCGCCTATCTGGTCGGCTCGGTGGCGCTGGCGCTGATCCTGTTCGACGGCGGATTGCGGACGCGGTTTTCCAGCATCAAGACGGTGCTGGCGCCGTCGATGGGGCTGGCGACGCTCGGCGTGCTGGTGACGGCGCTGATCACCGCGCCGGTGGCGCGCTACGCGCTCGACCTCAACTGGACCGAGGCGCTGCTGGCCGGCGCCGTGGTGGCGTCGACCGATGCGGCCGCGGTGTTCCTGCTGGTGCATTCGCAAGGCCTGCGGCTGCGCCCCCGCGTCGGCGCCACGCTGGAGGTCGAATCCGGCACCAACGATCCGTTCGCGGTGTTTCTCACCCTGATGCTGGTCGAGCTGATCTCGCGCGGCGAAAGCTCGACCCTGCATGTCATCGTCGAATTCGTCCGCGAGGCGGCGCTCGGCGCACTGATCGGCGTGGTCGGCGGCCGGGCCGTGGTGATGGCGCTGAACCGCGTGGCGCTGCCGCAGGGGCTGCACGCGCCGTTCGTCACCACCGCGGCGCTGGTCGTGTTCGGCGCCTCGCAGATCACCCACGCGTCCGGCTTTCTCGCCGTGTATCTGGCCGGCATGATCATCGGCAATCAGCCGACCCGCGCGCATAATTCGGTGGTGGCGTTTCTCGACGCCGCGACCTGGCTGGCGCAGATCGTGATGTTCGTGCTGCTCGGCCTGCTGGTGTCGCCGCAGCGGCTGATGGGCAGCGTCGGGCCGGCGATCCTGGTGGCGCTGGTGCTGATGCTGGTGGCGCGGCCCGCCGCGGTGTTCCTGTGCCTGGCGCCGTTCCGCTTCAACTGGCGCGAGCGGCTGTTCATCGCCTGGGTGGGCTTGCGCGGCGCGGTGGCGATCTTCCTGGCGTCGATCCCGATGCTGGTCGGGCTGCCGAAGGCGTATCTGTATTTCGACGTCGCCTTCGTGGTGGTGATCATCTCGCTGCTGCTGCAGGGCTGGACGCTCGGACCCGCGGCCCGCAAGCTGCACGTCGCGCTGCCGCGCACCGACCGCGGCCCGCGCCGTATCGAGCTCGACCTGCCCGGCCAGCTCGAGCAGCAGCTAGTCGGCTATCCGGTGCGCGCCAAGAGCCTGTATCTCAGGCGCGGGCTGATCCCGTCCTGGTCGAAGCCGACCCTGGTGATCCGCGACGAACGGATCCTGACGCCCGAGGAGGCCGAGCCGATCGCGCCCGGCGATTATCTTTATCTGCTGGCGCCGCCAGAAAAGGCCGAGTCGCTCGACCGTTTCTTCGTCGACATGCCGCCCTCGGCCGCGCCCGACCCGCATCTGCTCGGCGATTTCGTGGTGCCGGGCGAGACCTCGCTCGGCGACCTCGCCGGCGCCTACGGGGTCAGCGTCAAGCCCGGCGAGGAGGCGCTGACGCTGGCGGACTACTTCGACATCCACCTCGACCGCGCGCCGACCGTGGGGGCCGAACTGCAGCTGGATGCGATCGTGCTGGTGGCGCGCAGCCTCGGCGGCGGAAGGGTCAACGTCGTCGGCCTGCGGCTGCCCGAGGACGAGGACGACGCCCCGCCGACCCGCGCGCAGAAGCTGAAGCGCGAATTGTCGAAGGTCTGGACCGCGCTGTCGGGGGTCTGATCAGTCCGGCCGCTGATCAGGCGCCGCCAGGACGGCGCGGCATTCGGTCGGCAGGTCCGCCAGCGTCAGCGGCTTCTTGGGCTTCGGCGGTTCTTTCGGCGGCTTCGGGTGCAGCACCGCGTCGGAGAACCAATAGGCGAGGTCCGCCGGCGCGCAGCCTTCGCCGGCCGGCGGCTCCGGCTGCGATTCGCACCCCGGGCTGCCGTGCGGACAGGAAATCCGGATGTGGAAGTGATAGTCGTGCCCCCACATCGGCCGCACCTTGCCGAGCCAGCCGCGGTCGCCCTTGGCCTCGCGGCACAGCGCCTTCTTGATCGCCGCGTTGACGAAGATGCGTTCGACTGCCGGCTCCTGCGCGGCGGCGCGGATCACTTTCCAGTGGGTCGGCGTCCAGGCTTTGGGATCGATGTCGAGCCGGTCCGGCCGTACCATCATCACCGCCGACATCTCCTCGCGCTCGTTGCGGGATAGCTGCCGGTTCGGCATCGGCGTCAGCCAGATGTCGGCGTCGAGTCCGACCTGATGGCTGGCATGGCCGGTCAGCATCGGCCCGCCGCGCGGCTGCGACATGTCGCCGACCAGAATGCCGGGCCAGCCGGCGTCGCGCTGCGCCTTCGCGGACAGCCGCGCCACCAGATCGACCATCGCCGGATAGGCGTAGTAGCGGTTGCGCGACAGCCGCATCACCTGCCAGGTCCTGCCGGTGATCGGCAGCGCCTCGCCGCCGGCGAGGCAGCCATGGGCATAGAACCCGATCGGTCGCGGCGGCAACGCCGCCGGCAGATATCTGCGGGCGAACAGCTCGCGCGCCGGCAGGCCGGGGTCGTTCGGATTGGCGAGCGGCGGCAGCGGCTTCGGATTGACCGTGCCCCTGTCCTGGGCGCACGCAACCGCGGCCGAGCTGCCGAGCAGCGTGGCGGCAAGTAACAATCGGAGGGGAATCGATCGGCGATGCATCGGCCCGATGATAGCCGACTCGGCTGGTAAAATCAGCCAGGCAGAGATGCGGCAGCGTACGCATGACGGACGAAGCGGGCGCGCCCGGACGCGCCGTTAAGAGGCCGGCAACCATTCTCGGCATTGGCGCAGAATTGGTCTGATCGGTCGGGTGCGCCTATGGGCTGCACAGAAATACCCAAAACCTCATTCTGACAGCTGTCCGGAAACGGTCAGTGCGGCCGCCTTGCGCGAAACTCGGCAATTCGGTTGCTCCACCAATGAGCAGCCGCGCTGCCGAGCTGCCAAGCAGCAGGTAGCCGAGGCCCGCCCGTGCTCCATTACACCTTTTTTCAGACACATATTGCACAACGTAGTCGCAGATTGCGTGGGGCGTAGAAATGCCGCAGATCCGGCTGAGGACCAACAAGACATCCAAGCGATGTACGCACAGCCGTGAATCGAAGCGTTCCGTCGCCAATGCCAGCGTCAAAGCCGCCGCCAAGACCGTCAAGTCGTCGGTGGTGTTGAAGCGGAGGCCGCGCCCGACCGTCGTCGCCGAGCGCAAGGGCGCGCTTGCGGCGGCGTTGGCGCAGGCGAGCAAATCGCATGAACGGTTGCGCGAGGCGATCGACATCCTGCCGCAGGGTATCGTGTTCCTCGATGCCGAAGGGCGCTACATTCTCTGGAACAAGCGTTATGCCGAGATCTACAAGGCGAGCGCCGATCTGTTCAAACCCGGCGCGCGGATCGGGGACACGATGCGGGTCGGCGTCGCGCGCGGCGACTACCCGGAGGCGATCGGCCACGAGGAGGAATGGATCGCCGAGCGGATGCGCCGGCTGTTTCATCCCGGCCACAGCCACGAGCAGGTGCTGGCCGATGGCCGCTGCATCCAGATCGAGGAACGCACCACCTCCGACGGCGGGGTGATCGGCCTGCGCGTCGACATCACCGAGCTGAAGCAGCGCGAGGCCTCGTTCCGGCTGATGTTCGACAGCAATCCGGTGCCGATGATCGTCTGCGCGTTGCAGAACGAGCGCATCCTCGCCGTCAACGAGGCCGCCGTCGAGCATTACGGCTATTCGCCGGCCGAGTTCGCCGAACTGACGCTGCGCCGGCTGCAGGCTTTCGAGACCGAACTGCCGTGGGCCGGCGACGCCAGCAGCGAGGAGCGCGCGGCGAAGACCTGGAAACACGTCAAAGCCGATGGTTCGCTGATCGATCTGGCGATCTACGCGCGGCAGCTGATCTACAACGGCGAGCCTGCGGTGCTGCTTGCCCTGATGGACATCACCGAGCGCAAGCGCGCTGAAATGCGGCTCGCCTTCATGGCGCATCACGATGGCCTGACCGGGCTGCCGAACCGCAATCTGCTGCGCAAGCGGCTCGACGAATTGCTGGCGCAGACACGGCGCACCGGCGAGAAGATCGCCGTGCTGTTCATCGGCGTCGATCACTTCAAGGCGGTCAACGACACGCTCGGCCACGCGGTCGGCGACAAGCTGCTGCGCGGCATCGCGCGGCGGCTGCGCTCGACGCTGCGCGAGGAGGATCCGCTGGCGCGGCTCAACTCCGACGAATTCGCCGTGATCCAGACCGGCATCAAGCGGCCCGAAGACATCACGCTGCTGGCCAAGCGGCTGCTCAACGCGATCGCCGAACCGTATCTGCTCGAAGGCCATTCGGTGGTCGCCAGCGCCAGCATCGGCATCGCGGTGGCGCCGCTCGACGGCGACGATTCCGAGAAGCTGCTGATGAACGCCGACATGGCGCTGTCGCGCGCCAAGAAGGATTCGCGCGGCAGCTTCAGCTTCTTCGAACCCGGCATGGACGCGCGCGCCCAGGCGCGGCGCAAGATCGAGACCGATCTGCGCGCCGCGCTGCGCCATGATGTGCTGCGGCCGTACTACCAGCCGCTGATCGGGCTGGAGAGCGGGCGTATCACCGGCTGCGAGGCGCTGGTGCGCTGGCCGCATCCGGAGCGCGGCATGATCTCGCCGGCGGAATTCATCCCGGTCGCCGAGGACACCGGCCTGATCAACGCGATCGGCGCCCAGGTGCTGCGCCAGGCCTGCCTCGATGCCGCGCGCTGGCCGGGCGAGGTTTGCGTCGCCGTCAATCTGTCGCCGCTGCAGTTTCGTGTCGGCAATCTGATGGCGACCGTGATGGACGCGCTGAAGCAATCCGGCCTGCCGCCGCGCCGGCTCGAACTCGAGATCACCGAGACGCTGCTGCTCGAGAAGAGCAGCCAGGTGATCGCCACGCTGCACGCGCTGCGGGCGCTCGGCGTGCGGATCTCGATGGACGATTTCGGCACCGGCTATTCGTCGCTGAGCTATCTGCGCAGCTTCCCGTTCGACAAGATCAAGATCGATCAGTCGTTCGTGCGCGGGCTGTGCGACAACCGCGATTCGCAGGCGATCGTCCGCGCCATCATCAGCCTCGGCATGGGGCTCGGCGTCACCATCACGGCGGAAGGCGTCGAAACCGAAGCCGAGCTGAGCTGGCTGCGCTCCGAAGGCTGCCACGAAGCGCAAGGCTTCCTGTTCAGCCCGGCGCGGCCGAACGACGAGATCAACGGCCTGCTCGAACTCCAGCGCACCGCCGCCGCCGCGGGCGATTCCGCGCGCGTAGCGGAGGAGACGCCCGGCTGCGCCGGGCTCCTCAGAGCCTGACCGGAAAAAGCACCCATTGAAATCAGGCGATTCCGTCTCCACCCGTCATGCCCGGAACGAGCTCGGCCATGACGGAATTTGTTAGCTGATCGAGCGATCTGGAAAGTCGCTCTCGGTTCATCGCTCGTGAGACGGCTCGGCCAGCGTCAGCTCCGGGGCGCGTTGCGGCGTCTCCGCGTCGGGCGTTTCACGAAGCAGCAGCGCCGGGTCGACGGGATCTTGGCAGGTGGTGAACGGGCCCGCTGTCTCCGCGAGCGGCTTCTGCTTGTCGGCCCAATGCAGCGTCGTGTAGTCGAAGCCGCCCACGATCGATGGCTTGACGACCTCGAAATACGGCGAGATATCGAAGTCGCGCGGCATGTACAGCGAGGAATCGCGAATGTGCAGGATCTCGCGCCGCGCCGCGCGACTGCCGGCCTTGGTGATCTTCGGCAGGATCGGATAGCGCACCGCATCGAACGCCTGCGCGATCAGCGCCGAGCAGATGATCTTGGTCGGATCGCCGGAGCCGAGCGCGATCATCCGCCGGCGCCAGCGCTGCGGCACCGGCAGCGGAACGAGGTAACGCATCAGGTCGATGATGTTCTTGGTGTCGTAGCCGAAGCCGATCCGGTTGATGGCGTAGCGGCACACGGTGTGGCGATCCTCAAAGGATAGCCCGACCGGCCGGCACACGCGGGTGTGATAGCCGAGATGCCGCGACAGCGGCGACGACGAGACGCCCTCGCCGATATTCGCCTCGATCAGCACGTGGGGTTCGCCGTCCGGCTCGGCGGCGCCGTCGATCGGCCCGACATACAGCGCCGCGTGCGACCAGGTCGACTGCGTCAGATATTTGATGATGCCGGAGATCCGCGCATTGCCCTCGACCAGCAGCACGTCGCCGGGCTGCAGGATCGTGCGCAACTGATCGGGGTCGCTCGGCGTGAATGGCTCATAGCCGGGTTCTTCCTTCTGCAGATAGCCGGCAATCATCTTGCCGAGCGCATCGAGCACCAAACCCATCTGTCTGCTCCGCCCGGGGCTTCGCGTGTCCTGAATGATGATTGGCCACAGCGGTTGCAATTTAGTTCATCGGTTCCGGACCGCGGCGACATCTCGTTCACCATGCCCGTTGCCGCGCTGCAGCGATTCCGGCAAGTTGGCGGCGGCGGCGACCGGATGCGGCTTCGGTACGGGGTGCGAAACCCAAGGGGATCATGGTTTTGACGGGGTCGACCGGCAGACTGAGCAAGACGCAGCGGCCGGCGATCCCGCCAGGATCGCGGCTCTGTCCGCGACCGCACAAGCCTTTGGAAACCATGCCATGACAATCTCCCGCCGCCGCTTCCTGACGGCCTCGGCCGGCCTCGTGCTGGTGCCCGCTTTCGCCTCGCGGGCGCGCGCGGCGTTGCCGCGCGAGGTCGACGTCGTGGTGGTCGGCGCCGGCGCTGCCGGCATCGCGGCCGCCCGGCGAATCGTTGCGGCCGGCCGCAAGGTGCTGATCGTCGAGGCCGCGGCGCAGCCCGGCGGCCGCTGCGTCACCGACACCGAGAGCTTCGCGGCGCCGTTCGATCGCGGCGCGCGGTTTCTGCACAATCCGGACCGCAACCCGATCGCCAAGCAGGCGCGCAGCGTCGGCATCGACATCGTGCCGGCGCCGCCGGGGCAGAAGATCCGGATCGGCCGCCGCAACGCGCGTGCGCGCGAGACCGAGGACTATCTGGCGACGCTGGTGCGCGCCAGCCGCGCGATCGACGAGGCGGCGCGCGGCAGGGTCGACGTCGCCTGCGCGGCGGCGCTGCCGAAGGATCTCGGCGAGTGGGGCCCGACCATCGACTACGTGCTCGGCCCCTACGCCAGCGGCACCGACCTGAAGGATCTGTCGGCGAGCGACGAGAGTCGCGCGCCGGATCGCAACGCGCTGGCCGGCGCCCGCCAGGGCCTCGGTACGCTGCTGGCGCGGCTGGCGGCGCCGCTGCCGATGGTGACGTCGACGCCGGTCAGCCGCATCGTCTGGAACGGCCGCGACACCGGGGTCGAAACCGCGGCGGGGCGCATCGCCGCCAAGGCGGTGATCCTCACCGTGTCCACCAATGTGCTGAGCTCGGGCGCGATCAAGTTCACGCCGGAGCTGCCGAAGCGTCAGCTCGACGCCGCCGGCAAGCTCCAGCTCGGCAGCACCGATCGCATCGCGCTGCAGTTCAAAGGCAACCCGCTCGGGCTGTCGCGCGACGAGCTGCTGATCGAGCAGAGCAGCGGCCCGCGCACCGCCGCGCTCTATGCCAATATCAATGGTTCATCGCTGTGCGTCGTCGACATCGCCGGCAGCTTCGGCCGCGATCTGTCGGCGCAGGGCGAGGCCGCCATGCAGGCGTTCGCGCTGGAATGGCTCGGCAAGCTGTTCGGCAGCGAGATCGCCCGGTCGGTCGAGCGCCAGGCGGTGACGCGCTGGAACGCCAACCCGTATGTGCTGGGGGCGATGTCGGCGGCGGCGCCCGGCGCGCAGCCGTCCCGCAAGGTGCTGGGCGAGCCGCTCGGCAATCTGCTGATCGCCGGCGAGGCCACCAGCGAGGATCTGTGGGGCACCGTGCAGGGCGCCTGGGACTCCGGCGAACGCGCCGCCGACGCGGCGCTGAAACGGATCGGCCCGGTGAAGGAGCCTGAGGCGGAGAAGCCGGCGAGGAAGCAAAGGCAGCGCCGCGAACCGCGGCGTCAGCCCGAACGCCCGCCGGCGACGGCGAGCGGCACGCCGTCCTGGTGGCGATGAGCGTCAGGCCGTCGCGCCCCGCCGTTAGCTTACGACTCGCGTCGCCCTCACCCCAACCCTCTCCCGCAAGCGGGAGAGGGGGCGCGCCGTGCCTCGGCGCGACGTTCATGGATTGCCGAAACGCCCTCTCGTTCGATGTACGCATCTCCCCAAGCACAGCGAACTCCCTCTCCCGCGTGCGGGAGAGGGTTGGGGTGAGGGCGACACGGGCAGTGATTTTGCGATAAACTAACCCGCCTTCCGCGCCTTGCTACTCGCCGGAGTGCGTGCGGGCTTCCTGGGCTTTGCGGTCTCTTCCTTCGCCTTGCCGGCACCGCTGCCCGAGATCGGCAGCAGCATTTCCTTCTGGCCGGGCGCGGTCTTGCGCTTCTTGGCGCGGGCCGGTTTGGCGGTCGCGGTCTTGTCGGACGCGTCGGCCTTCTTGGCGGCCGGGGCTGGCTTGTCGCCCTGGCCGAGGCTGCGGCGCAGTGCTTCCATCAGGTCGACGACGTTGTCGCCGCGCGGGCGGGCCTTGGCGGCGATCGGCTGGCCGGCGACCTTCTTGTTGATCAGTTCGGTCAGCGCGGTCTCGTAGTGGTCCTCGAACAGCTCGGGCTGGAAGTGGCCGGACTTCTGCTCGACGATGTGCCGGGCGAGGTCGAGCATGTCCTTGGTGATCTTGACGTCCTGGATGTCGTCGAAGTAATCGGCGGAGTCGCGCACTTCGTAGGGGTAGCGCAGCAGCATGCCCATCAGGCCGTTGTCGCGCGCTTCCAGCGCGATGACGTGCTCGCGATTGGTCAGCACCACGCGGGCCAGCGCGACGCGGTCCATCGACCGGATGGTCTCGCGGATCACCGCATAGGCGTCATGGCCGACCTTGCCGTCCGGCACGATGTAGTAGGGTCTGACCAAATAGAGGTCGTCGATCTCCGACTTCGGCACGAACTGATCGATCTCGATGGTGCGGGTGGATTCCAGCGCGAGGGCGTCGAGCTCGTCGCGGGTGATCTCGATATACGTGTCGGAATCGACCTTGTAGCCCTTCATGATGTCGTCGGACGACACCTCTTCGCCGGTCTCGGCATCGACCTTGAGGTACTTGATGCGGTGGCCGGTGCTCCGGTTGATCTGGTTGAAGCTGATCTTTTCGGCGTCGGAGGTGGCGGGAAACAGCGCCACCGGGCAGGTCACCAGCGACAGCCGCAAAAAGCCTTTCCAATTGGCGCGAGGGGCCATTGACGCATACTCCACTGACGCAACAAACTGAGCCCGGACCGGCCCCTTGGAACCGGGACTCAAGCGCAGGGGCTCGGATTCGTTCCAGGAGTCCCCATATACCGTTGCCTTGATACCCATTCGCTGTTGTTCGGAGTACCAGGATGGTCGATCGCAGCCGGAATGCGCCCCACGATCAGCCCCGCGACCTTGCGGAACGCATGGCGCGGCGCAGCAAGGCCGATGGCTTCGTGCGGGAAACCTTCGTGCTGCCGCGGCAGGACGCGCGGGCGAAGGCTCGGGCCTTCTTCGAGGCCTGGCCGAAGGCGGCCTATATGTCGGGCGTCGAAAGCTGGCGCGAACTGCCGGATGATACCATCGAGTTTACCATGCGGCGGCTGCCGACGGCGGACTGAGCCTTCGGCCGGTTTGGGAAACGCAGAATTCCCGGTTGCAAAAGCAGCCGCGCCCGGCATGGTTGAGGCCGTGAGGACTCGCGCCCGCCAAGTCAGCAGGCCCCATGTCGGCAGACCACATGTCAGCAGACCACATGCCGTTCGATCGGGATGATAAGCATCAGCAGCCCGGTTTCGCCGAGGCGCCGCATTATCACGGCCATCGCGAGCGGCTGCGCGAACGGTTTCGCGAGGCCGGTGCCGACGCGCTGTCGGACTACGAACTGCTGGAGATGGTGCTGTTCCGCGCGCTGCCGCGCCGCGATGTCAAGCCGCTCGCCAAGGCGTTGATCGCGAAGTTCGGCTCGTTCGCCGAAGCCGTCCAGGCGCCGGAGGCGCGGCTGGGCGAAGTTAGCGGGCTCGGCGAATCGGCGATTACCGAGATCAAGCTGATCGCCGCGGCGGCGGCGCGAGTCACCAAGGGGCAGGTGAAGCAGCGCACGGTGCTGTCGTCGTGGTCGGTGGTGATCGATTACTGCCGCACTACCATGGCGTTCGCCGACAAGGAGCAGTTTCGCATCCTGTTTCTCGACAAGCGCAATCAGCTGATCGCCGACGAATTGCAACAGGTCGGCACCGTCGACCACACCCCGGTGTATCCACGCGAAATCGTCAAGCGCGCGCTGGAGCTATCGGCGACCGCGGTGATCCTGGTCCACAACCACCCGTCCGGCGATCCGACGCCGTCGCAGGCCGACATCCAGATGACCAAGCAGATCGCGGCTATCGCCGACCCGCTCGGCGTCGCCGTCCACGACCACATCATCGTCGGCAAGAACGGGCACGCGAGTTTGAAGGGGATGAAGTTGTTTTAACAAGCGCCAGCCCCGTCATTGCGAGCGAAGCGAAGCAATCCAGCGCGGTGCACTGAGCTGGATTGCTTCGTCGCTTCGCTCCTCGCAATCACGGGGAGAGGGCGGATGTCTTAATAACTGAGCAGCCCCTCAGAACGCCCCGTGCCGGCCTTCGCCCTGGGTGAAGCGTTCGGCGCCCTGGAGGGTTTCGCCGCTGTCGATCACCTGCAGGCCGCCGCGCATTTCGTTCATGATCGCGTCGTCTTCCGGCATGTCCCATTGCTGCAGGGCTGATAGCCGGTCGGCGCGCATGCAGGTCTGCGGGAACTGGGCGATCTCCTTGGCGAGCGTGATGGCGCACAGCGCTGCTTCGCCGCGGTGGACCAGCCGGTTGGCGAGGCCGATGCGGTGGGCCTCGATGCCCGACACGGCGCGGCCGGTGAGGATCAGGTCCATGGCGTGCGAATGGCCGATCAGCCGCGGCAGCCGGATGGTGCCGAGATCAATCAGCGGCACGCCGAAGCGGCGGCAGAACACCCCGAAGGTGGCGTCGTCGGCGGCGACCCGCATGTCGGCCCACAGCGCCAGTTCGAGCCCGCCGGCGACAGCAAAGCCTTCGATCGCGGCGATCACGGGCTTGCTCAGCCGCAGCCGGCTCGGGCCCATCGGGGCGATGCTGCCATGGCCGGCGATATCGCGCCGGCGCTCGGCGTCGCCCGCCGCGACCGCCTTGAGGTCGGCGCCGGCGCAGAACGTGCCGCCGGTGCCGGTCAGCACCGCCACCGACGACGTCTCGTCGGCATCGAACGCCAGGAAGGCGTCGTACAGCTTCTTGGCGGTGGCGCCGTCGACCGCGTTGCGGCGCTCCGGCCGGTTGATCGACACGATCGTCACCGGTCCGTCGCGATTGATCAGCACCGTATCCTTGGGCATGCGGAAACTCCGTCGTCTTGCGAGGTCAGGGGCGGGTGGGGTTGGAGCGGATATCAACTGCGGCTCAGCCGCCGACGTTGATGAGTATCAAAGGCGGTCCCCCCGCGGTTGTCATTCCGGGGCGCGCGAAGCGCGAACCCGGAATCCCGAAGTGTTCTGCGACTCAGTGGTTTCCACAACTGCGGGATTCCGGGTTCGTGCGCGTTCCGCGCACTCCCCGGAATGACGGGGAGGGGACGCGGATGGGGCGGCGTTACTTCACCACCAAATCGGTCCCCGTCAGCCGCCGATAGGCTTCGAGATATCGCTGCGAGGTCGCGGTGACGACGTCGTCGGGTAGCTTGGGCGGCGGGGCTTCGCCGTTCCAGCGGCCGGCGCGGCGTTCGGCGTCGAGGTGGTCGCGCAGCGGCTGCTTGTCGAAGGAGGGCTGCGGCCGGCCGGGCTGATACGCGTCGGCGGCCCAGAACCGCGACGAATCCGGCGTCATCACCTCGTCGATCAGGATGATGCGGCCATCGGTGTCGCGGCCGAATTCGAATTTGGTGTCGGCGATGATGATGCCGCGCTCGCGGGCGATCTGTTCGCCCAGCGTGTAGATCGCCCGCGTCATGTGTTCGAGCGTGAAGGCGTCTTCCTCGCCGACGATCTCGCGCATCCGGCCGATGGTGATGTTCTCGTCGTGGCCGGTCTCGGCCTTGGTGGCCGGGGAAAAGATCGGCGGCGTCAGCTTGCCGCTTTCAAGCAGGCCCTCGGGCAGCTGCTCGCCGGCGAGCGTGCCGGAGGCGGCGTATTCCTTCCAGGCCGAGCCGGTGATGTAGCCGCGAATCACGCATTCGATCGGAAACACCGTGGTGCGACGGCACAGCATGGTGCGGCCGGCGATCTCGGCGCGGTGCGGCGCCAGCGCCGGCACGGCGTCGACGATCTCGTCGGTGTCGGCGCTGATCATGTGGTGCGGCACCACGCCGCCGAGCTGGCTGAACCAGAACGCGCTGACCTGGGTGAGCACCGCGCCCTTCATCGGGATGGTCTCGCCCATCACCACGTCGAACGCGCTGATCCGGTCGGTGGTGACGAGCAGCAGGCGCTCGTCGTCGACGGCGTAGATGTCGCGGACCTTGCCGCGGCCGATCTTGGTCAGCGGCAGGTCGCTCGAGAGCATCGTGGTCATGGGCCCGGTCTTTCACGCAGCAGGCGACCGCCGGCGGCCGGCGGTGCGCAACAATCGGAAGCGGGACTTTATCATTCCGGCAGCGGAATGAACTCGCTCTCGTTCGGAACGGCGGCAAAACGGCCGGTTTTCCAGTCCTGTTTGGCCTGTTCGATGCGCTCGTTGCTGGACGAGACGAAATTCCACCAGATGTGGCGCGGCCCCTCCAGCGCGTCGCCGCCCAGAAACATCATCCGCGTGTCGGTCTGAACCCGGACGGTGATGCGGTCGCCGGGGCGGAAGATCAAGAGCTGCGGCCCGACATGGCGGTCGCCGGCGATCTCGATCTCGCCGTCGACCAGATAGATGGCGCGCTCCTCGTGGTCGGGATCGAGCGGCACCGAGGTCCCGGCGCGGGCGTTGACCTCGGCATAGAACCACGGCGACACCATCGTTACCGGCGACGACTTGCCGAACGCGCTGCCGGCGATCACGCGCGCGGTGAAGCCGGAGGTCTCGACGGTCGGCAGCGTGCCGGCGGCGAAATGCTGAAACGACGGAGCGATCTCTTCCGAGCCCTTCGGCAGCGCGATCCAGCTCTGCAGGCCGAGCATGTTCTGGCCGTCGCGGCGTTCGACCTCCGGCGTGCGCTCCGAATGCGCGATGCCGCGGCCGGCGGTCATCAGGTTCATCGCGCCGGGCGCGATCTCCTGGATGTTGCCCTCGCTGTCGCGATGCATGATCTTGCCGTCGAACAGATAGGTGACGGTGGCGAGCCCGATATGCGGATGCGGCCGCACGTCCATGCCCTTGCCGGCGATGAACTGCACCGGGCCGAAATGATCGAAGAAAATGAACGGCCCGACCATCTGCCGCTTGCCGTGCGGCAACGCGCGGCGCACCGCGAAGCCGTCGCCGAGGTCACGCGTGCGCGGCACGATGACGAGATCGAGCGCGTCGCAGGTCTTCGGGTCGCCAAGCACGGGATCGTCGGTCGGCATCCAGCTCATGGTGGGCCCTCTTTCTTCCTATAGCCGGCGAGACGCGCGGCTCGGTCAACTTGTTACTTCCGTCATGGCCGGGCTTGTCCCGCCTGCGGGGCCGAAGCCCCTTCGGCGCGGCGAAGGCCCGGCCGGGCATGACGGTGATTGTGACGACGTTTGCCTGCATCACATCGTCCGCGTGCGCCTTACGCCGGCGGCGCGATGGCCAGCGGAGCCGCCTTGCCGTTGGTCTTGCGGGGTTCGCTGGTCAGCGGCTTCGACGGCAGTTGCTTGCGCACCGCCGAGGCGGCGGCGATCTGGGCGCGTTCGGCGAAGGCCTCGTGGTTGGTCTCGATCTCGCCGAGCGCATACAGGTAGTTCACCATCAGCCCGTGCGACTGCCGCATGCCGTTGGGCGAGCGGTCGCCGAGGAAGTTGAGGGCTTCGAGCCGCGCGCCGTTGCCGAGATGGAAGCGCGCCACCGGGTCGAGCGGCAGGCCGCGCGGGTTCTTGGCCTGCAGGAAGTACGCGGCGGCGAGCGGCAACAACAACGGCTTGATGTGATCGGCCGTCTCCGGGTCCTCGAACCAGTCCGGTGTGTCGAGCACCTCGAGCGCCGCGCGTGCGGACGCGTCGAGCAGCACGGAGTCGGCGTTGGCGCGTTCGCGCGCCAGCCATTTGGCGAAGCCCGGCACCGGCGACAGCGTCACGAAGCTCTGCACGTTGGGCAGCTCGCGCTTGATCTCCTCGACCACCTGCTTGATCAGGAAATTGCCGAACGAAATGCCGGCGAGGCCCTTTTGCGTATTCGAGATCGAGTAGAACACCGCGGTCGTCGCATCCTTCGGCGAGATCGGCGCGCGGTCGAGATCGAGCAGCGGCGCGATCGCGTTCGGACGCTCCAGCGTCAGCGCGACCTCGACGAAGATCAGCGGCTCGTCGACCAGCTGCGGATGAAAGAAGCCGTAGCAGCGGCGGTCCGGCGGCGCGAGCCGCGCGCGCAGATCGTCCCAGTTGTGAATGGCATGGACCTGCTCGTAGCGAATGATCTTCTCGAGAATGTTCGCCGGCGTATTCCAGTCGATCCGTTGCAGCACCAGAAAGCCGCGGTTGAACCACGAGGTGAATAGATGCACGAAGTCGTCGTCGACATGTTTGAGCTGCGGATGATCGCCGAGATGCCGCAGCACGCCCTCGCGCATCCGCACCAGCGACGCGGTGCCGCCCGGCGCGAGGTTGAGGCGGCGGATCAGCTCCTGCCGGCGCGGCTCGGCGGCCTCGAGCAGACGGCCTGCCGCGTCCGGTGACGCGCCGCTGACGTGAAACGCTTCGACCGCCGCAGTGAGCTGCGCGAGGTCGGGACCGAACTCTTCGGCCAGCGCATCGAGAAAGCCGATCTGGTCCGCTTCGTCGGCATCGTCATAGCCGGACAGCAGCGTGCTCGCGAGCACGACGCCGGTGGCTTCGCCGCGGCGCGACAGCAGCGTTTCGCCGAGCGCGATCAACTCGTCTTTGGTCTTCGGCTGATTGTTGTTCGACCGGAACAGGCTGCGGCCGCGTTCGGTGAGGCTGGTGAACAGCCCGCCAAGGAATTCCGACGCGCGATCGACGGTCGCTTGCGGCATTCAATTCTCCCTCTGGCATGCATGGTGCGGTGTCGCGCCTTCGCTATGCGCAAAGCATAGAGGCGCCGCGCGACCTGTTCCAGACGCGCGACGCCGCAGATGGTTGCGCCACGGCATCGTGATCGGCGGCGATCAGTTCGCCAGCACTTCGGCGGTGATGTCTTCGATGTGATTCAGCAGGCAGATCAGTTTTCCGTCGGCGGCGTGCAGCGGCGTGTTGATCATCAGCCAATAGCGCTCGATGAATGCCGCAGAGCCGTCGCGGACGTCGTAGCGCTGAACCGGCAAAGCATGCGGCTGGCCGGTTTCGGCCACCGCGCGCAGCGAGTTGTAGAGGTTGCTGACGCCGTCGGCGGTCTCGATCGCCGGATTGTCGGGAAGCACGTCGAACAGTGGCTTGCCCGCAACCTCGCGGTGGTTTGTGTAGGTGGCGCGGCCGTAGGCTTCGTTGATGGCGATGATCTTCAGCCCGGGGCCGGAGTCGATCAGCATGTAGGGATCGACGGAGGTGTCGAAGTTGCTCCACAACCGCGTGAGGCCGCCTTCGTGATCACCACTGCGTCGCCGCGCCGCAATCGGCAACAGATCCGCGCCGGAGAGCTGCGAATTCAGCAATGCCAGCTCGCGCTTGTTCAAGGCGAGCAGTTTCAGCAGCGTCCGGCGCAAGGTTTCGTCAGCAGCGCTCTCGAGCAACCGATCGAAATGCGCGATGTTCTGCTCGCAGACGAACCGCTGCATGCCACCTCGCCAAATAATTGATGCGACGAGGATTAGCTACTTTAGATTGTGAGTAAGTCAATACCTAGCAGACAGGCGCGCGGGCCAGTCTCGTCGCGTCGGCGACCTTGTCCTGGCGTTCCAGCGTCAGAATGGCGTCGGCGAAGCGCTGCGCCTGACCGTCCAGCACCGGGCGGGCGAGCTGCAGGAACTTCTGCGCCATCGCCTGATCGGACGGGAAGGTCTCGGGCTCGCCGGGCGGATCGGCCGCGAACCGCTCGTGGGTGCCGTCGTCGGTGGTGACCGACACCCGCGCGCCGAACGGATGGGTCTTGCCTTCGAGCCGCTCGTCGCGGACGACGTCGAACTTGTCGGCGAGCGCATCGACCGCCGCATCGCCGAGCCGGGCATAGTCGTCCCAGCCGAAGCTGCCCTGCTCCAGCGCCAGCGCGCCGGTGAAGAACATCGAGAACTGGCCGCCGACGATCGAGGACGGATGCCGCTTGGTGGCGGCGTCGCCGGTCAGCGTGATGCCGTTGCGGTGCAGCCCGATCTCGACGCGCTTGATCTGATCCGGCGCCAGATTGTGCTCGCGGCGCATCGCGATCAGCGTGTCGATCGCCGCGTGGGTGTAGCGGCAGCTCGGATACGGCTTCACGCCGATCTTCATGGTCTCGTAGACGCGGCCGAGATCGGCGACCGCCTTGTCGTGATGCGGCGTGTCGGTGTAGCCGACCAGCAGGCCGTGGATGCCCTCGACCGATTCGGTCGAGCCGATGAAGCCGTTCTTGGCCAGCGTGGCGGCGACGACGCCGTTCATCGCGGCGGCGCCGACCTGATAGCGCTTGTTCCAGGCGCCGTTGACCAGGAACTGCAGCGAGCCGGCGGCCTGGCTGCCAGAGACGCCGAACGCCGACACGATCTGATCCGCCGACAGGCCGTACAGCTTGGCGGCCGCGGCGGCGGCCCCGTAGGTGCCGGCTGTGGCGGTCGGGTGAAAGCCGCGGGCGTAATGCGAGGTCGGATCGAGCGCGTTGCCGAGCCGGCAGCACACCTCGTAGCCGGCGACGATCGCGGTCAGCACGTCACGGCCCGAGGCGCCGACCATTTCGCCGACCGCGAACGCGGCCGGCACCACCGGGGCCGAGGGGTGCAGCGAGGAGTCGGCGTGGGTGTCGTCGAAATCGAGCGAATGGCCGAACGCGCCGTTGAGCAGGGCTGCGATCGCCGGCGTGCGGCCCTTGTCGTCGCCGAACACGGTCGCCTCGCCATCGGCGTCGAGCGACAGCGCCTGCAGCATCGCCAGCAGCGACGGCGTCGATTCGGCGTCGCGCCGCGCGCGGATCGCGCTGCCGAGGAAATCGAGGGTGAGCACCTTGGCCCGCGCCAGCACGTCCTGCGGAATGTCGTCGAAGCGCAGCGCGGCCACATAGCCGGCGAGCGTGGCGGTTTCGTTGGCCATGGGGGCTCCCTGTTGTTTTGCGCGGCACGTTAGGCGGGCCGGCGACGCGGTTCAAGCCACGCGGCCGCAGGGCCGGGCTGCGGCCGCAATTGCACCGCAGCAGCCGCTATGCTCTGTCAGCCCGATCATCACCGTTGCGACGATTCCTTCAGCATGAAGCCATTCTGGTCCCGATACCCCGCACAATGGCGCCCGCGCCGGCCGCAATGGGGGCTGGCGCTGCGGGTCACGCTGGCGTCGTTGCTGGCGCTCGCCATCGCCCAGGCTCTGCATCTGCGGCTGCCGCTCTGGGCGGTGCTGACCGCCATCATCGTCACCCAGCTCAGCGTCGGCCGCTCGGTGCAGATCGCGTTCGACTATCTGGTCGGCACCATCGGCGGCGCGATCTATGGCGGCGCCATCACCATCCTGCTGCCGCATCACAACGAGCTGGAGCTGCTCGGCGTGCTGGCGCTGGTGGTGGCGCCGCTGGCGCTGCTCACCGCCATCAAACCGTATTTCAACGTCGCCACCGTCACGGCGATCATCGTGCTGCTGGTGCCGACCATGACCAAGGTGGCGCCGCTGGATTCGGCGATCGACCGGGTGCTGGAAGTCGCGGTCGGGGCGCTGACCGGACTGCTGGTGTCGTTCCTGGTGCTGCCGTCGCGCGCCCAGGGGCTGGCGCTCGGCTCGGCCGCGCGCGCGCTCGACCTGATGGCGGTGGCGCTCGGCGAATTGCTCAACGGCCTCACCAGAGGGCTCGATACCGAGGCGCTGCACCGGCTGCAGGACGGCATCGGCGAATCGCTGGTGAAGCTGACCGAGATCGGCGGCGAGGCCGAGCATGAACGCGCCACCGGGGTGTCACCGGGGCCGGATCTGGCACCGCTCAGCCGCACGCTGCTGCGGTTGCGGCACGATCTGGTGATGATCGGCCGCGCCGTGACGGCGCCCTTCCCGCAGCCGCTGAAAGATCGTTTGGGTCCGTCGCTGGAGTCGTTCCGATCGGCGGCGACGCTGCATCTCGCCGCCAGCGCCGCGGCGCTGCGCGATCGCACGCCGCCGCCGCCGCTGCGGGCGGTGACCGCGGCGCTCGATGCCTATTCGGCAGAGGTCCAGACGGTGCGGCAGGACGGACTGACCCGCAGCCTGTCGGGCGAACAGGCCGAGCGGTTCTTCGCGCTCGGCTTCGCCATGGAACAGCTGCGGCAGAATTTCGTCGATCTGGAAATGCGCGTGGGAGAGTGGACGAAGTCAGGCGCCGCCGCGACGGCGCCGGCAGGCTGAGGGCCCGTCCGTCAGCGCGTGCGCAGCGCTTCCAGAGCGAGCTGGCTGAGCCGCTCCGGGTCGTGTTCGCCGCGCGAGGCGTCTTCGAGGATATGGTCGGAAAGGAATTGCAAGGCGCTCGACGGCGCCTGCAGTGGCAGCGTCTCGATGCAGCGCTCGAGCGCCTCGGACATCGCCGCCACCACCTGCGGGCTGAAGGCATGCGCCGTCGGCGACACCTCGCCTGGTGGCGGCACCGGCGAGTCTGCGGTGGTCTTCAATTTGCTGCCGAGCCGGGCGGCTTCTTCCATCACGCACAGATGGATCAGCGCCGACTGCGCCAGTGCATCTTCGTCGGTCTCGCCGGCGCGGGACAGCGCGACGATCCGGGCTGCCAGCCGCTTGCGGTTGTCCTCGGTGTCGACGCGCGAGCCTTCGACCTCGACGAAGCGCTCCCAGGCGCTGTCGAACGCCCGCGCCAGCGCTGCGGTGTGCTCGTCGGGGGGCGATACGCCGGTCGTGTTGTCGATGTCACCGTCCACGCTGCGCCAACCGCTGCCGTTCCCTGAAGTTCCGTCGCGCGCCGTCAATCCGCGAGCTGTCGCAGCATCGCACGCACCACCGCGCGGTGGAACGGCATAATGGTCGCCAGATAGATCCGGCCGATCCGATTGTTGGTTCGCACCAGCGTCGAGGCGACGACCCTGCGGCCGTTTTCCCCACCCTCGACATCGATCACGACGCGGAAGTCGAGATGGCTGTCGTCGAAGCCGGCGACGATGCGCTGCGGCGTCTCGCTCCGCACCGGAAAGATCCCGATGGTGTCGCCGTGGGCCGGCCGATCGCGGGTTGGTGTCTTCAGTCCGAACGGCGCCACGATAAGATTGCGCAGCCGCATCAGCATGCCGATCCAGCTTGGGCCCTGTTCGATCATCCGGACCGCCGCGGTGCGGGCATCGAGCGCCCGGTCGCCGATCCCGATGCAGAAGGCGTCGACGAACTGCGCGCCGGGCAGCAGCACGTCGCGCTCGACGGTCGGCCGAATTTCCCGAACAGGCATCGGACCCCTCGGCGCTGGCTCTGCGGCGGTCAGAACTTGACCACCATGAAGAAGATCGCCGCCACCAGAGGCACGGTGGCGATGATGCCCCAGACCAGCCAGCGCTTGGCATCGCGCCAATAGCTGTCGGGGATCGGGCTGCCGTCGGCGAAGCCGCGCGCCGCCCGCGCCTGGCGGATCTGCAGCGGGATCAGCACGCCCAGCCACATCAGCCCCGAGATCGCGAACAGGATCTGGCCGGCGACCAGCCAGAACGAGGTGAACAGCGGGACGTCGCGGACCAGCGCGGCGCCGTAGCCGCCGACCATCACCAGCACGATGCCGATCACCGTGAAGATGAAATCCGACACGGTGACGCCGCGTTGCGCGTGGGCGATGATCTTGGGGTCGCGCGTCATGTCGGAGAACGCCTTCCAGAACGCCGTGATGGTGACATTCCCGACCAGCACCACCACGCCGACGACATGGAGAAATTTGAAGACGTCGTACATATGGTCCGACAAGTCGCACTCCGTCCGGGCGCATTGCAGCACGCCGAGGCTGCATGGTCGCGGCGCTGTCAGGTTGCTCGGGGTTTTCGGAGCGGTTGTCAAATCGACCTTCGTTGCGGCGACCGAATGGCGCGCCGAGCCGGGCCCGCGCCGCTGCGGCACGCCGCGCGAGATGTTGTCGAAGTCTGCGCCAGGGCGACGGTCGAGGCGCCGCCGCGGAGTTGTTAGCGTTGCGCCACGCGCGGCGAGCGCGGGCTTGAGCACAGCTATTCCCAGCCGGATTCGGCCGCCGGGCCTGTGCACGGCGTTTCGCTCGCCAACCGCTCGGCCGGTTGCCGCCGCGATGGTGGCGGTGTTGCGCTTCAAGGTCGGTACCGCGATCGTGCTGCTGCTTTGCGCCGGCTCCGGGCTCGGGCTGCACCTGGGCCGGGCTGGTGTGCGGCCGAGCCAGGAACCTTCAAGGGCTTCGAATCTTCCGACCATGTGCCGCAACGCACAAAGCAGCGTGCAATCCATTCCATATTGCAATGCAGCAACTATATGTGCCAGGGCCTGTGGGCTGCCGGAATAGGAGCTGCCGTGTCTCTCAAGAACACAATCGATTTTCTCGCCCATCTTCGAAAGATTAACGGCTTCAGCGGGTTGAGCGAGAGTGGCGGTGCTTCTGAACCTGCCAGCCGGCTGACCGAGACAACCGATTTCGGCGCCAATCCGGGTAATTTGCGAATGTTGTCGTACGCGCCGGAGGTCGGCGCGAAGCGCATTCCCCTCGTCGTCGTGCTGCATGGCTGCACCCAGACCGCCGCCGGTTATGAAGTAGGGACCGGCTGGTCGTCATTGGCGGAGCGGTATGGCTTCGCCCTGCTGATGCCGGAGCAGAAGCGCGCCAACAACCCGAACAACTGCTTCAACTGGTTCGCGTCCGAGGATATCCGGCGCGATCACGGTGAGGCCGGATCAATCCGGCAGATGGTCGAGCATATGACCCGGCACCACGGCATCGACGATGCGCGGATCTACGTCACCGGCCTATCCGCGGGCGGCGGGATGGCCGCGGTGATGCTGGCGACCTATCCCGACGTGTTCGCCGCAGGCGCCGTGATCGCGGGGCTGCCCTACGGTGTCGCCACCAATGTGCGGCAGGCGCTGAAGGAGATGCGGCAGTCCTCGCCGCAGTCCGCCCGCGCCTTGGGCGATCTGGTGCGCCACGCCTCGTCGCATCGCGGCCCGTGGCCGAAGCTGTCGGTCTGGCACGGCACGGCCGACCGCACTGTGGATTCCGGCAATGCCGATGCGCTGGTCCGGCAATGGCTGGACCTCAACGGCCTGCCGGAAGTGCCGACCGAACAGGGCGAGGTCGACGGCTTTCCGCATCAGGTGTGGCGGAATCCGCGCGGCGAGATCGCCGTCGAGTCCTACACCGTCACCGGCATGGCGCACGGCACGCCGCTCGGCCGTGGTGACGACGAGGCCTACGGCGTCGCCGGCCCGTATTTGCTTGAAGCGGGCATTTCGTCGTCGCATCTGATCGCCGAATTTTTCGGCCTCACCGGACGTGTGGTTCAGCGCAAGACAGCGGTGGTGAAACCGGCGCCGAAGCTGGAGAGTGAAGCGGATGCTCGTGCGGGCACCTTTCGCGCACGGCCGTCGTCCGGACGCGGGCAGGGGCGAGGTCGGGGCCTCGACGTCAATGCCGTGATCACCCGCGCCCTCACGGCGGCCGGCCTGATGAAGTAGTTTCGTCGCCGGCTGAGGCCGGCGGCAGTTCCATGTATGGGGCTCGGTTTGCGGGCGGGGAAAGCGGTGTTAGGTTGCCGTTCCTCGCCACGCGCGACATCGTCTGCTGGCACATGCTGGACCCAAAACCCTCCCACACTGCAAGTTTTCTCGCTCGCGGCGGTGAGCTCGGCGCGCTGATCCGTGCATATGACTGGGCGAACTCGCCGCTGGGACCGCCGCAGGGCTGGCCCCAGGGGCTGCGCACCGTGCTGCGGCTGGTCCTCACAACCCGGCATCCGATGCTGGTGTGGTGGGGTCCCGACCTGATCCAGTTCTACAACGACGCCTATCGCGAACTGATCGGGCCCGAGCGCCATCCCGGTGCGCTCGGTCAAGGGGCGCGCGAATGCTGGCCGGAATTCTGGGACCAGCTCGCGCCGAAGATCGAGCAGACGTTGAGCGGCGGCGAGCCGATCTGGCGCGAGAACGAGCTGGTGCCGGTGCTGCGCCACGGCCGGCTCGAAGACGTCTATTGGACCTATGGGTTCAGCCCGATAGATCAGGACGGCGACATCGGCGGCGTGCTGGTGGTGTGCCGCGACGTGACCGGCGACGTGCTGGCGTCGCGGCGGCTGCGCGAACGCGAGGCCGAGCTGGCGCGGGTCCAGCAGATCGGCCGGATCGGCGGACTCGAGGTCGACCTGCGTTCGGGATTCCGCAACCGGCGTTCACCGGAATATCTGCTGGTCCACGGCCTGCCGCCGGATGCGACCAACGAGACCCACGAGGATTGGGTTCGGCGGGTTCATCCCGAGGACCGTGAGGCCACGGAACGACAATTCGTCGATGCGGTGAAAGGCGGGACGCGCGACTACACGGCCCGCTACAGGATCATCCGCCCGAGCGACGGCGAGACGCGGTGGATCTCGGTGCGCTCGGTGATCGAGCGCGACGAGGACGGCGCGCCGCTGCGACTGGTCGGCGCGCATATCGACGTCACCGAGCAGGTCGAAGCCGAGCAGCGGCTGCAGGCCAGCGAAGAGGCCGCGCGCCGGCTGGCCGATCAACTGGCGCAGCTCAACACCACGCTCGAGCAGCGCGTGCAGGAGAAGACGCGCGAGCGTGACCGGATCTGGAACGTCTCGCAGGATTTGCTGCTGGTCGCCGATCAGGACGGCGTGTGGCGCACGGTCAATCCGGCCTGGACCGCGACGCTGGGCTGGCGCGCCGATGAACTGCTCGACAAGACCTCCGAATGGCTCGAGCACCCGGCCGACGAGGCGATCACGCGGCGGCAATTCGCCCGGCTCGCCAGCGGCGGCACCGTTCGGTTCGAGAGCCGCATCCGCCACAGGGACGGCAGCTATCGCTGGCTGTCCTGGACAGGCGTCTCGGATGCCGAGGCGGTCTACGCGGTGGCGCGCGACGTCACCGCCGAGAAGGCCGCCGCCGAACGGCTTCGCCTCGCCGAAGAGGCGCTGCGGCAATCGCAAAAGATGGAGGCGGTCGGCCAGCTCACCGGCGGCATCGCGCACGACTTCAACAACCTGCTGACCGGCATCGTCGGCTCGCTCGATCTGATGCAGACGCGGCTCGGGCAGGGCCGCCTCGATTCACTCGATCGCTATATCGGCGCCGCGATGACCTCGGCCAATCGCGCGGCGGCGCTGACGCATCGGTTGCTCGCCTTCGCGCGGCGGCAACCGCTGGTGCCCAAGCCGGTCGACGTCAATCAGCTCGTGGTGTCGCTCGAAGATCTGCTGCGGCGAACGATCGGCGAGGCGATCGATCTGTCGATCAAGCCGGAGCCTGGCGTGTGGCTGACACTGTGCGATCCCAATCAGCTCGAGAGCGCGCTGCTCAATCTCGCCATCAACGCCCGCGACGCGATGCCGGACGGCGGTCGGCTGACGATCTCCACCCGCAACAGCAGCTTCGATGCCGCCGAGATGCCGGCGCTGGTGCCGGGCGACTACGTCTGCCTCACCGTGGCCGACACCGGCTCCGGCATGACCGAGGAGATCGCGGCTCGCGCATTCGATCCGTTCTTCACCACCAAGCCGCTGGGGCAGGGCACGGGCCTTGGTCTGTCGATGATCTACGGCTTCGCGCAGCAGTCGCACGGCCATGCCAGCATCGCCAGCAAGCCTGCCGAAGGCACGTCGGTGACGCTGTATCTGCCGCGCGATTACGGCGAGGCATCGGCAGGGCCGGATTCGGCGAAGCCGACGCACGACCACGCGGCGCGCGGCGAGACCGTGCTGGTAATCGAAGACGAGGCGGTGGTGCGCGGCGTGATCGTCGAGATGTTGCGTGATCACGGTTACCGGGTGCGTGAAGCGATCGACGGCCCGTCGGGGCTGGCGTTCGTGCAGAGCGGCGAGCCGATCGACCTGCTGCTGTCGGACATCGGCCTGCCCGGTCTGAACGGTCGCCAGCTTGCCGATCAGGCGCGCGTCCTGCGGCCCGGTCTCAAGGTGCTGCTGATGACCGGCTACGCCGAGAGCGCGGCGATGACCGAAGACATCGCCCAGGCCGGCATGGAGCTGATGACCAAGCCGTTCGATCTCGGCGACATGCTGGCGCGCGTCCGCGCGATGCTGGCCAACGCGTAGTTCGATTCCCCGTTCGGCTTCGTTCCAGTCTGAACGTCCGTTCATCGCAGCGGCGGGGCGCCGATTCTTCTGCAGGTGACGTGCTGCAGCGCCGGAACGGATCATCGTGCGGCGACTTGTCATGCACCTTTCCTACTTATGGAGCTTCAATCATGTTCAATCGCTTTGTCGGAACTGCCGCTGTTATTCTCGCGCTTGCTGCTCCTGCCGTCGCCAACGCCCAGGGCGTCCCGGGCGGCGTCGAGCGCGGCGCGCGTGAAGGCGAGCGCGCCGCCGGCCCGATCGGCGCAGTCGTCGGCGGCACCATCGGTGGCGTAGTCGGCGGTGTCAGCGGCATCCTCGGCGTCGACGACCGTCCGCGCTTCCGCTCCTACGTCGTCGAGCAGCGCCGGCCGTCCTACTCGTATCGTGACGAAGTCCGCGTCGGTGCCGTGTTGCCGGCCGATGGCGTGACCTACTACGAAGTCCCGGATAATTTCAGCGCCGCGCGTGACTATCGCTACACGGTGGTCAACGGCCGCACCGTGCTGGTCGAGCCGCGTACCCACCGCATCGTCGAAATCATCGACTGATCCGGCTGAGTCTTGAATGAGTGCACGGGACGGGCCGCTTCGCGCGGTCCGTCCTTTGCGCGTCTGGCCTTTGCGCGTCCGGCTGCACCAGAACGCACCAGCGTCAGGTCAGAAATGGATTCGTCAAGCGCTCCTGGCCGATGCTCGATCCGGGGCCATGGCCGCAGATGAATCCGACGTCGTCGCCGAGCGGCAGCAGCTTGTCGTTGATCGAGCTGATCAGCGTCGCGTGGTTGCCGCCGGGCAGATCGGTGCGGCCGACCGAGCCGGCGAACAGCACGTCGCCGACCAGCGCAAAGCGCATCGCCTCGTTGAAGAACACCACGCTGCCGGGCGAATGGCCGGGGCAATGCAGTACCTGGAATTTAAGCTCGCCGATCTCGACGCTGTCGCCCTGGTCGAGCCAGCGATCGGTGGTGACATCGCGCACGCCGTCGATGCCGAAGCTGCGGCCGCTGTTCACGACGTTGTCGAGCAGAAACTGATCGTCGCGATGCGGCCCGATGATCTGCACCTTCAACGCGTCGCGCAGCTCGGCGGCGCCGCCGACGTGATCGATGTGGCCATGCGTCAGCCAGATCGCCTCGACGCTGACGCCGACCTTCTCGATCGCCGCCAGAATCTCCGGCACGTCCCCGCCCGGATCGATCACCACCGCCTTCCGCGTGGCCTCGCACCACAGCAGCGTGCAGTTCTGCTGAAACGGCGTCACCGGAATGATGGTGGCGCCGGCTTTTGCTCTGGTCTGAGTCTCGGTCATGGATCAACACTGCCTGTCGGGGAGGGCCAGTCAAAACGGACCGCGCACCAAGGATCCGTCATCGCCGGGCTCGACGGCATCAAGCCCGGCACGCTGTCGTGACCTGTCAGACGACGGACTACGCCGCTTTCTGCTTGGCGGTGATCAGCTTGCGGTTGATCAGCACTTCGGCGATCTGGATCGCGTTCAGCGCTGCGCCCTTGCGCAGATTGTCGGACACGCACCACAGCACCAGGCCGTTGTCGACGGTCGGGTCGGTGCGGATGCGGCTGATATAGGTCGCATCCTCGCCGGCGGCTTCATACGGCGTGACGTAGCCGCCGGGCTCGTGCTTGTCGATCACCAGGCAGCCCGGCGCGCTGCGCAGGATGTTGCGCGCCTCGTCGACCGAGATCGGATTCTCGAACTCGATATTGACCGATTCCGAATGGCTGACGAACACCGGCACCCGCACGCAGGTGGCGGTCAGCTTGATCTTGGGATCGAGAATCTTCTTGGTCTCGACAACCATCTTCCACTCTTCCTTGGTAAAGCCGTCTTCCATGAAGACGTCGATCTGCGGGATGAGGTTGAAGGCGATCCGCTTCGGGAATTTCTTATTCACCAGCTCGGAGTTGGTGTAGACGGCCTTGGTCTGCGAGAACAATTCGTCCATGCCATCCTTGCCGGCGCCCGACACCGACTGATAGGTCGACACCACCACGCGCTTGATGGTGGCGAAGTCGTGCAGCGGCTTCAGCGCCACCACAAGCTGCGCGGTCGAGCAGTTCGGATTGGCGATGATGTTCTTCTTGGTGAAGCCGGCGGCAGCCGCGGCGTTCACCTCCGGCACGATCAGCGGCACGTCCGGATCCATCCGCCACGCCGACGAATTGTCGATCACGACCGCGCCCTGCGCGCCGATCTTGGGCGACCATTCCTTCGACACCTCGCCGCCCGCCGACATCAGGCAGATGTCGACGTCGCTGAAGTCGTAATGCTCCAGCGCCTTGCATTTCAGGGTCTTGTCGCCGTAGCTCACCTCGACGCCGACCGAGCGGCGCGACGCCAGCGCCACCACCTCGTCGGCCGGGAACTTGCGTTCGTCCAGAATGCCGAGCATCTCGCGCCCGACATTGCCGGTCGCACCCACCACCGCGACTTTATAACCCATCGTTCACTCTCCGAAGAAATTCGCTTCGCCGCGCCCAGGCGCGGAAAGGAGAAGCCAGCGCTTCTATGCGAGAAACGCCCGCAACACAACTTGATACCTGCCTTGCGGCATCCGCCGCACCGGCGTTTTGCGTGCCCTTCCGCCTGGAGCTTTGCCGATGCGACCCAACCCGCCACGCCAGGCTGATGCCTCTCGGACCCACCCGGCGCTCGCCGGATTTGCGGAGGACTGCGGCCGCACGCTGATGGGCCTCGTGGTCTATGTAGGTGCTCTGGCGCTGATCGGCAGCGCCGTCGTTTACGCCGCCGCACCGCTGACCGACATGGCGATCACGGCGGCGACGGACGCTTTCGCGGGCCGGATCGATCTGGCCAGCGACGCCGGCGCGGATGCCGATGGCGGCCGCAGGGACACGGCGCGCCGCCCGGCGCCGGGCGCGGCAGGCCGGACAGCCTCGGGCGCGCCACCTTTCGGGTTGCGCGGGGCGTTATGACAATGATTCGCGCAATGGATTAAAGCGCTGGAATCGATGCAACATTCTGGCAAGGCCCGGATTGCATTATTGCTCGCGGTGTTGCCCGATTGACCTTGTGGCAATGCCACAGGCACGGCTAGAAAGAGGCGTAATTCGCAATGCGTCTGTCGATGAGGACCCGATGACCCTGAAATTCAATGCCGCCAAGACGTTTGCGGTGCTGCTCGCGACGGCAGCCGTGATCGCGACCGGCATCCCCTCCGCAGACGCGCAGCAGGCCTCCAAGAAGCGTGTCTACCGGTCGAACGACCAGGTTCGCTATGGCGACCGCGGTCCGAACGTGTCGTACCAGTCGGGCCCGCGCACCCGCGTCTACATCACCAAGCGCTCGTGGCTCGATGCCGGCACCGAAGTGCTGCCGGGCGACCGCAAGTTCACCGACTATGCCAACCCGCCCGGCTACTCCTTTGCCCGCGAGAATGGCCAGCGCCCGATCGACCGCGCCCCGCTCAACCCGCCGTCGGATTTGGGCGGCTACCCGACCGGCTTCCCGCTGTACTGAGCGACGCCGAGATCGGGATAAGACATCCAGAACCGAAAATGCCCGGCTGAGCCGGGCATTTTTTATGGACCTGGGCCCGTAGGGTGGGCAAAGGCGCGCAGCGCCGTGCCCACGGGTTCGGCGTTCACCACTCAGGCGTCGGCGTGGGCACGCTTCGCTTTGCCCACCCTACGGGGAGCGGCCGGCGAAGCGGCCCGCCTCAGCCTCAGCCGTGCAGCGCCTGCAGCTCGGCCACGATGGCTTCGCCCATCTGGCTGGTCGACACCACGGTCGAGCCTTCGCTCTTGATGTCGGCGGTGCGCAGGCCCTTGGCCAGCACCGCGGCGATCGCGGCGTCGAGCTTGTCGGCGAGCTCGCCCATGTCGAGCGAATAGCGCAGCGCCATGCCGAACGAGGCCAGCATCGCCACCGGATTGGCCATGCCCTTGCCGGCGATGTCGGGCGCCGAGCCGTGCACCGGCTCGTACATCGCCTTGCGCTTGCCGGTCTTGGCGTCGACCTCGCCGAGCGACGCCGACGGCAGCATGCCGAGCGACCCCGTCAGCATCGCCGCGATGTCGGACAGCATGTCGCCGAACAGGTTGTCGGTGACGATGACGTCGAACTGCTTCGGCCACTTCACCAGGTTCATGCCGCCCGAATCGGCGAGCTGATGCTCGAGCTCGACGTCCTTGTAGTCGCGGCCGTGCAGCTGGGTGATGACCTCGTTCCAGAGCACGCCCGTCTTCATGACGTTGCGCTTCTCCATCGAGGTGACCTTGTTGCGGCGCTTGCGAGCGAGGTCGAACGCTACCCGGCCGATCCGCTCGATCTCGTAGGTGTCGTAAACCTGGGTGTCGACCGCGCGCTTCTGTCCGTTGCCGAGATCCGTGATGGTCTTCGGCTCGCCGAAATACACGCCGCCGGTCAGCTCGCGCACGATCATGATGTCGAGGCCTTCGACCACGTCGGGCTTCAGGCTGGAGGCCTCGGCGAGCGCCGGGTAGCACACCGCCGGGCGGAGATTGGCGAACAACGCCAGATCCTTGCGCAGCCGCAGCAGGCCGGCCTCGGGGCGCGCCTCGTAGGGCACGCCGTCCCATTTCGGGCCGCCGACCGCGCCGAAGATCACTGCGTCGGAGGCCTGCGCCAGCGCCATGGTGGCGTCGGTGATCGCGACCTTGTCGGCGTCATAGGCGGCGCCGCCGACCAGGCCGTGTTCGGTCTCGAATTTGGCGATGCCGGCCTTGTTGAGCCAGTCGATCAGCCGGCTGACTTCGGCCATCACTTCGGTGCCGATGCCGTCGCCGGGGAGAAGGAGGAGTTTATGCGTCGCCATTTGAGACCTCGATATTAGGAAGGTCGTCATGCCCGGGCTTGACCCGGGCATCCATCCATTTTCGCGAAGAAGCTGGATTGCCGGGTCGAGCCCGGCAATGACGACCTGTGGGAAATCCGCGCGAGTGCTAAAGCGCCGTTGCGGGCTTGGCAAGACAGTGTTGCGGGCGGCTCTGTTGCCCAAATGGCGAACTCGCTGTCACTATGGCGGCGGGAGAAACGCTTGACCCTGCTCGACCGCACCGAGGCGCAGCCGCATGCCGCGCGCCTGATCCTGATCCTGTCATTAGCACCCACGGTCGGCCTCGGGATCGGCCGCTTCGCCTATTCGCTGCTGCTGCCGGACATGCGCGACAGCTTGGGCTGGTCGTATTCGGCCGCCGGATTCATGAACACCGTCAATGCGGCGGGGTATCTGGTCGGCGCGCTGATCACCTCGCGGCTGGTGCAGCGCTATGGGCTGTCCGCGATCGTCCGCGCCGGGACGCTGGCCTGCGTGCTGTCGCTGGCGATCTGCGCCGCGTCGGGCAATTTCATTCTGCTGTCGGCGGCGCGGCTGATCGCCGGGGTCGGGGCGGCGCTGGCGTTCGTGGCGGGCGGCGCGCTCGCCACCATCATCGCGCAGTCGCAACCGGCGCGCTCGGCGTTCCTGCTCAGCCTGTTCTATGCGGGGCCCGGCATCGGCATTCTGTCGTCCGGGCTGATCACGCCGTTTCTGCTGCAGGCGGCGGGGCCTGGCTCATGGTGGATCGGCTGGCTGGTGATGGGGGCGCTGGGCGCCGCGATGACGCTGCCGCTGCTGCTGGCGCCGCTCGACAGCCACGCCACCATGAGCAGCGAGATGCCGGCGAGCTTCCGGGTGCGGCCGGTGCTGATCTATCTGGCCGGCTACTTCATGTTCGGCGCCGGCTACATCGCCTACATGACCTTCATGATCGCCTATGTGCGCGACGCCGGCGGCGGCGCCGCGGCGCAGAGCGCGTTCTGGTGCCTGATCGGCTGCAGCGCCTTCGTGACGCCCTGGGTCTGGCGGCGGGTGATGGCGCTGCACCGCGGCGGGCTGTCGACCACCATCATCCTGGCCGTCAACGCGATCGGCGCGGCGCTGCCGTTGTTCGGGCTGTCGACCGCGATGCTGGCGATTTCGGCGCTGGCGTTCGGGGTGTCGTTCTTCGCCGTGGTGGCCTCGACCACCGCGTTCGTGCGCTTCAACTACAGCCAGGCGCAATGGCCGGGGGCGATCGCCGCCATGACGATTGCGTTCGGCATCGGCCAGACGCTGGGCCCGCTGGTGGTCGGCGCCATCACCGATGCGATCGGCAACCTGTCCTCGGCGCTGGCGGTGTCGGCCGCGACGCTGGCGCTCGGCGCGGTGCTGTCGGCGTTTCAACGGCCGCTGAAGTAATAATTCACCCACGGACGTCATTCCGGGGCGCTCGCGCAGCGAGCGAGCCCGGAATCCGGTGGTTGGTGCGACGTGCGTCGGCGCAGAACAGGTCGGGATTCCGGGTTCACGCGCTGCGCGCGTGCCCCGGAATGACGTGCCTTGGAAAGGCGACGCGCGCCCCGGGATGACATGCCCTGAAACCCGACGCGTGCCCCGGAATGAAATGCCCTGGAAACGCGACGCTCGCCCCGGGATGACGGTCGCCTGGACGGTTACTTCGCCTGTTCGATTACCCCGCAGGCGATGCGGTCGCCGGCGTTGCCGGCGGGATCGGACTTGTAGTCGTCGGCCTTGGCGTGGATCACCAGCGCGGTGCCGCCGTCCTTGAACACCGAATTCGGTTTGCCCTTGGCGAGCGTCACCGCGTCGTTGGTGACGTCGATGTCGAGTGCGCCCGAAGCCGGGATCTCGAGGTTCGGCATGTCGCCCGCATGGGCACCGCCCTCGGCCATCTTGCCGTGCTTCTTGTTGTCCGGATTGAAATGGCCGCCTGCCGAGGTGAACGGCGGCTCGCATTTGCCGACGGCGTGGACGTGGAAGGCGTGCTCGCCGGGCGGCAGCCCCTTCAGACTCAACTTGATAGCGACGCCCTTGGCGCCTTCGGTGAGGGTGGCGGTGCCGATCTCGGCGCCCGCGGCATTCTTCAGCAGCGCCTTGGCGGTGTCGGCCGCCAGCGCGCTGCCGGTGAAGCCGATCAGCGCAGCGGTGCACAACATGGCTCGAATCATACGTCCCTCCCGTTTCGATTTGCTGCGCGACGCTATCACCACGGCGATGACACCGCCAACACGCCATCAGCCGCGGGGCCATCGGGGAACTTTTCGCAAGCAGCGCGGCTGGACGGGCCTCTCCACGAGTCATTCCGGGGCGCTCGCGGCAGCGAGCGAACCCGGAATCTCGGTGGCTGGTTCTTTTTCATCACTTCTGGATTCCGGGTTCGCGCAGCTTTGCTGCGCGCCCCGGAATGACGGTGGGTGGGGTGGGACGTCAGAGGCCGCTGAACGAATTGTAGCCCTGGTCTTCCCAGTAGCCGCCTTTGTAGTCGTTGGTGACTTCCATCGACACGACGTATTTGGGATTCTTGAAGCCGAGCTTGGTGGGGATGCGGATCTTCATCGGGTAGCCGTAGGCGCGCGGCAGCACCTGGCCGTCGTATTTGAACGTCATCTGGGTTTGCGGATGCAGCGCGGTCGGCATGTCGATCGGCGAGGTGTAGTCGTCGGCGCAGCGGAACCAGACGTATTTGGCGCGGGTGTCGGCGCCGACCAGCTTGAGGAAATCGCGCAGCGGCGTGCCGCTCCACGAGCCGATCGCGCTCCAGCCCTCGACGCAAATGTGCCTGGTGATCTGGCTCACCTCGGGCAACTTGCCGAGCTCTTCGATCGTCCAGCTCTTCTTGTTATCGACCAGCCCGGTGACTTCGAGCGCCCATTCCTTGCCGTCGATGGTCGGCGCGTCGTCCAGTGAATAGAACGCGTTGAACGGGAACGGGCGGGTGATGTCCTTGTCCGAATAGGTCGGCGCCAGCGTGTCGGGATTGAAGATCGCCGCCTGCACCGCGTCGTTGAATTTCGACACCTTGGCGAGCAGCGTCTCGGCCGATGCGCCGTCGACCACGTCGCAGCCGGTGAGCAGCGTCAGCGCCCCGAGGCTGGCGCCGCCAGTGAGGAAGCGCCGGCGGCTGACGTCCGGCATCAGCGCCGCGGCGTCCTTGACCAGCAGCTTCTTGTCGACACCGGGTATCAGCAGGGATTTGATACGCATCATGGCCTATCTCCCGATGATCATCGCGCGCAGGCTTTTCGGCACCAGCAGCGCGAGCAGGATGTGCACGACCAGGAAGGCGCAGATCGCCGTCATGGCGGCGAAGTGCACGTAGCGGGCGGTGTCGTAGCCGCCGAACAGTGCGGTGAGCGCCTGGAATTGCACCGGCTTCCAGATCGACAGGCCGGACAGCACGATCAGCACGCCGACCAGCAGGATGCCGACATAGAGCAGACGCTGCACGTAGTTGTAAACCGACAGGTCGGCATGCGACAGCCGGAAGGTCGCCGCCTTGGCGAGATCCGACACCACGCCGCGCGGCGAGATCGGCCACAGCTTGCGGCGGAAGCGGCCGGTGGCGAAGCCGAGCGCCACATACAGGATGCCGTTGATCACCAGCACCCACATCGCGGCGAAGTGCCACAACAATCCGCCGCCGAGCCAGCCGCCCAGCGTGATGTTGCGCGAGAACTGGAAGTCGAACAGCGGCGAGGCATTGTAGATCTGCCAGCCCGACATGATCATCGCGATCATCGCGGCCGCGTTGATCCAGTGCATGATCCGCACCCAGGCGGGCTGGATCACTTTGGCGGCGCCCTCGACGCGCGCGGCGCCGGTCTGATCGCTGATCGTCGTGCTCGACATCGGCTACTGTCCTGAAACGGGATGGTCAAAGTGGAGGAGGCGTTTCGCCCAACCATAACCCCGCCTCGTTACGGTCACTCCCTCACGATCGCCAGCATAGAACCGAGGTGGTGATCACGAAAGCGCGAGCCGCATGCGGCCCGCGCCTCGCGAAGCGGCCAGGGAGCCACTTCGTCCGGCCGCTCCCGGGGGACGTGAGGAGCGGCCGGTGTCCGATTAGGACGGCATCAGGACGGTATCGACCACGTGGATCACGCCGTTGGACTGATTGACGTTCGGGATCGTCACGGTCGAGCTGCCGCCCTTGGAGTCGACCAGCATCACCTGGTCGCCCATGCGCTTCACGGTCAGCGTCTCGCCTTCGACGGTGGTCAGCTTCTTGCCGTCGGTCAGGTCAGCGGCGACGAGTTTGCCGGGCACGACGTGATAGGTGAGGATCTTGGTGAGCTGCTTCTTGTTCTCCGGCTTCACCAGCGTGTCGACGGTGCCGGCCGGAAGCTTGCCGAAGGCGGCGTTGGTCGGGGCGAACACGGTGAACGGACCCTTGCCTTCCAGCGTCTTGACGAGGCCGGCGGCCTTCACGGCGGCGACCAGGGTGGTGTGATCCTTGGAGTTGACCGCGTTCTCGACGATGTTCTTCGACGGATACATCGGCGCGCCGCCGACCATCACGGTCTTGTCGCCGCTCATCTCGCTCTTCTTCATCATCATCTTGTCTTCGGCCGACGCCGGCACCGTCACGACGGCGTTGAGGGTCAGCACGCTGAGCGCGGCGGCGGACAGAAAAGCAATTCGCTTGGACATCTCTCGTCTCCCGTTTGGTTGAAGACCCGCGCAAGTGAAGCGGGCGGTTGATGACCCGGCCCGCACCGGCGAGAGCGCCGTGGGCGGAGTGCCTTGTCGAGCGGAGTTACGGGAGGTTTCGGGCGCCGTTTCAGGATTTCTTTTTTGTCGCAGGGCGAAACCGAACGCCGCGTCGACCGTTCCTAGCCGCTTGGGCTGTCGCCGGCCGTTGCGCTCGGATCGGCGTTGTTGTTATTGCAGTGCTGCCTTTTCGCAGCCTGACGGAACATCCCCATGAGCGCCAATCTGTTTTCCCGTCTGTTCGACGGGCTCGCCGATCCCGCCAAGCTCGCGATCGAAACTGCGGAGGGCGGCCGGATCAGCTATGGCGAGCTGGTGGCCCGCGCCGGACGCGTCGCCAACGTCCTGATCGATCGCGGCGTGCAGCCCGGCGACCGCGTGGCGGCGCAGACCGAGAAATCGGTCGAGGCGCTGGTGTTGTATCTGGCGACGGTGCGGGCCGGCGCCGTGTATCTGCCGCTCAACACCGCCTACACGCTGCACGAACTCGATTACTTCATCGGCGACGCCGAGCCCAAGCTGGTGGTGTGCGATCCTGGCAAGCGCGACGGCATCGCCGAGCTCGCCGCCAAGGTCGGCGCGCGCGTCGAGACGCTCGGGGCGGACGGCCAGGGCTCGCTGACGGATGCGGCCGCGCAGGCAAACGAAGACTTCGCGACGGTGCCGCGCGGCGCCGACGATCTCGCCGCCATCCTCTACACCTCGGGCACCACGGGGCGCTCCAAGGGCGCGATGCTCAGCCACGACAATCTGGCGTCGAACTCGCTGACGCTGGTGGACTACTGGCGCTTCACGCCCGACGATGTGCTGATCCACGCGCTGCCGATCTATCATACGCACGGCCTGTTCGTGGCCAGCAACGTCACGCTGTTCGCCCGCGCCGCGATGATCTTCCTGCCGAGGCTCGATCCCGACAAGATCATCGACCTGATGGCGCGTGCCACCGTGCTGATGGGCGTGCCGACCTTCTACACCCGCCTGCTGCAGAGCTCGCGGCTCACCAAGGAAACGACCAGCCACATGCGGCTGTTCATC
Source organism: Rhodopseudomonas infernalis (assembly GCF_022271405.1). Taxonomy (GTDB): domain Bacteria; phylum Pseudomonadota; class Alphaproteobacteria; order Rhizobiales; family Xanthobacteraceae; genus Rhodopseudomonas; species Rhodopseudomonas infernalis. Next base: position 1,114 of record NZ_JAJNAL010000030.1, on the reverse strand, counting down.
TCCGGATCAGCGCCGCTGCTCGCCGATACGCACCGCGAATGGCAGGCGCGCACCGGTCACGCCGTGCTCGAGCGCTACGGCATGACCGAGACCAACATGAACACCTCGAACCCGTATGACGGCGACCGCGTCCCCGGCGCGGTCGGGCCGGCGCTGCCGGGCGTCGCGGCGCGCGTCACCGATCCGGAGACCGGCCGGGAGTTGCCGATCGGCGAGATCGGCATGATCGAGGTGAAGGGCCCGAACGTGTTCAAGGGCTATTGGCGGATGCCGGAGAAGACCAAGTCGGAATTCCGTGACGACGGCTTCTTCATCACCGGCGACCTCGGCAAGATCGACGAGCGCGGCTACGTCCACATCCTCGGCCGCGGCAAGGATCTGGTGATCACCGGCGGGTTCAACGTCTATCCGAAGGAAATCGAAAGCGAGATCGACGCCATGCCGGGCGTGGTCGAATCCGCCGTGATCGGCGTGCCCCATGCCGATTTCGGCGAAGGCGTCACCGCCGTGGTGGTGCGGACCAAGGGCGCGCCGATCGACGAGACGCAGGTGATCAAGAGCCTCGACGGCCAGATCGCCAAATTCAAGATGCCCAAGAAGGTGATCTTCGTCGACGACCTGCCGCGTAACACCATGGGCAAGGTCCAGAAGAACGTCCTGCGCGAGACGTACAAGGATATTTATAAGTAAGAGCGGCTGTCGTCCCGCATACTAATTGCGGACTTCAGGAAAGAACGACTCTTCTAGCTCCACACTCCGTCATTCCGGGGCGCGCGGGAAACGCGCGAACCCGGAATCCAGAAGTTGTTGTGCGCCGGTTCTTTTCCATCACCTCGAGATTCCGGGTTCGCTCGCTGACGCGAGCGCCCCGGAATGACGGGGGTGGGGCGGGCGAACTAACTACGATCAGTGACTGAGCACGGCGCTAGACCTCCCCTCCCCCCGGGGGGGGGGGGGGGGGGGGGGGGGGGGGGGCGCGCCCCGCGGGGGGGGGGGGGCCCCCCCCCGGGGGGGGGGGGGGGGGGGGGCGCCCCCCCCCCCCCGCCCCGGGGGGGGGGGGGGGGCGGCGGGGGGGGGGGGGGGGGGGGGTGGGGGGGGGGGGGGGGGCGCGGCC
>NZ_JAJNAL010000003.1 GCF_022271405.1 Rhodopseudomonas infernalis | reverse complement strand
GAATCGGTTCGACGTCGCGGACGAGGGGCACCCCATCCTCCTACGTCATCGCCCGCGAAAGCGGGCGACCTAGTATTCCAGGGCGGTCGCGACATGAGATACTTGCGCCACACGATGCGCGCGCGGTCATCAAGTCTACGTAGTTCTACCAGAACTGGGGCGGCGTTCGAGTCGCCAAATCTGGTATTGCGATGATAGTTGCGCTCTCTGCGCAAACGGAAAATTAGCAGCAAATTGCCATCATCATCGCGATTGTGCGTAGCCCCGATTGATTTGGCTCGATCAAGGGCGGGTGCGCCGGAGATGAATTTCGATGAAATGTCGGCGCGTGGATGCCTGTGCGAAATTCGTGGTTGCTTAAGCAGCGATCGAATTCGTGGGTGTCGTTGGTAAGTCTACGCATTGAGCACTAAGCGACTTCGCGCGAATGTTTCGGTCATTGCAATCATGCTCTGAGAGCCGGGAAAAAGTACATGGCGGTCGATCGAAGGTCGGTTTTACGTGGGTTCATCGCGTGTGCCTGTTGTGCGACGGCGGGCGCGAGCTTCGCCGAGACAGCCGGCCATGGCGGCGGATCGGCGGACCACGGCGGCCCGGCTGCTGCGCATTGGGGATATGAAGGCGAGGGTGCGCCCGACAAGTGGGGCGACCTGCAGGCCGATTACAAAATGTGTCGGCTCGGCGCCGAGCAGACGCCGATCGATCTTGTCGCTGGCATCAAGGGCGATCCCGGAGCGTCACAGCACGACTACAAGGCGATGCCGCTGCGCATCGTCAACAACGGTCACACGATCCAGGTCAACGCCGATCCCGGCTCGGCCTGCGTGATCGACGGCGTGCGCTACGAATTGCTGCAGTTTCACTTCCATCATCCGAGCGAACATCTGATGGCCGGCAAGCGCTTCGAGATGGAATGCCATTTCTTGCACAAGTCGGCCGACGGGATGCTGGCGGTGACCGGCGTGCTGATCCGGCCCGGCGCCGAAAACGGTGCGCTGAAAGCGGTGTTCGATCAGTTGCCCGCCACGGCCGGCCCCGAAGTGAGGGTGGCCGGCACGATCGATCCGGCGGCGGTGTTGCCGAGAAGCGGCGGCACCTTTCGCTACATGGGCTCGCTGACCACGCCGCCGTGCTCCGAGGGGCTGACCTGGACGGTGTTCAGGGAGCCGATCGAATTGTCGCCGGCTCAGATCCAGCGCTTCGCAGCGCTGTTCCAGGGCAACGCGCGACCGGTGCAGCGGCGTAACCGCCGATTTCTGATCGAGAGTTTCTGATCGCAATCGATCCTTCAACTTCAGCCTCAAGGTGACGACAATGTCCTCAGCGACCCCCACAGCTCCGAGTCTGTTTGGGTTCTTTACTGATCGCCGCATCAATACCAAGATCATGCTGGGCTTTGCCTTGGTGCTGACGTTGACGGCGATTCTGGCGGCGACGTCGTATCGCGGGCTCAGCAAGGTCAGCGACGGCTTCGAGACCTTCATCCAGCGCGTGACGGTGGTCGGCATGGCGCGCGATATCGAGCGCGGTTTCGTCGGCTATCGCCGGTTGGTTCGCGAGTATGCGCTGACCGGCGACGAGGCCGAGATGCAGGAAGCCAGGAAGCGGCAGGCGGCGCTCGCGCAGTCGATTCAGGAGGCGTCGGCTGCGACCAAGAGTCCGGAACGCCGTCAGAAGCTGACGGAGCTCGAGCAGAGCTTCAAGCAGTTCGGCGCCGGATTTGAGAAGCTGATCACGCTCCGGCAGGCGCAGGACAGCCTGGTTCGCCAGACGCTCGATCCGCTCGGGGCGAAGTCGCGCGTCGAGATCGAAGAATTGCAGGCGCTGTCGGTGATCAAGTCCGGCAACTCCAACAACATGGTACTCGCCGGCGAAGCGTTGAAGCAGTTGCTGCTGGTCCGCCTCAACGTCAACAAGCTGCTCGGTCGCCACGAGCAGAGCTCCGCCGACGCCGCCGAAAAGGCGTTGGCCGCGCTCAGGGTCGCGATGGCTGCGTTCTCGGCATCGATCGTCGACGCCGACGTCCGCCGCCTGTTCGCCGACGTCAACGCCAATGTGGAGAAATACGCCGGAGCGTATCGCAAGGCGGCGGACAATGCCCAAGCCATCGAGGCGCTCAGCAACAGCGAGATGACCAAGCTGGCGCGAGCAATAACCGCGGACGCGGAAGCCATCAAGGCTTCCGGCGTGGCTGAAGAAAAGCAGATCGAGCACGAGACCAGCGATCTGATCGCCTCGACCGAACGGCTGGTGGCGCTGCTCGCGGTCGGCAGCTTGGTCCTCGGCGTCGCATTTGCGCTGCTGATCGGTCGCGCGATCTCGAAGCCGGTGGTCGGCCTGTGCGCCGGAATGCGTGAGCTGGCGGACGGCAATTTCCAGGTCGTGTTGCCCGGCCTCGGCCGCGGGGACGAAGTCGGAGACATGGCGCAGGCGGTCGAGACCTTCAAGATCAAAGCCGAGCAGAAGGCCCGCGCGGAAGCAGAGGCCAAGGCCGAACAGGATCGGCAGGTGGCGCTGGTGCGTAAGCAGGAGATGATCCGGATGGCCGATGAGTTCGAGGGCGCGGTCGGTGAGATCGTGCAGACGGTGTCGTCGGCCTCGACCGAACTGGAAGCATCGGCGGAGACGCTGACTTCGACCGCGGTGCGGACGCAATCGGTCACCACCGCGGTCGCAGCAGCGTCTGAGGAAGCCTCGACCAACGTCAATTCGGTGGCGTCGGCCACCGAGGAGATGGCGACGTCGGTCAACGAGATCAGCCGGCAGGTGCAGGAATCGGCGCGGATCGCCAGCGAGGCCGTGGCGCAAGCGCAGAACACCAACGCGCAGGTCGGCGAATTGTCGGCGGCGGCGGCGCGGATCGGCGACGTCGTCGAGCTGATCAATCAGATCGCCGGACAGACCAATCTGCTGGCGCTCAATGCCACGATCGAAGCCGCGCGCGCCGGCGAGGCCGGCCGCGGCTTCGCGGTGGTGGCGCAGGAGGTCAAGGCGCTGGCCGAACAGACCGCGAAGGCGACCGGCGAGATCAGCGCGCAGATCAGCGGCATCCAGTCGGCGACCGACCAGTCCGTGCTGGCGATCCGCGAGATCGGTAGCACCATCTCCAAGATGTCGGAGATCGCATCGACCATTGCGTCTGCGGTGGAAGAGCAGGGCGCCGCCACCCAGGAGATCTCGCGCAATATTCAACAGGCGGCGATCGGCACGCAGGAAGTGTCGTCCAATATCGTTGAAGTTCAGCGTGGAGCCACCGAAACCGGCTCGGCCTCGGGACAGGTTCTGTCTGCGGCGCAGTCGTTGTCGCGGGACAGCAACATGCTCAAGGAGCAGGTCTCTTCATTCCTCTCGACGGTGCGGGCTGCGTAGGCTCCTCGGCGGGCGGTCTGCGGTGCGGGAAGGGCGAAGGTTATTTCGCCCCGATGGCGGTCTTGCGCCAGGCCAGATGCACCGCGCAATTGCAGCCCGGCGGATGCGCCGGCAGGTCGCTGATCTCTTCGGCGGTGGGCATCGCGTCGTTCGCCGGCGCGAGCGGCGGCATTGCCTCGTCGTTGCGGGGCGCGTCCGGCGCGCGATCGGGGATGTAGTTCAGCACCGGGGCGAGCCAGCGCTCGGCCTCGGCAGTGCTCCAGCCCTTGCGCCGTGCGTAATCCTCGACCTGGTCGCGTTCGATCTTGCCGACGCCGAAGTAAAAGCTGTCCGGATGGCTGAAATACAGGCCGGACACCGACGAGCCGGGCCACATCGCGTAGCTCTCGGTCAGCGTCACGCCGGCATTGACCTCGGCGTCGAGCAGGCGGAACAGCGTCGCCTTCTCGGTGTGGTCGGGCTGCGCCGGATAGCCCGGCGCGGGGCGGATGCCCTTATACTTCTCCAGGATCAGGTCTTCGGCCGCCAGCGTCTCGTCCGGCGCGTAGCCCCAGAACTCGCGGCGCACGCGGGCGTGCATTCGTTCCGCGAAAGCCTCGGCGAGGCGGTCGGCCAGCGCCTTGACGAGGATCGACGAATAGTCGTCGCCGGCGTTCTTGAACTTGTCGGCGATGACGTCCTCGCCGATCCCGGCGGTGACCACGAAGGCGCCGATGTAGTCTGGCACGCCGCGCGGTGCGATGAAGTCCGACAAGGCCGTATTGGCACGGTCCTCGCGCTTGATGAGTTGTTGGCGCAGCGTATGCAGCGCGCCGATCGAGGCGTCGCGATTGTCGTCGGCGTAGATGATGATGTCGTCGCCCACGGCATTCACCGGCCAGAACCCGATCGCCGCCTTGGCGGTGAACCAGCCCTCTGCGACGATCCGGTCCAGCATGTTGCGGGCATCGGCATAGAGCGAGCGCGCGGTCTCGCCGACCACCTTATCGTCGAGGATCGCGGGGAAACGCCCGGCGAGTTCCCAGCTCTGGAAGAACGGCGTCCAGTCGATGGTCTCGACCAGCTCGGCGAGCGGATAGTTGGCGAAGCGCCGGACGCCGAGGAACGACGGCTTCACCGGCTTGTGCGTGGTCCAGTCGAGCTTCGCCGCGTTGGCGCGGGCGTCCTTCAGCGACAGCCGCTTCTTGTCGGCCTGGGCGCGGTGGTGCGCGGCGGTGATCTTCGCGTAGTCGGTGCGGATTTCGGCCGCGTAGCCCGGGCCGCGCTCGCGCGACAGCAGCGACGAGGCGACGCCGACGGCACGGCTGGCATCGTTGACGTGCACGACACTGCCGGCCGGGTAGGCCGGGTCGATCTTCACCGCGGTGTGAACCCGGCTGGTGGTGGCGCCGCCGATCAGCAGCGGCACGTTCATGCCGTTGCGCTGCATCTCGCCGGCGAGGAAGCTCATCTCGTCGAGCGACGGCGTGATCAGTCCGGACAGGCCGACGATATCGGCGTTCTCGGCCTTGGCGGTCTCGATGATCTTGGCGGCGGGCACCATCACGCCGAGGTCGATCACCTCGAAATTGTTGCACTGGAGCACGATGCCGACGATGTTCTTGCCGATGTCGTGGACGTCGCCCTTCACGGTCGCGAGCACGATCTTGCCGGCGGTCGCGCGTTCGCCGAGGTCGGTGCCGGCGGCGAGATTGCGCGCCTTCTCCTCCTCCATGAACGGCATCAGATAGGCGACCGCCTGCTTCATCACGCGGGCGGACTTCACCACCTGCGGCAGAAACATCTTGCCGTCGCCGAACAGGTCGCCGACCACGTTCATGCCGGCCATCAGCGGGCCTTCGATCACGTGCAGCGGCCGCTCCACCTGCTGCCGCGCTTCCTCGGTGTCGGCCTCGATATATTCGGTGATGCCGTGCACCAGCGCGTGGCTGAGCCGCTGCGCGACCGGCCAACTGCGCCAGGCGAGGTCCTGCTCCTTCACCGCCTTGCCTTGGCCGCGATACTTCTCGGCAAGCGCCAGCAGCCGCTCGGAGGCGCCGGGATCGCGGTTGAGGATCACGTCCTCGCAAGTTTGGCGCAGCTCGGGGTCGATGTCGTCATAGACGATCATCTGCCCGGCGTTGACGATGCCCATGTCCATGCCGGCCTTGATGGCGTGATACAGGAACACCGAGTGCATCGCCTCGCGCACCGGCTCATTGCCGCGGAACGAGAACGACAGGTTCGAGACGCCGCCGGAGATGTGCGCGTACGGCAGGTTCTGGCGGATCCAGCGCGTCGCCTCGATGAAATCGACGCCGTAATTGTTGTGTTCTTCGAGGCCCGTGGCGATCGCGAAAATGTTCGGATCGAAAATGATGTCTTCCGGCGGGAAGCCGACGCGCTCGACCAGGATGTCGTAGGCGCGCTTACAGATCTCGGTCTTGCGCGCGTACGTATCGGCCTGGCCGGTCTCGTCGAAGGCCATCACCACCACGGCGGCGCCGTGGCGGCGCGCGATGTTGGCCTCGTGCAGAAATTTCTCCTCGCCTTCCTTCAGCGAGATCGAGTTCACCACCGGCTTGCCCTGCAGGCACTTCAGGCCCGCCTCGATCACGGTGAATTTCGAGCTGTCCACCATCACCGGCACCTTGGCGATGTCGGGCTCGGCGGCGACGAGGTTGAGGAAGGTGACCATCGCGGCTTCGGAATCCAGAAGCCCTTCGTCCATATTGACGTCGATGATCTGGGCGCCGTTCTCGACCTGATCACGCGCCACTTGCAGGGCGGCTGCGTAGTCCCCGGCGGTGATCAGCTTACGGAATTTCGCCGAGCCAGTGACGTTGGTGCGCTCGCCGACGTTGACGAACGGGATGTCCTTGGTCAGGTCGAACGGCTCGAGGCCGCTGAGTCTGAGCCGCGGCTCGATGGTCGGGATGGATCGCGGCTTGTGCGGAGCGACCGCCGCGGCGATCGCCGCGATGTGCGCCGGCGTGGTGCCGCAGCAGCCGCCGACGATGTTGACGAGGCCGGCTTCGGCGAATTCGCCGACCAGACCCGCCATGTATTCCGGACTCTCGTCGTACTCGCCGAATTCGTTGGGCAGGCCGGCGTTGGGATAGGCGCAGACCAGCGTATCGGCGACGCGGCCGATGTCGGCGATATGGGCGCGCAGATCCTTGGCGCCGAGCGCGCAGTTGAAGCCGATCGTCAGCGGCTTGGCATGGCGCACCGAGTTCCAGAACGCTTCCGGCATCTGGCCGGAGAGCAGGCGGCCGGATTTGTCGGTGATCGTCCCGGAGATCATCACCGGCACGTCGATGCCGCGCGCGTCGGCGATCTCGGCGATCGCATACAGCGCCGCCTTGGCGTTGAGCGTGTCGAAGATGGTCTCGACCAGCAGCAGGTCGGCGCCGCCGTCCAACAGGCCGTTGATCTGCTCGCCATAGGCGGTGCGCAGATCATCGAACGTCACGGCGCGATAGCCGGGATTGGCGACGTCGGGCGAGATCGATGCGGTGCGGTTGGTCGGGCCGATCGCGCCAGCGACGAAGCGCGGCTTGCCGTCCTCGGCCTGGACCGTGGTCGCGGCGTTGCGGGCGAGGCGGGCACCTTCGCGGCTCATCTCGTAGGCGATGTCGGACAGGTCGTAGTCGGCCTGGGCGATCGAGGTCGACGAGAAGGTGTTGGTCGCGACGATGTCGGCGCCGGCGCGCAAGTAAGCGGCGTGAATGTCTTCGATCGCCTGCGGCTGGGTGAGGATCAGCAGGTCGTTGTTGCCGCGCAGGTCGCGGTGAAAGTCCTTGAAGCGTTCGCCGCGAAACGCAGCCTCGTCGAACTGCCGCGCCTGGATCATCGTGCCCATCGCGCCATCGAGCACGAGGATGCGTTCGGCGGCGAGGGCATAGAGACGATCGGCGATCGGATTTGTTGGAATCGACATTTTCAAAATACTCAGCGCGACTCCCTCTCCCCATCGGGGAAAGGGTTGGGGTGAGGGGGATCGAACGCATGCGGCCTGATCGTTCGGGCAATCGTTTCGAGCACGCCGTCGACATTCGACAGCACGTCATGATTCCAGAACCGAGCGACCAGATAGCCCATGGCAGACAGCACCTCCGTCCGTGCGGCATCGTGCTCGGCCTGCTGCCCGTGCTGCCCACCGTCGAGCTCGACGACGAGCCTTGCGTCGGCACAGCAGAAGTCGACGACGAAGCGGTCGATCGGAAATTGCCGTTTAAACTTCCAGCCCTCGAGCTGGCGATTGCGCAGACGGCGCCACAGCAGCATCTCGGCCTGCGTCGGCTGGGCGCGAAGGCGCCGGGCCATCGGTGTACGTGCGGTACGAGTGATCATCGGCGCCGGCGCCCCCTCTCCCCAACCCTCTCCCCAAAGGGGAGAGGGAGCGCGCTGTGTGCGCGGAGAATGTCGTAGCAAACTCACGCGGCTTGCCTTGCCGCCTGCGGCCGAAGACCGAGCAGGTGGCTGATCGCGAACACCAGGTCCGCGCGGTTCATCGTGTAGAAATGGAAGGTGTCGACGCCGTGCTTGGCGAGCTTGTGCACCTGGCCGGCCGCGACGGTGGCGGCCACCAGTTTGCGGGTGTCAGGATCGTCGTCGAGACCTTCGAACTGCCTGGCCAGCCAGTCCGGCACGCTGGCGCCGGCGCGGGTCGCAAAGTTCGAGGCCTGCTTGAAGTTCTGCACCGGCAGGATGCCCGGCACGATCGGGATATCGATGCCGCGTGCGCGGACGCGGTCGAGGTAGCGGAAGTACAGATCGTTGTCGAAGAAGAACTGGGTGATGGCGCGGGTCGCGCCGGCATCGACCTTGGCCTTCAGCATGTCGAGGTCGGCGTCGAAGCCGGTGCTCTCCGGATGCTTCTCCGGATAGGCAGACACCGTGACGTCGATGTCGGGATGCCGCCGCTTGATCGAGGCGACCAGATCGGCCGAGCTACGATAGCCTTGCGGATGTGGTGTGTACGCGCCGCCCAGGCCGCTCGACGGATCGCCGCGCAGCGCCACGATGTGGCGGACGCCGATCTCGTAGTAGCGCTCCACGACGTCGTCGACGTCGGCGCAGGGCGCATCGACGCAGGTGAGGTGGGCGGCAGGCGTCAGGCTGGTTTCCTTCAGGATGCGGGCGATCGTCGAATGCGTGCGCTCGCGCGTCGATCCGCCGGCGCCGTAGGTGACCGATACGAAGCGCGGCGCCAGCGGCGACAGCCGGCTGATCGCCTGCCACAGATTGCGCTCCATCTCGTCGGTCTTCGGCGGGAAGAACTCGAAGGAAATCGCGGGCAAATGCGGCAGCGGCTCGGTCATGTCACGCATCCAGAATAGCGGTCGGGGTCTGTCGGCTTCGGCCGCCGCTCGGACAGCGATCCGTCCCATCGCCGGCCCAGTCTTCATGTGGCACTGCGATAGCCACATAAACCTAGGCCGAACCCGGGTGCGGAGCCAGCCCACTGATGGCAAAAATCGCGTGGGAATTTGCCCACCTTAGCCGGTTTGGTCGATATATGGCAGGTCTATATGGAACAGAGTGGGCAGGTTGCGGCTGAGGGCGGCCCACCTGCTGAGACAAACAGTGCGCAAAATCGAGAAAGTTGGAGCGGCTTAGCCGCCGGTGGGCCGAGTTCGCCGAAGGCGCTCCGCACTGGCCGATGCTCTGCCCACTACCGGGGAAGCCCCTACGGCGAATTTCCTGGCCCGATACCTTTGCGCGAGATGCATCTGCATCTTAGTTTAACGGGATGCTGCCGCTTTCCATTCTCGACCTCTCGGTCGTCACCTCCGGCACGCCGCCTGCGGCGGCGCTGCGGAATTCCATCGATCTGGCCCGCCATGCGGACCGGCTCGGCTACGAGCGTTACTGGCTCGCCGAGCATCACAACCTGCCGTCGGTCGCCAGCCCGGCGCCCGAGATCATGATCGGGCAGATCGCGGCGGTGACCGAGCGGATCCGCGTCGGCTCCGGCGGCGTGATGCTGCCCAACCACGCGCCGCTGATGGTCGCCGAGCGCTTCAAGATGCTCGAGGCGCTGTTCCCCGGCCGGATCGATCTCGGCATCGGCCGCGCGCCCGGCACCGATCAGGCGACGATGCACGCGATGCGTCGCCGGCTCGATATCCGCGAGGGCGACGATTTCCTCGAACGGCTGCAGGAATTGACGCTGTGGGAGACGCGCGGCTTTCCGGCCGGCCATCCCTATAACAACGTCATGGCGATGCCGAACGACGTGCCGCTGCCGCCGATCTGGCTGCTCGGCTCCAGCGACTACAGCTCCGAACTCGCCGCGCAGGTCGGCATGGGCTTCGCCTTCGCGCATCACTTCGCGTCCTACGATGCGGTCGAGGCGCTGACGCATTATCGAGCCCGCTTCCAGCCCACGCGCTGGCGGACGGCGCCGCACGGCATCCTCGCTGTCGCGGCGGTGGTCGGCGAAACCGATGCGGAAGCCGAGCGGCTGGCGCTATCGATGGACGTCAGTCGGCTGCTCCGCGATCGCGGCCGTTACGTGCCGCTGCCGAGCATCGAGGAGGCGCAGGCCTATTCGCTGACCGACGCCGACCGCGCCTCGATCGCCCGCAACCGCTCGCGCCTGTTCGTCGGCAGCCCCTCGACCGTTCTGCAGATGCTGCAGCCGTTGATCAAGGCCAGCCAGGCCGACGAACTGATGGTCATCACCGCGATCTACGATCACGAAGCGCGAAAGCGCAGCTACACGCTGCTCGCCGAAGCCTTCAAACAGCAGCAGGCCGCAGCTTAATTTGCTAGCGTTTCAAGGTCGTCATTGCGAGCGTAGCGAAGAAATCCAGCCCTGTGCACGGCGCTTTTGGATTGCTTCCTCGCAATGTCGGGGATAGTCCTTGAACGATTAGGAGCTTGAACGCTCCATAAATGTCGCCCGGAACGGGTGGCCCGGATAGACCCCGACGATCCGGAATTCGCGCGAGAAGAATTTCAGTTCTTCCAGTGCGAAGGCAAGGTTGCGGTCTTCGGGGTGGCCGTCGACATCGGCATAGAACTGCGTCGCGAAGAAATTGCCGTCGACCATATAGCTTTCCAGCTTGGTCATGTTGACGCCGTTGGTGGCGAAGCCACCCATCGCCTTGTACAAAGCGGCCGGCAGGTTGCGCACCCGAAACACAAACGTCGTCACCAGCGGCCCCGAGCCCTGCGCTGCCCAGCGCGGTTCGCGCGCCAGCACGACGAAGCGCGTGGTGTTGTGCGCCTCGTCCTCGATGTCCTCGGCCAGGATGTCGAGGCCGTAGATCTGCGCCGCCAGCCGCGACGAGATCGCCGCGCAGCTCTTGTCGCCGCGTTCGGCGATCATCCGCGCCGATCCGGCGGTGTCGCCGGCGACGATCGGCCGGAGTCCAAATTTGCGGATGATGCGCCGGCACTGGCCGAGCGCGTGGACGTGGCTCTCGACCGTCTTGATGTCCTCGAGCTTGGCGCCCGGCACCGCGACCAGCTGATGCCGGATCGGCAGAAACCATTCGCCGACGATGAACAGGCCGGACTGCGGCAGTAGATGATGGATGTCGGCGACTCGGCCGGCCACCGAATTCTCGATCGGGATCATGCCGAGATCGGCTTCGCCCGAGCTGATGGCCGCGAGCGCGTCCTCGAAGGTGGCGCAAGGCATCGCCTCGGCGGTGGGATAGGCGTCGCTGATCGCGATATGCGAGTTCGCGCCGGGTTCGCCCTGGAAGGCGATTTTCAAGATCTTGGTCATGGCAGTCCTAGCTTCTGGCCGGCGTTCTAGCAGCCGCAGCGGTTTTCGCCAGAGGGGGGCTCAGCCGGCCAGCACGCGGCGGGCCGTTTCGAGGTCGGCCGGGGTGTCGACGCCGCGCGGTACGGCATCGACGATGCCGACGTCGATCCGCATGCCGGCTTCGAGCGCGCGCAGCTGTTCGAGCTTCTCACGCTGTTCGAGCGGCGAGGGCGGCAGCGCCACGAAGCGCTCCAGCGCCGTGCGGCGGTAGGCATAGAGGCCAATGTGATGATAGCGTGGGCCGTCGCCATAGGGCGCCGTGGCGCGGGTGAAATACAGCGCGCGCAGCAGGTTCGGGCCGATTGGCGAGCCGACCACTTTCACCACGTTCGGATTGGTGGCTTCTTCCTCGGTATGGATCTTGGCGGCCAGCGTCGCGATGTCGACCGCCGGGTCGGCGAGCGGTGTCAGCACCGCGCCGATCTGCTCGGGCCGGATGGTCGGGAAGTCGCCCTGCAGATTGATCACCGTTTCGATGCTGCGGTCCGGGTCGAGCGTCTGTAGCGCCTCGTGGATGCGGTCCGAGCCCGACGGATGATCCGCGCGCGTCATCACGACCTCGCCCCCATGCGCCCGAACCGCATCGGCAATAGCCGGGGTGTCGGTGGCCACCGCGACCCGGCCGATGCCGGCAGCGGTTGCACGGCGCAGCACGTGGACGATCATCGGCGCGCCGGCGATGTCGAGCAGTGGCTTGCCGGGCAGCCGGGTTGCGGCCATGCGGGCGGGGATCAGGACGAGCGTACGCGGTGAGGTCATTGGGGGCGCGGGTGCAAGTCCCGCCTCATGGCAAAACCGGCCGACCAGGGCCATTACCGGGACGGTATCAGGCTGGTTGAAGGCCGCGAATGACAGGTCTTATACGGGTTGCCAGAGCACGGGCAAACCGATATCTCATCAGAAAAGAACAGTTGCGACTGCAAACTAAAAACAATCCAGACGTCGGTCTGACGGGAGCGCGAGCGAACCATGGATTCTTTTGAACTGAACAAGATTCTCGGCGCCGTTCTTGCCACCTGTCTGGTGTTGCTGCTCACGAATTTTGCCGCCAAGGCTATCTTCACCCCGGACAAAGTTGAGAAGCAGGGCTTCGCGATCGCCGTGAAGGAAGCCGAGCCGGCGCCGGGCAAGGACGCCGCCGCTGCAGCGCCCTCGGAGCCGATCGAGAAGCTGCTGCAGACCGCGTCGGTCGACAAGGGTATGGCTTCGTCGAAGAAGTGCGGCGCCTGCCACACCTTCGAGAAGGACGGCCCCAACCGCGTCGGTCCCAACCTCTATGGAATCGTCGGCGAGAAGCGCGGCGAGGGCCGCAACTTCAACTTCTCGGCCGCCATGAAGGCCAAGGGCGGCGAGTGGACGTTCGAGGAGCTCAACAAGTTCCTCGCCAGCCCGAAGGGCTACATTCCGGGCACCGCGATGAGCTTCGCCGGCATTTCGAACGACAAGGAACGGGCCGATCTGATCGCCTATCTCAACAAGAATTCGGACAAGCCCGAAGCGATCCCGACTGCTGCCAAATAGCCGCCGGCCTGCTGGCTGACCTATCGATCAGACGATGTTGTCGAACGGCCGGGGCCTCCCCGGCCGTTTTTGCTTGCGGATCACGCTGTCCTGATCGGGACGTTTCGCCGCAACGCCGCCGGGCGCGGGGTGCTATCGTTCGCCAAATCCGGCATAATCGGCCGAATCCTCGCCTTATATTGCGGCTTGAGTGCGATCCTTGATGTCCAAATCTTAAGAACCAAATCCTGAGACCATGTGCTGAGATCAGCCTGGATTCAGATCCCATCTTGCCAGTGCGACGCCAACAGGAATTCCAGATCGTGACATTGACCCGACGACATCTTCTGCAGGCCGGCGCGGTGGCAGCGGCTACCCCGGTCCTCTGCCTCGGTTCCGGCCTGCTGGCGAGCGTGCCTGCTGCGGCCGAGGGTGAGGCGGACAAGCTGACTTCCGGACTGACCTGGCGGCACGGGCTTTCACTGTTCGGCGAGGTCAAGTACCCGGCCGACTTCAAGCGGTTCGACTACGTCAATCCGGATGCCCCGAAGGGCGGCGTCGCACGGCAGATCTCGATCGGCACATTCGACAATTTCAACCTCGCGGTCGCGGGCGTGAAAGGCAACATCGCGCCGGCCGTGGGCTATCTCTACGAGACGCTGATGACCCAGTCGCAGGACGAGGTCGGCACCGAATATGGCCTGCTGGCCGAATCGGCCGCGCATCCGGACGATTTCTCCTGGGTCGTGTACCGGCTGCGCGCCAACGCCCGCTGGCACGATGGCAAGCCGGTGACGGCCGACGACGTGGTGTTCTCGTTCGAGTCGCTGAAGAAGTTCAGTCCGCGCTACGCCTCCTACTATCGCCACGTGCTGAAGGCCGAGAAGGCCGGCGAGCGCGACATCCGCTTCACGTTCGACGGCCCCGGCAATCGCGAACTGCCGACCATCGTCGGCGAGCTGGTGATCCTGCCGAAGCACTGGTGGGAAGGCAGCGACGACCAGGGCCGCAAGCGCGACATCTCCGCCACCACGCTGGAGAAGCCGCTCGGCTCCGGCCCGTACCGCATCAAGGAGTTCGTCGCCGGTCGCTCGATCGTGCTCGAACGCGTCAAGGATTACTGGGGCGAGCAGCTTCCGGTGCGGATCGGCCAGAACAATCTCGACGAACTGCGCTTCGAGTTCTTCCGCGACAACACCGTCGCGCTCGAAGCCTTCAAGGCCGATCAGGCCGACTGGATCATGGAGAATTCCGCCAAGCAGTGGGCCACGGCCTACGACTTCCCCGCAGTCGCCGACAAGCGCGTGGTGAAGGAGGAATTCCCGATCAACGACTCCGGCCGGATGCAGGCCTTCGTCCTCAACACCCGTCGCGACATGTTCAAGGACGCCCGGGTGCGGCGCGCCTTCAACTACGCGTTCGATTTCGAGGAAATGAACAAGCAGCTCTTCTACGGCCAGTACAAGCGCATCAACAGCTACTTCGAGGGTACCGAGCTGGCCTCGAGCGGCCTGCCGGAAGGCGCCGAGCTGGCGATCCTCGAACCCGTGCGCGACAAGGTGCCGGCCGAGCTGTTCACGCAGCCCTACACCAACCCGGTTGGTGGCAATCCCGAGGCGGTGCGCGGCAATCTCCGCGAGGCGATGCGGCTGGTGAAGGAAGCCGGCTTCGACATCAAGGACCGCAAGCTGGTCGATCCGTCCGGCAAGCCGGTGACGGTGGAGATGCTGGTTCAGGATCCGTCGTCGGAGCGCATCACGCTGTTCTACAAGCCGTCGCTGGAACGGCTTGGCGTCACCGTGTCGATCCGCGTGGTCGACGATGCGCAGTACCAGAACCGCATCCGCGCCTTCGACTTCGACATCATCACCGACCTGTGGGGCCAGTCGCTGTCGCCTGGCAACGAGCAGCGCGAATATTGGGGCTCGCAGGCGGCCGATCAGCCGGGCTCGCGCAACTCCATCGGGATCAAGAACCCTGCGGTCGATGCGTTGATTGAAAAGGTGATCTTCGCCACGGACCGCGCCACGCTGGTGGCGGCGACGCGTGCGCTCGATCGCGTGCTGCTGTGGAATTTCTACGTCGTGCCGCAGTTCACCTACGGCTTCATGCGCTACGCGCGCTGGGATCGCTTCAGCCACGCCGAACTGCCGAAATACGCCCGCTCGGGCCTGCCGACGCTGTGGTGGTACGATGCCGAGAAGGCCGCCAAGATCGGTCGGCGCTCTTGAGGAGCCGCCCGCGTATGTCGCAGCTCAACCGCCGCGAAGTTCTCGTCCTCGGCGTCGGCGCTCTGGCCGCGACGCAGCTTAACCCCGCATCCGCAGCCGATGGCGACACCGTCGCGCACGGCATGTCGGCGTTCGGCGATCTGAAGTATCCGGCCGATTTCAAATATTTCGACTACGTCAATCCGAATGCGCCGAAGGGCGGGGTGTTCTCGACCATCCCTTCGGTGCGCGCCTTCAATCAATCGTTCCAGACCTTCAACTCACTCAACGCCTTCATTCTCAAGGGCGACGGCGCGCAGGGCATGGGGCTGACCTTCGTGTCGTTGATGGCTCGCGCCGGCGACGAGCCGGACGCGATGTATGGTCTCGCAGCCTCGGCGGTGGCGATTTCTGCCGATGGACTGACCTATCGGTTCACGATGCGCCCCGAAGCGCGCTTTCACGACGGCAGCAAGCTGACCGCGAAGGATGCGGCGTTCTCGCTGAATATCCTGAAGGCCAAGGGCCATCCGATCATCACCCAGCAGCTGCGCGACTTCATCAAGGCGGAAGCGACCGACGACGCGACGCTGGTCGTCAGCTTCGCGCCGAAGCGTGGCCGCGACGTGCCGCTGTTCGTCGCCGGCCTTCCGATCTTCTCGGAGGCCTACTACGCCAAGCATCCGTTCGACGAGTCGACGATGGACGTGCCGCTCGGCAGCGGCCCCTACAAGGTCGGACCGCTGGAGTCCGGCCGGTACATCTCGTTCGAACGCGTCAAGGGCTGGTGGGGCGAGAAGCTCCCGGTCAGCATCGGCGCCAACAATTTCGATACTGTGCGCTACGAATTCTATCGCGATCGCGACGTCGCATTCGAGGGGTTCTCCGGCCGCAGCTATCTGTATCGCGAGGAGTTCACCTCGCGGATCTGGCATACACGCTACGACTTCCCGGCGATCCGCGACGGCCGCGTCAAGCGCGAGCAGCTGCCGGACGAGACGCCATCCGGCGCGCAGGGCTGGTTCATCAACACGCGGCGCGACAAGTTCAAGGATCCGCGCGTGCGCGAGGCGATCGGCTGCGCGTTCGACTTCGAATGGACCAACAAGACCATCATGTACGGCACCTATGCGCGCACGGTGTCGCCGTTCCAGAACTCCGACATGATGGCGGTCGGCCCGCCTTCGCCGGAGGAGCTGGCGCTGCTCGAGCCGTTTCGCGGCAAGGTGCCTGACGAGGTGTTCGGCGCGCCGTTCATGCCGCCGGCCTCCGACGGCTCGGGGCAGGACCGCACGCTGCTGCGCCGCGGCGGCCAATTGCTCACCGAGGCGGGCTTCGTCATCAAGGATCGCCGCCGGCTGACACCGAGTGGAGAGCCTTTCCACATTGAATTCCTGCTCGACGAGCCGGCGTTCCAGGCCCACCACATGCCGTTCGTGAAGAACCTCGGGACACTCGGCATCGAGGCGACGGTCCGGCTGGTCGATCCGGTGCAGGCGCGGGCGCGGCGCGACGATTTCGATTTTGATATGGCGATCGAGCGTTTCAGCTTCTCGACCGTGCCGGGCGACGCGCTGCGCAACTTCTTCTCGTCGCAGTCGGCCGCCACCAAGGGCTCGAACAATCTCGCCGGCATCGCCGACCCGGCGATCGACGCGATGATGGATCAGGTGATCGCCGCCGACACCCGCGCCAAGCTTGTGATCGCGGCCCGCGCGCTGGACCGGCTGATCCGCGTCGGCCGCTATTGGGTGCCGCAATGGTACTCGTCGACGCATCGACTGGCCTATTGGGATGTGTTCGATCATCCGTCCAATCTGCCGAAATACACCGGCGTCAATGCGCCGGACCTGTGGTGGTCGCGGAGCAATCCGGCGGCCGAGCGAACCGATCCGAAGGGCGAGGCGAAGTAGATGGCGTCCTATATCCTTCGCCGTATTTTGCTGATGGTGCCGACGCTGCTCGGCATTCTGTTCGTGTCCTTCGTGGTGGTGCAGTTCGCGCCTGGCGGCCCGATCGAGCGGGTGATCGCGCAGCTCTCCGGCGCCGACACCGGCGCCGCCTCGCGCGTGTCAGGATCGTCGGGCGGCGACTTCGGCAGCCGCCCGCAGGCCGGCGCATCATCGGATGCGGTGAACTCGAAATATCGCGGCGCTCAGGGGCTCGATCCGGAATTCGTCAAGAGCCTGGAAAAGCAGTTTGGGTTCGACAAGCCGGCGCCCGAGCGCTTCGCCATCATGCTGTGGAATTTCGCGCGGTTCGACTTCGGCAAGAGCTACTTCCGCGACGTCAGCGTGCTCCAGCTGATCAAGGAGAAGCTGCCGGTCTCGATGTCGCTCGGGATCTGGATGACGCTGCTGACCTATCTGATCTCGATCCCGCTCGGCATCCGCAAGGCGGTGAAGGACGGTTCGAAATTCGATACCTGGACCTCGGCGGTGATCATCGTCGGTTTCGCGATCCCGGGCTTCCTGTTCGCGATCCTGCTGATCATCCTGTTCGCCGGCGGCTCGTTCTTTTCCTGGTTCCCGCTGCGCGGACTGACCTCTGACGGCTGGAGCCAGTATCCCTGGTACTGGAAGATCCTCGACTATTTCTGGCATCTGGCGCTACCGTTGACCTCGATGGTGCTCGGCGCCTTCGCCACCATGACGCTGCTGACCAAGAACTCGTTCCTCGACGAGATCCGTAAGCAATACGTCATGACGGCGCGCGCCAAGGGCTGCAGCCAAACCCAGGTGCTGTATGGCCACATCTTCCGCAACGCGATGCTGATCGTGATCGCCGGCTTCCCCGGTGCCTTCATCCACGCCTTTTTCTCCGGCTCGCTGCTGATCGAGACCATCTTCTCGCTCGACGGGCTCGGCCTGCTCGGATTTGAGAGCGTCTTGAACCGCGACTACCCTGTGGTGTTCGGCACGTTGTTCATCTTTTCGCTGGTCGGACTGGTCGTCAATCTGGCCTCGGACCTCACCTACATGTGGATCGATCCGCGGATCGACTTCGAGGCGCGGGAAGTCTGATGACACTGATCGCACGCGAACCGGTCGAAAGCACCACGCAGGCGCCGCTCGGCGAAGCCGTGCCGCCGACGCGCCATCGGCTGTCAGTGTCACCGCTCAACCGGCGGCGCTGGCAGAACTTCAAGGCCAACCGGCGTGGTTACTGGTCGTTCTGGATCTTCCTGGTGCTGTTCGGCGTCTCGCTGTTCGCCGAATTCATCGCCAACGATCGCCCACTGATGATCCGGTTCGACGGCCACTTCTACTTCCCGGCGGTCGTGACCTATTCGGAAACGACGTTCGGCGGCGACTTCGAGACCGCCGCGGACTATCGCGATCCGTTCTTGCAGAAGCTGATCGCCGACAAGGGCGGCACCATCATCTGGGCGCCGATCCGTTATTCGTACGGCACCCACAATCTCGATTTGCCGACCCCGGCGCCGTCGAAACCGACCTGGCTGCTGACCGAGGCGGAATGCAAGACGGTGGTCGAGAAGAAGGGCGTGCGTGGCTGCAGCGACCTTGAGTACAATTGGCTCGGGACCGACGATCAGGGGCGCGACGTGGTCGCGCGGCTGATCTACGGCTTTCGTATTTCGGTGCTGTTCGGCCTCAGCCTGACCATCATCTCCTCGGTGATCGGAATCGCTGCCGGCGGCATCCAGGGCTATTTCGGCGGCTGGGTCGATCTCGGCTTCCAGCGCTTCATCGAAGTATGGACCGCAATCCCGTCGCTGTACCTGCTTCTGATCCTGTCCTCGGTGCTGGTGCCGGGCTTCTTCGTGCTGCTCGGCATCCTGCTGCTGTTCAGTTGGGTGTCTCTGGTCGGACTGGTGCGGGCCGAATTCCTGCGCGGCCGCAACTTCGAGTACATCATGGCGGCGCGCGCGCTCGGCGTCTCCAACGCCAAGATCATGGTGCGGCATCTGCTGCCGAACGCGATGGTGGCGACCATGACGTTCCTGCCGTTCATCGTGTCGTCCTCGGTGATGACGCTGACGGCGCTCGACTTCCTCGGCTTCGGCCTGCCGCCCGGCTCGCCCTCGCTCGGCGAATTGCTGGCGCAGGGCAAGGCCAACGTCCAGGCGCCCTGGCTCGGCTTCACCGGCTTCTTTGCGGTCGCGATCATGCTGTCGCTGCTGATCTTCATCGGCGAAGCCGTCCGCGACGCCTTCGACCCCCGCAAGACGTTCAGGTGAGGATGTGGTAGGGTGAGCGAGGAGCAGGGCCATGAACAAGATCGTGTTCGAGCATTATCCGGCTGCGAAACTTCCTGACGAGATGCAAGCCAGGGTGGGGCCCTCGTCGACGGTGACGGTCGTTCTGACGGTAGAGGAAACGCCACCCGAGAAGGTCATGACGCTGGATGAGATCTTCGCGCTGCGTCGCCCTCCCTTCCGCACCAAGGAAGAGATCGACGCTGATCTGCGTCGTGATCGAGACGATTGGGATGACTGAGCCGTCCGCGCGTCGCATCTATCTCGATGCAAATGTCTTCATCTACGGTGCGGAGGCGCGCGCCGAGCTTGCGGAGCCCATCCAGAACTTGTTTCGCGTGTTCAACGCCCGCCGCGGGATCGCCGTGACAAGCGAGCTGACGCTGGCGGAAGTGCTTCCCAAGGCCGCCAATTTCCAAAAACGCTACTACTTGAACTTGATCGCCTGGAGCGGGATTGTCGAATTGCATCCTATTAGTCGGAACATTCTGATTGAAACTGCATCGTACCGTCGGACGGCCGGAATGCCGAAGCTGGCAGACGCGATCCATGTTGTGACGGCCGTTACCACCGATTGCGCCAGCGTTCTCTCGGCCGACTGCCGCATGAAGTTGCCCGAGGGTATGTCATTGATCGATGCAACTCCGCAGAATGTTTCACGACTCATTCACGAGCTCACCTGATGGACGCCCTCAACCAACCTCTGCTCTCCGTCGACGACCTCTCGGTCGCTTTCCATCAGCAGAGCGGTACGACGGTCGCGGTCGATCGGATCTCGTATCAGATCAAGCGCGGTGAATGTGTCGCTCTGGTCGGCGAGTCCGGGTCCGGCAAATCGGTCAGCGCGCTGTCGATCCTGAAGCTGCTGCCGTATCCGACGGCGTCGCATCCGACCGGGCAGATCAGGTTCAAGGGCCGCGAGCTGCTCGGCATGTCGGAGAACGATATCCGCGAGCTACGTGGCAATGAGATCTCGATCATCTTCCAGGAGCCGATGACCTCGCTCAATCCGCTGCATACGATCGAGGCGCAGCTCAGCGAGATCCTGCAACTGCACGGCGGGCCGCGCGGCGCCAAGGGGCGGGCGCGGATCATCGAACTGCTGACACAGGTCGGGATTCCCGAGCCGGAAACGCGGCTCGGCAGCTATCCGCATCAGCTCTCGGGCGGTCAGCGCCAGCGCGTGATGATCGCGATGGCGCTTGCCAATGAACCGGATCTGTTGATCGCCGACGAGCCGACCACGGCGCTCGACGTCACCGTGCAGGCGCAGATCCTGGCGCTGCTGGCCGACATCCGCGCGCGGCTCGGCATGAGCATGCTGTTCATCACCCACGATCTCGGCATCGTCCGGCGGATCGCCGACGTGGTCTGCGTGATGCACAATGGCAAGATCGTCGAGCAGGGACCGGTCGAACAGGTCTTCACGGCTCCGCAGCACGCCTACACCCAGGCGCTGCTGGCGGCCGAGCCGAAGCCGGACCCGGCGCCGCCTTGTCCCGAGGCGCCGGTGGTGATCGCTGCCGACGATCTGAAAGTGTGGTTTCCGATCAAGCGCGGCCTGCTGCGCAAGACCGTCGGCCACATCAAGGCGGTCGACGGAGTCACGCTCGCGGTCCGCAAGGGCGAGACGCTCGGCGTGGTCGGCGAATCCGGCTCCGGCAAGACCACGCTGGGGCTCGCGCTGCTACGGCTGATCGCGTCCGAAGGGCCGATCGTGTTTCTCAGTACCAACATCCAGGGGCTGAAATTCAAGGAGATGCTGCCGCATCGCCGCGACATGCAGATCGTGTTTCAGGATCCGTTCGGCGCGCTCAGTCCGCGCATGTCGGTCGGCGATATCGTCGCCGAAGGGCTGCGGGTGCATCAGCCGCAACTGTCCGAAGAGCAGCGCGAAGAACGCGTAGTCAAGGCGCTGAAGGACGTCGGCCTCGATCCGGCGACGCGCTTCCGCTATCCGCACGAATTCTCCGGCGGCCAGCGCCAGCGTATCAGCATCGCCCGCGCCGTGGTGCTGGAGCCGAACTTCGTCGTGCTGGACGAGCCGACCAGCGCGCTCGATATGCTGTTTCAGGCCCAGATGGTCGACCTGTTGCGTGAGCTGCAGCGCAAGCGCGAGCTGACCTACATGTTCATCTCGCACGACCTTCGCGTGGTGGCCTCGCTCGCCAGTCATCTGATCGTCATGAAGCAGGGCAAGGTGGTCGAAGAAGGCCCCGCGGCGGAGCTGTTCAAACACCCGAAGACCGACTATACGCGTGCGCTGTTTGCCGCCGCGTTCCGGCTCGAGACCGCTCCGGGTGGCGCCGCCGCGCAATAGGTGTTTGATGACGGAAATCACCGGGGTTGATGAGCTCGCTGACCGCGAGGCGGACGTGACCTTGTCTGCCCCCGAGGTGATCGGTCGCGGCTTCATGACCTACGAGCGCTATGAGGTCTCGTTACGCCGCGACGGCGAGCCGCCGTTGCTGCAGCGGCGCGACGTGCTGCGCGCCAGCCGCGTTGCGGCGGTGGTGCCGATCGATCTGGCGCGCGACAAGGTGGTGCTGATCCGGCAATTCAGACTGCCGGCGCACCTCGCTACCGGTCGCGGTGACATGGTCGAGATCGTTGCCGGCCGTGTCGAGGACGGTGAGGCGGCAACGACGGCTGCGCGGCGCGAATGCCTCGAGGAAATCGGCGTGGCGCCGGATCGATTGACCGAGCTCTACAGCGTGCTGCCGACGCCGGGCTTCACCGACGAGCAGATCACGTTCTTCGCCGGCTTTCTCGATTCCAGCGCGGTCTGCGAGCGCGGCGGCGTTGCCGACGAGAACGAGGATACACAGCCGTTCGTCGTCTCGATCGACGAGGCGCTGGCTGCACTTGGCGATGGCCGCGTCGCCAATGCGCTGCTCTACAGCGCGCTGCAATGGCTGGCGCTCAACCGCGCGCGCCTGCAGGAGCTGTTCAGCCGAGCCGCTTGATCGTCGTCAGCACGCTGCCGCTCGCCGCGATGCGGGCGATCGCGTCCCGCATCGGTTCGATCGCGGTGGCCATGTGATACGCGTTGGCGTGCACGATGCTGTCGGCATCGCGCGCGATCGCGACGTGGCCTTTCCAGAACAGCAGGTCCCCGCGCTGCAGTCGTGTCTGCTCGGAGATCGGCACCGACACACCGAGCGCCGCTTCCTGCATATCGCTGTCGCGCGGAGCAGCGATGCCGCAGGCCACAAGCGCGGTCTGTACCAGGCCGGAGCAGTCGATGCCGAGACTGCTGCGTCCGCCCCACAGATATGGCGTGCCGACGAAACGTTCGGCGACTGCAACGAAATCGGACTCCACCACATCGAGCGCGGCGACATGCCAGCGCGGCACATGCCAGCCCTCTTGCGTCACCGCGAAATTATCGTCCTGGCGCACGATCGCGAGCCGCGCGCCGAGCGACAGCGTCTCGGCCGGCGGCAGTTTGATCGAAGGACCATGGAAGGCGAAGGTGCGGAGCGCCGTCACTTTGTGCGTGGGCTCTGCTTGCGGCCGATACAGGGTGATGTCCGGCAGCCAGCCGACATAACCGTCGCTGGCGAGTTGGCCCCAGGCCCAGCCTTCATCGGTGCGGTCGTAGATCGTGACGCGTTCGCCCTTCAGCGCCTCGGTCTCCAGCATCGCGCCGGAAAACGGCTCGCGCCGCACCGCCGCGACGCCGGTCGTGACCTCGAACACTTCGCCTTCGACGAACCGCGGGGCGCTGACTTGGCCTTCGAGATGTTTGGCGGCGAGGTCCGGGCGGGCCGGCGTCAGTCGCGGATCGAGCTTCGGATCAGCCATAGCGTTGGCTCAGCAGCGCGAAGATCGCGCGCGCGGCCTGGCATTCGCCGCCTTCGGGGCGCGCCGGCTTCGACTTCGGGGTCCAGCCGTAGATGTCGACATGCAGCCAGATTTTGGCGCTCTCGACGAAGCGCTGCAGGAACAGCGCGCAGGTGATCGAGCCGGCAAAGCCGCCCGACGGCGCGTTGTTGATGTTCGCCACTTTGGAGTCGAGCCACGAATCGTAAGCCGGCCACAGCGGCAGCCGCCACAGCGGATCATTCTCGGCTTTCGCGCAGCGGGCGACGTCGAGCGCCAGCGCTTCGTCGTTGGTGTAGTAGGGCGGCAGATCGGGACCGAGCGCGACGCGTGCGGCACCCGTCAGCGTGCCGAGATCGATCAGCAGGTCGGGCGCTTCCTCGTCGGCGAGCGCCAGCGCATCGGCCAGCACCAGCCGGCCCTCGGCGTCGGTGTTGCCGATCTCGACGGTGGGGCCCTTGCGCGACGGATACACGTCGAGCGGGCGCATCGCATTGCCGGCGACGGAGTTCTCGACCGCCGGGATCAGCACGCGCAACCGCACCTTGAGCTTCGCGTCCATGATCATCGAAGCCAGCGCCAGCACGTTCGCGGCGCCGCCCATGTCCTTCTTCATGATCAGCATCGCGCTTGACGGCTTCAGATCAAGGCCGCCGGTGTCGAAGCAGACGCCCTTGCCGACCAGAGTCACCTTGGGATGGGCTGCATCGCCCCAGGTGATATCGATCAGCCGCGGCGCGCGTGTCGCCGCCATGCCGACTGCGTGAATCAGCGGGAAGTTCTGCGTCACCAGTTCATCGCCGACGATGCTGGTGAAGGTCGCGCCGAACCGCTGCGCCAGCGCTTGTGCGGCCTCCGCGAGTTCAGCCGGTCCCATGTCGTTCGCTGGCGTGTTTATCAGATCGCGCGCCAGCGTCGCGGCCTCGACTGCGCGCACGATCGCGGCAATGTCGGTACCCTCCGGCGGCACCAGCTTGATGGCCGGCGGCTCCGCTTTGCGATAGCGGCCGAATTTGTAGGTGCCCAGTGCGAAGGCGAGCACGGCCAGCCGGGTGTCGTGCGGCGCATTTGCGAACCGATAGGTGCCGGACGGCAGCAGCCCCGGCAGTTGTCCGGCGCGGAATGGATCGGCGCTGCGCGCATCGGCTTCGTCGAGGCCGAACAGAACGTGCTCGATGTCGCCGTATGCATTCGGCAGTGCCAAGAATTGCCCAGGTTTGCCGCTGTAGCCGTGCGCCCGCGCGAAGCGCCGCGCCGCCGCCGGCAAGCTCTCGCACAGCGCCTCCCAGCTGGACGTGGTGACAAATGAAATCGGAATGGCTTGGGGTTCCGGAGCAGCAGCGAACAGCGAGGACATGCACGGTCTTTCGAGAAGCGGCGAGAGGGCGGATTAACCCAAGATTAGGGTTAACGGTCTATTGCTGGCGGTACATACGTTGTTCAAGTCGGTCGTGAGTAATTTGCCATGCGCCAGCTTCCTTGTCTTGCCCGGTTTCTCGCATCCGCGGTTCTGACCACAGCGATGGCGACGGCGCTGGCCGGTTGCCAGACCGCCGGCATGTCGGGCATCACCGGAGCGCTCAATGCTCGCGCCGAAGCTCCCGCCGATCCCAATCGAACCGCGGAGATCGCCGGCGATAAGTATCGTGCCAACCCCAAGGATCCGAGCGCGGCATTGGCTTACGGTCAGGCCCTGCGCGCGATCGGCCAACGCTCGCAGGCCGTGGCGATGCTGGAGCGTGCGACGCTGAGCAATCCGGGCAACAAGGCTGTGCTGGCCGCATA
This sequence comes from Rhodopseudomonas infernalis, assembly GCF_022271405.1. Lineage (GTDB taxonomy): Bacteria > Pseudomonadota > Alphaproteobacteria > Rhizobiales > Xanthobacteraceae > Rhodopseudomonas > Rhodopseudomonas infernalis. Next base: position 184,260 of record NZ_JAJNAL010000003.1, on the reverse strand, counting down.
TGGCCGTGCGCTCGCCGACAACGGCAATTTCAGTGCCGCGTTCGACGCGCTGTCGAATGCGCATAGCCCGGACAATCCCGACTGGCGCATCTTATCGGTCCAGGGCACGGCGCTCGATCAGATGGGCCGCCATGATGAAGCAAGGCGCTACTACGCGAGTGCGCTGAAGCTCGCTCCCAGCGAGCCGTCGGTGCTGTCCAATCTCGGCATGTCCTACGTGCTGACCAAGGAACTGCCGAAAGCCGAAGATACGCTGCGGCAGGCCTATTCCAGCGCTCGCGCCGACGCTCGCGTGCGGCAGAACCTGGCGCTGGTGGTCGGCCTGCAGGGCCGCTTCGTCGAGGCCGAGAGTATCGTGCGGTCGGATCTGCCGCCCGAAGAAGCCGCCGCCAATGTTGCCTATCTGAAGCAGATGCTGGACGGCAAGGCTGCGCCTCGCCGCGGCGGCGTGCTCGCGTCCGGCGAGTGACCGCCGACGACAGTTCGGTTGCCGAGCTGCTTCTGCTTAGTCCGCTGTCACCATCAGCGGCGGGGCTCGTCGGCCATCCGCGCCTTTTTGCTCGGCAACTCGAAGAACATTTATGCCCGGCATTCGGCCGGGCATAAATGTTGTACGATTGCGGGCGTATTCCAGCCGTGGCTTGTCTCGGGACCGAGAGGTCCCGTTGACCGCCTCACTGCATCGCCGAGACCTTGATGGCGGTCGGGCCAAGGATCACGACGAACAACACCGGCAGGAAAAACACAATCATCGGCACCGTCAGCTTCGGCGGCAGCGCGGCGGCTTTCTTTTCGGCTTCGTTCATGCGCATGTCGCGGTTTTCCTGCGCCATAACGCGCAGGCTGTGCCCGAGCGGCGTGCCATAGCGCTCAGCCTGCTGCAGCGCCAGGCAGACCGACTTGACGCCATCGAGCCCGGTCCGGGCGGCGAGGTTTTCATAGGCTTGCTTGCGGTCCGGCAGATACGACAATTCGGCGGTGGTCAACGTCAATTCCTCGGCGAGCGGGATAGACTGCGAGCCGATCTCGATCGAAACCCGGCGAAAGGCAGTTTCGATCGACATGCCGGACTCGATGCAGATCAGCAGCAGGTCGAGCGCGTCGGGGAAAGCGCGTCGGATCGAAAGCTGACGTTTGGTGATCGCGTTCTTCAGGAACAGCATCGGCGCCTGCATGCCGAGGAAGACGGCGGCGAGGCACATGCCGACCTTGATTGGCGTCGTTTGCTGCAGATTCGATAGCAGGAACACGTAGATCGCCGCCGCAAGGCCGAATGCGATCGGCATCACCATGCGGAAGAACAGGAAGGTGATGTAGGGCGCCTGGCCGCGGTAGCCGGCCATCACCAGCTTGTCGCGCGCGCTCTCCTGCGCAACCCATTTGGCGAGGTTGAGGTCTTCGACGACTTTGGCGACGAATTGTTTCGGCGCCTGGCGCAGTGACACCCGCTCAGCCTTCGCCAGCCGATCGCGCTCGCGCTGCCGGATACGTTCGCGTTCGCTGCCGACCGCCTTCATCCGCTTGGCCAGCGTCTCGCCGGCGAACATCGGCATCACCAGCGTGTAAACGGTGGCGCTGGCGGCGATCGCGGCCAGCATCATCGTCAGGAAGTGGACGTCGTGAAGCTTCTCAACGAGAAAATCGATCATGTCAGTCCTCGTCAGAAGTCGAAGTTGATCATCTTCTTCATCACCATCACGCCGACGGACATCCATACCACGCATGCGGCGAGCATTAGCTGGCCCATCGGATGTGTCCATAACAGCGAGATGTAGTCGGGTGTCGACATGTACACGAGCAGCATCACGATCGGCGGTAGCGAGCCGATGATCGCCGCCGAAGCTTTCGCTTCCATCGACATCGCCTGAATTTTTTCGGCCATCCGCCTGCGATCACGCAGCACCTTCGACAGGTTGCCGAGCGCTTCCGACAGATTGCCGCCGGATTTCTGCTGGATAGAGATCACGATGCCGAAGAAATTCGCCTCCGGCAGCGGCATGCGTTCGTAGAGACGGACACATGCATCGCCGAGCGGCATTCCGATCGCCTGGGTCTCGATGATCGAGTTGAACTCGCTCTTCAGCGGCTCTGGCGCATCGGCCGCCACCACTTTGATCGACTCGAACAGCGGCAGGCCGGCCTTGATACCTCGCACAATCACGTCGACCGCATCGGGTAGCGCCTTCAGGAATTTGCTCTCGCGCCGCTTCTTCAGGAAGCTCAGCGTCCAGCGCGGCAGGCCGAAGCCGGCCGCGAACGCCATCGGGGTGGCCGCGAGCAGGCCGCCGTCGAACAACATCACCAGCGCGAAAACCACGGCGCCGAGGCTGACCGAAATCGTGATGAACTTCTTAGGCGTCCAGTCGAGACCGGCCTGGGTCAGCCTATTGTTCAGCGGAACATTCTTCTGCTTCGCGTTGCGCGCTTCGATTTCGCGCAGCGAGACCTCTACCTGCTCGCGTCGCGAGCGCTGGGACCTTTCGACCTGCCGCACCGCCGGCGTGTTCCGCGCGACATGAGATCGGCGCTTCTCTGCCTGCTTCTCGCCGGACATCAGCGGATAGAGGAAAACCCACGCCAGGCCTCCGACGGCGGTCGCGGCGAAGAACGCGAGAGCGAGCGTTTGCATCTGCATCGACCCGCTCTCCTCAGACGTTGCTGGCGACTTCGGCGGCGTCGAGAGCCGCCGCGAGCCGCTTTTCCTCGCCATAATAGCGCGCGCGTTCCCAGAATTTCGGCCGTCCAATGCCGGTCGAGCGGTGCCGGCCGATGATGTGGCCGTTGGCGTCCTCGCCGATCATGTCGTAGACGAACAGATCCTGGGTGATGATGGTGTCACCTTCCATCCCCATCACTTCGGTGATGTGGGTGATGCGACGCGAGCCGTCGCGCAGACGTGCGGCCTGAATGATCACATCGATCGACGCGCAGATCATCTCGCGGATGGTCCGCGACGGCAGCGAGAAGCCGCCCATCGTGATCATGGATTCGCAGCGCGACAGCGCCTCGCGCGGGTTGTTGGCGTGCAGCGTGCCCATCGAGCCGTCGTGGCCGGTGTTCATCGCCTGCAGCAGGTCAAACGCTTCCGGTCCGCGGACTTCGCCGACGATGATCCGCTCCGGGCGCATACGCAGACAGTTGCGCACCAGCTCGCGCATCGTCACCTGGCCTTCGCCCTCGATGTTCGGCGGCCGGGTTTCCAGCCGAACCACGTGCGGCTGCTGCAGTTGCAGTTCGGCCGCGTCCTCGCAGGTGATGATGCGTTCGTCGGCGTCGATGTAGTTGGTGAGGCAGTTCAGCAACGTCGTCTTGCCGGAACCGGTGCCCCCGGAGATCAGAACGTTGCACCGACTGCGGCCGATGATCTGCAGGATCGCGGCGCCGTCGGGCGTAATCGCGCCGAATTTGACGAGCTGATCGAGCGTCAGCTTGTCCTTTTTGAATTTGCGGATGGTGAGCGCGGGGCCGTCGATCGCCAGCGGCGGCACGATGGCATTGACGCGGGAGCCGTCGGCGAGGCGGGCGTCGCAGATTGGCGAGGATTCGTCCACACGCCGGCCGACCTGGCTGACGATGCGCTGGCAGATGTTGAGCAACTGCTGATTGTCGCGAAACCGAATACCGGTGCGTTGGATGCGGCCGGCGACTTCGATGTACACTGTGCCGGCGCCGTTCACCATGATGTCCGAGATGTCGTCCCGTGACAGCAGCGGTTCGAGCGGGCCATAGCCGAGAACGTCATTGCAGATATCGTCGAGCAGTTCTTCCTGCTCGGCGATCGACATCACGATGTTCTTGATCGCGATGATCTCGTTGACGATGTCGCGTATCTCCTCACGAGCCGACTCGCCGTCCAGCTTGGCGAGCTGCGCCAGGTCGATCGCTTCGATCAGCGCGCCGAAGATCGTCGCCTTGACCTGGTAATACGTGTCGGAGCGCCGGTTTTCCGCCGGAGACGCGCTGCGCGTGGGCGCGAGCGGCGGCGACGACATCGCAGCCGCCGTGTCGACGCCGCGTCCGACCGGCTCTGAAGCCAGAACGACTGGCTTCGGACCGCGTTCCTCTTGATCTGAGCTGCTACGCTTACCAAACACGAGAACACTCCAGTGGGCGCGCTATTTGGCCCGCAGCTTCTCCAAGATCGGTCCCAGGAGGCCGCCTTTAGGCTTCTTGGCTTCGCCGCGTCCGGTCAGGCGCTGCGCGATCTGCAGAAACATATCGGTGACCTTGTGGCTCGCCGCGATCTCCGCGATCATCTGGCCGTTGTTGGCGGCCAGGCCGAACATCTGCGGGTCGAAAGGGATGCTGACGATCGGTTGACTCTCGATCGCCTTGGCGAATTCGCTGGCGCTGATCTCGGGCCGCTTCGGCACGCCGACCTGGTTCAGACAATACAGCGGCGGCCTGTCGTTGGGACGCGCCGCGCGGAGCAGGTCGTATAGGTTCTTGGTATTCCGCAGATTGGCGAGATCCGGTGCGGCGACGATCAGGATGTCGTCGGCATTGATCAGCGCGCGCTTGGTCCATCCCGTCCATTGATGCGGCACGTCGAGGACGATGCAGGGCATCGTGGCGCGCAGCGTGTCGAAGATCGAGTCGAACGCCTCGCTTCCGAAATCGTACACCCGCTCCAGCGTCGCCGGTGCGGCCAACAGGCTGAGATGATCGGTGCATTTCGACAGCAGGCGATCGACGAACGCAGTGTCGACGCGGTCGGGCGAAAACACCGCCTCGGCGATGCCCTGCGGCGGGTCTTGGTTGTAGTCGAGGCCGGCGGTGCCGAAGGCGAGATCGAGATCTGCGACGACGGAATCAAGGGCCAGATCCCGGGCGATCGCCCAGGCGACGTTGTGCGAGATGGTCGAGGCGCCGACGCCACCCTTGGCGCCGACCACTGCGATGATCCGGCCGACCGCCTTGGCTTCCGGCGCCGAGAACAGGTTACAGATCGAACGCACGACGTCGATCGGCTCGACCGGTGCGATCGAGTAGTCGCTGACGCCGCGGCGGACCAACTCGCGATACAGCGTCACGTCATTGACCTTGCCGATGACGATGACGCGGGTGCCGGGATCGCAAACCGTGGCGAGTTGATCGAGGCCGGCGAGAATGTCGCTGCGCGGGTCGGTTTCCAGAATGATGACGTTCGGCGTCGGTGCCGAGCGATAGGCTTCGATCGCGGCCGCCATGCCACCCATCTGGATCTTGAGATGAGCCTTGGCCAGGCGGCGGTCTTCGCCGGCGGCCTGCACAGCCGCGGCGGTCTCGACCGACTCGCAGAAGGCCTGCACCGATACGCGAGGAGCCGGCGCGATGTGCTCGTCCGACGCTGCGGACGACGCGGGCGTGCCGGTCTCGGGGGTGTCCTGATTATGGCGTCCGTAGCTGATCATGGTCCCACGTTACTCAGTTGGGCCTTGTCGGTGGTTTGCGGCTTGGTGGTGCGGTAGGTATCGAATGTGACGGCACGGCGGGCTGTGTAGGGCGGCGTCTCGGCGCGCGGCTGCACCAGATCCGACGGGTTTTCGACCATCGCGGCCAGATTGCGCTGGTTGGCGCAGCCAAAATTCCAGTACTGGCGGTTGTCCAGATAGCCCTTGTTCTTGATCGACGGGCCGATGTCCTCCGGCCACAGTCCGCACGGTCCGGCCACTGCCGCGACCTTCGGGTACAGCAGGCGGATCGCCGCGAACGTGCGCGGGTCAGTCGGGTGAAACGGCTTCACGATGACGCCGCGGGGCGGGACGCCCGCGCCAGCGAGCACCGCCTGAATCTCGCGGACGGTTTCGCCGGCCGCGCGGGCGTTCGGCGTTCCCGACGGCACCTCGGCGATGATCGAACCGGTGCCCTCGCGCAGCCACTCGCGTCCGAACGCCATCACATCGCTACGCTGCGGCGATGTCAGCCCGCCGCGGCCATTGCCGACGAACAACACGAGGCTGCGGTCGGCTTCCTGGATGGCGATCGGGTGGCGCTGCCGATAGTCGAGCGGGATGCTCGCGGTGACGTCTTCGGTGCGCGAGGTGTGGGTGCAAGCGCCCAGCGCCATCGACACGGCGGCCAAAGTAGCGCCGACACTTAGGCTGCGACGTGCACGAGCGGGTAGCATGGGAATCATTATCCTGTCCTCGTCCCGCTCAATCGGTGATGAAGCCGAACCGGCCCCGATAGTTCTGACCCTGGGCGACGGCACGGCCGGGCACGCCGTAGATGCGGTTGATGTTGCCGAGCAGATCGGATTGCGGATCCGACGCGTCGGCGAAGCCGTCGTCTGGCCGCGACAGATCCTTCTGCGCCACGGCGCGCACCACGTAGGGCGTCACCAGAACCATCAGTTCGGTCTGGCGGTTGATGTAGTCGCGGCTGCGGAACAGGGTGCCGAGCACAGGCAGCTGGGTCATACCGGGCAGGCCGTTGATGGCTTGCTTGGTCTGGTCCTGGATCAAGCCGGCCATCGCCAGCGAGCCGCCCGACGGAATTTCGACCGTGCTGTCGACGCGGCGTGTCTTGATTGACGGCACCGACAGGCCACTGATCGTGATTGCGTTGTCGCTCGAGACTTCCGAGACTTCCGTCGACACCTTCAGGCTGATCTTGCCTTCGCTCAACACCACCGGGGTGAAGTTGAGCAGCACACCGAACTTCTTGAAGGTCACCGACGGCGTACACAGGCTGTTGGTACAGGTCACGCCGCTCGGAACGGGGAATTCGCCGCCGGCCAGAAAGCTAGCCGGTTCGCCGGAAATCGCCGTCAGGTTCGGCTCAGCGAGCGTGCGCACCACGCCTGCGCTCTCCATCGCCCGCAGCGTGGCCTGCACCGACGGGCCGTTGCCGAACGAGGTCGTCAGCGCGTTGCCCGCCACCAGCGCTTGGCCCGACTGGGTGAACGGATTGCTGTTGGAGAACTTCACCACCGAGGTGCCGTAGCTCATATTGGCGGTGAGATCGACGCCGAGCTGCTTGATGATGTTGCGCTGCACCTCGGCGACGGTGATCTTCAGCATCACCTGGTCGCGGCCGCGGATCGCGATGTTGTTGACGACCCTGCTGGGGTCGCCCGTCAGCCGCGCAGCGAGATCGGCAGCCTGCTGCGCCTCGATGGCGGTCGCCGCCGAGCCGAGCAGCATGACGCCGTCGCCGAGGCCCTCGACGTGAATGTCCGCATTAGGGATCGACTGGCGCAGGGCGGTGCGGATGCCGTTGAGATCGCGGGTCACGGCGATGTCGTAGGCGCCGATCTGCTGACCGCTGGCGTCGAAGAACACGATGTTGGTTTGGCCGACGGCGGCACCGATGATGTAGGCGCGCTGCGCCGAACGCACCACCGCATTGGCGATCTTGGGATCGGCGACCAGTACGTCCTTGATGTCACGCGGCAGGTCGATCACCACCGATTTGCCGATACCCAGCGCGAGCGGACGAGCGTTCAAGCCGGACATCTGGGACGGCGCCTGGCGATAGTCGCTGGCCTGCACCGGCAACACCGGCAGCAACGTCAGCGCGGCGAGTGCCATCGCCGTGCCCTTCAGGGTCCGGACGAATCGGTGATTGGTCCCGCGGTACATTTCCGTTCCTCTGGTCACTTCGGGATCGTGGTTTGTGAGGACACGCCATAACGAACGACGTTGACGCTATCGCGCCTGCCGCCGCCGCCGCCGTCCTCTGTCGCGGGCGCGTTGGCATCGGCGAGGCTGCGCAGCGCCAGGGACAGCGTGCCGCTCTGCCGCGCGCGGGCGAGAAATTCCGCCTGCTCCGGCTTGAGTTCGAGCGTGGCGGTCTTGCCGACCACGACCTTCTGGCCGTTCTTCTCTTCGATCGTCTGATCGATCGCGAGCACCCGGATGTTGCTGAGGATGATCTCCGAATTGACGGTCTCGGCGCTGCCACCGGTGCGGTCCGGGTTGCGGTCGCGCTTGGAGAGGATGACGTCGACGCGATCGTTCGGCAGGATGAACCCGCCGGCGCCGGTCTCGGGCGAGATCTCCGTCGAGATCGCCCGCATGCCGGTCGGGAGGATTGCCGCCATGAAGCCGGAGCCGGTGGCCTTGACCAGTTTTTGCTCGCGGATCGGCTCGCCCGCGATGAAGGGGGAGCGGGCGATCGACCCGGCGATCTGTCGGCTCGCTTCGGGCTGTTCGTTGCGCCTGATGAATTGCGAGCTGGCGGTCGCGGCGGGCCAGCTCTGCCACTGCACGTCGTCGGGGCCGACCGGCTGGCCAAGCGGGATGTCGGATTTGGCCACCAGGACGTCGACCGTGGGCAGCTGGGCGACGGGGGCGGGGGGGCCAGCCGTCTCCTGCCCGCCTCCGCCACTGGCGAGATAGGCGGCGACCGCGCCGGCGCTGATCGCAATAGCCAGGACGACGATACGCGCGGTATTCATACGCTTCATTTCCCGAATGACTCGACGGCGGATCCCGCCTCGATAGCTGGAGTTGACCAGCTATTCGTCAAAGCATGGTTAATGACGCGTATCTAAATCGAGTTAACGAGTCGTTTGGAGGCCGTCAGTTCACCGCGAAACGGGCCAGATCGACAGCCTTGATCCACTCGGTGTGCGGATAAACCATCAGGGCGCCGAGCGCGAGCGCGATCCCGTAAGGAACGCCGGTCTCCTGAGCGTGCAGCCGCAGCAACCAGGGCTGACTTGTCAGCGGAGAGGGCAGCGGCAACTGCCGGAAGCCGAGCAGCAGCACAGTCAACGCGCCGCCGAACAGCGAAGCGTAGATCAAGTACTCCAACAGATTTTCGAAGCCGAACCACAACGCAGCCGCCGACGCGACCTTGGCGTCGCCGCCGCCGATCCAGCCCATCGCGAAGCAGGTGAAAGCGACAGCCAGGACGGTCAGACCGGCCGCGAAATGCAGCCCGATCAGTTCGAGGCTCATGCCGGAGAGCAGGGCGAGCACGACGAAGCCGGCGACCAACAACAGCGAGACGCGGTTGGAGATCGTCATGGTGAAAAGATCGCTGGACGCGGCGAAAGCCATCAGGGCCGGAAACAGCGACAGGCGCAACAGGTCAGCGACCATGGTCAAGTCTCGCCGATAACGAAGGTCGCGACAGCCGCGGACCGCGGGCACAACCTATCGTGCAGAGATGAATGATCGTCAAACGTCAGCCTGGTCACCAGACCAGGGCGATGCGGACAGCGACTGCGAAGATCGCGAGCGCGAGCGCGGCGCAAACCGCCTGGCGGGCGGCGATCTCGCGCCATGCCGGCCTCGTCGCCTCCGTCAGCAATGCCCGACCGCTGCGATTCATGACTTGTGACTCGACTGATGGCGATCGGCGCATTGTCAGAACAAAAAGGCCCCGGGCGAACCGAGGCCTTGTTGTGACCTCTTCCTCGATTACGGAGCGGTCTTGAGGTTGCCGCTGATCGCCGTGAAGGCGGTGTTCAGCTTGGTGCCGATACCGTTGACGACGGCGATCACGGCCAGGGCGATGCCGGCGGCGATCAGGCCGTATTCGATGGCGGTGGCGCCGGACTCGTCCTTAACGAAACGCGCAAGAAGGTTCTTCATTGGGTAGCTCCATGTGCCCTTGGCTGTCGAACTTTGTTTGGTCTTTCCGGCGTTCTCAGCACCGCGACCATGTGTGCAACGTAAGGGCGGGAAATTGCAGCGCAGTTAATTCGATTGCTGAAATATCGACTGAACGCCGACTTCTTAAGTAGAGTGAATGACCGATTAAACTAATCGAAAATTAGACTGAAGTTGTCGGGTTGTTACCAATGCGGTCGCGCGCGCGACGTGACCTGATCCAGGATCGGACAGGTTACTTCATATTCGCCATGCTCCGTTTGCGCTTCATTCATCAATTAACGGCATCTTAGGCTCTGTCGGGCGCCGGCACCGCTGCGTATCTGCTCTAGCCGGCTCGTTGATGTCCCGGAGTACAGTATGTCGATCAGTTTCTCGCACGGGGCGCGCACAGCCCTTATGGCTTCTCTTCTGGCCGGGGGTGTGATGTCCGCATCCGTCGTGTCCGCGGGCACCGAAGAGACCATCTCAGTGAACGTCGATCAGGCCAAGCTGATCAGGCTTCCGCAGAACATCTCGACCCTGGTGGTCGGCAATCCGCTGATCGCCGACGTCACGCTGCAGCCCGGTGGCATGGTCGTGGTCACTGGAAAAGGCTACGGCGCCACCAACGTGATCGCCATGGACCGAAAGGGCGCCGTGGTTGCCGATCGGCAGATCCAGGTCGAAGGCCCGATGGACAAGGTGGTGACCGTGTATCGCGGGGTCGAGCGGGAGTCTTATAGTTGCATGCCGATCTGCCAGCGCCGGGTCACGCTCGGCGATTCTGAAGGCTTCTTCAAATCCACCATGGATCAGGCCGGCACGCTCAGCGGCCAGGCAAGCGGCGCTGCAGCGGGTCCAAAGAGCAACTGATCAGGCCTTGCGCCGATAAGATGGTCGCGTCAACGCGCGCGTCGCGGATGCATGGTTAATCGATCGTCAACATCGCGGGCGAGTTTGTTTCAATTTGGCGAAACACTTCCACAATCTGTTTTGGCTAGGTTTCAGCATAAGGATACCCCGCCAAACGCCGAGAGTTCGCCGATGATTTCGCTGTCCATTATGCGCGCTGCAGCGCTGCTTCAGCGGTTCGGCCGCAATCGCCGCGGCTCGGCAGCGATCGAATTCGCGATGGTCGCCCCGATCTTTTTCGGTCTGCTGTTCGCCATCATCGAGGCTGCCTTCATGTTCTTCGCGGGGCAGGTGCTCGAGACCGCCGTACAGGATTCGGCACGGCTCATCCTCACTGGTCAGGCGCAAAGCGCCTCCTATTCTCAGGCCCAGTTCAAGACGAACCTGTGCAGCCGGCTCACCGCACTGTTCGACTGCAGTGGCGTGTATATCGACGTGCGCAGCTACGGCAGCGACTTCTCGACGGTGGACACGAGCGCCCCGATCGACGCCAACAAGAATTTTATCAACAACATGCAGTACAACCCGGGCGGCTCCGGCCAGATCGTGGTGGTACGGGCGTTCTATCAGTGGCCGCTGTTCATCACCGGTCTCGGTTACAACACGTCCAATCTCGCCGGCAGCAAGCGGTTGCTGACTGCGACCGCGGCGTTCCGCAACGAGCCTTATTAGGACCGCCCGATGACAACGCTGACGAAGATGTGGCGCAGGGCGAGGCGGTCGGGCAGGCGACTGCTGCAGGATCGCAGCGGTATCGCCGCAACAGAATTCGCCTTCATCGTACCGCTGATGCTGGTGACATTTTTCGCGACGGTCGAATTGTCCGCCGGCATCGCCGTCGACCGCAAGGTGACATTGGTGGCGCGCACGTTATCGGATCTGGTGTCGCAGGCGACGTCCGTCACCGACAATGATCTTAAGAACGTCTTCGCCGCGAGCTACGGCGTTCTATCGCCGTATCCAACTAACACCGCCAGTGCCACCATCTCGATGATCTATGTGAACGATGCCGGCGTCGCAAAGGTGCAATGGAGCAAGACGGCGACGGTTGCGCAAAATGGAAGCACCGTCAGCACCACGTTCATCAATCCGACCAGGAAGCAGGGTGACACGATCGCCGTTCCGACGGGGCTGAAGGTGACGAAGACCTATCTGGTCCTGAGTGAAGTCAACTATCTGTATGCGCCGGTGGTCGGTTACGTCGTCGCCAAGGCTGGTATCAACCTCAGCGATCAATCGTACACACGGCCGCGTCAGTCGATGTGCGTGCTGTATAATCCGGGCAGCAACGCCAGCTGTCCGACCTTCTGAATCGGCGCTGTGCGGGCCGTCGGCGCCGGCCGTCGGGGCGGCCGTCATAGCAGATGGGCGAACTGCTCGCAGTCTTCTGGACGAGCCGGCATTCCAATTAAAAAGGCCGCGCTGGAGCGCGGCCCTCGGTAGCTTCGTTCCGGACGTTCTGCTTAGCCGGCAGAGCGCAGGTTGTCGGCCGACGACTTGCCAGAGCGACGATCGGCGACGATTTCGTAGCTGATCTTCTGGCCTTCACGCAGCGTGCCGAGGCCCGCGCGCTCGACGGCGCTGATGTGAACGAAAACGTCGTTACCGCCATCATCCGGCTGGATGAAGCCGTAGCCCTTGGTCGCGTTGAACCACTTCACGGTTCCCATGCTCACGGGGGTAGTCCCTTCTAAATATAGATACGGTCGGAGCCCATCTGGGTGACCAGGCGGGCTGGTGGCATCGAATTTTTGGAAGGGTCGTCAGCGTCTGAACCGGCTGTACCGGTAGTAGCTAATGTCGTCCGGCCGAAAATCGATTAACGGATATTATGCGAAGCCTGCGCTCAAAACAATCCTGACATGCGGGATTTTTTGGAGGCGCGGGTTTCGCATCCATCGTGAAAACGCGCTCTGCGAAAGGGCAAAGCGCATGTTGTCGGCTCGTCCAGCAGCTTACCTGCGCCGGAACTGACCACGCGGGGGACCACCGCGCGGCGCGCCCGTTCCGCCGGGACGTTCGTCCTTGTGGCGGAAGATCAGGCGACCCTTCTCCAGATCATAGGGAGACATTTCGATCGTCACCCTGTCGCCGGCCAGGGTCTTGATCCGGTTCTTCTTCATCTTGCCCGCGGTATAGGCAACGATCTCGTGTCCGGCGTCCAGCTGGACACGATACCGCGCGTCAGGAAGGATTTCGGTCACCAGTCCTTCGAACTGGATCAGCTCTTCTTTAGCCATCTTGATCTCCAGATCGGTCTTGATCAGCGTTGCGGTCGTTGAGTCGTCGTCTTAGCAGGCTGATTCTTGCGCTGCAAAAAAGCGACGCCCTGCAGGCTCTCGCCATGTCCGCCGTTGTGTCCGCCGTTGTGGCTCGCGCCGCCATGCTGCGGCCGGGTCGCGGGCTCGTGGCGGCTTGCGTCCGGATGCCGGGTGTCGGCGTGACGCCCCGCATTAGAGGTGCCGCCGCGGCGCGGACGGCGCGGATCGTTGGCACCGGCTTCACTGCGCGCCGTATGCGTGGCGGCGCCGTTGCGCTGCCCGCGGTGCGGCTGGCTGCCGTTGCGGGGGCCGCCCCGCTGCTGCGCCGGCGGCGGGGGCTTGGCGCCTGGGGTGCGGTGGTCTTCCTTGGGCAGCGACACTTTGATCAGTTTCTCGATGTCGCGCAGATAACCGGCCTCGTCGCTGCCGGCGCAGAGCGAGATCGCGGTGCCGTCGGCGCCGGCACGCGCGGTGCGGCCGATGCGATGGACGTAGGTCTCGGGGATGTTCGGCAGGTCGAAATTGACAACGTGCGAGACGCCGTCGACGTCGATGCCGCGAGCGGCGATGTCGGTCGCCACCAGCGTCCGCAACTCACCGGTGCGGAATGACGCAAGGACGCGCTCGCGATAGTTCTGCGACTTGTTGCCGTGGATGGCGTCGGCGGTGATGCCGGCGCGCTGCAGGCCTTTCACGACCTTGTCGGCACCGTGCTTGGTGCGGGTGAACACCAGCGCCTGGTTGACGCCGTCCTGCTGCAGGATGGAGGCGAGCATCGCGGGCTTGGCCGAATGATCGAGCTGGATCACGCGCTGGTTGATGCGCTCGACGGTCGACGCCACCGGTGTCACCGCGACGCGGGCCGGATCGCGCAGCATCTGCTCGGCGAGGTCGGCAATGTCCTTCGGCATGGTGGCAGAGAAGAACAGCGTTTGGCGCTTGATCGGCAGCTTGGCGACGATCTTCCGGATGTCGTTGATGAAGCCCATGTCGAGCATGCGGTCAGCTTCGTCGAGCACCAGGAATTCGACATGCGACAGCTTCAGGGCGTTGCCCTGGACAAGGTCGAGCAGACGGCCCGGCGTCGCCACGAGCACATCGACGCCCTGCATCAGCGCGCGGACCTGGCGGCCCATCGGCACGCCGCCGATCGCCAGCGTGGCGTTCAGGCGGAGGTGGCGACCATAGGCATTGAAGCTGTCGAGGATCTGGCCGGACAGTTCGCGGGTCGGACTCAGCACCAGCACGCGGCAGCTCTTGGGCTGCGGCTTGATACGGTTGTCGAGCAAACGGTGGAGGATCGGCAGCGCGAACGAGGCGGTCTTGCCGGTGCCCGTCTGGGCGATGCCGACGACGTCACGGCCGGCGAGGGCGAGGGGAATGGTCTGCGCCTGGATCGGCGTCGGGGTGTGGTAATTTTCTTCCTGAAGCGCACGGGAGATGGGATCGGCGAGGCCGAAATCCTGAAACGAGGTCAAAAGATGGTTCTTTCCATTGTGAAACCAGGCGCCCGACGCTTGTCGGGAGCAGGCACAAACCGGGACGCTCGCGTGTTTGGAGCGTGGGCTCTAATCGGCTGAAAGACGAGCCAGAAACCGCTGTCCGATAGCAGGAGCAGGGGGATCAGAACACGCGGCTCGCGGCGACCTGAACGATTCTCAAGGTCTTGAGAGACATATGGAACATCAAGGCGGCGCTTTCAAGGTCCAATCGTGTTCGCTCCGAACTGAGCAGGTCAGGCGTAGAATTTGGTCACGCGCAAGAATGCTGCACACAATCTGCGCTTATTGTTCAACTCACGTGCAGCTTCGAGGCGTAAATTTTGTGCAGTTGCGCAATGTGCGTGATTTGAGCAGCGATGTTTTCCGATCTGTTATCAGGAGGTTAAGCGCTGCTGCCTGAATGGCATGCTTCTTGCGATTCCTTCGCTGCAGACGGCCGTGGGGCCGAGCATCATTCTGCGTCCAGGGAGATTACAATCGCATGCGTATCGAACCTAAATTTTCGAGAAAGGCGCCGTTGAGCCGCCGCGCTTGGCTGGCCGCGGCCGCGGGTCTGGCCGTTGGTCTGTCGAGCTTTGCGCCCGCGAAGGCTGCCGATGACACCATCAAGGTCGGCGTTCTGCACTCTCTGTCCGGCACCATGGCGATCAGCGAAACCACGCTGAAGGACACGGTGCTGTTCCTGATCGATGAGCAGAACAAGAAGGGCGGCGTGCTCGGCAAGAAGCTCGAGGCCGTGGTGGTCGATCCGGCGTCGAACTGGCCGCTGTTCGCCGAAAAGGCGCGAGAGCTGATCACCAAGGACAAGGTTTCGGTAGTGTTCGGCTGCTGGACCTCGGTGTCGCGCAAGTCGGTGCTGCCGGTGTTCAAGGAACTGAACTCGATCCTGTTTTATCCGGTGCAGTACGAAGGCGAGGAGAGCGAGCGCAACGTGTTCTACACCGGCGCCGCACCGAACCAGCAGGCGATCCCCGCGGTCGACTATCTGGCCAAAGAGGAAAAGGTGCAGCGCTGGGTGCTGGCCGGCACCGACTACGTCTATCCCCGGACCACTAACAAGATCCTCGAAGCCTACTTGAAGTCGAAGGGCGTCAAGCAGGAAGACATCATGATCAACTACACGCCGTTCGGACATTCCGATTGGCAGACGATCGTGGCCGACATCAAGAAGTTCGGCTCGGCCGGTAAGAAGACGGCGGTGGTCTCGACCATCAACGGCGACGCCAACGTGCCGTTCTACAAGGAGCTCGGCAACCAGGGCATCAAGGCCACCGACATTCCGGTGGTGGCGTTCTCGGTCGGCGAAGAAGAACTCGCCGGCATCGACACCAAGCCGCTGCTCGGCCATCTGGCCGCCTGGAACTATTTCCAGTCGATCAAGGACCCGGAGAACGAGAAGTTCATCAAGGCCTGGCAGGCCTACACCAAGAACCCGAAGCGTGTGACCAACGACCCGATGGAAGCCACCGTGATCGGCTTCAACATGTGGGTGAAGGCGGTCGAGAAGGCCGGCACCGTCGACGCCGACAAGGTGATCGACACGCTCCCGGGCACCAAGGCCCCGAACCTGACCGGTGGCACCTCGGAAATGCTGCCGAACCATCATATCACCAAGCCGGTGTTCATCGGCGAGATCAAGGGTGACGGCCAGTTCGACGTGGTCTGGAAGACCCCCGGCCTGGTGCCCGGCGACGCCTGGTCGAAGGAGCTCGACGGCTCCAAGGACCTGATCGGCGACTGGGTGACGCTGAAGTGCGGCAACTACAACACCGTGACCAAGAAGTGCGGCGGCTCCTGATCGCCCGCTGATTGACGCCTGACGAAAGGGCGGCGACGCCAGCGCGCGCCGCCCTTTCGATCCTGCTCCGACGCACCTTCATCCTTGCCGGGATAATTCAGTGCCATTGATCCGTTCATTGCGCCTCGTGTTCGCCGCCGTGGCGATCGCCTGCGCGAGCTTCGCCGCCCTGCCGGCTTTCGCCGGTCCTTATGAAGACGCGATCGCGCAGTTTTCGCAGGACTCCTTCTCCGACACCGAGGACGCGATCGGCAAGCTGATCGCCAGCGGCAATCCGCGCGCCGCCCCGATCATCATCGCGCTGCAGGACGGCAAGCTCTATGCCGACCCCGACAGCAAGGCAGCCTTCATCAAGGCCGACGATGGCAAGATCACTGATGCGGCGACTGGTGATGCCGTCGCCGCGCTGCCCGCCAAGGCGAGCGCCGTCCGCCTCAATAACAAGTTGCGCCGTGCCGTCGCGGGCGCGATGGCCGGGCTGACGCTGCTGTCGCCGGATCTGGGCAAGCGTATCCAGGCGGCGCAGTCGGTGTTCAAGACCCACGACGAAACCATGCTGCCGACCGTCGAGACCGCGCTGAAGGCCGAGAAGAACGCCGCCGCCAGGCAGGCCTTCGCCGAGGCGCGCGCCGCGATCCTGCTGTTCAAGACCGACGCCTCCGACGTCGACAAACTCGACGCCATCGCCACCATCAAGGCGCGCGGCGATCAGGAGGCGATGGCGCTGCTGACCGGCGTGCCTGGCGGGCAGAGTGCTGCGGTGACCAGCGGCATTGCCAGCGCCAAGGCGGCGATCGAACGTAACCTCGCCATCTGGTCGATGGTGCAGAATGCCTGGTACGGGCTGTCGCTCGGCTCGGTGCTGCTGCTCGCCGCGATCGGCCTCGCCATCACCTTCGGCGTGATGGGCGTCATTAACATGGCGCATGGCGAAATGGTGATGCTCGGCGCCTACACCACCTTCGTGGTGCAGGAGACCATCCGCACCAGCTATCCGGCGCTGTTCGACTACTCGCTGCTGATCGCGGTGCCGCTCGCCTTCCTGGTTGCGGGGGCGATCGGCGTGCTGATTGAGCGCACGGTGATCCGCTTCCTCTACGGCCGGCCGCTGGAAACGCTGCTCGCCACCTGGGGCTTGTCGCTGATCTTGCAGCAGGCGGTGCGGACGCTGTTCGGCCCGACCAATCGCGAAGTCGGCAATCCCTCCTGGATGTCGGGAGCGTTCGAGCTCGGCCAGATCACCATCACCTACAACCGGCTGTGGATCCTGTGCTTCACGCTCGCGGTGTTCGCGATTCTGCTGGCGATGCTGCGCTACACCTCGCTCGGCCTGGAGATGCGCGCCGTGACGCAGAACCGCCGCATGGCGGCGTCGATGGGCATCGCCACCTCGCGGGTCGATGCGCTGACCTTCGGCCTCGGCTCCGGCATCGCCGGCATTGCCGGCGTGGCTCTATCGCAGATCGACAACGTCTCGCCCAATCTCGGCCAGAGCTACATCATCGACAGCTTCATGGTGGTGGTGTTCGGCGGCGTCGGGAATCTGTGGGGCACGCTGGTCGGCGCCTTCACGCTCGGAATCGCCAACAAGTTCTTGGAGCCGGTCGCCGGCGCGGTGCTGGCCAAGATCGCCATCCTGGTGCTGATCATCCTCTTCATCCAAAAACGCCCCCGCGGCCTGTTCGCACTGAAGGGCAGGGCGGTGGAGGCATGATGAGTGTTGTGCACGATATCCGCTCCGCCCCGCAGCCTGACTCCCTCTCCCGCTTGCGGGAGAGGGCTGGGGTGAGGGCACTTGCCACGGACTCCGTGCTCGCGGCCCCCCACCCCCGACCCCTCCCCGCAAGGGGGAGGGGAGCGCGCCTCGTCGCGCCGCGAGGTCCGCGCGCATGACCCCGCATATTCTCACCCGCTCGCTCAACCGCAGCGCGACGGTCTTCTTGCTCATCCTTGCCGCCGTCGGAATTTTGCTGCCGCTCTCAAACCTGCTGCTGCCGGAAGGCTCGGTGCTGCATGTGCCGACCTATCTGATCTCGCTGTTCGGCAAATACGTCTGCTACGCGCTGCTGGCACTTTCGATCGATCTGATCTGGGGGTATTGCGGCATCCTCTCGCTCGGCCACGGCGCGTTCTTCGCGCTCGGCGGCTACGCGATGGGGATGTATCTGATGCGCCAGATCGGCACCCGCGGCGTCTATGCCAACCCAGTTCTGCCGGACTTCATGGTGTTCCTGAACTATAAGGAACTGCCGTGGTACTGGTATGGCTTCGACATGTTCTGGTTCGCGGCGCTGATGGTGCTGATCGTGCCGGGCCTGCTCGCGTTCTGCTTCGGCTGGCTGGCGTTCCGCTCACGTGTCACCGGCGTGTATCTCTCGATCATTACGCAGGCGATGACCTACGCGCTATTGCTCGCCTTCTTCCGCAACGATTTCGGCTTCGGCGGCAATAACGGCCTGACCGACTTCAAGGACATCCTCGGCTTCAACGTCCAGGCCGACGGCACCCGGGCGGCGCTGTTCATGCTGAGCTGCCTGGCACTGGCGATCGGTTTCCTGATCTGCCGCGCGGTGGTGACCTCGAAGCTCGGCAAGGTGCTGATCGCGATCCGCGACGCCGAGAGCCGCACCCGGTTCCTCGGCTACCGCGTCGAATCCTACAAGCTGTTCGTGTTCACGCTGTCGGCCTGCATGGCCGGCGTCGCCGGCGCGCTGTATGTGCCGCAGGTCGGCATCATCAACCCCGGCGAATTCGCCCCGGCCAATTCGATCGAGGCGGTGATCTGGGTCGCGGTCGGCGGCCGCGGCACGCTGGTCGGCGCCGCGCTCGGCGCCATCGTGGTCAACTACGCCAAGACCGTGTTCACCTCCGGGCCGCTGGCGCCGTACTGGCTGTTCATGCTCGGCGCGCTGTTCGTGCTGGTGACGCTGCTTCTGCCCAAGGGCATCATCGGCACCTTCAACGCCTGGTGGGAAGCCCGCAAGGAGAAGGGCGCGGCGCAAGACAAGGCGCAGCGCGACGGCGCCGTCGCCGCGGCGGCAGAGAGTGCAGCGCGCGAGGACGGCGTGATCGAACCGACCATGGTGAAGCGATGAGCCTTCTGGAAACCCGCACCACCTCGGCGATGCTGTATCTCGACGGCGTCCATGTCTCGTTCGACGGCTTCCACGCCATCAACAATCTGTCGCTGACGCTCGAGCCCGGCGAGATGCGCGCCATCATCGGCCCCAACGGCGCCGGCAAGACCACCATGATGGACATCATCACCGGCAAGACCAAGCCCGACAAAGGCGAGGTCGTATTCGACGGCACCACGGACCTCACCAAGCTCGACGAGACGCAGATCGCCACGCTCGGCATCGGCCGCAAGTTTCAGAAACCGACGGTGTTCGAGAGCCAGACCATCGAGGACAATCTGTTGCTGGCCCTCAACGTCGATCACCGCGTCCGCGGCACGCTGTTCTGGCGGCGTAGCGAGCCGGAGAGCAAGCGGATCGACCGCGTGCTCGAGATCATCAAGCTCGGCGACTCCCGCGACCGTCTCGCCGGCAACCTGTCGCACGGCCAGAAGCAGTGGCTCGAAATCGGCATGCTGCTGGCGCAGGACCCGAAGTTGCTGCTGGTCGACGAACCGGTCGCCGGCATGACCGACGTCGAGACCCATCAGACAGCGGAACTGCTCAAAGAGATCAACAGCCACGACAAGACCGTGGTCGTCGTCGAGCACGACATGACCTTCGTCCGCGAGCTCGGCGTCAAGGTGACGTGTCTGCACGAAGGCACCGTGCTTGCGGAAGGAAGTATCGACGACGTGTCGGCGAACGAGCGCGTGGTTGAAGTGTATTTGGGGCGGTGACGGATGAGTATTCCCAGGATGTTTTACGCGACGCTCCCACATCCGCTCCCCGTCATCGCCCGCGCAGGCGGGCGACCCAGTATTCCAGAGCACTCCTTGCTTACCGAAGCGCCACGGCGTACTGGATCCCCCGCTTTCGCGGGGGATGACAACGGTAATGGGATTGCCGCCGTCCGCCCAACGCAGTCTGAGGCAGCCCCATGCTGACCGTCGACAACATCAACCTCTACTACGGCGCGGCGCAGGCTCTGCGTGGGGTGTCGATCGCGGCGGAGCCTGGCAAGGTCACTTGCGTGCTCGGCCGCAACGGCGTCGGCAAGACGAGTCTGTTGCGCGCGATGGTCGGGCAGCAGCCGATCGCGTCGGGGTCGATCCAGTTCGACGGCGCCGACATCTCGCATCTCAAGCCCTATGAGCGGGCGCGGCGCGGCATCTCGCTGGTGCCGCAGGGCCGCGAGATCTTTCCGCTACTCACCGTCGAGGAAAATCTCAAGACCGGCTACGCGCCGCTGAAGCGCGCCGACAAATCGATCCCCGACGATGTGTTCTCGCTGTTTCCGGTGCTGAACTCGATGCTCGGCCGGCGCGGCGGCGACCTCTCCGGCGGGCAACAACAGCAATTGGCGATCGGCCGTGCGCTGGTGATGCGACCCAAGCTGTTGCTACTCGACGAGCCGACCGAAGGCATCCAGCCGTCGATCATCAAGGACATCGGCCGCGCGATTTCCTATTTGCGCAGCCTCGGCAACATCGCCATTGTGCTGGTCGAGCAATATCTCGATTTCGCCTGTGAGCTCGGCGACAGCTTTGCGGTGATGGATCGCGGCGCAGTGAAATACACCTGCGATCGCGCCACCCTCGATCCCGCCGAGATCAGCCGGCAGATGGCGCTCTGATCATTCGCGGCGGCCGGCCGCGAGGGGGCATGATGCAGACCGAAACCAACGGGGCGCAGTCTGCGGTGTTCGACGGCAACCGCGCGCAAGGCACGGTGGCGTTCGACGTCCGCGCCGTGGACGGCGCGACGCGGCGGGGTGAGCTCCACGAATCCGGCTCGCTGCGCGTCCGATTTCCCTCGCCGGAGCAGCAGGGGCTGTCCGCGGTGCTGGTCAACACTGCGGGCGGCGTCGCCGGTGGTGATCGCTTCGGGATCGGCATTGCGGTCGGCGAGGGTGCGCGGCTGACGCTGACCACGGCTGCGGCCGAAAAGATCTATCGCTCGCATGGCCCCGCCGCACAGATCGACATCGCGCTGAGCGTTGCGGATGGCGGGCATCTGGCGTGGCTGCCGCAGGAGACCATCCTGTTCGATCAGGCCCGCGTCGAGCGGCGGATCGATATCGACCTCGCCGCCGGCGCCTCGCTGCTGCTGTGCGAATCCGTGATCTTCGGCCGCTCGGCGATGGGCGAGACGGTGCGGACGGGCCGCTTCGTCGACCGCTGGCGGCTGCGCCTCGGCGGCAAGCTTGTGTTCGCCGAAACCGTCCGGCTCGATGGCGACATCGGCGCGCTATTGGATCGTCCGGCGGTCGCCAAAGGCGGCGTTGCCATCGGGACCGCGCTGATCGCGCCGAGCGATGCCGCGCTGGTCGAGCGGCTGCGCGCGGATGCGGATTCCTTCGGTGCGGAGGTCGGCATCACCGCTTGGAATGGAATTGCAATGGCGCGGTTCTGCGCTCAAGATGCGGCCAAGCTGCGCGCCGACATGGTCGCGGTGCTGCGCCGCGCCGCCGGCCGCGCGCTGCCGCGGCTGTGGTTCAGTTAGTAACATTCAGTTCGCTCAACGACCTCTGCAATCGATCGAGTGCCTTCATGAATCTCTCCCCCCGCGAAAAGGACAAGCTGCTGGTCTCAATGGCGGCGATGGTGGCGCGCAGGCGCCTCGAGCGCGGCGTCAAGCTCAACCATCCCGAGGCGATCGCGCTGATCACCGATTTCATCGTCGAAGGCGCCCGCGACGGCCGCACCGTCGCCGAGCTGATGCAGGCGGGCGCACAGGTGCTCACCCGGGCGCAGTGCATGGACGGCATCGCCGAGATGATCCACGACATCCAGGTCGAGGCGACGTTCCCCGACGGCACCAAGCTCGTCACCGTGCACCAGCCGATCAGGTAGTCGATGCCCAGGCTTGTTCGCAAAGATCCTCTCGTTCGTCATTGCGAGGAGCGAAGCGACGAAGCGATCCAGGCAACATATGCCTCCTCTGGATTGCTTCGCTTCGCTCGCAATGACGGGGCTGTTTCGTTTGGAGAAGTCCATGATTCCCGGTGAACTGTTCATCGAAGACGGCGAGATCGAACTCAATGCCGGGCGCGCCACGGTGACGCTGACGGTGACCAACACCGGCGACCGGCCGATCCAGGTGGGCTCGCACTACCATTTTTTCGAAACCAACCCGGCGCTACGCTTCGACCGCGACAAGGCGCGCGGCATGCGGCTCGACATCGCGGCCGGCACCGCGGTCCGCTTCGAGCCCGGCCAGAGCCGCGACGTGCAGCTCGTCGCGCTCGCCGGCAAGCGCGTGATCTACGGCTTCCGCGGCGATGTGATGGGCAAGTTGTAGATGACCGATCTCGTGCTGGTCTCACGCGCTGCCGATTTTGCCGCCCGCTGCCATGCCGGGCAGCGGCGCAAGGGCTCGTCGCGCGAGCCCTATCTCAATCACCTCGCCGAAGTCGCCGAGATGCTGGCGTCCGCGACCGATGGCGGCGACGCCGCGTTGGTCGCCGCGGGCTGGCTGCACGATGCCATCGAGGATTCCGACACCAGCCGCGACGATCTCGTCGAGCGCTTCAGCGAAGATGTCGCCGAGCTCGTGGTCGCATGCACCGATGACATGTCGCTGCCGCGCGCGGTGCGCAAGCGCCATCAGGTCGAGCATGCGCCGCATCTGGCGCCGCGCGCCCGTATGATCAAGCTCGCCGACAAGATCAGCAATGTGCGGTCGCTGATCTTCTCGCCGCCGGACGAATGGGAACGCGAGCGGCTGATCGATTATCTCGAATGGGCCGAGCAGGTCGCGGCCGGCTGCCGCGGCGCCAACGAACGCCTCGACCATCTCTTCAACGAAACCGCCGCGCGTGCGAGGGCTGTGTTGTGAGCACCAGGATTTCACGTTCCGTCTATGCCGACATGTTCGGCCCGACCACCGGCGACCGTGTGCGGCTCGCCGACACCGATCTGATCATCGAGGTCGAGAAGGACTACACGACCTATGGCGAGGAGGTGAAGTTCGGTGGTGGCAAGGTGATCCGCGACGGCATGGGCCAGTCGCAGGTGACGAATGCGGACGGCGCCGCCGACACGGTGATCACCAACGCGCTAGTCGTGGACCATTGGGGCATCGTCAAGGCCGACGTGGCGCTGAAGGCCGGGATGATCGCGGCGATCGGCAAGGCCGGCAATCCGGACATCCAGCCGAATGTCGACATCATCATCGGTCCCGGCACCGACGTGATCGCCGGCGAGGGCAAGATCCTCACCGCCGGCGGCTTCGACAGCCATATCCATTTCATCTGCCCGCAGCAGATCGAGCACGCGCTGATGAGCGGCGTCACCACGATGCTCGGCGGCGGCACCGGCCCATCGCACGGCACGTTCGCGACGACATGCACGCCGGGGCCTTGGCATATCGGCCGGATGATTCAGTCGTTCGACGCCTTCCCGGTCAATCTCGGCATCTCGGGCAAGGGCAACGCCGCGTTGCCCGGCCCGCTGAAGGAAATGATCGAAGGCGGCGCCTGCGCGCTGAAGCTGCACGAGGACTGGGGCACGACGCCGGCGGCGATCGACAACTGCCTCATCGTGGCGGATGCGTACGACGTCCAGGTGATGATCCACACCGACACGCTCAACGAGTCGGGCTTCGTCGAGGACACCGTGAAGGCGTTCAAGGGCCGCACCATTCACGCCTTCCACACCGAAGGCGCCGGCGGCGGCCACGCGCCGGACATCATCAAGGTGGCTTCGCTGCCCAACGTGCTGCCGTCGTCGACCAATCCGACGCGGCCGTTCACCCGTAACACCATCGACGAACATCTCGACATGCTGATGGTGTGCCACCATCTCGATCCGTCGATCGCCGAGGATCTGGCGTTCGCCGAAAGCCGCATCCGCAAGGAGACGATCGCCGCCGAAGATATCCTGCACGACCTCGGCGCGCTGTCGATGATGTCGTCGGACAGCCAGGCGATGGGCCGGCTCGGCGAAGTGATCATCCGCACCTGGCAGACCGCCGACAAGATGAAGAAGCAGCGCGGCGCGCTATCGCAGGACTCGTCGCGCAACGACAATTTCCGGGTCAAGCGCTACATCGCCAAGTACACCATCAACCCCGCGATCGCGCATGGCGTGTCGAAGCTGATCGGCTCGGTCGAGATCGGCAAGATGGCCGATCTGGTGCTGTGGTCGCCAGCGTTCTTCGGCGTCAAGCCGGATTGCATCATCAAGGGCGGCAGCATCGTCGCCGCACCGATGGGCGATCCCAACGCCTCGATCCCGACGCCGCAGCCGGTGCACTACCAGCCGATGTTCGGCGCCTACGGCAAGGCGCTGACCGCGTCGTCCGTGGTGTTCACCTCGCAGGCGGCCGCCGCCGGCAATCTCGCCCGCGACCTCGGCATCGCCAAGACGCTGGTCCCGATCAGCAACGTCCGTGGCGGCATCTCCAAGAAGAGCATGATCCACAACGACGCCACGCCGAAGCTGGAAGTCGACCCCGAAACCTACGAAGTCCGCGCCGACGGCGAACTGCTCACCTGCGCGCCGGCCGACGTGCTGCCGCTGGCGCAGCGTTACTTCATGTTCTGAGGCGAGGAAGCCGTCGTGGCTCACCGTAGCCTCGATGAAGCGAAGCGCAATCGAGGGCACCGGATCCGCAGCCTCGACGTCGTGCGATACACCGGCGCTGTCCCGGATTTCGCGTCGCTGCATCCGGG
Organism: Rhodopseudomonas infernalis; assembly: GCF_022271405.1. GTDB lineage: Bacteria > Pseudomonadota > Alphaproteobacteria > Rhizobiales > Xanthobacteraceae > Rhodopseudomonas > Rhodopseudomonas infernalis. The sequence continues at coordinate 159,467 of NZ_JAJNAL010000003.1, read as the reverse complement.
CTACGACCACTCTCGTCGCTTATGCAGGGGCCGCCAACGTGAGGGTGCCACCCAGCGCCCTTTGCATCCCCGCAGTCATCCGCCTATGGTCGCGCACGGCGCTCGCGCCGCAACGAAAAACCGCCGGGAGGAATATCCGTGATCTATGTCGTCGCCACACTCACCGTGAAGCCCGAGATGCGGGCCGAGCTGATCGCCGCCGCCAAGGAGTGCATCGCCGGCACGCGCCAGGAACCCGGCAACGTCGCTTACGATCTGCACGAGAGCGTCACCGATCCGACCCAGATGGTGTTCGTCGAGCAGTGGGAAAACGTCGAGGCGCTCGGACCGCACGGCAAGACGGAGCACTTCAAGGCGTTCGGCCGCGCCGCGGCGAAGTGCCTTTCGGCGCCGCCGAAGATCGAGATCATCACGCCCGCCAAGGTGGACGTGAAGTAAGCGGCGTTCGCGACCAACGAGAAGGGACAATCCCCATGATCTACGTCGTCGCCACCACGCAGGTGAAGCCGGAGTCGCGTGACGCCTTCATCGCCGGCGCCAAGGCGTGCATTGCCGAGACCCGCAAGGAGAAGGGCTGCATCGCTTACGAGAACCATATCTCGATCAACGATCCGAACACCTTCGTGGTGGTCGAGCGCTGGGAAAGCCGTGAGGATCTCAACGCCCACGCCCGCGCGCCGCACATGAAGGTGTGGCGCGAATTGTCGGCGCCGCTCAAGGCCTCGCCGACGGTGATCGAGATCATCAGCGACGCCAAGATCGAGACGTTCTGAGAGGCCTCTCCGCGTCATTGCGAGCCAACGGGTCCGGCCTTCGGCCGGCCCGATGACAGGCTCCGCGAAGCAATCCAGCACCGGTGTGCTGAGCCTCTGGATTGCTTCGCCGCTTCGCTCCTCGCAATGACGACGGGGAAAGGTGGTCACTCGCGCGGAGCTGCGCACAGCCGTTAAGCGGCCTCGTCAGTCCTCGCCCTGCCGCGCGATCCGGATTTCCCTCGCCCGGGAAATGCTCTAAAGCTCTTGGCTCGTCCTGATATGCGATGAGCACGCCATGATTCGAGCCAGCAAAGTCTACGGGCAATATCACTTCACGCGGCCGGCGGCCGACACCGTGGTGCTGGCGTTTGACGACCGGCATCGGCGGCGCATGGCGATGACCGGCACCCGCGGCCTCGAATTCCTGCTCGACCTCGAACACGCGGTCGCGCTGCGCGGCGGCGACGCGCTGGTGCTCGACGACGGCCGGCTGATCGAAGTCGTTGCCGCGCCCGAGCCGCTGCTGGAAATCCGCGGCCACGATCCGCTGCATCTGGTGCGGCTGGCCTGGCATCTCGGCAACCGGCATCTGCCGACGCAGATCATGGCCAGGGCGCTCCGCATCCGCCGCGATCACGTCATCGCCGACATGGTGAAGGGGCTTGGCGGCAAGGCCGTTGAGATCGAGGCGCCGTTCGATCCCGAAGGCGGCGCCTATGCGCCGGCGCACGACAGCGGCGCGCATGGCCATGCCGATCACGGCCATCATGGCCACGATCACCATGACCATCACGATCACGATCACGGCCATCACGGTCATGATGATCACGGTCATGGGCATCAGGGCCATGATCACTCCCATGGTCATGATCACGATCGCCACGTGCACGACGAGCACTGCGGCCACGATCATGGCCACGCGCACGGCCATTCCCACAAGCATGAGCACTGAGCCGGGCGCCTCGGCGAGCGAGCCGCTGTCGGCGCAGCAGGGCGCGGCGCTGTACCGGCTGATGACGTGGCTGTCGCCGTCGTTTCCGGTCGGCGCGTTCTCCTATTCGAGCGGCATCGAATGGGCCGTGGAAGCGGGCGACGTCACCGACGCAACGAGCCTGCGCGACTGGCTGGCGGCGATGCTCGAACACGGCGCGGGTTTCTGCGACGGCGTGTTCCTCGCTCATGCCTACCGCACCACGGTGACGGGCAACGCTCAGGCGCTGCGCGATGTCGCCGAACTGGCCGTCGCCTTCGTGCCCTCGGCCGAGCGTCATCTCGAAACCACCGCGCAGGGCCGCGCCTTTATCGAAATCGTCCGCAACGCTTGGGCGAGCGATGGGCTGGACCGTGCCGTGAATGCCTGTGACGGCGCGCTGGCCTATCCGGTCGCGGTCGGTCTCATCAGCGCCGTGCACGGCGTGCCGCTCGCCGCCACGCTGCACGCATTCCTGCACGCGGTGGTCTCGAACTGGATCTCGGCTGGCGCCCGGCTGGTCCCGCTCGGTCAGACCGACAGCCAGCGCGTCCTCGCCGCGCTCGAACCGGTGGTCATCAGCACCGGTGAGCGTGCGCTGACAGCTTCGCTCGACGACCTCGGCAGCGCCACCTTCCGCGCCGACCTCGCCAGCCTGCGTCACGAAACGCAGTACACCCGGCTGTTCCGGTCGTAGGATGCCTGCCGGCTCGTGGTGCGAGTAACAGGCACAGCGTCATTCCGGGGCGCGCAGCGAAGCTGCGCGAACCCGGAATCTCGAGGTTGTTTGCGTGTCAGATTCCGGGTTCGCGCTGCGTGCGCCCCTGAATGACGGCGGAGAGGAACTACCCAACCATCCGATCGCGGCCTTGCCAGAATTCCGCGCGGAGCACCTTCTTGTCGATCTTGCCGACGCCGGTCATCGGCATTTCGGTGACGAACTTGATCTGCTTCGGCGCATGCGCCGAGCCCTTGCGGGTCTTTACCAGCTCGATCAGTTCGCGTTCGTCCGGCTGTACGCCGGGTTTGGTCACGACGACCGCGGTGACGGCTTCGCCCCATTTGTCGTCGGGCACGCCGACGACCGCGACCATCGCGACGCCGCTGTGGGTCGACAACACGTCCTCGACTTCGCGCGGGAAGATGTTGAAGCCGCCGGACACGATCATGTCCTTCTTGCGGTCGAGGATGTACATGTAGCCGCGGTCGTCGCGCTTGGCGATGTCGCCGGTGTGCAGCCAGCCGCTCTTCAGCGTCTCAGCGGTCTGCTCCGGACGTTTCCAGTATTCCTTCATCACGTGCGGCGCCCGCACGCAGATCTCGCCGGCTTCGCCGTCCGCAACTTCCTGATCGTTGTCGTCGAGAATCCGCGCGTCACACGCAGCGATCGGGAAGCCGCACGACAGGAACAACTCGGGCTGCTTCGGATCGTGATCGGCCTTGCGCAGCACCGACACCGGATAGCACTCGGTCTGGCCGTAAAGCTGCGAGAACACCGGACCGATCCGCTCGATGCCTTCGATCAGCCGTGTCGGCGACATCGGCGAGGCGCCGTACAGCACCAGATCGAGCGAACTCAGATCGGTCTTCGCCAGCGCGGGATGATCGAGCAGCACGTAGATCATCGTCGGCACGAACAGCGTGAAGTTGATCTTCTCGCGCTGGATGGTCTGCAGCACCGCTTCGGGATCGAAGCCCTTCATCATGTGGATGGTGCCGCCGCGCATCAACGCCGGCAGCACCTTGGTGCCCGCGACATGGCTGATCGGCGCCACGGTCAGATAGCGCGGGTCCATCGGGATTTCGAAATCGGCCAGGATGGCGCTGGCGAAGCCGGCGTTCTCGCGATGCCGGCGCAACGCGCCCTTGGATTTTCCGGTGGTGCCGCCGGTGTAGTTCAGCACGGCAACGTCGTCGAGCTGCGCGAAATCTTTCGGCGTGGCGCTGCCAGCTTTGTCGAGCGCGACCAGCAGGTCGAGGCCGTAATCGGCGCAGCCGACGGTGAAGACGTGGCGCAGGCCGCGCGCCTGCATCGCCAGCTCGCCACCGCGCTGCAGAAAGGCAGCCGCATCGATCACCAGGATCTCGGCGCCGGAGTCCTCGATCTGGTCGATCTGATCTTCGCGCGAGCCGAGCGGATGCAGCCAGGTGATGGCGAAACGGCTGAGCTGCGCGGCGACGCCAGCGCACCACGTTTCAGCACGGTTGGCGGTGAGCATTGCGACGCGCGTGCCGGGTTGCGCGCCGAGCCCCATGAATACTTTCTGGATGCTGCCGATCATGTCGACCGCGCCGCGATAGCCCAGCGTGCCGCCCGGCCAACTGAACGCGGTCCGCGTCGGATAGCGCGACAGCGCGCGCAGCGTCTGCGTGCCGGCAGTCGGAAAGGCGTTGAGGGCGTTGGTCATGGGGCTTGCTCCCGAATGTTTGTCATCGGCTTTTGCGCATGCCAATGTTCGCCTCAAGAGTAGCACGCCGGTCACGCGGCGAAACACCAAAGATGATATTGGAGGAACGACCTTGGCTGCAGCCGATCGTCTCAGCAAATTCCGCGACCGGCTCGAGTTGCCGCTGATCGCGGCACCGATGTTCCTGGTATCTGGCGTCGATCTGGTCGCTGCCGCGTGCGCACACGGCGTGATCGGCTCGTTTCCGACGGTGAATTGCCGCAGTACGGAACAATTGGATAGTTGGATCGGCACGATCGAACAGAGCGCGCAGGCGCATGCGGACAAAGCGGGGAAGCGCGCGGCTCCCTGGTGTCCCAATCTCATCGTGCATCGCTCCAACGCGCGGCTCGCCGACGACCTGGCCGTGCTGCTCGCGCACAAGCCAGAGATCGTCATCACCAGCGTCGGCTCGCCCGAGCCGGTTATCAAGCCGCTGCATGACGCCGGCGCGATGGTGTTGGCCGACGTCGCGAGTATTCGTCATGCGGAGCGTGCGGCTGAAGCGGGCGCGGATGGCCTCGTGCTGCTGACGGCAGGCGCGGGCGGGCAGACCGGTTGGCTCAATCCGTTCGCCTTCGTTCGCGCGGTGCGCAAATTCTACGACGGCGTCATCGTGCTTGCCGGCGGAATCAGTGACGGCGTCGCGCTGCGTGCCGCCACGGCGCTCGGCTGCGATCTCGGCTACATGGGTACCAAATTCATCGCCACGCAGGAGAGTCTCGCCGATCCGCGCTACAAGGCGATGCTGGTCGACTCCTCGGCCGACGACATTCTGCTCACCAAGGCGTTCACCGGGTTGCAGACCAACATGCTGCGGCCTTCGATCGTCGCGGCGGGGCTCGATCCAAACGATCTGCCGGAGCGCGGCGCGATCGACATCGGAAAGGACATCGATGTCGGCGCGCGCGAGCAGCGGCCGAAGCGCTGGCGCGATATCTGGAGCGCGGGCCATTCGGCGTCGGGCGTCGGCGGCGTCGTGACGGTGGCTGAGCTTGTGCAGCAAACTGCCGGTGAATTTCGCTCGGCAGCATAAGCAACGCGCGGCGCGGGTCGACGGCCCTGCGGCGTCGTGACATATTCGGCCGCAACAATAATAGGGAGAACACGCCATGAAGAGCTTCCGTGTCACCGGTTTCGGTCAGCCGCTCAGCGAAGACAACCGGCCGACGCCGGAATTGACCGGCACGCAGGTGCTGGTCCGCGTCAAGGCCGCCGGCGTCTGCCACAGCGATCTGCACATCTGGGAAGGCGGCTACGAACTCGGCCACGGCCGCAAACGGCTGTCGCTTCAGGATCGCGGCGTCGCTCTGCCGCTGACGATGGGCCACGAAACGGTTGGCGAGATTGTTGCGGCGGGACCCGACGCCAAGGACGCGAACATCGGCGACGTTGCGCTGGTCTATCCGTGGATCGGCTGCGGCCAATGCGCGGTGTGCAAGGCCGGCGACGAGAACATGTGCCTCAAGCCGCGATTTCTCGGCGTGTATTGCGACGGCGGCTACTCGGACGAACTGATCGTTCCGCATCCGCGCTATCTGCTCAGCCTCGAAGGCCTCGATCCGGTCACGGCGGCGCCCTATGCGTGCTCGGGCATCACGACTTACAGTGCGCTGAAGAAGCTCGATTTCTGCCTCGACGAGCCCATCGTGATCTTCGGCGCCGGCGGCCTGGGGCTGATGGCGCTGTCGCTGCTCAAGGCGATGGGCGGCAAGGGCGCCATCATGGTGGATATCGACGCCTCCAAGCGTGAGGCGGCCGAGAAAGCCGGCGCGCTCGCCTCGGTCGACGGCGCAGCGCCCGACGCGCTGGAGCAGATCATGGCCAAGGCCGGCATGCCGATCCGTGGCGCGCTCGATCTGGTAGGCAATGCGCAGACCGCGCAGCTTGGCTTTGATTGTCTCACGAAGGGCGGCAAGCTGGTGATTGTCGGTCTGTTCGGCGGCGGCGCGCCGTGGGCTCTGCCGTTCATTCCGATGAAGGCGATCACCATCCAGGGCAGCTACGTCGGCAATCTCGCCGAGACGCAGGAGTTGCTCGACCTCGTCCGTGCCAAGAAGATTGCGCCGATCCCCGTTACACCGATGCCGTTGCCGAATGCCAACCAGGCGTTAATTGACCTGCAGAAGGGCAAGCTGATCGGGCGCGCGGTGCTGACGCCGTAGCAGCGCGCCGAGCCGGCACTATGGCGGAATCAGCGAAGCAATCGAGCCCGGATTTGGGGCTTCGATTGCTTCGCGATGCTCGCGGACAGCGGGCTCATGCCGGCAGTTAGTTCTGTCCGTTCTGCGGCTGAGCCTTCTTGTCTGCCTTGTTTGCTTCGTGGTGGCCGATCACACAGCCTGCCGCGGCGCCGAGTTTGCCGTGGCCGGCGAAATGGCCCGCAATGCCCCCGACGATGGCGCCCTTGATGCAGCCCTTGGCTTCGGCCGCCGACGTGAACGCCACCGCGAGGATCGCGGCACACAGAGCGATGCGCTTCATGCTTGTCTCCCGGAGAATGGAATCTGCGACATTCCAACGCAGACGCGGAGACAGTGTTCCGAGCATCAACTCGCGCTACTGATCAGCCCTTTGCGACGATCCGCTCCGCCTCGGCGAGGTCGTCCGGGGAGTTGACGTTCAGGAAGGGGTCGAACGGATCGGTCGGCCATTCCACCACCGCGCGCGCATAGCGGGCGGTGAAGCGATCGACTTTGCGGACATCGTCGGCCAGCAGCGCGCGCCGCAGATCGCTGCGCATGTCGAGCGGCCACAACGCGATCACCGGATGCGTGTGGTCGGCCGATGCGGCGATTGCGATCTGCGCCTGCTGATCGATCCGCGCCTGATGCAGCCGCGCGACCAGATCGTGCGGCAGAAACGGACAATCCGCCGGCGCGCTGAGCATCCACTGCGCGTCTGGATGATGTGCATCGAGCCAGTCGAAACCGGCGAGGACGCCCGCGAGCGGCCCGGGGAAATCAGCGACCGGATCGCTCACCACTGGCAGGCGGTACGCTGCAAACCGTGTGGGATCGCCGTTGGCGTTGACAACTAACCTCTCGCATTGCGGAGCCAGACGCTCGATCACGCGCGCCAGCAGGCTGCGTCTCGCGACGTCGCGCAAGGCCTTGTCGCCGCCGCCCATGCGACGCGACAAGCCGCCGGCGAGGATCACAGCGGAGGTGGCGAGGGGGTCGGGCATGGTCTTCTCTCAGCTAGTTTTCGCACGGCCGCCTCATAGCCTGCGACGGCACATCTCCGCAATAAGACGAACAGCAAGGCAATTGACGCGGTCGCGCGGCTTGGCCATCGTCGCCGGCGATGACCATGATCGTGCTTGATCTCACCGGATTGAAATGCCCGCTGCCGGCGCTGAAAACGCGCAAGGCGTTGGCTCAGCTCGACGTCGGCGCTCGGCTCGAAGTGCGCTGCACCGATCCGATGTCTCTGGTCGATATCCCCGTGCTGATTCAACAGACGGGCGATCGCCTGGAAAGCACCGCGCGCAACGACGCGGTGATCGCGTTCGTCATCGAGAAGATGCCGGCGAAGGATGAAGGCCCATCGCCGGCGACAAACATCGATTGAATCAGCGCGCGGACGAGTTTGCATTTCCAGAGCGGCTGTGGACGACGGCTTCGGCGTGTACACGCCTCAGCGTTCTGGAACTTATTATCAGCCGGAACAATTAGGCCAACTTACTAGCAAGGGAGGCTTGTATGGCCCGGAAATACTCGAAGGCCGCGTCCGACGATGTCGAGAGCGCCGTGAAGAAGAAAAACGCCGGCACGCTCAAAAGCGGGCGCTCCGGCAAGACGGTGAAGAGCCGCAAGCAGGCGATCGCGATCGGCCTGTCCGAAGCCCGCGCCGAAGGCAAGAAGGTGCCGAGCAAGAAGTCGGCGAAGAGCTCGGGCAAGAAGGCCACCAAGAAGAGCGCCAAGGGCGTGGCGAAGAAGACCGCCAAGACCGCGACCAAAAAGGCCAAGACGACCAAGAAGGCTACCAAGAGCCCGGCGAAGCGAAGCACGAACTCATCGTCCAAGAAGTCGCCGAGCAAGAGCGCGTCCGCCCGAAAATCTGCTGGTCGCAAGTCTGCCAAGAAGTCGGCCAAGAAGGCTTCGAAAAAGAAGTCGTAGAATATCTCTCCCCACGTCATTTCGGGGCTCCGCGAAGCGGCGAACTCGGAATCTCGCCGCCGCCTGCACGATTGAAGAGGCCTGGTTCTGTTGGCGACTGTTCGGGAATGCTGTGCTCGGAGCCGAGATTCCGGGTTCGCGAGCTGTGCTCGCGACACGGAATGACTCGTGGAGGGGAAGGTGTGTGAGACCGTGAAGAGAAGTGGCCGTGAGCCGTAAACCGTCAGCGCTTCTCGAACGCGGCTGCTGTCAGCTCGCTTTGCGAGACCGCGCCGCTGAGCGGTGAGCTTTCTTGGCGGCGCGACCGCCACGCGGTGACGCGCGTCGCGCGGCAGGCTTGCCGCTCTTTTTGCCACCCAGGCTCTGGCGCAACGCGTCCATCAGATCGACCACGTTGTCGGACGTCTCCTCGGGTTCGGGGGGCTTGATCGACTTGCCGGCGGCCTTGCGCTTCACCAGGGCCTTCAGCGCCGTCTCGTACTCGTCCTTGAATTTCGACGGATCGAAATGCGCCGCCTTGGTATCGAGGATATGGCCGGCGAGTTCGACCATGTCCTTCGAGATCTTCGGGCTCTTGATGTCGTCGAAATATTCGTCGGCGTCGCGCAGTTCGTAGGGGTAGCGCAGCGTGGTGGCGAGCAGGCCCTTGCCGAGCGGCTCGATCGCCAGCACGTGTTCGCGATTGGTTAGCACGATGCGCGCCAGCGCCACTCGGCCTTTGTCCTTCATCGCATCGCGGATCACCGCGAACGCATCGATCGCCGCTTTGCCTTCCGGCACGATGTAATAGGGATGATTGAGGTAGCGCTTGTCGATCTCGTCGGCGGGCACGAAGCTGTCGATTTCGATGGTGTGGCTGCTCTCGATCTGGACCGCCTCGAGTTCTTCCTTCTCGATCTCGACGTACTTGCCCTTGCGCACTTCGTAGCCGCGACGCTTTTGATCTTTCTCGACCACCTCGCCGGTGTCTTCGTCGATCATCTGCTGTTTGAGGCGATTGCCGGTCTCGGTGTTGATCATGTGGAAGCGGGTCTTCTCGACGCTGGTCGAGGCCGGATAGAGCGCGACCGGGCAGGTGACGAGGGACAGTTTGAGCGAGCCCTTCCAGTAGGCGCGGCGCGGGGCCATGATGCTCTCCGAGGTGGGAATGCGATGCGGGCGTGAACAGTTAGAAGCGGTCGGGAACTTCAACCGGACGCTTCTGTTTTGGTTCCGCATCGGTCAGTCGCATCCCATCGGGAGATCATCATGGCGCCCCACAAGAACCTCGCGCTGTATCGCAAGAAGCGCGACTTCGAACAAACGGCCGAGCCGTCGGGCGACGTTGCGGTCGCGCCCTCGCAGCGGCGCCGCTTCGTCATTCAGAAGCACGACGCCACCCGGCTGCACTACGATCTCCGGCTGGAATACGACGGCGTGTTCAAGTCGTGGGCCGTCACCAAGGGGCCGTCGCTCGATCCGCACGATAAGCGGCTCGCCGTCGAGGTCGAAGACCATCCACTCGACTACGGGGATTTCGAAGGGACGATCCCGGAAGGGCAATATGGCGGCGGCACGGTGCTGCTGTGGGATCGTGGCTACTGGGAGAGCGACGATCCCGACCGCGGCTTCAAGAAGGGCGATCTGAAGTTCACGCTGAACGGCGAGAAACTGCACGGCAGCTGGGTGCTGGTGCGGATGCGCCATGACCGTAACGGCGGCAAGCGGACCAACTGGTTGCTGATCAAGCACCGCGACGAGTATGCACGCGAGGGCGAGGGCGAAAGCGTGCTGGACGAGGATCGCTCGGTCGCGTCCGGCCGCGCCATGGCGCAGATCGCGGACGGCAAGGGACGCGCGCCGAAGCCGTTCATGACCGGCAAGGACGCGCGGGTGAAGGCCGATGCGGTCTGGGATTCGAACAAAGGATTGGCCGCCGACGCGCGTGCCGCGAATAGCGAGGGTCAGTCCAAAGCCAAGCGGCCGACGCCGAAAAAGGCCGCCAAGCCAGCAGGCAAGCACACCAGCGCCAAGCGCGCCGCAATGCCGGATTTCATCCCGCCCCAGCTATGCGTCTCGGTCGATCGGCCGCCGGGCAGCGAAGGGTGGGCACACGAAATCAAGTTCGACGGCTACCGAATGCAGCTGCGCGTCGCTGACGGCAAGGCCGCGCTGATGACGCGCAAGGGTCTGGACTGGACCGGGAAGTTTCAAGCCATCGCGGACGAAGCGGCCGACTTTCCGGACGCCATCATCGATACCGAGATCGTCGCGCTCGATCATCATGGCCATCCCGACTTCGCGGCGCTGCAGGCCGCGCTGTCCGATGGCGACACCAGCAATTTGATCTGTTTCGCCTTCGATCTGCTCTATGCCGAGGGCGAGGATTTGCGCGCCCTGCCACTCAGCGAACGCAAGGAGCGGCTGGCGGCGCTGCTCAAGGCGGCGCGTGGCCGGCGCAAAGAAGGATTGATCCGCTACGTCGATCATTTCGAGACAGGCGGGGATGCGATCCTGCAATCTGCCTGCAAGCTGTCGCTCGAAGGCATCGTCTCGAAAAAGCTCGACGCGCCGTATCGCTCCGGCCGTAGCGAGAGCTGGACCAAAGCGAAGTGCCGGGCCGGGCATGAGGTGGTGATCGGCGGTTGGAAGACCACCGCGGGGAAATTCCGCTCGCTGATGGTCGGCGTGCATCGCGAGGGACAACTCGCTTACGTCGGCATCGTCGGCACCGGCTACGGGCAGGACGTCGTCAAGCGCATCCTGCCCGAGTTGAAAGCGCGGGAGACCAAGGACAATCCCTTCACCGGGAAGAACGCGCCGCGCAAGACGCGCGACGTCCATTGGGTGGCGCCGGAGCTTGTCGCCGAAATCGAGTTTGCCGGCTTCACCGGCGGCGGCATGGTGCGGCAGGCCGCGTTCAAGGGCCTGCGGGCCGACAAGCCGGCCGCGGAAGTGGAGGCCGAGGTGCCCGCTCGGGTCGAGATCGCCGAGCCGAAGCCGAAAGGGAAATCCGCGAAGGCGGGCAAAGCAGCGCCGAAGCGTAAGCCGGCGCCCGCGGCTGCCAAGCGTGCTGGGTCCGCTGGCCGCGCCGAGGTGATGGGCGTGGTGATCTCCAAGCCGGACAAGGAGCTGTGGCCGGCCAGCAAGATCAGCGATGCCGTGTCAAAGGCGGATCTCGCGGCCTACTACGAGGCCGTCGGCGACTGGCTGATCGGCCACATCAAGGGCAGGCCATGTTCGATCGTACGGGCGCCTGACGGGATCAACGGCGAGCACTTCTTTCAGCGCCATGCGATGCCTGGGATGTCGAACCTGATCGACTTGGCGAAGGTCTCCGGCGATCGCAAGCCTTATGTGCAGATCGACCGCGTCGAGGGATTGATTGCGGTGGCGCAGATCGGCGGGCTCGAACTGCATCCGTGGAATTGTGCGCCGGATCGCTACGACGTACCCGGCCGGCTGGTGTTCGATCTCGACCCGGCGCCGGAGGTCGGATTCGACGAGGTGATCGGCGCTGCGCGCGAGATGAAGCAGCGACTCGAAGCTTTGGGGCTGGCGACGTTCTGCAAGAGCACCGGCGGCAAGGGACTGCACGTGGTGGTGCCGCTCTCTCCGAAAGACGACGTCGACTGGAAGCAGGCCAAGACCTTCGCGCAAACGGTGTGCGCGCAGATGGCCGAAGATAGTCCGGAACGCTATCTGCTCAACATGTCGAAGAAGCAGCGCGAGGGACGGATCTTTCTCGATTACTTGCGCAACGACCGGATGTCGACGGCGGTGGCGCCGCTGTCACCGCGCGCCCGCGAAGGCGCCCCGGTGTCGATGCCGCTCACATGGGCGCAGGTCAAATCGGGGCTGGACCCGAAACGCTACACCGTCGAAACCGTGCCGGCCTTGCTGCGCAAGACCAAGGCCTGGGCCGACTACGACAAGGCCGTAACCCCGCTGAAGCCGGCGATCAGATCGCTCGCCTCCAGCGGGGCCTGAGATTCGCAGATGCTGGCTTAGATCTTGCCGAGCAGCAGGAGGATCACCAGGATGATGATGACCAAGCCGAGACCACCGCCGCCGTAATAACCGGTACCGTAGAACGGGCCGCCGCCGATGCCGCTGAAGCCGCCCAGCAAGGCAATGATCAGAATGATCAGGATGATTGTGCCGATAGACATGTCGCTCTCCTTGTCGCGACGGACCGCCCGAGTGCTCCGCCTGTTGCAGCAGAAACACGCTGCAGGAGGGAAGGTTCCTGCAATTGAACCCGCGAGGATCTCTTCCGCCCTGTTATTTCGGTAGGCGGCCCCTACATGACCAATGATTAGTTATGCCGGACGGAAGGAAGCCGCGATGTCAGCCCCGCTTGTCGTATCGATCCCCCATCGCCTCGGCCGCGAGGAAGCGAGCCGCCGGCTGCGTGCCGGGCTCAGTCAGGCGGCCGTGAAAGTGCCGGTTCTGAAGGTGGATCACGAGCATTGGGAAGGCGACCGCATGATGTTTCGGGTGCGGGCGCTTGGCCAGGTTGCGGCCGGTCAGGTCGACGTGGCGGACGATCACGTCGTCGTCGAAGTGCGACTGCCGTGGCTGCTGCAGAAGTTTGCCGACGTGGCGCAGCGAGCCATCAAGGACCGCGGCCATCTGCTGCTCGAAAAGAAGAAATAAGAGGAGATGATGGGCCGGACCCTCCCGGGTTCAGCCCATCATGTCAGGCCTTCCGGCGGGTCGGGCGACCATCCGCCACGCGCACGTGCCGCACCGCTACCGGCAGGTCCTGGAACAGCTCGCGGAGCGGCAGTCCTTGCGCGCCGGAGCCGCCCTCGAGGCTCAGCCCCTCGGTCTCGATGGTCGCATCCCACGCGTCGCCGCGCGGCCATTGCCGGCCCTGATCCGACAGCGGCGCGAAGTTCTTGCCGACCGCGACAATGACGGCGTCGGCGCCATGTGTGCGGGCGAACGCGATCACGTGGTCGGCGTGGGGGCCGGTGATCGTCAGCGGACGATAGTCGCCATCGGTGAACACGTCCGGCAGATCGGAGCGCAGCTTCAACAACTGGTGCGTCCACGCCAGCTTGAGGCCACCCTGCTGCCACTGCGCCGTCAGCGCGCTCCAATCCGGCTTGGATAGTGCCTCCAGGGCTTTGCTGCGCGCCGAGAAATCGATGGGGCGGCGGTTGTCGGGATCGACCAGCGAGAAGTCCCAGAACTCGGTGCCCTGATAGAAATCCGGCACGCCCGGCATCATCGCCTTCAGCGTGATCTGGCTCAGCGAATTCAAGGCGCCCATCACCGAGAGCCGCTGCGACAAGGCCTTCACGGAGTCCAGGAACGGTCCGGACTGGGCTGGATCAAGAATGCGTTCGATGAAGGTCTTGATGCCATCCTCATAGGCCGCATGAGGATTGATCCAGTTGGTGTCTTCCTTGCCTTCGCGGGCGGCCTTGAGAGCAAAAGCCTGCATCCGCGCCGGGAAATCCGGATCGTCGTCGAGCGGCCAGGCGCCGAGCAGGGCCTGATACAGCATGTATTCGAACGTCGCGGAGGGGGCGCGCAGACCATCCGCGGTCACCAGATGCGGCGCGTTCATCACCTTCCATTTCGACACGGTGGCGGCCCATTCGCCGGGCATTTCGGCGAGCGCCAGGATCCGCGTGCGGGCATCCTCGCCGCGCTTGGCGTCGTGCGTCATGGTCGCCGTCATGCCGTGCGGCCAGTCCTTGGCGCGCTCGGTCATCAGCGCGTGGAAGTCACCCGGAGTGAGCGCATGCGCGGCGGGCTCGCCGCCGACCTCATTGAGGGCCAGCAGGCGGTGGTAGCGATAGAACGCTGTGTCCTCCAGCGACTTCGCCATCGTCGGTCCGGTGAACTGCTGAACCTTGAGGGCGAAACGGCGCACCCGCGGCTTGCTGTGCGCGCCGCGGCCGGGCTTCAACAGGTCCATCGTCAACGCGTCGCGCAGGAAGTCGAAGATGCCATCGTCTGCGCCGTACCAATCGGCGCGGGCTTTTTCGATGGTGCGGTCGATCAGCGCGCGATCCGGTTCGGTCGGGCCGTTGCCGGTGATGTAGGTGCGATAGACCGGGAAATGCAAAACGTAGAGCTCGAACACCTGCCGCAGATTGTCGGCCGAGAAGTCGCGAGTCGAGTAGTGGCCACCTGCGATCCGCGACAGCACGCGCGTCAGCACGGTGAACTCGCTGAGCAGCAGCGTTTCGAGCACGCGGCGCTTGGCGCGCATCAGCACGGGATCGAAATCCGGCGAAGTGTTGCTGATCTGACGCCAGATCTCGTCGAGCGGCGCAAGGCCGGCGCCATCGACCAGCACCTGGGTGATGACGTTCAACCACTCGTAGCCGGTGGTGCCGTGAACGCCGGCGAAGCGCTGCAGCTTCTCGCCTTCGCCGAGGATCTTCTCGATGACCATGTAGAGCGGCGCGGCGGCAGGGCCGCGCGCATCGCGCGTCAGCTTGCGCAGCCGTTGGAAATATTGCGCGGGATCGCGCAGACCGTCGATATGATCGAGCCGGAGACCCTGCAACTGTCCATCGGCCACCAGGCGTTTGACCAGCTTATGGATCGCCTCGAACGTGCCGGCGTCCTCGACGCGCAGACCAGCCAGCGTGTTGACGTCGAAGAACCGGCGATAATTGATCTCGCTGGTGGCGAGCTGCCAATGCCCGAGCCGATAGTGCTGGCGCTCGAGCAGATTGTGCAATGCCTGGATCTGCGTCGAGCGGCCTTCGCCGGCTCGATACGCATCGAGGCCTTTCTCGATCAGCGCCGCGCTCCCGTCGACCGCCTTGAGCGCTGCCTTGAAGGCGGGCGCCTCTTTCCGGTCGGGATGGCTGACGCCGCGATAGCGCGTCGCCAGGTCGAGCAACGCTTTGCCGGCCGGCTGCTCGGCCGCATCGGCTTCGCGCACGACCGCCCGCAGGATATCGCCGTAGCGCTGTGGTGCGATCGGCAGGCGGTGTTCGAAGTACCAGGCCGAGAAGCTGCCTTCGTCGGCATCGTAGCGCAGCTCGATCTCGCCGGCTTCGAGCGCCTTTCCGTACGATGAACCGATGATCGGCAGCAGCACGCCGCCGCGGCTCCGGAACGGCAGAACCTCCCAATCGATGTCGAACGAGGCAGCATGCGGCGATGCGGGCCCCCATTCCAGCACGTCGAGCCACCACGGATTGTCGGCGAAATGCACACCCACATGGTTCGGCACGAAATCGAGGATCAGCCCGACGTCGTTCTGCTTCAGCGCCGCCGAAAGCCGCGCAAAGCCTTCCTCGCCGCCGAGCTCGGGATTCAGCTTGGTATGGTCGACGATGTCGTAGCCGTGGCTCGACCCCTTGCGGGCCTTGGTAAAAGGCGACGCGTAGAGATGCGAGATACCAAGCGCCTTGAGATAGGGGACGATCGCCGCCGCGTCGTCGAAGCCGAAGTCGGCGGTGAGCTGAATGCGGTAGGTTGCGGTCGGGATTTGGGGGGACATCAGGTCTCTTCGAGGCGCCAGGAAACCGCCCACGGCGGAATGGTCCCGTCCCAATCGTCGCCCCACACTTTGGTTCCAACTGGGTGTTTCGCCTCGAGGGGCTGGTCCGAGAGATTGGCAGCAAGCCGGAGCGTGGCGCCGTCGCCGAGCCGCCAGTCGGCGGTCAGCAGGCCCTGCTCGGTCGCCTCAGCGTCGCCGAATTTGGCCCCGCGCAGGCGGCGCACCAGCGTCTCGTGGCGAACCGCAAGAAGATGCTTCACCAGCGCCAGCCGCTGCGCGAAAGCTCCCTCGTTGCGCTCGCTCCAGTTCAGCACCGCGCTCTTGAACGTCGACTCATCGAGCGGATCGGGAACGTCGTCGCCATACTTTTCGTAGGCCCCGGCGAATTCGCGGCGGCGGCCCTGTCGCACGGCTTCGGCGAGGTCGCCATGGAAGTCGCAGAAGAACGGGAAGGGCGCCTGCGACCCCCATTCCTCGCCCATGAACAGCATCGGCACGGTCGGCGCGAGCAGCGTGATCGCCAGTGCGGATTCGACGGCTTCGGGGCGGGCGAGGCTTTCCAGCCGATCGCCCAGCGCACGGTTGCCGATCTGATCGTGATTTTGCAGGAAGTTGACGAAAGCGAGCGGCGGCAGCTCGCCGCTGGGCTCGCCGCGCGGTTCGCCGCCGCGATGCTCCGATGGCTCGCCCTGATAGACGAATCCCGAGCCGAGCGAGCGGGCGACATGCTGCAGCGGCCCTTTGGCGTAGTCGGAGTAGTAGCCCCGTGTCTCGCCGGTCAGCGCGACGTGCCAGGCGTGATGATAGTCGTCGTTCCACTGCGCGCGATACTGGCCGCGGTGGGGATCGATCGTCGGATCGAGCTGGGCGGCGATGTTGTCGTCATTCTCCAGCACGAGATGCAGATGCCGCCCGGTCTCCGCCGCGAGTTTGCCGACCTCCCGGCTGAGCTCGTACAGCATCGGGATTTCGCCCTGGTCGGGAATGGCGTGGACGGCGTCGAGCCGCAGGCCGTCGAAGCGATATTCGCGCAGCCAGTACGCCGCATTTTCAATCGTGAAGGCGCGGACCTGCTCGACATCGTAGTTGATCGCGTTGCCCCAGGGCGTGTGCGAGTCCGAGAAGAACGTCGGCGCATATTGGCCGATGTAATTGCCCTCGGGGCCGAAGTGATTGTAGACGACGTCGAGAAACACCATCAGCCCGCGCTCGTGCGCGGCGTCGATCAGCGCCTTGAGGTCTTCGGGGCGGCCGTAGACGCTGTCGGGCGCGTACCACAGCACGCCGTCATAGCCCCAGTTGCGCTTGCCGGGAAAATCGGCGAGGGGCATCAGCTCCAGCGCGGTGATACCGGTTGCAACCAGATCGTCGAGCTTGTCGATAATAGCGCGGTAGCGGCCCTGCGGCGTGAAGGTGCCGACATGTGCCTCGAGCACGACGGTCTCTTCCCACGGCCGCCCGCGCCAATCGGCAGCGCGCCAAGGATAGGTCGAGTGATCGATCACCTCGCTCGGGCCCGTAATGTCCTCGGGCTGGAACGCCGAAGCGGGATCGGGCACCTCGTTGCTGTCGTCGATGCGGAAGCGATAGCGAGCGCCGCCACGGACGCCGTCAATCTCGACTGTGAACCAGCCGCCCTTGTCCTGCTGCATCGGGTAAGCGCGGTCGAGCACGACGTCGACGCGTTTGGCCTGCGGGGCCCACAACCGAAATTCGACTCCATTCGCAGTGAGGCGAGGGCCGTGGCTTCGGCTGTTCATGCAGGGGCTCCAGAAAACGCCATGACGGATCGAGGTGGTGCGGACGACGCGCTGCCCGATTCGAGCGGAGCCACCTGGACGGTGTCCTTCGTGGTGTCGAACAGCTGATGCCAGTTCTGATACTCGGGCAGCTTCGGCAGCAAAAATGGGATTGTTTCGCTGCCGGAGTTTAAAACGATGAAGATCGCACTTGTTCCTGGCTGCGTCGGGCTGAGCACGTAGGCCAGAAAGCGCCCGTCCGGAAATGCCCAATCCTGGTCGGTCATTTCCGCGGCGGATGGGGTCAGCCACACCACGCCGTAACTGCCGTCATCGCGTCGTCCGTCGAGCCAGCGCCGCGAGCGTAGTTGCGGGAAGCGGGCCCGCAGCTCGGTCATTAGGCCGATGAAATCGACCATGTCGTCGCCTTCGCTATTCAGCCCGCTCCAATCGACCCAGCCGATCTCGTTGTCCTGACAGTAAGCGTTGTTATTCCCTTTCTGCGAATTGCCGACTTCGTCGCCGGCGAGCAGCAGCGGCACACCTTGAGCGAGGAAGAGGCAGGCGACCTGATTCCTCCGGAGTTGCCGGCGCAGCGCGACGATGTCCGCATCGTCGGTCGGGCCTTCATGACCGCAGTTATTGCTGTGGTTGTCGTTCGAGCCGTCGCGGTTGTCCTCGCCGTTGGCGAGATTGTGCTTCTCGTTGTAGCTGAACAGATCCGCGAGGGTGAAGCCGTCGTGCACGGTGACGTGGTTGATGCTGGCGCGTGGCATCCGGCTGTCGTGGTTGAAGATGTCGGACGATCCCGTCATCCGCCGCGACACTTCGCCGATCAGGCTGCCTTCGCCGCTCCAGTAACGGCGCATCGCGCTGCGATAGCGATCGTTCCACTCCGACCATTGTGAGGGAAACGCGCCGACCTGATAGCCGCCCATGCCGAGGTCCCACGGCTCGGCGATGAGCTTGACCGACGCCAGCACCGGGTCCTGACGGATCGCGGTGAAGAAACCGGAATTGCGTTCGAAGCCGTTCGGGCCGCGCGCCATCGTGGTGGCGAGATCGAAGCGAAAGCCGTCGACGTGGCAGACTTCGACCCAGTAGCGCAGGCTGTCCATCACCATCTGCAGCACGCGCGGGTGCTGCAGGTTCACAGAACTGCCACAGCCGGTGAAGTCGTCGTAGTAGCGCGGATTGTCGCGCGACAGCCAATAGTACGAGGCATTGTCGATGCCGCGGAAGGACAGTGTCGGTCCGAGGTGGTTGCCCTCGGCGGTGTGGTTATAGACGACGTCGAGAAGCACCTCGATCCCGGCATCGTGCAGCCGCGCCACGGTGGTGCGGAACGCGTCGAGCGGGTTGTCCGCCGCATAGCGCGGCTCCGGGGCGAAGAACGAAATCGTATTGTATCCCCAGTAGTTCACCAGCTTCTTCTCGACCAGCGAGCGGTCATCGATAAGCGCATGAATGGGGAGAAGTTCAATTGCGGTGACACCGAGCCGTTTGAAATGGTCGATCATCGCCGGCGCGGCCAGGCCGCCGAACGTGCCGCGCAATCCCGGCGGGACATCCTCGCGCTGCTGCGTCAGTCCCTTCACATGGGCTTCGTAAATGATGGTGTCTTCCCATGGGATTCCGGGACGACTTTCGTGACGGGAAAAGCCGCCAGTCTCGTCGATCACCATCGCCTTGGGCATTCCGCGCGCGTTGTCGCGGCGGTCGAAAGACAGGTCCTCGCGGGGGCTGCCGGTGCGGTAGGCGAAGTGGGCGTCGCTCCACACCAGCCGACCGAACAGCCGCTTGGCGTAGGGGTCGAGCAGGAGCTTGTGGGCGTTGAAGCGATGGCCGCTTTCGGGATCGTAAGGGCCGTGCACACGATAGCCATAGAGCTGGCCGGGAGAGACGTCGTTGAGGTAGCCGTGCCAGATGTCTTCGGTACGCTCCGGAAGTTCGATCCGCTCGAGTTCTCGGCGGCCCTGACTGTCGAACAAACAGAGCTCGACCTTATGGGCATTGGCTGAGAACAGCGCAAAATTGGTGCCGCGCCCGTCCCAGGTCGCCCCAAGACGAGAGCAGCTTCCGGCAGTGAGGCGCATCGTTAGTCTTCCGGCGTCAGAAAGATCGCGGCGAGGGGCGGAAGCGTCAGACTAAGCTCGGGAACCAGCCCGTCAAGGGTGCGAACTTCGCCGCTGTTCCCGACATTGCTGCCACCATAGATGGCCGCGTCCGAATTCAACACCTCTCGCCAGCGCCCCGGGAACGGCACACGGACGCGATAGTCCCGATAGACGGTGGGCGAGAAGTTGGCCACGACCAGGCATCGCGCCTTGGCGTCGTTGCCCTTGCGTATCCAGGCGAACACGTTGCGGCCGGAGTCCTCGGTTATGATCCACTCGAAGCCGTACGGGTCGCAGTCGAGCTGATGCAGCGCCGGCAGGTCGCGGTACAGCTTGTTCAGATCGCGGATCAGCGCCTGTATGCCAGCATATTTGGGCGTCTCGAGCAGGTGCCAGTCGAGCGAGCGATCGTGATTCCATTCCCGCTCCTGGCCGAACTCGCAGCCCATGAACATCAGCTTCTTGCCGGGATGACCGAACATGAAGGCGTAGTAGGCACGCAAATTGGCAAAGCGCTGCCATTCGTCGCCCGGCATCCGGCCGAGGACCGAGCGCTTGCCGTGCACGACCTCGTCGTGGGACAGCGGCAGGATGAAGTTCTCGGAGAACGCGTAGTGCAGGCCGAACAGGATCTGGTCGTGGTGATGTTTCCGGTGGATAGGATCCTTGCTGATGTAATTCAGCGTGTCGTGCATCCACCCCATGTTCCACTTGTAGCCGAAGCCGAGGCCGCCGAATTCGACCGGGCGCGACACCTGCGGCCACGCTGTGGATTCTTCGGCCGCCGTCGTGGCGTTGGGGAATTTGGCATAAACTTCGGCGTTGAAGCGACGCAGGAAATCGATCGCCTCGATGTTCTCGCGGCCACCGAACTTGTTCGGGATCCAGCCACCGGCCGGGCGGCTGTAGTCGAGATACAGCATCGACGCCACCGCATCGACGCGTAGGCCGTCGATGCCATAGCGCTCCAGCCAGAACAGCGCGTTGGAGACGAGCAGGTTGACGACTTCGGTGCGCCCGTAATTGTAGATCAGCGTGCCCCAGTCGAGATGGCGGCCCTGCATCGGGTTCGCGTGCTCGTATAGCGCGGTGCCGTCGAAATTGCCGAGACCATGAGCGTCATCGGGGAAGTGGCCCGGCACCCAGTCGAGCAGCACGCCGAGGCCATGAGCATGGCAGGCGTCGATCAGCGCACAAAAGTCTTCCGGTGTGCCGAACCGCGACGTCGGTGCGAACAAACCGGTCGGCTGATAGCCCCACGAGCCGTCGAACGGATGCTCGCTGACCGGGAGAAACTCAACGTGAGTGAAGCCCATATCGCGCACATAGGCCGGCAGTTGCTCGGCAAGCTCGAGATAGGTGAGCCACTGTTCGCCGTCCTTGCGCCGCCACGAACCGAGATGCACCTCGTAGATCGACATCGGCGCGCTCAGCGCATTGATGTTCGCGGGCGCTGGCCGCGGATGCGGCAGCGTCTTGGTATCGAACACGATCGACGCGGTTTTCGGGCGCAGCTCGGCCGCGAAGGCGAGGGGATCGGCCTTCTGCGGCAGTTGCTCGCCATGCGGACCGGAGATGTCGTATTTGTAGTGGTCTCCGGCGGTGGCGCCGGGGATGAACAGCTCCCAATAGCCGTTGCCGCGCACCCGCATCTGGTGGCGGCGCGGATTCCAGAAATTGAAATCGCCGACCACGCTGACGCGGCGCGCATTCGGCGCGAGCACCACGAAGCCGACTCCGGAGACGCCTTCGAGCACCATGGGGTGGGCGCCGAGCTTGTCGTACAGTCGCTGGTCGGTGCCTTCGCCGAGCAGATATAAATCGAAGTCGGTCAGGATCGGCGGAAACCGATAGGTGTCCTCGAGTTCGACAGTGGCGTCGCCGAACCGGGCTCGCAGCCGGTAGCGGTGCGAACCGTTCGGCAGCGAGCCGATGAACAGGCCGGCATCGTGCACGCGCTCGAGCGGCGCGGATTCGCCGTGCTCGCCGATTGCTTCCACGGCGGAGGCGTCGGGTAGCAAGGTGCGCACCACGACACCATTGTTCTCGGGATGAGCCCCGAGATAGTGGAAGGGGTCGCTATGGCGGCCTTCGAGGACCGCGTATGCCTCGTCCGTCAATTGCGCAGTCATGTATTCTCCTCGGGCTGCCGAGTCAGGATGCGAAGGATGCCAGCCAGCGGCACGCGGAGCCAGTCAGGGCGATGGGCGAGCTCATACTCAATCTCGTACAATGCCTTTTCGATCAGATAGAAGTCCAGCAGGCGATCGGCGGCCGCCGGATCGGCAGGCCAGACTTGGCTGTCCGCCATGGTGTCGCGGTACGCCGACAGGAACGCATCGGTGGCTTGCACACGCCAGGAGTCGAGCGCGGCGACGATCTTGCCGGCCTCTTCCGGATGCGTCTTCAGCGCCCGCTCGAGCGCCGCCGTTGTCGAATAGTCGATCGAGCGGACCAGCCCGGCCACGTCGCGCGCGGCCGGCGCCTTTGCACGCCGCTCGGCCGGCGAGCGCCGCGGCTCTCCTTCGAAGTCGATGATGAAGACGTCTTCCTTCACGATCAGCATTTGGCCGAGATGGAAGTCGCCGTGATGGCGGATATTGAGGCCGCCATGCTCCGGCTGAATCTTCGGCAATCGCTCCGCCAGGCTGTCGCGCAAGGCGAGAAATTCATCGACCAGCGCGCGGTCGCCGTCCTTCAGGCTGTCGCGCCTGCGGCTGAGTTCATCCAGCACACGGACAGCATCTGCCGAAACCGTCTCGGTTGCGCGCTGGACATCGTCGCCTCCGATCGGCGCGGGCGCGAAGTCCGCCACCTCAGGGTGGCTGGCAAGCGCGATGTGCATTTCGGCGAGACGACGGCCGGTTTGCTGCATGTAGCGCAGATAGGGCGACAGCTCCTCGCTGAAGGTCTCCCCGTCAGGGTTCATCATCACGCGCTGATCGTCGACATAGCGGTCGAGATAGCCGGACGTCATCACCCAGCCGTCGCCCTGATTGGCGACGAACTCGTGCACCACCCCAATCGCGCTGGTCTTGTCGCCCTCGACGAGTTCGATGCTGCCGAGCAGCGACGGGGTGTTGGCGTAGCCGGCGGTTTCAGTGAGGAAGCGGCCCATCTCGATCTCGGGATTGGTGCCGGCTTCGAGCCGCCTGTAAAGTTTGACCACATAGGTTTCGTCCACCAGCGCGGTCGAATTCGACTGCTCCGTGGAGACCGCGCGGATCTGCTCGTAGGGGCCGGCCTTCTTTTCGGCCAGTCGCGAGCCCGGCCGGAATTCGAGACGATCGCCTTCGTTCTCGATGGTGACGGCCTCGCGCAGATTGTCGAGCAGCATCGCGGTGAATTCGGGATCGGCAGCGACGTCGACCAGCGTGCCCTCGCGCGATCCCTGGCGCACCGCCGCGAAAGCGCGCGGATTGTAGCGCTCGCGGTCGAAGCGCTCCCAGTTGATCTGCATCGGCAGCACGTAGCGCCCGGTCACGCCGCGCACGCTGGCCTCGAAGAATGCCAACCAGGGGCGATTGTCGTGGGTCGTGGAGAACGGAATGGCCGAGGTGACGCGCGGCTGAATCGCCCGCATCGACCGCTCGGGAAACCACCGGGTTCGCGACAGGAACGACGGCAACACATCGCGCTCGAACACGCCGCGGGTGCGGGCCAGCGACATCCAGGTGGCGCCGACCGGCACGACCAGCGTTTCGAACTCCAGCGCCGTCGCTGCGGGCGCCATGTGCTCCGACGTGTCCCGTTCCTCGAGCTTGAACCAGTAGAAGCCGTACGGCGCCAGCGTGATCATGTAGGGCAGTTCGCCGATCGGCGGGAATTTGGTGCGCCCGAGCATTTCCTGGGGCACGCGCTCCTTCCACGGCGACAGGTCAAGTTCGGTCGGCTGCGCGGAGCGTGACAGGTTGGCGACGCACAGGATTACTTCGTCTTCGTACTGACGCACATAGGCCAGCACCGAGCGGTTGCTCGGACGGATGAACGTCATGGTGCCGCGTCCGAACGCGACCGTCGACTTGCGGACGGAGATCAGCCGCTTGGTGGCGCTGAGCAGCGACGACAGGCTGCGCGCCTGCGCTTCGACGTTGACCGAGGCGTAGCCGTAGACCGGATCCATAATCGGCGGCGCATACAGCCGCGCCGGGTCGGCGCGGGAGAAGCCGCCGTTGCGGTCCGGCGACCACTGCATCGGCGTGCGAACGCCGTTGCGGTCGCCGAGATAGATGTTGTCGCCCATCCCGATCTCGTCGCCGTAATAGATGATCGGGGTGCCGGGGAACGACAGCAGCAGCGAATTCATCAGCTCGATCTTGCGCCGGTCGTTGTCCATCAGCGGCGCAAGGCGGCGGCGGATGCCGAGATTGATGCGCGCCCTCGGGTCGGCCGCATAGGTCTTCCACAGATAGTCGCGCTCGACGTCCGTCACCATTTCGAGCGTCAGTTCGTCGTGGTTACGCAGGAACATCGCCCATTGGCAGTTGGCCGGGATCTCCGGCGTCTGCCGCATGATGTCGGTGATCGGGAAACGGTCTTCCTGCGCGATCGCCATGTAGATGCGCGGCATCAGCGGGAAGTGATAGGCCATGTGGCACTCGTCGCCCTGGCCGAAATATTCCTGCACATCCTCCGGCCATTGATTGGCCTCGGCCAGCAGCACCTTGCCCTTGGCATAGGCGTCGAGCTCCGCACGCAGCTGCTTGATCACCGAATGCGTCTCGGGGAGATTTTCGTTGTTGGTGCCGTCGCGCTCGCACAGATAGGGAATCGCGTCGAGGCGGAAGCCGTCGACGCCGGTGTCGAGCCAGCGCTTCATCACCTTGACCACCGCGCTGACCACGCGGGGATTGTCGAAGTTGAGGTCGGGCTGATGCGAAAAGAAGCGGTGCCAGTAATACTGGCCGGCTTCCGGATCCCAGGTCCAGTTCGACTTCTCGGTGTCGGTGAAGATGATCCGCGTGCCCTGATATTTCTGGTCGGTATCGCTCCAGACATACCAGTCGCGTGCGCTGGAATCCTTCGGGCTGCGCCGCGCCCGCTTGAACCAGGCGTGCTGATCCGAGGTGTGGTTGATCACCAGCTCGGTGATCACGCGCAGGCCACGCCGCTTCGCTTCGGCAATGAAGCGGCGGAAGTCTTTCATCGTGCCGAAGTCGGGATTGATCGAACCGTAGTCGCCGATGTCGTAGCCGTCGTCGCGCTGGGGCGACGGATAGAACGGCAGCAGCCACAGCGTGTTGACGCCGAGCTCCTGCAGATAATCCAGCTTCTCGGTCAGGCCCGCGAAATCGCCGATGCCGTCATTGTTGCTGTCGGCGAACGCCTTGACGTGCAGCTGGTAGATGATGGCGTCTTTGTACCAGACCTCGTCGTTGGCCGCAGTGTCGGTGGCGGTTTGGTCGATCGGAGACATCAAATTCATGTGGGACCTGTCAGGCGAGGCAGCGGAAAAGCACGGCGGGATCGCGTTGCGGGTCGATCCGTAAATTCAGCCCGCCCCATTCGACAGGGTAGCGCTCCCCCGTGAGCAGGTTTTCCACCGCGGCGACCGGGCGGCGCTCTCCGCCGACCTCGACCTGGGTGTCGCCAAGGGCAAACCACACATCGTGCGGCTCGCCGGTCAGGGCGATGGCCACAGCGACGACATTGGTGAGATCGTTCGAGTATTTGACGAAGCCGGTCACATTGGGATCTTGGATATCGAGGAAGCGGAGATTGCTGATCTGTTGCAGCGCCGGGTTGGCACGCCGAGCCTGATTGATGTCACGGATATAAGGCTTGATGTTGCCGGGCTTGTCCCAGTCCCGCACTTTGATCTCGTATTTCTCGGAGTCGAGATACTCCTCCTTGCCGGGAATCGGCTCGTGCTCGATCAGTTCGAAGCCGTTGTAGATGCCATAGGTTGATGACAACGTCGCGGCGAGAGCAAGGCGCGCCTTGAACATCCACACCTCTCCGCCCTGCAGATGGAAGGGGAGAATGTCCGGGGTGTTGACGAAGAAGTTCGGCCGATAGAAGTCGCGCTCGGGATAGCGGGTCAGCTCGCGCAGATACTCCTCGATTTCCCACTTTTGGGTGCGCCAGGTGAAATAGGTGTAGGACTGGCTGAAGCCGAGTTTGGCCAGGCCCTTCATCAGCTTGGGCCGGGTGAAGGCTTCGGCCAGGAACAGCACGTCCGGGTGGCGCAGTTGCACCTCGCGGATCATCCACTCCCAGAACCGCATCGGTTTGGTGTGCGGATTGTCGATCCGGAAGATCTTCACGCCTTGGTCGACCCAGAACAGGATGACATCGCGTAGCGCATTCCACAGCGAGCCGGCGTCGTCGCAGGTGAAATCCGGATTGACGATATCCTCGTATTTCTTCGGCGGATTCTCGGCGTATTTCATCGAGCCATCCGGCCGGCGCTTGAACCAGTCCGGATGCTGCTTCAGCCACGGATGATCCGGCGAGCACTGCACGGCGACGTCCAGCGCCACTTCGAGATTCACCAGCTTGCAGGCATCGAGCAGTGCGCGGAAATCGTCCAGCGTGCCGAGTTCGGGATGCACGGCGTCGTGGCCGCCTTCCTCGGCGCCGATCGCATAGGGGCTGCCGGGATCGCCGGCCTCGGCCTTGAGCGAATTGTTGCGCCCCTTGCGGTTGACGCGGCCGATCGGGTGGATCGGCGTGAAGTAAAGCACGTCGAACCCCATCGCGGCGATGTCGGGCAGCCGCTCGACGCAATCGCGGAAGGTGCCGTGCTGACCGGGCACCTTGCTCTGGCTGCGCGGCACCATTTCGTACCACGCGCCGTTGCGGGCACGGTCGCGGTCGATCATCAAAGGCAGGAGGTCGGATCGCGACAGATCCGGACGGCCCTGGCTCCCGGCCATGGCGTCGCGCAACTCTGCGGACAGCAGGGGGGCGACTTCGCCGGTCTGCAAATAGTCCTCGCAATACCGATGCACGACGGCCAGCGCCTCGGCGCCGCCGTGCAGGGCGCGGGTGAGCATGCCGGCGCCTTCCAGTGCGTCCAGCGCGACATCCTGGCCAGCCTTGACCTTCAACTCGACACCATGCCGCCAGGTCGCGAACTCGTCGGTCCAGGCCTCGATCGCATAGACATATCGTCCAATACGATCCGGCGAGAAGGTGGCGGTCCAGCGGTCATTGACAAAATGCCGCATCGGCGTCCGCTGCCATTCCTGATCCTGCTCGCGGCGCCAGATCAGGGCTGCGGCCATCACCTCATGGCCGTCGCGGTAGATGTCCGCCCACACCTCGATCGGCTCGCCGACGATCCTTTTGACTGGAAAACGGCCGCCATCAATGATGGGGTAGATGTCTTCGATGTGGAAAGCGCCGCCGGTGGTGGCGGTCTGAATCGCTTGGGTCGATTTGTTCACGGTGATGCCGTATAGGACTGGCGTCCCATCCCCTTAAAAACGAACAACGGGCCGTCGTCCGGTTACAAAGCTTCTGGAACGCCAAGGTTCCGGGAACCGACCCTACGCAATCGCGTTGCACAGGACTATCCTGTTCGGAATTGACGGATTCGCGGCGCTCCCGGCGCTGCCCCCAGACAGCGTGCCTGATGGATTTGTTCACCAAAGCGGCTGAACTCGGCATCCAAACCGAGTTTTTCGACGGTCAGGGGCAGCGTCATGTCACCCCGCCGGCGGCTCTCCAGATTATTCTCGATGCTATGCCGGCGCGTGCTCCGCATGTGTTGCTTGATCACGTCGCAGTGCTGCGTGACGGCGATGGCGCACGGCCGCAGCTTCGCTCGGACAATTCCGGACCGGTGGCGTGGACAATTGTCGCAGACGAGCAGACGTTGGCGTCCGGGACCGCGTCCGGGCGCGACCTCGGGTTGCCGGAGCATCTCGCGGCCGGCACCTACCGCCTGCAGCTCGCGGACGCTCAGGGGCATACCGAGAGCGCGCCGCTGCTGGTGTCGCCGGATGCGGCCTATCGTGGCAGCTTCGAGCGAGCGTGGATCGTCGCCGTCCAACTTTACGGGCTGCGATCGGCGCGCAATTGGGGAATTGGAGATTTCGCCGATCTGGCGCGGCTGATCGAGATTGCCGCAGAGCTCGGCGCGGGCGGTATCGGGCTTAACCCGCTGCACGTGCTGTTTGACGATCGGCCCGGCGACTGCAGCCCATATTCGCCTAACAGCCGGCTGTTTCTCAATCCGCTTTATATCGATATCGAGGGGCTTCCCGAGTTCAGCCATCTCGAACTGCCCGGTGCCGAGAACGCGGCGGCGCTTTTACGCGATGCCGAACTGATCGACTATCACGCTGTCGCCGACCTGAAATGGCGCGGGCTGCGCGCCGCCTATGAGGCCTTCCGCGCGGCCCCTGGTGCGGGCCGCCGTGCCGCCTTCGAAGAATTCAGACACGAGCGCGCGCCGCTGCTGACGCGGTTCGCCTGCTTCGAAACGTTGCGCCACAAATTCGGCAAGCCGTGGTGGGAATGGCCGGCGGAATGGCAGCATCCCGACGATGCCCGCTGCGCCGAGCTACGCGCGGGCAAAGATGGCGCGGACATCGAATTCATCGAATACGTGCAGTGGTGTGCGGACGACCAGCTTCGCGCCTGTCACGATCTCGCGTCGGCCAGCGGCATGGACGTCGGCTTGTATCTCGACGTCGCAGTCGGGGTGCAGAGTGATGGCTTCGACGCCTGGAACGAGCAGGTGGCGATCTCGCGTCATCTGTCGGTCGGCGCGCCGCCGGACCAACTCAACTCGGCCGGGCAGAATTGGGGGCTCGCCGGATTCAACGCGGCGGGACTCGAGCTGACCGGCTTCGCGCCCTTCCGCGAGATGTTGCGCGCCTCGATGCGCTATGCCGGCGCGATCCGGCTCGATCACGTCCTCGGCTTGAACCGGCTTTATCTCGTGCCGCACGGCTATGCGGCCGACAGCGGCGTGTACGTCACCATGCCGTTCGACGCACTGCTGGCCGTCACGGCGCAGGAAAGCGTCGCCAATCGTTGCGTGGTGATCGGTGAGGACCTCGGGACGGTCCCGGAGGGGTTTCGCGAGCGCCTGGCCGACTGGGGCATCTGGTCGTATCGCGTGATGATGTTCGAACGTGATTATCATCAGGGCTGGTTCTACGGCATCGACCATTACCTGCCCGAGGCGCTGGTGACCTTCAATACGCACGATCTCGCCACCTATTCGGGCTGGCGAAGCTTCGCCGATCTGCAGTTCAAGCGCTCGATTGGCGTTGATCCAGGCGAGAGCGATGATGCGCGGCGGAATGCGCTGAACATGCTGGGAGATGTGCTGCGGCAGCAGGGAATTCAGCACGAGGATATCTACGCGGTTCTCACCTTCCTGTCGCGCACGCCGTCGCGGCTCCTGGCGATCTCGTTGGAAGATCTGCTCGGCGTGATCGATCAGCCGAACGTGCCCGGGACGGTGTTCGAGCATCCGAACTGGCGCCGCCGATTGCCGGCTGGCCTCGACGAGATCGTCTCCGCAATCAACAGGCAGGCCTTGATTGCCGCTACATCGGAGCGCCGGCACACGGCGAACGCCGTTGCCGGGTAAGATCGAAGACTACGCCCTGATCGGAGATTGCGAAACGGCGGCGCTGGTCGGGCGCAACGGCTCGATGGATTGGCTGTGTTGGCCATATTTCGATTCCGACGCTTGCTTCGCAGCGCTGCTCGGCGACGACAGCCATGGCCACTGGCAGATTAGCCCGAAGCACGCGATCACCAGCACGTCGCGGCGTTATCGCGGTGACAGCCTGATCCTTGAGACGCGATTCGAGACCGACAGCGGCGTCGTCACCCTGATCGACTTCATGCCACCGCGCGGTTCAGCCTCCGATATCGTACGGCTGGTGCGTGGCGACGCCGGTCAGGTCGAGGTGCGGATGCACCTCGTGCTGCGGTTCGGCTTCGGCGTCAACGTCCCCTGGGTGAAGCGCGGCGAACAAGCCGGCGATCTGCTCGCGATCTGCGGGCCGGATATGGCCGTCCTTCGCTCGCCGATTCTAACTCACGGCGAGGCGATGACCACGGTCGCCGATTTCTCGGTCTGCGCCGGCGAGACCGTCCCGTTCGTGTTGAGCTACGGACCGTCGCATTTGCCGGTGCCGAAGCCCATCAATCCGGCCGACGCGCTCAGCGACACCGAGGCCTTTTGGGCAGAGTGGTCCGGCCGCTGCACGTACCAGGGCGATCATCGCGAACTGGTGATGCGGTCGCTGATCACGCTTAAGGCGCTGACCTTCGGGCCCAGCGGCGGCATCGTCGCCGCACCGACGACGTCGTTGCCGGAACAGCTCGGCGGCTCCCGCAACTGGGACTATCGCTTCTGCTGGCTGCGCGACGCGACATTCACGTTGTTCGCGCTGATGAACAATGGCTACACCGCCGAGGCGTCCGACTGGCACGACTGGCTGATGCGTGCCGCGGCAGGCGCGCCCGCCGAGCTGCAGATCATGTATTCGATCTACGGCCATCGGCGTCTGCTGGAATGGCAGGCCGACTGGCTACCTGGCTACGAGGGCGCGCAGCCGGTGCGGATTGGAAATGCCGCGCACGGCCAGCTGCAGCTCGACGTCTATGGCGAGCTGATCGATTCATTTCACCAATGGCGCATGGCGGGTCTGGAGCTCGACGGCGAGACCTGGTCGATGGAACGCGCGGTGCTCGAGCATCTGGCCGAGGTCTGGCAACAGCCCGACAGCGGCATCTGGGAACGTCGCGGTGCCGGCAAGCACTACGTTTTCTCGAAGGTGATGAGTTGGGTCGCATTCGATCGCGGCATCAAGAGCTCCGAAAAATTCGGACTGAAAGCTCCGGTCGATAAATGGCGCGCGCTGCGCGATGAAATCCATCGCGACGTTTGCGACAAGGGCTTCGACAAGGCGCAAAATTCGTTCGTCGAGCATTATGGCTCGCAGATGCTCGACGCCAGCCTGCTGCTGCTGCCGGCCGTCGGATTTCTCCCTCCCGACGACCCGCGCGTGCTCGGAACGTTAGCGGCGACCGAAAAACACCTGATGCACCGCGGCTTCGTGCTGCGCCACGATCCGCGCGAAACGCCGGACGAGCCGTTGCCCGTCGAGGGTGCATTTCTCGCCTGCAGCCTGTGGCTGGCCGATGCTTACTTGCTGGCCGGCGAGCTCGACAAGGCCAAGGAGCTGTTCGACCGCGTGGTCGGCGTCGCCAACGATGTCGGGCTACTGGCCGAGGAGTACGATCCGGATGCGCGCCGGCAGACCGGCAATTTCCCGCAGGCGCTGACCCATATCGCGCTGATCGTCACGGCCGACAATCTCTGCACCGCGATGGGCGCGAGCGACAAGCCGGCGCTGCAGCGTTCGAAATGATGCAGCTCAGCTCGCCGCGTTGCGGGCGAGGATGAAGTCGACGGCAGACGCAAAGCCGTCTTCGTCGTTGCTGCCGGTGACGTGAGCCGCCAGTCGCTGCACGCTGCCGGACGCATTGCCCATCGCGATCGGCAGGCCGCTGACCTTGAACATCGGAAGGTCGTTCTGCATGTCGCCCAGGGTCGCGATGGTTTCGGCCGGAATGCTCAGCCGCTTCGCCATCGCCTGCACGAAGGTGCCCTTGTTCTGGGCCGGCGGCGTCACGTCGAGGTAGTAGTCCTGCGAGCGGACCGCGAGCGCGCTGTCGCCAAGCACGCCCTGCAGCTCCGGCTCGCAGCGCTCCAGCAGCGCGAAGTCCGGACTGGCGCCGACGATCTTGCAGGCCTTCGCCAGCAGCGGCGTGAAGTCGTCGATCTGAGTCGGATCGAACAGAATGGTGCGCTGCTCGTGCGGCACGTATTTGCCGTCGTCGCGGCGGATGTACCAGTCGTCGTTGGTGAACAGCCAGATATCGACACCGTGCCGCTCCAGCAGAGCGATGCTCTTGGCGGCCGCGTCGGCGGGAATGAGATGCTGCTCGATCACCGCCAGCGATGGATCGACGATCGAACTGCCGTTGAATGGGCCCAGCGGCAGCGAAATTCCGAGCGGCTCGCTGAACATCCGCATTCCGACCGGCGGTCGGCTGCTCGTCAGTGTGAAGCCGATGCCGGCTTCCTGCAGCTTCGCTACCGCCGCACGCGTGCCGTCCGTCAGACGCTTGTCGGAGGTGACGAGGGTGCCGTCGACGTCGGAAACCACGAGGCGGATGCGGGACATTGGTTTACTCCACGACGGATCGATGGGTTGTGGCCGCCGGAAGCTGCGCCACGATGCCGTCGACGATTTGTTCGATCGAACAGTCGATGCCGACCGCGATCGGCTTCTCGTCCGCACCCGGCGGCTCCAGCGTTGCGAACTGGCTGTCGAGCAGACCCGGCGGCATGAAGTGGTGGCGGCGCGCTGCGATCCGGTCGGCAATCACCTCGCGGCTGCCGTCGAGATAGACGATGCGGATATCGGCGCGGCCGTGGACGAGAATGTCGCGATAGATGCGCTTCAACGCCGAGCAGCCGAACACGACATGGCCTCCGCCCTCGGCGACACGATCGATCTCGGCTGCGATCGCCCGCAGCCATGGCCAGCGGTCGTCGTCCGTGAGCGGGTGACCGGCGCTCATCTTCGCGACGTTGGCGGGAGGATGAAAGTCGTCGGCATCCTCGTAGGTCCAGCCGAGCCGGTCGGCGAGCGCCTTGCCCACGGAGGTCTTGCCGGAGCCCGACACGCCCATCACGATCAGCGCCCGCGGCGCCACGTCAGCGGTCACGAATGGTCTCCGGCAGCGCGTCCTCGGTGATCAGCCACACGGTCTCGCCGTTCGATCGGGCGCGGCCGGCCGGAAGATCTTCGCCGGCGAACACGCGCTCGGCGATGCCGCGCTTGCCGGCGCCATGAAGCAAGAACAGCATCTCGCTGCACGAGGCGAGCGCCGGAAAGGTGAGGGTGACGCGCGGCACGAACGGCTCGACATGCGCGTGGTCCACGCCCGCGGTCCAGCGGTCGGCGATCAAAAGCTGCGGCCAACCGGGAAACAGCGACGCGGTGTGGCCATCCGGGCCGACGCCGCCGAGCACCAGATCGAACAGCGGCCGCGCCGGATCGAGCGTCGCTGCGCGGTAGAACTCCTGCAACTCGCGTTCGTAGCGGCGCGCGACCTCGTCGGGGTCGGCGCCATTGCTGGCCGGAATTGCATGGATGTTCGCCGCAGGTGCACGGCCATCGAGCAGCGCGCGCTTCGCCGTCCCCATGTTGCTGAGCGGATCATCGAACGACACCACGCGCTCGTCGCTGATGAACCAATGTACCTGCGCCCAGGGAATTCGATCTTCGAATTCGGTGGCCAGCAGTTCGAACATCCGCTGCGGTCCGGAGCCGCCGGTGAGGCAGATCGCCGGGCGATCGTGATGCAGGGCAATGCGCGCGATCAGACGCTGCGCCGCCAGCCGCGCCAGCGCCTCGGCGTCGGCAGCGACCACGATCTGGCGATCACCGACCTGCACTAGCCGGGCTCCCGCCAGTTGCGGCCGTCGCGTTCCAGTAGCGCCTCCGCCTCTTCAGGGCCTTCGCTGCCGGCCGGGTAGCTCTCCAGACCCTCGGCGCCGGCCTTCTCCCACGCGTCGAGGAACGGCTGCACCGCCTGCCAGCCGGCTTCGACGCCGTCGGCGCGCTGGAACAGGATGTTGTCGCCGATCATGCAGTCGTGCAGCAGCGTCTCGTAGCCGTTGCTCGGCGCGACCTTGAAGTAGTCCTTGTAACGGAACGTCATCTCGACGCCGTCGATCGCGATCGTCGGGCCTGGAATCTTGGTATTGAACTGCAGCGCGATGCCCTCGACCGGCTCGATGCCGATGATCAGATAGTTCTGCGACAGCTCCTCGACCGGCGTGCAGCGGAACATCGCGAACGGCGCCTGTTTGAACTTGATCGCGACCTCGGTGCGCTTGGTCCCGAGCGCCTTGCCGGTGCGCAGATAGAACGGCACGCCGGCCCAGCGCCAGTTGTCGATCGTCAGTTTCAGCGCCACGTAGGTCTCGGTGCTGCTGCCCGGGTCGACATCCTGCACGGCGCGATAGTCGCCGATCTCGGTGTCGCCGACCTTGCCGGCGGTGTATTGGCCGCGCACGGAATTGCGCAGTGCTTCTTCTTCGGTCTGCTGCTGGATCGCGGCAAGCACTTCGGCCTTCGCCGAGCGCACGGAGTGCGCGTTGAAATGCGACGGCGGCTCCATTGCGACCAGTGACAGCAGCTGGAACAGATGGTTCGGCACCATGTCGCGCAGCGCGCCGGTCTTGTCGTAGAAGCTGCCGCGATGCGCGACCCCGAGCTTCTCGTCGACCGTGATCTGAACGTGGTCGATGTGCTCGCGATTCCAGATCGGCTCGAACATGCCGTTGGAGAAGCGCAGCACCAGGATGTTCTGCACCGTCTCCTTCCCGAGATAATGATCGATCCGGTACAGCGAATGCTCGCTGACGATGCCGAGCAGATGCTCGTTGAGCGCCTTGGCGGAGGCGAGGTCGGTGCCGAACGGCTTCTCGACCACCAGCCGGCGCCAGGCGCCGTCTTCCTCCTTGAGCAGGCCGGCGCGGCCGAGTTCGGTCGAGATCGGCGCGAACGCGTCGGGCGGCGTCGCCAGATAGAACAGACGATTGCCACCGGTGTTGCGGTTGGCCTCGAGCTTTTCAAGCCGTTCGCGCAGGCGGTCGAACGACGAGGGATCCGACGGATCGGCGCTCACCGAAGTGACGCAATACAGCAGCTTGTCGGCGACGTCTTCGTTCACCGGTCGGGTCGCGAATTTGCGCAGGCCATGCATCAGGCTGGCGCGCAGATCCTCGCTCGACATTTCTTTGCGGGTGATTCCGACGACGCAAAATTTCTCCGGAAGCAGATTGGCTTCCGCAAGATTGTAGAGAGCCGGGATGACCAGCCGGTGGGCGAGGTCGCCGGTGACGCCGAAGATGACGAAGGCGCAGCCCTCCGGGATCTGCGCGTTGGGCTGGCTGGTCACACGTTCTCCGATTTCATTTTCTCTTGCGGGGCGGCCTGATGAGCGGCGTCGGGGTGCTGCTGCGGCTCCTTGTGGCCGCCAAAACCGGCGCGCATCGCCGACAGGATCCGCTCGGCGAACGTATGTTCCTTGCGCGAGCGGAAGCGGGCGAACAGCGCCGAAGTGAGTACTTCGGCCGGCACGGCTTCGTCGATGGCGGCGTTGATGGTCCAGCGCCCTTCGCCGGAATCCTCGACAAAGCCCGAGTAGCTATCGAGCGCCACGTTGCGGGCCAACGCCGAGGCGGTGAGGTCGAGCAGCCAGGACGGGATCACGCTGCCGCGTCGCCACACTTCGGCGATGTCGGCGATATCGAGATCGAAGCGATGTTCGCTCGGCAGTGCGTCGATATTGGCGTTCTTGAGGATGTCGAAGCCTTCGGCATAGGCCTGCATCAGGCCGTATTCGATGCCGTTGTGGACCATCTTGACGAAGTGACCGGCGCCGACCGGGCCGGCGTGGATGTAGCCCTGTTCGGCGCGCGGGTCGCGGTCGTCGCGGCCGGGCGTGCGCGGAATGTCGCCGATACCCGGCGCCAGCGTCGCGAAGATCGGGTCGAGCCGGTCGACGACGGTCTTGTCGCCGCCGATCATCATGCAGTAGCCGCGCTCGATACCCCAGATGCCGCCGGAGGTGCCGACATCCACATAGGCGACCGATTTTTCGCGCAGCGCCTTGGCGCGGCGGATGTCGTCCTGCCAGAAGGTGTTACCGCCGTCGATGATCACGTCATCCGGGCTGAGCAGCTTGCCGACCTGTTCGATCGTCGTCTCGGTGATTTGGCCTGCCGGCAGCATCACCCACACCGCACGCGGCGCGTCGAGCTTGCCGACGAGATCCTCGAGGCTGCTGGCGGCCGTCGCGCCGTCCTTAACTAACGCCTCGATCGCTGCCGGATCCCGGTCATAAACCACGGCGCTGTGGCCATCTTTCAGAAGGCGGCGAACGATGTTGCCGCCCATTCGTCCGAGGCCGACCATGCCGAGCTGCATGCCGAAGTCTCCAGCTGTCCTCGGGCTGCGCTTGATTGCGCAGCCTCGTTGTCGCTCTGCAAAAGTTGTCGTCGTTGCGAGAAGCGAAGCGACGAAGCAATCCAGCTCAGAACGTGTGGTTTGGATTGCTTCGCTTCGCTCGCAATGACGGGCCTTTGCTATCAGTTCAGCGCCGCGCGGACCGCGGCGTCGAGGGCCTTCAGTCCGCCTTCGAGATCACCCTTGAGGTGAACCCGCAGGGCACGACGGCCGCGTTCGGTCAGCACGTCGAAATCGCCGCGCGCCTGCGCCGCCTTGATCACGCCGAAGCTGGCCTTCTGGCCCGGTACCGGCAGGTCCTGGGCATCGTCCGCGGTGATCTGCAGGAAGACGCCGCTGTCCGGTCCGCCTTTGTAGGCCTGTCCGGTGGAGTGCAGGAAGCGCGGGCCGAATTCGGAGCAGGTCGCCACATGGCGGCGATCGCGGATGGCGAGCCGCATGCCCTGCAGCGTATCGATATGTTCGGCATTGCGCGCGATGTAGGCCAGCAGGGCGACGTAGTCGCCGGCCTTGGCACGCGACAGATGCGCCTTGATCCAGGAGTCGAGCGTGCCGTTGGCGCCGGCTTCGCGGAGTGCCGCCGCGTTCGACTCGCTGGTGTAGAGATCGACATCGGCTGTCGACATCGCGGGCTTCTCCGCCGGTAGCTCGCCGGATGTTTCGAACGCCGCGGTCAATTCGCGGGTCTTGATCTTGGCAGACTCGACGTCCGGTTGATTGAACGGATTGATCCCCAAAATCGCGCCCGCCACCGCTGTAGCGAGTTCGAAGTGGAAGAACTCCTGACCGATATGGACCGGCGATTTCAGCACGATCCGCACCACCGGATGCCCGGCCGCTTCCAGTGCCTTGAGCTTGGTGTCGTGCGCGGCGTCAGTCTCGCCCTCGACGCGCAGATCGACGAACACCCGGTCGTTGCCGTAGGTGGACGGCTCCGCCAGCGGCTCGCCGTCGATCGGGATCAGTCCCTTGCCATCCTTGCCGGTCGACTCGGCGATCAGCTGCTCGGCCCAAGCGCCGAAGTCGGCGATCGATTTGGACGAATTGATCGTGACCTTGTCGCGACCGGCGAGGCCGGCGCAGCCCATGGCGAGGCCGAGCTGGACGCCCGGGTTCTCGCTGGGCGGCACGTCCGGCCCGCAGGACCGCACCATCGTCAGCGTCAGTTCGAGCAGCTTGGCGAGGTCGATCCCGGCCGCTGCGGCCGGCACCATGCCGAACGGCGACAGCACCGAGTAGCGGCCACCGATGGTCGGGTCGCCGTGGAAGATGCGGGCGAATTTCTGTTCGGTCGCGACCTTCTCCATCGACGAGCCCGGATCGGTGACGGCGACGAAGTGCTGGCCGGCTTTATCGGCCCCGACGGTCTCACCGACGCGCGACAGGAAGTAGTCCTTCATCACGTTGGGCTCGGTGGTGCCGCCCGACTTCGATGAGACGATGAATAGCGTGGTGCCCAGCGACACGCCGGCCTCCAGCGCGCGCACCTGCGCCGGATCGGTCGAGTCCAGCACGTGCAGCTTCGGGAAGCCGCTCTGCTGCGGGAAGGTCTGCGCGAGCACTTCGGGACCGAGGCTCGAGCCGCCCATGCCGAGCACGACCGCGTCGGTGAAGCCGCGGGCCTTCACCCACTTGGCGAAGTCGGCGTAGTCGGCGAGCTTGCCGGCCTCCGCCTCGGCGGCGTTCAGCCAGCCGAGCCACTTGTCTTCGTCGCCGCCGGTCCACACCGATTTGTCGTGATCCCAGAGCTGACGGATCTTGCCGGTCTTGCGCCACTCGTCGGCCTGCGCCTTGTAGGATTTCTCCAGATCGGCGGGCAGGGCGATGTTCTGGGTGCCGACCTCGCCGGCCAGCACCGTGTTGCGCTTGAACGCGACCGCGCCGAGCAGCTTGTCGAACGAATCGGAGAATAGCTGCAGGCCTTCGGTGACCAGCGTTTCGGTGATCTTCTGCAGCGAAATGCCGGCGTTCTCGAGATCCTTCAGAACCGCGGCTGCTTCATCGACATCCTCTTCCAGGCTATCGCGCGGCTTGCCGTGATCGCGGAAGGCGTCGAGCGTGGCCGGCGGCACGGTATTGACCGTGTTGGGGCCAATCAGTTCTTCGATGTAGAGAACGTCGCTGTAGGCCTTGTTCTTGGTGCCGGTCGAAGCCCACAGCAGTCGCTGCGGCTTGGCCCCGCAAACTTCCAGCTTGGCCCAGCGATCGCCGGAAAACATCTGCTTGTAGTCCTGATACGCAAGCTTGGCGTTGGCGATCGCGATCTTGCCCTTGAGCTTTTCGAGCCGCGCCTTTTCTTCCGGATCGTTGGCCTGCGCGATCTTGTCGTCGAGCTGTTTGTCGACTGCGCTGTCGATGCGGCTGACGAAGAAACTCGCGACGCTGCCGACCCGCGCCGGATCGCCGCCATTGGCAATCAGCGTTTCCAGGCCGGACAGATAGGCTTCCGCGACCTGGCGGTAAACCTGCTGCGAGAACAGCAGCGTGATGTTGACGCTGATGCCCTTCGAAATGAGATGCTTGATGGCGGCGAGACCCTGGCGGGTCGCCGGCACCTTGATCATCAGGTTTTCGCGCTTGACCGCGGCCCACAGCCGCTCGGCTTCGACGATGGTGGCCTTGGTGTCGAGCGCCAGATAGGGCGACACTTCCAGGCTGACGAAGCCGTCGCGGCCTTCGAGCCGGTCGTAAGTCGGGCGCAGCACATCGGCGGCGTGCTGAATGTCTTCGACCGCGATGCCTTCATACAATTCGCCGACCGAGCGATCGCCCTGCTTCAGCGCGGCGCCGATCGCGCCGTCATATTCGTCCGACGAGCCGATCGCCTTTTCGAAGATCGAGGGATTGGACGTCACGCCCTTCACACCGTCTTCGTCGATCAGTCTTTTCAGATCGCCCTTGGCAATGAAGCCGCGGGCCAGGAAGTCCAGCCAGATAGCCTGGCCGTGTTGTTCGAGCGCTTTGACGGGATTCATGTTCTGTGTCTGTCATTCGGTGCGAGGAAGCCTCGCCTGCATTTCCGTCCGAGAGCGGAAACTTGTCAACACATCCATCCCGATAGGGTGCGGACGGACATTGCCAAGCTTGTTGACGCGCAAACCGCCAAAGGGTTCCGAATGAGGAGCTATCGCAAAGCTGTGATGGCCGGATGAAAGTCCGGCCGAACGATTGCCTGCCGATCGGGCAATTCGCCGGAAGCTGCGTTCTTACGACGCTGCAAGGTCGCTCCGGGCAAGGTCCCACAGCAATTTGTACACGCCCGCCGAAATCAGCTCCGGCCCAATGGTGCTGTCGAACCGTTCGGCCATCGCAGTCTTGACGGCGGCCTCGTCGGTGCCCTCGACCACCACGAACCAGTCTGAGGCCCCCGGGCTAGTGACGCCCGGCGGGTCGGTCAGGGGCCGCGACAAGGTCGGATCGTTCTCCAGCAGATGCATCGCGATCAGGCCGTCTCGCGACAGCAGGTCGCGCGGGGCAAGGATCGTGGCGCGTAGCGCGGCCTCGTTGCCGGCACGAGGCCGCAGCCGCGCCAGTCCGATCACTGCGCCGCGGCCCTGACCATGGCTTTCGGTGACCCGTGCGACACCGCGGATCATGTTTTTGAACTTTGCGATATTGCGGTTCGACCACTCGGTCTGGTTGGCAAGTGCCACTCGATAAGCGGGCTGCTCAGCACATCGAAGCTACGCGTCGCGTACAAGGCGAGATATTTCGGCGCCGCATCCACCGCGATGTAGCGCCGCGCTTCCAGGAAGCCATCGATCGCAACGCGCTCGGCGAGGTGTTCGCGGTCGTACCAGCGGTTGAAATCGGCCTCGTCGGCGGCATCGATGTCCATCGACGTCAGCAGCATTCCCTTGGCGACGAGCGGCATCCAGCGATCCTTGTCCTGCCTTCAATGCGATGATGGGCCGCTGCGCGAGCCGGAACCAGTGCTACGGTCCGCGACGTCGTTGATCGCCGCGATCACGGCGTCGCGGATGCCCGGGTCGTATAGCAGATGACCGGCGGCATCGACGGTGCGCACCTCGGTGCCGGGCCAGGCTGCGCTCAGCCGATGTGCGGTCGCGGGAGGGCACAGCAGGTCGTAGCGGCCCTGCACGATGATGCCCGGAATGCCGGCGAGTTTGTCCGCGTCGGCCATCAGCTGATCCGGCCGCATGAAGCAGTCATTGACGAAGTAGTGCGCTTCCATGAAAGGCGTCGTCGGCATCGGCCGTGTATCGCCGGCCTTGTGTGGGTCGAGCCGCGTCCGCTTCGGCGCGATCTGCGACAGGATCGACTCGGTTTCGCCCCAGGCGCGCGCGGCGGGGCCGTGCACCGCAGGATCGGGATCGAGGATGCGCCGCCAATACGCATCGAGAGGCGCGGCGCGTTCGTCCTCGGGCAGCAGCGACAGAAAGTCGGCGTGGAGGTCGGGATAGAATCTCGGCAGCGTTTCCAGGAAGGCGGCTTCGAGCTCGGCGCGCGTGCCGAGGAACGTCGCGCGCAGCACGATGCCGCTGACGCGGTCCGGATGCGCCTGCGCATAGGCCAGCGCCAGCGTCGCCCCCCATGAGCCGCCGACCACCAGCCAGCGCGCGATGCCGAGCGTGCTGCGGATCGCCTCCATGTCGGCGATCAGGTGCGGCAACGTGTTCGCCTCGCGGCCGCCCTTCGGCCCGCTGCGGCCGGCACCGCGCTGATCGAACAACACGGCGTGAAAGCGTTTCGCATCGAACAGCCGGCGATGATCCGGCTGACAGCCGCTGCCGGGCCCGCCGTGCAGATACACCGCCGCGACACCGTTGGGGTTGCCGCTGGTCTCGACATAGATTGTATGACCGTCGCCGACGTCCAGCATCTGCGAGGTAAGCGGCGCCGCCGCGCTGGTGTGGCCGAGACGGATCTCGCGTTCTGCTTCGGGTGCCATGGCGTTTGGTTACAGCCAAATGCGGCGGAACGCGAGCATGGCAAGCCGGCGACGCGGGAAGGGGCCATGCGGGGGACAGGGTTGCGGATCGCCGGGCGCGACCTCACTTTTGACGCCAGGAAAAACGGAAAGCTGGATGCCAAGGTATTATTTCAACACTCGGATCGGCGCAGAGCTGATTCCCGATCCCGAAGGCGAACACCTGCGGGACGCGGATCACGCCTGGGAGGTGGCGCGCGCCACCATCAGGGAGATCATCAAGACTGAAGCGGCGCAGGTCGACCTGATCCGCGCCAGCCTCGAAGTCACCGACGAGGAGGGCCAGGTCGTGCTTGATTTTCCCTTCAGCGAAGCTCTGGTCGATATGCCGGTGCTGCCGCGGAATCGGCATTGACGGGTCCCCGATTTGACGGTGGCGCCGGGCCGAGGCTCGCATTATCACGTCATTGTCAATCGGGGGGATCATGCAAGAGATCTGGCGACTGTCCGCTACCGAACTGGCCGCGCTGATCGGCGCCCGCAAGCTCTCCGCCCGCGAAGCGACCCAGGCGGCGCTGGATCGGCTCGACGCCGTCAATCCCGCCATCAACGCCGTGATCGATCACCGCCCCGACGAGTCGCGGGCACGCGCCGATGCGGTGGACGCGGCGTTCAAGCGCGGCGACGATGTCGGGCCGCTGGCCGGCGTGCCGGTCACCGTCAAGGTCAACGTCGATCAGCAAGGCTTCGCCACCACGAACGGCGTAACGCTGCAGCGCGACCTGATCGCGGCCTCGAACAACCCGGTGGTCGACAATCTGCTGAAGGCCGGCGCGGTGATCGTCGGCCGGACCAACACGCCCGCCTTCTCCTACCGCTGGTTCACTGCCAACAAGCTGCACGGCGAAACCCTCAACCCGCGCGATCCGTCGATCACGCCTGGCGGCTCGTCGGGCGGAGCCGCCGCCGCACTGACAGCGGGCATCGGCCACATCGCGCACGGCACCGATATCGCCGGTTCGGTGCGCTATCCGGCTTATGCCTGCGGCGTCCACGGCCTGCGGCCGACGCTCGGCCGTATCGCCGCCTACAACGCGTCGTCGCCGGAGCGCGCGATCTGTCCGCAGATCAGCGCCGTCTCCGGGCCGCTGGCGCGGACCATCGCCGACCTGCGGCTTGCGCTCGCGGTCCTGTCGCAGCCCGATGCGCGCGACCCATGGTGGGTGCCGGCGCCGCTGCAGGGGCCGCCGCGCGAGAAGCGTGCAGCGCTGTGCGTCGCGCCGGACGATCTGGCGGTCGTACCGGAAGTCCGCGAGGCGGTGATCGACGCTGGACGCCGTCTCGAGGCCGCAGGCTGGGCGGTCGAACAGATCGACGCCACGCCGCCGCTGCGCGAGGCGGCCGAGCTGCAGGCGCAGTTTTGGCTCGGCGACGGCTACCGGGGCATGCTCGATGCCGCCGAGCGCGAAGGCGACGAGGGTGCGCTCGCCTGCCTCAACGGCAATCGCGCGCGCGAGATCACCGACGCGACGACGCTGTCGCGGCTGCTGGTCCGCCGCGCGACGCTGACGCGCGGCTGGGAGATGTTCTTCCAGCGCTACGCGGTGCTGCTGATGCCGGTATCGGGCGAACTGCCGTTCCCGCAGCGGCTCGACCTCAAGGACGACGCCTCGTTCAAGCGCGTCTGGGCGGCGCAGATGCCGCAGGTCGGCATCCCGTTCGTCGGACTGCCCGGGTTGACGGTGTCGACCGGCCTGGTCGGGCGCGTGCCGGTCGGCGTGCAGCTCGTGGCCGGGCGCTATCGCGAGGATTTGTGCCTGCTCGCCGGTGAAGCGATCGAGGCCGGCGGCACGCCGCCTTCGCCGATCGATCCGGTGCAGTGAACACGTAACAGGACGCCAGGCGATGACATCGCTCTACGATTTTTCCGCAAAGACGCTGGCCGGCGAAGAGATCTCGCTGAAACAGTTCGAAGGGCAGGTTCTGCTGATCGTCAACACAGCCAGCGCCTGCGGCTTCACCCCGCAATACAAGGGCCTCGAGGCTCTGCAGCAGCGCTACGGGGCGCGCGGCTTCTCCGTGCTCGGCTTTCCCTGCAATCAGTTCGGCGCCCAGGAGCCGGGCGATGAGGCACAGATCGCGCAGTTCTGTTCGCGCAATTACGGCGTCAGCTTCCCGATGTTCGCCAAGATCGACGTCAACGGCGCGCAGGCGCATCCGCTGTACAAATTCCTGAAGGGCGAGAAGGGCGGCCTGCTCGGCTCCGGGATCAAGTGGAATTTCACCAAATTTGTGGTCGACCGGAGCGGCCGTGTGGTATCGCGTCACGCGCCGACCACAACGCCGGAATCGCTCGGCAAAGAAATCGAGACGTTGCTATGACCGACCAGACTCAGAACATCGAACTGCCCGATCGCCTCTCGGTCGAGGAATCCAGCCCCTACTACAACGAAGCGGTGCTCGCGCTCGACGTCGGCATCCGTTTCAAGGGCCAGGAGAAGACCAACGTCATCGAATATTGCGTCAGCGAGGGCTGGATCCGCGTCGCCGCCGGCACCGCCAAGGATCGCTTCGGCAACCAGCTTGCCATCAAGGTCCATGGCCCCGTCGAGCCCTTCATCAAGCCGCGCAGCTGAGGCCACCACCACGCCCGCGCTGATGAGTTTTGTTACTGATTGCGCCTTGGTGACATCGTAACGACAGTTTTGATCTGTTTTGGCCGCGAAATTGCGGCATTTCCGCAACGTTGAGGCTGCGGATAGCAGGCCCGCGCCTCTGCGGGCCGTTTGCGCTTGCGGTGGCGCCTCATTCCCGGCAGCATCACCGCTGAATTAGTTAACGACGCCGTCCGATCAGACTTCGTTTCATCACGTCGATTGCAGGGGGATGGCTGGTGTCGATAGTCGAGGACCGCCCGAAGCGTCGCTTCCAGCTGTTACTGATCAAACCTTCGCACTACGGCGACGACGGCTATGTGATCCGCTGGTGGCGCGCCACCATCCCGTCGAACTCGCTGGCCAGTGTGTATGGCATCGCGCAGGAAAGCGCCGCCCGGAAGGTGCTCGGCCCGGATGTCGAGATCGACATCGAGGCGATGGACGAGTTCAACACCCGGATCGACATTCCAAAGCTGCTGAAGAGGTTCGCGGCGAACGGCAATTTCGGCCTGGTCGGACTGATCGGCGTGCAGTCGAACCAGTATCCCCGCGCGCTCGACATCGCCCGGCCGTTCCGCCAGGCCGGCATCCCGGTCGCGATCGGTGGCTTTCACGTCTCGGGCTGTCTGTCGATGCTCGACGGCAAGGCGGTCGATCTCGATGCCTGCCGCGACCTCGGTGTATCGATCTTCGCCGGCGAAGCGGAAGGCCGGATCGATACGCTGCTGCGCGACGCGGCCGAGGGGGACCTGAAGCCGCTGTACAACTATCTGGACGATCTCCCCGGCATCGAAGGCACGCCGGTGCCATATCTGCCGCTCGCCAACGTGAAGCGCACACTCGGTCTGTCGACCTCCTTCGATGCCGGCCGCGGTTGCCCGTATCAGTGCTCGTTCTGCACCATCATCAACGTCCAGGGCCGCAAGTCGCGCTATCGCTCGCCCGACGATGTCGAGGCGCTGGTGCGCGCCAACTGGAAGCAGGGCGTTTCGAAGTTCTTCATCACCGACGACAACTTCGCGCGTAACAAGGATTGGGAGGCGATCCTCGATCGGCTGATCTGGTTGAAGGAAGAGCAGGGCATCCCGCTGGGCTTGCTGATCCAGGTCGATACGCTGTGTCACAAGATCCCGAACTTCATCGAGAAGGCGAAGCGCGCAGGCGTCACCCGCGTGTTTCTCGGCCTCGAGAGTATCAATCCCGAGACGCTGCTCGCCGCCAACAAGCGGCAGAACAAGATCACCGAATATCGCGCAATGCTGCTGGCCTGGAAGGCGCAGGGCATCATCACGCTGGCGGGCTACATCCTCGGCTTTCCGGCCGATACGCCCGAAAGCATTCTCACCGATCTCGACATCATCAAGCGCGAGCTTCCGATCGACATCCTGGAGTTCTTCTGCCTGACGCCGCTCCCAGGGTCGGAAGATCATCAGAAGCTGTGGAAGGCCGGGATCGCGATGGATCCCGACCTCAACAAATACGACATCGAACACGTCTGCACCGCGCACCCGAAAATGTCGCAGCAGCAGTGGGAAGATATCTATCAGCAGGCCTGGCGGCACTATTACGAACCGGCCCACATCGAAACCCTGCTGCGCCGCGCCGGCAGGACCGGCATCAAGATGGACAGCATGGTGAAGCTGCTGCTGACCTTCTCGCTGGCGGTCTCGCTCGAGAACGTTCACCCGCTGCAGAGCGGCGTGTTCCGGTTGCGGCATCCCTCCGAGCGGCGG
Organism: Rhodopseudomonas infernalis; assembly: GCF_022271405.1. GTDB lineage: Bacteria > Pseudomonadota > Alphaproteobacteria > Rhizobiales > Xanthobacteraceae > Rhodopseudomonas > Rhodopseudomonas infernalis. The sequence goes on along the minus strand of NZ_JAJNAL010000003.1, from coordinate 114,550 downwards.
TCGGGCTTGCCGCGCGAAAATACGCTGCTGTTCTGGCCGCGGCTGGCGATCGAACTGGCGCACAAGACGGGCGTGATCCTGTCGACGGCGTGGGGCCTCGGCAAGGTCGCCTACCGGGTCGCGCGCGATCCCAAGCGCTACGACTACATGGATGCAGCGCTGACGCCGGTGTCGGACGGCGACGAGACCGAGCTCGCGATGTTCACCCACACCGCAGCCGCCAAACAGGCCGTGGCGCACCGCGCCAAGGTGCTGAACCTGACCCGCGGCGCAGCCTGACCAGCGCGAGCGTTAACGTTTGAGCCGCGCTTCGACGCAAAGTGCGAGCTGCCTGGTGCAGTTCTTGTGTCTCGACTGATTGATCGGCCCCGACATGTAGGAACCAAAGCGGCCAAGTGATGATTCGTAGTGATTCGTCGCCGCTTCGTTCTTCTCGTGTTCCATACGTTAAAGTCGCGCTGCCCGCCTGTCACACCGCGGGACATGTCTGGTCATCCACGGGGGCCTTGAGCGGGCTTAATGGACTGATTTAAGCGTCGCCGTCTCCTCGATTGCGCAGCCGTTATCCCGAGCACAAATTCCGTCATGGGCGGGCTTGTCCCGGCCATCTACGCCTTCGATGCGTTTGCGTCAGCAAGACGTGGATGCCCGGCACAAGGCCGGGCATGACGGGTGCAGACGAAAGTGCCTGATTTCAAAGGGCATCTTTCCGGTCAGTCTCCCGTAGCCGCGGGGGCATCGCGATTGGTGGTCCGTATCTGCGTTAACCACTTGGCGCACCGGCACCGCACATGCTGCGCCCGATCATGGCAGTGCTTGTGTCATGCCCTGTGGATCGCGGCCTACATTTGGGGCCAGACCTGCCCGAACGCTGATTCGATGCGATTCGGGCCCGGTTCGTTCCGCCGCTGTTCCAAACGTTAAAATGCGGGTGGGGCTCTGTCGCAAACCGGCACAGACCAGCTTCGCCGAAACCAGCGCTCAGGCTTTCAGACCCCGCGCCTTGGCAACGAGGCTACGTCTGAACGCGCGATCGCGCTTGAGGTGCCATTCGCGGCTCATCGCGTCCTGCCGGCTGGTGAAGCGTTCGCTGTGGATCAGCACCCAGCTTCGCCCGCGGGTCGAGCGCGCGCCCGTGCCGGCATTGTGCTGGGCCAGACGGCGGTCGAGGTCGAGCGTCCAGCCGACATAGGTGAGGTAGCGGCTCGCGCTCGCGCAGCCGAGCACGTAGACGAAACACTCTTCCTCGGCGGCGATCTCTTGCATCGTTCGAATCTCGCATGGCCGCCCGAGTCCGGCAATCCGCCGCGGGCCCGCAGCGTTGACAGCGCCGGGCGAAAGCCGCTTGGCTGGCGTGCAATCAATGAGGGAGAGCGTGATGATCGGCAGAGCGGTGGCGTGGACGATGGTGGCGGCGCTGCTCGGCAGCAGCACGGCGCTGGCCCAGGACGTGCCCGGCATCGAGATCTGCACGGCCGAGAAGACCATGGAACGGCGCACCAGCTGCCTGCAGAGCAACGTGAATTTCCTGAAGACGTCGATCGACAAAGTGCGGCTCGAACAGCAGCAGAAGCTCGATGCAGCCAACCGCCAGATCGAGGCGCTCAAGACCACGCTGGCGGCGATGCAGAAGACCGTCGAGCAGCTCCAGTCGGCACAGAAGAAGCCGGAGCCCGCGGCCGCGAAAGATACGTCTCCGGCCAAGACCGACGCCAAGTAACAGCCGCGACGCCTGCCGCTTCGCGGAATTCAACGCAGCGCTGCGCTTGGCAGCACACGCCGACATGCCTAACATCCCGCCGACAACAGGGCGGGGGTCTTAATCCGCCCGGCAACAACAGCCATCGGGAGGATCCATGTCCAACATCCGCATTCTTGCTACCGATCTCGCATTCCCCGAAGGTCCGGTGGTGATGCCCGATGGCTCGGTGGTGTTGGTCGAGATCCGCGCGCAGCAACTGACGCGCATCTGGCCCGATGGCCGCAAGGAAGTCGTCGCCAAGGTGCCGGGCGGGCCGAACGGCGCGGCGCTCGGTCCCGACGGCAAGATGTACATCTGCAACAATGGCGGTTTCGGCTGGTTTCCGTCGCGCGGCACGATGATGCCCGGCGCACCGGCCGCGCACGAATACATCGGCGGCTCGATCCAGCGCATCGACCTGCAGAGCGGCGCGGTCGAGACGCTGTTCGATAAATGCGGCGAGCATCCGCTGAAGGGGCCGAACGATCTGGTGTTCGACAAGCACGGCGGGCTGTGGTTCACCGATCTCGGCAAGCGCCGCGCCCGCGACATGGATGTCGGCGCCGCGTACTACATCAAGCCGGGCATGAGCGAGATCACCGAGCAGGTGTTCGGCACGCTGCCGCTCAACGGCATCGGATTGTCGCCCGACGAGACCACGATGTATGCGGCCGAGACACCGACCGCGCGGCTGTGGGCCTACGACATCACGGCGCCGGGCGAGGTGAAGCCGCGCGACGTGATCTATCGCGGCGAGAAGGGCAAGCCGATCGCCGGCCTCGGCGGCTATCAGATGTTCGACTCGCTGGCGGTCGAAGCCGGCGGCAATGTCTGCGTCGCCACCCTGGTGTCGGGCTGCATCTCGGTCATCGCGCCCGACGGCTCGCTGGTCGAACAGGTGCCGACCGGCGACCGCGTCACCACCAACATCGCATTCGGCGGCCCCGATCTGAAGACCGCCTACATCACGCTGTCCGGCAAGGGCGAACTGATCGCCATGGACTGGCCGCGCGGAGGCTTGCCGCTGAATTTCTTGAATAAGTAAGCGATTGTTCAAGGCAAACGACTGCCTCTCCGTCATGTCCCGGGCATCTACGCCTTGCAGCGCCGATCCGAAAAAGACGTGGATGGCCGGGACAAGCCCGGCCATGACGGCTAAGTTGGGTTCCCCTCAACAAGGAAGTTACGCCGATGCCCTGGCTCGAACCCGTCACCCTCAGTGGACCGCACGCGACGCTGGAGCCGCTGCAGCCGGCGCATCGCGACGGGCTAATCGAGGCTGTGCAGGACGGCGAGTTGTGGAAGCTGTGGTACACTTTCATTCCCGAGCCCGCCAAGATGGAGGCGGAGATCGCGCGGCGGCTGGCGCTGCAGGCGCAGGGCGCGATGCTGCCGTGGACGGTGAGAGATGCGGACGGCCGGATCGCCGGCATGACGACATACATGAATGTCGACGCTGCCAACCGCCGCGTCGAGATCGGCTCGACCTGGTACGCATCGCGTGTGCAGCGGACCGGGCTGAATACGCAGTGCAAACTGCTGCTGCTCCAGCATGCCTTCGAGGCTCTTGATTGTATCGCCGTGGAGTTCCGCACCCACTTCTTCAATCACCAGTCCCGGCGCGGCATTGAGCGGCTTGGCGCCAAGCAGGATGGTATCCTGCGCAATCACCAGATCGCACCAAACGGAACGCTGCGTGACACGGTGGTGTATTCTATCATCGCCGCGGAGTGGCCGACCGTGAAGGCGCATCTGAACTACCAGCTGACGACGAAGCCGCGGAACGGCCGGGTTCCAGTGTGATCCCCGGCAGAAAGCTAACTGCTTGCTGATCCAAAGAACCATCGGTTAAACTGAGTTGGTTTGATTTACATCATTCCGGGGCCAGGCCGGCTCCGCCATGCTACGACAATGCCGTTCTACCGCTTTCACGTCTGCGATCCGATCAACCGCGTCGATGGCCCGGGCCACGACGGAGCGGCGCTCGCTGACGATATCGACGCGACGCTGTTCGCGGCTGGCGTCATCCAGCGGCTGATCCAGTTGCAGCCCACCGTGCCCAAGACCTGGGCCATCGAGATCATGCAGGACCATCGCCGCGTCTGCGCGCTGCCATTCGACAAAGGCTGCCAGGTGATGCTGCGGCCCGAATGGGTTTGCGATCAGCCGACCGACGTGCACGAAGGCTGGCGCTGAGCGTCTTCAGCAACGCCAGTCGCAAGCCGGCCAACCGCCGTTCCCCGTCATTGCCAGCGCCGCGAAGCAATCCAGCCGCAGTGTGCGGGACTGGATTGCTTCGTCGGCTTCGCCTCCTCGCGATGACGCGAGGACTAAACCGCTCCCGGCAGCTGCTCCGCCCGGTACAACGTGTCGATCGTCACGGTTCCGTTCGCGCGCGACACGCAGGGGCAGATCTTGGCGCTATGCTGTTTTTGCTCGGCGCTGAAGAAGACATCGCGGTGGTCGATCTCGCCGTCCACGCTCGCGACATCGACGGCGCAGACGCCGCATTCGCCGCGCTGACAATCCGAGATCACGTCGAAGCCGGCGGCGTTGAGGACGTCGAGCATCGAGCGATCGCGCGGCACCAGGATTTCCTGGCCGGTCGGCTCGATCCGAACCCGGAACTCGCGGGTCGGCAGCCGGCCGCTCGATCCGAACGTTTCGAAGCACAGGTCGCTGGCGGCCCGGCCGGCGTTGGCCCAGGCATGCTTCGCCGCTTCGAGCATGCGCAGCGGCCCGCACAGAACCGCGATAGCGTCGTCGGGAAGGGCCGCAAAGGTGGCGTCCAGGTCGAGCCCTGCGCCGGCCGCGCTCGGGTGAACGCGGAGCCGCTCGCCGAGCAGCGCGCCCAGCTCGCCCTGCAGCGCGGCGTCCTCGTGGGATTTCACCGCATAGTGCATCGACAGGCCGACATCCTTGCGGGCTAGCGCGGCCGCGATGCCGAGCATCGGCGTGACGCCGATGCCGCCGGCGATCAGGCAATAGTGCTTTCGGCTCCAGTCGATCTCGAACAGCGATGTCGGGTTGGTGATCTCCAGGCGATTGCCCGGCTGCAGCGCCCACATCGCGCGCGAGCCACCACGGCTGTCGTCGGCGAGGCGCACGGCGATGCGCAGCAGACCATCCGCGCAGGGGATCAGTGAGTAGCTGCGCCGCTCCGGCTGACCATCGATCAGCACCGTGACGCTGATGTGGCTGCCCGGCGCCCAGTTGCCGACCGCGACGTCCGGCTTCAGGGTCATTTCCCGGATCGACGGGGCGAGGTCGCGGGTGGCGACGACGGTGGCGTGGCTCCAGTGCTCGGCGAAACGCATCGGGACTCCGTCCTATCTGTCCGCGGCGGACGTCACCAGCGTCAGCGCCGGCAGCAATTCCAGATGGGTGCGGTTGCGCAGCGCGAGCCGCAGATTGCGCACCGCGAGCCGCGCATGTTCGCGCATCACCGCCTCGGCGCGGCCGCCTTCACGGTTCTCGATCGCGTCGACGACGATGCGATGGTGGTCCTGCGCAATCATCAGGATCTGGTGCGCCTCGGGCAGCGCCGACTGCGCCATCACGAAAGCACTCGGCGAGGCGAAGGGCAGGGCGGCAACGCGATCGATCTGCCGCATCACTGGGCCGCTGCCGGACAGCTCGTTGAGCAGCGCGTGGAAACGCGCATTCAGCGACACGTAGGCCGAGAACGCTTCGACCGAGATCGAATCCTGCTTCACCAGCTGATCGATATCGGCGAGGCATTCCTTCAGCGGCTCGAGCTGCCGTGCACTGGCGCCGCGTTCTGCGGCGAACCGCGCCGCGAGACCTTCCATGGTGCCGCGCAATTCGATCGAGTCGAGGATGTCCCGCTCCGAGAATGCCTTAACCATGAAGCCGCCCGACGGGATCGCCTGCAGCAGGCCTTCGTCCTCCAGCCGGACCAGCGCCATGCGCACCGGCGTGCGCGACACGCCGGTGATATCGACGGCCTGAAGCTCGGAGATGCGCTCGCCGGCGCGGAGCTGGCCGGACAGCACCATGTCGCGCAACGCGAGCTGCGCGCGCACGGTCTGCGACATCGAGCGGTCTGCGGCTTTCTCGCTCATCGCTTACTCCGCAGCCTGCAGCCGCGGCGCTGCTTCCTTCGCCGTCATCCGGTCGATCAGCCTGCGCGACCACATCGCGCCGGCGTCGATGTTGAGATTGTAGAACACGCGATCCGGATTCTCGCTGATCGCGCGCTGCTGGGCTTCGAGGATGATCTCGTCCTCGCCGAAGATGCCGGCGACGCCTTCGCGGATCTCGGTGGTCAGGCGCTGCTCGGTCAGTCGGTAGTTGCGCACGAAGGCCCAGAAGTAATGACAGGTGGTCTCGGTCTCGGGCGTCATGGTGTTGAGCACGAAGCCGTTGACGCCCTGCGAACGATCGCCCTCCGGTGCACCGCTTCCCGCGGGAGCGACGCCGACGTCGATCGTCACCGTCCCGGGCGCCTCGAAGCGGATGATCTGCCAGCGATCGACCAGCCCGGGTTTGCGTAGCTGCGCGGTCCAGAACGGCGGCGCCTCGATTCCCCGCATCCAGCGCGTCACAGTGACGGTGCGGTCACCATGCGTGACGTCGAACGGTGCCTCGGCGACCGCCTCGTTGCCGATCGACGAGCCGTGCACATACGTCTCGTGGGTCAGGTCCATCAGATTGTCGACGACGAGCCGCCAGTCGCATTTGACGTGAATGGTCTTGCCGTCACCGGCCCAGGCGGGGTCGTTGTTCCAGTGCATGTCCGGCACCAGCGCCGGATCGGCCATCGTCGGATCGCCCATCCACAGCCAGATGAAGCGATGGCGCTCCACGACCGGATAACTACGCACGCAAGCCGACGGGTTGATGGTCTCCTGCGACGGCATGTAGGTGCAGCGGCCCTGAGCGTTGAATTTCAGCCCGTGATAACCGCAGACTACGGTGTCGCCCTCGAGCCGGCCCTTGGACAACGGCACCAGCCGATGCCAGCAGGCGTCTTCGAGCGCCGCGACGCTGCCGTCGCTCTTCCGATACATCACCACATGTTTGCCGCATATCGTGCGCGGCAGCAGCGCGTGCTTGATGTCGGCATCCCACGCCGCCGCATACCAGGCGTTCAGCGGAAAAGCGGGCATCGCGGCCTCCCTGAGATCTTCTGTTGGGTCCAGAATGTATACAGGAAGCGCGTGGAGGCAAGCAAAATCCCAGTTGAATGATAAAATCGAACTTATTTATGTATACTGAATGGGTTGCACTTGGGACCGGCATTGCGATCGACGCCCCAAAACGGAAAATGCCCGGGCCAGGCCCGGGCATCGTGGTCAAGAAGGTAAGATCGGCGCTCTGATGGCCGTGCGGTCAGACCTCGCGCCGGCTCAGGAACGCCAGCCGCTCGAACAGGTGGACGTCCTGCTCGTTCTTCAAGAGAGCGCCGTGCAGCGGCGGGATCAACTTGCGCGGGTCACGTTCCTTGAGCTGCTCCGGGGTCATCTCCTCGTTGAGCAGCAGCTTCAGCCAGTCCAGCAGTTCGGAGGTCGACGGCTTCTTCTTCAGGCCGGGCACGTCGCGGACTTCGAAGAAGATCTTGAGTGCTTCCGCCACCAGGCGCTGCTTGATGCCGGGGAAGTGGACGTCGACGATCGCCTGCATGGTGTCGGCGTCGGGGAACTTGATGTAGTGGAAGAAGCAGCGGCGCAAGAAGGCGTCGGGCAGCTCTTTCTCGTTATTCGAGGTGATCACCACGATCGGCCGCTTCTCGGCGCGGATGGTTTCACCTGTCTCGTAGACGTGGAATTCCATGCGGTCGAGTTCGAGCAGCAGGTCGTTGGGGAATTCGATGTCGGCCTTGTCGATCTCGTCGATCAGCAGCACCGGGCGCTGGTCGTGGGTGAAGGCATCCCAGAGCTTGCCGCGCTTGATGTAGTTCTTGATGTCCGACACGCGCGGATCACCGAGCTGACTGTCGCGCAGGCGCGAGACGGCGTCGTATTCGTAAAGACCCTGCTGCGCTTTCGTCGTGGACTTGATGTGCCAGGTCAGAAGCGGGGCACCGAGCGCGCGCGCGACTTCCTCGGCCAGCACGGTCTTGCCGGTGCCGGGCTCGCCTTTCACCAAGAGCGGCCGCTCGAGCACGATCGCCGCATTGACGGCGACCTTGAGGTCGTCGGTCGCCACATAGTCCTTGGTGCCGGTAAACTTCATGCGTTTCTGCCTCGTCTGTGAACAGGCGGCGCGCGCCATTCTTGTTGTTTGTTTGTTGCGTCTTCGGGTGGTGGCCCATCCCCGCTGCGACCCGAAGATCGCAGCGCCGATCGCCTGCGTATCAGGCTCTGCGGATCATGGCCAGCAGCACCAGCACGATCACCGCGCCGATCGCGGCGTTGATGATCGCCCGAAAGATCCCGCTGCCGAGCGAGACGCCCAGGAACGGCAGCAGCCATCCGGCCACCACCGCGCCGACGATGCCGACGGCCATATTGCCGATCAGTCCGAAGCCACCGCCGCGCACCAGCAGGCCCGCGAGCCAGCCGGCGATTGCGCCCACCAGGAGCCAGACAATGATGGAATCGATACCCATGGAGGGTCCCCCTTGATGCCTTGCATGCGGGCAATGTGCCGCAGTGCGCCAACCTTAGGGGAAACCGGCCCGCAGGGTCTAGGCGTTTGGAACTCGGAAGCTGGCCTTTGCCGAGGTAGCGGCGCTTGTACCCTTTTCCGGAATTAGCGTCGCATGGTCGCCCCGCGCGATGGCGGCAACGCTGCGATGACGGCCGCCGCGCTTGGTTTGACAAAGCGCCATGTCGGCGCGTCGGCATCGGCGCCCGCGAGTACGAGCCAGTGCGCTCAAATTCCGCAAAGGGGGAATTCAGCGCGTCGACTTCGTCCGCAATCTCCTCGCGGCGTGGCACGTCACGGAGCGTGCAGACGATATCGATCAGGCGATCGCGGCGCCGCGCTCGCGCAGGGTTCCTTGGAACCGCCGGCGATTGCGTAGCTGCCCCGCAAGGAGGGCGACCGACAATACGATGCCGGCATGCAGCGCGGGTCCGACCGGCCGCATCGGAGCGAATGCCATCACTCCGGCGCGCAAGGGCGACTGCTTGATCCTATGCGCGAGCGTATGCATCAGGTTGCGCATCTCCGTCTGGCTCTGATGATCGGATTGTTCCGTTTGACGGCATTTGAGCTCCCGGGCCTGTTTTCATCAGACAGGGCGCCTTCCTGCGCACTTGACGCCCGGCACCGCTCGGGCAATCTGTTTGTCATGTTCCTTCAGTTCTTCACGTCGCTGCGCGACGCCCAGGTGCCGGTCACTCTCCGCGAATATCTGACCTTGATGGCGGCGCTCGATGCCGACCTCGCGGATCAGAGCGTCGAGAATTTCTACTATCTGTCGCGCGCCGCGCTGGTCAAAGACGAGCGTAATCTCGACAAATTCGATCGGGTGTTCGGCGCCACCTTCAAGGGTTTGGAAAATCTCCTCGACGCCATGGAGAAGGCCGAGATCCCGGCCGAATGGCTGAAGAAGCTCGCCGAGAAGTATCTAACCGAGGAAGAGAAGAAGCAGATCGAGGCCATGGGCTGGGACAAGCTCATGGAGACGCTGAAGAAGCGCCTCGAGGAACAGAAGAAGCGGCACCAGGGCGGCAACAAGTGGATCGGCACCGCCGGGACGTCGCCGTTCGGCGCCGAAGGCTACAACCCGGAAGGCGTGCGGATCGGCCAGGAGAAGAGCCGCCACCAGCGCGCGGTGAAGGTCTGGGACAAGCGCGAGTTCAAGGATCTCGACGGCAATGTCGAGCTCGGCATTCGCAACATCAAGGTGGCATTGCGCCGGCTGCGCAAGTTCGCCCGCACCGGTGCGCCCGACGAACTCGATCTCGACACCACGATCCGCGAGACCGCCAATCACGGCTATCTCGACGTGCACATGCGCCCGGAGCGGCGCAACGCCGTCAAGGTGCTGGTGTTCTTCGATATCGGCGGGTCGATGGATTCGCACATCGCCCAGGTCGAGGAACTGTTCTCGGCGGCGAAGAGCGAGTTCAAGCACATGGAGTATTTCTACTTCCACAACTGCCTGTACGAAGGCGTGTGGAAGCAGAACAAGCGCCGCTTCACCGACCGCACCCCGACCTGGGACGTGCTGCACAAGTTCCCGCACGACTACAAGGTCGTGTTCGTCGGCGATGCGTCGATGAGCCCCTACGAGATCATGGTGCCGGGCGGCTCGGTCGAGCACGTCAACGAGGAAGCCGGTTCGGTCTGGCTGGACCGCGTGCTGCGCACCTATCCGCACGCGGTGTGGCTCAATCCGGTGGCGCAGCGGCACTGGGACTATTCGGAATCCACCACGATCATCCGCCGGCTGTTCTCGGAGCGGATGTATCCCATCACGATCGAGGGTCTCGAAGGCGCGATGCGCGAGCTCGTGCGCTGAGCGGGCCATCCGCCGTCGTTTCGGGGCGCGGGCGCAAGCTTGCGAACCGGGAAGTCCCCACCAGTTGATAGCGAGATCCCGGGAGCGCGCTTCGTACGCCCCGCAATGACCGAGCCGATCAAAAGTCGAACGAGGAAATCGCCATGCCCCAGACCATCACCCGCGGCATCAAGACAATGGTCGACGAGGCCAATGCTACAATCGAGACGCTCTCCACCGCCGATGCGATCGCGCTGCATCAATCGGGCGCCGATGACGTGGTGATCGTCGACATTCGCGATCCGCGCGAGATCGAGCGCGACGGCAAGATCCCGGGGTCGTTCTCCTGCACCCGCGGCATGCTGGAATTCTGGATCGATCCGCAAAGCCCCTACGCCAAGCCGATCTTCCAGCAGGACAAGAAGTTCGTGTTCTACTGCGCCGGCGGCCTGCGTTCGGCGCTGGCCGCCAAGACCGCCTATGACATGGGGCTGAAGCCGGTCGCCCATATCGACGGCGGGTTCGGCGCCTGGCGTAGTGCCGGCGGTCCGGTCGAGGCTTGGACGCCGAAGGCGCCGAAAGGCTGAGGCCAATCCCATAGCGGTGGCTTGACGAGAGCGGCCGTTCTCCGTTCTCAATGCGACCCGGGCGAGCCGTCCGAAAGACCGCTCGCCTCCTATCAGTGCCGAGGATTGGCCGATGACCATGACCGATGATCCGCTGGTGCCCACCGAATGGCTCGCGGCGCGATTGGGCGACCCCACCGTCAAGGTGCTGGACGCGTCGTTCAAGATGCCGGGGGTGATGCCGCGGCCGGGCGACGACTATCTGGCGGCCCACATCCCCGGCGCGGTGTATTTCGATGTCGAGGAAGTTTGTGACGCCAGCGACCCGCGGCCTCATATGTTTCCGGATGCCGCGCAGTTCGCCCGGGATGTCGCGGCGATGGGTGTCTCGACTGGCGACACGGTGGTGATCTACGACGCCGGCGGCTGGGTTGCGGCGCCGCGCGCGTGGTGGATGTTCCTGTCGTTCGGCCACGATCGGGTTCGCATCCTCGACGGCGGATTGAAGAAATGGCAGGCGGAGGGCAGGCCGGTCGAGGCTGGAAAGCCGTCGCCGGCGCCCGGCAAGTTCACAGCGCAGCTTGATCCGAACTACCTGCGCAGCAAGCAGCAACTGGTCGACAATCTCGACAGCGCGGCCGAGCAGGTGATCGATGCGCGCGCGGCAGATCGCTTCGAGGGGCGCGTGCCAGAGCCGCGGCCGGGGCTGCGGGCCGGCCACATTCCAGGCAGTCGCAATCTGCCCTACAATGAATTGTTCGATGCCGCGACCGGCGTCATGAAGTCGCCGGCCGAGCTACGTGTGGCGTTCGAACGTGCCGGCGTGGCGCTCGAGCGGCCGATCGTCACCAGCTGCGGATCCGGCGTATCGGCGGCCGTGCTGACCCTGGCGCTGTACAGGCTGGGTGTGCGCGGGAGCGCGCTCTACGACGGCTCGTGGTCGGAATGGGGACTGACCGACGGTCCGCCAGTCGCGGTGGGGCCCGCTTAGAGAACCCTTCCTCAGGTCGGTGGAAAGCCGAACGGCTGCACTGGCGCCAGGGCCGGTCGCGCGAAAACCGGGGTCGAGCTGCGCACTTCCGTCTGGCGTCGGCGCTTGACCTTGCGCTTCACCTGCTGTGGCTTGGTCGCCTTCTGCTTCGTCGCCGATGGCTTTTCGGCCTTGTCGTCTGGCGGCGAGATTGATGACGTCGTCTCCGGTGTGCTCGGCTCCGCCGCTCGCTCCTGCGCCGTGTCGGAGGAGCTTGGCTGCTCCGAGGTGCTGACCGCCGGCTTGGCCGGCGCACGCGGATCCCGGCGCGGCGTGGGGATCCGGCCGGTCAAGGCCGCAACCTGAGGCAACGGCTCGACGTCTTCGTTGGTCGCGGCCTCTGTGGCGGCTGGCTTGGGCGCCGCGGTTGGCTCGTCGGGTTTGGCCGTTTCCGGAGAGGCCGACTGTGCGGTCTCCGCTGTCTCAGCGGCGGGCTTGTCGGGTTCAGGCGTCGCTCCGGCCTCTGGGGCGCTAGCATGCGATCCAGGCGTCGGAGGCGGGAGCGTAGCTGGAGCGGAAGCTGTCTGCGCCGCGACATCGAGCGCCGCCTGATCGGACTTCGCGGCCTCCACCGCCGTTGCATGGGCAGCGTCGCGCTCCGGGAGGTTGAGGTTGGCCTGCTGGGACGGTTTGTCCGCTTTGGCGGGTGCCGGCGATGGCGCTGCGGCAACGCCCTCCGGCGGCGTGGCATTCGCTGTTGCGTTCGTTGCCTCCACGCGCGCGGACTTCGGCTCGTCGCTGCGCACCTCCGGTTTCAACTCGCTCGAGGTCGAGGCTAGCGGAGCGGTTTCCGGCTCCGGAGCGGGGGCCGAGGATGCAGCTGCAGGAGCGCTCGGCGGTTGCGGATCAAGCGCCGGTTCGACGCGCAACATGCTCAGTGCCGGCATTGGCGGTTCGGTCGGGCGCGCCGCGAACTGGACAGGGGTCGGGCGCACCGTCATGACATTGGCGAACTGCTCATGGGAGGCTCGCAAAAGCGCCGCGGCGCCGAGCCCAAACACCAGCATCGAGACCGCAAGCGCAACCGCCGCAAACAGGAACCGGATTCCGGGAAGCATCTCGGGTTCATTCCATCTTCGGGCGACGAGCGCGCGAAGGCACTTGAGCAAACAAAACGCGGCGACAGTACTCGCTGAGATCGAACGGCGGGACGCATGCGCGCCGCGAATCACAGCAAATCGAGAATAGCCCAACGGGTTTGCAGCAGGCCGCCAAAATTTCGATCGCGGGGCTGCGGTGGGAGATCAGGGGCACGATCACGACGCGCCCGTCAGGGCAAGGCACCCGCCGCATCAAAGCGCGACAAAAGCGGCACACAGGGCCGAATAACCCCGAATTTGGCGCGAATGTGCCGGTCTCGTCTTGAATGTGCCGTGATCCTCCTGCATCTGCGCGTTAACGATCCGGTCTCGGCTTCGGTGTATAAGCGGGCGATGATGAACAATCGAATCTTGACGTTGTTGGCAACGGCTGCGGCGATCGCGGCCGGAACTTCTCTCGCGCAGGCGCAGAGCTATCCTCCGGCCTCGGGCGCCTATGCGACGGCAGCTCCCGGCGAATATCGCCGCCAGATGCCGGATTTCGACAATGTTGACGACGAAGAGGGCCAGTCGGCTGGGCCGTCAGCAGCCTTGCCGCCGCCGGGCCCGGTGGTGTCGCCGGATGATCCCCGTTACGGCCGTCCGGCCGGTGCATCCGTGTACTCCGAGCGCGCGCCGGTGCCGCAGGGTCCGGTGATGTCGCCGGACGATCCGCGCTACGGCCGCCCGATGGAAGCCCCGGTGTATTCGGATCGCGGGCCGGCGCCACAGGGCCCGGTGATGTCGCCCGATGATCCGCGCTATGGTCGTCCGGCCGGTCCGCCGGCGGTGATCTATTCCAACACGGGTGACGGTTCGCCGCGGCCGCCGGAAGGGGTCGGGCAGTCCGGGGCGCCGCAGCAGGCCACCGGTTCGGTGCAGGGCACGCCGCAGCTCGGTGCCGATGGCCGGCCGATGCAGGTTGCCGCGCTGCCGCCGGAAGAGCAGCCCGACGCCGATCAAAGCTATCAACTGCCGCCGAACCTGCGCCGTCAGGAAGTCGCCTTCCAGACCAAGGAGCCGGCCGGCACCATCGTGGTCGATACCAGCAACACCTATCTGTACTACGTGCTCGGCAACGGTCGCGCGATGCGCTACGGCGTCCGCGTCGGGCGCGACGGCTTCACCTGGACCGGCGTGCAGAAGATCACCCGCAAGGCGGAGTGGCCGGATTGGCATCCGCCGACCGAGATGATCGAACGCCAGCCCTATCTGCCGCGCTTCATGGCCGGCGGCCCGGGCAACCCGCTTGGCGCCCGCGCGATGTATCTCGGCTCGACCGTCTATCGCATCCACGGCACCAATCAGCCCTCGACGATCGGCAAGTTCGTGTCCTCGGGTTGCATCGGCATGCTGAACGACGATGTCAGCGACCTGTTCGAGCGCGCCAAGGTCGGCACGCGCGTGGTGGTGCTTCCGGGCGGTGCGCCGACCGCAAGCGCCAAGCCGCAGCCGATCGCCTCCGCGTCGCCTTCGGCTCCGCCTCAGATGTCGGCGGCACCCGTCGCCCAGCCGACCTCGGTGGCGCCGCTGCCCGCGCCGGTCACGATCCGCTAATCGGGGGCACAGCCCTGCACAGCAAAACGCCCGCGCAGAGCCGTCTGCGCGGGCTTTTTGCTGTCTGGGATTGGTCTGTCGGCGAGAGTCAGCTGTCGTGGGGCATTCGGATCGCGTCGCGGCCATGCTTGGCACGCCAAGCCGGGCCGGGGCCCCGCATGTAGTGAAGCTCCGGCCGATAGGGGCTGAAAGCCTGGACGAAGAACTGGCTCCAGAACTCGCCGATTTCCTGGATCAAGCCTGCGCGGTGCGCGGTGCGCTCGATCGGCTCGGGCTGAACCGGCGTCGATAGGAAGCGTCCCATGATGGCCTCGTGGTGAGTGCCGGCGGAAGCAGCACGCGCCGTGGCACGTCTCGACTGTTGATCCAGCTCCTTAAGAATTGGTGCGAATTGTCCGCATCGGCGCACCGGTTGTTGCGATGCTGAACGATCGGTTAACCGGCGGCCCCCTTCGGGTTGCCCTTTGCCGGCCGCACAGTTACATCAGCGGCAACCGATTTCCCCGCACGCACCGCGCTCAAGGACCACGATGGCTCGCCAGTTCGTCTATTTCATGCAGGGTCTGACCAAGGCCTATCCGACCCGCAAGGTGCTGGATAACGTTCATCTGTCGTTCTACCCGGACGCCAAGATCGGCGTGCTCGGCGTCAACGGCGCCGGCAAATCGACCCTGCTCAAGATCATGGCGGGGATCGACAAGGAATATACCGGCGAGGCCTGGGTCGCCGAAGGTGCTCGCGTCGGTTACCTCGAACAGGAGCCGCATCTCGATCCCGCACTGAATGTGCGCGAGAACGTCATGCTCGGCGTCGCCAAGCAGAAGGCGATCCTCGATCGCTACAACGAGCTGGCGATGAACTACTCCGACGAGACCGCCGACGAGATGACGGCGCTTCAGGATCAGATCGAAGCCGCCGGCCTGTGGGATCTTGACAGCAAGGTCGATCAGGCGATGGACGCGCTGCGCTGCCCGCCCGACGACGCCGACGTGACCAAACTTTCGGGCGGCGAGCGCCGCCGCGTCGCACTGTGCAAGTTGCTGCTCGACCAGCCCGAACTGCTGCTGCTCGACGAACCGACCAACCATCTCGACGCCGAAAGCGTGTCGTGGCTGGAGAGCCATCTGCGCGCCTATCCGGGTGCGATCCTGATCGTCACCCACGATCGTTACTTCCTCGACAACGTCACCTCCTGGATTCTCGAGCTCGATCGCGGCAAGGGGATTCCCTACGAGGGCAACTACTCGTCCTGGCTGGTGCAGAAGCAGAAGCGGCTTCTGCAGGAGGGGCGCGAGGATGCGGCCCATCAGAAGACGCTGGAACGCGAGCAGGAGTGGATCGCGTCCTCGCCCAAGGCTCGCCAGGCTAAGTCCAAGGCACGCTATCAGCGTTATGACGAACTGCTCGCCAAGGCCAGCGAGAAGCAGACCCAGACCGCGCAAATCATCATTCCGGTCGCTGAGCGGCTCGGTAACAACGTCGTCGAGTTCGATCATCTGACCAAGGGCTTCGGTGACAAGCTGCTGATCGACGATCTGACCTTCAAGCTGCCGCCCGGCGGCATCGTCGGCGTGATCGGCCCGAACGGCGCCGGCAAGACTACTCTGTTCCGGATGATCACCGGGCAGGAGAAGCCGGACGGCGGCACCATCACGGTCGGCGAGACCGTGCATCTCGGCTACGTCGATCAGTCACGTGACAGCCTCGATGCCAAGAAGACGGTGTGGGAGGAGATTTCCGGCGGCAACGAGCTGATCCTACTCGGCAAGAAGGAAGTCAATTCACGCGGCTATTGTTCGTCGTTCAATTTCAAGGGCGGCGATCAGCAGAAGAAGGTCGGTTCACTGTCCGGCGGTGAGCGCAATCGCGTCCATCTCGCCAAGATGCTGAAGTCCGGCTCCAACGTGCTGCTGCTCGACGAACCGACCAACGACCTCGACGTCGACACGCTGCGTGCGCTCGAAGAGGCGCTCGAGGATTTCGCCGGATGCGCGGTGATCATCAGCCATGACCGCTGGTTCCTCGACCGTATCGCCACCCATATCCTGGCGTTCGAGGACGACAGTCACGTCGAGTGGTTCGAGGGCAACTTCCAGGACTACGAGAAGGACAAGATGCGCCGCCTCGGCCAGGACGCCATCATCCCGCATCGGGCGAAGTACAAGAAGCTGACGCGCTGAGGCGACGGGCGAGGCTTCGTCCGTCGGAGCGCCGGCGATGATGCGCTGCTAAATCGGATCGCCGGCGCGTACGAGGCGCCCGGTGGCAATGAGGTCGGTTTTCACCGGAGATGTGAGGTAGTCGATCCGTACATTGGCCGTCGGTGCCGGACGCCCGGCGGCGAGTCCGCACACGACCGAGCCGGCGACGTCGACCAGCGTCGCGATCACGCCGCCATGGTAGTTGCCGCTGTCAGGAAAGATGCTCAACGCGGACTGATAGCACAGCCTCAGCACCGCAATCCCGCCGTCGAGGTCGGCACGCTCGAGCGTGATCCCGACCAGCCGATGAAAGGCAGCGGCGTCGACGACGCGGCGATAGGATTTGATGTCGGTCATTCTCGAATGGCTCCGTCCAAGGAGTTGATGGTCGATTTGATCGGCAATGTGCCTAGGGCGTCTCTCGCCGCGCTCTCGCATTCGGCGGGAACCCGCACGCGCGCGACCAATCCGTGCCGTTGGTCGGGTTCGACCGTCACCGTGACCTCCTGGAGCTCGAGCGTCTGCGCGAGCAGATCGCGGACCGCGCGCGCGATGATGTCCGCTTTCAGCGGCTGCTTGTGCACCTTGCCCACGGCCGTGATCGGCAGACGCGGCAGGATGAAGACGTCCTTCGGAACGGCGGCGCGCTCGGGAATGCGTGCTGCGGCAAAGGCAAGGATGGTGCGCGGATCAGCCGTTGCGCCGGGATGCAACTGGACATAGGCGACCGGCAGTTCGCCCGCATAGGCGTCCGGCTTTCCGACCGCGGCGGCGAGCGCGACTGCCTCGTGCGCGATCAGGGCGTCCTCGATCGTCGCAGGGTCGATACCGTGGCCGCCGCGCTTGATCAGTTCCTTGGCGCGGCCCGTCACCCAGATGTATCCTTCGGGATCGACGCGGCCGAGGTCGCCGGTATCGAGCCAGCGACCGGGAAAAAACGGTTGGCTCTCTGCAGGCCTGTTCCAATAGCCGTTGAAGACCGTGGGGCCGTGCACGGCGAGCGTTCCGATCTCGTCGACGTCGCAATCGCCGATGGCCTTGCCGTCAGCATCTGTGCGGATCGCTTTGACCTCGCAATAGGGCAGGGACAATCCCACGGAGCCCTGTCGTCCTTGTCCATCGAATGGTCCGCTGGTCACAGCGAGCGTGGCCTCCGTCAATCCCCATGGTTCGACCACCGGCACGCCTGACGCCGCGCTCAGACGCTCGCCGATCAGGTGTGGCAACGCGGCCGCACCGTTCACCAGCAGGCGAAGACGGTCGGCTTTGGTTCGATCCGGTGGATTGGTCGCGAGTTGCGCCATGATCGTCGGAGGTCCGACCGCCACGGTGATGCCGCACGTTGCAATCGTCTGGGGAAGCGCGGCAACGACGCCGTCCCCCCGATAGCCGAGGGGGCCGAGTACGGTGACGGTGCTGCCCGCACAAAGCGGAAACAATGCGCAGGCGAAAAGTCCGCCGACGTGAAACATCGGCATGGCGCACGAAACGTTGTCGTCCGCCGCGTAGCCATAGCCGAAACCACTGATCAGCGCGCCGGCCGCGAGATTGCGGGCGGTGAGCGGGACGAATTTCGGCAGCCCCGTGGTTCCGCCGGTGTGAAACAGGGCGACGCGCTCGTGCGGCGCGCGCGTGGCGAAGTCGACAGTTCCAAACTGCCCGAAAGACGCGGTCGCGGGATCGATCTCCAGAATGTGTGCGTCGAGTTTCGCGGACAGAATGGAGTCGAATGCGGCGGCGAGAATTGAAGGCTTGTCGCGCGGCACCAGGATCACCTTCGCCCCGCATTCGGCGATCAGCTTCAGGATCTGGGATGGTTCGAGGTAGTAGTTGATGGGCGCCAGCGTCGCGACGGCCAGCGCCGCCAGCGCCGCGCAGACCGTGCCGGGCCCGTTCGGCAGCAACGACGCGACGACGTCGGTCGGACCGGCGCCGAGGCGCCGCAACTCGGCCGCGATGCCCCGCGCACCATCGAGAAGGTCCCGGCGCGTGACCGGCACCGTCGAGATATCGGAAACCCCTCCGGGTAGATACTGAATGGCAGGCGCGGAGGGGGCGGCCGCCACCTGACCGGCAAACAGCGCGACCAGATCGCGGCCGCCGAGGCGTTCGTCCAAGGGGATCTGTTCGAACGCGGCGACGTCCGCGTGCGAGGCAAACCGTACACGACGTAGTTGCGGATGCGAGGTCATGGCTTGACGATCACTTTCCCGACGACGGCCCGTTCTTCCAATGCGCGGACCGCGTCGATGCCATCCGCCAACGTACACACGCGATCGATCGGCGGATCGAGCCGCCCGGACGCGACCAGATCGAGACAGGCTCTCTGATCCGCGACCGTCCACCCGGTGGAGCCGATGATGTTCATCTCCGACATGAAGAGATAAGGAATGTCGGTCACGGCCGAATAGCCACCGGTGCCGCCGCAGCAGAGCAGCCGACCGAAGCGTTTGACGCATCGCATCGAGGCGGCCCAGGTATCGCCGGCGGTGAAGTTCACCACGACATCGACGCCGCCACCCCGTAGCAGAGTCCCGGTCGTCTCGCGAATGTATCTGTCGATCTTCGTCGTTGCGTAGTTGATGGTTTCGTCCGCACCGAGTGCCCGCAGGCGTTCACATTTGTCTTCGCTGCCGGCGGCTGCGATGACCTTGCAGCCGGTAAGCTTGGCCAGCAGGATGCAGGCGGTGCCGACGCCGCCCGACGCGCCCAAGACGAGGATGGTTTCGCCCGTTTTGATGCCACCGCGCGTATGGAGCATCCGGTACGCGGTGCCATAGGCACAGGGCAGGGCGGCGGCCTTTTCATCCGCGACACTGTCCGGCAACCGCATCAACTGGCTCGCACGGACGGTACAGTACTCGGCCATCGCGCCGTTGCGCGTTTCGCCGAGCATCTCGAATTGTCCACCTTCCCAATCCACATGATGGGAGACCGGCAGGACCCGCTCCCCGACGCGCCAGCCCTCGACGCCGTCGCCGAGCTTGTCGATCACGCCTGCGCAATCACCGCCGGTGATTCCGGGCAGCTCGACCTTGATGCCCGGCATGCCGCGCCGCGAGAAGATATCGAGATAGTTCAGGCCGCAGGCTTTCACCCGAAGACGCACCCAACCCGGCGCCGGCTCCGGCACAGGTACTTCGCCATACTTCAAAACCGAGAGATCACCGTGCTCTTCGAAATAGACTGCCTTCATTCTCGCCTCCAACGCACATTTTCTGCTCTTGCATATCCTGCACGAGATTGCACATTATGCAATAACGATAGTTGCTCAATTTGGAGGCGTTGATGTTCAGAAATATCGGACTGGTAACGGTGGTCGCTGTCGCCACAATGGTGACGGCGATGGCTGCGGAGGCTCAGCCGATGCGTGTGGCGATTGCG
The DNA here is from genome assembly GCF_022271405.1 of Rhodopseudomonas infernalis. GTDB lineage: Bacteria > Pseudomonadota > Alphaproteobacteria > Rhizobiales > Xanthobacteraceae > Rhodopseudomonas > Rhodopseudomonas infernalis. The sequence continues at coordinate 94,576 of NZ_JAJNAL010000003.1, read as the reverse complement.
GGTTGGGGGCCTCATCCGACGCTTAACGAGTCGATTGTCGGCTTCAAGAAAGGGTTGGCCGAAGAAGGCTTCGCCGAGGGCGCCGGCGTCGTGTTCGACGAGACCAACGTCAATTTCGACGCGGCGCTGATTCCGCAGATGCTCGTGAGATTGAGTGGTTCTCAGCCGGATCTGATGGCGACGATCGCGACGCCGGTCTCGATCGCGGCACGCAATCAGTTGCGTGCGAGAACGTTCCCGATCGTATTCTTTCCGGTGGCGGATCCCGTGCACGCCGGCCTGGTGCCGTCCTGGGACAAGAGCGAAAAGCTGATGACGGGCTCGTCCGTCGCACTTGATTATCGGGCAGTGCTCGCGTTCTTTCAGAAGCTCCTTCCGAACATGAAGAAGCTCGGGCTGCTTTACGATACTGGCGACGACAGCTCGAAATCCGCGGTGGATGCGCTGGAGGGTGTCGTCAAGGACACCGGCCTGGAACTCGTTCGGATCGGCGTCGACAATCCGAACGAGCTGCCGCAGCGTGTGCAGTCCGCGGTCGGGCGGGTCGATGCGATCTTCACGGTCGCGTCGGGACGGATCCAGCAGGGCATGGCTGCGATCTCGGCGACGGCAGATCGCGCGAAGCTTCCGGTCCTCACGTCGATCCCTCAGGCTGTGCAGCAAAACTACGCGCTCGCGGCGCTTGCACTGTCATTCGGACAATCGGGGGAAGCCGCGGGGCGGATCGCGGGGCAAATTCTCAAGGGACGTGATCCCGCGACGATTCCCGTCTATCGCGCCACCGAGGCCGACCACAGGCCGCTCATCAGCCGTCGCAAGCTCGAGTCGCAGGGGCTCAGTCTGCCGACGTCGCTGGCCGACTGCAAATGCCTGATCGACTGAGCCGTCCATGATCTCGGTTTCAGGGCTGCGCAAAGTCTTCAACGCCGGCACGGCATCCGAAAAGGTCGCGACGAGTGGCATCGATCTGCGCGTGACGGCCGGTGAGTTCGTCGCCGTGATCGGCGGCAACGGTGCCGGAAAAAGTACGTTTCTCAATCTCCTGGGCGGTGCGGTCATTCCGGACGGTGGGCAGATATCGATCGACGATATCGATGTCACCTTTCAGCCCGAGTATCGGCGCGCCGCGTTCATATCCCGGGTGTTTCAGGACCCGATGATCGGGACGGCGCCGTCGTTGACGATCGAGGACAATCTGACCCTCGCTCTGATGCGCGGCAATGGGCGCGGGTTACGCCCGGCCCACAGCGCTCTGCGGCGCGATGCGTTCCGTGCCGCGCTGGCGCGGCTCGGGCTCGGGCTGGAAAGCCGACTCGATGTTCTGGCGGGTGACCTCTCAGGGGGACAACGTCAGGCGCTGGCATTGGTGATGGCCACGCTCTGTCCCCCGAAATTGCTCCTGCTCGACGAACATACAGCAGCGCTTGATCCGCGCACCTCCCAACTGGTGATGGACGCCACGGTGATGTTGGTGCGCACCGGCAGGCTGACAACTCTGATGGTGACCCACAACATGCAGCACGCGCTCGATTATGCCACCCGTATCATCATGATGGATGCCGGCCGTGTCGTCGCCAGTATCGAGGCCGACGAGATTCGCGGCTTGAAGCCGGCCGATTTGGTGGCGCGCTTCCATATTCAAGACGACCGTATCGTCCTCAGCCAGGCTGGTGTGTGATGTTGGCGGTGTTCCTCAATCTCGTCCCCGTCACGCTGGTTCAGAGCCTCGTCTACGGGATCGTCGCGCTGGCGGTGATGATTCCGTTCCGGACCCTCTCGCTTCCAGATCTGACGGTGGAAGGCAGCTTTCCGCTCGGCGGGTGTATTGCAGCGACCCTGGTGACCGCCGGGCTCGACCCATGGACCGGAACGGCGGTCGCGATCTGCGCCGGCCTCCTCGCGGGCATCGCAACGGGCGTCATTCATCTGTATCTCAAGGTCCCCTCGCTGTTGGCGGGCATTCTGGTGGCGACCATGATCTGGAGCGTCAATTTGCGCGTCATGGGGATGCCCAACAGACCGGTTCTGCCCGAAATGACGTTGTTCGACTGGATCTCACCTCGGATTTTGCTCAGCAACGGGACGCAGGTCGCGTTGTTCTTCGCGCTCATCGTTGTGTTGCTGATCACGTTGATCGTGTTCTACCGAACGGAAATCGGGCTGTCGCTGCGCTGTGTCGGCGCCAATGCGCGGCTGGCGCCGGCGATCGGTATCAATTCGCGTCTCTATATTCTATTGGGGTTCGGCCTAGCGAACGCATTCGGCGCGTTGGCCGGCGCTCTCGTGGTTCAGCAGCAGGGCTATGCCGACGTCACCATGGGTTTCGGCATTCTCGTCAATGCCCTTGCCGCGCTGATCATCGGCGAGGCGATTACCGGGCGATCTTCGATCGAGCGGCAGGTCGCGGCACCGATCGTCGGCTCCCTGATCTATTACCAGCTCGTGTCGCTCGGGCTCGCGACCGGCCTGCATCCATCGGACCTCAAATTCCTGACCGGCGCTTTCGTGCTGATCACGCTCGGCCTGCCTCTGATTAGCGGGCGCTCGCGTGCGTTCGGTGGCATCTGAGGTCCGGATTGTGAGCATCTCCGGATCGGTAGTTCAAGCGCGGCGGATCGGACTGATCGGCGGCATGAGCTGGCATTCCACAGCGCTCTACTACGAACGTCTGAACCGCGCCATTGAGGCGCGGACAGGGCGGCATCACAGCTTTCGCGGCCAAGTGTGCAATCTCGACTACGCCGATCTTCTGGCGGCCGCTGAAGCGGGGCATTGGGCGCAGGTCGAGGCGACGTTGGCGGAGGCGGCGGCGCAGCTCGCGGCTGCCGGCTGCGAGGTGATCGCGCTCACGGCTGTGACGGCGCATCGTTGGTACGATGCGGTCGCGAGTGCTGTTCCCGGGACGGAGGTAGCACACGTTCTCAGCGCGACCGCGACACATCTCGACGCATTTGGGCTCGGTAACGTCGCCGTCCTCGGGACTAGTCTCGCCTGTTCGTCGCCGTTCTTGGACGGCTATCTCGCGCGCGGCCGTATGGTTCTGTGTCCGGAGGCGGATGATCAGCGTGCCCTGGATGATCTGATCCAGAACGTCCTCACCAATGAAGGCGCGGATGATCAGGCGCGGCAGCGTTTGGAGATCATCGTGCAGACAATGCACCGGCACGGCGCGGAGGCGGTCGTACTGGCTTGCACGGAACTGCCCCTTCTGCTTCCTCTCACCTCTCCATCTGTTCCGGTGGTCGATGTCGTCGCGCTGCATGTCGACGATCTCTGCGATCGGATTATTCCTGAATTGGATCGCCCATGTCAGATCGTACCATCGCCACCATCGATCATCTGCTGACCTACGTGAACGACCTCGACGAGGCGGCTTCGTTGTTTCGGCGGATGGGCTTCACGCTCTCGCCGATCAGTCGAATCGAGCCGATGGGGATTTCGAATTACCTCGTCCTGATGCAGCCGCTCGTGGATGGATTCGCGAACTTTCTCGAGTTGATGGCGGCACACGATCGCTCGTGTTTGCCGCCGGCGATGGCGGGCGTTCTGTCCGGCGAGCAGGGTACGAAGTCGATGGTGCTCGGCGCGCGAGACGCGGCCGGCGCTTACGCCTTGATGCGCGACCGCGGCTTTGATGCCTCACCCCCGATCCATGTCCGCAGGGAGTGGTTCATCGCTCCCGGCGAGTCGGTGTTTCCCGAGTTCGACGTCATTCTGCCCATCGGCGCGGAGCTGACATTCAATGCCTGCCAATATCATAACGTCGGGCTCTATCTGCGTCCGGAATGGTTGACGCATGCCAACGGAGCGCGGCACTTGCGCCGTGTGCTTGCCGTGGCGGACGATCCATCGGCACTGGCGAGCAGGTTCGGCAAGTTGTTTGCGCCGTCATCGGAGACGGTGTCGCCGGGCGGGGTGCAGCTCGATATCATCACGCCGGAGGCCGCGGCCGGGGCCTACGGCGCTGCGGCATCCCTGTCTGGAAAAGCCGCAGCCTATCTCGGCTACGTCCTCGAAGTCGAATCGTTGCCGCGCCTGCGCGCCTGTCTCGAGGCGGGGGCTGTGGCGTATCGATGCGAAGGAAAGACGATTATCATTGACCCGAATGCCGGACTCGGAAACCTGATCGTGTTTACGGAAGATGGAACATGAGATGGCTCGGAGAACTCGAGGTGGAGAAGAGACACCGACAGGCGCTCGGCGGAAGGCTGTGGCGGAGCCGGCAATGGACGGCGTTCAAGGCATCCAGTCGGTCGAGATCGGGTTTTCGGTGCTGGAGGTTCTGGCGGCCAGCGGCGGCTCGATGTCGTTGGGAGACGTGGCGCGGGGCGCCGATATGTCGCTCAGCCAGGCGCGTCGTTATCTGGTGAGTCTCGTTCGTTGCGGCCTTGCGATGCAAGATCCGTCGACGGGACTTTATGATCTCGGGTCGCGCGCGTTGCAGATCGGTCTGGTCGCCCTGGCCCGGGTCGAGGCAGTCGACCTCGCGGCCGCGGCATTGAAGGAGCTTCTCGCGCGGATCCGGCAGGGCGGCACGCTGGCGGTGTGGGGCGAGGAAGGCCCCACCGTGGTGCGCTGGTTCCGTGGCGCCGGGCTGGGTGTCACCTCGATGGGACTTGGTACCATCTTTCCAATCTTTTCCTCTGCCAGCGGCCTCGTGTTCCTGACCTACATGAAGGAAGAGTTCACCCGTAAGCGTCTGGTGCAGGAGAAGGGAGCGAGATTCGTGTCCTCACCCGAGGGACGTGCGGCGATCGAGTCCGTCAAGCTTTCTGTTCGTCGGGACGGTTATGGCTGGCTGAAAGGTCACTTCGTCCAGGATATCCGCGGTGCCGCGGCGCCTGTGTTCGATTCACAAGGTGAACTGGTCGCCGTGCTCGCGATCGCTGGAAACGATGACGGTCACAGCGCCAAGAACGATCCTGCGGTTCGTGCATTGGTCGACGCTGCAGCTCAGGTGTCGAAGCAGCTCGGCTTTGTGCCAGGGGACGTGCCTGTCAAGGGCGGGAAGCGCTGATAGGTGATTGACTGCGCTCTGTCCGCGGCCTCCCGAGCCTCACGGCCCGGATGAGTTCGTCATGAGCGGACCTACGTTGCGCTCAAGCGGACGCCTATTCGCCTGCCGGCAGTTCGGCTTGCTCGCGACCCTTTGCGGCATGGCATAGAAGGTGGAAGCGACGACGGCAGCTGCGGGATATTGCAAAATCCCGCCGGATCAATAGCTTTCCAGCCCGACTCGGGGCGTATGGGTGGATGGATGGCCGACTGGAGTGCCGAGCAATATCTGAAGTTCGAGGACGAGCGCACCCGGCCGGCGCGTGACCTGCTGGCGCAGGTTCCGGTTGTCGCGCCGCGCAAGGTTGCCGATATCGGCTGCGGACCCGGCAATTCGACCCAGCTCCTGGTCGAGCGTTGGCCGGAGGCTGCAGTGATCGGCATCGACACCTCGGCCGACATGCTGCGCCAGGCGCGTGAGCGGCTGCCGCAGCACAAGTTCATCGAAGCCAATGTTGCACATTGGGCGCCGCCGGCCGGTACCGACGTGCTGTTCGCCAATGCGGTGTTTCAGTGGGTGCCGGACCATCTGAAGCATTTCAAGCGGCTGGTCTCGGGTCTCGGGCCGGGCGGGGTGCTCGCCGTGCAGATGCCGGACAACCTCGACGAGCCGTCCCACATCTTGATGCGCGAAGTCGCGTTTCAAGAGCCGTGGCGGCATCAGCTGTCCAAGGCGGCCGAGCTGCGCGACTCCCTCCCCAAACCGGGCGTATACTACGACGCCCTGCGGCCGCTGTGCAGCCGATTGGAGATCTGGCACACCGTCTACAACCACGTTCTCGATGACGCGGTTGCTGTCGTCGAATGGGTTAAAGGGACGGGTTTGCGTCCGTTCGTCGATCCGCTCGATCTGCCCGAGCGGAAGGCGTATTTAGCCGCCTACACGGCACGCATTGCGGCCGCTTATCCGCCACAGGCGGATGGCAAAGTACTGTTACGGTTTCCGCGTATCTTCATCGTCGCCATCAAGTAGTTTCCGCCTGATTCGTGGCGGCCGATGCGGTTAATCGCCGCTGCTCGTCGCCTCGACAGAATCGTACGGAGTTCCCACTTGAGAGGTCGCCAATTTTTCCCGCCTGGAGCCAATTCCCATGTCGATGACGCCCGAGACGCCGCTGCCGCCGAAAGGCTCGGCGCTGCGCCCGATCCCCATGCTGATCTTCGGTTCGCGCTGGCTGCAATTGCCATTGTATGTCGGACTGATCGTCGCCCAGGGCATCTACGTCGTTCTGTTCTTGAAAGAGCTCTGGCACCTGTTTCAGCACTCTTTCGATTTCAGCGAGCAGCAGATCATGCTGGCGGTGCTGGGACTGATCGACGTGGTGATGATCTCCAACCTGCTGGTGATGGTGATCGTCGGCGGATACGAGACCTTCGTGTCGCGCCTCAACCTGCGCGGGCATCCGGACGAGCCGGAATGGCTCAGCCACGTCAATGCGAGCGTGCTGAAGATCAAGCTGGCGATGGCGATCATCGGCATCTCGTCGATCCACCTGCTGAGGACCTTCATCGAGGCCGGCAGCCTCGGCGCACCGGGCCGGGCCGGCTACACCGAGACCGGCGTGATGTGGCAGACCATTATCCACACTGTGTTCATCCTGTCGGCGATTGGGATCGCGTGGGTCGATCGGATTTCGAATCAGGCGGTCGAAGAAGCGAAGGCGCACTCGGCGCAGTGACGATGCGCGCAGTCGCAATCGTCCTTGCGGCCTGTATGACGTTGTGTCTGGGGCCATTGCCGAAGGCGGCGCTGGCGGCCGATGCGGGCTTCTCGCGCTTCGTTGCCTCGTTGTGGCCCGAGGCGCAAAAGGTCGGCGTATCTCGCGCCACCTTCGACGCGGTCACGGCGGGGCTTGAGCCGGACTACAAGCTGCCCGATCTGCTGCTGCCGGGGCGGCCGAAGACCGGCGCGCCGTCGCAGGCTGAATTCGTTCAGGTCCCTGCGGACTATCTGAAGGAAGCCCGGATCGAAGGGCTGGCCGGGCATGGTCGCAAGCTGCTGTCGCAGTATGGACCGACCCTGCGGGCGATCGAGCAGCGCTTCGGCGTGCCGGCCACGGTGGTGCTGGCAATCTGGGGGCGCGAGACCGACTACGGCCGCTATCGTCTGCCCTACGATGCCGTGCGGGTGATGGCGACGCAGGCCTATGTGGGACGGCGCAAAGACCAGTACCGCGTCGAACTGATCGAGGCGATGAAGATCATCAGCGATGGCGTTGTGCCACGAGAGGCGATGCGCTCGTCATGGGCGGGCGCGACCGGTCTGACGCAATTCCTGCCCTCCGAGTATTACAAGCACGGTGTCGACTTCGACGGCGACGGCAAGATCGACATCTGGCGCTCTGTGCCGGATGCGCTTGCCTCCGCCGCGCAGCAGCTCGTCAATAAGGGCTGGAAGCCCGGCGTGCGATGGGCCTACGAAGTGAGCGCTCCGGCCAATGCCGACTGCACGCAGGGTCGCCCCGAGGTCTCGAAACCCATCGGGCAGTGGGTGCGCGAGGGATTTGCGCCGGTGCGGGGCGAGCGGCTCAGCGCCGAGGAACTCGCCGAGCCCGCTTCGCTGCTGCAGCCCGAAGGGATCTATGGTCCGGCGTTCCTGACGACGAAGAACTACTTCGTCATCAAGGAGTACAATTTCTCGGATCTCTATGTGCTGTTCGTCGGGCATCTCGCCGATCGCATCACCAATCCGCAGCCGTTCGCGACGCCGTGGACAGCGACCAAACAGCTCCGCACCGCGGATGTCGAGGCGATGCAGCACGGTTTGACACGGCTCGGCTTCTACAACGACAAGGTCGACGGCAAGGCCGGAATGCTGACGCGCGCCGCACTCGGCGCCTATCAGAAGTCGGCGCGGCTGAAGCTGGATTGCTGGCCGAGCGAAACCGTGCTGCGCTCGATCCAGGCGGCGCGCTGAGCGCGGCATCGTCAGCAGGCCGCTTCGTACAGCAAAAGCCCGGCCGATCGCTCGGCCGGGCTTTCTTGAAACGCTAGTCGCTCGAGCCGATGGCTCAAATCAATCGCAAACCTCGACCGGGCGCGAACGCCAGATGCCGCGGTAGTCGTCCCAGAAGCGCTGGCGCACAACGCGGCATTCCGGCTCTTCGACATACACCGGGGCGGGGGCCGCATAGGCCGGGCGGCTCGCGGCGATCGCGCCGCCGAGCAGGGCGCCACCGATCAGGCCGCCAGCGACGCCAGCAGCGATCCGGCCGCCATCGGCCTTGGCCGCCGGGACCGCGGTGACCAGCGAGCCGGCGAGGGTCGCGACCGCAACCATGACCGAAACAGTCTTCTTCATTTCTCTCTCCAGAGTGGCGCCGCCACTGGCGCGTTGACAGAAGGTCGCCCAACCGACCGGACAGCAACAAGAAAATGCAATGCCGTCAATCGTCGCATATCCAGCTACGGATCAATGTCCCTTAAAAACGGTCTTTTTTCGGGCCACCCGGAGCGATACCCCCGAGCTTGGAAAAACTCGGGGGTGGTTGGTAGTCGTGAGAGCCGTCAGACGGTTCAATCTCAGCCGCAAACCCGGACCCGGCGGATTCGCCAGCCATAGCCATCCCAAAATCGCTGGCGCTGCCAGAAGCAGTCGCCGTAGGGGCCGGGCTCGACCACATAGGCAGGTGCCGGCGTGTAAACCGGGCGCGGCGCATAATAATATCCGGGCCCGTAGCCGTAGCCCGGGCTGGCCAGTGCACCGCCGACCAGCGCGCCTCCGAGGAGGCCGGCGGCGAGACCCGCGCCGAAGCCGTCATGCGCCTGGGCCGGCGCCGATGCGCCGACTGCTGCAAGCCCGAGAGCGGTGGCGGCCACCAGCCCCGTCAGTGCTTTCCTCATGGATTCAACCCTTCTTACTGGCCCGGTCCGATCGGGGACCGGTGCGATCGTGTCGCAGGCTGCAGCATCCATCTTTCTCTTGAACGATCCGTGAATGCGTGGGCCCAGACCTGCCACGATTGGCCAGCGGCTTGCGGCAAACTCGTGGCAACGGTTTTTCCATCACCCGAGAGGGCGCGGCATGCCGGCGCCAGCCGCGACGATCCGGCTCATCGCAGCGAACTAACGATAGCGCTTCTGCTCGAGCCGCACGGCGAGTGGGACGAGATTGCGGGAGATCAAAACCGGCCGCCGAGTTTGGAATAGCTTCAAAACGCCGGTTTTCCTTTTGCTTCCACCCTATCTCTTCACTATCGAAAAGCTCGTACCGTCGTCATTGGGATCTTCGTACTTCCATGATTGTCTGTTCCTGCAACGTCCTGTCCGACCACGATGTCCGTAGCGCCCTGCATCCCGAAGGCGGGAATGCAAGTAGCGCCGGCGAGGTTCATCGTTGCCTCGGCTGCAGCCGGAAGTGCGGGCGCTGCATGCATACGATCCGGAAAATCATGTCGGATGCCGGCTGCGCTGCCGGTCACGCTCCAGCTCGCGTCTCGTAAGCTGAATCTGGCGCCCAGCCCGAGTACGGGCGGGGATTGCGGTCCATACGACTTCTGATCTAGAACTATTCCAATTCTAAACTGAACGAGCGTCCGGCCTGTTGCCGGATCACGCGCGTTTGCGACAGGAGAAGTCATGAAGGGCGACGCGAAGGTCATCGAATATCTCAACCGCGGTTTGCGCAGCGAGCTCACGGCCATCAGTCAATATTGGTTGCACTATCGGCTTTTGGACAATTGGGGGTTGAAGGACCTCGCCAAGACCTGGCGCAAGGAATCGATCGAGGAAATGGTCCACGCCGACAAGCTGACCGACCGCATCATCTTCCTCGACGGGTTCCCGAACATGCAGGTGCTCGATCCGTTGCGGATCGGCCAGAACGTCAAGGAAGTGCTGAATTCCGATCTGCAGGCGGAGATCGACGCCCGTTCGCTGTATCAGGAAGCGGCGACCTACTGCCACAGCGTCAAGGACTACGTCTCGCGTGACCTGTTCGAACAGCTGATGAAGGACGAGGAACATCACATCGATTTCCTCGAGACGCAGATCGAGCTGGTCAACCGCATCGGCGTGGAACTGTATCAGCAGCACCACATCGGCGAACTCGATCACGATTGATCCGGTTGCGGCGCGCGTCCGGTCTGGACGCGCGCCTTTCAACTCGTCCGGCCCGAAGGCAATGGCGGCAGCGGACACCCCGCGTAAGCCGCTTCGATCGCCGGCTCCGAGCCATCGACCTTGAATTCGACCGCGCTGTTGCCGGCATTGAGCGCGCGGATCCGGACGAACAGCTTGGTCGATCCGCGCAGCTCCGCAATGAACTGCCGCAGCGCGGCATCATCGTCGACGATCAAAACCCGATTGCCGAACAGCACGCGCGACTCGACTGCGTCGTGCCCGGGCTTGTCGTCGAAGCGATAGCCGAAGCTGGTGTTGCGATCGGAGCCGATCCGGAACTGGAAGGCGAGCTTCGCGATCGGCCGGTTTTCGAAACAGGTCAGCTGCAGGCTGGCGGAGTAGATCGACGGGTCGCCTGATTTTGTCGCGCCCCAGACCATGGTGTAGGCACCGCCGACCGGGGCTCCGGTGATCTGGTCCGGCCGCTGGTCGATTACCCACGTTCCTGAACGCACCGTGTTGCTGGTCACGCACCCGCTCAGCGCGACCGCACCCACCAACGCCGAGATACGCAATACGCGAGCCACGTCGGCCTCCTCGGGCCCAAGTGTGCAACCTGCGCGTGAGACCTGCAACCGTATCATGTGCGGGCCGGAGCTGAACGCGGGCGCTCGGCGTGCCGGTGACCCGGTCGTGCTGTGATCAACACAACTGCCGGCATCGCCTGATCTTTGATGACGCGTGAGCCAAAGTTCGCAGCACGCCATCGCGCCACGAGGGGATTTGGTCTTATGGTGCCAATTCCGCAGGCAGCCGACCAATCTGAAGCGCTGGTTGCTGCTGCACCGATGACGAATGGAAAGGCCCGACCTTGCGTCGCATGATTCCCAGCACCAGCGCGCTCCTGACCTTCGAGGCCGCCGGCCGGCACGAAAGCTTTTCGCGCGCGGCGGAAGAGCTGGCGATGACGGAAGGCGCGGTCAGCCGCCAGATCGCACGCCTCGAGGATTTTCTCGGGCTGATGTTGTTCAACCGGGTCAAGGGCCGCATCCATCTGACCGAAGCCGGCAAGCAGTACTGGCTGCAGATCGTCGGCGATCTCGACCGGATCGAACGCGATACGCTCAACCTGCTGGCGCGGCCTTCGGAGGGCGGCGTCCTCGAACTGGCGGTGATCCCGACCTTCACCAACAAGTGGATCATTCCGCGTCTGCCGGATTTCCACGCCAGGAATCCAGGCATCGTTATCAACATGAGCGAGCGGCCGGAGCCGTTTCTGTTCGCCGAGAGCCCGTTTGACGCGGCGATCCACTACGACCATCCGGGCTGGGCCGGAATGATCAAGAAGGACCTTTTTGCCGAAGAACTCGTCCCGGTCTGCAGTCCGAAGCTGATCGGCGGCCGCCGCACCCTTTCGCTCGCCGAGCTGAAGACGCTGCCGCTACTGCACAAGCGGGGACGCATCGACTCCTGGAAGAAGTGGTGGGACCACCTCGGCGTCACCAGTCTCAATCCGATGGAAGGCGCGCAGTACGACCTGTTCTCGATGACGATCGAAGCCGCTGCCTCGGGCCTCGGGGTGGCGCTGGTGCCGCGGCTGTATGTGGCGCAGGACACGCAGGCTGGCCGGTTGGTGATTCCTTTCGATCACGACGTGCCTGGGGACAAGCATTATTGCCTGGTCTGCCCGGAAAACAAATACGGCTCCTGGCCGCTCAGACCATTTCTCGACTGGTTGGTACAGGAATCGGAATCCTACGTGCGCCAGCGCGACGCGGCGGCGCTGAAGCCGAAACGTGCCGCGTCTCGAGGCTGAATAGCCCATTACATTGTGTCACTGGCCCTTGTACCAGTGTTCATTGAGGCCGCAGACGACGGACTTTAGGTTCGCTCCATCAGGAGCACCCTAATGCATAGATACCAACTCTTCATCGATAACGATTGGCACGATCCGGCTTCGAACGAATGGTTCGAGACCGAGGATCCGTTTACGGGCGAGGCCTGGGCGGAAATCCCGCGTGCCAACGCCGCCGACGTCGATCGCGCGGTGAAGTCCGCCAAGGCGGCGCTCGACGGGCCGTGGGGCACGATGTCGGCGACGGACCGCGGTATGCTGCTGTACCGGCTTGGTCAGTTGATCGACGAAAACGCCGCGACTCTCGCTGAAGTCGAAGCGCGCGACAACGGCAAGCTGCTCAGCGAAGTTTCCGGCCAGGTCCGTTACGTCGCGAAGTATTTCTATTACTACGCCGGGCTCGCCGACAAGATTCAGGGCGCCGTCATCCCGATCGACAAGCCCAAGGTGTTCAACTACACCAAGTACGAGCCGATGGGCGTCGTCGCGTCGATCACGCCGTGGAATTCGTCGCTGCTGCTCACCGCCTGGAAGATGGCGCCGGCGCTGTGCGGCGGCAACACCTTCGTGTCCAAGCCCTCCGAATTCACCTCCGCGTCGATGTTCGAACTCGCCAAGCTGGTTGCCAAGGCTGGCATTCCGCCGGGCGTGTTCAACGTCATCACGGGCTTTGCGGCGGATGCCGGCGAGCCGCTGATCCGGCATCCGGACGTTGCCCGCGTCGCCTTCACCGGCGGCGACCAGGGTGGCCGCGCCGTGGCGCGGATCGCGGCGGAAAACCTCAAGCGGGTGTCGCTCGAACTCGGCGGCAAGTCGCCGAACATCGTGTTCGACGACGCCGACCTCGACCAGGCGGTCAACGGTGTGATCACCGGCATCTTCTCGGCCGGCGGTCAGACCTGCATGGCGGGTTCGCGGTTGCTGCTGCAGGACGGCATCCACGACGCCTTCGTGGCGAAGCTGCTCGAAATCACCAAGCGGGCCAAGGCCGGCGATCCGCGTGCACCCGGCGTGCAAGTCGGGCCGGTCGCCACCAAGCCGCAGTTCGACAAGGTGATGCACTATATCGACGTCGCCAAGGGCGAAGGCGCGCGCTGCATCGCCGGCGGCCGCGCCCTGACCGGGCCGGACTACGGCGCCGGCCGTATCGTCGAGCCGACCATCTTCGTCGACGTCACCAACGACATGCGCATCGCGCAGGAAGAAGTGTTCGGTCCGGTGCTCGCGGTGCTGCGCTTCAAGGACGAAGAGGACGCGGTGCGGATCGGCAACGATATCCGGTTCGGGCTCGCCGCCGGCGTTTGGACCCGCAGCCTGAAGCGCACGATGTACATGGCCGACAAACTCAAGGCCGGCACGGTGTGGATCAACAACTATCGTTCGACCAGCTTCACCACCCCGTTCGGTGGATTCAAGGACAGCGGTCTCGGTCGCGAGGGCGGCGTCGAGGCCGTCAAGGAATATCTCGAAGTCAAGAGTGTCTGGATCTCGAGCGATCTCCAGATGCCCGATCCGTTCATCCGTAAATACTAACAACAAACAAAACTCGTGCTGATCGTGTGCGGGGTCTTCCCGCCACGACGCCGCATGAGATCGGGAGGGAAACACCATGGGTGACACGATCACCGCTGCAGCCACGCCGGCCACCGGCTGGTTCGGCAGCCTGACGAAAAAGCAGAAGCACACGTTCTGGGCGTCGTTCGGCGGCTTCGGAATCGACGCGCTCGACGTCCAGCTCTACAGCTTCGTGATGCCGACGCTGATCTCGCTGTGGGCAATGAGCCGGGCGGAAGCCGGCATGATCGCCACGGTCGCGCTGCTGGTGTCGGCGGCCGGCGGCTGGGTCGGCGGCATCCTCGCGGACCGCTATGGCCGCGTGCTGACGCTACAGATCACCATCGCCTGGTTCACCTTCTTCACCTGCCTCAGCGGCTTCACCAACTCGTCCGAACAATTGATGATCGTTCGTGCGCTGCAGGGCCTCGGCTTCGGCGCCGAATGGGCGATCGGCGCCGCGCTGATGAGCGAAATCGTGCCGGCCAAACATCGCGGCAAGGCGCTCGGCTTCGTGCAGAGCTCCTGGGCGGTCGGCTGGGGCGCCGCGGCGCTGATCTTTGCGCTGACATTCTATCTGCTGCCGGAGACGATCGCATGGCGCGTGCTGTTCTTCGTGGCGATCATTCCGGCGCTGTTCGTGTTCTACATCCGCAAGCACGTGGAAGAGCCGGAGGTGTTTACAAAGCACGTCGGCGCTTCGCAGCAGAAGGCGTCGCTCCTCGAAATCTTCTCCGGCCGCATCCTCTACACCACGATCTTCACGGCGCTGCTGGCGACCGGCGTGCAGGGCGGGTTCTACGCGATCGCGACCTGGTTGCCGACCTATCTGAAAACGGTGCGCGGGCTGTCGGTGCTCAACACCTCCGGTTATCTGGCGGTGATCATCGTCGCGGCGTTCTTCGGCTATATCGTCGGCGCCTACCTCACCGACGCGATCGGGCGCCGGCTGACCTTCGCGCTGTTCGCGATCGGCGCCATCATCACGGTCGTGCTCTACACCTTCATCCCGATTTCCGACGCCTGGATGCTGGTGCTCGGCTTTCCGATCGGGTTCTGCTACGCAGGGACCTTCGCGGGGCTCGGCTCGTACTTCGCCGAGCTGTACCCGGCCCGGGTTCGCGGCGCCGGAATGGGGTTCTCGTACAATTTCGGCCGGGCGATCGGCGCTCTGTTTCCGGCGTTGGTCGGCTATCTCAGTCAGCAAATCGCGCTGGAGACTGCGATCGGGATCTTCACCACGGGCTCCTATGCGCTCGTGTTGCTGGCGGTCCTGGCTCTTCCCGAGACCAAGGGGCAGGAGCTCCGCGTCGATTGATCCGCCTTCATTAGCAGCGAGGACACTATGCCCAACGTTTCAGTCTACATTCCGGGCCCGCGCATGCCGGAGGCGGAGAAGCTCGATCGCTTCACGGCGACGTGCACCGAACTCTGCACCGGCGTGCTCAAGGCTTCGCTCGATAACGTCCACATCATCTTCATCCCGGTGCTGCCGCAGGGCCGCGGCCACAGCGCCTGGATCGAGGTGCAGTACCGGCTCGAGACCTTCCGGCCGCCCGAAGTGATGAAGGACTTCATTGCCAAGGTCGACCGGCTGGTGAAGGACGAATTCGGCTTCACTGCGCGGATCCGCTGCTTCGGCTACGGCCGCGAAGCGGTTCATGCACTCAATTGACATGCAGTCGAGAGGCACGATGAACCCCGTTCCAGTTCAGCAAGTTCCCGGCGTGTATCGGCGCCGGATCGGCGACATTGTCGTCACGGCGCTCAGCGACGGCTATCTCGATGCCGACGTCGGCGTATTTCAATCGATCACGCGTCCCGAGATCGATCAGATCCTCGCCGACACCTTTAGGCCGACGCCACCGCGGCTGTCGGTCAACGCCTTCCTGGTTCACGCCAAGGGCCGAGTTGCGCTGATCGAGAGCGGCGCCGGCGTGACGATGGGGCCGACGCTCGGCAAGGTGATCGACAACATGCGGGCGTCAGGCACGCGTCCCGAGGACGTCGACACGGTGCTCCTGACGCACATGCATCCGGATCACTCCAACGGGCTCTGCAACCCGTCGGGGGAGCGCAACTACCCGAACGCCGAGCTTCTGATCCACGAGGACGAGGTCAATCACTGGACCGACGACGCTGCGATGAGCGTGGCGCCGGAACGCAAACGCGTGCGCTACTACGAAGCCTCGCGCAAGCAGCTCGCGCCGTATCGAGGTCAGCTACGTCCGATCCGCGACGGCGAAGTGTTTCCCGGTGTGACGGCGGTTCCGATCCCCGGCCACACCCCGGGCCACACGGCTTATCTCATCGCGGACGGCGCGGAGTCGGTGCTGGTATGGGGAGACACGGTGCACGTTCCCGAGATCCAGGTCCGTCGGCCCGAGGTCACGCTCGACTTCGACAGCGATCCCGCCGCTGCGGTCGCGATGCGCCGCCGGCTGTTCGATATGGCGACCACCGATCGGATGCTGATTGCCGGAATGCACGTACACTTTCCGGGCTTCTCGTATGTCACACGGCGGGGCGACGGCTACGATCTGGTTCCGGAAGCGTGGTCACCGGCGTTGTAACCGGAAGCCGCCGGCCGCGATGATGGCGGCCGGCGTCTCGATTCTTTCAGGCCGCGGGATAGATCGCGCGCAAATCGTCAGCGACTGCGCCGGCCGAATGGCCAATCGATTACGCGGGCGGCATAGAGCGACGCCCAGATGATCAGCGGTTGTGCGGCTAATCTTGGCCCGTGATACCACCAGCTGTTCGGCATGCCGGCAATGTCGATGCCGCCGAGCGCGTGGTTGATATTCGCCGGCCAGACGCACAGCGAGTACAGCGCCAACGCCACGCCGGCCCACCAGCGCAGCGGCCGTGTCACCAGCGCCAGCGCTGCGGCGAATTCGAAAATGCCGGTGAGCAAAATCACCTGGGGAGCGAACGGCACCCAGGACGGCGTCATTGCCAGCAGCTTGTCCGGGACTGCGAGATGCGCGACGCCGGCAGCGGCGAAGAAGGCCGCCAGAACCCATCGCATCACCGCGCGATGCAGTGACCCTGTTTGCGCCACGACTGCTTCCGCCACGACCCTGCCATCCTCCATTCACCGGCGGTTCAGCGTTCCGCCTCGTATCATCCTGCGTCAGATTGACCCGGTCTCCATCCGAGGATGAACGGCGAAGCCATGATGTTCAAGACGCGAAACGCGAAGAAGTTCGCCGCGGTAGCGGCCATCGTCGCCGTGATGGCAACTTTCGGCAACACGGGTTCTCGCGCGGCCGAGCTGTCGGCGCATGACCTCGCGCTGATCGATCGGCTGAGCTGGGGTGTCAACGCCTCGACGGCCGAGCGGGTTCGCGGCGTCGGCGTGGCCGTCTGGCTGCAGCAGCAGCTGCATCCGCCTGCCGAGGCGGCGCTCCCCGGGCCCGTCAGCGTGCAGATCGACGCCATGCCGGACGCGCGCGGTGTCACGCCCGCCACCC
This sequence comes from Rhodopseudomonas infernalis, assembly GCF_022271405.1. Lineage (GTDB taxonomy): Bacteria > Pseudomonadota > Alphaproteobacteria > Rhizobiales > Xanthobacteraceae > Rhodopseudomonas > Rhodopseudomonas infernalis. The sequence goes on along the minus strand of NZ_JAJNAL010000003.1, from coordinate 77,575 downwards.
TGCTGGCGCTGCAGGAGCAGGCTAAAGAAGCCAACCAGATTGCCGACGAGGACCAGCGCAAGGCCGCCAAGCAGGCGCAGCAGCAGATGATGACCGACCGCGCCAAGCAGGCGGCCGCGCGCTCGATTCTGCGGTCACTGTATACGCCGGATCAGCTGCGCGAACGGATGAGCTGGTTCTGGCTCAATCACTTCAACGTGCATCAGGGCAAGGCCGATCTGCGGCTGCTGGTCGGCGACTACGAGGATCGCGCGATCCGGCCCCACGCGCTCGGCAAGTTCGGCGCGCTGCTGCGCGCGACGTTGCGGCATCCGGCGATGCTGCGCTATCTCGATAACTCCGGCAACGCCGCCGGCCGCGTCAACGAGAACTACGCGCGCGAGATCATGGAGCTGCACACCATGGGCGTCGGCAGCGGCTACACCCAGGCCGACGTCGAGGCGCTGGCGAAGATCTTCACCGGGGTCGGCATCGACCTGAAGCCGGACGATCCGAAGCTGAAGCCGGAGCTGCGGCCGCTGCTGGTCCGCCACAGCGCCTTCGAGTTCAATCCGGCCCGCCACGACATGAGCGACAAGACGTTTCTCGGCCATCTCATTCAGGGGCGTGGCTATGCCGAGGTCGAGGAGGCGCTCGATCTGATCGTGCATCATCCGGCCACGGCGCAGTTCATCTCGCGCAAGATCGCGGTGTACTTCGTCTCGGACAATCCGCCGCCGGCCTTGATCGCCCGGATGGCCAAGGCCTTCACCGCATCGGACGGCGACATCGCAGCCGTGCTGAGTGCAATGATCCAGTCACCCGAGTTCGAAGCCGCGCTTAAATCCAGCGAGCGCTTCAAGGATCCGGTGAGCTACGTCTACTCCGCCGTCCGGCTCGCCTACGACGACAAGGTGATCGCCAACACCGCGCCGATCCAGAACTGGCTCAATCGGCTCGGCGAGGGGCTGTACAACCGCCAGACTCCGGACGGCTATGCGCTGACCAGCGAGTCCTGGAGCGGACCGGGGCAGATGATGCTGCGCTTCGAGATCGCGCGGCAGATCGGCTCGGGATCGGCCGGCCTGTTCAAGCCCGAAGGCCCGGACGCGAAGGATCGCCCGGCGTTTCCGCTGGTGCAGAACGCGCTCTACTTTGGCGGCCTGCGGCAGACGCTCAGCGCGACCACACGCACGGCGTTGGACAAGGCGATCTCGCCGCAGGACTGGAACACGCTGTTTCTGTCCTCACCCGAATTCATGTACCGGCTGCGTGCGGAGGCGCCCCATGAACCGTCGTGATCTGCTCAAGGCTTTCGCGGCGCTGGCGCCGATGACGGTCGCCGGCCGCGTCTGGGCCGCGCCGGCAACCGACGCCAGGCTGCTCGTGGTGTTCTTGCGCGGCGCCTACGATGCGGCGAATGTCGTCGTGCCGGTGTCGTCATCGTTCTACTACGAATCCCGGCCGACGCTGGCGATCGCAAAGCCCGACGTCGGCAATCCGAACGCCGCGGTGGCGCTCGACGCCGATTGGGGCCTGCATCCGGCGCTGCGCGACAGCCTTGCGCCGCTGTGGGCGAAGCGCGAGATCGCCTTCGTGCCGTTTGCCGGCACCAGCGACGATGTCACCCGCAGTCATTTCGAGACCCAGGACACGATCGAGCTCGGTCAGGCGACGGGCGGCACACGCGATTATCGTTCCGGCTTCATGAGCCGGCTCGCCGCGGAACTGACGCGCGTGCGGCCGATCGCCTTCACCGATCAGTTGCCGCTGATTTTCCGCGGCAAGGCCGAGATCCCCAACATCGCCCTCAACACTATCGGCAAGCCGGGCGTCGACGATCGACAGGCGCAGCTGATCAAGGAGATGTACGCCAGGACCAAGCTGGCCTCGGCTGTTTCCGAAGGATTTCGTGTGCGCGACGAGGTGGTGAAGTCGATCTCCGACGAGATGACGGCAGCCAATCGCGGCGCAGTATCGCCGCGCGGCTTCGAACTGTCGGCGCGCCGCATCGGCCGGCTGATGCGGGAGCAGTTCAATCTCGGCTTCGTCGATGTCGGCGGCTGGGACACGCATGTGAACCAGGGAGCAGCGACCGGCTATCTGGCCGATCGGCTTGGCGAACTCGGACGCGGCCTCAGCGGATTCTGCGAAGAGATCGGGCCCGGCGCGTGGCGCGACACCGTGGTGGTGGTGATTTCCGAATTCGGCCGCACCTTTCGCGAGAACGGCGATCGCGGCACAGACCATGGCCACGGCAGCGTGTATTGGGTGCTGGGCGGCGGCCTGAACGGCGGACGGATCGTCGGCGATCAGGTCAAGGTCGAGCAGGCGCGGCTGTTTCAGAACCGCGACTACCCGGTGCTCACCGACTATCGCGCGCTGTTCGCCGGCCTGATCCAGCGCATGTACGGCCTCGACGCCGCCGCCGTTGGAAGAGTGTTTGCGGGGACGAAGCCGGTCGATCTCGGGTTGGTGTAGTTAGCTTCGCGAGCCCAGTCCATCAACGCGCGCGCATCACAGTCTGATCGGAAATACGCCCTTTGAAATCGGGCAGTTTCATTTCCACCCGTCATGCCCGGCCTCGTGCCGGGCATCCACGCCTTGCTGACGGAAACGCCTGAAGACGTGGATGGCCGGGACAAGCCCGGCCATGACGGAATTTGTGAGGACGCTCACCGAATTTGTGAGGATACTCACTTTAAGCGCTCAGCGAGCTTCGTGCGTCACTCAGCCCTTGTCGACCACCGTGGTGTTGGGGCGGTCGTTGCCGGGGGCGGTTTCTTCGTGCCAGCGGCCGGACGGATCTTCGTATTGGATCGCTTCGGTCGAGCCCGGCGCACGCTGCTCGGCCGCCGCGCGCTTGGCTGCGGTCAGCGCAGCCTCGTGGCTCGGGAAGGTCTCGGAAAAGCTGCCGTCGACCTGATAGGCCCAGCCGCCGTCGTGTTCGACGATCTTGTAGGTGACGTCGCTCATCATTGCCTCATGCCCTCGTGAATAGGCTTGTTCAACGTCGGCGTGCCGTCGCTGTTCCGCGGTTCAGCGCGGCACGACCAGAACCGCGGCCTCGTTGCGGCGCAGGAACGGGATGGTGAAGGGCGCGTCGTAGAACAGCCCGAACGGCTCGCCGGTCGGCTGCCATTTCGTCGTGCCGAGTGCGGCGACGAGCTGCTGCTGCCGTGCCGGCAGATCGCGGCCGGTCCAGGTGAAACGCAGCGTCGCGATCGTCTGCTCCGGCACGGTGACGATCTTGACGCGCGGATCGGCGGGGGCAGGGGCGGTGTCGGCGCTGAACTGCGTCGGCAGGAAGAACCGCATCCGGATCGCACCGTCCTTGCGCTCGGTCTCGACCGGCGTGGTCATGGCGATCTTCTCGGGGCGGGTGACGTCGACCGGCGTCGTCATGGCGATACGCTGCGCGCCGCGATTGGCGCCGGCGATGTAGTTGAACAGCAGCGAGAAGGCGCGTCCGTCGGCGCCGCTCTCGCGATCCAGAGCGACCTCGGCGGCGAGTCGCGGGCCATAGCTGCGGATCTCGATGGCGTCGGCTGGGCGTGCCAGCACCTTGTAGGGCGGCTCCTCGTAGAGCCGCAGCCCGAACACGCCGAGCACGGATTCGAAGATCAGCACAGTGTAGTACCACATCGTCGACATCAGCCTCTCCGCGTCGCAGCCTGCGACTGGTCAGCTAATGACGTCGACGCCGGGCGCAAGGCTGCGTGCCCGGCGTTTCTATCTGCGCGGCATCGGGATTTGGCCGCTCAGGCCGGGCGGCGCCGCGCTCAGTCTTTCTGCTTGTGCCGCTTTTTCTTGTGCTTCTTGTCACGATCCTTGGCGTCGTCGGTCTCGTCGTCCGGGACAGGATCCTCCTGCGCCAGCGCTTCGGCCATCTCGCGCTCCGCAGCGGCATGCTCTGCGGCTTCGCGCGCCTCCTCGGCCTCGCGCTCGGCGCGGTCGCGCGCATCCTGCTCGCGCTTCGCCTTGTAGTCCTCATAGGCGTCGAACAGCAGGTGCAGCCACGGCATTACCTGCTCGATCGAGGGCAGTGCGCCGGGCGGGCCTGCCTCGCCACGTGGGCCTTGCTCGCCGCGCAGGCCCTGCTCGCCGCGGGGACCCTGCGGGCCGGCCTTGCCCTCGGGACCGACCGGACCTGGCTTGCCGTCAGGGCCGGGCTTGCCGTGGGGCCCTTGCGGCCCCGGCTTGCCGTCGATGCCGGGCTTGCCTTGCGGGCCGGCCTTGCCCTGCGGGCCGGGTTTGCCGATCGGGCCGGGCTTGCCGCGCGGGCCTTCCGGCCCCGGCCGTCCCGGATGCCCCTGCGGTCCCGGTCGACCTGGTTCGCCGGGACGTCCCCGTGGCCCTTGCGGCCCCGGACGTCCGCGGCGGGTGGATTCAGCTTCGGCCACGCGCGCCCCCAAACGATTCCAAAACGTCTCTCCCTTAGCAGAGACGACGTGACGGCTTCAATTCGGTGCCGCGTTTTCCCAAGCGACCGGCAGGTTGAGCAGGCCGCGGAACGCCCAGCCGCCGATCCGCACCGGCTCGCGCGCATCGAGCCGCAGGTCCTTAAGCCGCGCGAACACGCTCGGCAGCGCGACATCGGCCACCATCGCGCGCGACGCGAACGCGCCGGCGCAATAATGAGGCCCGGCGCCGAACGCGATGCTCTTGGCGTGATCGCGGCTGACATCGAACACGTCGGGATCGCTGAAGCAGGCCTCGTCGCGATTGGCCGAGCCGAACATGAAGAACACGCGGTCCTCCGGTTCGAAATCGACGCCCCGGTGATGGAACGGCTTTGCCACGCGGCGCGGCGACATCCCGATCGGCGCGATCCAGCGGGCGTACTCCTCGAACACGTCGAGCCAGCTCGCTTGCCCGGCGACCACCTTGGCGTATTCGGCCGGATGCGTCAGCAGCGCCCAGATGCAGCCCGCGATCGCGTCGCGCGGCTCGTTCTGGCCGCCGGAGATCGCCAGCTTGATGTTGGCGCGGATGCTGTCCATCGCCATGCCGGCGCCGAGCAAGACGCTGAGGATCGACGTGTCGGGATGGGCGCGCAGCACCGGGACCATGTCGTCGATCGCCGCGTCGATGCCGGCCGTCGCCGCGTGGCAGCGCGCCTCGACCGCGGCGTCGCCGGTGTAGTTGGCGATGCCGTCGATCATCGCCTGCGACCACGCATCCATCTCGTGATACTTGATATTGGTGAGCCCGGTGATCGCCTTCAGGCACTCGCCCGATAGCGGCAGCGCGAACGCCTTGACCAGATCGGCGTGGCCTTGCGGCGCCAGCTCATCGAGGATGCGATCGGCGTGGGCTTGAAACTGGGTGCGCCAGGTGTCCTTGACGGTGCGCGGCGATACTGCGGGAAACATCGCGGTGCGCTCGGCCAGATGCGCGTCGCCATCCTTGCGCATCATGTTGTGGCCCATCAGCTTGTTCATCAGCCCGGCAGGCTGATGCGACGAGAACACGTCGATGCGCTTCTCGGTGATGAAGATGTCGTCGCGCCGCGTCAGCACCACCGAGCCGAGCTGCGGCACGAAAGCGATCGGCGCTTCCGCGCGCATCTTCGCGAGTGCGGGATAAGGATCGGCCCAGAACGCGGCGACGTCGATATCGAAATGCGGAGCATTGCTCATGTGGTGATCTGCTGCAGTGCAAGAGAAATTGCGAAGCAACTGCAAGCGTGATCAAGCGCAGCGTGTCTGTCAAATCGAAACTGGCCGGCGTTCCGCGGAGCGCGGAGGCGGGGAGCGCGAAGGAGAGCTCCAGGCCGCGCCGTCAGGACGCGGCCGCGGGTTGTTACTCCGCGGCGTCGCTTCGCGGCGGCGCGGCGGAGTTCGCGGCGAGGAACACCAGGCCGTCGTCCTTACGGCAGATGCCGTAGGTGCCGGCGCTGTTCGAGGTCAGCACCTGGGCGGGGTCGCCGCATTTCTCGCACACCAGCGTGCCGGCGCTGTTGACGGCGCCGGGCAGGCGGTCCTGCTTGCCGACCAGCGTGCATTGCTGCGCCTGCGGATCGATGCTGACCTTGGCGCCGCAGGAGAAGCAGAACCGCGTCTCCGCATGCTGCTTGCCCTGGTCGATATTCGCCGGGATCTTGCTGGCGCAGACCGGGCAATTGACCGACACCGCCCGGGTGAACTGCGAAGCCCCCGGCATCCGCAGGAAGATGTTGCCGGAGGTGGAGCGGTGGGCGTGGAAGCGCTGGCCGCAATGCGGGCAGGTCGGCTTGGCGCTGTCGCCGGGCAGGCTGCCGATCTGAAATTCCACCGCCTTCTTGCAGGCCGGGCAATTCTCGGTCTCGGTCGCGAGCTTGCGCTCCGGCGCCGTTGTATCGGTGATCCGCGCCTCGATCTGCAGCGTGTCGCGCGCCGTCAGCATCTCGATCACGTCGAACGGCAGCTGCCGGCCGGTGATCTCGCCGATCTCGTGGGTGACGCCGATCAGATTGTCGATGCACTGCTCGATCTGCGCCAGATACACGGCCGAGGGCAGCGACTCGTCGCGGCCGCCTTTGATCGATTTGTGGATCTGGCTGATCGAGGTCTCGAGCTGGCGCGCCAGCACGTTGAGGTGGGCGGCGGTGCGCGCCTCGGCGGCGCGCTGACGGACCGTCCACACCACTGCGAGCGTCGCGAGGCTGGCGCCGCAGATCGCCGAGATCTGGCCCCAGAACCAGATCCAGCCCGATTGCGTGCCGAGCGCGACGCCGAGCAGGATCATGAACAGACCGGTGCACGCGGCGATGGTCTCGACCGGATGGGCCGAAAACACTTTCATGAAAGCTTTGCGCAGCACCGCTGATCCCCGACCTGATGACCCGTCGAACCTACCGCCAATCACAGGCCGCCGAAAGCTGGACGTGCGTCGGGGAGCGGGTTTTACCCATGGTTGATCGGCCTTTGTCCGCAAGTAAATGACCGCGAGCGGGGCTGCGGCTTTGACCTGCATCAAGGACGCCGACGCCCGACTCCGCTCCCGGCGCATCGCCTTCGGTCTCGCTCAGCCTGGCCGGATCCGGCAGCGTCGCCACCATGCTGGTGACGCGCGCCGGTGATCAGCCTGCTAGATGCCGGGCCCGCGATTGTAGGAATCGACCAGCTGATTGTAGTCGCGCAGCAAGCGGGGCGGCGAGCCTTGCACCATCCATCCCGAGCCGGCGTTGCCCAGCATCATCTTGTCGCCGCTCGAATAGGGTGTCTTGTCGCGCAGGCGGCGCATCAGCTGCTTGGCGGTGACGAGAAGTGATTTGGCGTTGGACATGAACATCGACCCGATCTTCATGTTCGGCTCGCCTTCGGTGAAAGCCTCGTTCGCGGCGACGGTCTGTTCGTAGGCGCTAACGGCCGCGGTCAGCGCCGCGAGATCCGGCTTATCGGCGTTGACGAGGCGGACGACACGCTTGGCGTCGATCATCGTCGCTTCGATCTGGTAGCGCGCCTTGCGGCCTTCGCTGCGTTCGATGGCAGCGAGCTTCTCGGTGGATTGACGGTCCTTGATGGTTTCGACGCCGCTCCGCAATTTGCGATCGGCATCCGCGAAGGCATCCCAGGTGGCGACCAAGCGTGGGTGCAGGGCCTTGCCCTTCGCCATCTTGTCGTCCTTGTAGTTCTCCTGCGTGTAGTAGTCGTCTGTCTCCTTGAGGAGCGGCTCGAGCTTGCCGACCGCGTCGACATATGCCGAGGCGGCCGCTTCGAGGTCGGGCTCGTGCGGCTCGATCGCGTTGGCCTTTTCGACCGAGGCGCGGCAGTCCTTGGTGTCGTAGATCGTGTAGGTGCCGTAGATGATCCGCTCCTTGCCGGTCGGGCCTGCTTTGGGTGCCCAGGAGAAGTAGCGATCGCGGGCGTCGAACGCGCGGCCCGACAGCCGATTGAGGCAGCCGATATAGGCATTGAGCTTGGCGGTGAGAGCGCCCGAGGAGTCGGCTGTTTCGGCGACGGCGGGCGCCACGACGACGAGACTCATGAGGCTGCCGACAAGCAAGCAGACAGCGGATCGGCGGGTGGCAACCATTCGATTCTCCTTGGGGTCGTGAAACCGTAGACGTTGGCGCTTCGTTGTCGGTGCCATTGCGGCTCAGGTTCAGCGATGGCTCGCCTCGTTCGATGCGAGCGCCTTACTGCTTCGCCTGATGGCGGGCGAATCGCGAGCGCAGTGCTAAACCGGAAAGATGAAGCCCGTAAGGGGCGCAATCGCCAAAGGGGAGCAGGATGCGTGGATTGCTTGCAATAGTTGTTGCCGGACTGATCGGTGTCGTCGGGATGGGGGCGTCGGCTCACGCAGACGAGGGACGTGTCGCGCTCAGCATCTTCAAGGGCGGCTGGGTGATCGGCGGCTCCGGCGGCTCGGGAACGCTGACGTTCCAGGGGCGGCGCTATCCGCTGTCGATCGGCGGGCTGTCCTACGGCCTGGTGTTCGGCGGCTCGAAGGCCGATCTGACCGGCCGCGTCAGTAACATCCGCTCGCCGCGCGACGTCGCCGGCATCTACGGCGCCGCGGGCGCGGGGGCTGCGATCGGTGTCGGCGCACGCGCCATCGTGCTGCGCAACGAGAAGGGCGCGGTGCTCGAACTCTCCGGCCGACAAGTCGGCTTAATCGCCGACCTCGATCTCAGCGGTCTGGCGATCGGGTTGAAGTAGTTCGGTCGGCGCCTGTCGCCCGTACTGGGGCGTTCCTGTTATGTTTCGCTCGTCAAGTCGGGTTTCCGCTGGACATCACGCGGTTGCCTGATCGGCCGTAGCTGGCTACAGCAATCGCAATCACGATCAGGGCGGGACGTTCATGAGCGACAAGGTGATCATTGCCGGCGGCGGCATCGGCGGACTGGCGACGGCGCTGACGCTGCATCAGATCGGCGTGCCATGCGTCGTCTACGAAGCGGCGCGCGAGATGCGGCCGCTCGGCGTCGGCATCAATCTGCAGCCCAACGCGGTGCGCGAGCTCTACGACCTCGGCATCACCGCGGCCGATCTCGACAGCGTCGGCCTGCCAGCCAGGGAATGGGCGCTGGTCGGCCTCAATGGCAACGACATCTATGCGGAGCCGCGCGGCACGCCGGCCGGCTATAACTGGCCGCAATACGCGGTGCATCGCGGCCGCTTCCACATGCTGCTGCACGACAAGGTGGTGGAACGGCTCGGCGCTGATGCGGTGCAACTCGGCCGCCGCGTCAGCGGCTATCGCAAGACTGCGGACGGCGTGGTTGCCACGATCGAGCATGCCGAGGGCGGCAGCTCGGAGGTCGCGGGCGCGCTGTTGATCGGCGCCGACGGCATCCACTCGGCGATCCGCGCCCAGATGCATCCGAACCAGCCGCCGATCCATTGGGGCGGCGCGGTGATGTGGCGCGGCACCACCTGGGGCAAGCCGACCCGCACCGGCGCCTCGTTCGTCGGGCTCGGCACCCACAAGCATCGCGTGGTGATCTATCCGATCTCGCATCCGGATCCGCAGACCGGGCTGTCGATGCTCAACTGGATCGCCGAGGTCACGCTCGACAACACCGAGGGCTGGAAGCAGCAGGGCTGGTTCCGGCAGGTGCCGACCAGCGAGTTCGCGCATCATTTCGACGGCTGGGTCTATGACTGGCTCGACATGCCGGCGCTGATCCGCAGCGCCGACTCCGCTTACGAAAACCCGATGATCGATCGCGATCCGGTCGAGACCTGGCGCGACGGCCCGGTGCTGCTGATCGGCGACGCCGCGCATGCGATGTACCCGACCGGCTCGAACGGTGGCACGCAGGCGATCGTCGACGCGCGCGAACTCGGCGCCGCGATGGTCGTGCACGGTGCAACGCAGGAAGCGCTTGCGGCATTCGACGCCAAGCTGTGCGGCCCGATCTCGCAGCTGATTTTGCGCAACCGCGGCGCCGGCCCGTTCGGCCTGCTCAACCTCGTTGACGAGCGCTGCGGCGGCACCTTCGACAATATCGACGACGTTATCCCCGCCGCCGAGCGCGCCGCCTTCATGGCCGGCTACAAACAAGCCGCCGGCTTCGCCATCGAAAAACTAAACGCCGCCCCGCCGACCATCGCGTCGGGCGCGCGGGTGAAGGAACGGGTGGGCGTGTAGTTCGCTGCGCCCAGCGTAATCCGGGGCCGCGCCAGCGGCTGCCTAGAACCGTGAGCGATGGCGGAGACCGCCCCTCGATTGCGCTACGCTTCATCGAGGCTACGTGCACACCACCCCCGCGTTCGTCATTCCGGGTTCGCTCACTTTGTGAGCGCCCCGGAATGACGAGAGGGGAGCTGATCATCAACTAATCGCCGGCGCACTTTGTCGTCGCAGGCACTGCGCTGTCGTCGCGCGTCGCCGAAGACCGCGTCGTATCCGGCCGCGCCATCTTGCGGCTGCTGCGGCTGGAGAGCTGGAACAGCGTGTGCACCTTGCCGTCGACCGTTGCGCAGCCGCCGCGCATGTTCGGAAGTATCAACGTCGCTTCACTCATCGTCTCACTCCGTCGCTTGCTGATGACGTGATAAATGCGATGTCAATTGTCTGGTTCGCGGCAACAGCGGATTATGCCTAACGAAACGTTAAGCGCGATGTCGGTCCCTCGCGCCGCGAGCGCAGAGCGTAGGGCGGGTTAGCCGAAGGCGTAACCCGCCGGGCGGCGTTTGCGGAGAGGCGGATACGCTTCGCTGACCCGCTCGATTGCCTAGGAAGAAAGTCTACATGGCCCCCGTCTTCAGATAAGGAATTAAAGCCTATAATGTTGAGCCCGGTGATGGAGGGTTCAGATGATGTGGCTATCCTTGGAACGCCGGAACTTGCGGCGGTGGAGAAGCGAGCTTGCTGCGATCAAAGCTGAACTAACAGAGCGCCGATACACTCGATTGCAGCTCAAAGCTGGCTTCAGAGAAGATCAGCCTCGAGATGAGGTGGGAAGATGGACCCTGCAGGGAGGTGTCCAGGTATCGACCTCTTCGGGTTTCTTTACGGGCATCCAGGAAATCGATGAAACATCGTTGGCGCTGAGTGATACACTGGTACGCGTCATGAACATGGTGGAATATCTGCCAACGATGTCGCCCGCGATGTACGGGACCGCGGTGCATACGGCGTTCGCGACCGCGGTGTGGCTCGAGGGGCTTCCTGGCGTGGGCGATATCGAACGGAGCTTTAGTCTCGATACCGTTGATCCTTATTACGGGCTCGCCGGCACGATCAGGACCGATGCAACGCTCCGCAATATCCAAGGTGACATCATTGCCATTTACGATGTCAAAACCGGTGCTCAGACGATTTCGCGCGCCCGGGCAGAGGAACTTCGCACCAAAACACGAGCTGCTCCGGATACGCCCGTCTTCGAACTGAATATCGTTCGCGGCATTTCGCGAAAGCAACTCATCCTAACCATTTTCAGGTCGCGTGCGTCGTCGCGCGCAGTGATTGAGAGGAATTGACATGTCGATGGAAATTTATGTGCTGTCGGATCGGAAGCTGAGCTCGATGTCGGAGTGGCAGAGCGCCATCGACTCCGAAGGTTTCCCGCTCCGGCTGTCGGCCGCAATGCCTCTAGGGACAATTCACGGTGCGTTGCCGGTGACGCTTCACGACCGGTCATCGGCATTCGAATGCGATCATCGCGACGCCAAGACGGTGATATCGGAGACGCCGGACGTTTCGTTCGGGCGGCCTTGGCGATACGCGATCGTGTTTCGCTGGGGCGGGGACATCGACGCCGGGGTGTCCGCCTATCTGGCCGCTGCCGCCTACGCCGCGGCGACGGGTGGCCGGGTGCTCGATTGCGCAGAGGGCAAGCTGGTCTCTCCCGCACAAGCCGCCAAGACCGCCACGGAGCTCGACCAGGGCCGTGCGCTCATCGCGGAGGCGGTCCGCCGGGCTACCGAGATGTTCCGCAAGCCGTGAAGCGTCGGGAATAACAAGTCAGAAAGATGCTCGGATGACGACCGTAGGGCGGGTTCGCGGCGAAGCCGGGTGCCCGACGTCCGGCGCATTGGTCTCGACCCTCGATTTCGCTTTGCTGCATCGAGGCTACCGGCGCTTCAGATGCGTCCTCTCGTCGGTCATTCCGGAGCGCCGCGCAGCGGCGAACCCGTGAGCTCTGCTTCGCGGCGGCAAGCCCGTATCCTGATCACTGAATCACTCGTCGTACCCCTGCGCCGTGTTCTCCGCGTCGCTATCATCGCGCGTCGGCGCCGAGTTCGCGACGGCCGGCCGGGGTATCGGCCGGCTGCTGCGGTTGCGAAGCTGGAATGGTGTGTGCACGTTGCCGTCGACCGTCGACCGTCGACCGTCGACCGTCGACCGTCGCACAGCGCGCCGCGCATGTTCGGAAGTATCAATGTCGCTTCACTCATCGTCTCACTCCGTCGCTTGCTGATGACGTGTTAGATGCAATGTCAACTGCTTGGCTTTGCGCCGCACGATGTTATCGTTGATGAATGGTTAAGCTTCGTTGTGCCGACGTGCCTGCTGGCTAAGATGGTTGCCGCTTGAACGGAGAGGGCGATGGACATCGACCGCGACAAGATCGACGACGCCACGCTGGCGCTGCTGTATCTCACCTTGCACGACGGCACCCGCGCCTGGAAAGGCCACGACTGGGACGCGCTCGATCGGCTGCAAGCGAAGGGCCTGATCGAGATCCCGCGCGGCAAGGTCAAGTCCGTCATCTTCACCGACGAAGGCCAGCAGCGCGCCAAGGAACTGTTCGAGACGATGTTCGGGAAGACGTAGTGACATGGTGACGTAGCCCGCATGAGCGAAGCGACATGGGGTCTCACTGAAAATTCTGAACGCCTACCTCTCGACGGCCTTGACTTTACTTCTCGTTAAGCGTGCAATCCTGTCATTGGTTGCAACTTATGATTTTGCGGGAGGAAGCATGGCGCCTCCAGACATTGACAGTAATATTGATAGTTCTGCGTCCGCGTCGAATGCGCCGGCCACCGGGCACGGAACGGATCGTTGCCGCAACAGCGTCTTCGCCTACGATCTGATCGTCGTCGTGCTGCTGCTCGCGCTCGGCGTCGCGTATTTCTGGTACCCGAAATGGTTCGATCTGGGTACGGGCAGAGTGCTCAACATCACGTTTGCCATGCCGGCAATGTGGTTCGGAGCGCTCGGCGGCATCGTGATCAGCCTCAAAGGCGTGTACGACAATAGCGTATCCAGCGGCCAGTGGGACGACGGCTTCGCGCTGTGGCATTTCGGGCGGCCGATCAGCGGCGCGCTCACCGGTCTGGTCGCGCTGACGCTGCTCTTGGCCATCAACCCGAACGCCTCGCCGAGCGAGCCGGTGGTGTATGCGATAGCCTTCATCTTTGGCACGCAGGAACGTCGATTCTTCAACTTTCTCTACGAGGTGGCGGCGCTGGTGGTACGGGTGCCGAACGAGGGCCAGGAGAAGGTGTTGGCGGCGACCGGGCTGACGCCGGGTGAAGGCAAGAAGGGTGATGCCGTCCTGATCAGCGGCAGCGGCTTCTCCAAGGGTGCGGCGATCAAATTCGCCGGCCAGCCGCTGGTCAATCCCATCGTCGCCGACGACGGCCAATCGATCGCTGGCATCCTGCCGGACGGCAGCGGCACGGTCGACGTCAGCCTCACCAACCCCGACGGCAAGACCATAAATCTAGCGTCGAAGTTCAAGTACGTGTAGGGGGCGAGCCGGGTCGATGGAATTATTTGTCCTGTCGGATCGGCATCTCGCCAGCATCGCAGCTTGGCAACGAGCGATCGACGCCGCCGGCGGCCCGCTGCAGCTGTCGACCGGCCGGTCGATCGCGCAGCTCGTAGCCCGTAGGGCGGGTTAGCCGAAGGCGTAACCCGCCGTGCCAAACGCACTAATTGACCGGCGTGACGTCCTTGATCCCGGTCGCCCCCATATAGACGCCGAGCAGGCGCATCGGCACGGCGCCGGTGTTGTGGCCGAAATGCGCGACGCCCATCGCCTCGATCAGCGAATCGCCGGTGCGATAGATCCGTGTGCCGTGGGCGCCGTAGTCGACGGTCAGTTCGCCCTCCAGAATGTAGGCGAACAGCGGCACCTCATGCTTGTGCAGTATGGTGCGTTCGCCAGCCGCCAGGGTGACGATGGCGGCGGTGACATGGGCGTCGCCGGCCGGGTAGCGGATGGTTTCGCCGAGGATCGTCGTGCCGGTGGAGAGCAGCGGCACCGCCGGGTAGCCGTGCGGCGCATCATGCGCGGCGGCGGGGCCGACGTAGGCCAGCATGGCGAGCGCCACAGAGGTTTGGGGCCGCATCGGTGATCCTTGTTGTTTGTTGGAAGCGGGATCGCTTCATCGCGATGATGCGGGCCGCGGGCTGTCAGAACAATTGACGGCGGGGTCGGACGGCGTCCGGTCGCGAGGCATGGTTGAGGCGGTGTTAATGCGGACGGGCCGGATGGCCGATGGTTGTTCGAGGCAAGCTTGTAGGGCGAGTTAGCCGAAGGCGTAACCCGCCGACCAGGCACGCTGGCGCCAATCCTGCTATCATGCGCCATGCCAAACTACCGTCGCGCTTTCGTCCCGGGCGGGTGCTGGTTCTTCACCGACAATCTGCTCGAACGCCGCAATACCCTGCTGGTCGATCACATCGCGATCCTGCGCGACGCGGTTGCGCGCACGCGGCAGGGGCTTCCATTCGAGATCGATGCCGTTGTGGTGCTTCCTGACCATCTTCACGCCGTCTGGACCTTGCCGCCGAGGACGCCGATTTTTCCACCCGCTGGCGGCTGATCAAGACGCATTTCGCCAAGGGGCTACCAAAGCAAGAACGACTGAGCAGAGTCCGCGCAAGGCGCCGCGAGCGGGGCATCTGGCAGCGCCGGTTCTGGGAGCACCTGATCCGCGACGAGGCCGACTACGCGCGGCACGTCGACTACTGCATGATCAATCCGGTGAAGCACGGCCTCGTCGGCCGGGTGCAGGATTGGCCATATTCGTCGTTTCACCGCGACGTCCGGCTCGGGGTGTTTCCGGTCGACTGGGCGGGAGATGCCGGTGCCGAAGGTGAGTTCGGTGAGGCTTAGCGGAACCCGGCCGTAGGGCGGGTTAGCCGAAGGCGTAACCCGCCGGGCCAAACGCACTGCTTGCGTCGGCGCAATGGCGGATTACGCTTCGCTAATCCGCCCTACGGGCTGGAGGTTCAGAAAATAGTAAGGAAGTATCATCGCTTCAATGCGGTGCAAGCTGCGATCCATCTTGCTAATTGCGTTGGGCATTGATCGTGATGATAGAGGCTGTGCACAAATTGGTGGTTCGCGCGTATAGGTAACGTAAAGACCGTTGCGCCGTTCCCGTCAGGCACGGCGTCGACTGAGATGTCGCATCTGCCGGATCCGAACGCTAGTTCTCTGCCGAAAATGACCCTTAAAATCGAGGGGAGTATTAGAGCTGATGCAATCAAGATTGCACTTACCAACGGGGCAAATTCTAGAAGGCTTAGTATTGAAGATCGTTGATGTGCTGCGTCGCCAATATATTCGCAGGTCTCAGTCAGAGAATTTCGGGGGGGTGCAGTCCCATTTCGTTGGGTGGGCAGGGCTGAATAAAGTGCTGATCGCAAAAGCGAGATTTATCATCATTGCCGCTGTTTGGCCAGTGGAGAAGTCGTAGACTAGCCGGGTAACACGATTTGCTATCAAGCCTGCGCTGAGGACAAGTCCGGCCTCGTCGTCGATTCCGCGAACAACGAGCAGGGGGTGAGGAATGCATTTGGTGTTATACGCTGTAGCTCTCTCCAGTAGGCGAGGTTTCATCTGAAAGGGAGTCCATGAGAGCCGATTTTTTGGAGGGGGGTTGATAAGGAAGCGGTAGACGGAGGCTCCAATGAGCCAGCCGAATGTTGCTGCTAGAGATAGTAAAATGAGATAGAGGGGCATTGAGATTTCAATAGATCCCATGTTGCGATGTGCAAAAATGCCGGCGCTTATAGAAAGAAGAGCTATGTATAAACTTAGGAGCCATCCACCAAGCGAGTAGTCTCGATTTGTGGCGTATATTTTTAAGAAGGGGGTTGCGACAGTGGCGAGATAATGTCGGCCCGATTGTTCGGTCCTGCTTATCGCCAAGAGGCCGACATTTCCTCCGTGACTGTGTCCGACTACGAAGGAAAGGTGATCTGCAGGAATCTCATCGAGCTTTGCTGCTAGGTTTTTGGCTGCCTCTTCTCTGGCGAATATCGAATTACTACCACTCCAATTGAATGGTTCAATGTGGATGTGGTAGGTGTTATCCATGATTTCGGAGATCTTACGTTTTAAGACTCTTATGAATTCCGCTTCTTCGTGGCACCACGCGGCAACCGGTGTTTTCACCAGGATTCCGCGCGCCCATGTCCCGTGCACCAAAACGATGTGAACGGCTTGTTTCTCTTCCGAGCAAGATCTTGTGGCAGGGATTGGCATCCAATGCTCCTAGATCGGCAGGGCTTGAGCTGCGACTTGTCGTCTGATCAATAGAGAATGATGTATTGCAGGAGGCAGTCCGCCGTCCTTACGACAGCGCCTTGTTGCTCTCCTTCACCTTCTCCGCATCGAGATACAGCTGCTCGCCCATCGATTTGAACTTCTCGCTCATCTGCGCCATGCCGTCTTCGATCACGCCGGACATCGTCATGCCGACGTTGCCGAACGACCCGGCGCCAGCGAGATTCAACGCAGCCTTCTCGTTGTCGCCCAATCCGGCTGCGTAGTCGCGGACGTCCTGGGTGATCTTCATCGAGCAGAATTTCGGGCCGCACATCGAGCAGAAATGCGCGACCTTGTGGGCGTCCTTCGGCAGGGTTTCGTCGTGGAAGGCCTGGGCCGTATCGGGGTCGAGGCCGAGGTTGAACTGGTCCTGCCAGCGGAATTCGAACCTCGCACGGGAGAGCGCGTCGTCGCGCAGTTGCGCGGCTGGGTGGCCCTTGGCGAGGTCGGAGGCGTGGGCGGCGATCTTGTAGGTGATCACGCCGGTCTTGACGTCGTTGCGGTCGGGCAGGCCGAGATGTTCCTTCGGCGTGACGTAGCACAGCATCGCGCAGCCGAACCAGCCGATCATCGCGGCGCCGATGCCGCTGGTGATGTGGTCATAGCCCGGAGCAATATCGGTGGTCAGCGGGCCTAACGTGTAGAACGGTGCCTCGCCGCACTCTTTCAGCTGCTTGTCCATGTTGATCTTGATCTTGTGCATCGGCACATGGCCGGGGCCTTCGATCATCACCTGGCAGCCCTTGGCCCAGGCGATCTTGGTGAGTTCGCCGAGCGTCTCCAGTTCGGCGAACTGGGCGCGGTCGTTGGCATCCGCGATCGAGCCCGGCCGCAGGCCGTCGCCGAGCGAGAACGACACGTCGTACTTGCGCATCAGGTCGCAGATCTCGTCGAAATGCGTGTAGAGGAAGCTCTCCTGGTGATGCGCCAGGCACCACTTCGCCATGATCGAGCCGCCGCGCGACACGATGCCGGTGACGCGGCTGGCGGTGAGGTGGATGTATTGCAGCCGCACGCCGGCGTGGATGGTGAAGTAATCGACGCCCTGTTCGCACTGCTCGATCAGCGTGTCCTTGTACAGCTCCCAGGTGAGTTTCACCGGATCGCCATCGCATTTCTCCAGCGCCTGATAGATCGGCACGGTGCCGATCGGCACCGGCGAATTGCGCAAAATCCATTCGCGGGTGGTGTGGATGTTGCGGCCGGTGGAGAGGTCCATCACGGTGTCGGCGCCCCAGCGGATCGCCCACACCATTTTGTCGACTTCCTCCTCGACCGACGACGTCACGGCGCTGTTGCCGATATTGGCGTTGATCTTGGTGAGGAAGTTGCGGCCGATGATCATCGGCTCGAGTTCGCCGTGGTTGATGTTGCACGGGATGATGGCGCGGCCGCGGGCGATTTCGTCGCGGACGAATTCCGGCGTGATGAACGCCGGCACCGCGGCGCCGAAGCTTTCGCCGTCGGCGAGCGCGGCTTCGGCGCGCTCGAGCTGCTGCTTGCGGCCGAGGTTCTCGCGCTCGGCGACGTAGATCATCTCCTTGGTGATGATGCCGGCGCGGGCGAATTCGAGCTGGGTGATAGGCGCATCGCCGACGCCGCGCAGCGGCTGGTGGTGCGCCGTGAAGGCCTTGGCCGCGTGCGCAGCGCCGACATTGCCGTTATCTTCCGGCTTGACGTCGCGGCCTTCGTACTGCTCGACGCCGCCGCGCTCCAGCACCCACTGGGTGCGCGGGCGCGGCAGGCCCTTGTTGACGTCGATCACGACGCTCGCATCGGTGTAGGGGCCGGAGGTGTCGTACACCGGCAGGTTCGGCTCGGTCGCAGCTTCGCTGAGGATGATCTCGCGCAGTGGCACGCGTAGCTCGGGCGCCGCGACCGGGTTCGCGTAGATCTTGCGCGAGGAGGGCAGGGCGCCGGTGGTGACGGCCGCGCGGGTGGTCTCGGGGTTGGAGCGGATATTCATGCCATCCTCCTGTTATCGGTTGTTATCGGGCAGCGTTGTTTGTTTCGTGAACTGTTCGTCAGAGTGGTGAGGGCACGTTGCGTGTCGCCCTCACCCCGACCCTCTCCCGCAAGCGGGAGAGGGGGAATTAGCGCATCGGTCTGGGCGGCGCCGCGCGCACGGCGCGCTCCCTCTCCCGCTTGCGGGAGAGGGCTGGGGTGAGGGCGCCGCGCGTCGCAGCGTTCACGCTCATCATCACGCCGTCTCGGCGACGAAATCGAGCCATGCCCGCACGCGCGCGTCGGGATCGGGGTTCTGCGTCACGTCGCTGACCACCGCGATCGAATCCGCGCCGGCGGCGAAAATCTCTTCGGCGTGTTCCAGCTTGATGCCGCCGATCGCGACCAGCGGGATGTTGCCGACGCGCTTCTTCCATTCGGTGATCTTCGGAATGCCCTGGGGGGCAAACCGCATCGATTTCAGCGTGGTCGGAAAGATCGGGCCGAGCGCGATGTAGTCCGGCTCGGCGGCGAGCGCGGTTTCGAGTTCGGCGTCGTCGTGGGTGGAGAGGCCGAGCGTCAGACCGGCACTCTTGATCTCGTGCAGGTCGGCCTCGGCGAGGTCCTCCTGGCCGAGATGCAGATGCTGGGCGCCGGCGACGATCGCGGCGCGCCAGTAATCATTGATGATCAGCTTGACGCTGGTGCCCTTCACCGCGTCGAGCGCGTCGGTGACGAGCTGCAGCGCGGCGCCGTCGTCGAGATCCTTGGCGCGGAGCTGCACGGTGCCGACGCCGAGCGCGGCGAGGCGCTTGACCCAAGCGATGCTGTCGACGACGGGATAGAAGCGGTCAGGATACGGCATGCCAGAACGGGGTCCCGATGACAGGAGTGGAGGGCGAGGCGAAATCGCGGGCGCCCATCAGCCCCGCTTCGAATCCGGAGCGGCCGGCGTCGACCGCGAGCTTGAAGGCGCGTGCCATTGCCACCGGATCTTCGGCCTTGGCGATGGCGGTGTTGAGCAGCACGGCGTCGTAGCCGAGCTCCATCGCTTCGGCGGCATGGCTCGGCGCGCCGAGCCCGGCGTCGACCACGAGGGTGATATCGGGCAGGCGGTCGCGCAGCAGCTTCAGCGCGTCGCGATTGGTGATGCCGCGCGCGCTGCCGATCGGCGCGGCCCACGGCATGATGACGCGGCAGCCGGCATCGACCAGGCGATGCGCGACGCTGAGGTCTTCGGTGCAATAGGGGAACACCTCGAAGCCGTCTTTGATCAGCAGCGTCGCGGCTTCGACCAGGCCGACGACGTCGGGCTGCAGCGTGTCGTTGTCGGCGATGACTTCGAGCTTGATCCACGGCGTGCCGAACAATTCGCGCGCCAGCTTGGCGGTGGTCACCGCCTCGCGCACGCTGCGGCAGCCGGCGGTGTTCGGCAGCACGGTGACGCCGAGTTCGCGGATCAGCGACCAGAACTGATCGCCCGCCTTGCCGCCAGCGGCCTCGCGCCGCAACGACACGGTGACGATCTGCGCGCCGGACTCGCGGATCGCGTCCTGCATGATGGCGGGCGAGGGATACAGCGCACTGCCGATCAGCAGGCGCGAGGCGATCTCGCGATCGTAGAATTTCACCATGGGCTATGCTCCGAGCACTGCGCGCTCCCTCTCCCGCTTGCGGGAGAGGGCTGGGGTGAGGGCGACACAGGCACTGCGACTCGCGGACCCCCACCCCGACCCCTCCCCGCAAGGGGGAGGGGAGCAGGGGCGCCCACTCCAACTACACCCGTCATCCCCGCGAAGGCGGGGATCCAGTATCCCAGAGAGTCAGTGGTTGAACACGAGCGCTCTGCAATACTGGGTCGCCCGGACAAGCCGGGCGATGACGGCGGGGTGTTGGGCGGGCGCTGTGCTTCACCGCGATGCGATGACGGCAGGGTGTGGGGCGTGCGCTGTGCGTCACCCCGATGCGAGCACGGCGGCGTGTGGAGCGAGGCCATTCTCATCCCCCCTGCCGCGGCGTGAGGATTTCGATTTCGTCGCCGGCGGTCACCGGGGCGTCGTCCCATTTGCCGCGCGGCACGACGTCGTAGTTGATCGCGACCGCGTAGTGGCCGGCGGTGCAGCCGAGTTCCTGCATCAGCGCCGAGACGCTGGTCGCATCGGTCTCGCGCTGTTCACCGTTCACCGTCACAAGCATCGCATCACCTGATTATCGATCTCGCCGCGCTCGACATAGGCCACCACCTTCTCGGCGAGGGATGGCGCCATCAGGAAGCCGTGGCGATACAGGCCGTTGGTCGCGACGCGGCGGTTGCCGATCGCGATCCGCGGCAGATTGTCGGGAAACGCAGGACGCAATCCGGCGCCGATCTCGACGATATGCGCCTCGCCGAACGCCGGATGCACCGCGTAGGCGGCGCTGAGCAGTTCCAGCGCCGAGCGCACCATCACCAGCTCATCTTCGCTCTCGACCGTCGTGGCGCCCAGCATGAAGTGATTGTTTTCGCGCGGGATGACGTAGAGCGGCCAGCGCGGATGCATCAGGCGCACCGGGCGCGACAGCGTGATCTCACTGGTCTTGATCACCACCATCTCGCCCTTGACGCCGCGGAGTTCGGGAGCTTTGTCACGCGCGGCCATGCCGCGGCAGTCGATCACCAGGCCGTCGAGGTGTTCCGGCGTCATCTCCGATTCGAAGTGGATTTCGCCGCCGGCCTCGATCAGTCGCTCGTGCAGACGCGCCAGCACCAGCCGCGGTTCGACATGGCCTTCGTCGGGGAAGTACAAGCCTTCGCGGAACCGGCCGGCCAGTGCCGGCTCGAGCTCGGCGACGCCGTCGGCGTCGAGCCGCTTGTGGCCGGAGGTCATCTTGGCGAAGCGTTCGAAATCGGCGCGGTCGCGCGGATGCGCCACCACCAGCGAGCCGTTGAACACCGCCTCGGGGAATTCGGCGCGCCACATCTCTAACGACCGCAGCCCGATCTGGCCGACCATCGGCTCGGCGCCCTCGGCCTCGCAATACGGCGCCAGCATGCCGCCGGCCCAATGGCTGGTCGCCTGCGTCATCGCCCGGTCGCCGCGCTCGTACAGAGTGACCTTGCGGCCGGCGCGGGCCAGCAGCAGCGCCTGCCAGGCGCCGGAAATGCCGGCGCCGACCACCGACACCGGCGCGTCCTTGCGCAGGTCCGGCTTCTCGCTGCGAAGCGCCGCGGCGCTCGGCTCGGTGGCCGAACGGGGGGGCGCAGCAGCTGTCGCTGCTGCGGAGGTCACTGCTGCAGATGCGTATACGGGTGAATGAGCGGATTCGGCCCCGCGAAGGCCTTCGAGTCTCTGGTGCATCCCTGTCCCTTCGCCGGCATGACCCGGATCAGGTTCAAAGGGTCACTGCGGTCTCGCTCAGCTTCAATGCGACAAACGGTTGAAGCGGCGAGCTTGCAGTATCTCAGCTCCTCGTCGGAGCCCCCCTCGGAACGAATCTAATGTAGGCCGATCACCCCCGGTGTCAACGTGCCTTTCGGCGCGGGCGCGGCGCGGGGGCCTGCCCGGCGCCCAGCGCACGCCGCGTGCGGCTCCGCTCCGCACGGGTTTACTTCAAATTATCCGGTCGCGTGTTTGATCCCGGAACCCGATCCGTGACCGGACTGCGCCGATGACGATCCTCACTGCCGAGACGACTGCACTGGCCGGCGCGCGGCGCAGCCTGATGCCGCTGTGGGTCGGCCTCTTGGTCTATGCGGTGCTGATCAGCGTCGGCGATCGGCTGCTCAACGATCCCGATACGCTGTGGCAGATCACGATCGGGCAGTGGATCATCGATCATCGCGCAGTGCCGCGCACCGATCTGTATTCCTTCACGATGGCCGGCCAACCCTGGATCTCGACGCAGTGGCTGGCGCAGGTGCTGCTTGCGATCAGTTACACGGTCGGCGGCTGGGCCGGGCCGGTGGTGGTGGCGGCGGGATCGCTGGCGCTGACGCTGGCGCTGATGGCGCGCGCGCTCGGCCGGCGGCTGCGCGACAGCACAGCGCTGGTGTTCGTGATCGCCGCGGTGATCCTGATGGCGCCGCACATGGTGGCGCGGCCGCATGTGATGGCGATGCCGGTGATGGTGGCGTGGGTCGCGGCGCTGATGGATGCGGCGGATCGGCGCGCGGCGCCGTCGCTGTGGCTGCTGCCGCTGATGGCGCTGTGGGCCAATCTGCACGGCGGCTTCGTGCTCGGCCTCGCGCTGGTGGCGCCGATCGGGTTGGACGCGGCGCTCGGCGCGCCGGAGCGGCGCTGGTCGCTGCTGCTGCGCTGGGCCTTGTTCGGCGTGCTGGCGCTGATCGCGAGCTGCGCCAATCCCTATGGCTGGGAGGCGATCCTGGCATCGCGGCGCATCCTCGATCTCGGCAAGGCGCTGGCAACGATCGGGGAGTGGGCGCCGACCGATTTCTCGCGGATCGGCCCGCTCGAAGTGACCCTGCTGGTCGGGCTCGGCCTTGCGCTGTGGCGCGGCGTCACGCTGCCGCCGCTGCGCATCCTGATGCTGCTCGGCCTGCTGCATATGGCGCTCAGCGCCAACCGCAATCTCGAAGTGCTGGCGCTGTTGACGCCGCTGATCATCGCGGCGCCGCTGGCGCGGCAGATCGGCGGCGCCGAAACTCCGGACGGCCCGGCCCAGCCGGCGTTCGGCGCCATCGCGGCGGTCCTCAGTCTGGCGATCGGCGGCACTCTGGCTTTCGCAACGCTGCATTCGTTCGCGCCGCCGCGCAGCCACACGCCGGTCGCGGCCGTGGCGACGCTGAAGACGCTCGGCGTGCAGCGCGTTTTCAATGACTACGATTTCGGCGGCTACCTGATCGCCTCCGGCGTATCGCCGTTCATCGACGGCCGCACCGAGCTGTACGGCGAGCGCTTCGTCGTCGCGCAGAACGACGCGGTGCGGCTGCGGCCGCCCGCCAAGCTGTTCGAACTGCTGGACAGCTATCGTATCGACGCCACGCTGCTGGGCACCGCAGATCCCGCCACCAAGCTGCTCGACCACGTCGACGGCTGGGAGAAGGTCTACAGCGACGATGTCGCCACCATCCATCTGCGCAAACCGGATGCGTCCCACACGGCCGAGCCGAAGATCGATCCGGCGCGTTGAGCGCCTCTATCGAATTCTAAAGTTCCGCCGGAACAACTAACAGCTCGTCGCCGTTCGTCATGCGTGATGCTACCCACCGACGAGTGACGCCGTTGGAACCAAATCCCCGCCACGTCACCGTGGCGGGGATTTGCGTTTGTAGCTGGCGGCATGCTGCGTCGCTTTGTACGGCGCACTGAACGCGATGCGTCCGATGTGGCGGCTGTGTGACGATTTGGTGCGCAGCCCGACGCAATTAAAGCGATCCACTTCCGGAACTGCGCGCAGTGTTGCTCGTTTGTTGGTGACCATGACCAATACGGAGGGCACTACACAATGAAGAAGACCAACACCGTTCTCGCTGGCCTGCTCGGCTCGACGCTGATCGCGACCGCCGCGTTCGCGCAGTCGCCGGCTGCGACCGATAGCTCGATGTCGAAGACCACTGCGGCTCCCGCCGCCAGCTCGATGTCGGCCAATTCCGAATGGCGCGCGTCGAAGATGATCGGCCTGAACGTCTACAACCAGGCCAACGAGAAGCTCGGCGACATCTCCGAGGTTCTGCTCGACAAGGCGGGTAAGGTTCATGCCGTCGTGATCGGTGTGGGCGGCTTCCTTGGCGTCGGCCAGCACGACGTCGCCGTGAAGTTCGACCAGCTGAAATTCGTCGATACGCCGGTCAAGTCGACCACCGCGTCGACCACTGCCCCGGCTGGCAGTGCGACCACCACCACTGCGCCAGCGACGACCACGGGTGCGGCGACCACCACCACCACGACCACGACGTCGAACACCAACAGCACGGCGGAGCGGATGTACCCCGACCATGCGGTGTTTGACGCCACCAAGGATCAGCTGAAGGCGATGCCGGAGTTCAAGTACGGCCGCTCGTAAGACGAGACGTCTGATCCAGGCTGACCGGCGATGATCGTCGGTCGAATGATCGGATCGAACGAGCCGGGTGGCATCTGCCGCCCGGCTTTTTCGTGTTCGTGCGATGCCAACTACGCGCTCAAGGATTCTTCAACTTGGTGATGGTGACTTCGAGAATGCCGTTGGCTTCCGCGGTCACCCGCAGCATCGACGAGTCGAACGCCACATCGGTCAGGCGCAAGCTCGATATTTCCGATGAGATCCGCAGCCCGTCCTCGTTGCGCTGATAGGAGGCGATCACCGCGCCGATCCGGCGCTGCACGTTGGTCGATTCCGGTTTGAGATCGAACACCGCCCGCTCGGCGATCGCCTTCTGCAGATACGGCACAGCGGCGCGCGCGGCCTCGCCGAGCAGGCCGAACGCCGCTTCGGACTCGACCGCGAGCTGGATATCCGACAACCGTAGCGTCTGGTCTTCCTGGTTCAGCACCGGGCGACCCCAGATGTGCAGCGTCGCTTCGCCGCCAAAATTGAACAGGCTCTTGCTCCCCTTCGCATCGACCAGCATCGACACCAGCAGGCGGTCGCCGCTAGCGGCGACGTTGACGCTCTTCACCGTGACGGCCGCGGCGCCAGTGCCGGCCTCCGGGAAGGTGCGGCCGACGAATTGCGGCTCGATCACCCGGCTGAGCTGCTGAAACGGGATGTCGATCGGCACGGCGACTTTCACGCCCGTGCTGTTCGGCGCCACCATCTCCAGCGCCGCCGGGAACGGGCATTCCGGCTTGGTCGGCGCGGTGGTGATACGGCTGTCGGCGACAATTCCGAGCGTCAGCGCGACGGTCGCGGCATCGATGTGCGGCTGCGCCGCCAGCGCCTTGGTGGGCCGCAGTTCGAGCCAGAAGCCGTTCGGGACGCCGGCGCCCTGCAGCGGGATCGAGCGGCAGATCCGCGCCCATTCGCGGCGGGCGCTGCGCTCCAGCGCGCCGTCGTTGCGGATGGTCTGCTGCAGCTGCGCGACCTGTTCGTTGACGGCCTTGTCGATCACCGGCTTGACCTGCGCCGGAATGTTGATGCGCGCGCCGGCGACACCTACGTTTGAATCGGCGAGCAGCACCTGGGCGCTGAGGTTGGGATCGACGTGCCAGTCGGGCAGCACCTTCGGCCTTGCCGTGATGGCGATCGTGCCCTTGATCTCACCGCTGGCGCTGAGCGATTTGATGTTGACGCCGACCTGCTTGGCGACCCTGTCGCCGAAGATGCGCCCGAGCGTATCGCCGACCTTGTTCTGCGTGCTGGCGGACAGCGACCCCTTGGCCGACAGCGTACCGGTCAGCGGCGCCGTCACCGTCACCTGTTCGGGGGCGCCCTTCACGGCGACCGCGCCGCGCGCCACCGTCCAGTTGATATCGG
This sequence comes from Rhodopseudomonas infernalis, assembly GCF_022271405.1. Classification (GTDB taxonomy): domain Bacteria; phylum Pseudomonadota; class Alphaproteobacteria; order Rhizobiales; family Xanthobacteraceae; genus Rhodopseudomonas; species Rhodopseudomonas infernalis. The sequence goes on along the minus strand of NZ_JAJNAL010000003.1, from coordinate 51,810 downwards.
CATTCTGCACGAGCTGCGGCAGCGGGTTGTCGGCCTTGCCGGCGAAGTTGCGCGGGGCGGTGCGGTCGACGAGGTCGCGGATCGCCGTCAGCGGCACAGACACTGGCACCACTACCGAGGATTGACGGATCGGCGGCAGCGGCGGCAACGCCTGCAGCGTCGGCGGACTCACCGCGCGCGGCGAGAGCCATTCGAAGCCCACCAGCGTGATTCCGAATGAGAGCGCGACAATGGCAAGCGCGAATAGGATCGTCTTGAAACGCATCAATTCCCCGGGCTGAAACGGCCGGGACCATACAGCCCCGCGCCCGGCGGCGCCAGCGGGGCGCCTGTTCGCCGGTGCTCGGCGAGGTTAAATCGCCGCAATGTCGGCCGGAAGCGACGCCGATGTGTCGCAGCGGACACTCAGGCGCCGGCCGACTCATAGACGGCACGGTCGCCTGCTCCCGTCGGCTGGTTGGCAGCCGCTACCCGCGGCGGCCGCTGCTGTTATCGGCGCGGCGGTTGTCGGGCAGCACGATCACCTTGGCGCCGACGTTGACCCTCGCATACAGGTCGGTGACGTCCTCGTTGGTCAATCGAATACACCCGGACGATACGTGTGTGCCGATCGTCGAGGGCGCGTTGGTGCCGTGGATGCGGTAGATGGTGCCGCCGAGATACATGGCGCGCGCGCCGAGCGGATTTCCGGGGCCGCCGGCCATATGCCGCGGCAGATAGGGCTGGCGGGCGATCATCTCCGGCGGTGGCGTCCAGTCCGGCCACTCTGCCTTCTTGGTAATCGACTGCACGCCCGACCAGGTGAAGCCGTCGCGCCCGACGCCGATGCCGTAGCGCACCGCGCGGCCGCCGCCGAGCACGTAGTAGAGATAGGTGTTCGGCGTATCGATGATGATGGTGCCGGGGGCTTCGCGGGTCGCGTAGCTGACGATCTGGCGCTTCAACCGGGCCGGCAATTCGGACGGCGCGACGTCCTCCTCGTCCTGCGGTGCGGCTTGCACCTGCGGCACATAGGGCGCCGGTTGCAGCGCGGCCGGCTGCGGCATCAGCAGAAACGGGAAGGGCAGCGGCTGGGCGGCATCGGCCGGGCCGGCGGTCATGGCTGCGATCGCGACGCCGGCCAGCGCGGTTGCTCGGCCGGCATGCTGGAGATGGGTCATCAAACGGATCATGGCTCGCTCCCTGTTCTGAACGCCTGTTTTGTTCGCCAGCGCCGTTTTCGGCGACTTGTTGGCACTATCAGTACCGCGCGCCCGGTTTCAGGACGTTTTCGTCGGCACCCGGATTTGGTTTCGTCGCGGCGGGGTTTTGTTTCGTGGGCGTGGCCGGCGCCCGCCATTCGGCCGTGGGCAGGATTGATCGGACGCAATTCCGATCTTTCGGCGTCCCGGTAAGCCAAGGCCGCCGCGTGGTGCGGGTCTGCTGGGGAGTTGGGAATGGCGACGGTGAAGTTCTACGGCAACGAAACGGTGCCGCTCGAGATGCACAAGGTGCGGATCGTCCAGAAGCTCAGCCTGCCGCCGATCGAGCGCCGGCTGGAAAAGATCACCGAGGCCGGCAACAACACCTTCCTGCTGAAGAACGACGACGTCTTTCTCGACATGCTGACCGACAGCGGCGTCAACGCGATGAGCGACCGCCAGCAGGCCGCGATGCTGGTCGCCGACGACAGCTACGCCGGCAGCGCCACCTACACCCGGCTCGAGACCAGGCTGCGCGAAATCTTCGGCATGAACTACTTCCTGCCGACGCATCAGGGACGCGCCTGCGAACACATCCTCGCCAAGGTGTTCGTCTCGCCCGGCAAGGTGGTGCCGATGAACTATCACTTCACCACCACCAAGGCGCACATCACGCTGCAGGGCGGCACGGTGGAGGAGCTGGTGACCGACGCCGGCCTGGAAGTCGTCAGCGTCAACCCGTTCAAGGGCAACATGGACATCGCGAAGCTGCGCGCGGTGATCGAGAAGGCGAGGGCCGGCAACATCGCGTTCGTGCGGATGGAGAGCGGCACCAATCTGATCGGCGGTCAGCCGTTCTCGCTGCAGAACCTCGCCGACGTCAGCAACGTCTGCAAGGAATATGGCGTGCCGCTGGTGCTCGACGCCAGCCTGCTGGCTGACAATCTGTACTTCAACAAGACCCGCGAGGATCACTGCAAGAGTCTGTCGATCCGCGAGATCACTCGCCGCACCGCCGACCTGTGCGACATCATCTATTTCTCCGCGCGAAAGCTGGGCTGCGCCCGCGGCGGCGGCATCTGCATTCGCGACCGCGCGCTGTACGAGAAGATGCGGCCGCTGGTGCCTCTGTACGAGGGCTTCCTCACTTACGGCGGCATGTCGGTGCGCGAGATGGAGGCGCTCACCGTCGGTCTCGACGAGACCATGGACGAGGAGATGATCAACCAGGGGCCGATGTTCATCGGCTACATGGTCGAGCAGTTGGAGGAGCGCGGCGTGCCGGTGATCACGCCGGCCGGCGGGCTCGGCTGCCATGTCGACGCCAAGCGGTTCGTCGATCACATCCCGCAGTCACAGTACCCGGCGGGCGCGCTGGCGAGCGCGCTCTACATCGCCTCGGGTATTCGCGGCATGGAGCGCGGCACGCTTTCCGAGCAACGCGAGCCGGACGGCACCGAGATCTTCGCCAACATGGAGCTGGTCCGCCTCGCGCTGCCGCGCCGGGTGTTCACGCTGTCGCAGGTGAAATACGCAGTCGACCGCATCACCTGGTTGTACGACAACCGCCACCTGATCGGCGGGCTGACTTTCGTCGAGGAGCCGCAGGTGCTGCGATTCTTCTACGGCCTGCTGAAGCCGGTGTCGGACTGGCAGAATCATCTCGTCGCGAAATTCCGCGAGGATTTCGGGGATAGTCTGTAAGCGGTGCATCGCCCCAGACATCGTCATTGCGAGCGAAGCGAAGCCATCCAGCGGTGCACTGCGCTGGATGGCTTCGTCGTTACGCTCCTCGCAGTGACGGCGAGGAGGGGCCACGACCGCTCGAGGTCATACATTCTCTCTCGGTGCGCCGTTCTCGGAACCTGCGATTCCCCAGCGCGTTGCTCCATCGGCAACACCAGGAGGCTAGCATGGCTGCGAAGAAGATCACCAAGACGACGACCGCCCGCGGGCGCAAGCAGGACCGGGCGCGGGTCGCCGGCGGGCAGGATTATGAGGTCAGCTACGAGGCCAAGAAGACCGGTCGCTCGAAGTCGGCGGTGAAGAAGGCCGTCAAGAAAGTCGGCAACGTCCGGAAGAAAGTCGAAAAGAAGCTGGCGAAGAAGGGCTGAAGCGCCGTCGGAGCAGCGCGGCGAAATCGACAGTGCGATGCGCAGCGAAGGCCCTCGTGCACAGCGCGGCGCTGCGGGCCTCGAAGGATGAGCCACAAGCGCCTTTGGACACGTCGCTTGGTGGCATCCCTTGGCCGCATCCCTTGGCCGCATCCTTCGAGGCGCGCTTCGCGCGCACCGCAGGTTGACGACTCCGGGCTTGAAGCCAGCGCTGCTTCAATCAATCGATCAAGCGCTCTAGCCGCCGCGTAAGTTCAGCCCGGTCGCGGCTTCCAGCTCGGTCAGCGCCTGTTCGGCGGTGACGACCTTGATGGTGGTCATGCCCATTTCGCGTGCCGGCTTCAGGTTGACGCCGAGGTCGTCGAGATAAACGCAACGCTTCGGGTCGACGCCGAGTTTGTCGGTCATCATCTGGTAGATCTTGGGGTCCGGTTTGCGCAGGCCGATCTTGGCGGATTCGATGACGTGGTCGAACAGCTCCATCACCTCCGCGACATAGAGCGTGCGGCCCGAGGCCGAGCCGATCGCATTGGCGGGCAGATTGTTGGTGATGCAGCCGGTCTTGTGGTTTTGCTTGATGATCCGCAGCGCATTGACCATCTCGGGTCGCAGCTCGCCGGACAGCAGCGGCAGCACCTCCCTGCCGCGCACCTCGGCCCCGAACGCGCGGGACTCCGCCGCGAACAGCTCGTCGAAGGTGTCGAGATCGATCTCGGCGCGTTCGAATTTGGCCCAGGCGTTCTCGAAATGATTGGCCGCGTTGGTGTTGCGGATGATGTCCGCCGGCAGCCCGCGCTCGATCTCGAACCGCGCGAACGCCTCGAAGGGTGAGGTCGTCAGCACCCCGCCAAAATCCCAGATCACCGCCTCGACCATCGCGTTCCATCTCCCCGCTGTTGTTGCAGGAACCGCTATCACGGGCGAGCGTCTGCGGCCAGTGCGTCGTGCGCCTCGCGCTGCATCCCCTGCAGCAAGGTCTCCCGCAACCAGCGGTGGCCGGGATCGTCGGTTTGGCGCTCGTGCCAGATCAGGTGATAGTCCTGCGGCGAGATCGCCACCGGTGAAGCGTGAATCTGCAGGCCGAACTTTGGCGCCATCAATTCGGCGAACCGCCGCGGCAGCATCGCGACGAGATCGGTGCCGCCGACGACGGCGGGTATCGACGCCATCTTGTGCACCATATAGGCGATGCGGCGGGGACCGCAGCGCGCGGTGAGATCGCGGTCGACCGCGCTGTGGCTGCGCAACTCCGGGATCGGTGCGATCTGATCGAGTGACAGGTAAGTGTCGAGGTCGAGCTCCGTGCCGATCCGCGGATGGCCGCGCCGCGACACCACGATGTAATCGCACGGGCAGATCGTCTCGAACACAAGCCCTGGCGCGCTCGCCGGAAGCGTGGTGCAGGCGAGATCGAGCGTGCCGGCGATGATATCCTCGGTGACGCCGGACGGCCAGGCGGGGCGGGACTCGATGCTGACGTTCGGCGCGTACGCTGCGATGTGGCGCAGCAGCGGCGGCATCAGCAGCACCTCCAGAAGATCGACGAGCACGATCCGGAACGTGCGCTTGTCGGAGCCGAGATCGAAGCTACGGTCGGCGTCAAACTGCTCGCGAATCAGCCGCAGCGCCTCGCGCAGAGGATTGATCATCTGCTGCGCGCGCAGTGTCGGCTCGACGCCGCGCCCGGCGCGTACGAACAACGGATCGTCGAAGTGCTCGCGCAGCCGCGTCAGCGCGTTCGAAACCGCCGGCTGGCTGAGCGACAATTGTCTCGCCGCATGGCTGATGTTTCCCGTCGCATAGACGGCATCGAATACGATCAGAAGATTGAGGTCGACGTTACGAAGGTTGATCGTCCCCATTGGCACCGTTTTTGTTGTTGATGGGGTTTTGCTGCCAGTACTGTGCACGGACTAATACTGCAAGTCGTTCAACCCATCGACCGCGTCGCGCTCCGTTGAATTGTCGCAGATGTTTGGGATTTGATTCGAGTCGTCGCGAACGGGTTCCAATCATTCGCGGCGTCGATGCTCTGTATTCGCAGACACAATTATTCATCATCGCGATGCGTCTTTAGGGTGTATGCGGGGACGGATCGATTTGATCCGCGATTGCGATGGGGCTTCGCGTGCAGGACGGACAGGATGTTGCGGCGGCGCTGCCGTCGGCCGTGCGGGCGATGGGTTTTGGCCGCGGAGCTGTCGAGTCGATTGCAAGTTGTGCGCGGCGCCGAAGCCTCAGGCTTGCCGCACTGCTGACGTCGACCGCGCTCGTGGCGCTGGCGCAGCCGGCGATGGCGCAGCAGGTCTGGACCGGCATCAGCAGCACGGATTACGGCACAGCTGCGAACTGGAGCAATCCTGCCACGGTGCCGGACCCGTCAGCAACGGCGGTGTTCACCAACAACGGCGCGCCGATCTCGGTGACGGTGTCCGGCAATTTCGGCGTAGGCGGTTTCACGTTTGATGCGGACGTGCCGTATTACACGATCTCGCTGGCGCCTGCTGCCAGTTTGGCAATGTTAGGCGCCGGGATCGTGAACAATTCCGGCATCCCGCAGATTTTCGAGGTGGGCTCCGCGGGGGCCCAGCTGGACTTTCGCGGCACCAGTACTGCCGGCAACGCAAGCTTCAATGTGGCGTCCGGCGGCGCAATGCTGTTCAGCGAGAACGCGTCCGGCGGCACGGCGCAGATCATAAACAATGGAATTCTTTACTTGCGGACCGACATCGGCACAGTCGAGATCGGCTCGCTCTCCGGCGGTGGTACGGTCGCGGCATTCAAGGGCACGACCGGCACAGTTCAAACCCTGAATATCGGCAGCCTGAATAGATCGACCACGTTCTCGGGGACGATGGTCGACGGCGACGCGCCGCTGGTGGTCGGCAAGGTCGGCACTGGCACGCTCACCCTGACGGGGCAGAACACTTACTCCGGGGGGACGATCATCTCCTCGGGCACGCTGCAGATCGGCAATGGCGGCACGAGCGGATCGATTGCCGGCAACGTCGCCAACAGTGCGACGTTGGCGTTCAATCGCTCGGATGCGACGACGTTCGGCGGCGTGGTTTTCGGGTCCGGCAATCTGGTCAAGCTGGGCGCCGGCACGCTGACGCTGACGGGTAGTAACAGCTACCTCGGCGGCACGACGATCTCGGACGGCACGCTGCAGATCGGCAACGGCGGCACCACCGGTTCGATCACCGGCGACGTCACCAACAACGCGGCGCTGGTGTTCAATCGCTCGGACGCGATCGGCTTCGGCGGCGTGATCTCCGGCACCGGCAGCGTCACCAAGCTCGGTGCCGAGGCGCTGACGTTGACCGGCGCCAACACCTACACTGGCGGCACGACGATCTCGGACGGCGCGCTGCAGATCGGCAACGGCGGCACCACCGGTTCGATCACCGGCGACGTCACCAACAACGCGGCGCTGGTGTTCAATCGCTCGGATGCGATCGGCTTCGGCGGCGCGATCTCCGGCAGCGGCAGCGTCACCAAGCTCGGTGCCGACACGCTGACGTTGACCGGCGCCAACACCTACACTGGCGGCACCACGATCAGCAACGGCACGCTGCAGATCGGCAACGGCGGCACCACCGGTTCGATCATCGGCGACGTCACCAACAACGCGGCGCTGGTATTCAATCGCTCGGACGCGATCGGCTTCGGCGGCGTGATCTCCGGCAGCGGCAATCTGGTCAAGCAGGGCGCCGGCACGCTGACGCTGACGGGTAGTAACAGCTACACCGGCGGCACGACGATCTCGGCGGGCACGCTGCAGATCGGAAATGGCGGCACCACAGGTTCGATCTCCGGCGACGTCACCAACAATGCGACGCTGGCGTTCAATCGCTCGGATGCGATCGGCTTCGGCGGGTTGATTTCCGGCAGCGGCAATCTGGTCAAGCAGGGTGCCGGCACGCTGATGCTGACGGGTAGTAACAGCTACACCGGCGGCACGACGATCTCGGCGGGCACGCTGCAGATCGGCAACGGCGGCACCACAGGTTCGATCTCCGGCGATGTCACCAACAATGCGACGCTGGCGTTCAATCGCTCGGATGCGATCGGCTTCGGCGGGTTGATTTCCGGCAGCGGCAATCTGGTCAAGCAGGGCGCCGGCACGCTGACGCTGACTGGCGCCAACAGCTACACCGGCGGCACGACGATCTCGGCCGGCACGCTGCAGATCGGCAACGGCGGCAGCTCGGGCTCGATCGTCGGCGACGTCACCAACAACGCGACGCTGGCGTTCAATCGCTCCGATGCGATCGGCTTCGGTGGGTTGATCTCCGGCAGCGGCAATCTGGTCAAGCAGGGCGCCGGCACGCTGACGCTGACGGGAGGTAACAGCTACACCGGCGGCACGACGATCTCGGCGGGCACGCTGCAGATCGGCAACGGCGGCACCACAGGTTCGATCTCCGGAGACGTCTTCAACAACGGCACGCTGGCGTTCAATCGCGGTGATGCGACAAGCTTCGGCGGCGCGGTCTCGGGAGCCGGCTCGCTGATCAAGCGCGGCGCCGGCAACCTGACGCTGACCGGGACTAGCAGCTACACAGGCGCAACAACGCTCGAGGACGGTACGCTCAGCGTCAACGGCTCGATCGCATCGTCGTCGCTGACCACGGTGAATGCCGGTGCGGCGCTGGGCGGCAACGGCACCGTGGGCACTACGCTCATCAACGGCGGCGCGCTGGCGCCGGGTAATTCGATCGGCACGCTCAGCGTGACCGGCAATCTGACGTTCACGGCGGCGTCGAGCTACATGGTCGAGGTGTCGCCGACCAGCGCCGACCGCGTCAACGTCTCGGGTACCGCGACGCTCGGCGGCGCGACGGTGAACGCCTCGTTCGCCAATGGCGGCTACGTTGACCGGCAATACACCATCGTCAACGCGACAGGCGGGGTGGTCGGCACGTTCGGCACACTGGTCAACACCAACCTGCCGTCCGGCTTCAAGTCGAGCCTCGGCTACGACTCCAACAACGCCTACCTCAATCTGGTGCTCGACTACACGCCGACGCCGCCGACTCCCCCCGGTCCGCCGACGCCGCCGATCATCAACAGCGGCCTCAACGCCAATCAGACCCAGGTCGCGAACGCGCTCAGCAGTTACTTCGCGCGCGAGGGCAGCATTCCGATCGTGTTCGGTGCGCTGACCCCGGCCGGACTGAGCATCGCTTCGGGCGAGACGCCGACTGGCGCGCAGCAAGCGACCTTCAACGCCATGAATATGTTCATGGGCGTGCTGACCGAGCCGTTCAGCAACGGCCGCGGGTTGGTGGATCCTTCGCCGGGAGCGATGTCCTACGCGGCTGGCGCCGCCGGTCGCGGTGGCGCGGTGCGTGACGCTCAGGCGATGATCGCCAAGGCTGGTGTCGCGGCGCCGTTCGAGTCGCGCTGGGTCAGTTGGGGCGCCGTCTTCGGCGGCGCGCAGACCACCGATGGCAATGCCTCGCTCGGCTCAGCCACCTCGACCAGCCGGCTGTACGGCCTCGCGGCGGGCGCCGATTACTGGCTGTCGCCGCAGACCGTGGCCGGCTTCGCGATGGCCGGCGGGGCGACCCAGTTCGGCCTCGCCAACGGCCTCGGCTCGGGCCGGTCCGATCTGGTGCAGGTCGGCGGCTTCATCCGCCACAGCGTCGGCGCCGGCTATCTGACCGCGGCGGCCGCCTATGGCTGGCAGGACATCACCACCGACCGCACCGTCGCGCTCGGCGGCTTCAATCAGCTTCGCGCCGGCTTCAACGCCAACGCCTATTCGGCGCGGGTCGAGGCCGGCCATCGATGGGTCGCGCCGTTTGCCGGCGGCATCGGCCTGACACCCTACGCCGCCGGGCAGGTCACGGCGTTCGATCTGCCGGCCTATGCGGAGCAGGCGGTGAGCGGCACCGGCGTGTTCGCACTCGGCTACGACGCCCGGACCGCGACCTCGACGCGCAGCGAACTCGGCCTTCGGGCCGACAAATCCTTCGCGATCGCCGGCGCGCTGCTGACGCTGCGCGGCCGCGCCGCCTGGGCGCACGAGTTCGACATCGACCGCTCGGTCGCGGCAACGTTCCAGGCGTTGCCGGGCGCCAGCTTCGTGGTCAGTGGCGCCCGACCGGCGCGCGATGCGGCGCTGACCACGGTGTCAGCGGATGTGAACTGGATGAACGGCTTCTCGGTCGGCGCCAGCTTCGAAGGCGAGTTCTCGGCTGTCACCCGCAGCTACGCTGGCAAGGGCGTCGTCCGCTACGCGTGGTAAACGCTCCGCGCTGCGTTCGTCGCCTCAATGCATCGTCTTGCTGCTTTTGAGAAATGGACGACGGGCGGATTCGTGTTTCTCGTAGAGCTCGAGCCAGCGCCGGTCCTCGGGCCTGTACCATTCCTCGTCGGTCGAGGGTGGTGGCCCGCTTTTGCTGATGATCTCGTCCAGCCGGAAGAACTCGGCCGTCTCTTCTGAAGTGAGGCCGATCAGCACCCTGTTGCCCGAGGAGTCGAGTACGTAGTCGTCGTCCTTGATCATGCCGCCAGATGACCATCCAGGCGGCGGGGGTCAACGAAATTGCAGGCTTAACCTAACTGATCAACCTTACCGGGCGAGTATATGTTGGAGTTCTGGAATACATCAGGCAGATTTCTACGTTAATACAATGTTGTCCGACTGAAATTACACATTTCTCCCAGATACATCTGTTTGGCGAAGCCGAGAACGGCCGGGCCGGACCAGGGAGAGTTTATTTATGCTGAAATCCATTTCGGCACGCATGATCGTGGCGATCATGCTGGTTGCCATCGGCTCGTGCGCGACGCTCGCTGGTTTCAGTTTCTGGCGCCAACAGGCGACCATCGATGTCGCGCTGGAGCGCGAACTGAGGGCCGATTACGCCAATCTGACCGGGGCAATCGAGGCCGAATCCCGCACGGTCCTGGCGCTCAGCGAGACCATGGCGGCGATGCAGGTGGTCAAGGATGCGGTTCGCGCGGGTAACCGTGACGCGACGATCGCGCTGCTGAAGGAGGCGCACGGCAAGCTGGCGTCGCGCGGGCTCGATCTGATCACTATCCAGCTTCCGCCGTCGACCACCTTCGCCCGCGTCCACAAGCCGGATGCGTTCGGCGACGATATCTCAGGCCGCCGCAAGATGGTCCTCGAAGCGCTGTCGAAGGCCAAGTCAGAGGGCGGCATCGAGCCCGGCCGCGACAATCTCACCGTGTTCGGCACCGCGCCGATCGTCGACGGCAAGGGGCTGATCGGCACGATGGATATCGGCTCGCCGTTCGGCGCTAATTTCGTCGAGCGGATGAAATCGCGGTTCGGCGTCGATGTCGCGATCCTGCAGCCGACCGCCGACAAGACCAATGTCATCGCGTCGTCGATCATCGGCCTGGTGCCGGATGCCGACGCGGTGCGCCGGGCGATGACCGGCGAACTGGTGATCCGCAAGGGCGAGGACGGCGGCAAGGCGACCGGCGTCTCGTTCGGTCAGATCAAGAACTATTCCGGCGCGCCGGTCGCGGTGTTGCAGATCGTGCGTGACGCCAGCGCCTATGAGGCGTTGAAGGACAGCGCGATGCAATGGCTGGCGCTCGCGACGCTCGGCGCTGCGCTGGCCGCGGCCGCGATCGCCGTGTGGCTCGGCCGTGGCATGGCCAAGCCGATCCAGGCGCTGGAGGGCGCGATGCGCGAGATCAGCCAGGGGCGTCACGCCGTCGACGTGCCCGGCTGCAACCGTCGCGATGAGGTCGGCTCGATGGCGCGCACGGTCGAAGTGTTCAAGGAAAGCCTGATCGAAACCGAGCGGCTGCGCGCCGCGCAGGACGAGCAGCGCGTCGCCAACGAGAGTGAGCGCCGCCAGGCGATGCTCGAACTCGCGGCGCGGTTCGAGTCGAGCGTCGGCAGCGTGGTCGATCTGGTCGGCTCGGCGGCGACCGAACTGCGCGGCACGGCGGATTCGATGGCGGGCACCGCGACGGAGTCCCAGCGGCTGATCAATGCTGCAACGGCCGCGTCGTCGGAAGCCACCTCGAATGCGCAGGCCGTCGCGGCCGCCGTCGAGGAGCTCGACGCCTCGATCGCGGAGATCGGCAAGCACGTCGATCAGTCGGCGCAGGTCGCGGGCGAAGCGGCGGGGCAGGCTGGGCGCACCAACCAAGAGGTGAAGGGTCTCGCCGAGGCTGCGCAGAAGATCGGCGAGGTGGTGACGCTGATCAGCGACATCGCGGCGCAGACCAATCTGCTGGCGCTCAACGCGACGATCGAGGCGGCGCGCGCCGGCGAAGCGGGGCGCGGCTTCGCGGTGGTCGCTGCCGAGGTCAAGGCGCTGGCCGAGCAGACCTCGAAGGCGACCGAGGAGATCTCCTCGCAGGTCGGCGCGATCCAGCTCGCCACGCAGAGCTCGGTGACGGCCATCGAAGGCATCACCACGACCATCAGCCGCGTCAATGAGATCGCCACGGCGATTGCCAGCGCGGTGCGCGAACAGGGCACCGCGACGCGCGAGATCGCCCACAACGTTGCCGAAGCCGCGCGATCGACCACCGAGGTGTCGAGCAACATCGCGCACGTCAACGATGCGGCGCGCGAGACCGGCGTCGCGGCGGGCCAGGTGGTGGACGCCGCGACCGAGCTGTCGCAGACCGGCGAGGCCCTCAACACTCAGGTGCAGGCCTTTTTGCGCGAAGTCCGCGCGGCCTGATTACGCGTATCAGCGCCGCGAGAGTTCCGCTCTCGCGGCGTCATGGTTAAGCAGCGTTAAATTGATACCATTCAATTCTCATTAATCAGATTGAGCGACTGTGCGCGCATGACGCGCGGAGTTCGTTTGTATCTCGTCGGCTCCTTCGTCCTTGTGTCGCTTGCTGGTTGTGGACGCGGTCTGTTTCAGACCGCCGAACGCGAACCGTGGCGAACCGAGGCCGAGGTCGCATGCATGAAATCGGGGGCCGTCAAGGAGACGCCCGAACTGGTCCGGATCGATCCGATCTCGGGGCCGGGCGTATGCGGCGCCGAATTCCCCCTCAAGGTCGCCGCGCTTGGCGAAAACAGCGCGATGGGTTTCGCCAACGATCTGCGGCCGCCGGCTGCAGTCGGCGGCGCGAGCCAGCCGCGTTGGCCGGGCACCCAGCCGGCCTATGGCGCACAGTCGCGCAACTATCCGGCGCAGCCCGCGCAACAGCCGTCCTACGGCACGGCCCAGGGCGGCTATGGGGCGAACGCAAGCTATGACAATGGACGCGGTGGACCGGTGTCGCTGAATGCGCCCGGGACCGGGCCGGCCGCGCAGGATATCGATCTGCCGCCGGAAGCCGACGAGCGTCCGCCGGCCGAAAACGTCACGGGCTATTCACGTGGACCGAGCGGAGCGCCGCGCTATCCCGAAGAGCAGCGACCGCTGCCGCGGCTCGGCCCGTCGCAGGGCAATATCACCGGCTCGGTCGGCCCGGTGGCGGTGAAGCCGGCGGCGACGCTGGCGTGCCCGATTGTTTCGGCGCTGGATCGCTGGCTCGCGGAATCCGTACAGCCATCGGCGATGCGCTGGTTCGGAGTTCGGGTCGTCGAGATCAAGCAGATCTCGGCCTATTCGTGTCGCGGCATGAACGGCAATCCCAACGCGCACATCTCCGAGCACGCGTTCGGCAATGCGCTCGACATCGCGGCCTTCGTGCTCGCGGATGGCCGGCGCGTCACCGTGAAGGGCGGCTGGAAGGGCTTGCCGGAAGAGCAGGCGTTCCTGCACGACGTGCAGAACTCGGCCTGCGGAATGTTCACCACCGTGCTGGCGCCGGGCTCGAACGTCTATCACTACGATCACATCCACGTCGACCTGATGCGCCGGCGCAGCGCCCGCAGCATCTGCAAGCCGGCCGCCGTGCCGGGCGAAGTGATCGCGGCGCGGCTGCAGCAGCGCAATCCCTATGCGTCGACCGGCTGGAACGGCCCGACCGGTTCGATCGGCCGTCCGACCGCGCGCAAGGCGGTTAGCCGCGACGAGGCGGAAGACGATTAGTCCGGCGGATGAAGCTCAGTCGGCAATGATCAGTTGATCCCCGGCTTGGCCCGGTAAGTGGCCAGAAACATCCGCGTGGCGCTGTCCACCACCTCGGCGATGCGCTCGGGGGAGGGCGCCCCGGTCATCTGGAAGATGAACGGCAGAAACAGCGTCGCCTGGCACAGCTTGGTGAATTGCGCCGCGGCGAGATGGCAGTCGTCGATCTGGAGCGTGCCGGCCTGCACCTGCTGCTCCAGATAGCGCGTGAACTTGCCGAGCGAATTGGCGATCACGCGCTCGTAGTAGTGATGGCCTACCTCCGGCATGCGTTCGGCGATCGCCATCACGGTCCGGATCGCCGAGGCGCCGCGCGGGTCGCACAGCAGTTTGATGTAGGCGGCGCCGAACACTTTCAGCGAGGCTTCGACGTCGAGGGTCGGCACGAACTCGAACGCCGACACGCCCTGCGACAGGCTTTCCTGTTCCATGATCTCGCAGAACAGTGACGTCTTGTCGGCGAAATAGACGTAGAGCGTGCCCTTCGACACACCCGCCGCGCGCGCGATCTCGCCCATGCTGGCGCCGTCGAAGCCGTGCTCGAGAAACACCGTGCGGGCGCCTTTGACGATCTGACGGCGCTTGGCACTGTCGTCGTCCGGGCCGGAATGGTGGACAGCAGGTGCAACCATTGGTTCAGCGTGTCCCGAAAAAGTGATCAGCCTCGCTGCCCTTAAGCACAATGCTTTGGCAGTGCTGCTAGGCTTTGCGCAGTACGCTAGCTTGACCGAACCGTTCGGTCAATATAATCGAGATTGACTGTCAGGACCAAGATCCCGGCAGGTGCTCACGTGTGAGCCAGTCAGGGAGAAGCCCCCATGTCCGGACGCGACCAAGCTGCTGCCCGCGTGATCAGGTCAGAGCCTGAGTCGGACGACGTCGTCCCGGCTGCCGAACCGCCCGCCGCTGCGCCGGGCGAGGCCCGAAAATCCGTGCATGACGACACTACGCTGAAGCTTGCCGAGCCGCCGCAGCCGGACAGCGAAGCCGAGCCGGTTGCCACCGCCGGGCGTCCGGCGCAGGTGGTGAAAAAGCCGAAGCGCAAGCGGATGGTGCTGCTCGGCGTCGGCCTCGCGGTTCTGGCCGCGGTCGCTTACTTCGGCACCGAATACATGCTGGTCGGCCGCTTCATGGTCTCGACCGACGATGCGTACGTCCGCGCCAACAACACCACGCTCGGCGCCCGCGTCGCCGGCCACATCGCCGCGATCCTGCCGGGCGACAACACGCGGGTGAAGGCCGGCGATGTCGTGTTCAAGATCGACGACGGCGACTACAAGATCGCGGTCGACAGCGCACGTGCCAAGATCGCCACCCAGCAGGCGACGATCGAACGGATCGGCCGTCAGGTCACCGCGCAGCAGAGCGCGGTCGAGCAGGCGCAGGCGCAGCGCGATTCCGCCGAAGCCGCCGCCAGGCGGGCGACGCTGGATTTCGATCGCCAGCAGTCGCTGAGCACAAAGGGCTTCGCCTCCCGCGCCGTGTTCGAGACCTCGCAGGCCAGCCGCGATCAGGGCGTCGCTTCGGTCGCCGCTGCCAAGGCCGCCTATGACGCGGCGCGCGACAATGTCGAAGTTACCAAGGCGCAACAGGCCGAGGCTCGTGCCCAGCTCGCAGAGCTGCAGAGCGCGCTGGCGAAGGCCGAGCGCGATCTCGAATTCACCAATGTGCGCGCTCCCGTCGACGGCGTGTTTTCCAACCGGATGGTCAACACCGGCGACTACATCAACGCCGGCCAGCGGCTCGCCAACATCGTCCCGCTCAGTGGCGTCTATGTCGACGCCAATTTCAAGGAAACCCAGCTCGCGCGGCTGAAGCCCGGACAAACCGTCGACCTCTCGGTCGACGCCTATTCGGGCCGCAAGATCGAAGGCACGGTGGAAAGCCTCGCGCCGGCAGCCGGGCAGGTGTTCACGCTGCTGCCGCCCGACAACGCCACCGGCAACTTCACCAAGATCGTGCAGCGCGTCCCGGTCCGCATCCGCGTCCCCGCCGACGTCGCCCGCGAAGGCCTGCTGCGCGCCGGCATGTCGGTCTACGTCAAGGTCGATACGCGGACGGGGAAGTAAGCATATTGCTGCGGCGGCAGGCTTCCTGCCGGCGACGCGTCGACGTCTGAGCAAAGAATGAGTTGCTCGTCATGCCCGGCCTTGTGCCGGGCATCCACGCCTTGCTGGGGAAGCCTCGAGAAAGGCGTGGATGGCCGGGACAAGCCCGGCCATGACGGAGGTGGGAGCATGAGGCTCTAGGGAATCGCCGATGTCGGCATCGACAACCACAACTGCCGAAGCAGTGCCGCAGGAGCCGTCGGAGCACGTGCCGGCGAGTCGGCTGATCGCGTTCCTGATCATGGTGTTCGGGATGTTCATGTCGATCCTGGACATCCAGATCGTCTCGGCATCGCTCTCCGAAATCCAGGCCGGCCTGTCGGCGTCGTCGTCCGAAGTCTCTTGGGTGCAGACCGCGTATCTGATCGCCGAAGTGATCGCGATCCCGCTGTCGGGCTTCCTATCGCGCGCGCTCGGTACCCGCAACCTGTTCGCCATCTCGGCGGCCGGCTTCACCTTCGCCAGCCTGATGTGCGGCTTCACCTCGTCGATCACCGAGATGATCGTGTGGCGCGCGATCCAGGGCTTCCTTGGGGCCGGCATGATCCCGACCGTGTTCGCCTCGGCCTATACGGTGTTTCCGCGGAGCAAATTCAATTTGGTCGGCCCGATCATCGGTCTCGTCGCGACGCTGGCGCCGACCATCGGCCCGACGGTCGGCGGCTACATCACCGACCTGATGTCGTGGCACTGGCTGTTCTTCATCAACGTCGTCCCCGGCATCGGCATCACCATCGGCGTCTGGTTCTTGGTCGATTTCGACGAGCCGCATTACGAGCTGCTCGATCACTTCGATTGGTGGGGGCTCGGCTTCATGGCCGGCTTCCTCGGCTCGCTCGAATACGTGCTGGAAGAGGGGCCGCGCAACGACTGGTTCAACGACGAGTCGATCTTTATCTTCGCCATCATTTGCGTGGTCTGCGGCGTGGCGTTCTTCTGGCGGGTGCTGACCGCGCGCGAGCCGATCGTCGACATCCGCGCCTTCACCAACCGCAACTTCGCGTTCGGCTGCCTGTTCTCGTTCTGCGTCGGCATCGGCCTGTACGGTCTGACCTACATCTATCCGCGCTACCTCGCCGAAGTGCGCGGCTACAGCGCGCTGATGATCGGCGAGACGATGTTCGTCTCCGGCATCGCGATGTTCCTGTCGGCGCCGCTGGTCGGCCGGCTGATGACGCTGGTCGACATGCGCATCCTGATCGCCATCGGTCTGCTGCTGTTCGCCGGCGGCACCTGGCAAATGACCTGGATCACACGCGACTACGACTTTTATGAATTGCTGTGGCCGCAGATCTTCCGCGGCGTCGGCATGATGATGGCGATGGTGCCGGTCAACAACATCGCGCTCGGCACGCTGCCGCCCGAGCGCGTCAAGAACGCCTCCGGCCTGTTCAACCTGACCCGCAACCTCGGCGGCGCGCTCGGCCTCGCGCTGATCAACACCATCCTCGACGGCCGCACCGACTTCCACATCTCGCGCCTGCACGACAAGGTGAACTGGGGCAACGCCCAAGCGGTCGACTTCCTCAACATGCTGACCCAGCGCTTCCAGGGCATGGGCGACGCCTCGCTGATGGCGCTGAAGCAGTTCAATCAGATCGTCCACCGCCAGGCCGTCACGATGAGCTTCGGCGACGCGTTCTTCCTGCTGACGATCTTCTACATCGGCCTGAGCACGATGGTGGTGCTGGTGGCAAAGCCGGCGAACCCGGCGGCGGCCGGCGGCGGGGGGCATTGAGGGTATTTCAATGAATGCCGCCGCGTTGCTGGTCCTTTACTATCATTGGCAATGAGTACGCTGTTCGTCATTGCGAGGAGCGGAGCGACGAAGCAATCCAGCCCAGCGCACTGAGCTTCTGGATTGCTTCGCTTCGCTCGTAATGACGCGGAAGCGGCGGTCGCCAAATGGCGAAGGGCCCGGCGTTCCCGCCGAGCCCTTCATTGATAGGTATCAGCCGGCCTGTAAGCCGGGTTCTGGAGGGCACCACCTCCTTGCGGACGTGATACGCGACGGCCATTCCTCTGGGACGCTGTTTGCACAGCGCCTCGAGCAACCTACCCGGACGGCGGGTTTGACATCACCCTGCGGAGTTATCGCTCCGAAGAGCGAACTATCCGCGATGCCATCCCTATTCGGTTTTGCTCCCGGTGGGGTTTACCATGCCGTCTCCGTTGCCGGCGACGCGGTGCGCTCTTACCGCACCTTTTCACCCTTACTTGCCTCCACCCCGACCCTCCCCCGCAAGCGGGGGAGGGAGAAGAAAGAGGAAGCGGTTCGTTCTCTGTGGCACTTTCCCTGGGGTCGCCCCCGCCGGACGTTATCCGGCACCGTATGTCGATGGAGCCCGGACTTTCCTCCCCGGCGGCCTTTCGGCGCTTGCCGGAGCGGCCGTCCGGCCGACTGACGCGGCAAGCCATGCGGGCTGTGCGCGGCGACGTCAAGCCGCGTCGCGGCCGCGCGGGCAGAAAAGCCGGGTATGGCGTCGATCGCATCGGACGTTGAACGAGCAAGCTTCAGTCGGCGGGCCGGCCGCCTGGCCGGACGGTGCTGCCGACGGCACTGTCCGCGATCGTCAACGCGATCAGGCTGGCCAGCAGCAGCGCGGCGAACGCCATCACGGCCAGCGCGCCAAAGTCGTAAGCCGTCATCAGCCGTCCGCCGAGGCTGGAGCCGATCGCCACCGCCAGGTAGGTGGTCGAACTCATCAAGGCCAGGCCGATGCCGCGGCCGGTCGCGGCCCGCTGGGTCATCAAGGTCGCGGAACTGGTCTGGATCGCGCCCTGCAGCAGGCCCCAGAGGGTCATCAGCACCGCAACCGACAGCGTGCTGGAAAGACCCCACGGCATCACCAGAAAAAGCGGCGCGAGCAGCATCAGAGCGGCCCGTAAGGCGGCGGCCTTGCCGACCTTATCGAGCACCGCCGCGTTGAGGCTGCTGCACAGCAGACCCAGGCCATAAAACAGCACCAGGCCGCCGAACACGCCGCTGCCCACGCCCAGTTCGCGGCGCACGGCGGTGCCCAGAAACGTGTAGCACCCGTAAAAAGACAGCATATCCAGGAAATTGATGCTCAGCAGTTTGACGACGTCGGCGCTGAGAGTGATGCGCAGCAGGCCGCTGATCGAGACCTGACCCTGCTCGCTCGGGCGCTGCTCGGACATGCGCAGCACGAACACCGCCGCGGCCGCAGCCAGGAACGACACGGCCAGAAACGTCGCGCGCCAGCTAAAAGCCTCGGCGATCCACGCCCCAGCCGGAATGCCGCAGATCAGCGCGATCGACCAGCCGGCCATCACGCGGCCCATGACGCGGCCGCGGACCTCGTAGGGGACATTGTCGCCGACCCATGCGTAACACGCCGGGATAAACAGCCCGGCTGCCACGCCGCAGAGCGTGCGGCCGACCAGCAGCACGCCGAACCACGTAGCGAAGGCACAGCAGGCAGCGGCCAGCGCCAGCAGCGTCAGGCCGGCGAGCATCAGTGTCCGCCGCGGGCGGTCTTGGAATTTCAGCGCAACCAGAGGAGCCGTCGTCGCCAGTGCCAGCCCATAAGCCGCAACGAGCAGCCCTGCCGTCTCGACCGGCGTGTGAAACGACGCGGCGATGTCGATCAGTAGCGGCGACAATGCCAACGCATCGGCTCCGACGACGACGATGCCCAGCACCAGCCCGACATAGCTGGAGAGACCGGAGCCGGTTGTCGTCACGCGACGCTCCCGCGGCTCTGCCGGAACAGGATCCACGGCATCGCGATGCCCTGCCGTAGCACCTGGACGACGTGCAGCCCGTAATGCAACGAGCAGATTTCATTGGTAATGCAAGCAGCGCCGTCGCCATCGTCGGCCAGCAATTTTTTGCAGGCCTCGCTGTTCGAACTTACCGGGACGAACCGCGTGGCCGGCGCGATCACCTCGATCTCGGCGATCAGGGGCGTGACGGCGACATGATGATACAAACGTGTCGGAGCCGATCGGTGCGCTTCGCCGCTTGCGTCTGCACGCATGGCGTAAACCAATGGCGGTATCTTTTGAACGAAGGAGTGAAAGACCTGTAGCGACGAGTCCATGATGAAGCGATTGAGGCCGGGATAGGCCGCGGGCACCAGTAGGGCGTCGATATCCTCCTGTTTTACCTTCTCCGCGGCAATCTCAAACGACTCGCAGAAGATCACTTCGTTCGCGATGCGTGCCCGCCGGGCTGCGTCGACGCTGCAAGTGAGGCCTGCCGGCTCGTCGCACAACGTGGCGACCTTGCCGATAATCGGCGGTTTGTCGTGCGCAAACTGTTGGTCGGGCCCAATCGATTGATACATGCGAATTCCTCTCGCAGCCAAGTGTTGAATTTTGGTCACAAGGAAGCCTGTTCGTATTGAAATTATTGAACCGATCGCCGAGCATCGCTCGAAGCGAGGCGCTGCGGGGGCGGGTGGCGTGCCGATACGGACGCGGTCCCTTTCTTGCAGTCATCGCGATGGCGGTGAGCCGCGCGTTGCGCGCCGGAGTTGGGCTGGAGGAGAATCGCATGTTGCGGCGATACTCTCGTCGATGATGAAGCTACTCGATTGGCCGGGGCGGGCGCATGGCTTCGCTCCGCATTTCCATACCGAGTTCTTCATCAGCGTCACTCTGCGCGGCGTCTGTGATTTCGAGTGCGAAGGACTACAATTTTCCGCCGGGGCCGGGCAGATCTCGATCATCCCGCCGTTCCATGTGCACGCCGCCCGCTGCGGTGAGGGAACGCTCTACAAGGGCGTGTATCTCGATGGCCCATGGATGCGCAGATGGTTGCCCGGCGGCGACGATCGATGGAACGGCTGCTGGCGGGCGCCGCATGTAATCGACGGCGGAGAGCTTGCCGACAGACTGACCCAGGCCTTCGCGCACGCGGACGAAACCGCGATCTCGTCGGTCGCCTCCATGATCCTCCGCAACGATGCACGCTTCGTCGCGGGTGCGCGATCATCCGTGGCATGGCGATCGCGCGCGATGCATTGGATGCAGACTTTCGCGTTCGAGCCATGCTCGATCGAGAAGACGGCGGCGCGCATGGCGATGACCGGACAGGGCTTCGCCCGCGCCTTTCGCCGCAATTTTGGCGTGACGGCGGTGTTCTTCCGCAAACAATTGCGCCTGCATGCGGCCGAGGAGCTGTTGCTGCAACACATCTCGCCGGCGATGACGGCGGCCTCATCGGGATTTTCCGATCAGGCCCATCTGCATCGGGAGCTGAAGGCAACGCGGGGCGTCAGCCCGACCAACTATGCGCGCTATTACCACATGATCGGATGATAGGGCAGACCACGGCGTCGAGGCGATGGCGCCGTCTGCGGACGAAACGCCGCGTTGCTTGCCGGCCGAGCGGCGAGCCGATCAGCGCGTGGTCGCTTCGAGATATTCCGGCAGCGCCGCCCGCAACGCCTGCAGCGTCGCCAGCGTCGAGGCGTCGGCGATGCCGTCGACCTTTGCGGGGCGGAAGTGGCGCTGGAAGGCGATGACCACTTCGGCGGTGGCCTGGTCGTATTTCCCGGTGACGGCGACGCCGTAGCCATAGTCGGCCAGCGCCTGCTGCAGCGCGCGGACGTCGTCGCCATCGGATCCCAGCCGCAACGCGTCGCCTGATTCGATTGGCGCCGGCTCGACATAGTGGCCGACTCCGGAGGCGGCGAGCGAGCGCCACGGGAATTTCTCGCCGGGGTCCTTCTTGCGCGCCGGCGCGACGTCGGAATGGCCGAGCACGCGATGCGGGGCGATGCCGCGGCGGATGATGATGCCGCGACATAGCGCGATCACCGCGGCGATCTGGCGGAGCGGGAAGTCGGGGTAGCCCCAATCATGGCCGCGGTTGATGATCTCGATGCCGATCGAACAGGAATTGATGTCCTCTTCGCCAGCCCATTTGGCGAGCCCGGCATGCCAGGCGCGCTTGGATTCCTGCACGCATTGCAGGATGCGGCCGTCCTCGAGCACGACGTAATGCGCCGACACCTCGGTGCCGGCCTTGCACAGCCGGGTCAGCGCGCCCTCGACGTCCGGCATGCCGGTGTAGTGCAGCACGATCATGTCGGGCTGTCGGCCCCTGTTGCGCTCGCCGAAATTCGGCGACGGGATGATGTCGGAGACGACCGAGGAATCGGGCAAGAAGGTCCGCATAGCCACGATGCCCTTGGGCAGTGGGATGACACGTCGTTGTTTCGACTCCGGACCGGCAGAGGCGGACGAAGCAGGCATCACACTATCCAAACGGCAGGAGAACGGCGAGGACGCCGGCGCGACACGGCGCAGCGCCATGTTCACTATCCCGGGCACGACCGCCGGTCGCAACGCGCCGCTGTCATGATTTTGACGTTTTCTGTGGAGTGTGGACGATCAGCATCACCCGCTACCGCTTGGCCAACGTGTTGAAATCGCGCTGAGCGCGGACATGTGAGCGGTCTGCGTCAACGGTTTCTTAAGGCTAAGAGACGTTACTGAGGGGTGAAGAGCCATGTCGCCGGGAACGGCCGAGCCCCCTCTGGACAGCCCTTAAGCCGATGGCAATCCAACAGATTTCCGCCGGAGCAGCGGGCTCGCCAGGGTCGGTGGCCGGCCTGTTGGCGAAAATCCGCGTCGAACCGGGAGTTTCGAACCACGATGCACCGGTTATCCACGATGTCGCTGCCCAACGATCCGGCTGCCGGTTGCCGGCGGCGAGAGGTCGGAGGCGTCCGCGCGGCTGTGGAGCCGGCATGACCGAGCAGCGGCCGCATATTCCTGTGCTGGGCCCCGAGGCCGTCGGCCTGCTGACACCGCGGGACGGCGGCGTCTATGTCGACGGCACCTTCGGCGCCGGCGGCTATACGCGGCTGCTTCTTGACGCGGCCGACACTAGGGTCGTGGCGATCGATCGCGACCGCACGGCGATTGCCGGCGGCTTCGACCTGGTGCAGAGCGCCGGCGGCCGGCTGACGCTGGTCGAGGACCGTTTCTCCAACCTTGCCGAGGTCTGCGCCGCGCAGGGGCTCGATGCGGTGGACGGCGTGGTGATGGATATCGGCGTCTCGTCGATGCAGGTCGATCAGGCCGAGCGCGGCTTCTCGTTCCGGTTGGACGGACCTCTCGATATGCGGATGGGCGGCGACGGCCCGAGTGCGGCCGATGTGGTCGCGCACGCATCGGAGGCCGATCTCGCCAACATCATCTACATCTTCGGCGAGGAGCGCTATTCGCGCCACGTCGCCAAGGCGATCGTCGCGGCCCGGAGCGAGGCGCCGATCACCACCACCCGGGCGCTCGCCGACATCATCGGCAAGGTGGTGCGCAGCAAGCCGGGCGAGATCCATCCGGCGACGCGGACGTTCCAGGCGCTGCGGATCTTCGTCAATGAAGAGCTCGACGAATTGTATCAGGCGCTGGCCGCGGCCGAGCGGGTGCTAAGCCCCGGCGGCCGGCTCGCCGTGGTGTCGTTTCATTCGCTCGAAGACCGCATCGTCAAGACGTTCTTCGCCGCGCGCAGTCGCGTTGGCGGCGGCTCTCGGCATGTGCCCGAGCAGGCGCTGGCGGCGCCGAGCTTCACCGTGCTGACCAAGCGCCCGATCGTCGCGGATGCCGCCGAGATCGCCGCCAACCCCCGCGCGCGCTCTGCCAAGCTGCGCGGCGGCGAACGCAGTGCCGCGCCGGCGCATGTGCCGGATGACCTGCCGGGCTGGCCGACGCTGGCGCGTGTAATGGCACCGGGCGGGGCGAGGGCCGGCCGATGATGCGCATCATTCATGTGGCGGTGATCTGCACGCTGGTGTTCGCCGCCGCCTATGTCTATCGCATCAAGTTGGAATCGACCGGGCGCACCGAGAAGGTGCTGCAGCTCCACGCCGAAGTGCGCAAGGAGCGCGAGGCGATTGCGCAGCTCCGCGCCGAATGGGCCAAGCTGGATGCGCCGGGGCGGCTGCAGGGGCTCGCCGAGCGCCACCTCAAGCTGAAGCCGATCAACGCACGGCAGTTCGACCAGCTCAAGAACCTGCCGGAGCGGCCGCCGAGCATCGTCAATCCGGGCGACCCCGATCCGATCGCCTCGATGATCGAGAAGATCGATCCCGACATCATCACCGGCTCGTTGCCGGGGCCGGAGCCAGCGCAGTGACACAACCGCCGCTTCCCCTCGTCGGCCATCACGTCAATTGGCGCCGGCGCATGATCCGCAGCCTGATCTACGGCCGCGACGTCGATCGAGACGCCAAGGCGCGTGCCCGCGTCGGGCTGGCGATGCTCGCCTTCGCGGGCGTCTACGGCGTGATCATGTTCAAGCTGACCATGATCGCGGTGCTCGGCGACAGCCATGGCGCACGGCGCACCGCCGCCTCCGATGCGATCGCGACGGCGCGGCCGGACATCGTCGATCGCAACGGCACGATCCTGGCGACCGACGTCAAGACGCCGTCGCTGTTCGGCGAGCCGCGCCGCATCATCGATCAGGACGAGGCGGTCGAACTGCTCACCGCGACGCTGCCGGATCTCGAGACGCAGGAAGTGCGAGAGCGCCTCGCGTCGAAGAAGGGGTTTGTCTGGCTGAAGCGCGAGATCACGCCGCGTCAGCAGGCCGACATCAAGAAGCTCGGCATTCCGGGCATCGGCTTCCTGCGCGAGAACAAGCGCGTCTATCCGACCGG
Source organism: Rhodopseudomonas infernalis (assembly GCF_022271405.1). Lineage (GTDB taxonomy): Bacteria > Pseudomonadota > Alphaproteobacteria > Rhizobiales > Xanthobacteraceae > Rhodopseudomonas > Rhodopseudomonas infernalis. The sequence goes on along the minus strand of NZ_JAJNAL010000003.1, from coordinate 27,725 downwards.
CCCCGAGGTGTCGCACCTGATCGGCCTCGTCAATATCGACAACCAGGGCATCGCCGGCATCGAGAAATGGCTCGATACCAATGGCCTCGCCGATCTGCATCGAGCCGGCTTCGCATCCGACCGCCTGCAGAAGCCGGTCGAACTCGCCGTCGATATTCGCGTCGAGCATGCGCTGCGCGACGAACTGATCAAGGCCAAGCAGAAGTTCAGCGCCAAAGCGGCGTCGGGGCTGGTGTCCAACGTCAGGACCGGCGAAATCGTCGCGATGGTGTCGCTGCCCGACTTCGATCCGAACAATCCGCGCGAAGCCAACGATCCCGATCGCATCAACCGGCTGACCACCGGCGTGTACGAAATGGGCTCGACCTTCAAGACGCTGACGCTGGCGATGGCGCTCGACGCCGGCAAGGCGACGTTGAACACGATGTACGACGCGCGCGGCCCGCTGCACTACGGCAAGTTCAAGATCCACGACACCCACAATATGGGCCGCGCGATCTCGCTGTCGGAAGTGTTCACCTATTCGTCCAACGTCGGCGCGGCCCGCGTCGCGCTGTCGATGGGCGTCGACGCTCACAAGGCGTTCCTGAAGAAGGTCGGCCAGCTCGACCGGCTGCGCACCGAACTGCCGGAAAGCGCATCGCCGATCGTGCCGAAGCGCTGGGGCGAACTGAACACCATCACCATTTCGTTCGGCCACGGCGTCGCGGTGGCGCCGCTGCAGGCGGTGATGGGCATCAACGCGATGGTCAATGGCGGCTATCTGATCCCGCCGACCTTCCTGCGTCGCACCGAGGAAGATGCGCTGAAGATGGCCAAGCGCGTCGTCAAGAAAGAGACCAGCGACAAGATCCGCTATCTGATGCGTCTGAATGCCGAAGTCGGCACCGCCAAGACGGCCGATCAGATCGCCAAGGGCTATTATCTCGGCGGCAAGACGGGCACGTCCGAAAAGGTCATCAACGGCCGCTACGCCAAGAAGCAGGTGCTGAACTCGTTCACTGCCGTGCTGCCGGCCGACAATCCGCAATATCAGGTGCTGGTGATGCTGGACGAGCCGAAGGCGCTGCCGGAGACCCACGGCTTCATCACTTCGGGCTGGAACGCGGTGCCCACCGGGGGCAACGTGATCGCGCGCATTGCACCCCTGCTCGGGATTGAGCCGCGTTTCGACCTGCCGCCGCCGGACCGCCTCATTCTTGCGGCATCGCGGACGGCCCAGGCGGAACCGCGCTAGCCGAGTTGCGCCGGGGGGACGCTTGCGCTTAAAGGCGCGGTTTGCGTTGGACTTGCAGACGGGCCGGGCTTTCGGTCAGCGGCCCGAGGGGAATCGATGACTCGCCCCGTCATTGCGAGCGAAGCGAAGCAATCCAGAGCGCAGTGTACTGAACTGGATTGCTTCGCTTCGCTCGCAATGACGGACTTGGCGGGCGAGCTTAATCAGATCGGCCGGACCGCGTGACCATGAAGCTCAGTGACCTCTTCAGCGACGCCGACGTAGCCGCGCTACCGGCCGAGGCCGCGGGACTCGCCATCGGCGGGCTCGCGGTCGACAGCCGTGCGGCGAAGCCGGGCGATTTGTTCTTCGCGCTGGCCGGCGCCAAGACCGATGGCGCGCGCTTCGTCGCGTCGGCAGTCGCAGCCGGCGCGGTGGCGGTGGCCGGGGAGCACGCGCCCGCCGGCAACATCCCTGTTCCATTCCTGAGGCTGCACAACGCGCGCCGCGGGTTAGCGCTGGCTGCGGCGCGGTTTTATCCGCGCCAGCCGCAGGTGATCGCGGCGGTGACCGGCACCAGCGGTAAGACCTCGGTGGCGGCGTTCACGCGCCAGATCTGGCAGCGACTCGGGCACGCCTCCGCGAGTATCGGCACGATTGGTCTGGTGACGCCGACCCGCAGCGTCTACGGCTCGCTCACCACGCCTGATCCGATCGCGCTGCATCGCTCGATCGACGAGATCACCGGCGAGGGCATCACCGATCTGGCACTTGAAGCGTCGTCGCATGGGCTCGATCAGTTCCGGCTCGATGGAGTCCGCGTCGCGGCCGGCGGCTTCACCAATCTGTCGCGCGATCACATGGATTATCATCCGGACGTCGCGCACTATCTGAACGCCAAGCTGCGGCTGTTCCGCGATCTGGTGCGGGACGGTGGGGCCGCGGTCATCTCGGCCGATCATGACTGTTCGGCCGAAGTGATCGAGGCGGTGCGCAGCCGCGGCCTGCGGCTGATCACCATCGGCCGCAACGGTGATCCCGGTGAGGGCATCAACCTGATCGAGGCGGCGATCGATGGTTTCGGCCAGAAGCTGCTGATCGAACATGCCGGCCAGCGCGTCGCCATCAAGCTGCCGCTGGTCGGCGAATTTCAGATCGAGAACGCGCTGGTCGCGGCCGGGCTAGTGATCGGCACCGGCGGCGATGCGGCGGCGACGTTCGCGGCGCTCGAACATCTCGAAGGCGCGCCGGGGCGGCTCGACCTTGTCGGTGCGCATAATGGCGCGCCGGTGTTCGTCGACTACGCGCATAAGCCGGACGCGCTCGCCAAGGCGCTACAGGCGCTGCGACCTTATGCCAAGCGCAAGCTCGTCGTGGTGTTTGGCGCCGGCGGCGATCGCGACGCCGGCAAGCGGCCACTGATGGGCGCGATCGCGGCCGAGCACGCCGACAGCGTGATCGTCACCGATGACAATCCGCGCAGCGAAGATCCCGCCGCGATCCGCGCCGCCATTCTGGGCGCCGCGCCGGGCGCGCGCGAGATCGGCGACCGTGCCGAAGCGATCCGCATTGCGATCGGCGAATTGCAGCAGGGTGACGCGCTGCTGATCGCCGGCAAGGGACACGAGACCGGGCAGATCGTGCAGGGCACGGTGCTGCATTTCAGCGATCACGAAGCCGCCGCGGCGGCGTTGTCAGCGAGTGCAGCATGAGCAAACAGCCGCTTTGGACCTCGGATGCGATGGCGACGGCGATGCACGCCGTCACCAACGGCGCGCTGCCGCGCGACGTGTTCGGCATCTCGATCGACAGCCGCACGCTGGCGCCGGGCGATGCTTACTTCGCCATCAAGGGCGACGTGCATGACGGCCACGCCTTCGTCGATGCCGCGCTCAAAGCCGGCGCCGCGCTGGCGGTGGTCGAAGCCGCGCAGCGCGACAAGTTCGCCGCCGACGCGCGGCTGCTGGTCGTCGACGACGTGCTGGGCGGCCTGCGCGATCTCGGCCGCGCGGCGCGCGCACGGCTGACGGGCCGCGTGATCGCCGTCACAGGCTCGGTCGGCAAGACCTCGACCAAGGAAGCGCTGCGCGGCGTGCTCGGGCCCCAGGGCGAAACGCATGCCTCGGTCGCGTCGTTCAACAATCATTGGGGCGTGCCGCTGACGCTGGCGCGCTGCCCCGCGACCGCGGCCTACGCGGTGTTCGAGATCGGCATGAATCACGCCGGCGAAATTGAACCGCTGGTGAAGATGGTGCGACCCCACGTGGCGATCATCACCACGGTGGAGCCGGTGCATCTCGAATTCTTCTCCGGCGTCGAGGCGATTGCCGATGCCAAATCGGAAATCTTCGCCGGTCTGGAGCCGGGCGGGGCGGTGGTGCTGAACCGCGACAATCCGATGTTCGGTCGGCTGTGCGACAACGCCGCCAAGGCCGGCGTCGCGCGGATCGTGTCGTTCGGCGCCGATCCGAAGGCTGAGGCCCGGCTGCTCGACGTCGCGCTGCATGCCGACTGTTCGGCGGTCCACGCCGACATCCTCGGCCACGACGTCACCTACAAGCTCGGCATTCCGGGCCGCCACATCGCGATAAACTCGCTGGCCGTACTGGCGGCGGCGGAACTCGTCGGCGCCGATCTGGCGCTGGCGGCGCTGGCGCTGTCGCAGGTGCAACCCGCGGCCGGCCGCGGCGTTCGGCGCCCGCTCGAACTGCGGCAGGGGCAGGCGACGCTGATCGACGAAAGCTACAACGCCAACCCGGCCTCGATGGCGGCGGCGATCGGCGTGCTCGGCAGCGCCGAGATTTCAGGGCAGGGCCGGCGCATCGCCGTTCTCGGCGACATGCTCGAGCTCGGGCCGACCGGCCCGGAACTGCATCGCGGGCTCGCCGAGGCGGTGAAGGTCCACGGCATCGACCTGGTGTTCTGCTGCGGGCCGCTGATGCGGCATCTGTGGGACGCCCTTTCCTCCGGAAGGCGAGGGGGCTATGCAGAGACTGCGGCCGAGCTCGAATCCCAGGTCGTCGCGGCGATCCGCCCCGGCGATGTTCTGATGATCAAGGGTTCGCTCGGATCGCGCATGAAAACGATTGTCACCGCGCTCGAGAAGCGCTTTTCCGGCAAGGCCGCGCGCGACGATGCTGCGGTGTAAGGCGGCTTGAATGCTCTATTGGTTGGTAGACCTCTCCAGCTCTTTTCCGGCCTTGAACGTCTTCCGCTACATCACCTTCCGCACCGGCGGTGCCGTGGTGACCGGCGCGCTGTTTGTGTTCCTGTGCGGCCCGTGGATCATCGACAATCTGCGGTTGCGGCAGGGCAAGGGCCAGCCGATCCGCTCCGACGGCCCGCAATCGCATCTCGTCAGTAAGCGCGGCACGCCGACCATGGGCGGGTTGATGATCCTGTCCGGGCTGACGGTCGGCACCGTGCTGTGGGCCAATCCGGTCAATCCCTACGTCTGGATCGTGCTGGCGGTGACGCTCGGCTTCGGCTTCGTCGGCTTCTACGACGACTACATGAAAGTCACCAAGCAGACCCACGCCGGCATCTCCGGTCGCACCCGGCTGCTGATCGAATTCGCGATCGCAGGCATGGCATGTTTTGCGCTGGTGTGGCTCGGGCGCGGCACGCTGTCGAGCTCGCTGGTGATCCCGTTTTTCAAAGAAGTCGTGCTCAATCTCGGTTGGTACTTCATCATCTTCGGCGCCTTCGTGATCGTCGGCGCCGGCAATGCCGTGAACCTGACCGACGGCCTCGACGGCCTCGCCATCGTGCCGGTGATGATCGCGGCCGCGAGCTTCGGCATGATCTCGTATCTCGTCGGCAACGCGGTGTTCGCCGAATATCTGCAGGTCAACTACGTCGCCGGCACCGGTGAACTGGCTGTGCTGTGCGGGGCGTTGCTCGGCGCCGGCCTCGGCTTCCTGTGGTTCAACGCGCCGCCGGCCTCGATCTTCATGGGTGACACCGGCTCGCTGGCGCTCGGCGGCATGCTCGGCTCGATCGCGGTGGCGGTGAAGCACGAGATCGTGCTGGCGGTGATCGGCGGGCTGTTCGTGCTCGAAGCGGTGTCGGTGATCGTGCAGGTGGCGTCGTTCAAGCTCACCGGCAAGCGCGTGTTCCGGATGGCGCCGATCCATCATCACTTCGAGCAGAAGGGCTGGACCGAACCGCAGATCGTGATCCGCTTCTGGATCATCGCCGTCGTCCTGGCACTCGCCGGTCTGTCGACGCTGAAGCTGCGGTGAGAGGCGCGATGCGAACTTCTCCACGAGTCGTCCCCGCCAAGGCGGGGACCCATAACCCCTGCGGTCATTGGGATGAACGTGTTCGGCTCCGCGCTCCCGACGCGAGCGCCGGGAGGATGGATCCCCGCCTTCGCGGGGATGACGTCGTGCGCGGGGAGGGTCCGCGATGATTCCCGTCACGTCTTTCGCCGGTCAGTCGGTCGCGGTGTTCGGGCTCGGCGGGTCGGGGCTGGCGAGTTGCCATGCGCTGCGGGCCGGCGGCGCCGAAGTGATCGCCTGCGACGACAATCTCGACCGCATGGTCGAAGCTACGCAGGCCAATTTCATCACCGCCGATCTGCGCAATCTGCCGTGGATGAATTTTGCCGCGCTGGTGCTGACGCCGGGCGTGCCGCTGACTCATCCGGCGCCGCACTGGAGCGTGCTGAAGGCGCAGGAGGCCGGAGTCGAGGTGATCGGCGATGTCGAGCTGTTCTGCCGCGAGCGCAAGCTGCATGCGCCGGACGCGCCGTTCATCGCCATCACCGGCACCAACGGCAAGTCGACCACCACGGCGTTGATCGCGCATCTGATGCGCGAGGCCGGCTTCGACACCCAGATGGGCGGCAATATCGGCACCGCGATCCTGTCGCTGGAGCCTCCGCGCGCCGGCCGCGTGCATGTGATCGAGATGTCGTCCTATCAGATCGACCTGACGCCGTCGCTCGATCCCACCGTTGGCATCCTGCTCAACGTCACCGAGGATCACATTGATCGCCACGGCACGATCGAGCACTACGCCGCGGTGAAGGAGCGTCTCGTTGCCGGCGTGCAGGACGGCGGCACCGCGATCATCGGCGTCGATGATCAATTCGGCCGCGACATCGCCGACCGGCTGGAGCGCGCCGGCAAGCGCGTGATGCGGATTTCGGTGAAGCAGCCGCTGGCCGACGGCCTCGTCGCCGATCGCGAAGCCATTTCTCACCTGTCCGCCGGCGCTTCGCACGAGATCGCCAGGCTCGGCGGCATCGGCTCGCTGCGCGGGCTGCACAACGCGCAGAACGCCGCCGCTGCTGCGGGCGCCGCGCTGTCGCTCGGCGTCGCGCCGGATGCGCTGCAGAAGGGCCTGCGCAGCTTCCCCGGCCTGGCGCACCGGATGGAGCAGGTCGGCCGCAAGGACACGACGCTGTTCGTCAACGACTCCAAGGGCACCAACGCGGACGCCACCGCCAAGGCGCTGGCGTCGTTCGGCGACATCTTCTGGATCGCCGGCGGCAAGCCGAAGACCGGCGGCATCGAGAGTCTCGCCGAATACTTCCCGCGCATCCGCAAGGCCTATCTGATCGGCGAGGCGGCGGCGGAATTCTCCGCGACGCTGGAGGGCCGCGTGCCCTACGAGATCAGCCGAACGCTCGACAATGCCGTGCCGGCCGCCGCACGCGATGCGGCGATCTCGGGCCTGGCAGATCCGGTGGTGCTGCTGTCGCCGGCCTGCGCGTCGTTCGACCAGTTCCGCAACTTCGAAATCCGCGGCACGAAGTTTCGCGATCTGGTGCTGGGGCTGGATGGTGTGACGCCGGTGGTGTGAGGCGGGTCCGCCCGCCCCGCAACTTCACCGTCATCGCCCGCGCATGCGGGCGACCCAGTATTCCAGAGCGCCTGCGATCAGCAACGAATGCACTGGATACCGGATCCCCCGCATGCGCTGGGGATGACCGAGGAGGTTGGGGCATGCGCCCTCCGTTCACAACCTCAATTGCCGCGCATCCCGTTAACCGCTTGGCAACCACACGGGCGCACCAATGGAGTGACCCTTGGCCCAGGATTGCCGATGATTTCCCGTGAACAACGCACGCCGTTCAGTGAATGGTGGTGGACCGTCGACCGTGTGTTGCTGGCGGCGCTGATCGCACTGATGCTGGCGGGGGTGATCCTGTCGCTGGCGGCATCGCCGCCGGTCGCGACCCGCATCGGGCTCGAGCCGTTCCACTTCTTCAATCGCCACGTGCTGTTCCTGGCGCCGTCGCTGATCGTGCTGATCGGCGTGTCGTTTCTGTCGCCGCGACAGATCCGGCGCAGCGCGCTGATCGTGTTCGTGCTGGCGATCATACTGATCGTCGCGACGCTGATGTTCGGGCCGGAAGTGAAGGGCTCGCGGCGCTGGATCACACTGCTCGGGATCAATATCCAGGCGTCTGAAATCGCCAAGCCGTCGTTCGTGGTGCTGGCCGCCTGGCTGTTCTCGGAAGCCGCGCGGCGGCCTGAAATGCCGGCGACCTCGATGTCGCTGGTGCTGGTGCTGACCCTGGTCTCGCTGTTGGTGATGATGCCGGATTTCGGCCAGACCATGCTGGTGACGATGGTGTGGGGCGCGCTGTTCTTCATCGCCGGCATGCGGGTGATCTGGGTGTTCGGGTTAGCCGGGACAGCCGCAGGCGGACTGTTCGCCGCTTATCTGTTCGTTCCGCACGTCGCAGGGCGCATCAAGCGCTTCATGAATCCGGCTTCGGGCGACACCTTCCAGGTCGACATGGCGAGCGAGGCGTTCAGCAACGGCAGCTGGTTCGGGCTCGGGCCGGGCGAGGGCATCGCCAAGCGCAGCCTGCCGGACAGCCACACCGACTTTGTGTTTGCGGTGGCGGCCGAGGAATTCGGCATCGTGCTTTGCCTGGCGCTGCTGGCGCTGTTCAGCTTCATCGTGCTGCGCACGCTGTCGCGCGCCTACAAGTCCGACGATCTGTTTGCGCGTTTCGCAGCGTCCGGGCTGGCGATCCTGTTCGGCATCCAGGCCGCGATCAATATGTCGGTGAACCTGCAACTGATCCCCGCCAAAGGCATGACGCTGCCGTTCATCTCTTATGGCGGCTCCTCGATGGTGTCGCTGGCCTACGGCGTCGGCATGATGCTGGCGCTGACGCGGCAGCGGCCGCGGACCGAGATCCATGCGATCGAAGCCGCCGGCAGCTACGCGTAAGGCCATGAGCGACGCGCCCCTCATCCTTCTCGCCGCAGGCGGCACCGGCGGCCATCTGTTCCCCGCCGAGGCGCTCGGCGTCGTGCTGATGAAGCGCGGGCTGCGGGTGCGTCTGGTCACCGACAGCCGCGCGATGCGCTACAGCGGGCTGTTCTCGGCCGACATGATCGACGTCGTGCCGAGCGAGACAGTGCGTGGCAAATCGCCATGGGCGCTGACCCGCACGGGAGTCATACTCGGCAGCGGCACCGCCAAGGCGCTGGCGCTGATGCTGCGACGCAAGCCGGCCGCGGTGATCGGCTTCGGCGGCTATCCGACGCTGCCGCCGCTGTTTGCGGCCAGCGCGCTGCGAATTCCGACGCTGATCCACGACGCCAACGCCGTGATGGGCCGCGCCAACCGGCTGCTGTCGAGCCGCGTCAGTGCGATCGCCACCTCGCTGCCCGGTGTGCTCGACCGCGATCCGGCGCTCGCGGCCAAGACGACCACGACCGGCACACCGATGCGGCCGGCGATCCTCGCCGCTGCGGCGGTGCCGTTTGCGCCCCTCCAGGCGGATGGGCCGCTGCGGCTGCTCGTGGTCGGCGGCAGCCAGGGCGCGCGGGTGATGGCGGACATCGTGCCCGGCGCGATCGAGCAACTGGGCCCGGCGCTGCTGGCGCGGCTGGTGCTGACCCAGCAGGTCCGCGACGAGGACATGGCGCGGGTCCGCGCCGTCTACGATCGGCTGAAGTTGAATTGCGAGCTGGCGCCGTTCTTCACCGACCTGCCGGCCCGGCTCGCCGCCAGCCACCTTGTGGTATCTCGTTCAGGTGCGGGGACTGTCGCCGAACTCGGCGCGATCGGTCGGCCCTCCATCCTGGTGCCGCTGCCCGGCGCGATCGACCAGGACCAGTTCGCCAATGCCGGCGTGCTGGCCGATGCCGGCGGCGCGATCCGGATGGTGCAAAACGATTTCACGCCCGAACGGCTCGCCGGCGAGATCACCGCGCTTGCCACGGACCCGGCAAAGCTCACCGCCATGGCCGACGCCGCCCGCACGGTCGGCCGGCTGGACGCGGCCGACCGGCTGGCGGATCTGGTTATGCAGGTGGCGCGGGTCTGATCGGTCGCGGTCTCGGGCTTTTGTCCCGAGCGGGCTTGTCCCGGCCATCCTCGTCTTGCATGAAGTGCCCTGAATCGTCGCGGCCCAGATCCGGGCCAGTCGACCGAGCTTGAGAGACTTTTGCCATGAGACTGCCGCGCGAGATCGGACCCATTCACTTCGTCGGGATCGGCGGCATCGGCATGAGCGGTATCGCCGAGGTGCTGTGTAACCTCGGTTACACGGTGCAGGGCTCCGACGCCTCCGAGAGCGCCAACGTCAACCGGCTGCGCGAGAAGGGCATTCAGATCCACGTCGGCCATCAGGCCGACAACATCACCGGCGCCGACGTGCTGGTGGTGTCGACGGCGATCAAGCGCGACAATCCGGAACTGCTGGCAGCGCGGGCGCAACGCATTCCGGTGGTCCGCCGCGCCGAGATGCTGGCCGAGCTGATGCGACTGAAGAGCTGCGTCGCGATCGCCGGCACGCATGGCAAGACCACGACGACCTCGATGGTGGCGGCGCTGCTCGACGCCGGCGACCTCGATCCGACCGTGATCAACGGTGGCATCATCAACGCCTACGGCACCAATGCGCGGCTCGGCGCCGGCGACTGGATGGTGGTGGAGGCTGACGAGAGCGACGGCACCTTCCTCAAGCTGCCCGCCGACGTGGCGATCGTCACCAATGTCGACCCCGAGCATCTCGATCACTTCAAGACCTTCGACGCCGTGCAGGAAGCGTTCCGCACCTTCGTCGAGAACGTGCCGTTCTACGGCTTCGCGGTGATGTGCATCGATCATCCGGTGGTGCAGACGCTGGTCGGCAAGATCGAGGATCGCCGCATCATCACCTATGGCGAGAACCCGCAGGCAGACGCGCGATTGATCGATCTCATGCCGTCGGGCGCCGGCTCGACCTTCAAGGTTGCCTTCCGTGACCGCAAGGCCGGCACGGCGCATGAAATCGCTGATCTGCTGGTGCCGATGCCTGGCCGCCACAACGCGCTGAATGCAACGGCGGCCATCGCGGTGGCGCACGAGCTCGGGTTGAGCGACGAAACCATCCGCAAGGCGCTGGCCGGATTCGGCGGCGTGCGCCGGCGCTTCACCAAGACCGGGGAGTGGAATGGCGTCACCATCATCGACGATTACGGCCATCACCCGGTCGAGATCGCAGCGGTGCTGAAGGCGGCCCGTGAATCGACCGCCGGCAAGGTGGTCGCCGTGGTGCAGCCGCATCGCTTCACCCGCCTGCAGTCGCTGTTCGAAGAGTTCTGCACCTGCTTCAACGACGCCGACACCGTGATCGTCGCCGACGTCTATGCGGCCGGCGAGGCGCCGATCGAGGGCATCGATCGCGATCACTTCGTGCTCGGCTTGCGCGCACACGGCCACCGCGAAGTTATTCCGCTGCAGGACTCCGCTTCGCTCGCCGGGGTCGTTGCCGGGGTGGCGAAGAGCGGCGACTACGTGGTCTGCCTCGGCGCCGGCAACATCACCCAATGGGCCTACGCGCTGCCGGGCGAACTGAAGGCACTCGGATGACGGTCGTGACGTCATGAGCTTTCCCGATCTCATTCCCGATCTGAAAGCCGCAATGCCGGAGCTGCGCGGGCGACTCCTCGGCAACGAGTCGCTGGCGCCGCTGACGTGGTTTCGGGTCGGTGGGCCTGCGCAGGTGCTGTTCACGCCGGCAGATGCGGATGATCTCGGTTACTTCATGTCGCAGCTGCCGGCCGAGGTGCCGGTGTTGTGTATCGGCGTTGGATCCAATCTGATCGTGCGTGACGGCGGACTGCCGGGCGTGGTGATCCGGCTGGCGCCGCGCGGCTTCGGCGAGGTGCGTTCGGACGGCGAGGTGGTTCATGCCGGCTCTGCGGCGCTCGATAAACGCGTGGCCGAAACCGCGGCTGCGGTCGGTCTCGGCGGGCTGGAGTTCTACTACGGCATCCCTGGCACGGTCGGCGGCGCGCTGCGGATGAACGCAGGCGCCAACGGACGCGAAACGCGAGAAGTGCTGATCGATGCAACGGCGATCGATCGCAGCGGCCGTAAGCATGTGCTCGACAATGCGGCGATGCAGTTTTCCTATCGACATAGCGGCGCCGACACCGGACTGATCTTCACATCCGCGCGGTTTCGCGGCACGCCGGCCTCAGCGGACGCGATCCGGGCCAAGATGAACGAGGTGCAGGCGCATCGTGAAATGGCGCAGCCGATCCGCGAGAAGACCGGCGGCTCGACCTTCAAGAATCCGCCCGGTCACAGCGCCTGGAAACTGATCGATGCCGCAGGCTGCCGCGGCCTCAGGATCGGCGGAGCGCAAGTTTCGGAGATGCACTGCAACTTCCTGATCAACACCGGCGAAGCCACCGCGGCCGATATCGAGACGCTCGGTGACACCGTGCGCGAGCGCGTCAAGGCGCAGTCGGGCGTCGAACTGCAGTGGGAGATCAAGCGCATCGGCGTCGCTGCCGCCGCCGCTCGCTGAGCGATTACTTCGCGGCCGGAGGCGGCGACGGCGCCACCGGGGGCTGGGCCGATGGCGGCAAGGCCGGTGTGTCCGGCAGCGTTATCACGTGTTCGAGCGGTGCCGATGATACCCGAAACACGCCGCTGAACGGATCCTCCTGCAATGCGATCAGTCCGAGCGCGACGACGGCTCCGGTCGCGAACACCGACAGCGCGGCCGCCATCGCCCGCGGTTTCTCCAGATGCACCAGCGTTAGCGCAACCTGCGTGATGATGCCGAGCAGCAGCACCGAAATCCATTTCAGCTCGCTCGTGCGATCGGTGGACAGGCTGAGCCGCGAGTTCCGCGCGGTTCCGACCCGGACCGCGGCGCTTAGCATCGCGACATGCACCGCCGCGCTCGCGTCACGGCTGATGCCGGGATCGCTAAGCTGCGTCAGAAGTTCGTCGTAAGCTTCCGTGGTGATTGGCGCGCTCTCGCCGCGTGAGGCTGGCCACTCCTCGTGCACCACCGACTTGGCGTAATCCTTCAATGCGATGCGGATCTTGTGCATGTCGGTGACCGACGCGACGCTCAGCGTATAGAGGTTCTGCAATTCGCCGGCCTCGCTCTGCACCGCGCTGGTCGCCCGGCGGTTGCGCTCGGTGACCTCGTAGCCGAGAAAGCCGGTGAGCAGGCTGAACAGCACGGCAACCGACGAAAAGAACGGTGCCACGACGCCGTTGAGCTTCGAGATCGATCCACGCATCGGGGAGACGAAAGTCACAAGGACCAGCGTGAGTGCGACGCCATAATACAGCAGCGCCAACGTCACAAAGGTACCGGTGGTGGAGAGGTCGAGCCAAGCCCTGATCATCGTGGTTCCCGTAACTCGGTCGTTCGATCTGCTGCCCATAATTCATGCAGCGAATCGCGCGGTCTAATCTGCTTCTCAGGCGGCGAACATTGACCCGATTAGCTGCCGTCGTCCACCGTGGCTGGTCGCGTTGACTTTCGCGTTTGGGAAGCGATGTGGGCGCAGCTCTCGGCTGCGGAAGCACGGAATTGGTCCGGGTTGTGGAGCGTCGTCTCCTTCACCTAGACTGACTGATCGACGCCATGTTTCTGCCGGGCCGGCGTGGCACTCCCCGGACCGACGGACTGGAGCGATCTTGTGGATCGACAATTTGCGCCGCGACTGCGGCACTTGCATTGGTACGAAATCGCGTTCATCGGCCTGGTGGGGCTTGCTTTAGGCATTTATCTGCCGATCGTGGTCAAGCGTTCGGCCGTGCAGGGCCTCGGCGACGTGCAGGTCTTCTTCCGCGCCGGCTGGGCGGTGTGGACCGGCTATCCATTGTACGAGGTCGCCGATCATCACGGCTGGACCTACCATTATCCGCCATTTTTCGCGCTGTTGATGGGGCCGTTCGGCCACCCGCTCGATGGCTATCCGAAGCCATCCTGGACGATGCCGCTGCCGATGTCGGTCGCGGTCTGGTACACGTTCAGCGTCGCGGCTTTGCTGATGGCCGTCGATTGGTGGGCGAGGGCTCTCGAGCGCAGCGCGCCGGCGCTTGCCCAGACCGCGTGGAGCGGCTGGTGGATGCTGCGGCTCGGCCCGATCGCGGCGCTGATGCCGTTCATCGGCGACGGCTTCGGCCGCGGCCAACCGAGCGCGCTGGTGCTGCTGACGATGGTGGCTTTTCTGGCTCTTTATGTGCGCGGCCGGATCTACAGCGCCGCATTGGCGCTGGCGCTCGGGTTCACCATCAAACTGTTTCCGCTGGTGCTGTTGATGTTTCCATTGCTGCGGCGGGACGTCAAAACCCTGCTTGCGACCGCTGGCTTCAGCATAGTGTTTCTGTTTGTCGTGCCGATGCTGTGCCTCGGCCCGGCCGAAGTGGCGAAGCTCTACACGGCGATGTGGACGCAGCACCTCAGCGGGATTTTTACGGGAACTCCGAACGACAAGATCGCCGCCGAGATCACATTCACTTCCTACGACATGCTGAGCATCGGCGCGATGCTCGCCCGGATAGGTGCCGGCGGACTACCAGTCGACGACAAGCTGCCGGCCTTCGCGACGTTCGGTCAGCTGGCGTTCGACGCCGTGTTCGTGGCCGCTTTGCTGCGGTTCGGTCACGGGAAGTTCTGGCGACTGCAAGGTCCGCAGCCGCCGCTGTCGGAGGCGCTGCTGATCGGTGGCGCGATTGTGTGCGCCTCGTTGCCCGTGCTGCTGTCGGTGTCGCAACCGAACTACGTTGCCTTCGTGGCGCCGCTGGTCGCGGTGGTGCAACTCGACGAATGGCGGCGCAACGGCGAGGTACGGGCCGTGCCAGCGCTGATCGCGTGGGCGGGCGTGATGTGGCTCGGCATGGTCGCGACCGAGGGCGGATTATGGCAGCCGTTGCGTGTCGTGGGGCTGGCGACCCCCGCGATCGTTGTCCTGCTCGGCTGGGGATTCGTCTGCCTGCGCCGCGCGCGCTGAGGAACCTGCGACGTCACAGGTTCCGAAGCGGTACCCTTCGGCTTCTCCGAATCAACCAAATCGGGGACATTGCGTCCGCGCCGGCCCGCGCTGCACGGACCACACTGATCCAACAGGGACCGCCCGGCGGACCGATTTATGCGACAGACGATTCTCTTCGGTGGCACCAGCAAGGAGCGGCTGGTGTCGGTTGCTTCGGCGCAGGCGCTGCACGCGGCGCTACCGGACGCCGACCTGTGGTTCTGGAATGACGACGACCATGTTTATGCGGTGACGCCGGAGGCGCTGCTGGCGCACACCCGGCCGTTCGAGGAAGCCTTTCGGCCTGCTGGCGCTGCGCTCGGCGTGCTGGCCGAAGCGCTTGATCGCGCTGCCACCGAACAGCGGCTGCTGGTGCTCGGCCTGCACGGCGGCGTCGCCGAGAACGGCGAACTGCAGGCGATGTGCGAGATGAGGTCGGTGCCGTTCACCGGCTCCGGCGCAGCGGCGTCGCATCTGGCGTTCGACAAGATCGCCGCCAAGCGCTTCGCCGCGATTGCCGGCGTCCGTGCGCCGGTCAGCATCGCGCTGGCCGAGGCCGAGGCCGCGCTCGAAGCGCACGGCCGGCTGATCGCCAAGCCGACGCGCGACGGCTCAAGCTACGGCCTGTTCTTCATCAACGCCAAACAGGATCTGGTCGCGGTGCGGAATGCCGCCAGGACGGAAGACTATCTGATCGAGACGTTCGTCTCCGGCATCGAGGCGACCTGCGGGGTGCTGGAGCAGGCGGATGGCTCGCTGGTGGCGCTGCCGCCGATCGAGATCGTGCCGGCGGAGGGCGGGTTCGACTACACGGCGAAATATCTCGCCAAATCGACCCAGGAGATCTGCCCAG
This sequence comes from Rhodopseudomonas infernalis, assembly GCF_022271405.1. GTDB lineage: Bacteria > Pseudomonadota > Alphaproteobacteria > Rhizobiales > Xanthobacteraceae > Rhodopseudomonas > Rhodopseudomonas infernalis. Next base: position 12,406 of record NZ_JAJNAL010000003.1, on the reverse strand, counting down.
GGCGGTTCGCTCCCGAGGTCTCGGCGGTGATCATGGATTATGCCGTGAGGGCGCATCGGGTGATGGGCTGCCGGGGCTACTCGCGGTCCGATTTCATCGTCGCCCCCGATGGGCCGATCTTCCTGGAAACCAATACGTTGCCCGGCCTGACCAAGGCTTCGCTGTATCCCAAGGCATTGCAAGCGCAGGGCGTCGCATTCGCCGACTTCCTGGACGGCCAGATTGCGCTCGCGGAGCAGGCTCTCCGGCGTTAACGACCGCGTTGCCGGATCGCTGCGGAACCGCTGCAGAATTGCCGCTGCGGAGCCCAAATCCCTCATGAATCGCAACAAATCCAGCCCTGAGTCGGCGACCTTTACTTTTTGTTTACCAGTAGGGCCGAAGGTTAACGCTGGCCGCGCATTCGGGCGCTCGGCTGCCGAGGCGCGACCGGGCGGACATTCCGTCCCGCGATCGATTCTCGAGCGGCACCGAGATGTCCCTTGCGCCTGAGCCCGGTTGGTTGCGGGCCTAACGTGTATGAGCTTGTGCAATGGATGGTGGAGGGCGCCTCGCCCGGTCGTCGCGGCTGTCGGGGTTTCAGTCTGACCTGAAAGCGGTCGCGGTTGCGATCGTCGCACTGCTGCGCCATCGCTGGGCGCGCCGCAAACGGCCGGAAGCGCGTCCGACTCGTCTGGTCCGTCCCGAGCCCGTGCCCGGCTTCATCGCCACGCTGGAGAAATATACGCCCCGGCGGATCGGCGTGTTCGCAACGCTGTTCATCCTGCTCGGCAGCGCCGGCCTCGGCATCGTCAAGGGCGGCCACGTCGACGAGTTCGTGCAGGGGCTCGACGATGCCCGCAACGCGGTCGCCAACATCGCCGGCTTTCGCATTCACCAGGTCGCGATCAGCGGCCGCAAGCAGCTCACGCAGGACGAAGTGCTGGCGATCGGCGGCGTCACCGGCCGATCGTCGCTGCTGTTCCTGGACGCCGCGGCGGTGCGCGACAAGCTGAAGGCCAATCCGTGGATCGCCGATGCCACGGTGCTGAAATTCTATCCGGGTGAGCTGCAGATCGACATCGTCGAGCGCACCGCCTTCGCGCGCTGGCAGCTCGAAGGCCGCACCGTCGTGATCGCCGACGACGGCGCCGTACTCGAGCCCTATGTGGCGAAGCGCTTCATGTCGCTGCCTCTGGTGGTCGGGAAGGGCGCGGAGACCCGCGCCAAGGACTTCCTCGCGCTGCTCGATCGCTATCCGCAGGTGAAGCCGCAGATTCGCGCCATCGCCTTGGTCGGTGAACGGCGCTGGAATGTCTGGCTGAGCACGGGGCTGGTGATCCGGCTGCCGGAGCAGGAAGTCGGCAACTCGCTGGCGACGCTCACCAGGCTCGATCAGGAAGACAAGCTGTTCTCGCGCGACATCACCACGATCGACATGCGGTTGCCGGACCGGCTCACGGTGCGGCTGTCCGACGCGGCCGCGAAGGCGCGCGAAGACCTGTTCAAGGACAAGAAGTCCAAAAAGAAGGCTGGTGACGCGTGACCGGCTTCGATCGTACTCAGACGCCGAAGACCCGCCCGATGCCGCCGCATCGCACCGCGATGGTGGCGTCGCTCGACATCGGCACCAGCAAGATCGCCTGCATGATCGCGCGGCTCAAGCCGTGCCCGCCGAAGGACGCGCTGCGCGGTCGCAGTCACGCCATCGAACTCGTCGGCTACAGCCAGATCCAGTCGCGCGGCGTCAAGGCCGGCGCGGTCGTTGACATGGTCGAGTGCGAGAAGGCGATCCGCCATGCCGTCGCGCTCGCCGAGCGCATGGCCAAGGTGCGGGTCGAATCCGTGCTGCTGTCGGTCTCTGCCGGCCGGCTGCAGGGGCAGTTGATCGAAGCGGCTGCAGATATCAAGGGCGGCGCGGTCAATTCCGACGACGTCAGCCGGGTCACCTCGACCGGCATGCATCACGCCACCGCGCCCGGCCGCGCCGTGCTGCACGCGCTGCCGGTCGGCTACACGCTCGACGGCGTCAAAGGCATCCGCGATCCGAAGGGCATGGTGGCGCGGCAGTTCGGCGTCGACATGAATGTCGTCACCTCCGACGCCACCGTCGCCAAGAACATCATGCTGGCGGTCGAGCGCTGCCATCTCAACGTCGAGGCGATGGCGGCGAGCCCTTACGTTGCAGGCCTTTCCGTGCTGACCGACGACGAAGCCGATCTCGGCGCGGCGCTGATCGAGATGGGGGCGGGCACCACCACGATGGCGGTCTATTCGGGCGGCCGCTTCGTGCATGCCAGCGGCTTCGCGCTCGGCGGTCACCACATCACGATGGATCTCGCTCGCGGATTAAGCGCGTGCATTGCGGATGCAGAGCGAATCAAGACGTTATATGGCACGGTACTAACCGGCGGTTCTGACGCGCGCGAACTGATGACGATTCCGGCCGCCGGAGACAACGAGCGGGACACGCCCCAGCTCATCTCCCGCGCCACGATCGCGAACATCATCCGGCATCGCGCCGAGGAGATTTTTGAGATGGTCAGGGACCGGCTGGCGGATTCGCCGTTTGCTGCTGAGCCGCGAGCCCGCGTGGTTCTGAGCGGCGGCGCGTCGCAACTCACCGGCATCCCCGAACTCGCCACCCGCATTCTCGGCCGCCCGGTGCGGGTCGGCCGTCCGCTCGGCTTCGGCCGGCTTCCGACCGAAGCAAAGAGCGCATCCTTTGCGGTTCCCACCGGCCTGCTGGTCTATCCGCAATACGCCCATCTGGAACACATCGAGCCGCGGCACGCCCGCCCTGTTCGCAGTGCCGACCACGCCGGTTACTTCGGCAAGGTCGGTCGCTGGCTCCGCGAGGGCTTCTGATGACTCTTTTCCGCCCCCTTCCGCCATCACAGATTGTCCAGGCCGTCTGCCGGGCACTTCACGAACCAACGCGCGCGTAATCGAGAGGCAACCATGACCATCAATCTCAACGTTCCTGACATTCGCGAGCTGCGGCCCCGGATCACTGTGTTCGGCGTCGGCGGTGCCGGCGGCAACGCGGTCAACAACATGATCACCGCCGGCCTCGACGGCGTTGATTTCGTGGTCGCCAACACCGATGCGCAGGCGCTGACGATGTCGAAGGCGCAGCGGCTGATTCAGATGGGCACGCAGGTGACCCAGGGTCTCGGCGCCGGTTCGCAGCCCGATGTCGGCTCTGCTGCAGCGCAGGAAGTCATTGACGAGATTCGCGATCACCTCACCGGCGCCAACATGGTGTTCGTCACCGCCGGCATGGGCGGCGGCACCGGCACCGGCGCCGCGCCGGTGATCGCCAAGGCCGCGCGCGAGATGGGCATCCTGACCGTCGGCGTCGTCACCAAGCCGTTCCATTTCGAGGGCGCGCGCCGGATGCGGACCGCTGAGTCCGGCATCACCGAGCTGCACAAAGTCGTCGATACGCTGCTGATCATCCCGAACCAGAATCTGTTCCGGGTCGCCAACGAGAAGACCACCTTCGCCGATGCCTTCGCGATGGCCGACCAGGTGCTGTATTCGGGGGTCGCCTGCATCACCGACCTGATGGTCAAGGAAGGCCTGATCAACCTCGACTTCGCCGACGTCCGCGCCGTGATGCGCGAGATGGGCAAGGCGATGATGGGCACCGGCGAAGCCTCCGGCGAGAAGCGCGCGCTGACCGCCGCCGAAGCCGCGATCGCCAATCCGCTGATCGACGACTCGTCGATGAAGGGCGCCCGCGGCCTCTTGATCTCGATCACCGGCGGCAAGGACCTGACGCTGTTCGAAGTCGACGAAGCCGCCACCCGCATCCGCGAGGAAGTCGATCAGGACGCCAACATCATCGTCGGCGCCACCTTCGACGAGAGCCTCGACGGCATCATCCGCGTGTCGGTCGTGGCGACCGGCATCGAGCAGGCTCAGTTGTCGCGTAACGCAGCCGCGGCCGGCGCGGCTGCCCAGGCTGCTGCGCCGGCGGACAGCCGTCTGGCTGAACTGACTGCCAAGCTCCGCGCCGACAACCAGCGCATCGCCGAAGCCGCCGCCGCCCGTTCGGCGCAGGCTCCGGCGGCCGCTCCGGCCGCCCCGGCGGCGCGCAACCCGAACGTCGAACGTGCCGCGCTGGCGGCGATCGCCGCCGCGGTCAGCACCGAGCAGATGCCGGCCCCGCAGGTCGCCCAGGCCCCGATGCAGTCGGCCGCCTATGGCGATGTGACGGTTCGCACGATCCCGCAGAAGCCGTCGCTGTTCCCCGACCACGAGCAGACCCGCGCGGTGTCCGAAGAGCCGGAGACCCCCGATTCGTTCATTCCGCAGCAGCCCGACCGCGCCGCGATGCGCGCGCCGCGGATGCCGCGGTTCGACGAACTGCCGGTGCCGGCCCAGAACGAGATCCGTCAGGCCGCTCGCGGTGAGACCGACGACGAGCCGCAGAAGACCCGCCTGTCGCTGCTGCAGCGGCTGGCCAACGGCCTCAGCCGCCGCGACGACGAATCGGAGCCGGTGGCTCCCGTCCGAGTGGCCGCCGCCCCGGCGGTGCCGCAGATGCCGCCGCTGCCGGAGCGTCGGCAGCAGCGCAGCGTCGCCGAGCAGATGGGTCATGATCCGGTGTCGGAGTATGCCAAGCGCCCGCAGGGCCTCGACATCCATGGCCGTCCGGCGCCTGTTGCTCAAGCGCCACAGGGCGACGACCATCTCGATATCCCGGCCTTCCTGCGGCGCCAGGCGACCTGAACGCCCGCCACATTTCAGCCCGTGACAAGGCCCCGGAGGACCACCTCCGGGGCCATTTTCTTGTGCGCTGCAAATCGCCGAAATGATCGTAGGTAATTGATTCGAAAGGGTATTTTGAGATCCTGGAACGATAGCGAGGATCGCCTGTTGCCATCATTGCGTCCGAGTTCATGGCGGCGGCGGCGGTAATGCGGCGGAGTTGGGGTAACAATCCGTAAAAAAGCGTGAGTTGGCGCTCTTTGGGGCAGTGCTATGGTTTTTCGGACTTGGGGACGCATCGAGTCGCCCGGACAAGATCTTGAGAAAAGATCAGAAAGTGGTCCGGAGCCGACTGGCGGTGGTCATTATTGGGCGGTTTACGCATGAAATTCAGCCGGCAGACGACGCTGCGTTCGCAAGCCACGGTGACGGGCGTCGGCGTCCATTCTGGCCTTCCGGTCAATCTTACCATCGGGCCCGCATCTATTGATGCGGGTTATATTTTTGTTCGCACCGGCCTCGACGGCGCGGATCGCGAGATCAAGGCGAGCGCCAAATCGGTGGTCGCCACTGAGCTCGCCACCGTGCTGGGCGACAGCGACGGCCCACTGGTTTCTACCGCCGAGCACGTTCTTGCCGCGCTGCGCGGCATGGGCGTCGACAACGCCACCATCGAAGTCGACGGTGCCGAAGTTCCGATCATGGACGGCAGCGCCGCCCCGTTCGTCGCCGCCATCGATCAGGCCGGCCTCCGCGAACAGTCCGCGCCGCGCCGCTACATCCAGGTTCTCAAGCCCGTTCGCGTCACGCAAGGCCAATCGGTGGGCGAACTGCGCCCCCACGCCGGCGGCTTCCGAGTCGAGGTCGAGATCGACTTCGCCAATCCGGTGATCGGCAAGCAGAGCTACACCCTCGGCGTCGAGCCGGAAGCGTTTCGCCGCGAGATCGCCCGTGCCCGCACCTTCGGCTGCATGAGCGACGTGGCCCGTCTGTGGGAACTGGGCTATGCCCGCGGCGCCTCGTTCGAGAACTCGGTGGTGTTTGACGACGAGCGTCTGCTAAACGCCGAAGGCCTGCGCTACGCGGACGAATGCGCCCGCCACAAGCTGCTCGACGCCATCGGTGACCTGGCGCTGGCCGGACTGCCGATCATGGGCGCTTATCGCTCCGTCCGCGGCGGCCACAAGCTCAACCATTCGGTGCTGACCGCGCTGCTGGCGGACCGCACCAACTTCCGGGTGGTCGAAGCCGAACCGGCGCGCCGCGCGGTGCGGGGGCATGCCGAAGCCGTCACCGGTCTGGTCGGCGGCATGGTTGCGCCGGCCTACGGTCCGGACATGTCCTGATCCGCGACGGATCCGGCATCTCTCGATATAGACGTCTCTCGATCTAGAAGTCGCTCGATCTAGAAGTCGCACTGTTCAGAAGTCACACCATTTTAGCAGTCACACCGCGCAAGCCATTCTGCGTCCACGGACGTCGCCGCGCGGTCGCCTTATTCCCGGCGGAATGCCTGCTTACCCGGTTGGTCCGATAAACTTTTTCGGCTAAACAGCCGGACGGTTGACTCGATGCTTCGGGGGCAGGCCGGTCAAGCGAGCCAACATGGCTCGACCGTGCGCCGGAGCGCAACGTTCTCCAGTTGGTCAGGTTGGAATTGATGTCGGCACAGCGGCTCGGACTGCGAAACAGGTCGGACTCGCGCGGAAGCCACCGCTTCTGGCGCAGCCTTCCCCTGGTGGCCAGTCTGGCGATCATGGCGCTGCCGCTCGGCGGCTGTGGCACCGGCGCGATCTGGGACAAGTTCACGTCCAAGGACGACGACAAGTTCAACGACGAGCCGGCCGACAAGCTCTACAACGAGGGCTTGTACCTGATGAACAAGGACAAGGACCTCAAGGCCGCGTCCAAGAAATTCGAGGAAGTCGACCGTCAGCATCCGTATTCGGACTGGGCCCGCAAGTCGCTGCTGATGTCCGCCTACTCGTATTATCAAGCCGGCGACTATGACAGCTGCATCGGCTCGGCGACCCGCTACGTCACGCTCCATCCCGGCAGTCCGGACGCCGCCTATGCGCAGTATCTGATCGCGGCCTCGCATTACGACCAGATCCCCGACATCTCCCGCGATCAGGGGCGTACCGAGAAGGCGATCGCCTCGCTCGAAGAGGTGATCCGCAAATATCCGACCTCCGAATACGCCAACCAGGCCAAGCAGAAGCTGGAAGGCGCCCGCGACCAGCTCGCCGGCAAGGAGATGGATGTCGGCCGCTATTACATGAAGAAGCGCGACTACGCCGCCGCGATCAACCGCTTCAAGACCGTGGTCACGCGCTATCAGACCACCCGCCATGTCGAGGAAGCCCTGGCCCGCCTGACCGAGGCCTATATGGCGATCGGCATCGTCGGCGAGGCGCAGACCGCGGCCGCCGTGCTTGGCCACAACTTTCCTGACAGTCGCTGGTACAAAGACGCTTATAATCTTGTAAAGTCGGGCGGACTCGAACCGACCGAGAACAAGGGCTCCTGGATCAGCAAGTCCTTCAAAAAGCTCGGTCTCGGATAGGACTGACCTCACATGCTTGCCCGCCTGTCGATCCGCGATATCGTGTTGATCGAGCGGCTCGACATCGAATTTTCCCGTGGGCTCGCGGTGCTCACCGGCGAAACCGGCGCGGGCAAATCGATTCTGCTGGATGCGTTCGCGCTGGCGCTGGGCGGCCGCGGCGACGCCGCGCTGGTGCGCCACGGCGCCGAGCACGGCCAGGTCACCGCCACCTTCGATCTCGCCAAGGGGCACCCGGCATTCGCGATCCTGGCCGCCAATGGCCTCGATGATCGCGACGAGGAAGACGCCGGCGAGATGATCCTGCGCCGCGTTCAGCTCGCCGACGGCCGCACCCGCGCTTTCATCAACGATCAGTCGGTCAGTGTGCAGACCTTGAAGGCTGTCGGCGCGACGCTGGTCGAGATCCATGGCCAGCACGACGACCGCGCGCTGGTCGACGCCGCCACCCATCGCCGCCTGCTCGACGCCTTTGCCGGGCTGGAGAAGGACGTCGTGGCGCTCGAGACATTATGGGAAGGCCGCCGCAGCGCGCGCGCCGCGCTCGACGAGCACCGGGCCGGCATGGCCCGCGCCGCGCGTGAGGCCGACTATCTGCGCCACGCCTCCGACGAACTGAAGCAGCTCGCACCCCAGGATGGCGAAGAGACGTCGCTGGCCGAGCGTCGCACCACGATGATGCAGGGCGAGAAGATCGCTGCCGATCTGCGCGAGGCGCAGGAAGTGGTCGGCGGCCGTCATTCGCCGGTTGCTGCGCTGGCTTCCGCGGTGCGCCGGCTGGAGCGCCGCGCCGGCAGCGCACCGCAACTGATCGAGCCGGCCGTCAAGGCGATCGACGCCGCGCTCAATGCGCTGGAAGAGGCCGACCAGCATCTCAACGCCGCGCTCGCCGCCGCCGATTTCGACCCGCTCGAGCTGGAGCGTATCGAAGAGCGGTTGTTTGCGCTGCGCGCGGCGGCGCGAAAGTACTCGACGCCGGTCGACGGGCTGGCTGCACTGGCGGCCCAATATGCCGCCGACGTCGCGCTGATCGACGCCGGCGCCGACCAGCTGGTCGCGTTCGAGAAAGCCGCTGGCGAAGCGGATGGCCGCTACAGCGCCGCCGCCGCGAAGCTCTCCGCGGCCCGCATCAAATCGGCCGAGAAGCTCAATAAGGCGGTGAACGGCGAACTGGCGCCGCTCAAGCTCGAGCGCGCCAAGTTCATGACCCAGGTCGAGGCCGACGCTGCCACGGCGGGACCGCAGGGGATCGACCGCGTCGAATTCTGGGTTCAGACCAATCCCGGGACGCGCCCGGGCCCGATGATGAAGGTCGCCTCCGGCGGCGAGCTGTCGCGCTTCCTGCTGGCGCTGAAGGTGGTGCTGTCGGACAAGGGCTCGGCGCCGACCCTGGTGTTCGACGAGATCGACACCGGCGTCGGCGGCGCCGTTGCCGACGCCATCGGCGGCCGGCTGGCGCGGCTGGCCACCAAGGTCCAGGTCATGGCCGTCACCCACGCCCCGCAGGTCGCCGCGCGCGCCGACCAGCATCTGCTGATTTCAAAAGCCGCCCTCGACAAGGGCAAACGCGTCGCCACCCGCGTCAGCGCGCTGGAACAAGACCACCGCCGCGAAGAAATCGCGAGGATGCTGGCGGGCGCGGAGATCACCGCCGAGGCGAGGGCTGCAGCGGACCGGCTGATCAAGGCGGCGGGGTAGAATTTCTCAGCAGCAGTGCCCTGAATCTCGGGATTCCGGGTTCGCCCACCGCTGCGCGGCGGCCGCCCCGGAATGACTGGTTGAGAAGGGGGCGGCCACAAACACCGTCATTCCGGGGCGCTCGCGTCAGCGAGCGAACCCGGAATCCCGACGTTCAGGGCAGCCGGCGTCCGCCTATTGCGCGATCGTCTCGTACAGATCCTCCCACCCCGGATTGTCGCGCAGAATCAACGCCACCTTCCAGTCGCGCTGCCACTTCTTCAGCTCCTTCTCCCGCGTGATCGCCGAAATCGGGTCGTCATAAACCTCGAACCAGACCAGCCTGCTGATGTTGTATCGCGAGGTAAAACCGGGCACGGCTTTGGTCCGGTGTTCATAGACCCGACGGACGAGGTCGTTGGTCACGCCGAGATACAGTGCACCGTCTTCCCGAGTGGCGAGGAGATAGACATAATAGGCCATCGGCGCTCTCGCTCGCGGCGAGATTCCGGGTTCGCTTGCTGCGCAAGCGCCCCGGAATGACTCGCGGATAGGTTTCGTCCCACACCGTCATTCCGGGGCGGTCGCAAAGCGACCGAACCCGGAATCCCGCAGTTCGGGGCACGACCGCGAGCGTGAGCTCGCGAACCCGGAATCTCAAGCTCGACACATGATGGCCAAGACAAAACCCGCCACACCCGACATCGCCACCCTCACCAAGCCGAAGGCCAAGGTCGAGCTGACGCGGCTGCGGCTGGAGATCGAGGGCCACAACGCCGCGTACTATCAGGACGACGCGCCGAAGATTTCGGATGCGGAGTACGACGCGCTGCGGCAGCGGCTGGTGGCTATCGAGCAGAGGTTTCCCGAACTGATTGATTTGCGTTCGGTTCCAGTCTCCCGTCTCAGCGAACGGCAGGCTGAGAAAGAACTGGAGAGACTTGCTTCGGAAATCGCGGAGCATGATCGCCGATATTACCAAGAAGACGCGCCCGCAATATCTGACGCCGAATACGATGCGCTGCGAGTTCGCAATGACAGCATCGAGAATCGATTTCCCGATCTCCGTACACTCTTCAGCCCGTCCTTCCTGGTCGGTGCTCCTCCAAGGAAGGGATTTGCAAAGGTTCGCCACGCAAGGCCAATGTTCTCACTGAACAATGCGTTTAGTCGAGACGAGGTTGTGGAATTTGTGGAGCGCGTCCGCCGGTTTCTGAAGCTGCCTGGCAGCGAAGTTCTCGTTTTTGAAGCCGAGCCTAAGATTGACGGTCTCTCGATGTCGCTGCGGTACGAGCAAGGAGATTTAGTCACTGCCGCGACTCGCGGCGATAAATCTATTGGTGAGGACGTCACTGCAAACGTCCTCCAGATCCCAGAGGTGCCCCGGCGATTGAAGCGGAACCGGATTCCTGATGTGTGCGAGGTCAGAGGAGAGGTCTACATGACCCGATCGGACTTCTTCGCGCTCAACGAACGTCAGAGGGTTGTAGGCGAGAAGGTCTTCGCGAATCCACGAAATGCTGCCTCTGGATCTCTGTTGCAGAAGGATCCCAAGATCACCGGGAAGCGTCCTTTGGGGTTTTTTGCGTATGCGTGGGGGGAGATTACTGAAATGCCCGAAACCACTCAGTCAAAGATGACGGAGTGGTTTGAGACGTGTGGGTTCAAAACCAATCCGCTAGCGAAGATATGCTTCTCTGTCGAAGAACTGCTAGAATTCCATCAAGAGATTGAACTTCACCGCTCCGAGCTCGATTACGACATCGACGGCGTGGTCTACAAGGTCGACCGGCTCGATTATCAGGAGCGGCTCGGCTTCGTATCGCGCTCGCCGCGCTGGGCGATCGCGCACAAATTTGCCGCCGAACAGGCGACGACCGTGCTGGAGAAGATCGACATCCAGGTCGGCCGCACCGGCGCGATGACGCCGGTGGCGCGGCTGCAGCCGGTGACGGTCGGCGGCGTCGTGGTGCAGAACGCGACGCTGCACAACGAGGACTACATCAAGGGCCTCGGCAACGACGGCTCGCCGCTGCGCGACGGCGTCGACATCCGCGAGGGCGACACCGTGGTGGTGCAACGCGCCGGCGACGTGATTCCGCAAATCGTCAGCGTGGTGATGGAGAAGCGGCCGGACTCGGCGCAGCCTTATCACTTCCCCCATAAATGCCCGGTGTGCGGTAGCCACGCGGTGCGCGAAGAGGGCGAGGCGGTGTGGCGCTGCACCGGCGCGCTGATCTGCCCGGCGCAGGCGGTGGAACGGCTCAAGCATTTCGTGTCGCGGCTCGCCTTTGACATCGACGGCCTCGGCGAGAAGCAGATCGAGTTGTTCCACGAACGCGGTTGGGTGCAGGAGCCCGCCGACATCTTCACGCTGAGGGCACGCAATGCCGAGCTTCAGATCGAGAAGCTCGAAGGCTATGGCGAAACCTCGGTACGCAATCTGTTCGCCGCGATCGATGTGCGGCGGACGATCGAACTACACCGGCTGATCTTCGCACTCGGCATCCGCCACGTCGGCGAAGGCAACGCCAAGCTGCTGGCACGGCACTACGGCACGCTCGACGCCTTCCTCGACGCGATGCGCGCGGCCGCCGACGCGCAGACCGAGGACGGCAACACGTCCGAAGCCTATCAGGATCTCGACAACATCGCGGGTATCGGCGACGTCGTCGCCGAGGCGGTGGTCGAGTTCTTCGCCGAGACCCGCAACCGCGCCGCGCTCGATGCGCTGCTCGCCGAACTGACCGAGGTGCTGCCGGCCGCCGAAGTGAAGCGCGACACCGCCGTCGCCGGCAAGACCGTGGTGTTCACCGGCTCGCTGACGAAATTCACCCGCGACGAAGCCAAGGCCGCCGCCGAGCGACTCGGCGCCAAGGTTGCGGGCTCGGTTTCGAAGAAGACCGACTACGTGGTGGCCGGCGAGGACGCCGGCTCGAAGCTGACCAAGGCCCGCGACCTCGGCGTGGCGGTGCTGACCGAGGACGAGTGGTTGGCGCTGATCGGGGGATAGTTGGGCGGCCAGTATCGCCACGCACCACATCGTCATCGCCCGCGCAGGCGGGCGACCCAGTATCCCAGAGCATTGGCGGTGAAGCACCATCCTCTCCGCGAGTCATTCCGGGGCGCGCAGCGAAGCTGTGCGAACCCGGAATCTCGATGTTCTTGGGCACGGTGCTTCACCGCGCGAGATTCCGGGTTCGCCCGCCGCTGCGGGGCGGCCGCCCCGGAATGACTCGGGGAGGGACGGGGGGCCGAGCCCGGGGCATCATCCCGCCGCGCGCCGAAGCGACACGAACTCTTTGGCCCCACCGACCGTCATTCCGGGGCGCTCGCGTCAGCGAGCGAACCCGGAATCCCGAGGTTCAGGGCACCCGGTATCAGCCGCGCCGCCGAGATTCCGGGTTCGTGGGGGGGGGGGGGGGGGGGCCCCCCGCGGGGGGGGGGGGGGGGGGTGTGGGGGGG
>NZ_JAJNAL010000029.1 GCF_022271405.1 Rhodopseudomonas infernalis | reverse complement strand
GGGGGGGGGCCCCCCCCGGGGGGGGGGGGGGGGGCCCCGCGCAGAGTTCATCCGCTGTGCCCGCGGCTCACCCCACCCCGGCGTGTACCGCGCTGCGCGCGCTACACGCCGACCCTCCCCCTCAAGGGGAGGGTAAGAGCGGCGCGGGGCGTTGACCTTCGACATTCCACATACAATTCATCTTCCCACACGCGGAAAGATGTCGGGTGAGACTCTGTCTCAATGTCCGCCGAATTCCACCAGCGTGCGGACCGGGACGCCCATGCTGCGGATCTTGGCGGCGCCGCCGAGGTCCGGCAGGTCGACGATGAAGCAGGCGGCGACGACTTCGGCGCCGATGTGGCGCAGTAGCTTGATGGCGCCTTCGGCGGTGCCGCCGGTCGCGATCAGATCGTCGACCAGGATGACCCGCTCGCCCGGCTGCAGCGCGTCGACGTGGATCTCGATGATGTCGGTGCCGTATTCCAGCGCATATTCCATCGACACGCAGGTGTGCGGCAGCTTGCCCTTCTTGCGGATCGGCACGAAGCCGGACGACACCTGATGGGCGATCGCACCGCCGATGATGAAGCCCCGCGCCTCGATGCCGGCGACCTTGTCGATCTTGGAGCCCGCCCAAGGCTGCACCAGTTCATCGACGGCGCGGCGGAAGGCTCGCGGATCGCCCAGCAGCGTGGTGATGTCGCGAAACATGATGCCGGGTTTGGGATAGTCCGGAATCGTCCGGACAGCGGCCTTCAGATCGTGGGCAAGCTCGGGGGTCATCGGCGCGGGATCTCTCGTTGAAGAAGCAGGTCTTCCGTCATTGCAAGCCAACCGGTCGGCGCGAAGCGCCGCCCGATGACAGGCTCCGCGAAGCAATCCAAGGCTCCGTGAAAGTCTCCCGGGGAAGACTGGATTGCTTCGTCGCTACGCTCCTCGCAATGACGGGACAAATCAATTGGCCGGATGGCCGAGCCGGAACGCATTTTCGACGATGCGCAGTCCGACCCCGCCGCCGAGCGACATCAGCGATTCCGGATGGAACTGCACCCCGCCGACCGGCAGCGTCTTGTGCTCGATCGCCATCGCGACGCCGTCCTCGGTCGAGGCGGTGACGGTCAGTTCCTTCGGCATGTCGCCCATCTCGACATACAGCGAGTGATAACGGCCGATGGTGATCTCGTTGGGCAGGCCGTGCATCAGCGTGCCGCCGCGGACCTGGATGCGCGAGGGCCGGCCGTGCGCCGGCTGCTGCAACTGGCCGAGCGTGCCGCCGAAGTACTCGCCCATCGCCTGGACGCCGAGGCAGACGCCGAAGATCGGCAGCTTCTTGCCGAGCGCGGTGTCGATGGTCGACTTGATCTTGAAGTCCTCCGGCCGGCCGGGACCGGGCGACAGCACCAGAAGATCGTAGGCATTGTCCGCCAGCATCTTCTGCGCATGGATGTAGCGCACCACGGTGACCTGCGCGCCGACCTGGCGGAAGTAATCGGCCAGCATGTGCACGAAGCTGTCGTCGTGGTCGATCAGCAGCACCCGCTTGCCCGATCCGGTGGCGTCCGGCGCCACCGCCGACAGCGGCTTCGGCGGATCGCCGCGCAGCGCCTGGAACAGCGCCGCGGCCTTGACCTGGCATTCCTTGTCTTCGGCGACCGGATCCGAGTCGAACAGGCAGGTCGCCCCGACGCGGACTTCGGCGAGGCCGTCCTTCATCCGGATGGTGCGGATGGTGAGGCCGGTGTTGATGGTGCCGTCGAAGCCGACCACGCCGAACGCGCCGGCGTACCAGCGTCGCGGCGTCCGCTCATTGTCCTCGACGAACTGCATCGCCCACAGTTTTGGCGCACCGGTGACGGTGACGGCCCAGGCGTGGGTCAGGAACGCGTCGAGCGCGTCGAAGCCGGGCCGCAGCATGCCCTCGACGTGATCGACAGTATGGAAAAGCTTGGAGTAGGTCTCGATCTGGCGGCGGGCCAGAACCTTGATGGTGCCCGGCACGCAGACCCGCGCCTTGTCGTTGCGATCGACATCGGTGCACATGTTGAGCTCGAACTCGTCCTTCTCGGAGTTCAGCAGCTTCTGGATCTGCTCGGCGTCCGCAATGGCGTCGACGCCGCGGGCGATGGTGCCGGAGATCGGACAGGTCTCGATGCGGCGGCCATCGGAGCGGACGAACATCTCGGGCGAGGCCGAGACGAGAAATTCGCCGTCGCCGAGATTGAGCAGGCCGCCATAGGGCGACGGGTTGATCCGGCACAGCCGCTTGAACACCTCGGCAGGCGAGCGCTCGCACGGCTCGCCGAACAACTGGCCAGGCACCGCCTCGAACAGATCGCCGCGGGCGAACGCCTCGCGCGCGACCTCGACCACCTTGGCGTATTCGCCGGGCGCATGGTCTGCAAAGCCCTGGCGGCCGGTCTGGGTATAGACGCTCTCGCCGGTCGCGGTCGGCAGGCCGGCGGTCGACTTGCCCTTCCAGGCGAATTCGTAGGCGATGATGACGCCGCGGCCGGTGGCGCGGTCGTAGGCGAGCAAGCGGTCGGGCACATACAGCACGATGTCGCGCTGGTCGGCCTCGCGGGCGCGCTTCTGCTCGAGATCTTCGAACTGAAACACCAGATCATACGCAAAGGCGCCGTACAGGCCGAGCATCGGGTCGGCCGGCGACGCGAACGCCGCGACGAGCGCCCGCACCAGCGAGATCGCGCTGGCGCGGCGGGTGCGCTGATCCTCGTCGACCGGCGCTTCGCCGCGGACGATATGGCCCCGGATTTTGGTGGCGCAGGCCTGCTCGACGACGACGCTGGGCTCCTCCAGCCGGTCGGACAGGAAGGCGACCAGCACCTCGCCACGCGGGTTCAGCGCCTCGATGACGAACTGGTCGGCCCTGGTGGTGAGCGCCAGCGGCGGATCGGCGAAGCCGAAATCGAAGCTCTCGTAACGGCCCGGCACCGTGGTGCCGGACGACAGCATCACGCCGCGGCGGCGATCCAACAGATCGATCAGATCATCGAGCGCCTGGCCGCCGGCAAATGCCTCCACCGTGCGCGACACGGCGAGACCTGCGGCGGCCTTGTAGTCGCTCTGGGCGGGAAGCGAGAAAACGGTCCTGTTCATGGCATCCTCTTAGCTCAACTTGCCGGAGGAACGCCACACAGGACAAACGTCGAAGCCGCCGCACTGTGGGCGACCTCGGGACGATTTAAAAAACGGAAAATCGCACGGCCACCTCTCAGGAGGTGCGCCACCAACGACGGCAAACGACGGGCTGGGACAGCGTGCACATGGCCGGCAATGCATCACCGGGCGTGGGCGGAGTCAAGGGGCGCAGGCAGCGAGCTATACTCGACCAAAGCAGCACGGACGGCTTCGACGGCTGACGTAAGCTGATCCAATCCCACGAGTGGACGCGCTGCGATGAAAGTGCGGGACGCCATCCGGCTGATCGAGGACGACGGGTGGCTGCATGTTGCCACTCGCGGCAGTCACCGGCAGTATAAGCACCCTTGGAAGCCCGGCCGTGTCACGGTTGCCGGGAAGCCATCCGACGATCTTGCTCCGGGCACGGTTGCCAGTATCTTGAAGCAGGCTGGTTTGAAGGAGCGGCGCTGATGCGCTACGCGGTCGTGATCGAGAAAGCCGACGGAAACTATTCGGCCTACGTACCGGACCTGCCCGGCTGCATTGCGACCGGCGACAGCGTCGCGGAGGTCGAGGTCGAGATCCGCGAGGCGATCCGGTTCCACCTGGACGGCTTGAGGGAGGACGGGCTGCCGGTCCCAGCCCCGACCAGTCTGGCCGAATACATCGAAACCTGAAGCGTGAGCCGCTGAGGAACGCTTCCGTCCTTTCCGCATTCTCTTCCCGCATGCCGGGTGACAACCGGCCGTAACGGGGAAGGCGGACGTGGGTCATTTTGCCGGTTTCTGCCCGCGACATCAACGTATTGGTACGCGCTGACGCCTAACTCGTTCCCGGTATGCATCCCGCCCGGGCCGCGCCTGGGCTGTGGATAACGGTGATATGTCGCGCCGTCCCGGCTCCGTTGCAGGAGCGCGGGGAACTTGCGCCGCTATCGCCGCTTTTCTGTCCTCTGACAGCACCGCAGCATGATCAGTGGGACATCCCATGCCAACCCGTTTGGACAAGCAGATCGACCGGATCGTCGCCGAGAGCGGCGGCAGCGAGCATGAGGCGCTGCGTGCGCTGATGCAGGTGAACGAGCACCTCGAGGCCGAACTTGCACGGCTGCGCGCGGCCGTCATCTTCAGCCACGCCAGCGGCGACGGCGAGTGGCTGCACTGACCTCCGGCTCTAGGATTTCTTCAAGAACTCGGTCCGCAACACCAGGCCCTTGATCTTGTCGGTGCGGCCTTCGATCTCGTCCTCATTGTCGGTGAGGCGAATGCCGCGGATCACGGTGCCGCGCTTCAGCACGGTGGACGAGCCCTTCAGCTTCAAATCCTTGATGAGCGTGACGTTGTCGCCATCGGCGAGCAGCGCCCCGTTGCTGTCCTTGACCTTGATATCCATGCGGTGCCTTTCGGTTTGCCGCGACGGTGCGGCGGCGGGAACTCAAATCAGGAAAGCGGCGCGCGCGCAATCTCCGCGGTCCCGAAACGGTGACGGCGCGGGTCGCCCCGCGCCGCGCCGGTCACGCTGCTAAATCGCGTCAGAACTTGTAGGTGATGCCGGTGCCGATCAGCCACGGATCGAGATTGACCTTGCCGGTGACCGGGACGTTGCCGGCCAGCGTGCCGCTCCACTCCGGGCGCAGCCAGATCTTCTTGACGTCGACGTTCCAGCCCCAATGCTTGTCGAACATGTAGTCGAAGCCGATCTGGGCGACCGGCGCAAAGCTATCCTTGAGATGGCTGTCGGTGACGATGCCGCCGGCCGCGCTCTGGCTGAAGAAGAACGTGTAGTTCACGCCGGCGCCGACGTACGGCTTGAACGCGCCGAAGTCGGTGAAGTGATACTGCAGCGTCAGGGTCGGCGGCAGCAGCCAGGCCTTGCCGACATCGATGCCGGCCAGCGCATCCGCGCCCGAGACGCTGTGCTTGGTGACGCCGAGGATCAGTTCGGCCGCAATGTTGCGGTTGAAGAAATAGGTGATGTCGAGTTCGGGCACCAAAGTGTCGGTGGTCTTCAGCGACGAGCCAGGAACCTGATCGACATAGCCGGAATCCCGCGCCACCACGCCGAGCGCGCGCAGACGGATCATCCAGGGATTCCATTCGTCGACCACCGGCGCCTTGTAGACAGGCCGCGCGGCAAGGTCGGCGGCCACGGCGGAAGCCGGCAGGCCGTTCAGCGCCGCCGCCATCGCCAGCGCCGAGACTGCAGTCAGAAATTTCGTCATAAGTGCCCCACAGGTTTAGTCGCATGAGCGGGAGCTCACGCTTGCGAGCACAGATGCCTCCGAGAAGCAGTCGGGATTGATCTCGATCAAATCGCCGAGGCAGCTTGTCGCACCTCGGCGGTACGCGTGTCCTGCGCGCAACAGATTCTCAAAGGAGTCGCGACGAAGCCTGTCACGATCGCTTGCAGAGTGGCCACCCGTCGCGCGACGCGCGTATCGGCTGCGCGTGCACGCAACAGCCGAGCGGTTACGGCCGGCTCGGATTCTGCATCATGTATTCGCCGAGATTGCGCTGGGCACGATTGGCACGGGTGATCGAGTTGGAGCGCTGCACGTCGCGGTCCCGCCGGCAGGCGACGTATTCGGACGACCCGACCGCGACGCCGTTCTGCTTACAGAACGCATCGTCGTCCCCCAGATCCGCCGGCGCATCGTTGCGGCTGGCGCAGCCGGCGAGCATGGCGGCGGCGAAGCCAAGGACGAGCAGGCGCTTCGACATGAGCAACATTCACACCCCTGAGAGTTCGTCACTCCGGGGCACGAGCGCAGCTCGTGAACCCGGAATCCATACGCACCGACCGGGGTTATGGATTCCGGGTTCGCCGCTACGCGGCGCCCCGGAATGACGCGGAAAGGCAGTGCCTGTTTAGCGCGAATTGCGGGCTTTGTAAGTCCGCAATCGCCACCGTCATTGCAAGGAGCGACCGGATCTGCGCTCCTCGCCGACCCGTTGGGCTCGCAATGACGGGGAAAGGTCTGCCCCCTCAGCCGTGACTCTTCAGCGCCGACGAGATATCGTCGAGCGCGGTCGGGTCTTCGATCGTCGCCGGCATGGTCCAGGCGTCGCCGTCGGCGATCTTCTTGATGGTGCCGCGCAGGATCTTGCCGGACCGGGTCTTGGGCAGCCGCGGCACCGTGATGGCCAGCTTGAACGCCGCCACCGGACCGAGCTTCTCGCGCACCAGCTTGACGATCTCCTTCTCGATCTCGGCGTGATCGCGAGTGACGCCGCTCTTCAGCACGATCAGCCCGCAGGGGACTTCGCCCTTGATGGTGTCGTTGATGCCGAGCACGGCGCATTCGGCGACGTCCGGATGCGAGGCGAGGATCTCCTCCATGCCGCCGGTCGAGAGCCGATGGCCGGCGACGTTGATGATGTCGTCGGTGCGGCCCATCACGAAGACATAGCCGTCTTCGTCGAGATAACCGGCATCGGAGGTTTTGTAGTAGCCGGGGAAGTCGGCGAAGTAGCTCTCGCGGCAGCGTTCGTCTTGCTGCCACAGCGTCGGCAGATTGCCGGGCGGCAGCGGCAGCTTGATGACGATCGAGCCCATCGTGCCGGGCGCGACCGGCTTGGCGCCCTCGTCCACCACTTCGAGTTTATAGCCCGGCATCGGCACCGTCGGCGAGCCGTGCTTGACCGGCAGCAGGCCGAGACCGACCGGATTGCCGGCGATGCACCAGCCGGTTTCGGTCTGCCACCAGTGATCGATCACCGGCACCTTGAGCTGCTGCTCGGCCCACTCCACCGTCGGCGGATCGGCACGCTCGCCGGCCAGGAACAGCGTGCGCAGCTTCGACAGATCGTATTTGCGGATGAAGCTGCCCTCGGGATCGTCCTTGCGGATCGCCCGGAAGGCCGTCGGCGCCGTGAACAGCGCCACCGCGCCGTGCTCGGAAATCACCCGCCAGAATGCGCCGGCGTCCGGCGTACCGACCGGCTTGCCTTCATACATGATCGAGGTCGCGCCGTGGATCAGCGGGCCGTAGATGATGTAGCTGTGGCCGACCACCCAGCCGATGTCGGACGCGCACCACCACACCTCGCCCGGCTTGACGCCGTAGAGGTTTTCCATCGACCATTTCAGCGCGACGAGATGACCGCCGTTGTCGCGCACCACGCCCTTCGGCTTGCCGGTCGTGCCCGACGTGTAGAGGATGTAGAGCGGATCGGTGGCATCGACCGCGACGCAGTCGGCAGCCTTGCCGGCCGCGAGGGCGTCGCTGCGCAGCTTGCCCCAGTCGTGATCGCGGCCCTCCTTCAGCTCGCAATCCTGCTGCGGCCGCTTCAGGATGATGCAGGCGTCCGGCTTCACCGCGGCGAGCTCGATCGCTTCGTCGAGCAGCGGCTTGTACTTGACGATGCGGCCGGGCTCGATGCCGCAGCTCGCCGACAGGATCAGCTTCGGCTTGGCATCGTCGATACGAGTGGCGAGTTCTTTCGCCGCGAAGCCGCCGAACACCACCGAATGCACCGCGCCGATGCGGGCGCAAGCCAGCATCGCCACCATCGATTCCGGCACCATCGGCATATAGAGAATGACGCGGTCACCCTTCTGCACGCCGAAATCCTGCATCACCGCGGCGAGCGCCTGCACTTCGCGGAGCATCTCCGCATAAGTGAAGGTGCTGATCGTGCCGGTCAGCGGCGAATCGTGGATCAGCGCGACCTGGTCTGCGCGGCCACCCGCGACATGACGGTCGAGCGCATTGTAGCAGGTGTTGACCTTGGCGCCGGGAAACCAGCGGCCGTACAGCCCGAGCGAGGCGTCGAACACCTTGGTGGGTGGCTCGATCCAGTCGATCTCGCGCGCAGCCTCGCCCCAGAATCCCTCCGGATCAGCAAGAGAACGAGCATGGACTTCGTGGTAACGACTCGTGTCGTGCATATTCATGGCGTCGCACTCCCATGTTTTCGGGCGGTTTGGCCCGCCATGTCCAGCTTTTAGGCGGCGCTGGCAACCCCGCCTTTGTTCCTAATCAACACCGGATCGTCTGCCGCAGCGGTATTTTCAATGCCATCCGGCAGGATGCAAGTGGCGGCTCAATCCCACGACGCGATTAGGCTCAGCCGTCATTGCGAGGAGCGAAGCGACGAAGCAATCCAGACCGGCACACGGAGCTGGATTGCTTCGCTGCGCTCGCAATGACGGCACAACTCAATGCGCGTCGACACCGGAAAGCTGCTGCAGCCGCCCCTTCATCGCAGCCCGCAGGTCGTAGCCGGGCTTTCCGTAAGCTGTATTCCGCCGCGCGAGAAACTTGTCCTGCGCGCGCTTCAGCGCCTGCAATTCTGCCGGCCTCCCCTTCGCGTAATCCTGCAGCAAGCGCTGATACATCACGTGAACCTCACGATCCAGATTGGCGAGGTCACGGTCGGCACAGATCGCCTTCTCGACGGCGCGGCGGGCGCGGCGGCAGTCGAAGCTCGGCTTGCCATCGATCGCTTTTTGAACGCCGAGCTGCTCCAGCTCTGTCGCCAGCGCCTTGTGATTGGTGCGTGCGCCGACATGATCCGGCTGCAGCTTCAGCGCGGCGGAGAAATCCGCCAGCGCCTTCGGCCTGTCACCCTTAAGACGCCAGACCTCGCCGCGCGCATTCAGAACATCGGGCTGCTTGGGATCGAGCCGCAGCGCGTCGTCGTAATCGACCAGCGCACGATCGATCTGCTGCGTGCGGGCGAACGCACTGCCTCGCGCAATCAACCCCTTGATACGATCGTCGCGTTCGGTCCTCTTGCTGGCGATCAGCCCGCTGCATAGCGTGATGGTGCGCTCTGCCTCGTCCGGATTCACCGCGGCAAGGCACGGCGCGGGGTCTATGGTCGGATCGTCGATCGCGTCGGGCGTGGTGGCGAGTGCGGGCGCGCAGATGAGCGCTGCGAAGGCAAGAAGCAACGCTGTGGCGGGAAAACGCTGCATCACGCGATCCATCCTGAACGTCAACGCACGCTCCGTCATGCTGAAGTGCGCGCGCCTCGAAGGATGAGCCGCAAGTACACACGTCGGTCATCCTTCGAGGCTCGCTGCGCTCGCGGCTCAAGATGACGGCCGATACTCACCCTAATTCACCTTCAACGTGAGCCCGCCGTCGACCACCATTTCAAGTCCGGTGACATATTTCGACTCGTCGCTGGCCAGGAACAGCGCAGCGTTCGCGACGTCCCAGGCTTCGCCCATATGGCCCATCGGCACCTGAGCGTCGCGGGCGCGCCACATCGCGTCGACGTCGCCGCCGGCGTAGCTCGCGGCGAGGCCGGCGGAGTGCGCGACCATCGGGGTCTTCATCAGGCCCGGGAGGATCGCGTTCACCCGGATGTGGTCCTTGGCGTATTCCACCGCCGTGGTCCGCGTCATCGCATTCATGGCGGCTTTCGACGCCGCATAGGTGACGTAGGAGATGCCGAGATGGCGGATCGCGGCGATCGACGAGATGTTGATGATCGAACCGCCGCCCTGCCGCTGCATGATCGGAATGACGTGCTTCATCGCCAGGAACGCGCTCTTGAGGTTGACGGCGAAGACGCGATCCCAATCCGCCTCGGCCACTTCGACCACGCTGCCGGTCTCGGCGATGCCCACATTGTTGTCGAGCACGTCGATCTTGCCGTACGCCTCCATGCAGGCCTTGACCATCGCCTCGACATCCGCGGCGCGCGACACGTCGGCGGCGAAGGCGACCGCCCGGCCGCCGGTGCCGGTGATCAGGCTGGCGGTTTCCTCCGCCGCCTCGGCATTGCGGTCGACGCAAAACACCTGCGCCCCCTCACGCGCGAACGTCACCGCGGTCGCCTTGCCGTTGCCCCAGCCCGGCCCGATCGAACCGGCCCCGACCACCAGCGCGGTCTTGCCTTGCAGTCGTGGCATGCGTGCTCTCTTTCGTCGTTACGTCAGGGGAAGCCTTGTAGCCCGGATGGAGCGAAGCGCAATCCGGGACAAACGATCAAAGAACCCGGATTTCGCTTCGCTCCATCCGGGCTACAGCTCCGTCACTTGCACGCGATCATCGTCGTCGGATGCGGGCCTACGTCGTGGCCGATGATCTGCGACAGCGTCCTGCACGCGCCGTCGCTGCAGATCCGCCACTCACCCGCCATCCCCGAATTGCCGAGGATCACCTCTCGATGCGGCGACTGATGCGGCGACCATTGAAACCAGCCCTTAATCAGCCGCGCCTCGGGCGGCGGCTCCATGCCGGCGCCGGTGCCTTTGACGCGGGCCTGTGTCAGTTCGAGTCCCTGCGGCGTGACGCGCCAGTCTTCCTGCCATTCGGTCTTCTCGATCGAATGCGTCCAGGTCAGCGTGAACGCTGCGAGCGCAAGCGTCTTGACGACGCCGGCGGACGCGACGCAGAGGCTCATTGCGCAAGCCTCACGGCGCGCGGCTCACGCAGTCGCCACCGCGTCGCGCGGCGGACGCTGCCGCCACTGCCAGGCGACGACCAGCGCGGCGACGATGAAGCCGACATAGTCGCTGTAGGCGAATTCGCCGAGCAGGCAGATCGAAGCCGCAAAGGCGACGACGCGTTCGAGCACGCTCATCCGCGTGTACAGGAAGCCGATCGCCACCATGCCGAACAGCGCGATCGCGATCAGCGCCTTGAGCGTCGCGTAGACGACGGCGCCGTAGAAGCCGATTTGTGCCGCCATCGGGTCGCCGGGCTGCAGCATCAGCGCAGGCGAGTACACCGCGATGAACGGAATGACGTAGCCGGCGATCGCGATCCGCATCGCCTCCCAGCCGATCTTGTCGGGATTCTCGCGGGCGATCGGCGCCGCCGCGAGTGCGGCCAGCGCCACCGGCGGCGACAGGTCCGCCATGATGCCGTAGTAGAACGCGAACATGTGGCTGACGAGCAGCGGCACGCCGAGCTTGGCGAGCGCCGGCGCCGCCAGCGCCGCGGTGATGATGTAGGTCGGGATCGTCGGGATGCCGGTGCCGAGCAGGATCGACAGCAGCATCGTCATGATCAGCGCCAGGAACAGGCTTTTCTCGCCGAGCCCGATCACCCAGCTGCCGAACACCGTGCCGACGCCGGTCTGGGTCATCATGCCGATGATGGTGCCGACGATCGCGCAGGCCATGCCGACGGTGAGCGCCGACTTGGCGCTGTCGGCGAGCGAGTCGCGGCACGCCACCAGCGTGGCGCGGCCGCCGCGAGTGAAGGCCGTGATGGCGATCAGCGCCGCGACGATCAGCACGATGCGCATGATGTCGAGCCCGTTGCGCGACACCGCGCCGACCACCAGCGCCAGCCCGATCCAGAACACGTAGCGCAGCACCTGATTGGAAAGGCCGTGCACGATCGAGGCGCCGAGGATCAACGCAACGGTCAGCGCCAGCCCCATCGAGCCGGCGTAGAGCGGCGTGAAGCCCTCGAACAGCATGAACACCAGGGCGGCCAGCGGCAGGATCAGGTACCAGCGTTCGACCGCGGCCCTCCAGGCGCTCGGGATCTCGGATGCCTTCATCCCGACCAGGCCGTGCTTGCCGGCTTCGAGATGCACCATCCAGAACGCCGAGGCGAAGTACAGGAAAGCCGGGATCACCGCGGCCTTGACGACCACCGAGTAATCGACGCCGAGCGTCTCCGCCATGATGAAGGCGACCGCGCCCATCACAGGCGGCATGATCTGGCCGCCCATCGAAGCGGTGGCTTCGACGCCGGCCGCGAACGCGCGCCGGTAGCCGAACTTGATCATCAGCGGGATCGTGAACTGGCCGACGGTGACGACGTTGGCGACGCCGGAGCCGGAGATCGTGCCCATCATGCCCGAGGCGAACACCGCGACCTTGGCGGGACCGCCGCGGCTGCGGCCGAACAGACCGAGCGACACGTCGGTGAACAACTGGATCATGCCGGCGCGCTCCAGGAACGAGCCGAACAGGATGAAGAGGAAAATGTAAGTCGCCGACACGTAGATCGGCACGCCGTAGAAGCCTTCGGTGCCGAACGACAGATGGGTGACGACCTGGTCGAAGTCATAACCGCGATGGTTGAACGGCGCCGGCAGATATTGGCCGAAGAACCAGTACAGCAGACACACGCCGCACATAATCGGCAATGCGGGACCCATCAGCCGGCGTGTGCCCTCGAAAATCAGCACCGCCAGCAGCGTGCCGACCGCGAGATCGAGATGCGTCGGGTCACCGTCGCGCGCGATCAGGTCGGCATAGAAGATCCACTGGTAAAGCCCGCACAGAAATCCCAGCGCGCCGACGATCCAGGCAACCGCGCGGCCGAAATCGGTCCGGGCGGTGAAGTTGCCGATCAGGCCGAACGTGAGCAGGATGAGGAAGCCGACATGCACGCCGCGCACCACCTGGCTCGGCAGCACGTTCCAGGCCGCGATGACGAGCTGGAAAACCGCGAAGGCGATCGCCACGCCATAGGCGAGATGCCGCCAGCCGCGCGGCCCGAAACCGGGCGGGAAGCCGTGCTCGAAATTGTCGAACTCGACTTTGACCGGGTCCGGCTTGTGGTCGACGGTGGTTTCCGGCTGCAGCATCGATGATTGCTCCCTTGGCGCGCTGACTATGTGCAGCCGCCGCCCCACTCTCGAAGGTCATGCGCGGGCTTGTCCCGCGCATCCATCTTCTTCCGAGAAAGATGGATGGCCGGGTCAAGCCCGGCCATGACACCCTTCGTGAGCAGCAATTACTTCAGCACGCCCTTTTCCTTGAAGTACTTGATGGCGCCGGGATGCAGTGGGACCGGGCTTCCGGTGGCGGCGGCTTCCAGCTTGATCTCGCGGCCGGCGGCATGGGAGCTCGCCAGTTCCGGCAGGTTCTCGTAGATCAGCTTGGTCATCTGATAAGCGAGATCGTCCGACACCGCGGTCGAGGTCACCAGATAGTTGACCACCGCGGCGGTCGGAACGTCCTGGTCCTGGCCCGAATAGGTCTTGGCCGGAATGGTCGTCGCGATGAACGGCGGTCCGATCTTGTCCACGACCTCCTTGGGCACCGCGACGACAGTGATGGCCGACGAGTTCGACAGGTCCTTCAGCGAGGCGACGCCGAGGCCGGCGGACTGCAGGGTGGCAGCGAGCTGGCGGTTCTTCATCAGGTCGACCGACTCGGCGAACGGCAGGTACTCGACCTTGCCGAGATCCTTGTAGTCCATCCCGGCGGCCTTGAGGATCGCGCGCGAATTGAGCTCAGTGCCGGATTTCGGCGCGCCGACCGACAGGCTCTTGCCCTTCAGATCGGCGAGCGTCTTGATGCCGGATTCCGCGGTGGCGACGATCTGGATGTAGTTCGGGTAGATCGCGCCGATCACGCGCAGCTTGTCGAGCTTGGCCTTGAAGCCGGCTTCGGTGTCGCCTTCCCAGGCAGCCTTCAGCGAGTCACCCAGCGTGAAGGCGATCTCGCCGCGGCCCTGCTGCAGCAGATTGAGGTTCTCGACCGACGCTTTGGTGGCCTGCACCTGCGCTTTGACGTTCGGGATTTTCTCGCCGTAGATCTTGGAGATGGCGACACCGAGCGGGTAATATACTCCCGAGGTACCGCCGGTCAGCACGTTGACGAACTGCTGCGCGTGAGCCGGCGGAGCGACAACCACCGCCGCAGCCGCCACGATGGCGAAAAAACTGGCCTTCATGAACGAATTTCTCCCCTGAGTTGCTTAGCGCGGAAATTGAACGGGCAAAACGTCGCGGTCAACCAGAGAAATCGGCAATACCAAGGCGAAGGCGCGGAACCAGATTGAAAGCTGAAGGGTTGCTGGCGTACTTTTTGTCGCACCCCAGAGGTCCGCGTGCCGTCTTCCCCAAAGCCGAACGTGCAGCGGTCGCTCGACGCACTCAACTTCTTCCTCGCCGACGTGCGCGACGGGCTTGGGCCTTATCTGGCGATCTACCTGCTGGCGGTGCAGAACTGGAACGAAGCCTCGATCGGCCTGGTGATGTCGATCGCCGCCGCGGCCGGCATCCTGGCGCAAACGCCGGCCGGCGCACTGATCGATCGCTCCACCGCAAAGCGTGGACTGATGGTGACCGCCGCGATCGTGGTGACGATCTCTTCGATCACGCTGCCGCTGCTGCAAAGCTTCGAACTCGTGGCCGCCACCCAGGCGCTGGCCGGCGCGGCCGGCGCTATCTTCGCACCCGCTGTTGCGGCGGTGACGCTCGGCATCGTCGGCCCGCGCGCCTTCGCGCGGCGCACCGGGCGTAACGAGGCGTTCAACCATGCCGGCAATGCCACCGCCGCACTGCTCGCCGGCGTGTCGGCCTATTTCTTCGGGCCGGTGGTGGTGTTCTGGCTGATGTCGGCGATGGCGGTCGCCAGCATCTTCGCGACGTTGTCGATCCCCGCATCGGCAATCGACGATCACATGGCGCGCGGCCTCGACAGCGCAGAGGCGCCAGCCACAGGCTCGGCGCAGACCGCGCACGACGAGCAGCCGTCCGGCTTCAAGGTGCTGCTGACCTGCCGGCCGCTGCTGATCTTCGCCGGCGCCACCGTGCTGTTTCACTTCGCCAACGCCGCGATGCTGCCGCTGGTCGGGCAGAAGCTGGCGCTGGTGAACAAGAATCTCGGCACCACGCTGATGTCGGTGTGTATCGTCGCCGCCCAGCTGGTGATGGTGCCGGTGGCGGCGCTGGTCGGCAACAAGGCCGACGTGTGGGGGCGCAAGCCGATCTTCGCGGTGGCGCTCGGCGTACTGGCGCTGCGCGGCGCGCTCTATCCGCTGTCGGACAATCCGTATTGGCTGGTCGGCGTGCAACTGCTCGACGGCGTCGGCGCCGGCATTTTCGGCGCGCTGTTTCCGCTGGTAGTGGCCGACCTCACCCGTGGCACTGGGCGCTTCAATGTCAGCCAGGGCGCGATTGCGACCGCCGCGGGGCTCGGCGGCGCGCTGTCGACCGCGGTCGCCGGCCTGATCGTGGTGTCAACCGGTTACAGCGCAGCGTTCCTGACGCTCGCCACGATCGCCGCCGCGGGGCTCGCACTATTCCTGCTGCTGATGCCGGAAACCCGCCCGGATACGGAGCAGCCGGCACCGCCGCCCGCGCTGGCGCCGACGGCGCCCGCCGAGTAGATTGTCGCTGCGGCTTCATGAAGCCGCGCTAAGCTCGGCGGTCACCCCTCCTGTTGGTTCTCGTCGCGACCAAGCTTCGCCGGCCGGAATTGGAATCTGCCATGCTCCGCCAGCCCTCCCCGTTTCTATCGCTCGACCGCCGCAGCCTGCTGCGCGGTGCCCTCGGCGCCGGTGTGATCGGCGCGCTGCCGGCGCGCGCCGCCGAACCCTCCGGCGTCGCCTTCAAATCCGATCCGTTCACGCTCGGCGTCGCCTCCGGCGATCCGGCGCCGGACGGCTTCGTGCTGTGGACCCGGCTCGCGCCGGAGCCGCTCAAGGCGCGCGGCGGCATGAGCAGTCAGCCCGTCGAGGTCAGCGTCGAAATCGCCGACGATCCGGCGATGACCCGCATCGTTCGCACCGTCTCCGAAATCGCGCGGCTCGAACTCGCCCACTCCGTCCATGCCGAGATCGAGGGTCTGGCGCCGGGCCGCGATTACTTCTATCGCTTCCGCGCCGGCGGCGCGGAGAGTCCGATCGGCCGCGCCCGCACGCTGCCGGCGGCCGGCGACTCGCTGTCGCAGATCCGCTTCGCGGCGGCCGGCTGCCAGCGCTGGGAGGACGGCTACTACACCGCGTGGCGCGCGATCGCCGACGACAAGCTCGATTTCGTCTTCCACTATGGCGACTACATCTACGAATACGCCCACACCGAGGTGACCGGCCGCGACAAGCAGCCGGCGCCGCGCACCATGCCGGCGGATTTTCCGGCCTGCTTCACGCTGACCGACTATCGCCGCCGCTACGCGCTGTACAAGACCGACGCCGACCTGCAGGCCGCGCACGCCTCCTGCCCGTTCCTGCCCAGCTTCGACGACCACGAGTTCGCCAACAACTGGGCCGCCGACAGCGACCCCAAGCGCACGCCCGCGGACGCCTTCCTGTTTCGCCGGGCGATGGCGCTGCAAGCCTGGTACGAACACATGCCGGTGCGGCGCGCGCAGCTTCCGCGCGGGCCGGATGTCCGCGCCTATCGGGGCTTCCGCTTCGGTTCGCTGCTCGATGTCGCGGTGCTGGATACGCGGCAATATCGCTCGCGCCAGCCCTGCGGCGACGGCTTCCTGGCCGGCTGCGCCGAGGCCGATGACGAGAGCCGCACCATGCTGGGCTCCGCGCAGGAGCAATGGCTCGCCGAGCGGCTGAAGCAGGGCAAGGCGACATGGCAGGTCCTGGCCCAGCAGGTGATGTTCGCGCAGTTCGACTGGCGGGGCTTTCCGTTCGTCAAGGAGACCGCAGCGCCGATCATCGATCTCGATACCTGGAACGGCGCCACGGCCGGACGCGCGCGCGTGACCGCGATGCTGGAGGCGGCCGGGATCGCCAACCCGGTGGTGCTGACCGGCGACCTGCACCGGGCGCTCGCGATGGAGTTGCGCCGCGACTGGCGCGACCCGGCCTC
This sequence comes from Rhodopseudomonas infernalis, assembly GCF_022271405.1. Lineage (GTDB taxonomy): Bacteria > Pseudomonadota > Alphaproteobacteria > Rhizobiales > Xanthobacteraceae > Rhodopseudomonas > Rhodopseudomonas infernalis. The sequence continues at coordinate 55,551 of NZ_JAJNAL010000029.1, read as the reverse complement.
GCCGTGCTTCGGCGTGGAGTTCCTGTCGACCTCGATCTCGTCGTTCGGCGACGGCCCGGCCACGGACGCCGACCGCGCCACGATGCTGCGCAACAACCCGCATGTGAAGTTCTTCAGCGACAAGCGCGGCTATACCCGTCACACCGTCACGCCAGCGCAATGGCAGGCCGATTTCCGCACCGTCGACAGCACCGCGACGCCGGGGCAGCCGGTCCGCACCGCGCAGACCCTGGTGGTGGAAGCCGGACGTCCCGGACTGATCAGCCGATAGTCGCCCCGAGGCTTCTCGGCTCCCGCACGCCGAGCAGGCTGGTCACATTGCGCGCGACCGCGTAGTCTGCGGTCCGCACCGGCCCACCAAGAGGCCGGTCTGACCGGGAGAACGTCCATGATGGCCGCCGCACAGCGCGCCACGCCGTCGCTTGCCGCTCCTGTTTGCCGGGAGCCGGCGAGCCGCGACCATGATGTTGCAATCGCCGTTCAGACACTCACCGCCAGCCCGCGCTCCGCCGCGGGCTGTCTCTGTCGTTCGCTGCTCGCATCTGAGGGAAATCTGCATGTCGTCTTCGACTCGCCCGCCGTTCCGTCCCAGCCGCCGCAGCCTGCTGCGCGGTGCCGCCGCTCTGGGCACGCTGCCGCTTCTACCAAGCGTGGTGCGTGCTGATACGTGGCCGGGCCGGCCGGTGAAATTCGTCGTGCCGTTCGCGGCCGGCGGCACCACCGATATTCTGGCCCGGCTGGTGGCGCAGAAGATGTCGGAAGAATACGGCCAGCAATTCATCGTCGAAAACAAGGCCGGCGCCGGCGGCAACATCGCGGCCGAGTTCGTCGCCAAGTCGGAGCCCGACGGCTACACCTTCATCGTCGGCACGCCCGGCACGCACGCGATCAATCAGTTCGTGTTCAAGACGCTGGCCTATGACCAGGTCAAGGACATCGCGCCGGTGATCATCATCGCCAAGGTGCCGAATTTGTTCTCGGTCACCAATTCGCTGCCGGTGAAGAGCGTCGCCGAACTGATCGCCTACGCAAAGTCGAAGCCAGGCGAGCTGTTCTACGGCACGCCGGGGCTCGGCTCGACCGCGCATGTCTCGACCGAATTGTTCAAGTCGATGGCCGACGTGCAGATGACGCACGTGCCGTACAAGGGCTCGGCGCCGATGCTGACCGACCTGATGGCGGGCCGCGTTCATCTCACCATCGACAATCTGCCGGCGTCGCAGCCGCACGCCGATGCCGGCTCGATCCGGGCGATCGCGGTGTCGACCGCGGCGCGCTGGCCGCTGCTGCCGGATCTGCCGACCATCGCCGAAGCCGGCGTGCCCGGCTACGACGCCGCGGCGTGGTTCACGATCGGCGCACCGGCCAAGACCTCGCCGGACATCATCGCCAAGCTCAACGCCAGCGTCGAGAAATACATCAAGACCGAAGAAGGCACCGCGCGGCTGCGCAAGCTCGGCGCCGATCCGGTCGGCGGCTCGCCCGGCGACATGCAGCGCTTCGTGCAGGCCGAGATCGACAAATGGGGCAAGGTGGCGAAGTTCGCCAAGATCGAGCCGCAATAAGCGCAGCCGACAACTCATCGCGCCTCAATAGGCGCTCGCGATGCTTGTGTTGCCGCGAGCGCCAGTCTCCGTGTGTGTACTAAAGAGAACTTCGATGCAGCGGATGATGTAAGGCCCTGTCCGGGACCTACCCCACATTCAATGTGTTCCCGGTCATTGCAATTTAAATAGCATTCGCCCGTTTAACCCTACCTCTCTGTACATGTGGGTTAAGGAGCAAAACCATAATTCCAGCTCGTTCCGTCCCGTAAAACCGCGTGGGTAACGGGGGGACGACGGCGATGACGATCACCACCATCGATATACAGGAACATGCGGTCAATGCTGCGTTCGGACGCCGCAAGGTGTCGCCGCGCGCGTGTATCGTCGACGGCAAGCCGCATCTGCGGGCGTTTCTGGCCGACACGCTGGAAGAGCTGCGCTTCGTCACCGGTGAGTGCGGCAACGCCGAGGAATTGCCGACGCGGATCGCCGATCAGCAGCCGGACCTGCTGGTGATCGGCTCATCGGTCGACGGCGTCGAGGCAGCGAGGATCATCGACGTCGCTTGCAATGCCGGCTTTCGCGGAAGCGTCATGCTGATTTCGGCGCGCGAGACCATCGCGCAGCGCGCCATTCTGCACCATGGCCTGGAGCGCGGTCTGACCATGCTGCCGCCGCTGTCGACGCCGTTCAGCGCCCGCATGCTGCGCGAGTGCATCGCACCGCTGCTGCCGCAGCAGCCGGCGCCGCAGCCCGAAGTCGATGTGGCAGAAGCGCTGAAGACCGGCTGGCTCGAGCTTTGGTACCAACGCAAGCTCGACGCCCGGTCGCTGACGCCGTGCGGCGCCGAGGCGCTGGTGCGGATGCGGCACCCGAGCTGGGGCGTCGTCGTGCCGGCGGCGTTCCTGCCGGACCACAACGATCCGAATTTTCGCGCGCTGTCCGAGTTCGTGGTCGCTCGCGCCGTGGCGGATTGGCGCTATCTGCTGGACCATCATGGTCCGGTCGATCTGTCGATCAACCTGCCTGCAAAATTCCTGCTCGACGCGCAGGCGGTCGAGGATCTCTGCGCCTGGATGCCGCGGCATCCGGCGTTCGGCGGGCTGATCGTCGAGGTCGACGCCACGGAAGTGGCGCAGCATCTCGATGCGATGATCGAGACGGCCCAGAACCTGCGGCTGCACAATGTCGCGATCGCGGTCGACAAGGTCGGTGCCGACTGGCCCCATCTGATATCGCGCGACGCGTTTCCGTTCGTCGAACTGAAGGTCGACCGCGCCTTCGTCACGGGCTGCGCGGACGACCGGCTGAAGCGCTCGGTGTGCAAGCGGATCGTCGACCTCGCCGTCGACTATGGCGCACGCTGCACCGCGACCGGAATCGAGAGCCGCTCCGACTACATCGCGGCGCATGAGCTCGGCTTCGACCTTGTGCAGGGCTATTTGTTCGGCAAGCCGATGGGACTGAAAAAATTCGCCCGCGCCGCGGCCACCAAGCCGCTCGGAACGCTGGACTAAAGCGTTTCATCGCTTGATTGAAGCCACGCTGTCTCCTCGAGTGCCGCCTCCTCGAGTGCGGAGTCGTCATCCTGAGGCCCGCCGCGCCGCGGCACAGCGGGCGCCTCAGGATGACAGCGCTGTTTCCATGAGATGCAGAACCGCTCCAAGCGGCGCAGGAGAGCGCGCCGCGGTCAGTCGAACGTCATGTCGATACACTTCGAGACGTCGTTGCCGAGCCCCGACGCGATGATGATGCAACCGCGCAGCTTGCGGCTGGTGGTGTCGCTCGCCCACACCGCATAGCCGCCCGGGCCGAAGAACGAGTTAGTGTTCGGCGGCTCGGTCTCGGCAGCGTCGAACGTGTAGTTGCCGTCGGTCTCGAAGATCCGCTCCCGCTTGGTGCAACCGCCGTCGGTCTGCACGTTGATGACTTCCTTGTTGTCGCGGGTCATCGCCAGGCTGACCGAGCAGCGGAAATAGTCGGACGTCTTGGTGTTGAACAGATAGGCGTAGGACCGGCAGGTCGCGGTGGTGAGCTTGCCAGGGCTGAGGCCGCGGCTGCAGGAGATGCGCTGGTTGTTGCTGAGCTGGAAGTCATCGGCATGACCGGCTTCCGGCAGCGTCAGCGCCATCACGGCCGACAACGCCGCGCCCCTGGTCCAAGCCTGCCACGAATTCGCGCGCATCGTCTGCCTCCCGACTTGTTGATTACCGCCGCCGCTGCAGTTTTCGCGAAGTGATGACACTCCGCCGAAAACATGCGCCAGAATGAAGTCCCGAATCTGGTGCCGAGTTGTTTCAGGATTGCTCTAGTCCGGAATCGGCCCACGCGGAAGACACACCAAGGCGCACTGGCAAAATCGCAATCGATGCCGACATGGCGGAAGCGGCTCTGCTTGACGTCGAAACGCCGTTCGTGATTTGTTCAAAACCTGCGACGCAGGACGCCCGCGCGCCGCTCGCATCGAGGTCGAAGGAGACCGCAGCTATGATCGCCCCCTGTTTGAAGACGCTGCTGACCGCGGCCGTCGTCGCCACGCTTGCCGCGCCGGCGATGGCGCAGACCGAGGGGGCCGCGGCGTGGGTGCTGTCGCCCGACACGGGCTACGGCTACACCAGGGACGGCAAGATGCTGTCCTACAAAATGGGCACCAGCAACGCCAAGGATCTATTCAAGGGCGCCAAGCGGGTGCCGAAGGAGACGCTGTTCTTCGTCGGCGCCAACGGCCAGCTCTATATGCGGGCCGGACCGTTCGTCGAGGAAAACGGCACCTTCAAATTCGGCTCGAACCGCTGACGCAATGCCCGGCCTCGCGCCGGGCAGCCGCGTCTTGCTGATCAACCCGCACCGAAGACGTCGATAGCCGGGGCAAACCGGCCATCACTCAGTCCGGCGCGATCTCAGAACGCCGCGTAGAGTTCGCGCGCGCCGGGTTTGGCGCTGTTGACGTCCATCCGCTCGTCCGTGATCGCCAGCAGCTTCGCGACGGTGTTGTGACGGATCGCAACCGGGTTACGCTCGTAGCCCGAGCGCTGGAAGAAGTTCGAGGTCGGCACGATCTCGCGCAGCGCCTGCGGCATCGTCACCATGTCGAAGCCGGTGCCGTCTCCGGTCAGGTTCATCATCTCGAGTTCGGCGGCTGTCAGCGGCTCCATGTAGCCCTTCTGCCTCGCGAACTTCACCGAGGTCAGCAGCTTGTGGGTCTGCAGCAGCGGGCCGACGTCGATGTCGAGCACCAGCGCGTGCACGCCCCAGCCCTGCGGCGTCCGGCCGAGCTTTTCGTGCTCGCTCCAATTACCCGGGATCGACCGCGCCACCCCGACCATGCGCTTGACCACCGCGATCTTGCGCTCCAGTGCCGCGCGCTGCGGGCCCGACAGCGTCGCGGCCCGATCGTTCAACACCTTGAGGATGTGCTGGCCCTGCTCGGCGAGCAGCACCAGCGTGTTGGTGGTGAGCAGCTGATTGTAGCCGATCGCGGTCGAGATCGCGCGCGAGCCGGGCCGGGATTTGCTCAGCCCGGACTGCATGTCGTAATCGCCATTGCCGCCGGTTTCGAACGAATAGACGCGCACCGCCTGCTCGCGCGTCAGCCCCATCGCGCGGGCGGCGCGGGCATAGGCGCGCTTGAATTCGACCTCGGACGCAGGCCGCTGCGGCGTGAACTGATAATAGTCGCCCGCGGCCTTGACGAAGTCCGCCACCACCGGCAGCGACCGGCGCTCGCCGGGCGGCTGCGGCTTCGGCTCGGGATCGACCGGCCGCTTCGGCCCGGTATAGGCCGGCGGCTGCACCAGCACGTAATCGTCCGCCGAGAGCGGATCCCCGGCGCGGCGCTTGGCGTTGCGGATCCGGCGCTTCTCGGCGACCGCGGTCCAATAGGCCTCGGCGTCGCGGTCGAATTCGGCGCGGGCGGCCTGATATTGCTGCAGCCGGTAGCGATATTCGGCAATCGCTTCAGGCGACGCCATTTGCGCGCGCGCATTGGCGACGGCGAATGGCAACGGGGTTTCGGCAAGGCTGGAGGACGCCAGCCCAACGAGTGCCAGCGACGCGAGGCTGACGGAGCGAATCAGACGAGTCGGCATAGCCAAATGATATCGCAGCCAGTGGTGAACGAATTGCTGCGCAGGCCCGGTTCCGACTGCGGCAAATCGTGGCGAGGTCGCGTGCGACCCCGCACACTACTTCCAGGCGAACACCGGCTGTTCCAGCTCCGCCACGCGCGTGACGCGGCCGGCCAGCACTTCGCGGAACTGATAGATCAGTGCGGCGGTCGGCGCGTGGATGTAATCGCCGGCGTGGCGGAACCGGACCACGCGGCGATCACTCTCTGGAATGCTGGTGAAGTCGAACGCATCGGGCCTTGCGATATCGGCGAGCGCGATGTGGTGCACCGAAGCGACCTCGGCCGGGTTGGGCGCGAGCGGCCCGGCGGATGCGGCCCAGGCCACCACCGGGGTGATCAGATAGCCGGAGCGCGTCGGGTAGTCGTCGAGCATGCCGAGCACGTCGGCGGCATCGAGTTTCAGCCCCAGCTCTTCGTGCAGCTCGCGCAGCGCCGTTTCCGGGGCGGTCTCGCCGGCGTCGCAGCGGCCGCCCGGCAGCGCCCATTGGGCGCTGTGCGCGCGCAGGCTGGCGGCACGGAACGTCAGCAGAAACGAGGCGGCGCCGTCGGCGCCCGCCACGACTGCGATCGCGACCGCGGCGCGCTTCAGCCCTTGCGGCTCCAGCCCGTCGTCGTGACGCGGAAAATCGCGGCAGCGCGCCGCGATCTCGCTGCGCAGGTCGTCGTTGTGCAGATGGCTCATGCGACTTGACTACACTGGCGGCGTGATCGAGGAAACCACCGCTGCGCCAATGCCGCAGCGACGGGGACGAAACGCATGACCGAGACTGCACGCAGCCTGAAAGCCGACGGCTGGAGCATCGTCCACGACGACGGCTTCATCGATCTGGTCGGACCGCTGTGGCATCGCGTCGTCGAGGGTCAGCATGAATTCGCGATCGCGACCGGGCCGAAGCATCGCAACCGGCGCGGGCTGGTGCAGGGCGGGCTGATGATGACGCTAGCCGACCGCGCCTCCGGCATGGCGGCGCGCGAACAGTCCGGCGCACCGCATGTCGCCACGGTGCAGCTCGACACGCATTTCATCGATGCGGGCGAGATCGGCGACCTACTGATCGCGCGGCCGCGCGTGATCCGCTCCACCCGCAGCCTGATCTTCACGTCGACCGAAGTCAGCGTCGACGGCCGCTGCGTCATCGTCGCCACCGGCGTGTTCAAGATCGTTCGGCCGCGCTGAGCCGCCGAAGCTGCGCCGCAGCGATCAGGCGGCCGCGAGCCAGCGGCTCAATGCGTTGAGCGTCACCATCGAGTCGCCTTCGCCGGCGCCGGCGAGATGCCGAAAAGGCGCATCGGCTTCCCCGAGATCGCTGAGGACCGCGAGGGCGCCGCCGAAATCGTCGCCCTCGGTGTAGATGCCCGGCGTGACGATGGTGGCGAGGCCTGCGCCGCGCGCCGCCTTCAGCCCGTTGGTCGAGTCCTCGAAGGCGACGCAGGACGCGGCCGGCAACGCCAGCCGCTCCAGCACATAGGTGTAGATGTCCGGCGCGGGCTTCTTGGCCGGCACGACGTCCCCGGCGCCGACGACGTCGAACAGGCTCATCGCCTCAGCGCCGAATGCTGCGCCGAGCAGCGCTTCGACATTCGGCAGGCTGGTGGTGGTGGCGATCGCCAGCCGCACCCCGGCCTGCCGCGCCTCCATGATCAGCCGCGCCACCCCCGGCCGCAGCGGCGCGCCGACCGCTGCCAGCGCGGTGTAGCGCTGCGTTTTGGCGGCATGCAGCTCCGCGATCCGACCCGACGCCCGTTCGGTACCGTCCGGCTTCGAGGCCAGAAAGTGAGCGATGCGCTCCTTGCCGCCGGCCACGTCGAGCAGCCTGCGATACGCGGCCTTGTCCCAATGCCAAGGCAGCGCCTCGGCCGCGAACGTTTCGTTGAAGGCCTGGCGATGCAGCTCTTCGGTCTCTGCCAGCGTGCCGTCGACGTCGAAAATCAGAGCTTTCGGTATCATCGAACCCCTGTGTCTGCTTTGCGGGCACCCTTGGTTACAAATGATGCCTGACAAAACAACGGGGCCACTGTAAAGTAAACTTTACAACCCGAGAGCTGTCCCCGCATGACCCAGACCTCCGACACACCGTCGCGTAAATGCGATCTGTGTGCAGGCGAGATGAAGTTGCTCGGCCGTCTCCCGCGACGGGCCAATCAGGCGCAACGATTAGTTTTTCGCTGCACCGGCTGCGACAACGTCGTCCAGGAACAGCATTAGGGTCGGGACGACGCCGGCGGAGTCGGTCGCGGTTCAGCGCCGATACGGCTCGCCCAGCGTCGCCGGCGCCATCTGCCGGCCGACAAGCCCGCCGACCGCGAGCAGCGCCAGCAGATAAGGCAGCATGATCAGCAGCGCGTTCGGCACGTTGACGCCGAGTGCCGGCAGTTGGAACTGCAGCGCGGTCGCCGCGCCGAACAGCAGGCACGCCAGCGTGGTGCCGCCGATTCGCCATTTGCCGAAAATCACCGAGGCGATCGCCAGATAGCCGGCGCCGCGCGTCATGCCCTCGGTGAAGGTGTGGATGTCGCCGATCGACAGAAAGGCGCCCGCGAGCGACGCCATGAAGCCTGCGAACACCACGACGCCATAGCGCACCCGCGTCACCGACAGCCCCGACTTGTCGACAGCCTTCGGCTCGGCGCCGGCGGCGTGGATGGCGAGGCCGAGCGAGGTGTAGCGCAGCACGAGCGCCGTGATGATGATGATCGCCACGCCGGCATAGAGCAGCCAGACCTGTTCGAACACGGCTGGTCCAATGATCGGGATATCGCCGAGCAGCGGCGGCTTGATCTTGGCGAGCCCGGGAATCTCCGCTCGCGATCGCGCGCCGAAAATCTCGCGATAGGCCAGCGTCGTGGCGCCCAGCACCAGGATGTTGATGCCGATGCCTGAGACGATCTGGTTGGCGCGCAGCGTGTTGCTGAGAAAGGCCTGCAGCAGCGCCACCGGCACCACCGAGATGATGCCGATCATGAGGCCGACCAGCGGATCGCCAGTGGCCCAGGCACCGACTGCAGACGCAAATGCCGACATCAGCATCATGCCCTCGATGCTCATATTGAGCACACCGGCGCGCTCGCTGACCATCTCGCCGATGCCCGCAAGTAATAACGGCGTCGCCAGCCGGATCGACGAGCCGAGGAAGACGGCGAACAGTTCCCAGGTCATCGCCGCTCTCCCTTTTCGATGAACAGCGTCGCGCCGGCGAGCGTGATCACGATCAGCCCCTGGATCACCACGACCAAGGCGGTCGGCACCGCCGCGACCATCTCCATGTTGATGCCGCCGGAGCGCAGGAAGCCGAACAGCAGCGAGGCCGCGATCACGCCCGGGATCGAGCCCCGCGACAGCAGCCCCGCCACCAGACCGTCGAAGCCGTAGCCCGACGAGAAGCCGTCCTTCAGCGTGTGCTGCTCGCCGAGCAGCATCAGCGCGCCGGCGAGCCCGCCGAGCGCACCGGCCCCGGCCAGCGCGAAGACCACCGTCTTCGCATACGAGATGCCGGCGCGATGAGCCGCCACCGGATTGAGCCCGACCGCGCGCAGCCGCACGCCGAAGATGGTCTTGGCCAGCAGCACGCCGAGCACGAGCGCCAGCAACAACGTCAGCGGCAGGCCGATATGAACCGGAAACGCGTAGTCGCCGGTGAGCAGCGGCAGTTGCGTCGCCTCGGGTATCTCCAGCGATTCCGGCAGCGTCGCCGAACTGGTCATCGGCTTGCGCAGCAGCGCCGGCGACTGGACGCACCAATACAGCAGCCAGACGCCGATGAACGACAGCAGCAGCGTCGAGATCACCTCGTTGGTGCCGGACTTCACCTTCAGCAGCGCGGCGAGCGCGCCCCACAGGGAGCCTGCGATCACCGCCGCCAGCATCGGCAGCATGAAGGCGAGGCCGAGCGGCAGATCGGCGACATGGCCGTACAGCGCCGTCGCGGTGGCGGCAATGCCGCCGACCGCGATCTGGCCCTCGCCGCCGACATTGGTCAGATTGGCCCGGTTGGCGAGCACGAAGCCGAAGCCGACCAGCGCGAATACGCAGGCGCGGTTGAGCGACGCGGCGAGCGCATAGGGCGAGCCGATGATGCCGTCGACGAAGGCTTCGATCGCGTCCGGCACCGACACGCCGATCGCCGCGATCAGCCCGAGCCCCACAGCCGCCGCGAAAGCCACAGCCGCGATCGGGACTAACAGCGACGGACGCAGCTTGAAGCGAGGTGCGGCGGCGACGGGCTTCTGCTGATCGAGCGTCGTCATTGTGCCTGCCCCGCCATCATCGCGCCGATCTCCGCCTTGCGGGCCGGATCGGCGGCGCACGATCCCATGATCCGGCCGCGATACAGCACCACGATGCGATCGGCGACGCTGAGCAGCTCGTCGAGTTCGGACGACACCAGCAGCACCGCAATGCCGCGGCCGCAGGCTTCGCGGATATGCGTGTAGACCGCGGCGACGGCGCCGACGTCGAGGCCGCGGGTCGGCTGCGACGCCACCAGGCACGACAGGTTCGGCAGCGTGATCTCGCGCGCCAGCACCGCCTTCTGCTGATTGCCGCCGGAGAGGCTTGAAAACGGTACGCCGGGTCCGCGGGCGCGGACATCGAAGCGCTGCATCAGCGTCGTCGCCTCTCGCTGCAAAGCGGTGCGGTTGAGGAAGCCGAAGCGGGTGAACTCATCGAGGCGGTTGAGGTAGATGTTCTCCGCGAGGCTCATGCCGAGCACGCAGCCGACGGCGTGACGATCCTCCGACACGATGCCGACGCCGGCAGCCGTGATCTCTTTGGGCGAGCGGCCGGTGAGATCCGCCTCGCCCAGATAGTAACGGCCCGAGGTCGGCGTCATCATCCCGGCCAGCACCGCGGCCAGTTCGCTCTGGCCGTTGCCCTCGACGCCGGCGACGCCGACGATCTCGCCGCGATCGACCGTCAGGGTGAAATTGTCGAGCCGGGTGACGCCCTGACGGTCCTTCACAGTGAGGCCGTCGATCTGCAGCGCCTCGACCCTGCTGCGCGGCGGCGGCTGATGACCGACATGCTCGACTTTGCCGAGCCCGAGTGTCGAGGCCGCGGTGCCGTCGAGCTCGGCGACATCGCCATGGATCATCGCGCGCACCAGCCTATCGATGTCCCTGGCCGGCGCATCCGACGTCGCCACGTTGCGGCCGCCGCGTAGCACGGTGACGCGGTCGGCGACTTCCTTGATCTCGGCGAGCTTGTGGGTGACCAGCACCACCGCGCGGCCGCTTTCGGCAACGCGGCGGCACACTTGCAGCAGCGCCGCGATTTCGTCCGGCAACAGCACGGCGGTCGGCTCGTCCAGCACGAACAACTGCGGATCGCGGATCAGGCATTTGACGATCTCGACGCGCTGCCGCTCGCCGACCGACAGATCGTCGATTTTCGCAGTGGGATCGAGCGGCAGACCGTAATCATCCGCCAGCTTGGCGAGCTGGCGCGCGCATTCCTTGCGGTTGAGAATGCCGCGGCCGCGGCCGAGCAGCACGTTGTCGACGACGCTCATGTCGCCGACCAGGCTGAAATGCTGGTGCACCATGGCGATGCCCTGCGCCAGCGCGTCGGCAGGCCCGGACGGCTGATACGGCGCGCCGCGATAGCTCATCGCGCCGCCGTCCGGCCGGTGCACGCCGAACATCACGTTGCACAGCGTCGATTTGCCGGCGCCGTTTTCGCCCAGGATGCAATGCACCTCGCCCGGCCGCAGGTCGAGCGTCACCTCCGACAATGCGGTGAAGCTGCCGAACCGCTTCGTCACAGCAGAGAGGCTGAGCAGCGGCGCAGCGGAGGCTTCCACGGCGGGCGAGGTGCTGATCATGGCTAGCCCTTCAGCACCTTGATCTTGCCGGCGAGCAGATCCTTCATGATCGCATCGAGTTTCGCCTTCTGCTCGGGCGTGGCGCCGCAGATCACCATGTTGGAGGCTTCCGGGCCCATCTTCAGGCCGAACTCCTTGTAGCCCGGCGCCCACGAGCCCTTGACGGCTTCGTCGATCGCATACTGAACCTGATAGCCGGTGCCGGTGATCGAATAGGCGACGTACAACGGATCGGTGCCGCAGCGATCCGTGTAGCTGCCGATGATGTGGGTGCCCTTCTCCTTCGCGGCCTGCTCCATGCCGCGCAGGCCAAGATTGAGGATGTGATAGTGGACGTCGGCGCCCTGCGCGATCGCCGCCAGCGTCGCTTCCTTGGCCTTGGCGACGTCGTCGAAGTCGCCGGTGTAGTTCTCGGTGTATTTGATGGCCGGATTGATCGACTTGGCGCCGTTGCCGAATTCCTTGCCGGCGTTGACGATCGAGGGAATCTCGAGGCCGCCCACATAGCTGATCGCGCCGTTCTTCGACAGCATCGCCGCGGCGGCGCCCGCCACATAGGCGATCTCGGCCTGCTTGACGTCGTAGCCGGCGACATTCGGGGCGCTCTCGCCGTCATTGCCGCCGACGATCGAGAAGTGAACCTTGGGGAAGCGCTTGGCGATCTTGTACACCGACGCCTGGGTCTGGCCGCCGACGCCGATCACCAGCGTGTTCTTGCTGGCTAGATTGGTCAGCGCCTGATCCATATCGGCGTAGTTGATGTTCTCGATCATCTGCACCTTGATCTTGTCGCCGTACTTCTTCTCGGTGGCCATCAGGCCGTCGTAGGACGACTCCATCCAGCCCTTGTCGGACTTCGATCCCGGAATCAGGATGCCAACCTTGAGCGGCTCGGCATGCGCGAGACTGGTGGTGAGCGCCAGCGTGCCGGTGAGCAGCGCGGCTTGCAGAACGAAACGGCGTGACCTCATGAGACCCCTCTTGGACTGCGGAAATGCGTTGACGAGATCTCTGCAGCAAGCGGTATGCCAATCCATCAGTCGATTGATATTGCTTAATAAATCAATCACGCACGCAGCTTGAAACAAACAAATGCTTACTTTTTAAGCCGTCGGCTGCGGCGTTTGTCGAATCCGCGTGCAGGCGGCTCATGCGGCTGTGGTGCCAGCCTTGAATATCCTCGCAAATCGCCGCTGGCAGCGAACTTGCAATCATGCAGATCGGCCCAGTTTGTAGTCGGCTCACCGAGAGCACCGCGTGTCCGCAGCGACGCGCGCAACGGAGAAAACAGCATGATGATCAGCGTCGACGCCGAGCCACGCGTGATGAGGCACTCTAACGATGTCGGCGCGTTCGTGCCCGGTCCGCTGCTGCAGGTCGCGGCGACGGCGCAAGGTCCGCTCGATGGACTGAGCTTCGCCGTCAAGGATCTGATCGACGTCGCCGGCACGATCACCGGCGGCGGCAATCCGGACTGGATGCGCACGCACGGCCCCGCGCTGCGTTCGGCGCCGGTGGTCGAGCGGCTGCTCGCGGCCGGCGCCAGCCTGCGCGGCAAGACCATCACCGACGAGCTCGCCTTCAGCCTCGAAGGCGTCAACGCGCATTACGGCACGCCGCTCAATCCCGCCTGCCCCGACCGGATCCCCGGCGGTTCGTCGTCCGGCTCCGCCTCGGCGGTCGCGGCCGGCCTCGTCGACTTCGCGCTCGGCACCGACACCGGCGGCTCGGTCCGCGTGCCGGCGAGCTTCTGCGGGCTGTACGGCATGCGTCCGACCCACGATGCCATCCCGCTCGACGGCGTGCTGCCGTTCGCGCCGAGCTACGACACCGTCGGCTGGTTCGCGCGCGATGCCGAGATGTTGGCGAGGGTCGGCGACGTGGTGCTGCCGGCCGCCACGCCCGCGCCGATCGAGACGCTGATCATTGTCCGCGATGCGTTCGCCATCGCGGACGAGCCGGTGGCGGCGGCGCTGCGCGGGGTTTGCGAGGCGCTCGGCGTCAGCCAGGAAATCACCGTGTTCGACGGCGCCGCGGACGACTGGTTCGAGTGCTATCGCATCCTGCAAGGCACGGAGAACTGGCGCGAGCTTGGGCCGTGGATCCGAGCGACCAAGCCGGCCTTCGGCGAGGCGATCGCGCCGCGCTTTGCCAGCACCGCGGAGATCACCGCGGACGACGTTGCGCGCTGGCAGCCGGCGCGCGACGCGATTCGGGCCCGCCTGCGCGCGCAGCTCAGCGGCAGCGTCGCCTGGCTGGTTCCCACCGCGCCGTGTATCGCGCTGCGCAAGGACCTGCCCGGCGCCGGCGAGCAGATCGGCCCGTTCTACGGGCGCGCACTGACGCTGACGTCGATCGCCGGCCACGCCGGCCTGCCGCAGATCAATCTTCCCGTCGCGCGTGTCGACGATTGCCCCATTGGCCTTTCCATCATCGGCGGCGCCGGTCAGGACCGCGCGCTGCTCGATGCGGCATGCCGCTTGAGCGCGCGTCTGACGAACCGGACTTCGACATGACAGACTCTGTTGCCGATCTCGACGCCGGCACCAAGCCGCGCCGCCGCGCGCGCCGCTCCGCCGAGCAGAACCGTGCGGAGATCCTGAAGGCCGCCACCGCCGAGTTCGCCACCCACGGCTACGCCGGCGCGCGTATCACCCGTATCGTCAAGAAGTCCGGCTCCAATCCGCGGATGATCTACGAGCAGTTCGGCAGCAAGTCGGCGCTCTATGTGGCGACGCTGGAGAGCGCGCTGGGCGCCCTGCGCACCGAAGAACTGGCGCTCGAGGTGATGCATCTCGACCCGCTCGAAGGGCTGCTGAAGCTGTTCGATTTCATGAACGGCCATTTCGAGCGCAACGGCCATCTGGTGAGCCTGCTACGCAGCGAGAACACGATGAAGGCGCGCCACATCCGCAAATCGGCGCGGATCCGCGAGATGTCGTCGCCGGTGCTGATGATGACGAAGCGCCTGCTCGCCCGCGGCGTCGCTGAAGGCCGACTCGCCGCCGACCTCGATCCGCTGCGGCTGTACGTGCTGATCGCCGCGCTCAGCCAATTCCACCTCGCCAACGCTCCCACGCTATCGGCAGAATTCGAAACCGACCTCAGCGCCGCCGACTGGCGCGCCGCCCGCCGCGCCGACGCGCGAAAAATGCTGGCGGCGTATCTGGAGAAGACGTGAGCGGCCGTGGTCCGATGAGTTAGTTAATCGATCAGCCTCTCCACCCGTCATGACCGGGCTCGTCCCGGGCATCCACGCCTTTTCGGACCACGCGACGAACCATGGCGTGGATGGCCGGGGCAACAAGCTCGGCCATGACGAAAGAGAATTAGGCAACCGGAGCCGCAGCCACGATCTCGTCGATCGCGTCGTAGACCAGATCGAGGTCCGCCTCCGTGCTGCAATAAGGCGGCATCAGATAGATCGTGTTGCCGAGCGGCCGAACAAGCAGGTCTCGTGCGCGAAAGCTCTCGTACAGCATAGGTCCGATATTCGCCATGTAGCCGGCGTCGCCGGCCATGACATCGAGCGCCGCGATGGTGCCGAGCTGGCGGATGTTGGCGAAGCGCGCATCGGCGCGGAAGCGACCCAGCTTGCGGGACTGCAGCGCAGCGAGCGCGTCGATCCGCTGCATCACCGGCTCGGTGTCCCAGACTTCGAGATTGGCCAGCGCCGCCGCGCAGGCGATCGGGTTCGCCGTGTAGGAGCTCGAGTGGAAGAAGGTGCGGGTGCGATCGGGCGAATAGTGCGCGTCGAAAATATCGCCGCGACACAGCGTCACCGCGAGCGGCAGCGAGCCGCCGGTGAGGCCCTTGGAGTAGCAGGCGATGTCCGGCGCGATGCCGGCCTGCTCGCAGGCGAACCGCGTGCCGGTGCGGCCCCAGCCGGTCATCACCTCGTCGGCGATGAACAAGACATTGTGCCGTTCGCAGACCCGCTTCATCTCGGCCAGCACCGCTGGCGGATAGATCAGCATGCCGCCGGCGCCCAGGATCAGCGGCTCGACGATCAGCGCCGCGACGCCGCCCTCCGCGCAGGCGGCATCGAGCGCGTCGAACGTCACCTGCTCGCCGCCCTGCTCGGGAAATGGGATGCGATCGACCGCGAACAGCAGCGGGTCATATGGCGCGTTGAACACGCCGCGCTCGCCGACCGACATGCCGCCGATGGTGTCGCCGTGATACGCGTCCTGCAGCGCCAGGATGCGGCTGCGATTCTCCCCGCGATGCCGCCAGAAGCCGAGCGCCATCTTCAGCGCGACCTCGACCGAGGTCGAGCCGCTGTCGGAAAAGAACACGTACTCCAGCTCCGGCGGCGTAATGGCAACCAGTCGCCGCGCGAGCTGCTCGGCCGGCTCGTGGGTGAAGCCGGCGAAGATCACCTGGTCGAGCTTGTCCGCCTGCGCCTTGATGGCCTGCACGATGTGCGGATGCCGGTGGCCGTGGGTGATCACCCACCAGGACGAGATCGCATCGAAGATACGCCGGCCATCGGCACCCTCGAGCCAAGCGCCCTCGCCGCGCGCGATCGGGATCGCCTCGGGCTGCACCGCGTGCTGGGTGAACGGATGCCAGACGGGAGAGGTTGAAGTCATCGCGGAGCTTTCAGAAAATCGTCGGTGTTGAAGTTCGCCGCGAACGCCGCGCGCAGAGCCGCGGCGGTGAGTTCGGGCAGATGCGGCAGGCGGCCGAGCCGGCGCGCGCGGCTGAACTCCACGATGACGCGCTCGGAGTCGGCGTTCTCGTCGCCGATGAAAGCGATGCCGAGCAGCGGAATGTCGCGCGCGCGCAGCGCCTCGACCGACAGCAGCGTGTGATTGATGGTGCCGAGCGTGGTGCGGGCACACAGCACCACCGGCGCCTGCCAGCGCGCGAACACGTCGATGGTCAGCAGCGTGCGGGTCAGCGGCACCAGCAGCCCGCCGGCGCCTTCGATCACCAGCGGCCGTTCGGTCCGCGGCAGCACGAGCTTCTCCGGATCGATGGTGACACCGTCGAGCTCGGCGGCGAGATGCGGCGAGGCCGGCGTATTCAGCCGATACGCTTCCGGCAGCAACCGCGTGTCCGGCAAACCGGAGAGCCGGAGCACGCTGTCGCGGTCGGTGCCGTCGTCGAGGCCGGCCTGCACCGGCTTCCAATAGTCGGCATCCAGCGCGCCGGCGAGCGACGCGGCGAACACGGTCTTGCCGACGCCGGTGTCGGTGCCGGTGACGATGATGCGAGCGTTCATGCGGCCATCCGCATGTCTTCGGCCAGCGCCGCAAACAGATCGGCCACGATCGCCTCGGTGATATTCGCCGTCAGCGCGATGCGCAGCCGCGCGGTGCCTTCCGGCACGGTCGGCGGCCGGATCGCACGGATATCGAAGCCGCGCCGCTGCAGCGACGCCGCGACCGCGACCGCCGCCTGATCGGCGCCGATCACCACCGGCACGATATGCGAGCCGGACGCCTCCAGCCCGCAGCGCCGGCGCAGTTCGCGCCCGGCGAAGGCGACCAGCCGCGCCAGCCGCTCGCGCCGCTCCGGATTGGTGCGCGACAATTCGATCGCCGCGCGGGTAATCGCCGCGGTGAGCGGCGACGGCGCGGTGGCGAAGATGAAGGGCCGCGAACGATTGACGAGAAAATCGCGCAACGTGCGCGGCGCCAGGATGAAGCCGCCGACGGTGCCGAGCGCCTTGCCGCAGGTGTGCAGCGTGACAACGTTCTGCCGCCCCTCGAACTGCGCCGCGAGGCCGCGGCCTTGCGGGCCGAGCACGCCGGTGGCGTGCGCCTCGTCGATCACCAGCATCGCATCGTGACGATCGGCGACCGCGAACAAGCCATCGAGATCGGGGCTGTCGCCGTCCATGCTGTACAGGCTCTCGACCGACAGCCACGGCCGCCCCTTGCCGCCAGCCGTGCGCCAGCGCACGATCGCGCTCTCGAACGCGTCGATGTCGTTGTGCGGCACGCCGACGAACTCGGCGCGGCCACGGCGCAGCCCCTCGTGCACGCTGGCGTGGATCAGTTCGTCATGGACGACGAGATCGCCGCGCTGCGGCAGCGCCGAGAAGATCGCGTAATTGGCGACGAAGCCGCCGCCGAAATACAGCGCCGTCTCGGCGCCGAAATACGCTGCCGCTTCCGTCTCCAGCGCCTCGTGCTCCGGATGATTGCCGCGCAGCAGCCGCGAGCCGCCGGAGCCAACCGGCACGCCGCGCGCCACCGCCTCGGCCGCGGCGCGGTTCAGCTCCTCGGATTCGGCGAGACCCAGATAATCGTTCGACGTGAAGTCGATCCCCGCGCGCTCCTTGAGCGCCCGCAGCCGCCCCCGCGCCGCCAACCCGCGCAGATCGGCCTCGAATTCCTCATGCATGATCGTGATTCATCCTGATGCGCCCCGCCAGAACCCTGCCCGCGCGGCGACGAAAACACTTGCCCCAAGACGCTACGGCGGAAGCCGGCGGCCAGGCAGCCACCCTGCTTAACCGCGAAGCATCATCTGCAAAACCCAGCAATCCGCATGCCCGCCCGACCGGGCAGCAATGGGGCGAGCAGGCTGAACGGTTTAGAATTTCTCGGTGATCCGCAGCAGGTGCGTGGCAAGTGTCGGAATGTGACGAAGTAAGACCCGCTAACCTCGGCTCTGAAATCCAGAGCATCCGTACCGAGGCCGACGATGATGAAGTATCGCGCTTCAAGAACCTGGACAACGATCGGCGCGGGCTGCGGCAATCAGAAGTTGAGTGCGATGCGGCTGTTCAGCAAATAGCATGCCATCAAAATCACATCCAACAATATCAAATATCGTTGTTGACGTGTTGGCAACATCGGTTAATGTATCGGCAATCCCCGGACGGCCGGTGCGGTTTTTCAACACGAAAGGATACCTAGAATGAGTTTTGACGAGCGTTACCAAGACGGGCGAAACGGTCCGCTGAGCAAGTCTCTGCGCGACCGCCTCTCCCGCTTCCGTGGCATTTTCACGCTTGCGGAGATCGGCGAAGCGATCGGGTTTAGCGGCCCCTTCGTCAGCCAAATCCTGAACGAGAAGCGTCCCGCGCGCGTGGACAGCAAGCACATTGATCGCGTTGTTCGCGCGGTCGAGGACGCTGAAGCCAAGCACGCGAAGAAGCTGGGCCTGACCAAGCCGCAGAACGGTGCCGATGCGCCTCCGGTTGCGCCCACTCCTAAGGAGAAGAACACCCTAGACTACCACCTGAACGCAATTGACGCGCTCGGCTGGAAGATCATGGGTCTCGAACGCAAGTCGTAATTTCCATCACCAAATGTCAGACGGCGGGTACCCATTAGGCGCCCGCCGCTTTTTTGTTCTCCTCGCCATTCGATGTCGAGCTTCCAGTTCTGCGTCCGCAGTCCGTGCCACTTCCGGTGCCGGTCAATCTGCGCTGGCGTGCACAGTTACGTCTCCCCGACAATAGGCGCACGAGTATTCGACCTGCGCCTTCGGCTTTGCCTTTTGCTTTTGGTCGAGCGATTTAGATTTTTGAGCTGCTATAGTGCGCTGTCAGGAACAGCGGCGAAAACTGATGGTGCCCAGGGGCGGGATCGAACCACCGACACTGCGATTTTCAGTCGCATGCTCTACCAACTGAGCTACCTGGGCGTTCCGCCCGGGCAATGCCGGGGGAGCGCCGGGTTATAGTCAGCCAAATCGGCGCTGTCCACCCATCCGCAACACTCCGGTGACAGGAAAATCGGGGATTGTCCGGCCGGCGGGATGGACGCCGCCGAAGGTCCCGCCGCGGCTCAGCCGGGCCCCGGAGCCAAGCCCGGCGGCTCAGTCCTCGTCGTCGTCCGCGGGGGCGGCCGGGATGGCGTAGGAGCCGGACAGCCAGCGGTTGAGGTCGACGTCGCGGCAGCGCTCGCTGCAGAACGGGTGCGACTCGGGCATCGCCGGCTTGCGGCAGATCGGACAGCTCTTGGCCTTGACCTTGGCTTTGGCCGGCCGCGCGGCCTTTGCGGCGGGCTTCTCAGGAGGCATTGAGCCAACCGTGGCGGATCGGGAAGCCTTCGCCGCCGAGCAGCGTCAGTGTTTCGTACAGCGGAAGGCCGACGATGTTGGTGTAGGAGCCGACGATCTTGACCACGAAGCTGCCGGCGATGCCCTGCACCGCATAGCCACCGGCCTTGCCGCGCCATTCGCCGGAGGCGACGTAGCCGTCGATATCCTCTTCGGACAGCCGCTTGAACCTGACCTTGCTCTCGACCAGCCGCTGCCGGAAGCCGCCCTTCGGCGTCACCAGGCAGATCGCCGAATAGACCCGATGGTTGCGGCCGCTGAGCAGCCGCAGGCACTGCGACGCCTCGTCGACCAGCTCGGCCTTGGGCAGGATGCGGCGGCCGACGGCGACCACCGTGTCGGCGGTCAGCACGAAGGCGCCGCGCAGGTCGTCGTCGAGTTGCACCGACTTCAGCGCCGCCTCAGCCTTGGCGCGGGCGAGCCGCGTGGCGCAGGCGCGCGGCAGCTCGCCTTTGGTCGGCGTTTCGTCGACATCGGCCGGCCGCAGCGCGTCGGGCTCGATCCCGGACTGGTTGAGCAGAGCGAGCCGGCGCGGCGAAGCGGACGCGAGAACGAGTTTGGGACGGCCGAGCATGCGGAACTTCGATTCGGGCGGGTGGCGGGAAAGGAGCCGGAACCTATCGGAAGGCGAAAGCCGGGACAACAGGCGGCGGCGCAGATCCGCAGAGCCGACGCGTCAGCGCGCCGGCCAGTTCCAGGACGGCAGGTCGCCGTCGCGCACCACCGTCTCGCTCAGCTCCTTTTCGAGCACGATCTGCCGGCAATCGGCCTCTCGGCCGAGCGCCGACACCAGGCCCTCGGCGTGGGAGACCACCACGACCTGCGACCGCTCCGCCGCCGCAGCGATCAGGCGGGCGAGCGGGCGCAGCAGGTCCGGGTGCAGGCTGGCCTCCGGCTCGTTGAGGATCATCAGCTCCGGCGGCCGCGGCGAGCACAGCGCCGCGACCAGCAGCAGGTAGCGCAGCGTACCGTCGGACAGCTCCGCCGCTTTGAGCGGCCGCAGCAGGCCGTGCTGCTGCATCGCCAGTTCGAAATAGCCGTCGAGCTCGGAGACGATCAGGCGGGCACGCGGAAATGCGTCGTCGATCGTCGCCGCCAGCGCATCCGGATCGCCGATCTCCAGGATGGTCTGGATCGCGGCGGCCAGATCGGCGCCGTCGCCGCCCAGCACCGGCGTATGGGTGCCGATCTGCGGCCGCCGCGCCGGCGCGTCGCGGTCGGTGCGCAGCTGGTCGTAGAACCGCCAGCTCCGCATCCGGTCGCGCAGCAGCAGCAGTTCGAGCGCGTCGCGCGGATCGGCGCCGTGGGTCATCATGCTGTCGGAGGCGGCGAGCTGGCGATACACCTCGCGCCATTGCCCGCCCTCGTCGCGCACCCGCACCAGCGGCCCGCGCCGCTCCGCGAAGGCGTTGGCGCGGCCGAGCAATTCGCCGGTCCACACGCTCTCGACCTTGATTTCCGGATCGCGCCCGAACAGCGAAGTGGCGTCCGGCAGCGGCAGGCCGAGGTCGATCGCGTAGCCGTAGTCGGTCCCGGCAAAGCCGAGCTTGAGGCCGACCCGCGTACTCCGCGTCGTGCCCTGCACCGGCTGCGCCCCGCGCTTCATCGCCCGCGACACGGTTTCGGGCCCCGCCCACAGCGTCGACTGCAATCCGCCTTCCGCCGCCAGCGACTGCACCACCCGCCCCTGCGCGATCTCCGCCAGCAGCCGCAGCGCCCGATACAGACTCGACTTGCCCGCGCCATTCGCCCCGGTGACGACATTGAGCGGCCCGAGCGTGAGCCGCACATCGCGCAAGGATCGATAGCCGGAGACTGCAAGGCGGGTGATCATCGGATGGCCCGGACGTGAACGATACGGACGGGATAGCAGATCGCGGCCGGGAGCCAAACGCGGCGGCAACAGGCGGTGCGGTCGCCTCGCGCACAGCGAGCTCCCTCGCCCCGCGCTTGCGGGGAGAGGGTTGGGGTGAGGGGCAGGCCGCGAGTCGCGGGCTCTCGGCTGCGCGGAAACGCCCCCTCGCCCGGATTGCTGCGCAATCCGACCTCTCCCCGCGCGCGGGGAGAGGTTACGCTGTGCTCGGGGCAAGCTGCTCACACGTAGCGTAACTACTCATTCCCCCCGCTGTGACGCCCGAACCGCTTGTAGATGCGCTGCATCAGCGTCTCGGCGACGTCGCCATAGGCGGCGATGCGTTGGTCGCGGGTGCCTTCGGCGCCGGTGGGATCGTAGGTCGGCCAGTATTCGACGTCGATGGCGTGGGTGCGGGTCAGCTCCAGCGCCTTGTGATGCGCCTCGGGCGACAGCGTCACGATCAGGTCGAAGTTCAGGCCCTCGTAATCGTCGAGTTCTTCGAATGTCGTCGGCTTGTGCCGGGAGATATCGAGGCCACGCTCGGCCATCGCCGCCACGGCGAACGGGTCGAGCTCCTGCGTCTTCACCCCGACCGAGCGGATGTACATCGTGCGCGGCGCGATGCTGCGCAGCAGGCCTTCGGCCATCGGCGAACGGACGCTGTTCATGCCGCAGGCGAACAGCACCGCTTGCGGCTGCCGCATGCGCGTCAGCCCTTCCAGTGCAGCACCGAAATAAGCGTAAACAGCCGGCGCGCGGTCTCGAAGTCGATCCGGACCTTGCCGGCGAGGCGTTCCTGCAAGGTGTGCGAGCCCTCGTCGTGGATGCCGCGGCGGCCCATGTCGATGGCTTCGATCTTGTCGGGCGTCGCGGTGCGGATCGCCTGGTAGTAGCTGTCGCAGATCATGAAGTAGTCCTTCACGATGCGCCTGAACGGCGACAGCGACAACAGATGCGTGATCACCGGCGTGCCGTCCTCGCGGCGGATGTCGAACATCAGCCGCGAGCCAGTGATGCCGATATGCAGCGTGAACGGGCCCTCGGCACCGTTCTCCGGCGCGAACAGATTCTTCTCGACCAGATCGTAGATCGCGATGGCGCGCTCGTGCTCGATGTCCGGCCCGGACCGCCCGATCGATTCCTCATCGAGCGTGACCGCGACGATGCGATTGTTGGAATCGTCTGGTTCCGAAGTACTCATCGCCGGTTCAGACGCAGTCCCACCGAGCGCGCATGCGCATCCAGCCCCTCGGCGTTGCCGAGCGTCATCGCCGCCGGCCCCAGCGCCGCGAGCTGCTCCGGCCCGCATTTCAGGATCGAGGTGCGCTTCATGAAGTCGAGCACACCGAGCCCGGACGAGAACCGCGCCGAACGCGCGGTCGGCAGCACGTGGTTGGAGCCGCCCACATAGTCGCCGATCGCCTCCGGCGTATGCGCGCCGAGGAAGATCGCGCCGGCATTGCGGATCCTTGCCGCGAAGGCTTCCGGATCGGCGGTGATGATTTCGAGATGCTCGGCTGCGATCGCATCCGCCAGCGGCGCGGCGTCGTCGAGCTTGGCCACCTTGATGATGGCGCCGTAGGCGTCCCACGACGCGCGCGCGATCTTTTCCCGCGGCAGCGTGGTGAGCTGCGCCTCGACGGCGCGCTCGACCTGTGCGGCCAGCTCGGCATCGTCAGTGATCAGGATCGACTGCGCATTGGCGTCGTGCTCGGCCTGCGCCAACAGATCGGCGGCGATCCAGTCCGGATTGCCGGTGGCGTCGGCGACGACGACGACTTCGGACGGACCGGCGATCATGTCGATGCCGACGCGGCCGAACACCAGCCGCTTGGCGGCCGCCACATAGGCGTTGCCCGGGCCGACGATCTTGGACACCGGCGCGATCGTCGCGGTGCCGTAGGCCAGCGCCGCTACCGCCTGCGCGCCACCGACGCGGTAGATCTCGGTGACGCCGCCGAGCGCGGCCGCCGCCAGCACCAGCGGGTTGAGTTTGCCGTCCGGCGACGGCACCACCATCACGACGCGTTCGACGCCCGCCACCTTGGCCGGGATGGCGTTCATCAGCACCGAGGATGGATACGCCGCGGTGCCGCCCGGCACGTACAGCCCGACCGCCTCGACGGCGCTCCAGCGCCAACCGAGTTCGACGCCGAGCGCGTCGGTGAAGCGGTCGTCCTTCGGCAGCTGCCGGCGGTGAAAGAACTCGATGCGGTCGCGCGCGAATTTCAGTGCCTCGATGGTCGCCGGATCGCACGCCTTCACGGCGGCCTCGATCTCGGCCGCTGTGACGCGCAGGCCGTCGGCGGTCAGGCTCAGCCGGTCGAACTTCGCGGTGGCTTCGAGCAGAGCCGCGTCGCCGCGCGCCGCGACATCGTCGACGATCGTCCGCGTCGCCGCCTCGATATCCGCCGCCACCTCCCGCTTCATGGCGAGGAAGGCTTTGAACTGCGAGGCAAAATCGGTGCTGGCGCTATCGAGACGAATGGGCATTTTCAAGCTTCCGGGAGGCGCGTCGGCCCATGCGGGCATGATGCTCAATGGCGCGGCGACTTACCGCCGTCAACCCTTATGCCGGAAGGCTTTCGCTTCGGTTGCCGGATCGGGCGAAGCCGCCCGGTCCCGCGAGGCTAGCCGAGGCCGCCGAGATCCTCGGGCGCATCGCGCGGGGCGTCCCCGGTGCCGAGATGGTCGGGGCCGAGATCGGTCAGGGCACACTCCAGGCACTCGACATCCAGCCGCAGCATGCCGCCGCGGGAAAACATCAGCACCACGCTACCGCCCGGCGGCTCAGGCGCCGGATAGAACTCGATCCCGATCAATTCCAGCGCGGCGTCGGGCGCCTCGATGTCGATCTTGCGGGACTTGCAGGCGAGCACCCGGTCGAACCGCAGCGCCGCGATCAGCCGGCCCGGCACCGGCTCGCCGGACAGGGTCTGCTCCCAATCCAGCCGATGCAGACCGACCACCAGGCGTTTTTCGGCCTGACGCCAGACGATGTCGGCGGTTTCGACTCTCGCATCCTGGACATGGGCGGAGATCACCGCGAGGTCATCAGGGTCGAGCGCGATCAGTTTCAACTCACCCAAGGCAACCCCCGCGCGGCATTTATCCGCTGATCCGTTCGATGGTGGCGCCGCAGGCCGACAGCTTTTCTTCGAGCCGCTCGAAGCCGCGATCGAGATGATAGATCCGGTTGACCATGGTCTCGCCGTCGGCGGCGAGCGCCGCGATCACCAGCGACACCGAGGCGCGCAGATCGGTCGCCATCACCGGCGCGCCGCGCAGCTGAGAGACGCCGTCGATCGTCGCGGTCTCGCCGTCGAGCGAGATCTTGGCGCCGAACCGCGCCAGCTCCTGCACGTGCATGAAGCGGTTTTCGAAGATCGTTTCGGTGATGTGCGAGGCGCCCTTGGCGCGCGTCATCAGCGCCATCAGCTGCGCCTGCAGATCGGTGGGAAAGCCCGGGAACGGCGCGGTCGTCACTGTCACCGGACTGATGCCGGCGCCGTTGCGCGCAACCTTGATGCCGTCGTTGTTGGGCGTGATGCTGACGCCGGCCTGGATCAGCACATCGAGCGCGGCCTGCAGCAATTCGGGCCGCGCGCCCGAGAGCTGCACCTCGCCGCCGGTCATCGCCACCGCCATCGCATAGGTGCCGGTCTCGATGCGGTCCGGCAGCACCGTGTGGCGGGCGCCGTGCAGCGTGCCGACGCCTTCGATCAGAATCCGCGGCGTGCCGGCGCCGGTGATCTTGGCGCCCATCTTGTTGAGGCAGTCGGCGACGTCGGCGATCTCAGGCTCGCAGGCCGCGTTGGAGATGATGGTGCTGCCCTTGGCGAGCGTCGCGGCCATCAGCGCCACATGGGTGCCGCTGACCGTGACCTTGGGGAATTCGATGGTGGCGCCCTTCAGCCCGCCGGGCGCCTTGGCGATCACATAGCCGCCATCGATCGAAATCTCGGCACCGAGCTTTTCCAGTGCCATGATCAACAGGTCGACCGGACGGGTGCCGATGGCACAGCCGCCGGGCAGCGACACCTTGGCTTCGTGCATCCGGGCCAGCAGCGGCGCAATCACCCAGAAGCTGGCGCGCATCTTCGACACCAGCTCGTAGGGCGCGGTCGTGTCGATGATGTTCTTGGCCGAGATGTGCAGGGTCTGGCCCTGATATTCGTGATCACCCGGCCGCTTGCCGGCCGCCATGATGTCCACGCCATGATTGCCGAGGATCCGCTGCAATTGGGCGACATCGGCGAGCCGCGGAACGTTGTCGAGAATCAGGGTTTCATCGCTCAGCAGCGCAGCGATCATCAACGGCAGAGCTGCGTTCTTGGCGCCCGAAATCGGGATGGTGCCGTGCAGCTTGTTGCCGCCGATAATCCGAATGCGATCCATGCCGATTCCCGCCTTTGAGCCGTGACCATATACGGCACAACCGCCGTCCGTGGCAAAAGCGTGGAAACTGAGGCTATTTCATGGGCTTGCGGGGCGCGCCCGGGGTTTTGGCCGGCGCACCCCGACGAATCGGGCGTTTCGCAGTTTCAGACGAGCGCCTTACCAGCGCGTGTCGCCGTAAGTGCGATAGTCACGATGGCGCGGCTCACGGAACGCTACGCGCGGGTTGAGGATACAGTCGGCGAGCCGGCCCGAAGCGGACTCACGGCACTGCCGATACGACGCATAGTTGCAATCGCCCGGATAGCCGTAGCCCGGCGAGTTCAGGCAATACGGATAGTCCCGCGCCTCCGCGGGCGTGCCCCCGACGAGACTGACACCCGCGACCGCCGTCACCGCCGCGAAGGCCGCCAATGCGCGGCGCGAGAGCAGATTCTTCAAAGCTTGTTTCATGCGTGTCTCCATCGTGATTGCCCAAACAATCCGTTGTGGCGGCGGTCGTTCCTGTCGCAGATCCGCTCAACCCTTCCTACGCGCTTCGGGTTCCGATGCAAACTGCGGCGCGGCAAGACGCCGCCAGGCTATTTGTCGTTCCACGGAACGGTGCGCCAGCGTGCTGGTTTTCCAGCCAGTGCAAAAGCACGTGAAACGGGAACGATATATCCAGGACGATCCATGAGCTCCCGCATGACCAAGATCGCTGGCGCCGCCGCTGCCGCGTTGCTCGCCGCGGCCGCGCAGGGCCAGACCGACACCCGCGGCAACGCGATGGGATCGCAGAACGTCGGAAACGGCGGCATGCAGCGCGGCACGATGGCACCCGCCCTCGGTACCACCACGGGCGCGGCCGGCAGCATGAACGGTGAGAATCACCCAATGCCGTCTTCGACCCAGGGCGATGTCGGCCCGGGCGGCAACAACAATGGCACCCTCACCGGCCCGGCGCGCTAATTACCAGCGCGGAGAGCCAAGAAGGCCTCGGCATTGCCGGTGCCTTCTTCTTTGCAGCCGCGGACGCTAGGCGCGCGCGTAGCTCGGCGCCGGATGGTAGCGGCGCAGCGCCGCGATGATCATCACCGCGACTGCGATTGCGTCCCATCTCGCCAGCTCAAGCCGCAGCGCGCGCTCCCTCTCCCGCTTGCGGGAAAGGACTGGGATGAGGGCGACGCGGGAACAGTGCCTGTGTGAAGGCGACGCACATTCAGTGCCTGGGGCCCTCCACCCCTGCCCCTCCCCGCAAGGTGGGGAGGGGAGCAAGGCCATACTTGGGGGCTGTGTCACTTCTGGCAGCGGCCTTTGAGACAAGTCACCTAACTCAGCGAATCAGCCAGATAGCCGTGCAGCGCGGCGACCACCTGGGCGCCTTCGCCGATCGCGCCGCCGACGCGCTTGACCGATCCGGAGCGCACGTCGCCGACCGCGAACACGCCCGGCACCGAGGTCTCCAGCGCCTGCGTCGACCGCTGGTTGCTGGCGCCGTCGACCGGCACGCCGGTGACGACGAAGCCGCCGCGGTCGAGATTGACGCCGCAACCGTCGAGCCAGCCGGTCGCCGGATCGGCGCCGACGAACAGGAACAGGTTGCGCACCTGCATCGGCCAGGTTTCGCCCGAAAGCCGGCTGCGCAGCGTGACGCGTTCCAGCCCGGCGTCCGGCGCGCCATCGAGCTCGACCACCTCGGTGTTGAACACCAGCTCGATATTCGGCGTCGATTCAATCCGCTCGATCAGGTAGCGCGACATGCTGGCGGCGAGGCCGCCGCCGCGGATCACCATGTGGACGCGCGCCGCGTGCGTCGACAGAAACACCGCCGCCTGCCCGGCGCTGTTGCCGCCGCCGACCAGGATCACCTCCTGCTCCTTGCACAGCCGCGCTTCGATCGGCGACGCCCAGTAGTACACGCCGCGGCCGTCGAACGCCGCCAGATTGGCGATCTCCGGCCGGCGATAGCGCGCGCCGCTGGCCACCA
The DNA here is from genome assembly GCF_022271405.1 of Rhodopseudomonas infernalis. Lineage (GTDB taxonomy): Bacteria > Pseudomonadota > Alphaproteobacteria > Rhizobiales > Xanthobacteraceae > Rhodopseudomonas > Rhodopseudomonas infernalis. Next base: position 27,809 of record NZ_JAJNAL010000029.1, on the reverse strand, counting down.
CGATGGCGCGGGCGCGCAGCGCTTCACCGTCATCGAGGTCGAGCGCGAAAGTGCCGTCGTCGCGGCTGCAGTCGAGCGCCTTGACCTCGATCGGGATCATCACATCGGCGCCGAATTTCTGCGCCTGGTTGAACGCCCGCGCCGTCAGCGCGTGGCCGGAGATGCCGGTCGGAAAGCCCAGATAGTTCTCGATCCGCGCGCTGGCGCCGGCCTGTCCGCCGAACGCGCGCTGATCGAACACCGCGACCGACAGGCCTTCGGAGGCCGCATACACCGCCGTTGCCAGCCCGGCCGGGCCGGCCCCGACGATGGCGACGTCATAGACCTTGCCGGGCTCGATCTGGCCGATCATGCCGACAGCGCGGGCGAGTTCGGATTCGCGCGGGTTGCGCAGCACAGTGCCGTCCGGCGTCACCACCAGCGGCAGATCGCCGGGCGAAGGCGAGTAGCGCGCCACGAGATCACCGGCGTCGCGATCGAGCGCGGGATCGAGCAGATGATGCGGCAGGCCGTTACGGGTGAGGAAGCCCATCAGCCGCACGACATCCGAGGACGTTGACGAACCGATCAGCACCGGTCCGCCGACGCCGCCCTGCAGCAGATTGACCCGGCGCAAGATCAGCGCCCGCATGATCCGCTCGCCGAGATCGGCCTCGGCGACCATCAGGGCGCGCAACCGCTCCGGCGGCACCAGCAGGCATTCGACCTCGCCTTCGGCGCAGCCGTCCACCAGCGAGACGCGGCCCGACAGCTGGCTGATCTCGCCGAGAAACTGCCCCGGGCCCTGCTCGGCGACCGGTGTGACGCGGCCGAGCCCGTCGCGCTGGGTCACCGCGACGTTGCCGGCCAGCACCACGAACATGCCCGGCCCCGGCTTGCCGGTTTCGAACAGCAGTTCGTGGTCGGCATAGCGCCGGATCTCGCCGAACCGGCGGATGCGCGCGATCTCGGCCGGCGTCAGCACCGGGAAGGTCTGGTCGTAGCGATCGTTGCGCTTGCCGGCGGCCGCTGCGCTCGCGCGCTCCGTCTCATCGATGCTCATCGACGCTCTCCTTCGACGTTCGGCGCAGTTCTTTCGGTCAGGTCATCGGCGGCGGCGCGCCGGCTGTCTTGAACGTTTTCGCTGTCATCATCCCCCTGCCCCCGGGGCTGACCGGCGCGGCCCCGGGCCTGCAATTTGCGCCGTTTCAAATTATCGCGCAGCGCATCGCGAAGTCGCGCCTGCCGACCGGTCGGATCCTTGGCGGAGGGCGGCGGCTCCGTCGTCATGACACGTCCCCGCCTACGGCGATGGTCGCGGTTGTCAGGGCACAAAGCTTGGTCTGCATTGAGGGTCCAGATCGGATGGAGAGTCGAATGTCCGACGACACTTATGCGTTGGCGGCCGCATCGCAACAGACCATCGCGGCCTGGCATCGGGCGCTTCCCGCCGCCGACGTCCCGGCGCTGACGGCGCTGCTGACCGAGGATGTGACCTTCTTTTCGCCAACGGTACAATCGCCGATCCGCGGCCGTGAGGCTACCCTGCTGGTGCTGCGCACGGTGGCCGAGGTGCTGCAGAACATCCGCTATCGGCGCATCTTGGCCGGTGGTCCGTGCGAGGCCGCGCTCGAGTTCAGCGCCGAAATCGGCAAGCTGCCGCTCAACGGCATCAATCTGATGCGTTTCGATGCCGACGGCCGGATCCGAGAATTCGAAGTGATGATGCGGCCGCTGAGGTCGCTGTCCGCGGTCGCTGATGCCGTCGGCAACCGCGTCGCGCCGAGGATGCTCGAGCTCAAGCTGAAAGCCAGCCCGGGCAACGTCTAATTCGCCTCAAGGCGGATGAAGCCAGGTCTCGGGATCGACCTCCTGGGATCGACGTTCGGGACGACATCTGCAGACGCCCGTGGCAGCACAATCCGAAGCCTCCGCGGGCCTCGGCGTGTTGTGATTCCTGACGGATTGCCTGCCGGGCCGACTTTTTGCCTGATCCGGGTTTTTTCCCCTGCCCCGGGCGCGATCCGCTTGCGCCGGGCCAAGCCCTGTGGCAAGGATCGCCCCGCCGCACGGGAAGCCTTCGAGGCTGATTCCCGCGCCAGCCCATGCTGCCGTAGCTCAGTGGTAGAGCACTCCCTTGGTAAGGGAGAGGTCGTGAGTTCGATCCTCCCCGGCAGCACCATTCAACCAGCAAGTTCAGAGACTTGAACAGGCGCGGGGTTGCCGCTCGGCTGCCTGGATTCGGCCGTTCCAGAGCCAGCCGCCCCGTCAGTTCCCCGAGCGGCGGCGGAATTCGCCGGGGGAAACGCCGACCTGGCGGCGGAAGGCGCGGGTGAAGGTGGCTTGCGATGAAAACCGGCACACGAAGGCGATCTCCGCCAGGCTGATCTCGGTGCTCCTCTTCAGCAGGCTGACCGCATGATCGAGCCGGCGCGCGCTGATGAAGCGATGCGGCGGCGCGCCGGTGGCTTCGCGGAACGCCCGGGCGAAATGATGCTTACTCAGGCAGGCGACGTCGGACAGCTTCGCCAGCGTCAGATCGGCCTCAAGATTGTCATGGATGTAGTCGAGCACGCGCCGCAGCCGCGCTTGATCGAGTTTGACGCCGGCTTGCTGCAGATCGAGGCCCGGCTTCGTATCACTCGAATAGGAACTGATTAGATGCGCCACCAGCGTCTGCGTCAGGCATTCGATCAGCAGCTTGCCGCCGCTGGTCTCTTCGCTCAGCTCGCGGTGGATCCGCAGGCAGAGCTGGCGAACCAGTTCGTCGTCGACATTCGCCAGATAAGCGACATTGGCGGGCGATGGCGTCCGTGAACTGAGTTCGGCGAAGCCTTCGAACTGCGACCGCTCGAGAAACACGTGCAGAATGTTCGTGAGCGGCGACGTGATCCGGATCGATTCCTCGCGGACGCCGATCGGGCAGAACCACAGCGTCCCGCTCCGCACCGCCGTGTCCTGAAACTGCCCGGCGGCGCGGCGTTCGACCCGTCCGGGTGACGTCGACATCGCCAGAGTGACTTCCATCTGATCGGGCGTCGGGGCCGGCACATCGCAGGCCGGGTGGTTGCGGAGCTGCGCCGTAGCCCCGGTCCAATCCCGGCCGGCGGACGTCAGCAGCAGCTCGGCGGTGGGAAACTTGCGATCCCCGAAGTCCTGCAAGACCGTCATATCGTCGCTCCGTGCCGGCTGCCGCGCTGCAGCGAAGGCCATCCCACAACTTAGCCGAGGCGGTACCGGGATCAAGGATATCAATCTCGATCAAGACGATGCCTGTTTCGGCAAAGACGGCGGCCGCCCGCCGATCCACGATGAGGACTTCAATGGCAGCGTGAGGCATTCGCTTGGCCACCGAACAGAGCCGATCCCGCCCCGACCAGGCAGCACCGGTGCTGTCGATCCCGCGCCGTTATCGCGACCCGCGGGCGGGCGCCGAAGCGATGCGCCGGATCGGCTGGTGCGAAGATCTGCTGGCCGCCGCGCGCGCGGCCGCGTCCCCCAACCCGGCCCCGGCCCCAGCCTTGCAGGCCCCGGGCGACGAACCATCGGTCGTACCGCCGCTGATGAGCGGTCGGCCGCTCCAGGATGTCCGCGCCGCCCTGGCGGCAGGCCAAGGCAAAGCCAGCACAGGCGCGCCTGGCGACCGCGAGCGAATCTCGGCGGCTCAATTGGCGTTGGTCGACGCTCTGCTGTCCGGCGACCACCAGACCACCGCGCTGCTCGCCGATCCGACAGCCTCGGCGGCAACGCAGTTCTGGCTGCATTACTATGCGGGCATGTCGGCGTTCCTGTTCGATCAGGACGGCCGCGCCGCCGACCACCTCGAAGCCGCCCGCCAGCTCGACCGTAGCGGTGATTTCGCCGAGCTTACGGCGTCCCATCTCGACCGGGCGAATTTCTGCTACTTCCTGGCGCTGGCTTATTCCCGGCCCACCGCTCGCGGCTCGCTACCGCCGCGGGGCGCGGCCCATATCCGGTCGGCGCGGGATCGGTTCGAGGCCTCGGCCAGGCTCGATCCAGCCAATTTCCGCAGCAAGCATCTGTTGCTCGAGGCCGAGGCGGCCCGGCTGCTCGGCGACACGGCGCGCGCGCTGAGCTTGTACGAACGCGCCGCTGAGGCCGCCGGTCAGGCCGGCATGCCGCACGAACGCGCGCTCGCCCACGAACTCGCCGGCTATGCCTATATGGAGGCGGGGCTGCTGACGCCGGCGCTGGGCTGCTTTCACGCCGCGGTGGCCTGCTATCGGGCTTGGGGCGCCACCGGCAAGGCCGCCCTGCTCGAGCGCCGTGTCCTGTCCTCGACCGTCGACGCGCAGACCGCGACGACCCTACCGGCCTCGAACGCCAGTAGCTTCGCCGCCGCAGTCGTGCACGAGATCAATCAGCCGCTGGCCGGGATCATGACCCACGCCGATGCCAGCCTGCGCTGGCTGGAACGAGACCAGCCGAATGTCGGCGAGGCTCGAGCCGGTCTGCTCAACATCCGCGAAGCGGCGCGCCGGGCCGCCGCGATCATCCAGTCGCTGCGCGGCTTGGTCCAGCACAAGCGCGCCACGCTGCTCCCGGTCCGGTTGGATGAAATCGTGCATGATGCGCTACGGTCGGTCGCGGACGATCTTTGCAGTCATCGCATTCAGGTCGTTACGCATCTTTGCGCGACCGCCCCTGTCCGCGCCGATCGCATCCAGTTGCAGCAGGTGGTACTCAATCTGATGACCAACGCGGTCCACGCCATGGCCGAGACCGTCTTGGCGGAGCGCCGCCTGGTGATCCGGAGCGCTGTCTCTCCGGACGGCTGGGCACGGCTCACCGTCGAAGATCGCGGCCGTGGCATGTCGGACGCCGTGCAGGCGCGTATCTTCGAGCCGTTCTTCACGACCAAACAGGCCGGCATGGGCGTCGGCCTCGCGATCTGCCGCTCGATCGTCGAAGCGCATTGCGGATCGATCGAGGTCCGCTCCACGCTCGGCCAGGGTACAACCTTCACCGTCCGCCTCCCGCTCGCTCCGGCACGGAAGCCGCACCAAGTTTAATGTGATTGTGGCAAGGCCTTATCGCACCTCGCCTCGGCCGCCAGCCTCGGCAAGCGCCACTCGACGGTGAGGCCCGCAGCGGCGGCGAGGATCATCAGCGCGTCAAAGCCGAACGTGTCGATCCGGACGCTCGCGAAGAGGAGCGCCCTCTCCAGGAGGCGGCGCGATCGACCTCCCGCAGGCCGGAGAGGTCATCCACCAGCCTTGATTTACCCACCCGGACGCGGCATTGGCTCCCGATCTTTTCTCTGTTCCAGGATGCTTCGATGTCGCGTCGCCTGATTTCTACCGGATCGCCGTTCGAAAAGACCGCGGGCTACAGCCGCGCCGTGGTCGATGGCGATTTCGTCTTCGTCTCCGGCACCACCGGCTACGATTACACCACCATGACGCTACCCGAGGATGTGACGTCGCAGACCCGCAACTGCTTCAAGACCATCGGTGCGGCGCTGAAGGAGGCAGGGTTCGCGATGGACGACATCGTGCGCGCCACCTATTACATCACCGATCCGAAGGACGCCGATGCTGTGTTCGCGGTGTGCGGCGAGAATCTGGCGGAGATCCGTCCGGCGGCGACGATCGTGGCGGTCGCCGGGCTGTACAAGCCCGAGATGAAGATCGAGATCGAAGTCACCGCCAAGCGCCGCAGCGCCTGAGACTCGATGCTATTACTCCGCATGTTGGCTCGTAATCGAGCCAACATGTCGCAGGCGACGCGTTGACTTTGTGTGCGCCTGCCGTACGATGAGACCATGATGTTGAACGTCGGACATATCTACTTGCTGCTGCGCGCAGGTCGCCTCCAGACCGGAAGGTGACCCGGACGGACGCGCGTTGCGCCGTGCCGGGTAGAGTACCGTTCTCCATCCTCTCCTAATTCCATCATCACAACTCATCGCACAGTACGTGCCGCGCACCGCATCGCGGGCGCGTGAGGGTCCTGGCATGAATCCCCCGGTCAGCATCGCATCGACAGACTTCGGCCGTCTGAGACAGATCGCCGTTCAGGCACTCTTCAGCCGTGATCCGGTCGGCCGCTTCCTGTTCTCCGAGCTGGAGCGGGCGACGGTGATCGACGTGCCGGCAATCCCGGTGGTCCGTCTCGACGATTGGGTCACCTTCCGGGTCGACGACGATCAGCCGCTCGAAAGCCGCATCCTGGTTCTGCCCGGACAGCCGCGCCGCTGCGCTCTGCATCTGTCGGTGCTGTCGCCGGTCGGTGCCGCGCTGGTCGGCCTGCGGCCCGGCGACCGCATGCCCTATAGCGGCATCGACGGCGTGCAGCACGTCGTCACGGTGGAAAGTCTCGAGCCGCCCGACGGGGTGATTTCGCTGACCCAACGGCGCTCCGCGCGCGCCGCGCGGCCCGACGACAATCATCCGAACGGCACCGGTCCAACGGCAGCATGATGGTGAACGAAATGGTTAGCTCCTTGCAATCCGAATTACCTCCGATTTCGCTTCGCATGTGCGACGTCGAACGACTACGCAACCTCGCCGAGGCTGCATCAGAGAAGTATCCGCAGACCGCCGACTTCCTGGCGCGCGAGATCGATCGCGCGGAGATCCTGGCGGATTCCCGGGTCGTGCCCGGGCTGATCGTGATGGGCTCCGAAGTCACGTTCCGCGACGACATCAGTCATCAGGAACGCTGTGTGACACTGGTGTATCCGGAGGCGGCCGATGTGGAGGATGGCAAGATCTCGATCCTCACGCCGATCGGCGCCGCGCTGATCGGCCTGTCGGTGGGCCAGACGATCGAATTCCAGACGCCCGGCGGACGCTGGCGGTCGTTGACCGTCGTGCGGGCCTATCCGCCCCGCGAGGCGCTCAACTGAGCCCATTTGTGGACGTTTTATGAAAATCCCCGCGGCAAAGCATCGTTGCCGCGGGCCTGAAGTTGCCGTAGTCCTTCGCGGCAGCACGACCTCGTCACTCCCGGAGTTTCCATCTTGACCGCACATCCCGTCCACGCACGCATCACCGGCCCCATCGTGATGATCGGCTTCGGCTCGATCGGCAAAGGCACGCTGCCTCTGATCGAGCGGCACTTCGAGTATGACAAGAAGCGGTTCGTGATCATCGATCCGCACGAGGACGGCGAACTCGCCAAGAAGCACGGCGTGCGCTTCATCCAGCAGGCTGTCACCAAGGACAACTACCGCGAGTTGCTGATCCCGCTGCTCACCGAAGGCGGCGGCCAGGGCTTCTGCGTCAACCTCTCGGTCGACACCGGCTCGGTCGACATCATGACGATGTGCCGTGAGATCGGCGCGCTCTATATCGACACCGTCGTCGAACCCTGGCTCGGCTTCTACTTCGACAAGAGCGCCGGCCCGGAGAAGCGTTCGAACTACGCGCTACGCGAGACGCTGCTCACCGCCAAGGCGAAGCAGCCGGGCGGCACCACCGCGGTCTCCACCTGCGGCGCCAACCCCGGCATGGTGTCGTGGTTCGTCAAGCAGGCGCTGGTCGACATCGCGCGCGACACCGGCACCGAATACAACGAGCCGAAGAGCCGCGACGGCTGGGCGCAGCTCGCCCACAAGCTCGGCGTCAAGGGTATCCACATCGCCGAGCGCGACACCCAGCGCGCCAAGAACCCGAAGCCGATGAACGTGTTCGTCAACACCTGGTCGGTCGAAGGCTTCGTCTCCGAAGGCCTGCAGCCGGCCGAACTCGGCTGGGGCACGCACGAGACCTGGATGCCGGACAACGGCCGCACCCACACCGAAGGCTGCGGCGCGGCGATCTATCTGTTGCAGCCCGGCGCCAACACCCGCGTTCGCTCGTGGTGCCCGACGCCCGGCGCGCAATACGGCTTCCTCGTCACCCACAACGAGTCGATCTCGATCGCCGACTATTTGACGGTGCGCGACGGCCAGAACGTGGTGTATCGCCCGACCTGCCACTACGCCTATCACCCGGCCAATGACGCCGTGCTGTCGCTGCACGAAATGTTCGGCGCGGAAGGCAAGATGCAGCCGAAGTGGCACATCCTGGACGAGAACGAGATCGCCGACGGCATCGACGAACTCGGCGTCCTGGTCTACGGCCACGCCAAGAACGCCTATTGGTACGGCTCTCAGCTCTCGATCGAAGAGACCCGCGACGTCTGCCCGTATCAGAACGCCACCGGCATGCAGGTGTCGTCGGCGGTGCTGGCCGGCATGGTCTGGGCGTTGGAAAATCCGGAAGCCGGCATCGTCGAGGCCGACGAGATGGACTACAAGCGCTGCCTCGAAGTGCAGAAGCCGTATCTCGGCCCGGTGAAGGGTTACTACACCGACTGGACCCCGCTGACCGACCGCCCCGGCCTGTTCCCGGAGGATATCGACACCAGCGATCCGTGGCAGTTCCGCAACGTGCTGGTGCGCTGAGGCGCCTCCCCGACCGCTACGCGCTCCCTCTCCCGCTTGCGGGAGAGGGCTAGGGTGAGGGCGACGCGGGCACTGACTCAGCGACTCGTTGATAGGAGTGCCCTCACCCGCCGCGCTTCGCGCGTCGACCTCTCCCGCAGGCGGGAGAGGTGCGCCGTGCGCGGAGCGCGAGATTGCGTCATACAACTCACCACCGGCAAAAAAACGGGCCCGCAAATTGCGAGCCCGGGAAGGTGATTGTCGCTCGTTTATTGGCGGCGGTGATTAGCCGCCTTTCGGTTGAATCGGGTCGCCGACTTTTTCGGCGGGGGCCGGCGGCAGGGCCGGCTTGGCGCCGGACTGCACCGCATCGGCGTCCGGGCGAGCGGGCTGCGGCGGAATGTCGTGCGGCCGGGCATCGGACTTGTTGGCATCGGCCGGCGGCGACGTCGGCTTGTTCTCGGCGCCGGGCGTGGACTGCGTCGGCTGGGTTGCCTGCGCAAACTGCATTCGGCCGCTGCTGTCGACCTGGGTCAGCGCAATGCCGGAAACTCCGACGCCGGCCACGATCAGGAAGCCAGCCAGCAGCAGATCCCGCGTGAAGCCGTTTTGTTTCGCGATCTCGGTCATTGTCCTCATCCCTTGCACGGGGGGACAACAGGCCTGCCCGACCATCGTTCCGGGTTCCAACGTCGCACCCGCGACCGAAGCTGCGGATTTATCGATAAAGTGAATCAATCTTTGGTGCTGGTTTCCCAGCTAGCGTGATCGACCCCAGGGCGCCGTTCGAGATCCGCCACGACGGCATCGAGTTCGTCGGGCTCGACCGAGGTGGACACCAGCGTGGCGATGATCTCGACCTTGTCGTCGCCATGCTCCACGGCTTCGACCTCGACCTCCGCGACCGGATAATCGGCCTGTTCGAGCCGCTCCTCGAGTTCGTCGCGCAGCTTGTCGGCTGCGGCGCTGCCGGCAGTGAGCCGGACCGAATAGGTCGCCTCCGAGGTACGCTCATCGAACGGGATACGGTTGATGGCATTCACCAGCGGCCGCAGCAGAGTGTTGCCGGCGATCACGAACACCGTCAGCGCCACCGCCTGCGCGGCGAGATCGGCGCCGGCGCAGCAACCGACAGCGGCCGAACTCCACAACGTCGCGGCGGTGTTGAGGCCGCGGACGTTCATGCCCTCTTTCATGATGACGCCGGCGCCGAGAAAGCCGATGCCCGACACCACATAGGCGATCACCCGGACCGCGCCGTCGGCACCGGCCAGATGCATCGCCAGATCGACGAAGGCGGCGGCGCCGACCGCCACCAGCACGTTGGTACGCAGCCCCGCGGCGCGCGTCCGGTACTGCCGCTCAGCACCGATCAGCATGCCGAGCACGAAGGCGACGCCGAGGCTGAACAGCGTGTCGAAGAAGTCGGTCGTCTGGAAGGTCGCAAGGAAGCGCATGAGAACCGCCGGGCTCGGAAACGGCTTTCTCTTACAGCGGAAGCAATCCCGCTGCACCCTCCTCGTCGGCAAAAGCCAGCAGCGTGCCCTTTGCGTTCCAGGCCAAAGCCGAGATCGGCGCAGCGCCGTTGCGGCGAACGAGGATCTCGGCGCCATCGGTCAGCCGCACCATCAACACGGTGCCGTCGGTGTAGCCGCTGGCCAGAATGTCGTTCTTCGGATGACACGCCACCATGCTGACGCGGGCCTGCAGCGGCGCCAGCATCGCCGGCTCCTTGCCCATCGGCCCGTCCTTGCTGGCGAACGGCCAGATGATCACCGCGTCGGCGCCTGCCGTCGCGAGGCCCTTGCCGCCCGTCGTCCAGCCCATCGACCGCACCCGGCCCGGATAGCCGGTCATCCGCATGTGCCGCGAATCGGCGAGCCGCCAGCCGTGCAGCGCGGGCTCGTGCATCGCGGTGACCAGGAAGCGGTTGTCCGGCGAGAACATCACGCCGAGATGCGAGCCAGCCCATTCGAGGAATTCGGCATTGGCCGCCATGTTGGGAAACCACAGCGTCACGCCGTTGTAATGCGCGATCGCCAGCCGCATCCCCTTCGGCGCGAAGGCGAGGCCGCCGACCGTCGACGGCACCTCGAAGAATTTTTCCTCGGCCTTCGGCGCGCGCACATAGGCGATCTTGCCGACCGACCACGCCACCGCGCCGTCCGGATGCAGCGCGACATTGTCGACCCAGCGTCGCTTGGCGTCGGTCGCCAGCACGTCGGTTTTGCCCGACGCGTCGAGCTGCACCACCTTGCCGTCGTCGCCGCCGGTGACCAGACGCTTGCCATCGGTCACCGCGCTGAGGACCGCGCCGCCGTGCAGCGCCACCGTCGAGCTCTCGCCATCCAGCGTCGCCAGCACGGCGTTCTCCTCGGCGCCGACGAACACTGCGGTGTCGCCGAGGAAATGCACCGCCGTCACGGCGCCGCCGGTGGCGATCGCGACGACGCGATCGGTGACCGAGGCGATCGAAGCGGCCTCGCCCGCAGCGTCGAAGGCGCTCATGGCAGGATGCACTTGGCGAAGCCGTCGCGGATCGCCTGCTCGGGCAACTCGCGACCGATGAACACGACGCGGCTCTGCCGCGGCTCGTCGTCCTTCCAGGGCCGCTGGTGATCGCCTTCCAGCATCATGTGCACGCCCTGGAATACGTAGCGGTCGTCGTCGCCGGCGAACGCCAGAATGCCCTTGGAGCGCAGGATCTTGCCGCCATCGGTCTGCACCAGCTGCTGCAGCCAGGGCATGAATTTCGACGGATCGAGCGGCTTGTCGCTCTTCAGCGACAGCGATTGCATGTCCTCGTCGTGATAGTGCCTCAGGCCGTGACCATGGTCGTGGTGGTGGCCGTGGTCGTGATCATGATGATCGTGATCGTCGGCTTCGAGGAATTCCGGCTCGATTTCGAGAATGCGATCGAGATCGAACGCGCCGCGCTCCAGCACGTCGGCGAGCGCGACCTGGCAGCGCTCGGTGCGATGCAGCTTGGCGTAGGGATTGATCGCGCGGATCCGGGCTTCGACCTCGGCGAGCTCGGCCGGGGTGACGAGGTCGGTCTTGTTGAGCACGATGACGTCCGCGAACGCGATCTGGTTCTTGGCTTCCGGCGCGTCCTTGAGGCGGTCGCTCAGCCATTTGGCGTCGGCGACCGTCACCACCGCATCGAGCCGCGAATTCGCCATCACGTCCTCATCGACGAAGAAGGTCTGCGCCACCGGCGCCGGATCTGCGAGGCCGGTGGTCTCGACGATGATCGCGTCGAACTTGCCCTTGCGCTTCATCAGGCCGCCGAGGATGCGGACCAGGTCGCCGCGCACCGTGCAGCAGACGCAGCCGTTGTTCATCTCGAACACTTCCTCGTCGGCGCCGATGATCAGGTCGTTGTCGATGCCGATCTCGCCGAACTCGTTGACGATCACCGCGTACTTCTTGCCGTGGTTCTCCGACAGGATGCGGTTGAGCAGCGTCGTCTTGCCCGCGCCGAGATAGCCGGTGAGCACGGTGACGGGGATCTTCGAGGTCGCGGCGGTCGTCATCAGGCAGGTGCTCCGAACAAACCCCGATCCCGCGGAGCACGCGCGCCGCGTGTCTCGGGGGATGCGGGTGAAATGTGGTTGATCCGTCGAAAGCCCGCCTGGCGGCGGGCTCCTCGGGATAGGCGCGGCAGGTGCCGCTAATGGCCCAGCGCGCTCGTCAGCGTCCTTATATTGTGCCTGACCATGTCAATGTAAGTGGGGGCGTCGCCGTTTTCGGCCGTCAGGCTGTCCGAATACAGCGTGCCGCCAATCTTGGCGCCGGTCTCGGCGGCGATCCGCTGGATCAGCCGCGGGTCGCTGATGTTCTCCAGAAACACGGCGGGGATCTTGGCGGCGCGGATCTGCTTGATGATGCGGGCGACGTCGCGGGCGCTGACTTCGGACTCGGTCGAGACGCCCAGCGGCGCGATGAAACTGACCCCATAGGCGTCGGCGAAGTAGCCGAACGCGTCGTGGGTTGAGATCACCTTGCGGCCGGCGGGCGGAATTTTCGCCACCTGCTCGCGCACCTCGCGGTCGAGCGCATCGAGCTTGGCCAGATAGGCCTCGGCGTTGGCCCGATAGGTCGCGGCGCCGGCCGGATCGGCTGCGATCAGCGCGTCGCGAATATTGGCCACGTAGATCTTGGCATTCGGCACCGACTGCCAGGCGTGCGGGTCGGTGTGTTCGTCCTCGCCGTGGCTGTGGCCGTGGCCGTGGCCGTGGGCGTCGCCGTCCTTGTCCGCATCGCGGGTCTTGATGCCCTTGGTCAAGGTGACGATCGTGGCTTTGCCGCCCGACGACTGCACCAGCCGTGGCAGCCATCCTTCGAGCCCGAGTCCGTTGATGACGACCAGCCTGGCGTCGGCGATCTGTTTGGCGTCGCGCGGGGACGGCGTGTAGACGTGGACGTCGCCGGTCGGCCCGACCAGCGTGGTCACCGCGACACGGTCGCCGCCGACGCTGCGGACGAAGTCGCCGAGGATCGAGAAGCTGGCGACTACGCCGATGCGCTCCTGGGCGCGCGCGGGCAGCGCAGCGGCCAGCAGCGACAGAACGATGACAGCAATCCGGATCATGGTCTCACGCCTCGAGATGACGGCCGGTGAACAGCTTGTGCACGACGCCGCCGTTCCGGCCGAACAGCAGCGAGGCGAGATACAGCACCGCCGCGATCAGGATGATCGCAGGCCCAGAAGGCACGCGGGTGACGAAAGACAGCACCAGCCCGGCATAGCCGGACAGCATGGCGCTGCCGACCGCCACCATCATCATGCCGGTGATGTCGCGGGCCCAGAATTTGGCGATGCCGGCGGGCAGGATCATCAGTCCGACTGCGAGCAGCGTGCCCAGCGCATGAAAGCCGTTGACGAGGTTGATCACCACCAGCGCCATGAAGGCCAGATGTGCCGGCGCACCGGCGCGGCTCACGGTGCGCAGGAACAGCGGATCGACGCATTCGATCACCAGCGGCCGATAGATCACGGCGAGCACCAGCAGCGTCAGCGTGGCATTGAAGGCGATCACCAGCAGGGTGCGGTCGTCCATCGCCAGGATGTTGCCGAACAGCACGTGCAGCAGGTCGATATTGGTGCCCTTCATGGAGACGATCGTGACGCCGAGCGCCAGCGACACCAGATAGAACGCCGCCAGCGAGGCGTCCTCCTTCAGCTCGGTGACGCGCGACACCACGCCGGCCAGGATTGCCACCGCGAAGCCGGCGATCAGTCCGCCGAACGTCATCGCGAACAGATTCAGCCCCGACAGCAGGAAGCCGATCGCGGCGCCGGGCAGGATCGCATGCGCCATCGCGTCGCCGACCAGACTCATCCGCCGCAGCATCAGAAACACGCCGATCGGCGCGCCGCCGAGCGACAGAGCGATCACGCCGGCGAGCGCCCGGCGCATGAATTCGAATTCGGTGAACGGCTCAATCAACGCCTGATAAATCAGCATGGACTATGCGGCCCGTGACGGAGGCACATCGGCCGTGCAGGCGGCGGCGCCGTCGTCGAACGCCTCGCACATCCGTCGCGCCTCGGCCTGGTTGGCGGCGGTCAGCACCTCGTCGGTCGGGCCCCAGGCGACAGCCGTACGGGCCAGCAGCAGCACCTCGGGAAAACTGGCGCGGACCAGGTCCATGTCGTGCAAAGCGGCGATCACGGTGCGGCCCTCGGCGTGCCAGCGGCCGATCAGCGCCACCAGATCGTCGATGGTGCGGGCGTCGACGGCGTTGAACGGCTCGTCCAGCACGATCACACGGGCATCCTGCAGCAGCACCCGGGCGAACAGCATCCGCTGGGTCTGGCCGCCCGACAGCGTGCCGATGTTGCGATTCTCGAAACCGGACAGGCCGACGGCGCCCAGCGCCTGCACGATCCTGGCCCGCGCCGCTTTGCCGAGGCCGCCGAACGAGCCGCTGGTCCGCCACAGGCCGGTGCCGACGAAATCGAACACCGAGATCGGGAAGGTGCGGTCGATGTCGGCGGTTTGCGGCAGATAGGCGATGTCGCGAACATCGAGGCCGCCGCGGTCGATCGCCCCGGACAGCGGCTTGAGGATGCCGACGATGCCTCTGAACAAGGTCGATTTGCCGGCGCCGTTGGGGCCGACCACCGCTAGCAATGCGCCCGCCACGACATCCCCGCTCAGATGATGGACGGCCGGATGGCGGTCATAGCCCAAGGTGACATTATCAAACCGAAGCTGCGCGGCCACAGGTCACCTCATCGCCAGCAGGACGATCGCCCAAAGAACCACACTGATAGCCCCTGCCGCGAGCACACGTGCGCCCACAGTCATACGCAGGATCGACCATGGCGGCGGCTGCACCGGGTGCGGCGAGTCGACGCCATGCACATGGCCGGGCCGAGGGAGGTGGACCGAACTGGCCTCACCGGGACGAGAAAAACTGGTGTGGGAAGCGTCCATCTTGACCGCTTGAAGAAGAGACCGGGGCGACCTCTGTTACACTATAACAGCAAAAATAGCCTCGCCATCAACCGTTGGACGCTTTGACGATATTGAATACGGTATTGGATTAGTTCCCTATGCTTTCGGCATAGGCAAGTCGGTCAAAATTGCTGGAAATGCACACGATCTAGGCAATTTCGAAAGGAACCCGATTAAGGCCAATTTAAGGTTTCTTTTAGGTTCCATTAAGCAAGAAAAATTGTTGAAACTCATGCGTTTAGTTCCAACCTCAGTGTTGCCTCCAGGTGACAGCTTTTTACGCAGGACCGCGCTAATCCTGTGGCAGATGGTGACGACATCACGTCGCCTCTGTTGAAGACTCCTGGAGAACCACAATGAAGAAAATCCTTCTCGGCACTGTCGCGCTGATCGCCCTCGGCGCGGCTCCGGCCCTCGCCGCCGACCTCGCGGCGCGTCCCTACACCAAGGCTCCGGCCTACGCCCCCCCGATGCCGATCTACAACTGGACCGGTTTCTACATCGGTGGTCACATCGGCGGCGCCTTCTCGGGCGACAACTCGATCGGCACTGGCGTGACCGCCAGCAACGACGGCAAGTTCCTCGGCGGTGTGCAGG
Source organism: Rhodopseudomonas infernalis (assembly GCF_022271405.1). Taxonomy (GTDB): domain Bacteria; phylum Pseudomonadota; class Alphaproteobacteria; order Rhizobiales; family Xanthobacteraceae; genus Rhodopseudomonas; species Rhodopseudomonas infernalis. Next base: position 12,374 of record NZ_JAJNAL010000029.1, on the reverse strand, counting down.
CTGGTTACGACTGGCAGTTCGCCCCGAACTGGGTGCTCGGTGTTGAAGGCCAGTACTCCTGGCTGAGCGGCACCAACCAGTCGGTCGCCTTCGGTGCCCCGGGTGCGGTGTTCGTGTTCGCCGACAACCAGCGTGGTCTGGCTTCGGTCACCGGCCGTCTCGGCTACACCTGGGGTCCGGCGCTGCTCTACGTTAAGGGCGGTTGGGCCTACGCCGACTACACCTCGAGCCTGACCTTCAATGGCGTCGGCGTCGCGGTGGACAGCAAGACCGACGGTTACACCGTTGGTGGCGGTCTCGAATACCTGTTCGCTCCGAACTGGTCGGGCAAGATCGAGTATCAGTACTACGACTTCGGCAACGTCACCCTCGCTCCGGGCTTCACCGCCAAGAACGACGAGCACGTTGTCAAGGCCGGCCTGAACTACCGCTTCAACTGGGGTGGCCCGGTTGTCGCCAAGTACTGAGCTCTAAGCTCCTGATCTCTCACGAGATCTTCCCCTCGGGGAGAAAAGGGCCGGCCTCGCGCCGGCCCTTTTTGTTTGTCTGCACCAATCGATTTGCCCGCTCGATCGCCCGCCGCGCCAACTGCTCTGCGGGCTTAAATCTTCAGCAAGGCTGTTCAAAACGACACGTCTAAAATCGCACAATTGTTAACCCCCCGAGCCCAATAGTGCACTCTGCTTGGTCACGGCCAAGACAATGCAGAGTGAAAGCGTGTTGGGGGCGGGAATGTTTGGACGACAGGGAAAGGGCGCGCGGCAGCGCGTTCGCAGGCCGCAATTCGGGCTTCGCGGCAGTCTGTTCGCGGCCTTTGCGGTGATCGCCGGCATGGCGATCCTGATCAGCGTCGGCGCGGGTGTCAGCCTGCGGGGCCTCGGCCTCAAGATGACCGAGCTGAGCAGCCGCGACATCCCCAAACTGACCGCGAGCCTGCAACTGGCGACTGAAAGCGAGCGTCTCGCCAGCCTGGCGCCGATGCTGCTGGTGTCGGCCACGTCCGACCAGCTCAAACAGCGCTCGGCGCAGATGCAGCAGGCGCAAGCCTCCGCCAGCGACAAGCTCACCGACCTCACCAGCTATGGCTCGGACAAAACCGTGGTCGCGGCGATGTCGGAGACGCTCCGCAACATCTCCGACACCATCCGAAGCCTCGGTGCGGCCGCGCAGGAGCGGCTCGATCTCGCCCAGGCTCACAACAAGGTCTACGATTCGCTGCGCCAGTCGCATGACGAGTTCATCGCGGTTGCCAATCCGGCGATGCTGAACGCGCAGACCCAGATGAATGCGGTGCTGTCGTCGGCCAACCTGTCGCAGGACGACGCCACCGAAGCCGGACGCCGAATCGATCAGCTCGGCAACGTCATCGCGCTCAGCAACCTCGCCGCTTCCAATCTGATGGCGGCGCTGTCGGCGCGGGATGCCGATGCGCTCGAGCCGGTGGAAACCTCGTTCAAGCAGGCCAGACAGCAGGTCATCGCCAATCTCGAGGCACTTCCGGCCGGCGAAACGACCGCCGCCATCAAAGCGGCAGCCCAGAAGCTGCTCGCACTCGGCGACGGCAAGACCAGCATCTTCAAGATGCGGCAGAAGGAAATCGACGCCAACGACTATAGCGACCTGATCCTCGACGAAACCCGAAAACTCAATGTCGGCCTCGGCATCAGCGTCAAGCAGCTCGTCGACAGCGTCCGCAACGATACGACGGCGGCCGCGGCCGAAGCCCAGCATCAGATCGCGCTGTCGACCCAGATCATGATCGGCCTCGGCGCGCTGACGCTGATCGGCTCGGCGTTGTTCGTCTGGCTCTATGTCGGCCGCAGCATTCTGCGCCGAATCGGCGGCCTGCAGCGCTCGATGCAGTCGCTGTCGGCCGGCAATCTGGATACCGAGATCGATCGCGGCAGCCGCCGCGACGAGATCGCCGTGATGGCCGAATCGCTCGAAGTGTTCCGCGACAACATGATCAAGGCGCGGGCGCTGAGTGACGAGCAGGACAAGGACCGCGCCGCCAAGGCCGAGCGCACCGCGCGAATTGAAACGCGAATCGCCGAATTCGAGGCGACAGTGCGGGCCGCAATGGCCAGGCTGCAGGCCTCGACCAATGCGATGCAGGACACCGCGCAGAGCATGGCGACCACGGCCGAGCGCTCCAGCGCGATGATAACCGCCGTAGCCTCGGCCGCCGAGGAGACTTCCGTCAACGTCCAGACCGTCGCGTCCGGCACCGACCAGTTGTCGTCCTCGATCAACGAGATCAGCCGTCAGGTGACGACATCGGCCGAAATCGCCAACCGCGCCGTCCAGGAAGCCGGCGCGACCGACACCACAATGCAGGGCCTGGCCGAAAATGCCGAGCGAATCAGCGCGGTGATCGACCTGATCCAGAGCATCGCCTCGCAAACCAACCTGCTGGCCCTGAACGCCACCATTGAGGCGGCCCGCGCCGGCGACGCCGGCCGCGGCTTCGCCGTGGTGGCCGCCGAGGTCAAGAATCTGGCCAGCCAGACCGCCAAGGCGACCGAGGAGATCCGGTCGCAGATCGCCGCCATGCAGGGCGTTACCAATTCGGCGGTGGGGGCGATCCGCAACATCGGCCAGACCATCACGTCGATCAACGAGGTGACCACCGCCATCACCGCGGCGGTCGAGGAACAAGGTGCCGCAACCCGGGAAATCGCCCGCAACATTCAGCAGGCTGCCGGCGGCACCACCGAGGTATCCGGCAACATCGTCGGCGTCAGCGCCGCCTCGAGCCAGGCCGGCTCGGCCGCCTCCGAGGTCCTGGCGGCTTCGGGCGCCCTGCGCGACGAAGCCGAGATGCTGCGCGGCGAGATCGACACCTTCCTGGCGAGCATCCGCGCCGCCTGATCGTCGCGGACCCGCATCCAGACGAATATATAATGTGCCGGAGGCTGCGAGGCCGCCGGCCTTTTTTCATGTGGCGGCAGGCGGCCGGCGCGGGCGGCTCCGGCGGTTTTTCGGCTGGTGCGGCCGGTCTTGTCCCGCTATGCCGGATGTGGGAGCTTGCGCCAAATGCATAAGAAAACCGACGCCCTCGACCATTCGCATCATGATTTGCGCTTTCCGCTCGAAAGCCATCCCGGCCCCGACCAGGTTGTCGAGGTCGCTCCCGGGGTGCTCTGGCTGCGGTTGAAGCTGCCGTTCCGGCTCAATCACGTGAACATCTATCTGCTCGCCGACGGCGACGGCTGGGCGATGGTCGACACCGGCTTCGGCAACGACGCCACCATCGAGGCGTGGGAGACGCTGTTCGCCGGCGCGCTCAAGGGCTTTGCCATCAGCCGCGTGATCGTCACCCATGCGCATCCGGACCATGTCGGCATGGCCGGATGGATCGTGCAGCGCTTCCATTGTCCATTCTATATGTCGCAGATCGAATATCTGCAGGGCGTCTATCATCAGAACCGCCGCACCGAAGAGCGCCTCGTCAATTCGCGCGAGTTCTTCCAGCGCCATGGCATGGACGAGGCGATCACCGCCCAGTTGCTCGGCCGCGGCCAGGACTATCTGAAGAAGACGGTGCCACTACCCGCCGCCTATCGCCGGCTCAGCGCGGGCGACGAGCTTCAGATCGGTCCGCGCACCTTCCGAATCTTCACCGGCGCCGGCCATTCGCCCGATCAGGTGATGTTGTATTGCGCCGCCGAAAAGCTGTTTCTGTCCGCCGATCAGGTGCTCAGCAAGATCTCGCCGAATGTCAGCGTCTGGGCGCACGAGCCCGACGAGAATGCGCTCGGCTCCTATTTGAAGTCGCTCGCCGCGCTGTCGGCCGCATTGCCGGACGACGTGCTGGTACTTCCCGGCCACGGGCTGCCGTTCTACGGCGTCAAGACCCGCATCAAGCAGCTCGCCGACCATCATCAGGACCGCTGCGACGTGATCGAGGACGCCTGCCGCGACACGCCGAAAACGTCGGCCGAGCTGGTGCCGGTGGTGTTTCACAAACACGTGCTCGATCCGCATCAGACCGGGTTTGCCGCCGGCGAACTGATTGCGCATGTCAACTACATGCTGTCTGAAGGACGCCTCAGCGTCGTGCAGCAGAGCGACGGCGTGCTGCGCTTCAACGCAAGCTGACGACTTGTCCGAGTGATCCCGGACAAATCGGAACCTGGCCGCAATTCATTGATCTTCATCAACCTTTGACCCGCGTAAAGCGCAGTATAGGTGCCTGCAGGCGCAGACAAATCGTCCACTTGCGCCTCGACATCGTGGATGGAAGGGTTCTAATTAAGCAGCTGCGTATCGATGTTTGACGCTGCTGTTTGGTGCCTCTCCGCCTTCGTAGTCAGCCTCTGTCCGTTCCAATTGGGTCATCGCGATGCAGTACAATCAGTTCTTTCAGGATGCTCTCACCCGCCTGCATGACGAGCGTCGCTACCGCGTGTTCGCCGATCTCGAACGCATCGCAGGCCGGTTCCCGCAGGCCGTATGGCATTCCAATTCCGGACCTCGCGATGTCGTGATCTGGTGCTCGAACGATTACCTCGGCATGGGCCAGCACCCCAAGGTCATCGGCGCGATGGTCGAAGTCGCGACCCGGATCGGCACCGGTGCCGGCGGCACCCGCAACATCGCCGGCACGCATCATCCGCTGGTCCAGCTCGAGCAGGAAATCGCCTCGCTGCACGGCAAGGAAGCGGCGCTGCTGTTCACCTCGGGCTACGTCTCCAACCAGACCGGCCTGTCGACTCTCGGCAAGCTGATCCCCAACTGCCTGATCCTGTCCGACGCCCTCAACCACAATTCGATGATCGAAGGCATCCGTCAGTCCGGCTGCGAGCGCGTGGTGTGGCGCCACAACGACACCGCGCATCTCGAAGAACTGCTGATCGCTGCCGGCCCCGACCGACCGAAGCTGATCGCGTTCGAGAGCCTGTACTCGATGGACGGCGACACCGCGCCGCTGGCGAAGATCTGCGATCTCGCCGAGAAGTACAACGCGATGACCTACTGCGATGAAGTTCACGCAGTCGGCATGTACGGCCCACACGGTGCCGGCGTCGCCGAGCGCGACGGCGTGATGGAGCGGATCGATATCATCGAGGCGACGCTCGCCAAGGCGTTCGGCTGCCTCGGCGGTTACATCACCGGCCGGGCCGACGTGATCGACGCGGTGCGCTCCTATGCGCCGGGCTTCATCTTCACCACGTCGCTGCCGCCGCCGATCTGCGCCGCTGCGACCGCCGCGATCAAGCATCTGCGCGCCTCGACCTGGGAGCGCGAGCGCCACCAGGACCGCGCCGCGCGCGTCAAGGCCGTGCTCAACAACGCCGGCATCCCGGTGATGCCGACCGACACTCACATCGTGCCGGTGTTCGTCGGCGACGCCGAGAAGTGCAAGAAGGCGTCCGACCTGCTGCTCGAGCAGCACGGCATCTACATTCAGCCGATCAACTACCCGACCGTCGCGCGCGGCCTCGAGCGGCTGCGGATCACGCCGTCGCCGTATCACGACGACAAGCTGATCGACGCGCTGGCCGAAGCGCTGGTGCAGGTCTGGGGAGAACTCGGGCTGCCGCTCGGCGCCAAGGCGATCGCGGCGGAGTAATTTTCGCGTAACTGCGCGGCCTAGATTCAACGGGGCGCTCGCGACGGGATAAACCTGCCGCGGGCGCCCTTTCTACATGGATCGCTGGTTTCGAATAGCACGGGCTCATACGATTGAAAGGTACGCCCCTCCCCGTCATGCCCGGCCTTGTGCGGGGCATCCACACCTTACTGAGCCGACGGTAGCAAAGGCGTGGATAGCCGGGACAAGCCCGGCCATGACGGCTCATATGGTGTTTCGCAGGTTCTGTTTCATTCGAGCTCCAAGCTCGAGTACACTGCTAACCGCTCCCGGCAGACCGGTATCCGATCAGCGAGGAGCGTCCGACTAATCGCCTGATGCGAGGGAGCACCACCGGATGCTGCACGATTGGGGCGTGATCGCAGCGGCGCTCGCCTATATCGGGTTCCTGTTCTACGTCGCCAGCATCGGCGACCGGCTGTCGCAGCAGCAGCGCGAACGCGCCGGCGGCCTGATCTATCCGCTGTCGCTGGCGATCTACTGTACGTCCTGGACCTTCTTCGGCTCGGTCGGCTTCGCCAGCCGCACCAGCGCCGACTTCCTCGCGATCTATGTCGGCCCGATCCTGCTGATCGCGGTCGCGACGCCATTGCTGCGGCGCGTGATCCGGCTGGCGAAGTCGCAGAACATCACCTCGATCGCCGACTTCATCGCGGCGCGCTACGGCAAGAGCCAGCGGGTCGCCGCCACCGTGGCGCTGATCGCCATCATCGGGTCGGTGCCTTACATCGCGTTGCAGCTCAAGGCGGTGGCGTCGTCGCTGCAGACCATCCTGGGCGACGACCACAACATCGCCGACATCCCGATCGTCGGCGACATTGCGCTGATCGTGGCGCTGGCGATGGCGCTGTTTGCGGTGCTGTTCGGCACCCGGCGGGCCAGCGCCACCGAGCATCAGCACGGCCTGATGCTGGCGATCGCAACCGAATCGATCGTCAAGCTGGTGGCGTTCCTCGCCGCCGGCATCTTCGTCACCTTCTGGATGTTCAGCCCGACCGAGCTGATCGAGCGCGCGATGAAAATGCCGGAGGCGATGCGCGCACTGGAATCCACGCCCTCGCCCGCCACCTTCGTGACCATGACGGTGCTGTCGTTCTGCGCCTTCCTGATGCTGCCCCGGCAGTTTTACGTCGGCGTGGTCGAGAACACCAACGACGCCGAGGTCAGCCGCGCACGCTGGCTGTTTCCGCTGTATCTGGTGCTGATCAATCTGTTCGTCATCCCGATCGCGCTGGCGGGCCTGGTGCGGTTTCCGTTCGGTGCGGTCGACAGCGACATGTTCGTGCTGGCGCTGCCGATCGACGCCAACGCACCGCTGCTCAGCCTCGGGGTGTTCATCGGCGGCCTGTCGGCCGCGACCGCGATGGTCATCGTCGAATGCGTCGCGCTGGCCGTAATGGTGTCGAACGATCTGGTGATGCCGCTGGTCCTGAAGCGGCACGGCGCGCCGCGCAACGACCAGCGCAGCTTCGGCAGCTTCCTGCTGACGGTGCGCCGCGTCGCGATCTTCGTCATCCTGATTCTCGCGTACTTTTACTACCGCGCGCTCGGCAATACCCAGCTCGCCGCCATCGGACTGTTGTCGTTCGCGGCGATCGCGCAATTCGCGCCGGCCTTCTTCGGCGGCCTGGTGTGGCGGCGCGCCACCGCGCGCGGCGCGATCGGCGGCATGGTGATCGGCTTCGTGGTGTGGGCCTACACCCTGTTCATTCCGAGCTTCATGGAAAGCAGCACCACCGGGCTGCTGCTGTTGCAGCACGGGCCGTGGGACATCGAGGCGCTGCGCCCGCAGGCGCTGTTCGGCGCCGACCTGCCGCCGCTGGTGCACGGCGTGGTGTGGAGCCTGTCGCTCAATCTGCTGGCCTATGTGGCGCTGTCGCTGCTGAGCCAGCCGTCGTCGATCGACCGGCTGCAGGCCGAAGTGTTCGTACCCGACACGCTGACGCCCATGACCCCGGCTTTCCGGCGCTGGCGCACCACCGTCACGGTGCAGGATATCGTCGGCGCGGTGGGCCAGTATCTTGGGCCGGAGCGCGCGCGGGAGTCGTTTCGGGCGTTCGCGATCGGCCGCGGCCTGATGCTCGACCCCAACGCTCCGGCGGATTTCGAACTCTTGAAACACGCCGAGCACCTGATCGCCTCGTCGATCGGCGCGGCGTCGTCGCGGCTGGTGCTGTCGCTGCTGCTGCGCAAGCGCACGGTATCGGCCGAAGCCGCGCTGAAACTGCTGGACGATTCCCATGCGGCGCTGCATTTCAACCGCGAAATTCTGCAGACGGCGCTGAACCACGTTCGCCAAGGCATCGCGGTGTTCAACCCCGGCCTGCAGCTGATCTGCTCCAACCGGCAATTCGGTGAACTGCTCGGGCTGCCGCCCCATATCGTGCAGATCGGCGTGCCGCTGATCGAGATCCTCGAATTCCTCTCCAGCACCGCCGGCGCGGGAGCCGACGCCGAGGCGCAGACCCAGATGCGGCTCGCCTCCTACACCACCGAGGGCGAGCCGTTCCTGGAGCGGCTGCACGACCGGCATCTGGTGATCGAAGTGCGCGCCAATCGCATGCCGGACGGCGGATTGGTGATCACCTTCTCGGATGTGACGCCGAGCTTCGAGGCGGCCGAGGCGCTGGAGCGCGCCAACGCCACACTCGAGCGCCGGGTCCGCGAGCGCACCGAGGAGCTGACCCGGCTCAATTCGCAATTGGCCCTCGCCAAGAGCACCGCCGAGGAAGCCAACATCTCCAAGACTCGGTTCCTCGCCGCCGCGAGCCACGACATCCTGCAGCCGCTCAACGCGGCACGGCTCTACGCCACCAGCCTGGTCGAGCGTCAGAACGGCGGCGAGGATTCGCGGCTGGTGGAGAACATCGACGAATCGCTGGAGGCGATCGAGGAGATCATCGGCGCGCTGCTCGACATCTCGCGGCTCGACGCCGGCGCGATGACGCCGTCGCTGTCGAGCTTCGTCATCGGCGATCTGATGCGCTCGCTCGAGATCGAATTCGCCCCGGCGGCGCGTGCCAAGGGGCTGCAACTGACCTTCGTGCCGTGCTCGCTGCCGGTGCAGTCGGATCGGTTGATGCTGCGCCGGCTGATGCAGAACCTGATCTCCAACGCGATCAAATACACCCCGCAGGGCCGCGTCCTGGTGGGCTGCCGGCGGCAGGGACAGTCGCTCCGGATCGGCATCTACGACACTGGCGTCGGCGTGCCGATCCTCAAGCGGGGCGAGATCTTCAAGGAATTTCACCGGCTCGAACAGGGCGCGCGGATCGCCCGCGGCCTCGGGCTCGGCCTATCGATCGTCGAGCGGCTGGCACGGGTGCTGAATCACGGCATTGCGCTCGACGCCAATCGCGGCGGCGGTTCGTGCTTCTCGGTCACGGTGCCGGTCGCCGCGATGGTCAACCACACCACGGCAGTGACCAGCGCCACGCCATTGTCGCGCGCCTCGATGAGCGGCAGCCTGGTGGTCTGCATCGAGAACGATCCTGCCATCCTGGACGGCATGAAGACGCTGCTGACCACCTGGGACGCCAGCGTCATCGCGGTCGCCGATCCGGATGCCGCCATCAAGGCGATCGAGGCAGCCGACCGACGCATCACCGGTCTGCTCGTCGATTATCACCTCGATCGCGGCAACGGCATCGCGGCGATCCGCGATATCCGCGCCCGCTTCGGCGCACAGATGCCGGCGATCCTGATCACCGCCGACCGCAGCCCCGGCGTCCGCGCCGCCGCCCGGCAGGAGGAGATCGCGGTGCTGAACAAGCCGGTGAAAGCGGCCTCGCTGCGCGCGCTGCTCAGCCAATGGCACGCGCAGCAGACGATAGCGGCGGCGGAATAGGGAAACGCCGATCGGAAACTATACGCGTCAGTGCGAGGAGCGCAGCGACGAAGCAATCCAGCCCAGGGCGCCGGCGCGCGATCTTCGGCTCTGAAGCTGCAAAGACGTGGACGGCCGGGACGAGCCCGGCCATGACGAGTCGAGAATCAGAGACGTAACTTGATCGGCCGGAGCCGGTCAGGCCCTCAAGCCACCGGCTCGTCGTGGCGCCATTGGTTGCCGGAGATCTTGGCGGCGGCGATGACGGCCTGGGTGCGGCTTTCGACGCCGAGCTTTTGCAGGATCGCCGAAACGTGAGCCTTGATGGTGGCTTCGGAGACGCCGAGTTCGTAGGCGATCTGCTTGTTGAGCAGTCCCTCGGACAGCATCATCAGCACCCGGACCTGCTGGGGCGTCAGCGTCACCAGGCGGTCGCGCAGCTTGCTGGTCTCGGGGTCGGCGGCGGCCGATAGATCGACATCCGGCGGAACCCAGACGTCGCCGTCCAGCACCCGCAGGATCGCGTCGCCGAGCTTCTCGACGCCGAACCGCTTCGGCACGAAGCCCGAGGCGCCGAAATCCAGCGAGCGGCGGATGGTTTCGACATCGTCGCTGGCCGACACCACGACCACCGGGATCGCCGGATATTGGGCGCGCAGATAGATCAGCCCAGAGAACCCGCTGATGCCGGGCATCTTGAGATCGAGCAACACGAGATCGACGTCGCCATCGCGCTCGAGCAGTGCGGTGAGGTCCTCGAACGAACCGACTTCGCCAATCTTCGCGCCGGGAACTACGCTGGAGACGGCGAGCCGCAGGGCGTCGCGGAATAGCGGGTGATCGTCGGCAATGATCAAATGCGTGCTGGCGAGCGTGCTCATGATGTCCCTTGTGCGCAAGCGATAATCAACAGTTTCGCATTTCAGCCCCGCGCGCGCGCAGGTCAGATGAAGTGTCGCCCTAAAGGTCGGCGGCTGGCAAGGCGTTCGGCTGCCTCTACGTACCATCCTGCCCTCACTTGCGACGCAAAACATTGAGCAAGCGCAAGAACGGAGACGGAACACCGATCGAAAGTCGTAATGCCTGACAATCTCGACGATGTTACCTTGTCACCTAGCGTACTGTGCCCGCTGCTGCGGTGCGGCAAGAAACAACAACATTTTTCATTGTCAGAGGGAGGACTTCGGTAATGTCGACTCATGCCGCGACGCAGGTGCGTTCTGGCGGAATGACAAAAGACGAACGTTTCGTCATTGTCGCATCGTCGCTTGGTACTGTCTTCGAGTGGTACGATTTTTATCTTTACGGGTCGCTCGCCGCCATTATTGGCGCGCAATTTTTCAGCGCTTATCCGCCTGCGACACGCGACATTTTCGCCCTGCTGGCTTTCGCGGCCGGGTTCCTGGTCCGCCCGTTCGGCGCCATCGTGTTCGGCCGAATCGGCGACATCGTCGGCCGTAAATACACCTTCCTGGTCACCATCCTGATCATGGGCCTGTCGACCTTCATCGTCGGCCTGCTGCCCAATGCCGCCACCATCGGCATCGCGGCGCCGATCATCCTGATCTGTCTGCGCCTGCTGCAGGGTCTCGCGCTCGGCGGCGAGTACGGCGGCGCCGCCACCTATGTGGCCGAACACGCGCCGCCCGGCAAACGCGGCTACTACACGTCGTTCATCCAGACCACGGCCACGCTCGGACTGTTCCTGTCGCTGATCGTGATCCTGGTCACCCGCACGGTGCTGGGCGAACCCGTGTTCGCGGATTGGGGCTGGCGCATTCCGTTCCTGGTTTCGGTCGTGCTGCTCGGCGTCTCGGTCTGGATCCGGCTGCGGCTGAACGAATCCCCTGTGTTCCAGAAGATGAAGGACGAGGGCAAGAGCTCGAAGGCGCCCTTGACCGAAGCCTTCGCCAACTGGGGCAACGCCAAGATCGTGCTGATCGCGCTACTCGGCGCCGTGATGGGCCAGGGCGTGGTCTGGTACACCGGCCAGTTCTACGCGCTGTTCTTCCTGCAATCGATCCTGAAGGTCGACGGTTACACATCGAACCTGCTGATCGCCTGGTCGCTGCTGCTCGGCACCTTCTTCTTCATCTTCTTCGGCTGGCTGTCGGACAAGATCGGCCGCAAGCCGATCATCCTAACCGGCTGCGCGATCGCCGCTCTGTCGTTCTTCCCGATCTTCAAGGCGATCACCACCAACGCCAACCCGGCGCTGGAACGCGCTATCGAAACCGTCAAGGTCGAGGTGGTGTCGGATCCGGCGCTGTGCGGCGACTTGTTCAACCCGGTCGGCACCCGCGTGTTCACCGCGCCTTGCGACACCGCGCGCGCTTATCTGTCGCAATCGTCGGTCAAGTACACGACCTCGAAGGCTCCGGCCGGCTCCGGCGTCAAGGTGACGGTGAACGGCACCGAAGTGCCCTACACCGACGCCAAGACCTCCAATCCGGCGGTGCTGGCGGCGATTCAGGCGGCGGGTTATCCGAAGGCCGGCAACGCCGAGATCATCAAGATGGCGCATCCGTTCGACGTCTTCCAGACGCGCACCGCGGCGACGATCGGGCTGCTGTTCATCCTGGTGCTGTTCGTGACGATGGTCTACGGGCCGATCGCGGCGATGCTGGTCGAACTGTTCCCGACCCGCATCCGCTACACCTCGATGTCGCTGCCCTACCACATCGGCAACGGCTGGTTCGGCGGCCTGTTGCCGGCGACCGCCTTCGCGATCGTGGCATCGACCGGCGATATCTACGCAGGCCTCTGGTACCCGATCATCTTCGCGTCGATCACCGTTGTGATCGGCCTGATCTTCCTGCCCGAGACCAAGGACGTCGACATCAGCAAGACCTGATGTCGAGCGGTCCGGCGCCGCGCGCGCGGGACTACCCGGATAACCGAACGGCCGCGGAGCAATCCGCGGCCGTTTTGTTTGAAGCAAGCGTCACGCCC
>NZ_JAJNAL010000028.1 GCF_022271405.1 Rhodopseudomonas infernalis | reverse complement strand
GGGGGGGGGGGGGGGGGGGGTCCCCAGGCACTGTGCCTGCGTCGCCCTCACCCCGGCCCTCTCCCGCAAGCGGGAGAGGGAGAACGAGAGATCACGCCGCCGCCTTGCTGGGCTGGCCGACCGAGGCGAAGGTCTTGCCTTCGTCGGCGAGCTTCTTCAGCAGCGGGGCGGGCTCCAGCGACGGGTCGTTGGTGGCCTTGGCGTAGTAGCTGAGCCGCTCGGCGATGTGCTTGAGGCCGACAGCGTCGGCGTAGTGCATCGGGCCGCCGCGGTAGATCGGCCAGCCGTAGCCGTACAGCCAGACCACATCGATGTCGCTCGGCCGCGCCGCGATCTTCTCCTCGAGGATGCGGGCACCCTCGTTGATCATCGGATACATCATGCGCTCGAGGATCTCGTCGTCGCTGACCTCGCGGCGCTTGAGGCCGAGCTTGGTCAGCGTATCGTTGATCAGCGTCTCGACTTCTGGATCCGGCAGCGGCGAACGCGAGCCGGCCTCGTACTTGTAGTAGCCCTTGCCGGTCTTCTGGCCGAAGCGGCCGGCTTCGCACAGCGCGTCGGCGATCTCCGACTTGATGCCGCGATCCTTGCGCGAGCGCCAGCCGATGTCGAGGCCGGCGAGATCGCCCATCGCGAACGGGCCCATCGGCATGCCGAACTTGGTGACAACGGCGTCGACCTGCTGCGGCAGCGCGCCTTCGAACAACAGCTTCTCGGACTGCTTGGAGCGGGCCGCCAGCATGCGATTGCCGACGAAGCCGTCGCAGACGCCGACCACGACCGGCACCTTGGCGATCTTCTTGGCGATCGACACCGCGGTCAGCAGCGCGTCCGGCGCAGTCTTGGCGCCGCGCACGATTTCGCACAGCTTCATGACGTTGGCGGGCGAGAAGAAGTGCATGCCGAGCACGTCCTGCGGACGCTTGGTGGTGGCTGCGATGTCGTCGACGTTGAGATACGACGTGTTCGAGGCCAGCACCGCGCCGGGCTTGGCGTAGGCGTCGAGCGCGGTGAACACTTCCTTCTTCACCGCCATGGTTTCGAACACCGCCTCGATGATCAGGTCGGCATCCTTGACGTTCTCGAGGCCGACCACGCCGGTGATCAGGCCCATCCGCTTGGCGGGCGCGTCCGCCGGAATGCCGCCGCGCGCCGCGGTGGCTTCGTAGTTCTTCTGCATGATGCCCATGCCGCGATCGAGCTGTTCCTTGCCGGTCTCGATCAGCGTCACCGGGATGCCCGCATTGGCGAACGACATCGCGATGCCGCCGCCCATGGTGCCGGCGCCGATGATCGCAACCCGCGACACCGGGCGCGGCTTGGTGCCGTCCGGCACGCCGTCGACCTTGGCGGCTTCACGCTCGGCGAAGAACGCGTAGCGCTGCGCCTTGGACTGATCGCTCGTCAGCAGCTTGAGGAAGCCCTCGCGTTCCTTCTTCATGCCCTCGTCGAACGGCAGATCGATCGCAGCACCCACCGCGTCGGCGCAGGCGAACGGCGCTTCGAGGCCGCGCGCCTTCTTGGTCATCGCCGCCACCGCATTGGTGAAGATCGAGCGGTCGGCCTTCGCGGCCGCGAGCTTGCTGTCGTCGTCGCGCAACCGGCGGGTCGGCCGCTTCTCGGCCAGGACCTTCTTGGCGAACGCCACCGCGCCGGCGGTCGGGCCTTCGACGATCTCTTCGATCAGCCCGTGCTTCAGCGCCTCGGCTGCGCCGATCGGGCTGCCGCCGACGATCATCTGCACCGCGAGCTCGGGACCGACCGCACGCGGCAGGCGTTGCGTGCCACCGGCACCCGGCAACAGTCCGAGCTTGACTTCAGGCAGACCGAGCTTGGCTTCCTTGACCGCAACGCGGAAGTGGCAGCCGAGCGCGACTTCGAGACCGCCGCCGAGCGCGGTGCCGTGAATCGCCGCGATGGTCGGCTTCGGTGAATTCTCCAGCGCCGCGATAACGTCATTGAGCGCCGGCGGCTGCGGCGGCTTACCGAATTCGGTGATGTCGGCGCCGGCGATGAAGGTGCGGCCCGCGCACACCAGTACAATTGCCTGGACCTCGGGGTCGGCGACCGCCGCATTGACGTTTTCCAGAATGCCGCGGCGAACAGCCGCACTGAGCGCATTGACGGGCGGACTGTCCACAGTGACGACCGCGATCGCATCCTGTCGTGCGCGTGTTACGACTTCGCTCATTGCATTCTCCTTGGTGCGTTTCTTGATTGATCGACAGATTTCGCACTGCGAAATTTAATTCCACATCTTGACAGCGAGGGTTATTTTGAAGAGCGTCGCTTGTCAACGACGACCATAATCAACAAACGCGCAGGGAATGAAGCGTCCTCCGAAAAAAGCCGCGACCGATCGCAGTTTCGTCGTCGCGTTGTCGCGTGGGCTCGACGTTCTGCGCGCGTTCGGACCCAACGACGGCCTGCTCGGCAACCAGGAAATCGCGGCGCGTACCAAGCTGCCGAAGCCGACGATCTCGCGACTGACCTACACGCTCACCAAGCTCGGTTACCTCACGCAGGTTCCGCGATTCGAGAAGTATCAGCTGGCTCCCGCGGCGATGTCGCTGGGCTACGCGGCGCTGGCCAATCTCGGCGTGCGTCATCTGTCGCAATCCTTCCGCGACGAATTGATGCAGCAGACCGGCGGCGCCGTCGCGGTCGGCGCGCGCGATCGGCTCAGCATGATCTACGTCGGTCAGGCGCGATCGAGCCTCACCGTCGGTGTGCAGCTCGATGTCGGCTCGCGCATTCCGATCGCAACCACCGCGATGGGACGTGCTTACTTGTGTGCACTGCAAGGTGACGAACGCGCAGCCTTGATGCGCGATCTTCGCGAATACTACGGCAGCCGCTGGCCGCGCATCAAGGACGGCATCGAGCGCTCCGACGAGATGGTCGCCCGCTACGGCTTCACCATCTCGGTAGGGGAATGGCAGGACGACGTGCACGCAGCCGGTGTCGCGCTGATGATGAACGACGGCACCGGGCCCTACGCGTTCAATTGCGGCGCACCGGCATTCCGCTTCACGGAAGAACGACTGATCAACGACATTGGACCTCGCCTATTAGCGATGGTAAGGAAAATCGAAGCGGCGCTCGGCGGGACAGCGGCGCCGCTATCAAGACGAACCGACAAATCTGAAAACAAGAAAACTAAGTCAGGAGGGAAAGTTGCGCGTGTCGTCGAGGGGATCAGGTAGCATCCGTCGTCACGAAGCGTGGCCGATGATCATGCTCCGCCGCCCGGTTCAGGGCCGCAGCCAATGATGCAGGCACATTCGGGACAAACAGCGTCACCGCTACTCGCGGTGCGCGACGTCAGCGTCGTATTCGGCGGCATTGTCGCGTTGAACGGCATTTCGTTCGACATGAAGAAGGGACAGATTCTCGGACTGATCGGCCCCAACGGCGCCGGCAAGACCACGCTGTTCAACTGCCTGTCGCGGCTGTATCAGCCGAGCAAGGGCGACATCCTGCTCGAAGGCGACAGCATCCTCACCCGGCCGCCGCATCGCATCTCCGAGATGGGCATCGGCCGGACCTTCCAGAACGTCGCTCTGTTTCCGAACATGACGGTTCTGGACAACGTGCGCGTCGGCACCCATGCGCGCTCCAACAGCGACATCGTCTCCGACTCGCTGCGCCTGCCGTGGATCCGCCGCGGCGAGAAGGACATGAACAAGCGCGTCGACGATATCCTCGGCTATCTCGAACTGCGCAGCGTCGCCCACACCGTGGTGTCGGGTCTGCCGTTCGGTACGCAGAAGCGAGTCGAGCTGGCGCGCGCGCTGGCGACCGAGCCGAAAATCCTGCTGCTCGACGAGCCGGCCGGCGGCCTCAACCACGAGGAAGTCTACATCCTCGGCGACCTGGTTCGGAAGATCCGCGACGATCGCGGCATCACCGTGCTGCTGGTCGAACACCACATGGGTCTGGTGATGTCGATCGCCGACCACGTCGTCGCGTTGAATTTCGGCCGCAAACTCGCAGAGGGAACGCCCCAGCAGGTGCAGAACGACCCGGATGTGATCAAGGCCTATCTGGGGAGCAAAGACCAATGACGGCGATGCTCAATGTTCGCGACCTGCGCGCTTACTACGGCCAGGTCCAGGCACTTCACGGTCTCGAATTCGAACTGCAGGAAGGCAGCCTGACCACCCTGCTCGGCGCCAACGGCGCCGGCAAGACCACCACGCTGCGGGCGATCTGCAACATGGTGCGTTCGACCGGCTCGATCGAGTTCCAGGGCAACAAGCTGTCGAACCGCTCGACCGAAGCGATCGTGCGCCTCGGCATCGCGCATGTGCCGCAAGGCCGCGGCACCTTCACGACGCTCACCGTGCAAGAGAACCTCGAGCTCGGTGCCATCAGCCGCAAGGACAAGAAGGCGATCACATCCGACATCGACCGGATGTACGCGCACTTCCCGGTCCTGAAGCAGCGTCACACCCAGCAGGCCGGCACGCTGTCCGGCGGTGAACAGCAGATGCTCGCGGTCGCCCGCGCGCTGATGCTGCGTCCGCGGCTGATGCTGCTGGACGAGCCGTCGTTCGGTCTCGCGCCGCTGGTGGTCCGCGATCTTTTCAAGATCCTGGGCAAGATCAACCGCGAAGACAAGGTCACCATCCTGGTGGTCGAACAGAACGCGCAGCTCGCGCTCGAACTGGCCGACCAGGCCTATGTGATCGAGACGGGTCGCATCGTGATGTCCGGCAAAGCGGACGACATCGCCAATAACGAAGACGTCCGTAAATCGTATCTGGGATACTGAGGAGACCGGCCATGGAACTTCTGCTCAATCAGGTCCTGGCAGGTATCGCCACGGGCGCCATCTATGCATGTATGGCGCTCGCCGTGGTGATGATCTATCAGGCGATCGACCACCTCAACTTCGCCCAGGGCGAAATGGCGATGTTCTCGACCTTCATCGCCTGGCAGCTGATGCAATGGGGCATCCCGTATTGGGGCGCGTTCCTGCTGACGCTGGCACTGTCCTTCGCGGGCGGCATCATCATCGAACGGGCGCTGTTCAAGCCGCTCGGCAACGCGCCGGTGCTGACCCACGTCGCCGGCTTCATCGCGCTGTTCGCGATCATCAACTCGGTCGCGGGCCTGACCTGGGACTTCACCATCAAGCAGTTCCCCTCGCCGTTCGGCTCCGCGCCGTTCCTGGGGAGCCAGCTGATCTCCACACATCAGGCCGGCATGATCGGCGTGACGCTGGTGCTGCTGCTGCTGTTGTACTTCTTCTTCCAGTTCACCCGGATCGGTCTGGCGATGCGGGCGGCGGCGGCGCAGCCTGAGTCGGCTCGTCTGGTCGGCGTCAACACCTCCTGGATGATCGCACTGGGCTGGGGCATGGCGGCGGCAATCGGCTCGATCGCCGGCATGCTGATCGCTCCGGTGGTGTTCCTCGAGCCGAACATGATGGGCGGCGTGCTGATCTACGGCTTTGCCGCGGCTGTGCTCGGCGGTCTGTCGAGCCCGCTCGGCGCGGTGATCGGCGGCTTCCTGGTCGGCATCTTCGAGAACCTCGCCGGCACCTACATCCCCGGTGTGGGTAACGAACTGAAACTGCCGATCGCGCTGGCGCTGATCGTCACGGTTCTGGTCGTCAAACCCACGGGCCTGTTCGGCCGCAACATCGTCAAGCGAGTCTGATCATGAGCGCCTTGCAGGAAACCGTTAACGACGCCCAGCCGATCGAAACCACGCCGAAGAAGTACATGGCGCTGGGCACCTACGCCTCCTTGGTGGTGTTGCTGCTGCTGTGCATCGCGCCGCTGTTCATGAAGAACTTCGTCATCTTCCAGATGACGATGGTCCTGATCTACGCCATCGCGGTGCTGGCGCTGAACATCCTGACCGGTGGTTCCGGTCAGTTCTCGCTGGGCCAGAGCGCGTTCTACGCGCTCGGCGCCTACACGTCGGCGATCATGATGGACACGTTCGGCGTCAATTACGCGCTGACGCTGCCGATCTCCGGTGCGATCTGCTTCATCGCCGGCTACCTGTTCGGCCTGCCGGCGCTGCGGCTCTCGGGCATCTATCTGGCGCTCGCGACCTTCGCGCTCGCCACCGCGATGCCGCAGCTCCTCAAGCTGCACTACTTCGAAGCGTGGACCGGCGGCGTCCAGGGCCTGGTCATCACCAAGCCCGACGCGCCGTTCGGCCTGCCGATCTCGCAGGACATGTACCTGTACTACTTCGTGCTGGTGATCTCGATCGCGATCTACGTCGCCTCGGTGAACCTGCTGAAGTCGCGCTCCGGCCGCGCCATGATGGCGATCCGCGACAACGAAATCGCGGCCTCCGCGATGGGCGTCGATGTCGCGCTGTACAAGACGCTGGCGTTCGGCGTCTCGGCCGGCATCACCGGCGTCGCCGGCGGTCTCGGCGCCATCGCGGTGCAGTTCGTGGCGCCGGACAGCTACACGATCCAGTTGGCCATCGCGCTGTTCCTCGGCATGGTGGTGGGCGGCGTCGGCTGGCTGCCGGGCTCGATCATCGGCGCGGCGTTCATCGTGTTCGTGCCGAACATCGCCGAGCACTTCTCCAAGGGTCTGTCGGGCGCGGTGTTCGGTCTGATCCTGATCGTGATCATCTTCGTCCTGCCGCACGGCGCGCGGCAGGTCGCCTACACGCTGCAGGGCTGGGTCCACAAGCTACGTAAATAAAGCGATCCGGTCTGACGAAGCCTCGGCCCCCGGCGATCGCTCGCCGGGGGCTTTTTCTTTGGGCGGACCAACCGGCGATGTCGCTTCGAGACGTCGCGACGGGCCGCGCTTCATAGGCACCGCGTCTACTCTGGAACATCGTCATGGCCGGGCTTGTGCCGGGCATGACGAAATTGAACTCTTCACGATAACCGCTGGCGCGCAGAATCCGCACCTGCAGGGCTGCCTCCAAGATAGGATGATGCAAATGAACGTCGATCGAGCGTATGGGTGAACTCTTCCGCGCCGCGTGCGCCCCTGCCCGAGATCATGATGCTGTCTTTCTGCCTCCACCACACGCGCCGTGCCGCGCTCCTCGTTTTGCTTGCCCTCGCCTCTGCCAGCGCGGCACTCGCCCAGAACGCCTACGATCCCGGCGCCAGCGACACCGCGATCCGGATCGGCAATCTGATGCCCTATTCGGGGCCGGCCTCGGCCTATGCGATCGTCGGCCGGATCGAGCAGGCGTATTTCCGGATGATCAACGACCAAGGCGGCATCAATGGCCGCAGGATCGAGTTCGTCTCCTATGACGACGCCTACAGCCCGGCCAAGGCGGTGGAGCAGACGCGCAAGCTGGTCGAGAGCGACGAGGTGCTGCTGATGTTCAGCCCGATGGGCACGCCGTCCAACGTGGCGATTCAGAAATATCTCAACGCCAAGGGCGTGCCACAGCTGTTCGCCGCCAGCGGGGCGACGCGGTTCGGCGATCCGAAGGCGTTCCCGTGGACGATGGGCTGGCAGCCGCCCTATCAGGTCGAGGGCCGGGTCTACGCCAAGTACATCCTGGCGACCAAGCCGGAAGGCCGGATCGCGGTGCTGTATCAGAACGACGATCTCGGCCGCGACCTTTTGAAGGGTCTGAAGGACGGCCTCGGCGACCGGGCCGGGATGATCCTCGCCGAAGAGAGCTACGAGGTGACCGAGCCCAGCGCCGATAATCACATCGCGCGGCTGAAGGCGTCCGGCGCCGACGTGTTCGTGTCGATCACCACGCCGAAATTCGCAGCCCAGAGCATTCGTCGCGCCGCCGAAATGGCGTGGCGGCCGCTCACCATCCAGGCGCTGGTGTCGGCCTCGATCGGCGCCGTGATCCGGCCGGCGGGCCTGGAGAACGCCCAGGGCCTGGTCTCGGCCGCCTACAACAAGGACGCGGCCGATCCGCAATGGGCGAACGACCCCGGCATGAAACGCTTCCACGCCTTCCTCGACGCCTATGCGCCCGACGTGAACCGCGGCGACAACTCCGTGGTCTACGGCTACGGCGCCGCGCAATGCCTGGTCGAAGTGCTGCGCCGCGCGGGCGACACCCTCACCCGCGCCAACGTGATGCGGCAGGCGGCGGGTCTTTCCGGCTACGCGCCCGACACACTGCTGCCGGGCATCACCATCACCACCGCGCCGGATGATTTTCACCCGATCGAACAGCTGCGGCTGATGCGCTTCTCCGGCGATCACTGGCAACTGTTCGGGCCGGTGATCAACGGCGAGTTGCGGAACTAACCTTTCGTTCCCCGGCGCTTCCATTTCCCGCCCGGCGGCTTGGTCGCAGGCGCACGCTATTGCTGCACTCGCGAGAAACGTGTTCAACTGACAACGAACTCACCAAGTTCGAACAACAAAGAAAACCCACGACCAAGGAGCCTTTGGGAATGCAAACTTATCGTTCGCGCGCGCTCGTCTTCTCAGCAGCCGTCGCGGTCAGCCTCGCAAGTTTCAGCGGCGCGGCTTTCGCCCAGAAGAAATACGACACCGGCGCATCCGACACCGAGATCAAGATCGGCAACATCATCCCCTATTCCGGCCCGGCCTCGGCCTACGGCACCATCGGCAAGACCGAGGAAGCCTATTTCCGGATGGTCAACGACAATGGCGGCATCAACGGCCGCAAGGTGAACTTCATCAGCTACGACGACGCCTATTCGCCACCGAAGGCGGTGGAACAGGTCCGCAAGCTGGTCGAGAGCGACGAAGTGCTGGTGGTGTTCAACCCGCTCGGCACCCCGTCCAACACCGCGATCCAGAAATATCTCAACGCCAAGAAGGTACCGCAGCTGTTCGTCGCCACCGGCGCAACCAAGTGGAACGATCCGAAGAACTTCCCCTGGACGATCGGCTGGCAGCCTTCGTATCAGAGCGAGGCGCAGATCTACGTCAAGTATCTGATGAAGGAGAAGCCGAACGCCAAGGTCGCCATCCTCTATCAGAACGACGACTTCGGCAAAGACTACCTGAAAGGCACCAAGGACGCGTTCGGCGCGAAAGCGGCCTCGATGATCGTCGCCGAGGAAACCTACGAGATTTCCGCCCCGACCATCGACAGCAACATCGTCAAGCTGAAATCGCTCAATCCCGACGTCGTGCTGCTGTACGTTACGCCCAAGTTCGGTGCCCAATCGGTCAAGCGGATCGCCGAACTCGGATGGAAGCCGCTGGTGATCATCACCAACGTCTCCGCCTCGGTCGGCAGCGTGATGAAGCCCGCCGGGTTCGAGAACGCACAGGGCGTGCTGTCGGCGAACTACGTCAAGGACGGCACCGACCAGCAGTGGGTGAACGATCCGAAGTTCAAGAACTGGCATGCCTTCGTCGAGAAATACATGCCGGGCACCAACAAGAACGACAGCAACATGGTGTACGGTTACGGCGCCGCTCAGACGCTGCACAAGGTGCTCGAAATGTGCGGCGACGATCTCACCCGCGCCAACGTCATGAAGCAGGCCGCCAGCCTGAAGGACTTCGAACCGGACACCCTGCTGCCCGGCATCAAGATCAACACCTCGGCGACCGACTTCGCGCCGATCAGCCAGTTGCAGATGATGCGCTTCAAGGGCGAACGCTGGGAGCTGTTCGGCGACATCATCTCGGGCGACGTCAAGACCGACTAAGCGCGAGCACCGCGCCAGACGCATAGCGTCTCGACACAACTCGCTCCAAGCGCTCAAATTATCACCCCCGGCGATCGCATCGCCGGGGGTTATTTGTTGCCGCGCCTGGACAAACAGGTTTCAATCCGCGCTACGCCGCCCGAGCAACGAGGCGGCGATACCAGGCCCAGGAGACGATCCCTAATGTCCTTTTCGCGTTCAAAACTCGCGGCGCTTTCGGCCGCTGCCCTGTTCTTCGCGGTGAGCAGCAACGCCGCCCTCGCCCAGAAGAAGTACGACCCGGGCGTGACCGACACCGAGATCAAGATCGGCAATGTCGAAGCCTATAGCGGCCCGGCGTCGGCCTACGGCGTCATCGGCAAGGCCGAAGAAGCCTATTTCCGGATGATCAACGATCAGGGCGGCATCAACGGCCGCAAGATCAATTTCATCAGCTATGACGACGCCTACTCGCCTCCCAAGACGGTCGAGCAGGTGCGCAAGCTGATCGAGAGCGACGAAGTCTTCCTGGTGTTCAACGCGCTCGGCACGCCGACCCAGACCGCGGTGCAGAAGTATCACAACGCCAAGAAGGTGCCGCAGCTGTTCGTGGCAAGCGGCGCGAGCAAGTGGAACGACCCGAAGGATTTCCCCTGGACGATGGGCTTCCAGCCGAGCTACCGCGTCGAGGCCCGGATCTTCGCCAAATACATCCTGAAGGAGAAGCCGAACGCCAAGATCGGTGTGTTCTACGCCAATGACGATTTCGGCAAGGACTATCTGCTCGGCCTCAAGGACGTGCTCGGCGCCAACTCCAAGCTGATCATCGCCGAAGAGAGCTACGAGACCTCCGAGCCGTCGATCGACGCCCATATCGTCAAGCTGAAGGACACCGGCGCCGACGTCTTCGTCAACATTTCGACGCCGAAATTCGCCGCCCAGGCGATCAAGAAGATCGCCGAGCTCAACTGGAAGCCGATGCATCTGATGACCGACGTGTCGATTTCGATCGGCGCGGTGATGAAGCCCGCCGGGCTCGACGCCTCGGAAGGCGTCCTGTCCGCCGGCTATCTCAAGGACGCGTCGGACGCGCAGTGGGACAACGACGAGGGCATGAAGAAATTCAAGGCCTTTCTCGAAAAGTACATGCCCGGCGCCAATATCTCCGACACCAATCTTGTGTACGGCTATACTGCAGCGCAAACCATGGTGCAGGTTCTCAAGCAGTCCGGCAACGATCTGACCCGCGCCAACGTCATGAAGCAGGCCGCCGGCATCAAGGATTTCGCCGCCGACACCCTGCTGCCGGGCATCAAGATCAACACCTCCGCGACCGACTTCGCGCCGATCGAGCAACTGCAGATGATGCGGTTTACCAAGGGTAAGTGGGAGATGTTCGGCGACATCATCAGCGCCGAAACCGGCGGCTAGCGCCGCAATGACCGAGGCGCATCCGCCGTCGCGAGCTATGCGAAAACGCGCCTCGGACTTTTACTAACAGCCACTGTTACTCCGCACTGCAACAAGCCTCTGCGACATGTCGCAGGGGCTTTTTGTTGCTGGTCCGGCGGGAAACGTGTTGTATGCTCCGGCAGGGCCGCCAAGAGCCCGAACAACAACAACACACAATCAACGTATCAAGAAAAGGGAGTCAGACAATGCCTTCACTCCGCACGCGCGCGGCTGCCCTCTCGGCCGTGCTTGCCTTCACGCTCGCGGCGTCGAGCAGCGCCATGGCGCAGAAGAAGTACGATCCGGGTGCCAGCGACACCGAGATCAAGATCGGCAACATCATGCCCTACAGCGGCCCCGCCTCCGCCTACGGGGTGATCGGCCGCACCGAAGCTGCGTACTTCAAGAGGATCAACGATGCCGGCGGCATCAACGGCCGCAAGATCAACTTCATCAGCTACGACGACGCCTATTCGCCGCCGAAGACCGTCGAACAGGCCCGCAAACTGGTCGAGAGCGACGAGGTGCTGCTGATCTTCAACTCGCTCGGCACGCCGCCGAACTCGGCGATCCACAAATACATGAACGCCAAGAAGGTGCCGCAGCTGTTCGTCGCCACCGGCGCGACCAAATGGAACGATCCGAAGGACTTCCCGTGGACGATGGGCTGGCAGCCCAACTACCAGAGCGAGACCCAGATCTACGCCAAATACATTCTAAAGGAGATGCCGAACGCCAAGATCGGCGTGCTGTATCAGAACGACGACTACGGCAAGGACTATCTCAAGGGCCTCGAGGACGGGCTCGGCGACAAGGCCAAGTCGATGATCGTGATGAAGGAGAGCTATGAGGTCTCCTCACCGACGATCGACAACCACCTCGTCAAGCTGAAGGCGAGCGGCGCCGATGTCTTCATCAACATCACCACGCCGAAATTCGCCGCCCAGGCGATCAAGAAGAACGCCGAGATCGGCTGGAAGCCGGTGCACTTCCTCAACAACGTGTCGGCCTCGGTCGGCAGCGTGATCAAGCCGGCAGGCTACGAAGCCGCGCAGGGCGTGATCTCCGCGGCGTATGTGAAGGACGTCAGCGACGATCAGTGGAAGAACGATGCCGGCATGAAGGAGTTTCTCGCCTTCATGGACAAGGACTTTCCGGACGGCAACAAGCTCGACGGCGGCACCATCGTCGGCTACGGCGTGGCGCAGACGCTGGTCGAAGTGCTGAAGCGGTGCGGCGACAACCTGACCCGCGAGAACGTCATGAAGCAGGCCGCGAGCCTGAAAGACTTCCGCACCGAAGTGCTGCTGCCCGGCATCACCATCAACACCTCGGCGACCGACTTCGCGCCGATCAGCCAGTTGCAGCTGATGCGGTTCAAGGGTGAGAAGTGGGAGCTGTTCGGCGACGTCATCAGCGGCGACGTCGGAGGATAGTAGTTGCACCACTGAAGTGGACGTGGAGAGCCCACGTCTCACACTCCGTCATGCCCGGCCTTGTGCCGGGCATCCACGCCTTGCCGACGGAAATCCAGTAAAGGCGTGGATGGCCGGGACAAGCCCGGCCATGACGGCATTCGTGGCATTGGGCGATAACCCCGTTCGTCATTGCTAGCACCCGATCGGCGCATCGCGCCGTCCTGGTACAGGCTCGCGAAGCAATCCAGCGCCGAGCACGGAGCTGGATTGCTTCGTCGCTTCGCTCCTCGCAATGACGGAGGCTTTGGGATCGCGGCTCGCCGCGCCGTGGCACGGCGGGCCGGCCCCATAGGATGACGCTTCGACGTTACGCCGCGGCTTCGTAGTTGATTTCGCTCTCCGCCAGCTTGCTGAGGTTGCCGTCGGTGGTCTTTTCCTGCTGCAGGGTCTGGTCGAGCAGTTTGACGGCGTCCTTCATGCCGAGCAGGCCGGCCCAGGTCTTCAGCGTGCCGTAGCGCGAGATCTCGTAGTGCTCCACAGCCTGGGCCGCGGCGAGCAGCCCGGCGTCGAGCGCCTCGGTCCCCTTGTACTCGCTCATGATCTCCTTGCCCTCTTCAAGGATCCCCATGATCGCGTCACAGGTCTTGCCGCGCGCCGGCTTGTCGAGGAGTTCGAAGATCTGCTCCAGACGATCGATCTGACCCTCGGTCTCGCCTTCGTGCTTCTCGAACGCGGCGCGCAGCTTGTCCGAGGTGGCGGCCTTCGCCATCTTCGGCAGCGCCTTCAGGATCTGCTTCTCGGCGTAGTAGATATCCTTGAGCGTATCGAGGAAGAGGTCGTTGAGGGTCTTGTCCTTGGCAGCGGCCATTGTCGTCTCCGGTTGGTGATGGGGGGTCGTCTCTGACGAGCGCCCAACGCAACTTCGGAGCGATAGTTCCTGTATCTTCGCGCAGCCGACAGGGCGCGGCTGCGCGAAGCGTGGCGGCCGATCATCTGATCCGGGCTCGCCCGCGGCTCAGGCCGCGAGCTGGGTCTCGACCAGCTTGATCCAGTACGACGTGCCGTACACGATGGCATCGTCGTTGAAGTTATAGGCCGGGTGATGAAGCCCGGCGCTGTCGCCGTTGCCGATGAAGATGAAGGCGCCCGGGCGTGCTTCCAGCATATAGGCGAAGTCCTCGGCGCCCATCAGCGGCGGCATCGACACCACGTTGGCGTCGCCGGCGATGTCGCGGGCGATGCGCTGCGCCACCTCCGTCTGCTCGGCGTGATTGACCACCACCGGATAGCCGCGCTCGTAGTCGACGGTGATCTTGGCGCCGGTCGATTGCGCCACGCCGGCCGCGACCTCGTGGATGCGCTTCTCGACGAGATCGCGAACCTCGGCCGTCAGCGTCCGCACGGTGCCCTTCAGCTCGGCGACCTGCGGAATGACGTTGCGGGCGTTGCCGGCGTGGAATTCGCAGATCGACACCACGGCGGCCTCCAGCGGGTCGACGGTGCGCGACACGATCGACTGCAGCGCGTTGATCAGCTGCGCGCCGACCAGCACCGAGTCGATGCACATATGCGGCCGGGCGGCGTGGCCGCCGACGCCCTCGATGCGGATGTCGACCGAATCGGTCGAGGCCATGATCGGCCCGGGGCTGATCGCGAAGGCGCCGACCGGGATGCCGGGGCCGTTGTGCATGCCGTAGACCTGCTCGATGCCGAAGCGGTCCATCAGGCCGTCCTTGATCATCGCGGCGGCGCCGGCGCCGCCCTCCTCGGCCGGCTGGAAGATCACCACCACATCGCCGGCGAAGTTACGGGTCTCGGCGAGATAGCGCGCGGCGCCGAGCAGCATGGCGGTGTGGCCGTCATGGCCGCAGGCGTGCATCTTGCCGGGCACCTTGGAGGCGTAAGGAAGATCTGTCGCCTCCTCGATCGGCAGCGCGTCCATATCGGCGCGCAGCCCGATCACCTTGAGCTCGCCCGAGGCCGGCTTGCGGCCGCGGATCACGCCGACCACGCCGGTGCGGCCCAGCCCGGTGACCACCTCGTCGCAACCGAATTCGCGCAGCCGCTCGGCAACGAACGCCGCGGTCCGGTCGACGTCGTACATCAGCTCGGGATGCTGATGGATGTCGTGGCGCCAGGCCATGATCTCGGGTTGCAGGTCGGCGACGCGGTTGATCACGGGCATGAGGCTGACAGTCTCCAAATTTCACGAACCGAAATGGCAGGCTAGCCGCCCTGCCGCTTCGCAGCAACTGTACAGCGTCGTCGCAGCGGTCTAAGCGTCTGCAAAATCACGACGTCATGGGACGCAGCCGGGTGGGATGGAACGCATGACCGCGCAGATCGAGGGCGAATTCGACTATATCGTGGTCGGCGCGGGCACCGCCGGCTGCATCGTCGCCAATCGGCTGTCGGCCGACCCGAATTGCCGGGTGCTGCTGCTGGAAGCCGGCGGCCGCGACAACTGGATCTGGTTTCACATCCCGGTCGGCTATCTGTTCGCGATCGGCAATCCGCGCTCGGACTGGATGTTCAAGACCGATCCGGAGCCGGGCCTCAACGGCCGCTCGCTGGCCTATCCGCGCGGCAAGGTGATCGGCGGCTCGTCGGCCATCAATGCGATGATCTCGATGCGCGGCCAGGCCGCCGATTACGATCACTGGCGCCAGCTCGGACTGTCCGGCTGGGGCTGGGACGACGTGCGGCAGGCGTTCCGCCGGCTGGAGGACCACTTCCTCGGCGACAGCGAGCATCACGGCGCCGGCGGCGGCTGGCGAATCGAGGCTGCGCGGCTGTCCTGGCCGATCCTCGACGCGGTGGCGAGCGCGGCCGGCGAGATGGGCATCCCGCGCAGCGCCGATTTCAACACCGGCGACAACGAGGGCGTCGGCTATTTCCACGTCAACCAGAAGCGCGGCCGGCGCTGGTCGTCGGCGCGCGGCTTCCTCAAGCCGGCTCTGCATCGCCGAAACTTGCGGCTGGAGACGAATGTCCTCACCGATCGCGTGCTGGTCGAGAACGGCCGCGCCGTCGGCGTGCGATTCTTGCAGAACGGCGTGGCAGTGGAAGCACGGGCGAGGCGTGAGGTGGTACTGTGCGCCGGCTCGATCGGCTCGGTGCAGGTGCTGCAGCGCTCGGGCATCGGCCCGGCCGAATGGCTGGCGCCGCTCGGCATCGCGCCGGTGCTGGACCGTCCCGGCGTCGGCCGTAATCTGCAGGACCATCTGCAGCAGCGCGCGATCTACCGGATCAGCGGCGGCCGCACGCTCAACGACATCTATCACTCGCTGCCGCGGCGCGCCTGGATGGGCCTCGACTACGCGTTCCGCCGCCGCGGCCCGCTGACCATGGCGCCGTCGCAGCTCGGCATCTTCACCCGCTCCGATCCGCACCAGGAGCGCGCCAACATCCAGTTTCACGTGCAGCCGCTATCGCTCGACAAGTTCGGCGATCCGCTGCATCGGTTTTCCGCCATCACCGTCGCGGCCTGCAATCTGCGGCCGACCTCGCGCGGCGAGATCAAACTGAAATCGACAGCGCTCGACGCTGCGCCGTCGATCGCGCCGCATTATCTCGAGACCGAAGACGACCGCCAGGTCGCCGCTGACGCGATCCGTGTCACCCGGCGGCTGATGAAGCAGGCGTCCCTGGCGAAGTATCACCCCGAGGAATATCTACCCGGCTCCAAAGTCGGCGACGACGATGCTTCACTCGCCAAGGCGGCCGGCGATATCGGCACCACGATCTTCCACCCGGTCGGCACCGCCAAGATGGGCCTCGCCAGCGACCCGATGGCCGTGGTCGACGAACGCCTGCGCCTGCACGGCCTCGAAGGCCTGCGCGTGGTCGACGCCTCGGTCATGCCGACCATTACCTCCGGCAACACCAACACCCCGACCGCGATGATCGCCGAGAAAGGCGCGAGCATGATCGTGGAGGACGGGAAGTAAGCGGCGAGAGACGCAGCGAGAAAGCACGATCGATCGGGGCTCGACTCGTGCGGGCATGCGTCTTGCGTTGCCGCGCCGATCCGAGCGACCAGCATTGCCGAGCAATGCCACTCGATCTTGCGACTATTCTAAAGTTCGGGAAGAAACACGTCAGACCATGACGTTACACGGATCTGCAATGATCGCCGCACGCTTTGCGTGAGCTCCGGAAATTGCTGCAGCCTGGCATTGCTGTTACGCAGCCAGGATATCGCGTCGCTGCCGTCGGCATCGCGCTTCCGTCACTCCGTGAAGTACACGTCATATGAACATAGTTGCGGACACACGCCCCACGATCATCGTGGAGGGCGAGGAGAATCTCATCCATATCGCCTACGACGCGGTTGCCGCGTATCACGGGCAAGCCGCGCTGGCGATGCTGGCGGTGACGTTTCAGGCGCTACGGCTGATGCTGCCGGCGCTATCGCCGCAGCGACCGCCACGCCGCGCCGATCTCGTCGTGGTCAGCGGACATCCCGGTCCCGGCGTACGCGACGCGTTCGAATTCGTGACCCGCGCGGTGACGCGAGGCGTCTACACCGTCGACCGCGCGCTGCCACATGCGCGGCTGTGTCCGGGCGTCGACATGTCCTATAGCTGGCGGCTGTCGGCAGGTGATCGCAGCGTCGGGGCCGCGCTACGCGCCGGCGTGGTGCCGGAGCGGTTCTTCGAACTGATCGCCCGCGGCGGCGCTCGCAGCGACGAAGAGAACGTCGAGTTGTCGGCGCTGAAGCGACGCGTTGCCGACGACGTGCTGGCCGCTGCGCCGGACACGTTGTTCGAGCGGCTGTGATCCGGATTTCGCCGTGAAGACCATCATCCGCCCGTTCTGCGGCCACAAGACATCATCGGCAGCCTGGGCCGAACGGCTCGCCGCTCTCGACTGCAACGTTCGCGACGTCGACCTCTATGCGCTCGACGCCACGCTGCTCGGCAGCGCCGATGCGCTGCTGATCGGCATGCACATGGATC
This sequence comes from Rhodopseudomonas infernalis, assembly GCF_022271405.1. Lineage (GTDB taxonomy): Bacteria > Pseudomonadota > Alphaproteobacteria > Rhizobiales > Xanthobacteraceae > Rhodopseudomonas > Rhodopseudomonas infernalis. The sequence goes on along the minus strand of NZ_JAJNAL010000028.1, from coordinate 55,500 downwards.
AGCGCTTCCTGCAGGCGAACACCGCGCTGCTCGACAACTACGTCGCCGCCGGCGGCCGCGTGGTGATCAGCGGACACGTCGCCCACCCGTTCCTCACAGGCCTTTCCCCGGTGCAGCCGCTGGACGGCGGCAGCATCGCCGATCTCACCGTGTCCCGCGCGACCACGCATCCGATCTGGGACGGCGTCGCGCTCGACGACCTCACCTTCCGCCGCGGCGTCGCCGGCTTCTACGGCCATGCATGGCACGTCCCGCCCGACGGCGCGACGGTGATCCATACGCTCGGGCCCGCCGCTCGCCCGCTCGACTTCATCTATCCGCTCGGCCGCGGCACCGTGCTGCTGCACGGCGGCAACGATCTGTGGAGCTTCGGCGGCGACGACACTTCCCGTCGGCTGCTGCCACAACTCATCACCTGGCTGGTGGAGGCGCGCTCATGACCGTGGCAGTACTCGACGGCGGCACTTACTATCATCACGAGACGATCTTCGGGGACCGCTTCCGCGACCGTTTCGACCGCGTGATCTATACGCCGGCACTGACCGCCGACGACCTCGTCGAACCGACGCTGCTGATCGTGCCGGATCGGACGAATCCCGAGCTGATGCGCCGGCACCGTCCTCTGCTCACGGACTATCTCGCCCGCGGCCGCACCCTGGTCGTGCTCGGCGAATCCGATGCGGAGACTTGGGCGCCGGGCGTGCGAAGCGCCGCGCGGCCGACCAATTTTTGGTGGTGGCTCGACCCCGCGCAGAAACCGCCGCACCAGTTCGTCGCGCCCGATCACGAGATGTTCGGCCACGTCGCCCCGGACTCGACGATCTGGCACATCCACGGCGTGCTGTTTCCGCCGGAGGGCGCGCAGCCGCTCGTCACTGTGCCGGAGGATCGTGACGGTCGCGATCCTGGCGGCGCCCTCTTGTACGATGACCGCGTCTCGACGCCGGGCCGTCTGATCGTCTCGACGCTCGATCCGTTCTACCATCACGGCAGCCGGTTCATGCCGGCGACGACCCGCTTCCTCGACGGCTTCCTGCGCTGGGCGCAAGCCACCGCGCGGTCATGACGGCACAGTGCCAGCTGCGTCGGCCGACAGCCGATGCACCGGCACGGTCGCCTCGATGCGCGCGCCGTCCGCCTCGATCGTGACACGGCGCACCGGCACGCCGTAGACACGCGCCAGATTGGCTTCGTCGAGCGTGGTGTCGGCGGGGCCGAACACCGGCTCGCCTGCCATCATCAGCACCTTGTCGGCCACCGCCAGCGCGTGATCGGGATGATGGGTGGTGAACACCACCGTCATGCCGTCGTCGCGCACCAGGCGACGGATCAGCCGCAGCACCACGCCTTGATTGGCGAGATCGAGCGCCGAGGCCGGCTCGTCGAGCAGCAGCACCCGACAGTCGCAGGCCAGCGCGCGGGCGAACAGCACGAGCTGGCGCTGGCCGCCGCTCAGCCGGTCGTAGCGACGCTCGGCGAGCTCGGCGATACCAACAGCATCGAGACAAGCTTCGGCGCGGGCGAGATCGCGCCGGCCCGGTGCGCCGAATCGGCCGAGATAGCGGCTGCGACCGAGCAGCACCATGTCGATCACCCGATAGCCGACGTCGCCGCGCAGCGCCTGCGGCACCACGCCGACGACGCCGTCGACGCTGATCCGCCCCTGCTTCAACGCCAGCGTCGCCGCCAGCGCCCGCAGCAACGTCGTCTTGCCGCAGCCGTTCGGCCCCAGGATCGCGGTCGACTCGCCCTCAGCCACAGCAAACGACAGATCGCGAAACAGCCATTGCTCCGGCCGGAACCAATGCCCGGCCTGTTCGACCCTGATCATGCCGCCTGTCCTCTCGCATGCCGGCGCAGCAACCAGGCGAACACCGGCGTGCCGACGATCGCAGTGACGATGCCGACCGGAATCTCTGCCGCCGACAGATCGCGCGCCAGCGTGTCGGCCGCCATCAGGAAGGCCGCGCCGGCCACGGCCGACACCGGCAGCAGCCGGCGGTGATCGGCACCGACCACCATGCGCACGAGATTGGGAATCACCAGGCCAACCCAGCCGATCGTGCCGGACACCGCGACCTGTGCCGAGATCGCCAGGCAGGTCGCGGCCAGCAGGATGACGCGGTCGCGGCCGGGCTCGACGCCGAGCGTCCGCGCTTCCTCGTCGCCGAGCGACAGCACGTTGACGCGCCAGCGCATCGCCAGCATCACGCCGCCACCGACGATGGTACACGCCGCCAGCAGCGCAAGGTTCGGCCAGCTCGCCGCAGCGAAACTGCCGAGTAGCCAGAACACGATGCCGGGCAGCTTCACTTCCGGATCAGCAATGAACGTGACGAAGCCAACCAGCGCGCCGCAGAACGCACCGACCACGACGCCAGCGAGCACCAGCGTCAGCACCGGCGAGACGCCGTCGCCGCGATGCACCAGTAGCACCGCAGCGAGCGCCAGCGCGGCGCCGCCGAATGCCCCGAGATGAACCGGCAGGCCGAAGCCGAACAGCAGAATCGCGACGACGCCGCCGAGCGACGCGCCGGACGCCGCACCAATGGTCTGTGGGCCGACCAAGGGGTTGCGAAACATGCCCTGCAGCACGGCACCGGAGAGCGCCAGCCCGGCCCCCGCGATTCCGGCCATCAGAACGCGCGGCAGCCGCACCGTGGTCACGACGATGCGCTCGGTCGGCGTCCAGCTCGCGGCGGCCCAGCCCGACGGCAGCCAGCCGGCCGGGTCGACACCGAACAGGCCGAGCAGGTCGTGCAGCAGAATGCCGAACACGTGCGCGGCCGGCACCTGATAGCGCCCCGCCGACAGGCACAGCATCGCCGTCACCACCGGCAGCAGCACCAGCGCTGCGATCGCGATCGGGGCAGCGACCGGTCGGCCGGGCCGGCCCGCAGCGGCATCAAGCAGACTCATGGCATCGCCGCAAATCTTGCGTAGCCGGCGGAGCCGCCATTCTGCCGCGCATGCAGGATGTCGTCGATCTCGCTGTCGACCAGGGCGTGACCGTACAGGAACGTGTACCAGCCGCGCATCTCGGCGCGCAGATCGGTCGCGACGCGCGCCGGATGCAGCAGAGCCGCGAGCCAGGTCCAGGCCAATGCCGACTCGTGGCTCGGCGGGTCCCATCGATAGCCGCCGAGCGGAACGCGATACACCCGCCGCTGCCTCACCGCCGCAACACCCTGCAGCCTCGGATCGCGATACAGATCGTCGGGCGTCGCCGTATCGAAGTTACCGAGCAGAATGACGTCCGGATTCCAGACCAGCAGTTGCTCGAGCGTGACGGTGCGGCTGCCGCCGATCTCCGCGGCGGCGTTGCGGCCGCCCGCCGTCCTGATCACGAAATCCGAGTAGGAGTCGCGACCGGCGGCGGCGAACGAATCCGACGCGCGCGTCAGATGCAGGACGCGGGGACGCTCGGTGTCGTGCAGGCCACCGAGCGCGGTGGCGAGCCGGTCGCGCCGCTGTCGCTGCCGTTCGATGATCGCGGCCGCGCGCGGCGCCTGTCCCGCGAGCCTCCCCATCATCATGATCGCGCCTTCGACCTCGTCCTGGCCGCCGTAGCGCAGCCCCAGCACGGTCAGTCCGGCGCGGTCGAGCATCGCGATCGGCTCGTCGCCGGACGTCGCCCATTGCAGCACGGCGTCCGGATGCAACGCCATGATCGCTTCGACATTCGGCACGACGCCGGCACCGCGCGTGATGCCGGTCGGGATCTTGTCGAAGGATGGAAAGATGCGACCGAGAATACCCGACTGCATCGCGCTCGCCGAAGCCGGGTTCATGCCGGCGACATGCGCAGCGGAGCGGTCGATCGCCATGTAGGTCGACGGCGCCGGCATCGGCAGGAAGACGACGCGCTGTGCCGGTGCAGGGACCGCAACGGTGCGGCCGCGCTGATCGGTGAGCTCGCCGGCATGCACCGAGCCGAGCATCGCGACGACGACGACGATCGCGGCAACAACTGATGATCTCGTCCGACGCAGCGATGGCAACATGAATTCAACGCCTCTCGGGCCGGCGACGATCGCGCGGCGAATTGACGTGTCTTCATAGGGTGACGATGCGAAAACACAAAACCAAAACAGCTCCCGCCAATCGCAAGCGAGGCCCAACGAAATAGAATCGTTCAACGCGTGAGCGCACACGGTTGAAAGCCGTACTAATCGCACTTCCGCAAAGCGCGCATTGCAATCTGTAATGTGTCGAAGTTTGCATCCGCATGGTAGCAGGCGAACCGCCCGCTAACGTTGGGATGGTGGTGGAAGAGGTAACGACGCGTTAAGGACCCGCTCACGGTTCGTGAGCTGGGGGACGTTACTAATGATGCAAAGAACAATCACGCTCGAAACCAGAAAGAGCGCACCACTCGCGTCGACCTGCGGATTGAGCCTCGCGCTCGCGTGCGTGATGACAGCGGGATCGAGCGTCGGTGTTCGGGCCCAGACCGCGGAGACTTCGACGCAGCGCGCCCGTCACGTCTTGCCGGAAGTGCGCGTCGAATCGGCGAATTCGTCGCGGCTGCAGCGCGCGCCACGCTCGAACACCGGTCAGGCGACGCGCCGGTCGTCGACACGTGGTCCCAAGCCGCAGCAGGCTCCGCAGGCCGCGGCGGTCGGCGCCGCTGCGAGCGCCGATAATTCTCTGAAGCCGATGGGCGGCAAGCTGCCGCAGGCTGGTATCCCGCATCCGGCGCAGCAGAGCATCACGGTCGTCGACCGCGCGCAGATCGAGCAGACCAGCCCGACCAGCCTGCTCGACATTCTGCAGAATGTCCCCGGCGTGTCGATCGCGCGTGCCGGCGGCATCGGCGGCCAGATCTATCTGCGCGGCTTTTCGTCCAACAACTGGCGCTCGCCGATGTACATCGACGGCGACCGCTTCCGCGGCCGCAATACGCTGCAGCTCAATTACTTCGCGCCCGAAGAGATCGAGCGCGTCGAGGTGGTTCGCGGGCCGGCCTCGGTGGTGTACGGCTCGGAGGCGATGACCGGTCTGGTCAACGTCGTCACCCGGCGGCCGAACGTCGATCCGTTCGGACCGTGGCGGCTTGCGCATGGCGGCTTCTCGGCGGGCTACAGCTCTGTCGACAACGGCTTCAGCACCTACGAATGGGCGCAGGCGGCGGGCCTCGGCTTCGACGTGCTCGGCGGCGTCAGCTATCGCAAGGGCGGCAATTATCACACCCCGAGCGGCCCGGCGCTCAACAGCGACTACGAGAGCATCGGCGGAAATCTGCGGCTCGGCTGGTCGCCCACCCGCGACCAACGCTTCGAACTCACGCTGCGCGACTATTGGGAAGAAGACGGCCGCGCCGGCGGCGTCGGCGGGGCCCCGGGCTGGCCGTATACGCAAGTCCGCCAGCAGCCGAACCAGGTGCACATGGCGAAGCTGTCTTACGCGGGCGACTTCACCGATCAGCTGGTTCAGCACGTCGAGGGATCGTTCTACGCCAATTACTTCGACACCAAGCTCGCCACCGTGAACACCGCGACGCCGGGAGTCCTCACCCGTTCGGTGAGCCACGTCGGTGGCCCGCTGGTGATCGGCGGCCGGGCCCAGGGCGTAATCCCGTGGGAGCCGGCGCGCTGGGGACTGGTGAAGACGACGTTCGGGATCGACGGCTTCCAGGAATGGCGGCCCGGCAGCACGTCGTGGTCGGTGCGGCAGACCGCGACGACGTCGACGATCACGCCCGAAACCAAAACCGGACCGGACAATACCCAAGCCAATGTCGGCGCCTTCGTGCTGAACGAATGGACCCCGTTCAAGCTGCTGACGTTGTCGGCCGGCGGCCGGTTCGATTGGTTCAACACGACGTCCGAATTGTCGCCGGTCAGTTCGGCGAAGGCGCTCGAGGTGCTTCGCCGCAACGCCGATGTCAGCACCACTGCGCCGACCGGCAGCTTCGGCGCCACCGTTCACGTGACGCCGATCCTCGATCTGCTCGCCTCGGTCGGCACCTCCTATCGCTATCCGACCAATTCCGAGCTGTTCGCCTTCTCGGCCACCACGATTCCGAATCCGGAGCTGAAGCCGGAGACCGGCCTCACCTACGAGGGCGGCTTCCAGCTCAACTTCCCGACCGCCACCGTCAAGGTGACGGCGTTCGACAGCCACTACGCGAACTTCCTGCAGACGGTGTTCGTCAATTACAACGGCTCCTCGATGATCCAGCGGCAGAACGTCGGCCACGCCACGGTGAACGGCGTCGAGGCCGAGTGGCGCTGGCAGGCGACGCAGTCATTCAACCTGTACGGCAACGCCGCCTGGCTGCAGGCGACCAACACCGACACAGGCACGCCGCTGCCGTTCATCGCGCCGTGGAAGGGCCGGGTCGGCGTACAATACGCCCCGCTCGGCTCCGGCTACTCGCTCGGCGCGGCCGTCGACTGGGCGGCTGCAAAGACCCGCATCAGCACATCTGAGGAATACCCGACCGCGAGCTACGCTGTGCCGAGCCTGTATGCGTCGTTCGACCTCGGCGTTCTGATCTCGCCCCGCCTCGGCGACACCAAGCTGCATATCAGCCTGCAGAACATCTTCGACACGCGCTATGTGAGCGCAGCGACCTATGTGAACAAGTCCTACGCCCAGTCGATGTACAACCCGCTGCTCGAGCCCGGTCGCAACTTCACCGCCCGGCTCACGCATACGTTCTGAGGCCACGACCTCACCCGGCCCGGTCCGCGGGCCGGGTTCGCGGGCGGAGGATCAGTCTGTTCCGAGCTGCTCACGGGCGGCGCGGCAAGCTGCTCGCCACCAGCCCGATCAATGCGCGATCAGCATCGGGATCGTCACTACGCCCAACAGCGATCGCGTCACCCCGCCGAACAGCAATTCGCGTTTCGGCGAGTGACTAAAGGCGCCGAGCACGATCAAGTCCGATCGATCGTCGGCGGCGAAGCGACGGATCACATCGGCGACCGGCGTCCCCTTAGACTGCAGTTGCTCGACCCGAGCCGTCACGCCGTGACGACTCAAAAGATGCGCAATATCCGCGCCCGGCTCGGGCCCATGCAGCGGATTTTTGCCCGCGTCGATGACGACCACCGCGACCGACTCCGCCGCTTTCAGGATCGGCAGCGAGTCGGTAATCGCGCGCCGCGCCTCGCGGCTTCCGTTCCAGGCCAGTAGCACCTTGGTCGCAACCGGCCCATCGTGCCAGCCTTGCGGAACGATCAGATGCGGCACGCCGGACGACAGCAGCATCCGCTCCGGCGACCATGGCGCGGACAGGCCTCCCGGAGCTGGATGACCGACCACGACCAGATCGGTGTGCAGGCAATGCAGCCGCGCGAGATGGTCGGCATCGTCGTCGCGGATGACGCGAAATTCGAACGACGAATTGCCGCGCTCGGCCAAAGTCTCGAAGCGCAAACTTGCGTCCGACCGCGCGTTGCGTTCGGCGAGGCCGTGTCGTTCAAGCATCTCCCGGATCGCGCCGCCGCCTTGGATGAAATTGTCGGATCGGTCGTTCTGCCACGCGTTCGGCTGGATGTAGACCCCGATCAAATGCGCGCCGTGCCGCAACGCCAGCTCCGCGGCATAGCGAATCCGCGCCTCACAGGCGCTGGTCGGGTCGACGAAAACGACTAGTGATTTCAGGGACATTCCGCTCGCCCTCGGTTGAGGTCAGCCGTGGTACACGGCGGCTTCCGCAACGTAGTCGCCCCCACGCGCGGGGTCTTGCTGCAAGTCAAGCCGACACGCATGCAGATGCGCGAGCGCTGCGCCGATGCCGGTCTCCGCAGGCGTCGGCTATGCCGACTTGCGCATCGCGTTGTCGACCAGCGTCTTGCCGAGCGACCAGATCGCGCCGGGGACCTTGTGGCTGTCGGCGATCACCTGATCGAACGAGCGCTCGATCCAGCTGCAGTCGTCCTCGGTGATGGTCAGCGGCGGCAGCAGCTTGACCGTGTGCAGGCCGTGGCCGGCGACCTGCGTGAGGATCTTGTGATCCTTGAACAACGGCACCGTGATGAGCTGGACGAACAGGCCCTTGTTGGCGCTCTCCAGCATCGTCCACGACGCTTTCAGCCGCAGCGACTTCGGCGGGCCGAATTCGACGCCGATCATCAGCCCCTTGCCGCGGACTTCCTTGAGCAGCTCGTAGCCCGGGACCATGCGGGTCAGCGCCAGCCGCAGCTCGGCGCCGCGCTTGGCGGCGGCCTCGACTAGCTTCTCGGCCTTGAGCACCTCCAGCGTGGCGATGCCCGCCGCCATCGCCAGATCGTTCTTGGCGAAGGTCGACCCGTGCACCACGGCGCGATCCATGCGGTTGAAGATCTTGTCGAAGATCGCCTTGCGGGTCAGCACCGCGCCGACCGGCACATGGCCGCCCGACAGCGCCTTGGACAACAGCACCATGTCGGGCTCGACGTTCCAATGCTCGACAGCCAGGAAGCGGCCGGTGCGGCCCATGCCGGTCTGGATCTCGTCGGCGACAAACAGCGTGCCGTAGCGCTTGCACAGCGCCGCAGCGGCCGGCAGGAACTCGTCGGTGGGCATGTTGACGCCCTTGCCCTGGATCGGCTCGACGATGAAGGCGGCGATCTCGCGAGTCGATAGCGCCTTTTCCAGCGCAGCGAGATCGTTGAACGGGATCGTGGTGACTCCCGGCAGCAACTGTCCGAAGCCGCCCTGGAAATTCGGGTCGTCGGTCAGTGACAGCGCACCGTAGGTCAGGCCGTGATAGCTGTGGTCGCAGTTGACGATGCCGTTGCGGCCGGTGGCGCCGCGCGCGAACTTGATCGCAGCCTCGACGCATTCGGCACCGGAATTGGCGAAGAACACCTTGTCGAGATACGGCACCTGCTCGAGCAAACGTTCGGCGAGAATGCCCGCCAGTGTCGAGACGTCGAGCTGCACCAGGTTCGGCATGTCGGCGTCGAGCACGCTCTGCAGCGCCTTGCGCAGGACCGGATGATTACGTCCCAGCGCGAACACGCCGAAGCCGCTCAGCAGGTCGAGATAGCGCGCTCCGTCGCGATCGTAGAGATACTGGCCGGTGCCCTTCTGGAAGCCGACATCGTAACCGATGGTCTTCAGGACGCGCACGAGCTGTTCGTTGAGATGGCGCGCATGCATATTGCTGCGCTGCGCTTCGCGGGCCGCGAACATCTCGGCGAAGTCTAGATCCGACTGCTGCATGGACTACTTACGTCGCTTGTTGGACGCGCCGTCAATACAAAAGGCAGGCGCGCGCCGCTCTCGGGCTTTGTTTCCGGACTGGTGATGCGCGCTCGCCATGCCCATCTGCGGCGGACGCGACCTCGGCGTGATAGCGAAGCCCCGACGAACGTATAGTCCGATCGGACGGTCAGGCGCCAGCCCCGTCAACGCCCCTGCGTCAATCGGGACGCGCCCAGCCTTTGCACAGTATTTCATGATTTGCCCGCCGGCTGCGGGGGAATATCCACCTCCCCCACGCCCGCATGGCACCTCCGCGCGACTCACAAGTCGGTGTCGCCGCTCTCGTCGACGTGCCGCGGCTTGCCCATCAGCGCCGGCTGGAACAGCAGCACCGCGCCGAGCGTGGTGAGCAGCGATAGAGCCAGTAATTTGCCCATGCTGGCGGTGCCGGGGTGGTTCGACAGCCACAGACTCCCGAACGCCGTTGCGGTGGTCAGCGCGCTGAAGAAGATCGCTCGCGTCAGCGCCGATTGCAGCAGATTAGTGCGGCCCGCGCGCCATGCCGTGACGTAGTAGATCTTGAACGCCACGCCGATGCCGAGCATCAATGGCAGCGCGACGATATTGGCGAAGTTCAGCGGCAGATCGATCAGCACGCAGATTTCCAGCGTCACGGCGCCGGCCACCAGGAGCGGAACCAGCGTCAGCAGGACATCGGTGAAGCGCTTCAGCGTGATCCACAGCAGCAGGGAGATCGACAGCAGCGCCCACAGGCCGGCCTGGATGAACGATCCGACGATGGTGTCGCCCGACTTCAGGATCGACACCGGGCCGCCGATCGCATTCGGCTCGACCTGCAGCACCGCGGCGGCGAACTTGCGTAACGTGTCGTTGTCATTCGGGTCGCCGTTCGGCAGGACCTCGACGCGGATCTGGCCGTCCTTGGTCTTCCACGACGACACGATATCCGGCGGCAGGTTGTCGAGCGTCACCTGTTGGGCCTGCAGCATGTTGCGGAGCTGGTCGAAGGCGATCTTCAGCGGTGTGACGAACACCGCCTGGGCACGCTCTCGCGTCGCCTCATCGGCCGTCGCCAATGCGCCGAGTGCCTTGGCCAGCCGCCGAGCGGCATCCGGCCCCGCCCCGCTGGCGTCGCCGGCGGTCTTGCGCAACGCCTCCGCCGAGCTGTTCAGCGAATCGACGTTTTCCTTGTCGGTCGGCGGAGCATCGACCTGGTCCGGATTGAGCGCCGGCTGCAGCACCTTGGCGCCGGCCTGGATCAGCTTCAGCTTGGCGGGCTGGTCGGCCGGCACGAAGGTATCGAGCGACAGGGTGCGCGACACTTCCGGCAGCTTGGCCATCTTGGCCTCGATCGTCCGGGCCCCCTGCTCGTTCGGCGCCATCACATTGACCGCATTGGCGCCGGTGTTGGGATCCCGCCGCAAATCCAGGAAGGTGGCGATCGACTCGACCTTCGGGTTGCGCAGGTTGATCGGGTTGAAGTCGAACTGCATGTAGTACAGCAGCGGCAGGCCGGCGAGCGACACGCCGATGGTGCCGGCAATGATCGCGATCCGGTGCTTCTCGAGGAAATGGTCGAGCGGCGCCAGGAAGGCGTAGCCGAGCGGCTCCTTCTCGCCGCGCGGATTCAGCAGCTTGATGAGCGCCGGCAGCACCGTGATGCTGGTGAGAAACGCGATCGCCATGCCGGCGCCGGCAATCTCGCCGAGTTCCGAGATCCCCTTATAGGAGGTCGGCAGGAACGACAGGAACCCGGCGGTGGTCGACATCGCCGCAAGCGACAGCGGCACGGCCGAATAGTCCGCCGCCTGCACCAGCGCCTTGTCCAGGTCGCCGGCCTTGTGGCGTTCCGACCTGTAGCGGACGCTGTATTGGATCCCGAAATCGACCCCGAGACCGACGAACAGCACCGCAAAGGCGATCGACAGCAGGTTCAGCGAATCCACCAGCATCAGCCCGACAGCGGTCGTGATGGCCAGGCCGATGAACAGGTTGGCGGCCACGGCAAAGATGATCTTTCCGGAATGCAGCGCCAGCCACAGGATGAACAGCACCACCAGCACCGTGCCGATGCCGTTGACCACGGCGCCGTCCTTGACGGTGGCGAATTCCTCGTTGGCAATCGGCACCGGGCCGGTCAGCCGCACGTGGGCACCAAATTCCTGCTCGAGCTTGAGATCGGCGGCGGCCTGCCGGATCGCGTCCGTGGCGTCCTTGCCGGGCTCCAGCGCCTGGAAGTCCAGGATCGGCTTGATCTCGATGAACTGCCGCTTGTCGCCTTCGGTCAGCGGTTCCGGGCTGCTCAAGCCGCGCCAGGAGAAGAAGGCCGGGCGATTGGCCAGCACATCCTCGACCGTCTGGCTGATCACATTGAACGGTGCCGCGGCACCATCAAGGCTGGCTTGGCCACGCTTCACACCGATCAGACCGGTCTCCAGGGCGGCCGTCAGGCCGCGAATGCTGGGATCACCGGCCATGATCTCGATCAGCGGCACCGCGGACTGGAATTGCCCGGTGACCTTCGCGACCTCTTCGGTCGGGATGAACAGCAGGCCGTTCCGGTCGAAAAACGGCCCGCCGCCGAGCCGCTTCACCGATTCGAAGTTTTTGTTATTGCTGGATAATTTTTGAAACAAAGCGGCCGCCGCGGCGTTGGCAAACTCCGGCGTCGGAGCCTCCACCACCGTGAGGATCAGTCTTTCCTGGTCGAACGCCTTCTCGAACGCGATATCACGCTTGCGCCAGTCCAGATCCTCCGAGATCAAATGATTGATATCGGTGTTGATGCCGAAGTGTTTGAAAGTATAGAAGCCACTTGCGATGGCCAGGAGTACTCCAATCGCGACAGTAATAGATGCAAACCGGGTGCTGGCTTTGACAACGGAAACGACGGCACTTTTCAGCACATTTGCTCTTTCTATTGCTATCGGCTGGCCTAGAATGCGGCGGCTCTGCCGGGGATCGAAAGACGATCGAACGGTCTCTGTGGTTCCAGCGACCAAAACTCGAAAGACCCATGAAGCCCGCGGGCGTCGTGGCCGGAAGTAATCTCAACAGATTGGATTGCCAAGCGCGTTTTCACAGGGCGCCCGTGGGAACCCTGCGTCCCAGCGATGTGGGTGTCACCGTACCGACTAGATGTGGTATGGGATTTACCGTTAAAATCGCCGGAGACAGAACAATCATGAGCGTGGTGCCCTTTGTCTGACGTTCGCCCTCTCGAAGTGTTTCTAGCCCAGCCTCGTGGATTCTGTGCAGGCGTCGTTCGTGCGATCGAGATCGTCGAACGCGCGCTGGAAAAATATGGCCCGCCGGTCTATGTGCGACACGAAATCGTGCACAACAAATACGTGGTCGAGAGCCTGAAGGCAAAGGGTGCGATCTTCGTCGAGGACCTGTCCGAGGTGCCGCCGAAGGCCGTGACGGTGTTCAGTGCCCATGGCGTCGCCCGTAGCGTCGAAGAAGAGGCTGCTGCCCGCGACCTTCCGGTGCTCAATGCCACCTGCCCGCTTGTGACCAAGGTTCACAACCAGGGCAAGCGTTATACCTCCAAGGGCCGGACCCTGATCCTGATCGGCCACGCAGGCCATCCAGAGGTTGTCGGTACGATGGGCCAGGTTCCCGGCCCGGTGCTGTTGGTGCAGAATCTGCAGGACGTGGCGTCGCTGACGCTGCCGTCCGACACCCCGGTGGCCTACATCACCCAGACCACCCTCAGCGTCGACGACACCAAGGACATCATCGCGGCGCTTTCAAAGCGATTCTCGGATATCCAGGGCCCCGATACCCGCGATATCTGCTATGCTACGCAAAACCGGCAGTCAGCGGTGCGCGACATGAGCAAGCTGGTCGACCTGATCCTGGTGGTCGGCGCAAATAACAGTTCCAACTCGAATCGGCTGCGGGAAATCGGTACCGAAGCCGGCATCGCGAGTTATCTGATTGCCGACGGCAGCGAGCTGAACCCGGAATGGCTCGCAGGCAAGAAGGCGGTGGGAATCACCGCCGGTGCGTCCGCTCCCGAAGTGTTGGTGGACGACGTCATCGAGGCGCTGCGCCGGATCGTACCGGTGACGGTCTCGATGCTTCCGGGCCGCGAAGAAAACATCGAGTTCGTCCTGCCCGCGGAACTGGCGACGGCCTGATCCGCACACCGACGATTTGAATGAAAGAGAAGTACACGTAATGGCAATACCGTTTCACAAGGAGCTCGTGATCGGCGGCTACCTGCTCAAGCAGAAGCTGCTGGGGCGCAAGCGTTACCCGCTGGTGCTGATGCTCGAACCGCTGTTCCGCTGCAACCTGGCCTGCGTCGGCTGCGGCAAGATCGATTACCCGGATGCGATTCTGAACCGCCGCATGACCGCGCAGGAATGCTGGGACGCCGCCGAGGAATGCGGTGCGCCGATGGTCGCGATCCCGGGCGGCGAGCCGCTGATCCACAAGGAGATCGGCGAGATCGTGCGCGGCCTGGTGGCGCGCAAGAAGTTCGTGTCGCTGTGCACCAACGCGCTGCTGCTGGAGAAGAAGCTCGATCTGTTCGAGCCCTCGCCCTATTTGTTCTTCTCGGTGCACCTCGACGGCCTGAAGCAGCACCACGATCAGGCGGTGTCGCAGAAGGGCGTGTTCGATCGCGCCGTGTCGGCGATCAAGGCTGCCAAGGCGCGCGGCTTCGCCGTCAACGTCAACGCCACGATCTTCGACAACCATCCGGCCGAAGAGATCGCCAAATTCCTCGACTTCACAGCGGAACTCGGCGTCGGCGTTTCGATGTCGCCGGGCTACGCTTATGAGCGCGCGCCGGATCAGGAGCACTTCCTGAACCGCGAAAAGACCAAGAACCTGTTCCGCGACGTGTTCGCGCGCGGCAAGGGCAAGAAGTGGAATTTTATGCACTCGGGGCTATTCCTGGACTTCCTGGCGGGAAATCAGGAGTTCGAGTGCACGCCGTGGGGCATGCCGGCCCGTAACATCTTCGGCTGGCAGAAGCCCTGCTATCTGCTCGGTGAAGGCTACACCAAGACCTTCAAGGAGCTGATGGAGACCACCGACTGGGAAACTTACGGCACCGGCAAGTACGAGAAGTGCGCAGACTGCATGGCGCATTGCGGCTACGAGCCGACCGCCGCAGCGGCGTCGCTCAATAACCCGCTGAAGGCTGCCTGGGTGGCGATCCGCGGCATCCGGACCTCGGGCCCGATGGCGCCGGAAATCGATCTGTCGAAGCAGCGGCCGGCTCAGTACATCTTCGCCGAGCAGGTGCAGAAGACGCTGACGGAGATCCGCCGCGACGAGGCGGCGGAAGCCAAGGACAAGCGCCAGCCGCAAGCCTCCACCGCGGCCTGATTGCCGGCACGGCTGATAGACAAAAAGCGCGGCCTGCGGGCCGCGCTTTTATTTTGACCGTGCTGCAGTTCAATTCCTGAGGGTCTTCAGAATATCAGCTTTGACTTTGCTTGGTAGAGGAACGAACTGCATCGACCGGGCCATGCCGTCGCCATGCGCCAAGGCCCATTTGAAGAATCGCAGGGCGGCAGCGGACGTTGCGACTTTGGCTGGGCTTCGGGGGACAAGCACGAAGGTCGCCGTGACGATCGGCCAGGATTGTTCGCCCGGCATATCGGTGAGATCGACGGCATAGTTCGGCACGGACCAATCGCCATTCTGGGCGGCGGCCGCGAACGTATCGCCGTTCGGAAGGACGAACCGGCCCGCCTTGTTCTGCAATTGAACGGTCGCCAGATTATTGGCGAGGACATAGGAGAGTTCGGCATAGCCGATCCCGCCGGTGGTCATCGGCACGGTCGACGCTGCGCCGTAGCTGCCCTTGACGCCGGCCCCGACCGGCCAATTCAGTGTCATGCCGATCCCCATCCTGTCCCGCCAGACGTCGCTGGTCTTGGAAAGATATCGGGAGATCGCGTAGGTGCCGCCCGATCCGCCCGCATGATAGAGTAGCGAGATCGCAAGCTTGGGCAGGCCGAGACCGGGATTGAGCGCCACGATCCGTTCGTCGTCCCACGACGCAATGCGCCCCATGAAGATGTCGGCAAGGACCGGCGCGGTGAGCCGGAGTTGGCCGTGCGCAACACCGGGAATGTTGACCACGATCGCATAGCCGCCGGCGACGGTGGGAAACTGCAGGATGTCGCCCTCCTTAAGCTTGCTATCGTCCATCGGGACGTCGGACGCGCCGAAGTCCGTCAGACCTTTCAGGACCTGGAGCTGCCCGATGGAGGATCCAGACGGCTGATAGTTGATCGCAAGCCCCGTGGTCGACCTTTGTTGTTCTCCCCACTTGAGATAGATCGGAGCGGCGAAGGCCGACCCGGTTCCCATCACCGACGTCTCGGTGTGGCCGGCGCAGAGGCCGGCCGCGGTGATGGCGAGCGCCACCATGCCGATGCGAAGTGCACGCATGTCCGTTTTCCTTTGACTTGCCGATGAAGCGATTATTCGACGCCGTTCAGGACGAAGTCGAAGATGTCATAGTTGCGCAGCACGCCGGTTTCCGCGCGCTCGCGGTAGCCACGCGTGAGCGGGCGCGACAGCAAAAAAGGCACCCGCTGCTCGCCGAGCCCGCCATGCGAGCGCAAGCGGTGGTTGCCGAGGGCCGAGAGGTCGTGGTCTTCACGCCGCGCGCCCACCACCGTTGCGCGATCGGTGAACACCGCGAAGTCGCCCTCGCGATCCGGCGGCAACTGGTAGCGCTCGCACACCGTGGCGCGATCGAGCACCAGCTCGACGCCGGGCAGCGATCGCGCATAGGTCATCATCGCTTTGACGTCGCAGGGCTTGAGCAGATGGACGCGCACGAAGCCGCCGAGCGCGCCGTGATGACGAACGAATGGATCGGCAATCGGACAGATCACCCGCGCGACGCCGGCACCGAACTTCTCGTTCAGCGCGTCCTCGAGATAGACGACGTTCGGCCGTCCATCGGCATCCGACTTGTCCGCCATGCCGTGATCGGCGGTTAGTGCGACGGTTGCGCCGAGTTCGATCAGTCGCGCGATGCGGCCGTCGACCGCCGTGTGGAAGGCATTCGATTCCGGATCGCCCGGCTCGTACTTGTGCTGCACATAGTCCGACGTCGACAGATACATCAGATCGGGCCTGGCCGTTTCCAACAGCTTGATGCCGGCGTCCAGCGCGAACAGCGAGAGGTCGGCTGAATATTGATCCGGCTTCGCGCGGCCCACCATGTCTTCACCGCTTTTGAAGCCGAGCGCGGTGAGATCGGCGGCGTTGGGGTGTTCGGATGAGAAGGCGATCCCGTCCATTTCGTAGGCGAGCACCTTCAGCAGCTTGTCCTTGGCAGTGACCACCGCGGTCCGTACACCCGCCTTGCTCATTGCCCCGAGAATGGTGCCGCAGCGCAGCCGCCGGGCGTCCGTCACCATGATCTCTTCACCGGTCTCGGCATCGAGATAGTAGTTGCCGTTAATGCCGTGGATCGCGGGGGAGACCCCGGTGACGATCGAGGTGTTGTTGGTGTTGGTGGTCGTCGGCACCGTAGCCAGCGCCGTGCCGACATAGCCGGCCGACTGAACCGCGGCGATGGTCGGCAGCACGCCATCGGCAAGTCCGCGGTCCAGATAATCGGGGTCGAAGCCGTCCAGACAGATCACGACGACGGGCCGTTCGGGCACGGCATAGCTGCGGCCGTTGGCCTCGATCAGAGTTTGCGAACTGTCGGATTGAGAAGGGGTCGTCATGATGTTCATCCGGGTGCTGGGCGCCGCCATTCGTGTCGGCTCGGCCCCGGTGGTAGTCGGTGAAAGTGTGAGAATCGATCGAATAAAACCTACAGATATGTGAGTAAAAGTCGTCCATAAGGCGCCGCTGCTGGTCGCTATCGTCACACGGAGGTCATGGTGAAAGAACGAGAACTGCCGCTGGTTGCGCTTCGGGCGTTCGCGGTCGCGGCGCGCAGCGACAGTCTGAGCGCGGCCGCCGAAGAACTCGGGGTCACCCACGGCGCCGTCAGCAAGCAGGTGCGATTGCTGGAGGACTGGCTGGGACAACAGGTTTTCACGCGCGAGGGTCGCAGTCTGGCGCTCACGCCCTACGGCAGGGTCCTGGCCGAGCAACTGAGCCAATCGTTTCGCGACATCGAAGCTGCCTGCCACTATGTCCGACGCCGCCGCAGCAAGGCGGTGCTGGCGGTCGAGGCGCCATCGACCTTCGCCATGTACTTTCTGATGCCGCGGCTCAAACGGTTCGAAATGGCGAATCCCGATCTGTCGGTCTGGATTTCGACGCGCATGACCGGACAAACGCCGGACGTGTCCTCACACGATCTGCTGATCACGCGGGGCAGCAGCGAAAGGATCGGAGGGCATGCGAAAGCGTCGACGGCGTTGCTTGAAGAGAACCTGACGCCGGTCTGCAGCCTGGATCTGCTTCAGACGAGTCCCGTCGACAAGCCGGAGGATCTTCTGGCGTTTCCGCTGATCACGTCGTCAACGCGGCCGGGGCACTGGGAGGCGTGGCTGCAGAAGGCAGGCCTGCGCGACCATGTTTTCGAAGGCGGTCACCGTTTCGACCACATGTTCGTCGCGATGCATGCGGTGCGCGAAGGATTGGGCTCGATCGTGGCGCCCAAGGAGTTCTTTCCCGGCCAGCCAGAATGGAAACTCGCCTGTCCTTTTCCTGACCTTGTCGTGAAGGGCGAGAAGTACTTCGCTCACCCGACGTCGCGGGCGGATCCCCGATATCTTCGCCGGTTCGTCGATTGGCTCAAGGACGAGATCAAGACGTGACGTCCGATCGCTCCAGAGTAACGCGAAAGCGCGGCCCGAACGGCAAGCACGCTTGGGCTATCGCGCCAATTGCGGTGCAGGCAGCCCCTTCGCCATGGCGACTGCAACTTCCTGAGTGTCTCCGAGTGCCGCCGGGACGTCAGGCTGCACACCGACGCCACCCCAGTTGCCGTGCGTCATCGGGTTCTCAGCCCTGCCGGTCGGCACGACAACGAAGATATCGGAACCGAGGTCTTTCAGGCCGCCGGGGTTGGCGCCTCCGCGAGTTTTCTCGCCCACCACGGTCGCGCGCTTGAGTGCTTGGAGATCGTAGGCAAACTCCTCTCCAGCCGAATAGGTCTTAGGCCCGACCAGGACATAGACGGGCTTGTCGACATAATGCACCGGCGTCGCGACGCTCCAGAACGATTCCGTTCTGAAAGTCGCAGTCCCACGGTTTCGCCAGATCAAATCGTTGATATGAACGCTCTTGCCCGGGTCGAGCAGAAAACTGATCAGGTAGGCTACCGATCCCGGATGTCCGCCGCCATTGTCCCGCATGTCGATGACGAGCGCCGCGGTATCGGCCAGATTGCGCATGGCTTCGTCGGCCGCAGGCTTGAAGATATCGGGCGGAACGAAGCGCGCGAGGTGGATATATCCGATGTTCCCGTCCAATCGCTTCACCTCGAAGCCGGCCCCCTGGGATGCGGCAGGCGGGGGCTGGTTCCGAAACGGTGAGCCAAAGATCACCCGCATATGGCTGTCCTTGGTGATCGCGCCGAGTTGTTCAGTCAGGATCCGCGCGAACTGGGCTGGATCGGTGACGCCCGCATAGGCACCCTCTCCCAATGCCTTCTCCAGCGCATCCGCCGCCCGCACTCCGGTGTCGGGAAAGACGTAACCTTCCCGCAACTCGACAGCGATGCCGCCGACCACCTTGCCGACGGCTTGCCTGTCCAACGACACGCTTTGCGACTTATCGGAAATCAGCTCGGCACTTGCCGTTGAAGGCACTGCCACGGCAGCAGCAATTATCGCGAAGCACGCGATACGGAATGACGACGAAGGGGACCGCATCTCGATCTTTCGGTTGCAAGCCAATCGATCGAAGTGGGGGCCCGTTTTTGGGCTGATCTATGGCTGACGCTATCTTTGGCGCCGTGTCGAAAGCCGCACGCGCGGTCCGACGCAATCGATGACTTGCTATCAGTCGCCCCGCCCCACGGCATTTCGCAGAACCGTTTCTCAAATCTGCAGTCGGCGCGAATGCGCGGAGGATGCTGCGGCCGGGCAGCCTATTGCGGCGCCGCTAAACCCGACCAACGCGCCATCAATCTCATCACGCCCCGACCGGTCGCCGCAACGTTCCGGGATCGAAGATCTCGCGGGCACAGCCACCCAAAATGCGACGTGGCGAAGCTCCTCAGAGCTCCGCGACAAGACCGCCACGGCCCAGCACGGCGTCCAGCATGAAACCACGGCAGCCGCGCAGGCTGCGGAGCGCCCGGTTGAAGTCGATACCGGTCGAGACCAGCGAGCGGATCGACGTCGGGTGACGCGCGAGGCCACGGAGCACGCGGCGCAGATCGACATCGCCGTTCGGCTTGATCGCGGTGGACACGATCTGCGGCAGGCTTCGATTGGCGGGATCGCTGATCACGCGCAGCGCCGCGAACGGCAGCTGGGCAGCGGCGGCGTAATCGGCGGCGATGTGGCTTTCCATGTCGACCGCTGCGGCGCCGGTTTCGGCGCGCAGGATGGCCTTGGCGTCACGCGCCGCCACCACCTGCTCGGCTCCAACCAGACCGCCGCGAACGACGCGCTGACGGCCGAGGCCGGCGCTTCGCAATAATTCGTCGCTGAGGGAAACTTCCGAGGCCCAACGGCGTTCACCCGCCACAACTTCGGTGGCGATCACGACGTCTCCAGCCCGCAGCGACGGGTCGAGACCGCCGGCTACGCCAAAGCTGATGACACCCCGGATCGAGGTGGCGTCGAAGCTCGCCATCATGCGGCGCAACTGCTTTGGATCGCTACTGCTGCAAATGACCGTAAGACCCGGTCCTTCTGCAATTCTTGCTTCCTGTATCAGCCCCGTCACGATTAGAACCGGCCGCGGATCGTCCGCCGCCGCTTCATCCCTAGCCCCCAGAATCACATTCCGACCCCTACGACCTTGCTGTTCGTGGATCTCAAATTTCGATACCGCGCCAGCGCCCAGAGCGGAAAGAACTTTGAGTATCCATGATACCGCAGATAAAACACCCGCGGAAAGCCCGTACCGGTGTAGCGCTGCTCGTCCCACAGTCCTTTTTCGGTCTGTGTGCTTTTTAGGTACTCAATCCCGCGCGCCACGGCCGGATGATCGACTTCACCCGCAGCCATCAGAGCAAGCAAAGCCCATGCCGTCTGCGAGGCCGTGGAGGCTGATCTTTCGTAGCCCCGATAATCCAGCCGATAGCTGATCGCATCCTCGCCCCAGCCGCCGTCTGCGTTCTGGATCGAAGCCAGCCAGTCCACCGCTTTGCGAATCGCCGGATCCTGATGGTCGACGCCGGCGGCGTTCAGCCCGCACAGCACCGACCAGGTGCCGTACACGTAATTCAGGCCCCAGCGGCCGTACCAAGAGCCGTCCGGAAGCTGGGTCTTGCGCAGATATTCGACGCCGCGCGCCAGCGCAGGGCTCGACTGCATCGTCTCGCCGAGCTGCGCCAGCATCGACACGCAGCGTGCGGTGACGTCCTCGGTCGGCGGATCGAGCAGCGCGCCGTGGTCCGAGAACGGGATATTGTTCAGATAATACTCGGTGTTGTTCACATCGAAGGCAGCCCAGCCGCCGTCGTCGCTCTGCATGCCCTCGATCCACTCGCGGGCCCGCGCGATGGCGGTGTCGTAGGCGGGGTTCGGCGCGTCCTTGCGGGCGCGGTCGAGCGCCATCACCACCACCGCGGTGTCATCGAGATCGGGGTAATGGGCGTTGTTGTACTGGAACGCCCAGCCGCCCGGACGAACATCCGGCGCCTTGGCGGCCCAGTCGCCCTTGAGGTCGAGCACCTGGCGCGGCAGTAGCCAGTCGAGCGCCGGCTGAACGGACTTGGCTCCTTCGGTGCGGTCAGCCTCGAACACCGCATGGCTCGCCAGCGCCGTATCCCAGATCGGCGAGACGCAGGGCTGGCAGTAGGCCTCGTCGCCACGATCCACCAGCAGAAGCTCGATGCCGCGGCGCTGGCTGGCGCGCGGCGGGTAGTCTTCGCCGTAGCCCAGCGAGTCGTACATCATCACGGCGTTGGCCATCGGCGGGAAGATCGCGCCGAGCCCATCCTCGCCGTTGAGGCGCTCTTCGAGGAAGACGAGCGCTTTTTCGATCGCGAGCTTCCGGTACTTCTTCGGCATCACCGGCTCGATCGCCCGCAGCACCGCGTCAATCGAGCCGAACAGCTTGAACAGAAACGCGTTCTGGTGCGGCGCCTTGGCCAGCAGGCCGATCGACTTCGGATCCTGCAGGAACAATTCGTCGATGCCGACGCCCTTGGGGTTGCGCGCGAGCGGCTTGAGCACCGACAGCACCATCAGCGGCACGATGGTGGTGCGCGCCCAATACGAAATCTTGGTCAGCGTGAACGGCGACCAGCTCGGTAGCAGCATGATTTCGACCGGCAGCACCGGCACGGCGCGCCAGGTGGTGACCCCGTACATCGCCAGCATGAAGCGGGTGAACACGTTGCTGTGGATCGCGCCGCCACGCGAGCGGATCGCCTCGCGGGCACGCGCCATATGCGGGGCGTCCACGTCATCGCCGATCATCTTCAGCGCGAAATAGGCCTTCACGCTGGCGCTCATGTCGAAGTCGCCGTCGTGCACCAGCGCCCAGCCGCCATGCGCGCCCTGCGTGCGGCGCAGATAGGTGGCGATCTTGGCCTCGAGCTCGGTGGCAACCGGCTCGCCGAGGAAATGACGCATCAACACGTATTCGGCAGGGATCGTCGCGTCGGCTTCGAGCTCGAACACCCAATGCCCGTCGTCGCGGCGGAGGCCCATCAGCGCGCCGCGCGCAGCATCGATCGACGCCTCCAGCGTCCTGCCGCGCTCGGCGCCGGAATTGTGAATGCCGGAATCCATAGTTTTCGTAGTCTCCGTGGTCGCCGGCCCGGCGAAATCGCTCAGGCCCGGCCCCGCGCCAGCACCAGATCCGCGGCACGATTGCCCGAGCGGACCGACCCTTCGATGGTGGCCGGCAACCCCGTATCAGTCCAATCGCCTGCGAGGAACAGGTTTTTCCACTGGGTGACCGGCCCTGGACGCAGGGCGTTCTGAGCCGGTGTAGCCTCGAAGGTGGCCCGCCGCTCGCGGACAATTTGCCACGGCGGTAGATTCGCCGTGATACCGGAGATCTGGCAGATCTCGGCCCATATTTCGGCCGCAAGCTGGTCGCGCGGCGCATCGACCAGCCGGTCGCCGTTGCTGATGGTCACCGACACCCGATTCGGGAAGGCGAACAGCCACTCCACCACGCCGCCGATCACCCCGGTCAGCGCCGGCATGCCCGCCAGCGGCGGATAGGCGAAATGGGCGTTGACGATCGCCCGGTACTTCTGGGGCGTGTTCAGGCCGGGCAGCAGCGACGCCGCCGGGCGCGGCGGCACCGCCAGCACCACCGAATCGTCCGGGCCGACCGTGACCACATGCTCGCCGCCGAAATTCAGCCCGCCGACCCGGTCACCCGCCGGTGTCAGCGACCGCAGCTCGTGGCCGAACGCGACGCCCGGGCCGCTGCGCTTGAGCTGCTCGACGGCCGGCTCGACCAGCACGGCGCTGAGGCCGTCCCGGGCGATCAGCGGCC
This sequence comes from Rhodopseudomonas infernalis, assembly GCF_022271405.1. Taxonomy (GTDB): domain Bacteria; phylum Pseudomonadota; class Alphaproteobacteria; order Rhizobiales; family Xanthobacteraceae; genus Rhodopseudomonas; species Rhodopseudomonas infernalis. The sequence continues at coordinate 32,751 of NZ_JAJNAL010000028.1, read as the reverse complement.
GGCAGGCCTGCCCACCGGCCAGCAGCGTCTCGCGCACCACGGCGCCGGCGAGCCCCGCCGAGCCTTCGGGCGGATCGACATTGAGCGCGGCAAGCAGCAGCGGCGCCACCAGTCGGTCATACAGCGGGCCACGGCACGGAATGGTGTCGCCGATCAGCTTGGTGGTCGGCGCCCACAGCAGCGGCGCCAGCGCCAGATAATCCCCGATCGTGGTGTCCGGCACCCGGCGCTTGGCATCGAACAGCCACAGCGGAATCCGGCCGCTGCCGAGATCGAGCTTCCAGCGCGCCTTCGACTTCAGGTCCATGAAGTCGAACTCGGCACGAGCCGGGCCGACCAGCCCCGCTTCGGTGCCGATCGACCGTGCGTAGTCGCACGCGGCCTGGTTGCCGGACAGCAGCAAATGGTTGCCGTTGTCGATCACCAGATTGGTCTGCGCGTCGAAATACGAGCGGCAGCGGCCGCCGGCCTGCTGCATCGCCTCGTGGACGTGGACGGTGAAGCCCTCGCGCGCGAGCTTGGTGGCGGCCGCGAGACCGGAAATTCCAGCACCGATAACGTGAACGGTTTTCGACATCAGACGATCGCGTATTGCAGAAGAATGCCGATCTTCGCCGCCTTGCCGAGCTTGACGGGCGCCCGCGGCGGCGCGAAGCCGCGCGCGATCAGCAGTTGAAGGATAGAGAAGTAGTACTTGCCCATGATCCGCGGCGCCTTGACGACACGGCGCGGATTACGGCTCATCACCCTGTCGGCGGCATCGAAATGCTCGAGCGCGCGCGCCACCAGCGGCGCGCAGACGTTCGGCACGGCCGGATCTTCGGCCACCGTCATCGGATCGAGGCTGGTGATGCCGGCAGCGAGCAGTCCCTCGCGCGGCAGATACAGTCGGCCGAGGCCCGCATCCTCGTCGATGTCGCGCAGAATGTTGGTGAGCTGCAGCGCCCGGCCGAGATGATGCGCGAGCAGAATGCCGTCCTGCTCGGGCAGACCGAAAATCCGCACCGACAGGCGGCCCACCGCGCTGGCGACGCGGTCGCAGTAAAGGTCGAGCGTAGCTTCGCTGGGCGCGCGGATGTCGGCGGTGACGTCCATCTCCATGCCGTCGATGATCGCCAGGAAATCCTCGCGCTTCAGCCCGAAGGCACGCACCGACTCCTGATAGTCCGCCAGCCGCGGCGGCGGCGAGCCGCGATACAGCGCGTCGATATCCTCGCGCCAGCGCTGCAATCCCGCGGCCCGAACATCACGGGGACCGTCGGAATCGGCAATGTCGTCGACGTAGCGACAGAAGCTGTAGACCTGGAACATCGCCTCGCGCTGCGGGCGCGGCAGGATGCGCATCGCGGCGTAGAACGAGCTGCCGACGGCGACGCCTTGGTGTTCGACGGGTTCGGAAGTCACTTGCTGCATGCTCATGCGCGCGGCGCCGGCTTCGACACCGGCCCCCTACCGAAGGTGCGGCGCGCGACCTCGGACCCGATCGCACCGATCGTCGCGAACAGGAATTCGGCCGGCTTCAGATGCACCCGCTCGCTGAGCGGATCGCGCACCTTCAGCATGGCGACGATGCGATCGGCGAAGCTCTGGATCACCGAAACCTCGAGGCCGAGCCGGAAGTCCTTGACTTCAGCGGCGAGCGGCCGGCCCTGGCCGAGCAGCACGTCGGTGCGCACGGCGAGGTCCTGCAGGCACTTCAGCAGCGCCGGCGAGGATTTCAGCAGGCCGAGTTCGTCGACCTTGGCGCCGACCGCATCCAGCGCGTCGCGCGGCAGGTAGACGCGGTTCAGATTGCGATAGTCCTTGCCGCAATCCTGCAGGTGATTGTTGATCTGCAGGCCGGCGCACAGCGCGTCGGAGGCCGGCCAGGTCGACGTGCTTTCGCCATGGACATCGAGCATGAAGCGCCCCACCGGCATCGCCGAGTAGCGGCAATAATGGATGACTTCGTCCCAGTCCTCGTAGCGCAGCTTGGTGACGTCCATCCGGAATGCGGTGAGCAGATCGAGCGCGTGGCGCGGCGGCATTCCGCGCGCGGCCAGCGCCTTGCGCAGCGCCACCGCCTCCGCCTGGGTTTCGCCGCGACCGAGCAGTTCGGCTTCGAGCAGGTCGAGATAGCTGAGCTTGGTGGGAGCATCGAGCATCGCGTGATCGGCGATGTCGTCAGCGGTCCGGACGAAATTGTAAAATGCCAGAATCAGCTCGCGATGGCGCGGGTGGATGATCCACGACGCGACCGGGAAATTCTCGTCCCGGTGGGTCTTGCCGGATCGCAATTCGCTCGCAGACGTCATCGGTTTCTGACTAACGCTCGGTTCGGACATGGAAAAACGTCGCGAACGGACCCGCCCCATGCAGGGCTGATCCGTTCGCGCACGCCATATACGGGAAATTCGCCGGTTAAACCAACGATATTGACGCAGGCCGGCCAGGACGGCCGCGCGGCTGCGTCAGATCCTCACCGCCCCACCAACGCGGGCGGCCAGCGTCCGCCCGGGACGAGCATTGGCGATTATTGGCCGTGATTCACCAACACCTGGTTGCAGGCGCGGCTGATCTTCGGACGGTGCTCCTTCAGGCACGCGAGGATGGCGAAATCACCCTGATCCATCAGCGCTCGGCAGTGACGGGACACGTCGCGCGAGCAAGCGGCCTGCTCTTCGGGGGTGCCGCTGCGCTGTTGCTGCTGCTGGGCGTAGGCGCCGGTGGACAGCGGAACGAGCAGCATCATCGCAACCAAGATCTTTTGCATTTTATTCCTTCGATTGTACGGGGAAACCAGAAGCGTCATCGATCGGCGTCAAAGGCGCTCCCGACAGGCTGCGAGGCCTCGATCGACTCGTCGTGTGCAGACCGTCATTTAACCGCGCGAATGCGGCCAAATTTGCGCACATAGTGCGACAGTTGCGACCATGTTTCAAACGCCGACGTCACGTCGATCGATTTCTTCGCGCGACGTTGCGGATTTGCGACATGGACGGGGAACGATGGACGCAGAACGTGTGGCCGGCGTGCGCCAGCCGACCGCCTGCATCGTTCGCGAGCTTCGTTGCAGGGAACCAACCGGCGTATTATCTGATTTGAACCAGTCGGTACGCGAGAACACTAACAGGCTGATACGGCGCAGCGTCGTTTCGGTATCATTTTTCAGGGGTAGCTAAGAATGACACTGCTTCGTTCATCCTTTTCGTTTGGCTCGTTGAAGGTGGCCGGGGTTGCCGCGGCAATGCTGTTGTCGGCCTCCGCGAGCCATGCCGAGGGCCCGTTCGCTGGATTCGAAGGCTCGTGGTCCGGCACCGGCACCGTCGCTCTCTCGGATGGAACGAAGGAGCGAATTCGCTGCCGCGCCACCTACAAGGTCGGCGGCGGCGGCAAGCAGCTGGCCCAGACGCTGCGCTGCGCCAGCGACAGCTACAAGTTCGACCTGTCCGCCGACGTCGCCAGCAACGGCGACCGCATTTCCGGCAACTGGAGCGAAGCGAGCCGCAACATCAACGGCAATCTGCAGGGCAAGGCCGGCGGCGGAAATATCGAAGTGTTCGTCGAGGCAGCCGGATTCGCCGCCAACATTTCGTTAACCACCCGCGGCAACAAGCAGTCCGTCGCGATCAGCTCCAAAGGCGACATCCGCGGCGTCAATATCAGCATGACCAAGGGCTGACAGATCTTCGTCTGAGGACCCCCTCGGGCCTGCCGGTCCGAGGGGGTTCTATTTGCCTATCACGGCCGCCGCCTCAGCGGCGCAGATTCGACGCCGCTGCGTCAACGCAACCGCATGACCGAAAAGGCACGAGAGCGCTGTCGCATCGCCGACAGGTCATCTCCACTGCCGGCGGAGCGAGCTCAAGGCGAGATCCCCCTGAGCCCACATCGCGCCACGATCGACGCGAAGGCTGTCGGCCATATTTAGCGAAACGCCGGCTGCAAACCTCTTGCCGCACAGCGACGCCGCCGCGGTCGACACCACGATGGCCATTGGGCACGAATGTTCGGCGAGCCCGGCAGCCTGCGACAAAAACCAGTCTCTGATCGAACGCATCGATCCTCCCCCCTGCTTACGGATCTGAAGCCAGCCGCGCCGATGCCCCCGAGAAGCCATCGGCACCAACGTCCTTACGACGCCTTGGCAAACAGTCGGCACCACCCATCCGCACTGATCGGGCTCTCCACCGTGATGCAGGAGCTCGGCGGCCGGAACTGCCGGCAGGTCGAGCAACGCGCCGCGCCGTTCGGCGAGTCGCGATAGCCGGCGTCCTTGTGGGTCGCCTTTTTGGTCACCTGGGCATTCGCTGCGCCGGCGCTGAGGCCCAGCGCCGCCAAGGTCCCGGCGACGCCGACAGCTGTACTCAGCATCTGTCTCCGCGAGATCGCGCGACCCGTCTTTGTTTGTCTGTCGTCCATCGTTCATTTCCTCCTGTTTTGATTTATCCGGCCGCCGTTTTGGCTGCCGAAATCATTGGCCGGCAGACGCGGCGTCCACCTCGGCATCCCCACTTCGACCGCGCGCCGACGGGTTTGGCCCCATGGCGAAGCTCACCATCGCGCATTCAGCGACAGCTGAACGAACTGCGCGTTGTAGTTAGGATTGGTCGCGCCCATGCTGATGGCGCGCGCGATCCCGGAGTCGACCAGATACAAGTACGGTGACGCCAGATCCTGCTGCCAATTGGAGACGCGATTGTTCTCCCAGATGTAGCGAAGCTTGATGAACATCTCGCCGCTCCAGCCAATCTGCGTCACTGCAGTCGGATCCACCGTGTACTTCAGCGAGCCGTCGAGGCGCTGGAAACGGGTCGTCACGGTGGGATAGCCACTGCAGGCCACGCCGCCGCAGAGCGGCACAGGCGCCGAGCCGTAAGGCGCAAAATTCCAATCCTCGTTCGAAACCGACACGGCGTAGCTCGTCTTCATGTCGAGCTTGCCGGGAATCAACGCGATATTCGCCGCGATGATGACCGTGTCGACCTTCTCGTAGGTCTGGCTCGTGTACATGTTGAGAGGAGGCGCGGTAATCGTGCCGAGGATCGTCGCGGTGGTCTGGTTGCCACCGACAAGGCTGCGATCGTAGATTTCGTGCAGATAGGACGCCGTGATCGACGAGCCGTCCTGGAACAGGTAGGTTGAATCGATACCGGCATTCCAGGTATTGCTCTTCCGCAGCCCGAAGAAATTGGGATCATCGGGATAGCTCTCGAACCGCAGACCACCGGTGGGCGACATCGTCAGTCCGCTGAGCGGGGTGTCGCTGAAGGGCGTCAAATCGAGGAAGACGTTGGCCTTGGTCTGGTTGCGGTTGGCGAGATCGAACTTCCGTAAATTGATGTTGGTGACACCTTGCCCGTTGGTGGTGTTGGTCGGATCGTACCAGACGTAACGCGCCAGCGACAACGCATCGTAGTTATCGTAGCGACGCTCCGAATATTGCACGCTCGATCGAAGCGTCGCCCAATCGTCGACCTTGAAGTCGCCAGTCAATCGTCCGAGATACTCGTTGGTGACGTTGGCCTCGCGGCGGGTGCGGTCCCAACGTTCCCAACCTGCGGTGGCGCCCAGCGTCGCCCACTTGGCCGGACGCCATTGCGCCTCTTCGCTGACGTTCTGCTTGGTGTACGAATAGGCCAGCGACCGGCGGCCGGAACCGCCGTCGCGATAAAGGCCGCCGGCCAATGTTTGTGACGAATCCTCGACGACGTAGCGCGGCAGCAGCAATTCGGGCGTCTGATTGTCATTATCGTAGTATCGGTAACGGAACGTCGTCCGGACATCCTGGCCGAGCTGCGACGTCAAATTGGTGTTGTACAGCAACGTGTTGACTTCGCCGTGAAGGCTGGAGGCCGGGAGGCTCGCGGTCGTGAAGGCCGGCATCCCGTTCGGCAGATAGACGTTGACGTTCGAGGTGAACGGTATGAACGGATCGTTCTGCCGCATCGTGGTGTACTGGACCGTGCTGTTCCAGCGCGACTTCCACGGAAGGTCGATGCCGCTCGTCACCGTGCTGTTGTAGGCCTCGTTGCTCGGCATCAGGCTGATACGCGCGTACTGCGGGAACGATGCGCGGTTGGCTGCCGTGGAGTTGTCGTAGAATGGATTTTCCAACGTGTAGGAGCTGTACTCGTTCTGATAAAGCGACGCGCCGCCAGCGAGATTGACATTGTAGCGTCCGCCCCAGGGCGTCGCGCCAAAATACTGGGTGCCGAGTTTGGCGATCTGCGTCGTATCGTTGATCGGCCGCGGTGCCTGCAGATGCTGGATCGAGGTCGCCGGCAGATTACCGATCGCAACGCCGGCGATCTGGGTGCCTTCCCGCTTTTCATTCGAATAGGCCACCCGGACGTCCCAGTTCGGATCGGGAGTCCAGCGATACGCGACCGCGCCTTTGTTGCGCTGAATGCCGACGTCGATCGTGTTGAACCTGCCCGCCAGCGCGGCATTCATCCGCGCGATGCCAACGGCATTGGCCGTCGCCGTCGAGCCGGGGATCCGCACCGAGGTGGTGAGATTGTTGGTACCGACGCCGTTCCAGATGCTCTGCGCACTGGTGTTGTACAAATGCGGGATCTGGTCCCACATCACGGTCAGGTAGTGCTCGCCCGCCTTTGTGGCATCGAAGATGAAGCGCTGGTTGTTGTTGCCGATATTGTCGGCCCGCAGCTCGCTCTCGTACGTGCCGTCCCTGGTCTGAAGATTGACCCTGAGATACTCCGCGTAGGGCCCGGGCGGAACGCGGCCATACTCCTCGAATTTGGAGATGTTGTTGCGATTGATATTGGCCGGACTGCCGGGCCTCACCCACGGAAAGGCCGAATGCGGCGGGCGGACCACGAAGGCCCGATAACCGACATCGAACTCGCCCGAATACACGACGCCGCCGTGCTCCTCGGCGAGCCCCGGCGCCGGCGCGGCCTCTTCCGCCCTGGCGCTCCAGGAGACCGCGGTCGCAGCCACGATCCAGGCGGGCGTCAGTAACCAGCTATGTCCGTGCCCGATCCTCATTGCATGCCCCCTCTGCAAAGACTTGCGCTTTGCCGATCGCTTCCCTCATGTCCTCGTCGACAGCGGTTGGGCCCGCCGTTCGGTGCTTGTCGTCAGCGATGCCAGCGTCCACCCGACGGCGAGTTCGAGCCGTGGATGTTGGTGTGGCAATTCTGGCAAGCATTGCCGACCTGGTAGCGCATGCTCGCTGCGCCGAGGCCGGGCTGATTGTGCGGATTGGTGTGGCACTGCTGACAGAGCCGCGGCCGCGCCACCACGAGCAGCGCTTCGTGGTTCGAGCCGTGCGGCTCGTGGCAATTGAGGCAGTTCTCCCGGACCGGTGGATGCTCGAACAGGAACGGCCCGCGCTTGTCGGCATGACAGGTGTAGCAAACGTCATTCACCGTCGCCTCGCGCAGCAGCTTCTCGGTCGCGCTGCCGTGCGGGTTGTGACAGTTGACGCAAGTGATCTTGTTTTCGCGGATCGGCATGTGCGAGGTGCGCTGCAATTGCGCCTTGCGGTCCTTGTGGCACTGGAAACAGGTATCCATCACCAGCGGCGTCTTGAGCTGGTTGCGCGGCGAGGTCTTGCGCATCACGGTGTGACAGCTGACGCAGGCAAGCCCGCGGCTCTCGTGCGGCGAGCCCTGCCAGTAGGTCTGGTCGCCCTTCTCGTGGCAGGTCAGACAGACCCCGTTGTATTCGGCGATATCGACGCCGCGGCTGTCGTTGAGCCGGAACGACCGGATGCCGCCCTTCTCGCGCCCGCCGCCGCCGTTGACATGCCCCGAGCCTGGGCCGTGGCAGGTCTCGCACTCCATCTTGCCCTGCGGCGTCATCTTGCCGGACTTGATGTTGCGGCCCATCACGGTCTGCTGAAATTCGTCGAACAGCCCGGCGTGACAGGTTTCGCACGGCTTCGAGCCGACGAAGTATCGGCCGTCCGGATCGCCCGGCGCGGGAGCGACCATCGGTGCACGCGATCCCGCGGCGGCCTTCGGCTGCTTCTGCGCGGCGATCAGGATCGGCTGCCAGTCTTCGCCTTTGCCGGCCAGGATCTGGACGAAATCGAAGCGCTGCGGCCGGTCGATGCTGTCGTCGAAATTCTCGATCGCCACCCAGTTGCTGAGGGTCGTGTCGTCGCGCGGATCCTGCATCTGCAGGGCGAAGTCGGGCGCGCGCGCCGGCATCGCCGCCAACGCCTTGCGGGTCTCGTGAAAGCGCAGAACGCGCTGCTCGGCGGTCGTTGCGATGCTGAACGTCGCGACCAGTTGCAGCGTGGTATCGAGCCGCTTGAGTTCGGCGGTCTCTGGCAACTTCAGCGATGGTTTGGCGTGCGCGTGGCCGGAGAAATGGGTCGCGAAGCGACGCGATGAGCCGGACGATCCATGCGGCATGATCCCCGCATGGGCCGAGGCCGCTGCCGTGGACAATCCGTGATCGGCCGGAACCGGCGAGTAGTTCAGGCCGGGCTGACCGGACTTCTTGAGGGTGTGGGCATAGTCAATCAGGGCGTCGACAGTCGGGTCAGCCAGCGAACCGGCTGCGGCGGCCGGATCGAGGGCCGAAGGGGCCTGTGCGGACGAGTCCAGTGGCAGGTCCAGCGCGGAGAGGTCCAGCGCAAGGGGACCGGAGCCGGCGCGCGCGGGCCCGGACAGATCCCCGGCATTGACCGGCAGCAATGCCGCGCAAGCGATCGCTGCCGAAGCCAACAGCAAAGATAGCCGAACGAACCAACGACGGTTCAGGGATTGCCCGAACGCTCCAGCCGACCGTCGATAGCCCCCCATCATTCCCCCCAAAACGCTGCGCAGCGCTGACAAATGCTCACAGCGGTGCATTCGCTCAGCCACAGGCGGAGCGCACAAAAAATTCAATTTTCGAAAACGGGCGGCGAACAAATCAGCCCAGGCCACCCACAGATCGCGATACTAATCGACCGCTTACTTGTTCTAAAATGGTCACACGGGGACGCAGATATTGTATTTGATTCAAATCAAATTAGTCGTCTGATGGAGCAGTGCAGCATTTTCGACGACGAGTAGTCAGATCGCTGAATTTCACGAACTAACACAATGGCCAGACGCACGATTAGGATCGCGCGCAACATCATCAAGCAAACAAGAAACAGCAAGAAATAGCTTTCGCGCAGACAATGACGCGGCAGACGACCTCAAACCAGCATCATCCGGGCGTCGACGCAAGACGGGACATTCGACGCAAACGAACTAACAGCGCGCCTTCCACCCGTGAGCAGTTATCAGCAAAGCTGGTTTCCAGCAGACGACTGCCACGACGCCCGCAAACGATCGGCCGCGGACCGACAACTGCGAGCGGATCGACAGCTGTCACTGGGTTGGTGTCTGCAATGCCGGCGGCCAGATCTCGATTGCGGCAGGCGAGACGATGCGGCGGCAGACGATCGGCTAGCGTCACCGACTGCCAAGTTCGTTTCCACGAAACGTGGAATATAAGCGAATTGCTCGCAGGAGGCATTCGCACAATTGCGGGGCGAATCGGAGCGCGGGTCGCTGGCGGCGACTCACTGCCGATTCGTCCCGCCCCGATCGTGGATCGAGACTCCGACGCGAGCCGGATTACACGACCGGGCCTGGCTTGCCACGGCCGCGCAGCCGCTCCGCCGTGCTGATCAGCCACATCGCGGTCGGGCGCAGGATGAAGAGGTCGGCGATCAGCGCCGCCACCATCGCAAACGCGCTGAGCCAGCCGAACAGCCGCAGCGACGGCAGATCCGAAAACACCGTGACGCCGAGGCCGCAGGCCAGCACCACAGTGGTGAGGATCAGCGCGGGGCCGACCAGCACGGTCGCGCGCTCCACCGCGAGTGCGGCGCTGGTGCCCGGCGGACTTTCCAGCCGCAGGCGGTTGAGGAAGTGGATCGTCGCGCTGAGGCCGAGGCCGAACGACACCGTCAGCGCCACCACGCTGGCGAATTGCAATCCCTCCCCCATCAGCCACAACAGCGTGCCCGACAGCACCACCGGGAAGATACCCGGCAGGATGCAGGCCAGCATCACCACCACGGAGCGGAAGGCGAGCCCGATAAACACGGCGACCAGCAGGAATTCGATGGTCAGGCCGTGGTTGAGCTTCGAGATCATGTCGGCGCTGTTGCGCGCGGCGATCGCCGACAGGCCGGTGACCGCGACCTCGTAGCCGGGATATTTCTGCCGCACGGTGTCGAGCGCATGGTCGAGCTTCTGCACCACCGGCAGGATCTGGGCGGAATCCAGATCCGGCACGCGTCCGGACACGACGACGGCGGTCTGGTCGGCCGAGATGAAGCGCCGCGTCAAATGCTCGGGGATGACGTCGACATATTCCTTGAGCGTCGCGACGTCACTGGTGTGAGCCTTCTCGGCGAGCCAGCGCCGCAGCGTCTCCAGCGACCAGACGTTGCCGACGCCGGCCTGCTTCTCGACCAGGCTGTGCACGTCGGCGATGACCTGCAATGTCTCCGGCGAATACAGCGTCTGGCCCTTCGGAAACTCGATGAGGACATCGATCGGATTGGCGCCCGCCAGCTTGGCGTCGAGCCGGCCGCTCGCCTGCACCGCCTGCTCCTTGTCGGGCACCTGATCGGCGAGTCGGTAGCGCGGTTCGAGATTGGCGTAGATCACGCCGAGGCCGCCGACCAGCAGCAGCGCCAGCAGGCTGAACAGGCCGGGATGACCGACCATCCGCACCGCGATGAAGGCGCAGAACCGGCGCAGCGCGTTGACGCCGAGGTCGGCCCCCTGAAATTTGGTCGCGAACGCCTGCTCATTACGGACCAGGAGTACGCCGAACACCGGCACCAGCGACAGCACCGCGATCAGCGCGATCACGGTGGCGACGAGGCCCGCCTCGCCGAACGCGCGGATCAGATCCGAATCCGAGAACTGCAGCGCGATGAACGAAATGCCGGCGGTGGCGTGGGTCAGCACGCAGGCCGGGCCGACGACCAGAACCGCGTTCTTGAACGCCGTGTATTTGTCCTCGCCGGCGATCAATCTGTCGCGGGCCGCAAAGGTGAGCTGCATTGAATCCGCGAAGCTGATCACCATGATCAGCGGCGTCATCACATTGAGGAACATGTTGAGGCTGAAGCCGGCCCAGCCGAGCACGCCAAGCGACAACAGGATCGCCAGCAGCGGCGGAAACGCCGCCGCGATCATGAAGGAGATTTTCCGGAAGAACAGGATGGCGATGATGCAGCCGGCCAGGATGCCGGCAATGTTGTAGATCAGACCGTCGCGCTCGACCGCGTTGCGGATTTCGAGCTGCATCACCGGCACGCCGGACAGTTGCCGCGACAGATTGCTGCCTTCGAGATCCTCCGCCATCACCTTGCGGATCTCGCCGATCGTGGTCGACAGCTTGTTGTTGCTGACGATCTCCGGCGACAGCGACAGCACGATCAGCGCCAGCGTGCCGTCCTCCGACAGCAGCTTGCCGCGGATGATCTCGTTGCTCTTCACCGTCTGGATGAACTTGTCGTAGGCCTCGCCCTCCGGCAGCTCGTTCGGAAACAGCGCGGCCGGAAGCTTGCCGGGCTCGGGCGCCTGCCGCGCCGAGAACAGCGAGATCAGGCCGCGGACGCCGTCGACCAGTTGAAGGTCCGTGACGAGGTCACGGACCTTCTCGAGATTGTCGCGCTGCAGCAGCGTCTTGCCTTCGACAACCACCAGCACGTCGTATTCAGTCGACGGGAAGCGTTTGGTGACCTCCTCGTACTGCTTGAACTCCTTGGTGTCGGAGCGGAACAGCTGGCTCAGCGAGTCGTCGATCTGGATGCGCTGAATCCCGAACAGCGCCCCGATCACCAGGGCGACCAGAATCAGGCAGGACAGGATCGGTGCGCGGACAGCGATCAGCCCCATCCGCTCCAGCCCGAAGGCGATGCTGAGCCTTCGGCGGTGCGCCTCGTCGACTTCGGGGTCCGTGACTTTCTTATTCAGCATGCGCTGTTCCGTTCTGGGGATCGTTCAAGTCCGCGATAATTCCGGCACGATTACGGCCTCGCCGCAGAGGAAGGCGCTCAACCGGGACCGGCTGGGTTGGAAGTCGAACCGGCGCTCAAGAGTGTTTTCGACGCAAGGTCCCGGGGCACCGCGACTTCCGCATTGCTCGGAAAAGCTGAACTCCGTGACGGCAGGCGATGGGATCATCGGATGGATGTACTGGCCCGCGCTCCCCAGCAGGGAGCACACAGGGCACAATCGATCAGATTCGCGCGCCGCGCGCGATCCTGCGCCATGCCGCGCGTCAGGGCGCCGAGAGCCTCGGTGCGACGCTACCATCCCCGCTTTCGTCCTTCAGGGCAACACCGGAGCTCCCCCGCGCCAGCGCCTCACGCACCAGCCACGCAATTTTGAACGCGGCCTCATCGGCGCTGATGCCTGCGGCATGAATGTTGGAGACGCAGTTGCGGTCGGCGTCGGTACGGCCGGGCCTGGGACCGAACGTCACATAGGCGCCGAGGCTGGCGGGAGCGGACATGCCGGGGCGTTCGCCGATCAGCACCAGCACGATCCGGGCGCCGAGCAGCGCACCGATCTCATCACCGAGCGCGACCCGGGCGCCGGTGGCGATCACCGCGGGCCCAACGCTGATCCCGGCCGCCGCCAGCCGCGGCAGCAGCCGCCGCACCACGTCTGCCGCCTGAGCCTGAACGGCCACCGGCGACAGACCATCGCCGACCACGACCGCCAGATCGGCGGTTGAAGTCTGCTGCTCCAGCACGGCGCGCGCAACCGGATCGAGCTGCCGGCCGAGGTCGGGCCGTGCCAGATAGTCGCGACGACCGACCGCCCGGCTCGCCACCCGCAGCGGTGACAGGCCGAGCGTATCAAGCTCCTCCGCAAGGCTGTCCACGTCGAACGCGGCGTGAACCGCATCCCGGGCGCGGGCATGGGCCAGCGTGAAATCGAGCAGCGCATCGGTGGTCAGACTGACGCCGGTGCGTCCCAGCGCCACGCGCGCGGGGGTCAGCGCGCGCAGATCGGTAAGCCCGCGTGGTGTCGGCAGCGACGTCATGGAAGACCCGGGAGCGGCTGGTGCTCACCGGGCACCCATGAGAACAAGCCCACCATCTCGCTACTCCGCTGGCACCGAGGCTTCGCGCAGCCGGATCGAGTAATTGGACGCATTGGCCTCCCCCTGCGAGGCTTCCCGCGCATAGATGATCAGATGATGCGCAACGACCATCACCAGCAGCAGGTTCTCGATGTCGCCCCGCACCAGCCGCTTCAGCGCGAACTTCCAGAACGCCAGCTTGTAGTCGCCGCGGATGCCGATCTGCCAGAAGATGTTCCGCAGCATGATCAGGCCGCGCTTGATGTTCGCCTTGGAGGCACGCTGCGGCGTGGCCGGATGCAGCCGCGTCGCATAAGCGTGTTTGATCTGATACTCGTAGCGCTCGAGCAGCGCCTCGGGCTCGTAGGCCCGCGCCATGCAGTCCTTCCACATCGCCACCACCTGATCGTGCGGCAGCAGGAAGTCGACATTCGACTCGCGATTGTCGTCGTGAACCAGCCGCCCCTCGCGCTCCAGACGATCCCATAGCGGCGTCTTCGGTAACGCCTGCAGCAGGTTGATGGTAAGCAGCGGGATCTTCGACTGCTCGATGAACTGCATCAGGAATTCGCCGGTTTCCGGCGTGTCGGTGTCGAGGCCGAGAATGATGCCCGACACCACTTCGATGCCGTAGCTCGAGATCGTCTCCACACCCTCCAGGATCGGGACCATCATATTGTGGTCCTTGTGCATCGCCTTCAGCGCCGTCGGGTCGGGCGTTTCGATGCCGCAGAAGATCGTGCAGAAATACGCCTCGCGCATCAGCGACAGGATCTCCGGCCGCTTGGCGATGTTGAGCGTCGCCTCACAGGCGAGTTGCAGCTGGAATCCGGTGCGCTTCTGCCATTCGACCAGGTGTGGCAACAGATCGAGCGCCGCCTTGCGATTGCCGATGAAATTGTCGTCGACAAAATACACCGAGCCGCGGATGCCGCATTCGACCATGCGGTCGAGCTCAGTGACGATCTGCTCCGGAGTCTTCAGTCGCGGGTTGCGGCCGTACAGGCCGGGAATATCGCAGAATTCGCACTGATACGGGCAGCCCGACGAATATTGCACGCTCCCGAGCAGATATTTGCTGCATTCCGCCAACTCGTAGGCCGGGATCGGAAACAATGTCATATCGAGACGGTCTTCGGTGGTGAAGACGATCTGACGCTTCGGGCGGCTGATGTCGTGCGACAGCCGGGCGATCAACTGATCGGTCGCGTCGCCGAGCTCGCCGATGTGCAGATAATCGAAGTTCGGATAGTGAGCCGGACAGGCGCTCACCGAGGGACCGCCGATCGCGACAGGGAGATCGAAATCGTGCGCGCGGCGGCAGATGTCGTTCATCTGCTGACGCTGGATGTGCATGCCGCTGACGAAAACCGCGTCCGCCCACTCGAAATCGTCGGCGGTCGCGGCACGAATGTTCTCGTCCACGAAACGCACCGACCAGTCTTCCGGCAGATAGGCCGCGATCACCAGCAGGCCTTGCGGCGGCATGAAGGCTGCAACGCCGTCCATCAACGGGTAAGCGTGCTGAAACGTGCCAAACGATTTCGTGTAACGCGGAAACACACACAGAATGCGACGGCTCATATCGCCGGATTCAGCTCTCATCAGACCCCCACAGGGAACAATTCTTCATGCCCGTCTTTGATCTGTTTGCCGGAGCCCCAGAGCGGTTCGAATGACGAGGCGAATTCGACCCGTCTGACTTAACCGTCCAATGCCAAGTCTGGTTCCGGATACTGCAAAACAATACCGACCGAACTCCGCTATCCCGATCTAATCACGACGCAATTGGCCCGGCCACTGATTTCTTAAGCGGCTTTCGGGATAGCACGGTCGCCGACGCGCATCAGGCAATCAGGCGGCTGGCGAAATCCGGCAGACGCCCATCGGCGGCGGCGAGGCGGAAGTCCGCTCTGGCGAGACCGACGCGCAGCAGCCAGTCGTCGAACTCCGGAGCGCGCTTCAGGCCGAGCAAGTCGCGGACGTAAAGCGCATCGTGAAACGAAGTCGACTGGTAATTCAGCATGACATCGTCGGCGCCCGGCACGCCCATGATAAAGCTGACGCCGGCGGTCGCCAGCAGCGTCAGCAACGTGTCCATGTCGTCCTGGTCGGCCTCGGCGTGGTTGGTGTAGCAGATGTCGACACCGAGCGGCAGGCCGAGCAGCTTGCCGCAAAAGTGATCCTCCAGCCCGGCGCGGATGATCTCCTTGCCGTCGTAGAGATATTCGGGGCCGATGAAGCCGACCACGCTATTGACCAGCAACGGCGAGAACGCACGGGCCACGGCGTAGGCCCGCGCCTCGCAGGTCTGCTGATCGACGCCGTAATGGGCGTTCGCCGACAGTGCCGATCCCTGCCCGGTCTCGAAATACATCACGTTGTCGCCGATCGTGCCGCGCTTCAGCGCCAGGCCGGCATCGTGGGCTTCCTTCAGCATCGCCAGGTCGATACCGAAGCTGCGGTTCGCCGCCTCGGTGCCGGCGATCGATTGGAACACCAGATCGACCGGCGCGCCCGCTTCCATCAGCTTCAGCGAGGTGGTGACGTGCGTCAGCACGCAGCCCTGGGTTGGGATTTCAAGACGCGTGATGACGTCGTCCAGCAACCGCACCAAACCAGCGAGCCCCGCCGGATCGTCACTCGCCGGATTGATGCCGATGCAGGCGT
This sequence comes from Rhodopseudomonas infernalis, assembly GCF_022271405.1. GTDB lineage: Bacteria > Pseudomonadota > Alphaproteobacteria > Rhizobiales > Xanthobacteraceae > Rhodopseudomonas > Rhodopseudomonas infernalis. The sequence continues at coordinate 17,031 of NZ_JAJNAL010000028.1, read as the reverse complement.
CGCCGGCGCCGAGCAGCAGGCCGTCGAGGATCGACGCGGTGATGCCGCGGGCGTCGTCGAACGGGTGGTTGGGCTGCAGCCGCACGCTCATCCGGCCCGGCCGCCCGATGGTGTTGCGGAAGCGGGTGACGACGCTGCACTTCTTCGCCACCAGAATGAGATCCTGATTGCGCATCAGCTTCGACACCGCCGCCGCCATCTCCGGCGTCACGCCGCGGGCGATCGAGGCGAGCGTGGCGGCCGTTGCAGCGTCCGACAGCAGCCAGTCGCGGAAGCCACCGACCGTCAGCGAGGCGATCGGCGCGAATGCGTCGGCATCATGGCTGTCGAGGATCAGCCGCGTCACGTCATCGTCCTCGTAAGGAACCACCGCTTCATTGAGGAACTGCCGCAGCGGCACGTTCGCGAGCGCCATCCGCGCGGCAACCATCTGCTCGGCGCTCTCGGCGGCGATACCGGCGAGCCGGTCGCCGGAACGCGGCGGCGTCGCCTTGGCCAGCAGGTCCCGCAGCGTGTCGAAGACATAAGTGACGTTGCTGATCGAGTGACGATAGCTCATGGCATCCCCGCGCACGGCCTGCCATCGCAGGCGTCGTCCACACGGCAGGCTAGCATCACGTGGCAGGCTAAGCGACCCGGACCGTTGTGAGAAATTTTTGCACTTCGGCGCGCAAACGGCCACTTTCATTGGACAGTAATTGCGCAGAGGTCAGCACGCGGGACGACGCTTCTCCGGTGTCGGCAGCGCCGCGATTGACGTCCGCAATGCTGTGCGCGACCTGGTTGGTGCCGACAGCGGCCTGATTGACGCTGTGCGAGATGCCTTGCGTCGCCACGCCCTGCTCGTCGACCGCCGCGGCGATGGTCGACGCGATGTGCGCAACCCGGCCGATGGTGCCTCCGATTTCCTTGATCGCCAGCACAGACTCGCGCGTCGCCGATTGAATCTCGTTGATCTGGGCGCTGATCTCTCCGGTCGCCTTCGACGTCTGCTCGGCCAGCACCTTCACTTCCTGCGCCACCACGGCAAAGCCGCGGCCGGCCTCGCCGGCGCGTGCGGCTTCGATCGTGGCGTTGAGCGCCAGCAGGTTGGTCTGCTCGGCGATGGTTGTAATGAGCTGGGTGACGTCGCCGATCCGGGTGGCGGCCTGCGCCAGCTTGCCGATCCGGCTGTCGGTCTGTTCCGCCTGGGTCACGGCTTCGGCGGCGATGCTGCGCGACTCCCGGACCTGACGCCCGACCTCGGCAACGGAGGCGTTCATCTGCTGAGCGGCCGACGCCACCGACTGAACATTGTGCGAGGTTTCGCCCGACGCGGCCGTGACGATGTCCGACAGTTTCTGCGTCGCGGTGCTGCCCTTGGCGAGCGCGTCAGCGGAGTGTTCGAGCTCACGGGCGGCCGCGCCAACAGCCTCGATGATCTGGCCCACCGCAGTTTCGAACCCGTCGGCGAGCTGATGCAACTCGGCGCGGCGCACAGCTGCGGCCTTGCGTTCCTGCTGTTCGCGCTCGGCGTGATCGCGCTCCGCCTTGGCAACCGCCTGCAGCTTGAACTCCTCGACGGCACGCGCCATCCGGCCGACCTCGTCGCCGCGCTCCAGGCCGGGCAATTGAACACCGAAATTGCCGGACGCCAACTCGTGCATCGCACCGGCCATCGCCACCACAGGCCGGGCGATGCCGCGGCCGATCAGGAACGAGGTCAGCACGCCGAGCAGCGAGACGCCGAGCAGGATCGCGCCGAGCATCCATTGCTGCCGATCCAGCCCGATGGCGGCCAAGGCGATCTCACGGTCGCGGCTCTCGTTGCTGGAGACGATGAGAGTATCGATCTGTGAATCGATCTCGGCGAAGCTCCTCTCCGCGCTCTTGATGAACAACATCGCCGAGCCGGCATCGCCGTCGGCCATCTCGATCGCGTTCTTCGCCTGCTTCTGATAGCCGGCTGCCGCCCCCTTCAGTTTCTGAAACGGCGACTGCGACGCGGCGGGGCCAAGAGCCTTTTCGATATTCGCCAAGGCCGCCGGAATCTGCGTCAGCGCGACGCTCGCCTCCTTCGACACTTTGGTGAGTTTGGTCTCGTCGGATTCGTTCGCGGCCGTGGCGGCGAGCCGATACAGCTTGGCATGGGCGGTCCACGCCGCACTGCTGAGTTCGCTCGCCTGTTCCGATAACCGCACCGGGCCAGAGATCAAAGCATCGACGCTCTGCTGATTGAACCGCAGCGCCTGCAGTGCATAGCCACCGATGCCAAGCAGCGCGACCACCAGCAGCGCCGGCGCGAGCTGAACCTTCCACGACAGACCGATGGCCTTCATCAGCGTCCCATATCCAACGCTCCGCCCCGCCGCCCAAGCAGCGATCGCGGACCATTTCCTAGAGCTTGTAGACGCCAGCGCAGACCGCGGTGTTGTCGAGACGCTCGCAATACATCTCCTTCGGCTCGACCTTCTTGCTCACCGGATTGACGAATTTGTAGTCCTGCCAGAACGACGGCTGCTTGGCGGCGAGTTCGACGCGCTCCTTGACGTAGAGCTTGCCGTCGACGTCCTGGGCGTCGATCATGTCCTTGCCGACGAACTTGGCGTTGGCGCCATGCGAGAGCACCTTTCCGTCGAGCTGATAGACCACGACGTATAGATCGTCCCTGACGAAAGGTCCGGCCCTGTCGCTGATCAGCGGGTAGGTCTTGTCGGCCCCATCCGCCTTGATCGCGGCAACCGCCTTCTTGACCATCGCGACCGCGTCGTCCTTGCTGGCTTGTGCGAAAGCGGGAACGGCCGTGCTAACGGCGATGACAGCGGCAACGGTGAATAGCAATGTCCTGTGCACCTGCGAATCTCCTGAGGATCGGCGAGCCGAATGGCGACGACCGATCCTCGCCACCAAAGGCGAACGAGACGTTAAGTGAGCACCTCGATTAGTTACGAGGTCCAACCGCGTGAATTCGGCCGAGCAAGGATCGATTGATCATCAATCGCAACTAGCGGATCCGAGACGACGACTCCACCGGGATCACATCGACCGCGACCGCCAGCTTCTGACGGCGCGAGCCGACGATCACGCCGTCGACCGGAGACACGTCGGAGAAGTCACGGCCGACTGCCAGTACGATGTGATCGTTGGCAACCAACAGATCATTGGTCGGATCGAACCCGACCCAGCCGGTCTCGTTGCCACACCATACCGAAACCCAGGCGTGTGTCGCGTCCGCGCCTTGCAGCCGCTCCTGGCCGGGCGGCGGATAGGTCCGCAAGTAACCGCTGACATAGGCTGCCGGCAGGCCGAGACCGCGCAGCCCCGCGATCATCACATGGGCGAAATCCTGACAGACGCCGTGGCGCTTCTCGAACACCTCAGCTAGCGGCGTCGAGATCACCGTCGCTTTGGAATCGTATTTGAATTCGGTGTGGATCCGCTGCATCAGCTCGGCGGTCGCGCTGAGGATGCCGCGCGCAGGTGTAAAACTCTTGGCCGCATAGCGCGTGACCGCCGACTGGATCGGCGCGAGAGCGCTGGGGAACACGTAACCAACCGGCGCGCGAGCATCGAGGCTTGCGCATTGCAGCGCCGCTTCGCGCACGCTCTCCCACGCGCTGCTGCCGGCATCGCGCGCCGGCGGCACACGGTCGACTTCGACGCGCGAGCGGCTGTCGATCCGCAGCGCCTTGTGGGGCGCCTCGATGACGATGCTCTCGGTCAAGATGCCGAAGAAATCAACGCGCGTGCTGCGCGTCGCCGGCTTCGGCTTGATTTCGATGCTGTGCGAGATCAGCTTCTGGTGCGGGTCGCTCACCGGCGTCAGCCGCAGCGAGCAGCGCGCGAAGCTGACCTGGCTGCCATAGCTGTAGCTGGTGACATGACGGATATCGTAGATCACGCCAGCCCCGTCAGTTTCTCCGGCCGCGTGGCGCTGGCGCCGTGCGGGAAGTAGTGCGAACCGATCGCGTCGGCCAGCGACAGCAGATCCTGCTCCAGCGCGAACAGCTTGCGGCTGTCGAGGTCCGACGCTTCCGCCGTGGTCAGCGTCGCTTTCAGCGCGACCGCGAGGCGCTGCGGCCGCTCGATCAGGCCGCCTTCCTTCAGCGTCGGCAGGCTGGCGATATGCTCGTTGAGCTCCTCGACCTGGAACGCCACCGAGCGCGGATTGTACGGATCGAGCACCGCCAGATCGCGCACCGGCGCCAGTAGCGGGGCCACCAGATAGCGCGACCGATAGGTGATCTGGCAGTCGATCAGCGTCAGCAGTACGTCTAGATCTTCGGCGGTGGCATCCTCGCCGGCGAACTGACGCGTCCACCGCGTCGTATTGATGGCACGCTCGACGCGGCGGCCCAGCCGCAGAAAGCGCCAGCCGGCGGCGCGGTTCATGTTTTCCTGCGACAGGCCGGAGAAGCTGGCGAGCTCCTGCAGGGTAATTTCGGCGAGGCCGATCACCGCCTCCTCGTCCTCGGCCGGCAACGCCAGACGGTCGGCGGTCTGGGTGATCACCTGCCACGCGTCCGGCGACAGCCGCTCGCGCAGTGACGAGGCGTTGCGCTGCGCGGCGCGGATCAGCGACAGCGCCGAGCCGAACTGCTCCTCGCTGTGCAGCGCGTCGGCGGCGATCTTCGCGGTCTGGGCGCGCGCCGCCAGCGAGGTCGCGCCCCAGCTGATCAGCAACCGCTGGATCCGCTCGATCGCCTGGTGCAGCGGCCCCTTGCCGGGATCACGCTGCGGCACGCTGAGCGCACGCACCAGCCGCAGCGTCGCCTCGGCGCGCTCGAGATAACGCCCGAGCCAGAACAGATTGTCGGCGGCGCGGCTCGGCAGCAGGCCGGTGATGCGCCGGATGCGGACGTTCTCGACCGCCGGCAGCAGCGACGCCGTCGATACCGCGCCCTCGGACACCACCCAGACGTCGGCGGCGCGGGCGCCCTCGCCCATCGACACCGCGCGCGAATCCAGCCGCTCGGCGATCCGGCAAAAGCCGCCGGGCATGATGGTCCAGCCATCCTCGGTGGCGGCGGCAAAGACGCGCAGCACGAACGGCCGCGGCGCCAGCTTGCCGTCATCCCACCCCGGCGTGGTCGACAGTCGCACCTGCTCCTGCGCCACATAGTCCATGCCGCGCGTGGCGATCGCCTCGCGCAGATGATCGCGCACCACCGGCGGCAATTCGGCGGGCAGAACCGGGCCCATATGGGCGAAGCCCGGCAGCGTCGGCCCGTAAGCACCCTCGATGACGAAATCATCGAGCCGCGACAGCACCTCCTCGCGCGCCGAGGCCTGTCCGCACCACCAGGTGGCGATATGCGGCATCTTCAGGTCTTCGCCGAGCAGACGGCGGCTGAGGCTGGGCAGGAAGCCGAGCAGCGAACGTGCCTCGATCACGCCGGCGCCCGGCATGTTGGCGACGACGACGCCCGATTTGCGCAGCACATCGACCAGGCCGGGCACGCCGAGCTGCGACGAAGCGTCGAGCTCGAGCGGATCCAGCGAATTGGAATCGACCCGGCGCAGCAGCACGTCGAGCCGCTTCAATCCGGCGACCGTGCGGATGTGGATGCGATCGCCCGACACCGCAAGATCATCGCCCTCGACCAGCAGGAAGCCGAGATAGCGCGCCAGCGTGGCATGCTCGAAATAGGTCTCGCTGAACGGGCCGGGCGTGAGCAGACCGATCCGCGGCTCGTCGCGATCGGCGCTGGCGCGCAGGCTGTCACGAAACGCCTCGAAGAACGGCGCGACGCGCTCGACATTCATCGATTTGTACAGATCGGTGAAGGCGCGTGACAGCACCAGGCGGTTTTCCAGCGCGTAGCCCATGCCCGACGGCGCCTGGGTGCGATCGCCCAGCACCCACCAGCGCCCATCCGGACCCCGCCCGATGTCGGCGGCGTAAAGCCGCAAATACCGTCCGGCCGGGGGCTTCACGCCCGCCATCGCACGCAGATATTCCGGGCTGCCGGCGATCGCCGCAGGCGGAATGGCACCCGACGCGATCAGCCGCCCGTCGCCATAGAGATCCTGCAGCACGTGTTCGAGCAGCGTCGCACGCTGGGCGATGCCCTCCGAAATCTGCCGCCATTCGGCATCGTCGATCAGCAGCGGGACATGGCTCAGCGACCAGGCACGCTCCGCGGCCTCGCCAGGCGCCCGATAGGTGACACCGGCGTCGCGCAGATGCCGATCGGCGGCGCCGAAGCGGCGTTCGATCTCGTCCGGCGTGAGCGCCGCAAAGGCATCGAAATAGCGCGACCACACCGGTCGCGGCACGCCATCGTCACCGAGGAATTCGTCGGGGATGCCGGGCAGCCGTGTATAATCTCGCATCCACTGCGCCACCTTGCGGTCGCGCGGACGAACGCGTTTCGCCTGACTGCCGCCCTGCGCCATGAAAGCCCCCTCTGCCGGCTGAATCAATGCAGCAGTGGGGTCCGCAAGTCGAGGGTCACGGGAAATTCAAGTGTGCGTTCCTCGTGCGGCGGTTCGACCTTGCCCGGCGTGTGGCCGTGGTCCTGGAAGCGCGCCAGCCGCCGCGCCTCGGCCTCGTAGGAATTCACCGGGCGGGTCTCGTAGGAGCGCCCGCCCGGATGCGCCACATGATAGACGCAGCCGCCGAGCGAGCGGCCGTTCCAGGTGTCGACGATGTCGAACACCAGCGGCGAATGCACCGGAATGGTCGGGTGCAGCCCGGAGGCCGGCTGCCACGCCTTGAACCGCACGGCCGCGACTACCTCGCCGGAGCGCGCGGTCGGCGTCATCGGCAGGCGGCGGCCGTTGCAGGTGATGATATGGCGACCCTCGACGAAGCCCTCGGCCTTGACCTGCAGCCGCTCGACCGAACTGTCGACAAAGCGCACGGTGCCACCCGCGGTGCCCTCCTCGCCGAGCACGTGCCACGGCTCCAAAGCTTGCCGCACCTCCAGCGTGACGCCGCCGTGATACACGCTGCCGAACACCGGAAAGCGGAATTCGAGCTGCGCGGTGAACCACTCTGGCTCGAACGCGTAGCCGGCGTTTTTCAGTTCGCCGAGGACATCGCGGAAATCCTCCCACAAGAAGTGCGGCAGCATGAAGCGGTCGTGCAGCGCCGTGCCCCAGCGCACGAACTTGCCATCGAGCGGCTGCTTCCACAGCATCGCAATCAGCGCGCGGATCAAGAGCTGCTGCGCAAGGCTCATGCGTGGATCGGGCGGCATCTCCAGCGCACGGAATTCCACCAAGCCGAGACGGCCGGTCGGACTGTCCGGTGAGAACATCTTGTCGATGCAGATCTCGGCGCGGTGCGTATTGCCGGTGATATCGACCAGAATGTTGCGGAACAGCCGGTCGGTCAGCCACAGCGGCCCCTTGACGCCGGGCGGCGGCACCTGCGCCAGCGCGATCTCGAGTTCGTACAGCGAATCGTGCCGCGCCTCGTCGATCCGCGGTGCCTGGCTGGTCGGGCCGATGAACATGCCGGAGAATAGATACGACAGCGACGGATGCCGCTGCCAGAACAGCACCAGGCTCTTCAGCAGATCGGGCCGGCGCAGAAACGGCGAATCCGCCGGGTTGGCGCCGCCGACCACGACATGATTGCCGCCGCCGGTGCCGGTGTGGCGGCCGTCGATCAGGAAGCGGTTGGCGCCGAGCCGCACCTGCGCGGCTTCTTCATAGAGGCCGAAGGTCGTGGTCACCGCCTCGCGCCAGTTCTGCGCGGGATGGATGTTGACCTCGATCACGCCGGGATCGGGCGTCACCTTGATGACCTCGATGCGCGGGTCGAACGGCGGCGGATAGCCTTCGACGTGAACCTGAAGCTGCATCTCCTCGGCGGTCGCTTCGACCGCAGAGACCAGTTCGAGATAATCCTCGATGGTCTCGGTCGGCGGCATGAAGGCGCACAGCACGCCTTCGCGGATCTCGATCGACATCGCAGTGCGGACGCCGCCCTTGCGCAACGTCTGCTCCTCGACCGACTGGCTGGCGGCGCCAGCGGCGGCGGTCGGCTGTTCGAACACCGGCATCTGCTCGGCCGCGGGCGGCGGGGCGAAGCTCATCGGCGCGTAGCTCGGCAGCGGACCGCGCGGATCGAGCGGGTCGCGCTCGACGACGAACGGATAGTCCTCTTCGGGGATATGCGGCAGCGACGCGATCGGCAGCCGCAGGCCCATCGGCGAATCGCCGGGCACCAGAAACAGATTGCCGCGGCGCAGCTTCCAGCGCTCGCTGCGCCAGCGCTTCTTCGGCTGCGGTGCTTCGGCCTGCCACGCCTGGATCGGCAGCACGAAGCCTTTCGGCGTCGTCAGCCCCGAGTCGAACACCCGCGCCATCCGCGCGCGCTCTTCCGGATCGGCGAGCTTGCTGTCGGACGGATCGACGTTCGGAGGCAGGCTCGCTTCCTTCTGCAGCCAGTGGCTGGGATCCTCGAACGCCGGCAGCACGTAGTCGGTGTCGATGCCGAGCCGCCTGGCGGTGCCGATCGCGAACTGCTCGGCCTCCTCGACCTTCGCCGGGCGCTGGCCGAAGACCGGCGCGATCAGATCCGGATTCTTCCAGATCGGCTGACCGTCCTTGCGCCAGTACAGGCCGAAGGCCCAGCGCGGCAGGCTTTCTCCCGGGTACCATTTGCCCTGGCCGAAATGCAGCAGACCGCCCGGCGCGAAGCGCGTGCGCAGCCGGCGGATCAGATCGTCGGCCAGCATCCGCTTGGCGCCGCCGACCGCGGCGACGTTCCACTCAGGCGCTTCCATATCGTCGATCGACACGAAGGTCGGCTCGCCGCCCATCGTCAGCCGCACATCCTGCGCGGCGAGATCGGCATCGACCTTGGTGCCGAGCGCATCGAGCCGCGCCCAGGATTCGTCGGAGAACGGCAGCGTGATCCGCGGCGCTTCGCGAATGCGCTCGACCTTCATCTCGAAATTGAAGTCGACATTGGCGAAGCCGACAATGCCGGAGATCGGCGCGGCCGTGCGATAATGCGGCGTCGCGGCGACCGGGATGTGGCCCTCGCCGGCGAGCAATCCCGAGGTGACGTCGAAGCCGACCCAGCCGGCACCGGGCAGATACACTTCGGCCCAGGCGTGCAGATCGGTGAAGTCGGTTTCGGCGCCTTTCGGACCGTCGAGCGACTGGATGTCCGGGCGGATCTGGATCAAGTAACCGGACACGAACCGCGCCGCGAGACCGAGATGGCGCAGCGCCTGGATCAGCAGCCACGCCGAATCGCGGCACGAGCCGCAGCCTTTGCCGAGCGTCTCCTCCGGCGTCTGCACGCCGGGCTCCATCCGAATGATGTAGTCGACGCGCTCGCGCAGTTTGGCGTTGAGATCGACCAGGAAGTTGACCGTGCTGTCCGCCTGCCGCGGAATCTGATCGAGATAGGCCTGTAGCAACGGCCCGGGCGGCTCCGTGACCAGATACGGCGCCAGTTCGTGCTGCAGGTCGTCGCTGTAGGCGAACGGAAAGCTCTCGGCGTAGCTTTCGACGAAGAAATCGAACGGGTTGATCACCGTCATCGCGGCGGTGAAATCGACCTCGATCTTGAGCTCGTTCGCCTTCTCCGGAAAAACGAACCGCGCCAGCCAGTTGCCCTGCGGGTCCTGCTGCCAATTGATGAAGTGGTTCGCCGGCGTGACCTTCAGCGAATACGACAGGATCGGCGTCCGCGTATGCGGCGCCGGACGCAGCCGGATGGTCTGTGGGCCAAGGTCAATCGGGCGGTCGTATTTGTAATGCGTGACGTGATGTAGGGCGACGTAGATCGACACAGGGCAGCTCCAGCATTGATTTTGAGCAGAACACCGGAACTGGCACGGATCAAGCGCTAACAAAGGGCAAGGGATGCGCAAGGATGGGGCGATTTCAGACCGACGCAGCCGGAAACGCGCGGTGCGGGGGCAGAGCCCCACCAAACAACGGACGTCATCGTCCGGCTCGACCGGACGACCCAGTATCCAAGAGCGCCGATTGTCGGTCCCGAGCATCGCGCTGAACGCAAGCGCTCTGGAATACTGGGTCCTCCGCTTTCGCGGAGGATGACGGTGGTGGGAGTGGCCAACGTGACGTCATCGCCGGCTTGACCGGGCGACCCAGTACGCCCGGCTTTACGGTTATCCTCCGGTGGGAGCCAAACGCTGGCTCTCTGGAATACTGGGTCGCCCGGTCAAGCCGGTCGATGACGACGAGGCAAGCTGCACGAGTGCCGTTCTTACGCCTTCCCGCCCGAGTTCTTGCGCGTCTCGCCGACCCACTGCCGCGCGCCGATCGCCATGATGCCGCTGTCGTTGAGCAGCGTCACCAGCTTGAAGCCGAGTGCGATGTTGCGGGCGGCGCCTTCGGGGCCGGAGCAATGGATGCCCGGATAGATGCCGCGCTTGTCGCATTCCTTCAACAGCTTGTCGTAGATCTTCAAAATCTCCGGCTCCTCGCGGTCGAGCTTCGGCACCAGACCATAGGAGAAGCCGAGATCGCTCGGCCCGATATAGACGCCGGCGATGCCCTCGACGTCGAGGATCGCCTCCATGTTCTCGACCGCGGTGCGGGTTTCGATCATCGGGATGCACAGCGTCTCGTCGTTCGCAGTCGTCTGATAGTTGCCGGACGAGCCGTACAGGCCGGCGCGGATCGGGCCGTTGCTGCGCGTGCCGCGCGGCGGGTACTTGCAGTACTGCACGAAGTTCTCGGCTTCCTCCCTGGTGTTCACCATCGGGCAGATGACGCCGTAGGCGCCGCCGTCCAGCACCTTGCCGATGATGCCCGGCTCGTTCCACGGCACCCGCACCATCGGCGTCACCGGATGCGCCTGCATCGCCTGGAAGCAAGCCACCATCGACTGATAGTCCTGCACGCCGTGCTGGATGTCGACGGTGACGCTGTCGAAGCCACATTGCGCCATCACCTCGGCGGAAAAGCCCGACGGAATCGCGAGCCAGCCGTTGACCACCACCTTGCCGGAGGCCCAGAGTTCTTTCACCTTGTTCGCCATTGCTACTTCCTGTGAGTTACTTGTTACCGAGCCACATCCGTCATTGCGGGGAGCGAAGCGACGAAGCAATCCAGCGCCGTGCGTGTGGCTCGTGGATTGCTTCGCTTCGCTCGCAATGACGGATAATCACGCCGTCGCCGCCTGGATCGCCTGCTCGGGCACGCCGACTTCGCGCGCTGTCGCGACGATGGCGGCCCAGGTGTCGTCGGGCAGCGGGACGCCGTTCTGGCCGCGCTCGGCGCGGGTCTTCTGTTCGGGATCGCCGGGGATTAGCACCTGATCAACGCCGGCGATGGTTTTGGCGCTCTTGAAGTAATCGATGTAGCGCGTCACCTCGGCGTCGAACACATGGGCCGGATCGATGCGCTGCGGATCGACATAGATCGAGAACATGCCGTTCGCGAACGGCCGGTTCGGCCCGGTGGCGCCGTTGCCGGTGAGCGCGCCGCCGAGCAATTCGCAGATCAGCGCCAGCCCCGAGCCCTTGTGCTCGCCGAAGGCGCGGATCGCACCCTCGCCGTTGACGTGATTGATCGGGCCGTCCTTTTCGTAGGGGCCGTAGAGCGTCGCCGGATCCTGGCTGAGGCTGCCGTCCGGATTGATCAGCGCGCCTTCCGGCAGCGATTTGCCGCCGCGCGCCGCGACCAGCACCTTGCCTTCGGCGACGATCGAGGTGGCGAGATCGAGCACCACCGGCGGCGCGCCGGGGCGCGGGATGCCGACGCAATACGGCGCGGTCGACAGTCGGCGTTCGACGCCGCCGAACGGGGCGACGAGAATCGAGCCGGCGGCCGTGACGAAGTGAATCGACACCAGCCCCTCGGCGGCGGCCATCTCGGCCCAGTCGCCGATCCTGCCGATGTGCCCCGCATTCTTCAGCCCGACCGCAGCGAGCCCCTGCGCCTTGCATTTGTCGATGCCGATCCGCACCGCCTGCGGTCCGACGGTCTGGCCGTAGCCGAATTTGCCGTCGACGATCGCCAGCGACGGCAGATCGACCGGCACGTCGACCACCTGATCGGGATGCACCGCGCCGGCATTACGCCAGCGGATGTACACCGGCACGCGGATCACGCCGTGACTATCGTGGCCGGTGAGGTTCGCCGTGGTGAGATAGGAGCCGATACGGCGCGCTTCGTCTTTCGACGAGCCGGCGCGCTCGAACACGGCGGCGACGAAATCGATCAGCCGGTCGACCTGCAGCGTCACCATGGCGTCGCACGCTCGCGGAGAACAATCTCGCGGTCACGGCCTTGCCGCGCCGCCCAGCGCTGCCCGATCATCATCGTCCTCCCTGCGCGTCCGGGCGTGTCGCCGGCCGTCGTTTGCTCGGCGCAGTTGACCGAAATTCCGGCTCGCTGTCCACCACATCGGCCGCATGCCGCATCGGCATCTCCACCAGATGAGTTTCGAGCGCGCCCAGCATCTCCTGCAGTGCAGCGAGCTTTGCTTGGCCGAAATGGCGCGCGATGTCGGCGTAGATCTGTTCGGAGAACGGCGCGACGATCTCGATCAGCTTCAGGCCTTTGGGCGTGATCGACACCCGGCTGCGGCGTTGATCGTCCTTCGCCAGCTTCCGCGCGATCAGCTTGCGCCCCTCGAGATCGCGCAGCATCCGCGACAGGCTGGGCCCGAGCAGAAACGCACGCTCCGCCAGCTCCGTCACCTCGACTGCCTCGATCTCGGTCAGCGCGCGCAGGATGCGCCATTGCTGCTCGCTCAGGCCGTGGGCGCGCAACAGCGGCCGGAAATGCCGCATCACCGCTTCGCGGCTGCGCAGCAGCGCCATCGGCAGCGAGCGCGAGAAGGTGCGCATCGGCGGCTCTTGGTTCTGCGCCGCTCCCTCCGGGTCTTTGCAAGGCGCAACGCGCCGAAGCAGTCTAGCTCCGGAACGCGCGGCTGAATTGCTTCGCTTCGCTCGCAATGACGGTGGCTGAGATTTTTGCATCGCAACAAACAAGGATTGGGTTTGAGCGCGATCATTTAACATGTTAACCAGTTTTCGCGCGAGGATTTTGTTGATCCCGCACAGGGTGGAAGAACAAGGCGGAAGCCGAGCATGGCGTTGTCGAACAACGAAATTCGCGCCGCGGCCGAACGGCTGCACCAGGCGGAACAAACCAAGGTCCAGATCCGGCAATTGTCGCTCGATCATCCGGCGATCAGCATCGCCGACGCCTATGCAATTCAGAACGCCTGGATCGACATCAAGCTCGGCGAAGGCTGCATCATCCGTGGCCACAAGATCGGCCTGACCTCGAAGGCGATGCAGAGCCAGCTGGCGATCGACGAACCGGATTCCGGCGTGCTGCTGGACGACATGTTTTTCGACGACGGCGGCGTGATCCCCACCGATCGCTTCATTGCGACGCGGATCGAGGCCGAGCTCGCCTTCGTCATCAAGCATCGCCTCGCCGGCCCGCATTGCACGATCTTCGACGTGCTCAACGCCACCGATTTCGTGGTGCCTGCGCTGGAAATCCTCGATACCCGCGTGCAGCGCGTCGACCCGGAAACCAAGGCGACGCGCAAGATCTATGACACGATCGCCGACAACGCCGCGAATGCCGGCATCGTGCTCGGCGGTCGGCCGATCCGCCCGCTCGACACCGACCTGCGCTGGATCGGCGCGCTGGCTTATAAGAACGGGCAGCTCGAAGAGACCGGCCTCGCCGCCGGCGTGCTCAACCATCCGGCGACCGCGGTGGCGTGGCTCGCCAACAAGATCGCAGCCCTGGGGCTGGCGCTGGAGCCCGGACAGGTCGTGCTGGCCGGCTCGTTCATCCGCGCCATCGAATGTCGCAAGGGTGATACCATTCAGGCCGACTATGGGCCCTGCGGCACCGTCAGTTGTTACTTCGGATGATCAGCGAGCGAGCGTAGCCATGCCGCATTTCACCATCGAATATTCGGCCAATCTCGAGGCCAAGGTCGACATCGCCGCGCTGGTCGAGCTAGTCCGCACATCCGCGATCGAGACCGGGATCTTCCCGGTCGGCGGCATCCGCGTCCGCGCGATCCGCTGCGAGCATTATGCGATCGCCGACGGCCGCACCGACTTCGCCTTCATGGCGATGCTGCTGCGGCTCGGCGAAGGCCGCGACCTCGCCGCCCGCAAGCGCGCCGGCGAGCACATCTTCGCAAAGCTCTCGGACGAACTCGACCCGCTGTTCGCCGAGGAAGGTTTCGCGCTGTCGTTCGACATGCAGATCAACGACAAGGAAACCAGCTGGAAGCGCAACTCCATCCACGATCTGCTGATTGCCGAGGCCCGCCATGGCTGATGCCGCTCCCCCGTCCAACACGTCGGCTGCACTGCAGGCCAATCTCGACCGCGCCGCACCGCTGCTGAAGCAACTGCGCGCAGATGGCATCGGCCATCTGATCAACGGCGAGGTCGTGCCGTCTTCGTCGGGCGAGACGTTTGCGACGTCGTCGCCGATCGATAATGGGGAATTGGCGCAGGTTGCACGTGGCACGGCGGCGGATATCGATGGCGCCGCCAAGGCTGCGAAGGACGCGTTTCCGGCCTGGCGTGATATGGCCCCGGCCAAGCGGCGCAAGCTGCTGCACAAGATCGCCGATGCGATCGAAGCACGCGCCGACGACATCGCCGTGCTGGAATGCATCGACACCGGCCAGGCACATCGCTTCATGGCCAAGGCGGCGGTCCGCGCCGCCGAGAACTTCCGGTTCTTCGCCGACAAATGCGCCGAGGCGCGCGACGGGCTGAACACGCCGAGCGACGAACACTGGAACGTTTCGACCCGCGTGCCGATCGGCCCGGTCGGCGTGATCACGCCGTGGAACACGCCTTTCATGCTGTCGACCTGGAAGATCGCGCCGGCGCTCGCCGCCGGTTGCACCGTGGTCCACAAGCCGGCGGAATGGTCGCCGGTGACGGCCGACATGCTGACGCGGATCTGCAGGGACGCCGGTCTGCCGAACGGCGTGCTCAACACCGTCCACGGCTTCGGCGAAGAGGCCGGCAAGGCGCTGACCGAACATCCGGCCATCAAGGCGATCGCGTTTGTCGGCGAAACTGCGACCGGCGCGGCGATCATGGCGCAGGGCGCACCGACGCTGAAGCGGGTGCATTTCGAACTCGGCGGCAAGAACCCGGTGATCGTGTTCGACGACGCCGATCTCGACCGCGCGCTCGATGCCGTGGTGTTCATGATCTACTCGCTCAATGGCGAGCGCTGCACCTCGTCGAGCCGGCTGCTGATCCAGCAGTCGATCGCCGACAAATTCATCGACAAGCTGGCTGCCCGCGTCCGCGCGCTCAAGGTCGGCCATCCGCTCGACCCGGCAACCGAGGTCGGGCCGCTGATTCATCAGCGCCATCTCGACAAGGTCTGCTCGTATTTCGACATAGCCAAAAACGACGGCGCCACCATCGCGGTCGGCGGCGCGCGTCACGAAGGCCCGGGCGGCGGCCATTACGTGCAGCCGACGCTGGTGACCGGCGCGCGCGGCGACATGCGTGTCGCGCAAGACGAAGTGTTTGGGCCGTTCCTCACCGTCATCCCGTTCAGCGACGAGGCGGAGGCGATCGCCATCGCCAACGACATCCGCTACGGCCTCACCGGCTATGTCTGGACCAGCGACATGGGCCGCGCGCTGCGCGTCGCCGATGCGCTCGAGGCCGGCATGATCTGGCTGAATTCGGAGAACGTCCGCCACCTGCCGACCCCGTTCGGCGGCATGAAGCAGTCCGGCATCGGCCGCGACGGCGGCGACTACTCGTTCGAGTTCTACATGGAAACCAAACACGTCTCGCTCGCGCGCGGCACCCATAAAATTCAGAAGCTGGGGGTGGCGTGACGATCGCCCCCTCCAAGAGTCATTTCGGGGCGCGCGAAGCGCGAGCCCGGAATGACGAACTTTGATGCAGTGAACTAACAACTAAACTTCCTGGGGACCCTGCAATGCCGGTGCCGCAACACGTGTTCGATCCGCCGTTCAACATCGTCCGCTCGAGCCATGTCGTGCTCGACGTCGTCGACCTCGCCAAAAGCGTCGACTTCTACGAGAACATCATCGGCCTGCACGTCGAGGATCGCGACGACGCCACTGCTTATCTGCGCGGCAGCGAAGAGCATCAGCATCACTCGGTGGTGCTGCGCAAAGCGGAGCAGCCCGCCGCAGCGCGGCTCGGTTTCAAGGTCGCGAGCGAAGCCGATCTCGACAAGGCCGGCAGCTTCTTCGCCGAAAATGGCGTGCTCTACAGCTTCGTCGACCGGCCGTTCCAGGGCCGCACGCTGCACGTCACCGATCCGTTCGGCTTCCGGCTGGAGTTCTACGCCTCGATGGAGAAGCGGCCGCATCTGTTGCGCCGCTATGAGCGCTACAAGGGCTGCCATCCGCAGCGGCTCGACCACTTCAACGTGTTCGCCGCCGAGACCCAGGATACGATCGACTTCTATGCGCGGCTAGGCTTCCGCCTCACCGAATATGCCGAGGAGGACGGCGACGGCGGCCGCATCGCCGCCGCCTGGATGCATCGCAAGGGCAACGTCCACGACTTCGCCATCACCAACGGCAAGGGCCCGCGGCTGCACCATTTTGCCTATTGGGTGCCGGGGCCGCTCAACATCATCCACCTATGCGACGTGATGGCCTCGAGCGGCTTGCCACTGGAACGCGGCCCGGGCCGGCACGGCATCTCCAACGCGTTCTTCCTCTATGTCCGCGATCCGGACGGCCACCGTATCGAGCTGTATTGCAGCGACTATCAGACCATGGACCACGACCACGAGCCGCTGCGCTGGTCGCTGCGCGACCCCCGCCGCCAGACCCTGTGGGGCGCCCCGGCCCCGCGTTCCTGGTTCGAACAAGGCTCGCCGTTCGCCGGGCAGGAGGTCCGCGAGCCGGTGTTCGTAGCCGATGTGGTGATTGCGGATTGAAAACGGGGCGCCGAATGTACCCCTCCCCCTTGCGGGGAGGGTCGGCCGAGCAAAGCGGAGGCCGGGGTGGGGGTCCACGGGCACTGAGTGTGTGGCGGGGGCCCCCCCCCCGCGGGGGGGGGGGGGGGGGCCGCGCCCGCCCCGCGGGGGGGGGGGGGGGGGGGG
>NZ_JAJNAL010000027.1 GCF_022271405.1 Rhodopseudomonas infernalis | reverse complement strand
GTATCCCAGAGCGCTCGTTGTTAACTGAGTGCTGAACGCAGACGCTCTGCAATACTGGATCCCCGCTTTCGCGGGGATGACGACTGGTTGGGTGGATAGTCCGTACTACGCCGCGTGCCGCGTCGCATCCGCGCCGAAATGTTCGATGTAGCGGCTGCTGATCGCCGACACCGGCATGATGATCAGCACGTCGGTGGTGCCGAACTGATGGTCGATCACCGCGCCCTCGCCGATCGTGGCGCCGAGCCGCAGATAGCCTTTGATCAGCGGCGGCAGCTCGCGCAGCGCGGCCTTTTGATTCACCGCGTCCTTCGGCATCCGGTTCATCTCGACATAGCGCGACGGATGCGCCTTCGCGCGCCAGGCTTCGGGCGCGGCCGCGTAGTGGTGCAGGAACGACAGCGGCAGCGCCAGCCGCTCCGGGTCGGTGCCGTCGAAGCTGGCGCAGCCGATCATGACGTCGACGCCGTGCTGGCGCACATAGCTCCAGATGCCGTGCCACAACAATTCGACGGTGCGCTTGTTGCGGTACGGCGGCAGCACGCAGGAGCGGCCGAGCTCGAGGAAGCGCAGCTGCGGATGCCGTGCGATCATGCCGGCGATATCGAACTCGTTCTCGGTGTAGAAGCCGCCGTGGCGGCCGGCGATGTCCTGGCGAAGTAACCGATAGGTGCCGACCACCGGCTGCTTGCCGCTCAGCGACGGCTTGGCGGCGTGGTCGATCACCATCAGATGATCGCAGATCTTGTCGAACGCATCCTTGTCGCGCCGCGCCAGCATCGTGGCCGCGTCGGCGATCGCGGTGCCGTCCTTGTAGAACACGCGGTAGCGCAGCTTCTGGGCGCGCTTGATGTCCTGCTTCTTCTGCGCCAGCCGCACTTCCAGCGCACCGAGGCGGCCCAGCGTGGCGGGCGACAGCGTCGGCGGCGCGATCGGCTTGCCGTGGTCGCCGATTTTCAGCGCCGGCTTGAACCAGGTGATCGCGGTCTGCGCTGCGGCGCCGGCAACCTCCGGGCGGAGCAATTTGATGAATTTCTTCGAACGGGCGAATTGGTCGGTCTGCATGGCATCCTCGTGACCGCCTGCAACCGAATCCAGGGGTGCGCGGCCTGCGCGCATCAAAGATCACGGGGTTCCGACAGCGTTGTGACACATCGATTGCCGCCGCATGACATGCTGATTGTGTTCGCGACTGATGTTGCGGTCTGGTAACAGGCTGCCGCGCCTAGGCGGCGAAAGACCGCGCGTCGGCGATATCGGCGAGGATGACGGCGAGCTTGTCGCCGTCGAGCGGCTTGATCAGGATGCCGTCCATGCCGGCCGCCAGGCAGGCGGCGCGATCTTCGGCGAGCGTGTTGGCGGTGAGCGCCAGGATCGGCGTCCGCGGCACGGCGCGGACGGCCTCCTGGTCGCGGATCTGCCGGCTCGCCGAGATGCCGTCCAGCACCGGCATTTGCACGTCCATCAGGACCAGGTCGAACGGCGCGCCGGTCGTCAGTGCGCTCTGCCACTGCCGCACCGCCTGGTCGCCATCGGTGGCAACGATCGCGCGATGACCGAGCTTGACCAACAACGCGCGGATCAGCAGCGCGTTGATGTCGTTATCTTCGGCGACCAGCACCGACAGCCCGGCGTGCGCCGGTTGGCGAGGCGCAAAGTCCGGCGGCTCGGTATCGGCAATGCCGGGCGCGACCACATCCGGCAGCGTGGCGCTGAGCCGTGCCGCAAGCGACGCCGCGCGCAGCGGCTTGACCAGATAGCCGGTGAACACCGCCGGCAGCGCCGGCAGGATCTCGGACCGGGCCGACGGCGTCAGCAGCACGATCCGCTGCACCGCATGCGGCTCGGCGCTGCGTGCCAGCGCCTCGGTGTCGGCCGCGCCGAAGCCGAAATCGATCAGCACCGCCGACCATGGCCGCTCCGGCAGCAGGGCATGCGCGGCGGCGATATCGGACAGCACGCAGGTCTGGGCGCCCCAGCGCTGCAGCCGATGCGCCACCAGCATCGCCTCGATGGTCTGCGGCGCGGCGATCAGGATCGACTGGCCTGAGAGATCGGGGGCCGCGAAGCCGTCGCCGCTGTCGGGCGCGATGGCATCGAGCGGCAGCGACACCGTGAAGGTGCTGCCGAGGCCCGGCTGGCTTTGCAGCGTGATACGTCCACCCATCCGGCGGACGATCCGTTCGCTGATGCTGAGCCCGAGCCCAGTGCCGCCGTAATTACGGGTGATGGCATCGTCGGCCTGCTCGAACTCGCCGAAGATGCGCTCCTGGGCCTCGAGCGGAATCCCGATGCCGGTGTCGCGCACCACGATATCGATCTCGCCGTCCCGGCCCGACTCGACCACCAGCGCGACGCCGCCTTCGGTTGTGAACTTGATGGCGTTGCCGGCGAGGTTCAGCAGCACCTGGCGCAGCCGCGCCGCATCGCCGATCACCTGGGCGGGCAGCCGCTCATGCAGGTCAGCGGCAATCTCGAGACCGCGCGCCTGCGCGCGCGGCGCCAGCAGTTCGGTGACGTCCTCGATCAATGGCGCCAGTGCGAACGGCGCCGCTTCGAGCTCGATCTTGCCGGCATCGATCCGCGCGTAGTCGAGCAGTTCGTCGATCAGCGACAGCAGCGCCTCGCCGGAGGTCTTGGCGGCGCGCGCATAGGTCGCCTGCTCGGCTGTCAGCTCGGTGTCGAGCAGCAGATTGCTCATCCCGATGATGCCGTTCAGCGGCGTGCGCATCTCGTGCGACGCCAATGCCAGCAACCGCGACTTCGTTCGCAGCGTCGCGTCGCGATCCTCTGCAGGGCGCGGTGTCGGGGCTGGCTGGTCGATCAGCGCGCAGCTGCGTTCCTCGGCGTCCTTCAGCTCCCAATTGCGGTCGGCGAGCGATTCATTGCGCAGGATCTCGATCTTGAGCTGCTGGCGCATCGCGCGCAGCCGCATGCTCTGCACCGCCAGGCCGAAGCACGCCAGCGCGAACAGGAAACTGGCGCCGATCGCGAAACTATGGGGATCGTAGTTCGAGACGTCGAGGCGGCTGCCGCTGATGAAGCCGTAGGCCCCGAAGAACGCGGCCACAAACACCAGCAGCGAGCGCAGCCCCAGGGTCAGCCGCGGAAATCGGCGCACGAAGGCGCGGCGTCGCGATCCGATCCGCAGCCTTCTGGTCATCCGCACCGCCTCCTGCCCGCCTCCACCAGTATCGAGGTTTCGGATTGCAAAGAGCTTGAGGGCTGCTCGTGTTCCGCGCAGCGCTGCCGGTAAGGTTGATCAGAGATTAAGAGCCGTTGCCCAGCGCGGCCGTGCTGATCGGCATGGCGCGGGTCGAGGCGCCGACCAGAAGCGCGGCGGCTTCGCGCTCGGTAAAGCGGCTCGACCGCACATAGATCCGATAGTCGGCGGCGCCGCTCTCGCGGGTCAGATAGATCACAGGCTCGGCAGCCGAGGGGTGCGCCGCGATGGCGATCAGCCGGCTGTCCGGCGTCGCCGCGCAGGCGCCGGCTTCGTCGCTACCGCTGTCGTCCGAGACGGCGAAGTCGGCGGCGTCCGGATCGTCGACGATCTGCACCCGCACATTGGCGCGGGCCGGATCGTCGGTGAAGCCGACATGGAGCTGCGCCATCCAGGCCGAAGGGGCGATCCGCACGATCTGATCACCGGCGGCGATGCAGGGCTGCGGCCCGGCGATCAGTTCACTGTGGGCGAACAGCCCCAGCATCAGCAATGGCGCAGTCGACGCCAGAACTCGGAAACCCAACATCACGCCAACTCGCGAACGCAGCCCCGAAACGCCGGGCTATGGTTGGCAGAGCGTAAAGAAAACTCATTACCGGGAGGTTTATGGCTACCGCAGGCGATTCACCATCATGCGGCGTGCCGGACGTCTTCGCCGAGCGCCCGGTAGGACAGCGCCTCGGCGAGGTGCAGCCGGCCGATCGTGTCGGTGCCGTCGAGATCGGCGAGCGTGCGGGCGACGCGCAACACGCGATGATAGCCGCGCGCAGTCAGCCGCATGGTTTCGGCGGCGTCGCGCAGCAATTTGAGTCCGGCCGCATCCGGCTGCGCCACGGTTTCCAGCGCCGCGGCGGGGGCTTCGGCATTGGTGCGGATCTGCGGCAGGCCGAGCGCCGCGTAGCGCCGGCGCTGCACGTCGCGCGCTGCGGCGACCCGGGCCGCGACCTCGCGTGAGCCTTCCGCCGGCGGCGGCAGGATCAGGTCGGCGGCCGTCACCGCCGGCACCTCGATGCGCAGGTCGATGCGGTCCATCAGCGGGCCGGAGATGCGCGACTGATAGTCGGCGCTGCAGCGGTCGACGCGGCCACGCTTGCACGCATAGCCAGGCTCATAGGCGCGGCCGCAGCGGCATGGATTCATCGCCGCCACCAGCATCACCCGCGCCGGATAGGTGACGCGGGCATTGGCGCGCGACACCGCGACCTCACCGGTTTCGAGTGGCGCCCGCAGCGAATCCAGCACGCGGGCATCGAACTCCGGCAGTTCGTCGAGAAACAGCACGCCCTGATGCGCCAGCGAGATCTCGCCGGGACGCGCCTTGAGGCCGCCGCCGGTCAGCGCCGCCATGCTGGCGGAATGATGCGGCGCCCGGAACGGCCGCCGCGCCGTCAGCGCGCCGTCGCGGATTTCGCCCGCCACCGAGGCGATCATCGAGACTTCGAGCAATTCGCCCGGCGACAGCGGCGGCAGGATCGACGGCAGCCGCGCCGCCAGCATCGATTTACCCGAGCCGGGTGAGCCCACCATCAGCAGATGATGGCCGCCGGCCGCGGCGATCTCCAGCGCCCGCTTGGCGCTTTCCTGGCCCTTGATGTCGCGCAGATCGAGCGTCGAGGCTTCGGCTTCGTGCACCCGCGGCTGCGGCCGGCCGAGCAACTGCGTACCTTTGAAATGGTTGGCGAGCTGGATCAGCGAGCGAGCCGCGATGATCTGCAGATCTGGGCTGGCCCAGGCGGCTTCGGACCCGCAGGCGGCCGGGCAGATCAGCCCCTCGTCGCGGGCGTTGGCGGCGATCGCGGCGGGCAGCACGCCGGCCACCGCGGCGATCGAGCCGTCGAGGCCGAGCTCGCCCAGCACCGTGAAGCCGGCGGTCGCGTCGGTCGGGATCGCCCCGATGGCGGCCATCAGACCGAGCGCGATCGGCAGGTCGTAATGGCTGCCCTCCTTGGGCAGATCTGCGGGAGCGAGGTTGACGGTGATGCGCCGCGCCGGCAGCGCCAATCCGGAGGCGATCAGCGCCGAGCGGACCCGCTCGCGCGCCTCCGACACCGCCTTGTCGGCCAATCCGACCACCGCGAAGGCCGGTAGTCCGGGCGACACCTGGACCTGAACATCGACGGCGCGTGCCTCGATGCCTTCGAATGCCACAGTGGAAACGTGTTGGACCATGCCGCCCTCGCCGCGCAACGCTAGCCCGGTTCCCGCACTCGTTCAAGAACATTAGCAGAACATTGCCCGCGCCTCGGCGTCAGGCCGTCGTCCGCGTCTTGGTCTCACGAGCGATTTCGGTGAGATCGACTTCGAGCCGGGCCATCATCAGCAACTGGACCGCGGCGCCGATGCCGAGATCCTCTGCCTGTTCGATGGCGAGGTTGATGGTCGATGCAAGATGATCGACCGACGCGGCGCTGGTGCCGATGTCGGCAGACGCCGGTTGCGCCGAGATGGAGCGCGATGACTTGGACGAAGTACCCATACGACCACCTGCGGTCCGACAGCAAAATACAACGCGCCGCATCCGACGTTCGCTGGCATGCGGGGCGATCGAGACGCGATCGGCGACGATGCCGCTACGCCTGATCAGCCGAATGCCTGCGTCCGGTCATTCTCACGATCCGTCCTAACAGTCTGCAAGACCAGTCGGTTGGGAGCAGGCCGCGTCGGATCGTCAGCGTGACCTCAGCCGAGGTCGGCAACCAAATACTTGAAAGCCGCAGGTTAAAGCCGAAGTCGACTCAGTTCTAGCGGTAAAACGTCGGGAGGAGCCGCCTACGACTTTTTACTTAGCCGGCGGTACTATCCATCGACGCGGCGTCGGTATCAACGCATCGAAATCAATGTCAGCGTATGCGGCCGGTTCGAAACAACCAGCCTCTGAGCGTTGAGTGCAGTTTTCGAGCGAGGCCGCCGATCGACTCGGCCGATGGCGCTGCAGTGCCGTATCTGGTACGCGGCGTTACGCCCGCTTGGCTTCGATCACGTCCCAGATCCGCGCCGCGACATCCGGGCCGCCGAGCCGCGCGATGGCGCGGATGCCGGTCGGCGAAGTAACATTGATCTCGGTGAGGTAACCGTCGATCACATCGATGCCGACGAACAGCAAGCCGCGCTCGCGCAGCTTGGGGCCGAGCGCCGCACAGATCGCCCGCTCCTTCTCCGACAAATCGGTCGCGGCCGCAGCACCGCCGCGCACCATGTTGGAACGCAGATCGTCGGCGGCCGGCACGCGATTGACGGCGCCGGCGAACTCACCGTCGACCAGGATGATGCGCTTGTCGCCGTGCTTCACTTCCGGAAGGAAGCGCTGGATCACCCAGGGCTCGCGGAACGTCACCGCGAACATGTCGTACAGCGAGCCGAAATTGATGTCCTGCGGCAGCACGCGAAACACCGCCGCGCCGCCATGGCCGTGCAGCGGCTTCATCACCACCGCGCCGTGCTCGGCGCGGAACGCGTTGATCTCGTCGAGGTTGCGGCTGATCAGCGTCGGCGGCATCAGCTCAGGAAAATCCATCACGAACAACTTCTCGGGCGCGTTGCGCACGCTCGCCGGATCGTTGACCACCAGCGTGTGCGGATGGATGCGCTCGAGCAGATGCGTCGAGGTGATGTAGGCAAGATCGAACGGCGGGTCCTGGCGCAGCAGCACGGCGTCGAAGCCGCGCATGTCGACGCGCGCCGGCTCACCCAGCGTGAAGTGATCGCCCTCCTGGTCGCGCACCGCCAGTGACTGCACCGAGGCGACCACGTCGCTGCCGCGCAGCGACAGCTTATCGGGCGTGAAGTACGAGACCGTGTGGCCGCGCTTCTGCGCTTCGAGCAGCAGCGCGAATGTCGAATCGCCGCGGATGTTGATCCGCGCGATGGGGTCCATCTGGACGGCGACCTTCAATGTCATGCACAGCTTCCGGGATTGCGAACCAAAGGACTGTCGGCGGAAAGGGCTATCGGCCGATCGGCCGCGGCGGTCAAGCGCTGGCGTCGAACGCCGCCGGCAGATGCTGCGGCAGCCGCCGCGGCGCCACCAGTACGGCGTCGAACCGCAGCTCGAACGCGGCGTGTTCGGGATGTGCCATCAGCCAGGCCTGCGCGGCCGCGATGATGCGCTGCTGTTGCCGCGGCGTCACCGCATAGGCGGCGTCCTCGAGCCGGGCCCGCGCCTTGACCTCGACGAAGGCGATCAGGTTGCGCCGCTGCGCCACGATGTCGATCTCGCCGTATGGCGTTTTGAAGCGCCGCGCCAGAATGCGGTAGCCCTTCGCCATCAGCAGCGCCGCGGCGCGCGTCTCGGCCGAGAGGCCGGTCTGGAACGCGGCGACGCGTTCGGGGGCGGGCGGCGTGTCAGTCTTCGCCATCGCCCGCCTCGCGTGGCCGGAGTTCGAGCGCGCGGGCATAGATTTCCCGGCGCGGTCGGCCCGAGATCTCGACCGCCTGCGCCACCGCGTCCTTGACGCTGTCGCGTTGCAGCGCCTCCCGCAGCCAAGCGTCGAGCGCTTCGGGCGTCATCGCCTGGGCGCCCGCATCGGGCGGGCCGATCACCACGACGAATTCTCCGCGGGTGTCGAGCGTTTCCGCGGTGGCGGCAAGCTGCTGCAGCGGCGCGCGGCGCACCTCCTGGTGCAGCTTGGTGAGCTCGCGGCACACCGCGGCGTCGCGATCGCCCAGCACCTCGGCGAGATCGCGCAGGCTGTGGTGGATCCGGCTGCCGGCCTCGAACAGCACCAGCGTGGCGTCGATCGCGGCGAGTTCGCCGAGCCGGTTGCGCCGCGCGCCCTGCTTGTGAGGGAGAAAGCCGTCGAAGAAGAATCGGTCGGTCGGCAGTGCGGCGAGCGTCAGCGCCGTCAGCACCGCCGAGGCGCCGGGCAACGCGATCACCTCATGACCGGCGGCGGTGGCCTCGCGCACCAGCTTGTAGCCGGGGTCGGAGATCAGAGGCGTGCCGGCGTCCGAGATCAGTGCGATCGAGCTGCCGCGCGCCAGCCGCTCGAGCAGCTTTGGCCGCGCCTGCGCGGCATTGTGCTCGTGATAGGCCGTGAGCTGGGCCGAGATGCCGTAGCGCTCGGTCAGCCGGTGGCTGATTCGGGTGTCTTCGCAGGCGATCAAGTCGACGCCGGCGAGCGTCTCGAGCGCCCGCAGCGTGATGTCGCCGAGATTGCCGATCGGGGTTGCGACCAGATACAGGCCCGGCGCGGCCCGCGGCGCAGTCAGCTTCTGGCCGGCCACAATGAAGCTGCGCGCCTCGGCATCGGCGGTCGGATCGGTCGGAACGGGACTGGGTTTGGCACGCATGGGCTGACTGTAGGGGAAAAGGCGCGGTACCGGACATCACATTCGTCGGCTTCGGGCGGCCAGCATAAACCTTTTGTTTTGGTTAATCATTCGCCGACATTATGATGCGGTGTCCGCGCCGGCCGTGCGCGGATCGGATCGGCTGGCGCCGGATCCGCGTGCGTGACATCGGGACGGCGGCGCCGGCTCGATTGTCCAAACCATCTTTCGCGACCGAAGCGTCCCAGACCGTTCAAGAGGTGCCATGGCAGATCCGCGCGACCCCACCAGCAAGCCGATGCGCGCCACGCGGCGAACCGCGATGGGTCTGCTGCTCGGCGCGCCGCTGCTCGGCGCCTGCTCGGGCGTGCAGCAGACTCTGACCAACCAGTTCGGCCAGCAGCCGCCGCCCGATGGGGCGCAGCCGCAACCGCAGACCCAGGCGGTCGGCAACGGCAGCGTCAAGGTCGGCCTGGTGCTGCCGCTGTCGGCGCCCGGCAACGCCGGCGTCGCCGCAACGTCGATGAAGAACGCCGCCGAGATGGCGCTCGCCGAATTCAACAATCCAGACATCCAGTTGCTGATCAAGGACGACACCGGCAATCCGCAGGGCGCGCAATTCGCCACCCAGCAGGCGCTCGACGAGGGCGCCGAGATCATCCTGGGGCCGCTGTTCGCGCAGTCGGTGCCGGCCGCCGCGTCGCTCACCCGCGCCCGCGGCATTTCGATGATCGCGTTCTCGACCGATTCGAGTGTCGCCGGCCGCGGCGTCTATCTGCTCAGTTTTCTGCCGGAGTCCGACGTCAACCGAATCATCGGCTACGCGTCGAGCGTCGGCAAACGCTCCTACGCGGCGCTGCTGCCGGAGAACGCCTATGGGGGCGTGGTCGAAGCGGCGTTCAAGCAGATCGTCAGCAGCAAGGGCGGGCGCATCGCGGCGTTCGAGAAATACGGCGCCGACCGCGCCGGCGCGGCGCGCACCATCGCGCAGGCCTTGACGGGCGCCGATGCGCTGCTGCTCGCCGACGACGGCGATTCACTCGCCAGTGTCGCCGATGCGCTCACGGCGGCGGGCGCGGATCTGCGCCGGCTGCAGCTGCTCGGCACCGGGCTGTGGGACAATCCGCGGGTGTTCGCCACCCCGGCTCTGCAGGGCGGGCTGTATGCTGCGCCGGATCCGTCCGGCTTCCGCAATTTCTCCGGCCGCTACCGCACCCGTTACGGTCAGGACCCGGTCCGCACCGCGACGCTGGCCTATGACGCGGTGGCGCTGGTCGCCGCGCTGGCCCGCACCCTGGGCGGCAAGCGGTTCTCCGGCGAGGTGCTGACCAATCCGTCCGGCTTCGCCGGCATCGACGGCCTGTTCCGCTTCCGCGCCGACGGCACCAACGAACGCGGCCTCGCAGTCATGAAGGTCGCCACCGGCGGCGCCCAGGCGGTGGCCGGCTCGCCGAAGAGTTTTGGGGCCTGATGGCGTTGCTTGCCGGTTGAGGTTTGCCCTTGTCGGTCAAGGTTTGCGCTCCGCCCAGGCGAGCAGCGCGTCGAGCGCCGGGCAAAGCGATTGACCCCACTCGGTGAGGCGGTACTCCACTTTCGGAGGCACCTCCGGATAGACCATGCGGGCGACGATGCCGTCGGCTTCGAGCTGACGCAATTGCTGAGTCAGCATTTTCTGCGACACGCCGGGGATGGCACGCTCGAGTTCGGAAAAGCGCAGCACGCTACCGCCGAATAGATGGAACAGAATTAGGAATTTCCAGCGGCCTTCGAGTAGTCGGAACGCGGTTTCGAGTCCTTCCGCCGCAGTCAGTGGCGTGTGGCCCTGGTTACTTCGAGGTAAGTCACCGACTTTCTTGTCCGTTCTTGTCATCCAAGCAGCCTACGACCAGCTCTTCGGTGTCGCAATCATGCGACCGATTTCAGCCAGAGAGGTCTCATGAGTGTTCTGCTCCCCGCACCAATCGCCGCTTATTTCGACGGCTCCAACGACCGGGCGCCGCAAGCCGTGGCTGCGGCCTTCACGCTCGATGGTGAGGTTCATGATGAGGGACAGATCCATCGAGGGCGCGACGCGATCGCGGCGTGGAAGCGCGCGGCGCTCGACAAGTACCGGATGCAGATGGTGCCGTTGAAGGTGGAGCGGTCTCAGCACGCGGTGGTCGTCACGGCTTCGGTGGCGGGGGACTTTCCCGGCAGTCCACTGCAACTGAACTATCGCTTCGGTCTCGATCACGACGGCATCAAATCGCTGCAGATCGGCGCGTAACCTGCCAGACTAAGCCGCCAGATCCGCCACGACGGCGTCGAGCACCGGGAAGCCGGCGAGCGTGACGCGGAGGCGGCCGTCGGCGTCGACCGCGATGGCGCCTTCTTCGCGCAGCACGGCGATCCGGGACGGGTCGAGCGAGCGGCCCGACAGCGCCTGATAACGGCGCGGGTCGATGCCCTCGGCGAGCCGCAGACCCATCAGCAGGAATTCGTCGGCGCGCTCTTCGCTGTTGAGGCGTTCGTCGGTGACGATGCCATGGCCACTGCCTTCGACCCGCATCAGCCAGCTCTCGGGCCGCCGCTCGGTGGCGGTGGCGTAGCGGATGTTGCCGATGTCGAGCCGGCCATGCGCACCGGGGCCGACGCCGGCATATTCCTGGCCGCGCCAATAGACGAGGTTGTGCTTGCACTCGGCGCCAGGGCGGGCGTGGTTGGAAATCTCATAGGCCGGAAGGCCGAGTTCGGCGCAGACCGATTGCGTGACGTCGTACAGCGCGCGCGACGCCGATTCGTCCGGAGTCAGCAGCTTGCCGGCGCGATGCAGCGCAAAAAACGGCGTCTCGGCCTCGATCGTCAGTTGATACAGCGACAGGTGTTCGGCGGCCTCGCCGATCGCGCGGCGCAGTTCGGCTTCCCACATCGGCGGGGTCTGGCCGGGGCGCGCATAGATCAGGTCGAACGAGTAGCGATCGAATACCGAGCGGGCGATCGCCACCGCATCCATCGCTTCCTGAGCGGTGTGCAGCCGGCCGAGAGTCTTCAGCGACGCGTCGTCGAGCGCCTGCACGCCGAGCGAGACGCGGTTGATGCCGGCCGCCCGATAGCCGCGAAATCGCGTCGCCTCGACGCTGGTCGGATTGGCCTCGAGCGAGATTTCGGCGTCCGGCGCCACGCGCCAATGTTTGCCGATCGCGTCGAGAATCGCCCCGACGGTCTGCGGCTGCATCAGCGACGGCGTGCCGCCGCCGAGGAAGATCGATGTCACGTCGCGCGGGCCGATGCGTTGCGCGGTGGTTTCGATCTCGCGCGCAAACGCCGCGGCGAAGCGCTCTTCGTCGATCGCGGCGTGGCGGACGTGGCTGTTGAAGTCGCAATACGGGCACTTCGACAGGCAGAACGGCCAATGCACGTAAACGCCGAAGGCCGGTTTGCCGGAGACTTGGTCGGAGCTAGCCGGCAAGGCAGATCTCCGCCAGTTTGACGAACGCCTTGGCGCGATGCGACAGGCCGAGCCCAAGCGGCGGCAGACCGTGCTTCTCGATGCTGGTCATTTCGCCGAAAGTGCGATCGAAGCCGTCGGGCAGGAACATCGGGTCGTAGCCGAAGCCGGCGGTGCCGCGCGGCGGCCAGACCAGCGTGCCGTCGGCGCGCGCCTCGACCTCCTCGACATGACCGTCCGGCCAGGCGACGCACAGTGCGGAGACGAAATGCGCGCTGCGCTGCGCTGGCGCTGCGGCGCCGCGCTCCTGCAGCAGCCGCTCGATCTGCGCCATCGCGGCCCCGAAATCCTTGCTGTCGCCAGCCCAGCGCGCGGAATAAATTCCTGGTGCGCCGCCGAGCGCATCGACCGCCAGCCCTGAATCGTCCGCGAACGCCGGGAGTTGCGCGGCTTGCGCGGCCGCCTCGGCCTTGATCCTGGCATTGGCCTGGAAGCTGTCGCCGGTCTCGTCGGGCTCGCCGAGGCCGAGCTCGCCGGCCGACACTGCCTCGATCCCGTAGGGGGCCAGCAGTTCCCGCATCTCGGCCAGCTTGCCGGGATTGTGGGTGGCGATGACGAGCTTGCCGGTGATTCGACGATGCATGGCGGGCTCAGCGTAGCTCAGGAGAGGCCGCAAATGCGTGGCAAGAATGACTCACGCCACCGCCATTTTCTGCAGATCGACCAGCCGGGACACGCCTTTCTGGGCCAGCGCCATCAGCTTGAGGAACTCGTCCTGCGAGAACGGCGTCTTTTCGGCGGTGCCTTGCACCTCGACGATGCGGCCGTCGCCCGTCATGACGAAATTGGCGTCGGTCTCGGCTTCGGAGTCTTCGGCGTAGTCGAGGTCGAGCACCGGCGTGCCGTTGTAGATGCCGCAGGAAATCGCCGCGACGTTGTCGCGCAGCACCTGCCCCTTGGTCATGTTGCGCGCCTTCATCCAGTTCAGGCAGTCGGCCAGCGCCACCCAGGCGCCGGTGATCGAGGCCGTGCGCGTGCCGCCATCGGCCTGCAGCACGTCGCAGTCGACCGTGATCTGGCGCTCGCCGAGCGCCTGCAGGTCGACGATGGTGCGCAGCGAGCGGCCGATCAGGCGCTGAATCTCGACGGTGCGGCCGTTCTGCTTGCCGGCGGCGGCTTCGCGGCGGGTGCGCTCCAGCGTGGCACGCGGCAGCATACCGTATTCAGCCGTCACCCAGCCGCGGCCCTGACCCTTCAGCCACGGCGGCAGCCGCTCTTCCAGGGTCGCGGTCACCAGCACATGGGTATCGCCGAATTTCACCAGGCAGGAGCCCTCGGCGTATTTGACGACGCCGCGCTCGAGCGACACGGCGCGCAATTCATCGGGCGCACGGCGACTTGGCCGCATGGGAATCCTCCGTCGATTTCGGGAAAGGGCAATCGTGGCTGCTTTTAGGGGCGGAGCGCCGCAGCGGCAAGGGGAAGGCAATGGCCACCGCGGTGGACAACGTCCCGACTTGTAACCGGACGCGCGCGACGACAGATTAGAGGCGTTACGGAGGACAATTTGGCTCACCATGATCCGATCGGCCTGATCGCGCCCACTTCCGGCCTGGCCCAGCTCAACGAGCGCTCGCGCGAGATCTTTCGTCAGATCGTCGAAAGCTATCTGGCGACCGGCGAGCCGGTCGGCTCCCGCAACATTTCGCGGCTGATCTCGGTGCCGCTGTCGCCGGCCTCGGTCCGCAACGTCATGGCCGATCTGGAACAGCTCGGCCTGATCTACGCGCCGCACACCTCCGCCGGGCGGCTGCCGACCGAACTCGGCCTGCGCTTCTTCGTCGATGCGCTGATGCAGGTCGGCGATCTGACCGAGCCCGAACGGCAATCGATCCAGGCGCAGCTGTCCTCGGTCGGGCGGGCCCAGACCGTGGAAGCCGCGCTCGGCGAGGCGCTGACCCGGCTGTCGGGCCTGACCCGGGCGGCCGCGGTGGTGCTCACCGCAAAGTCCAACGTCCGGCTGAAACATCTCGAATTCGTCCGGCTCGAGCCGGAGCGGGCACTGGTGATCCTGGTGGCCGAGGACGGCCAGGTCGAGAACCGCGTGCTGACGCTGCCGGCCGGCGTGCCGGCGTCTGCGCTGACCGAGGCCTCGAACTTCCTCAACGCCCGGATTCGCGGCCGCACGCTCGCCGAAGCGCGGCTCGAACTCGAAACCTTGCTGACGCAGGACCGCGCCGAGCTCGACGCGCTGACCCAGAAGGTGATCTCGGCCGGCATTGCCAGCTGGTCCGGCGGCAACGGCGAGGAACGCCAGCTGATCGTGCGCGGCCACGCCAACCTGCTCGAGGATCTGCACGCGCTGGAAGATCTGGAGCGGGTGCGGCTGCTGTTCGACGATCTCGAAACCAAGCGCGGCGTGGTCGATCTGCTCGGGCGCGCCGAGCGGGCGGAGGGTGTGCGGATCTTCATCGGCTCGGAGAACAAGCTGTTCTCGCTGTCCGGCTCGTCCACCATCATCGCCCCCTACAGCGACGGCGCCGGCCATATCGTCGGTGTGCTCGGTGTGATCGGTCCGACGCGGCTGAACTACGCGCGGGTGATCCCGATGGTCGACTATACGGCGCGGGTGGTCAGTCAGATGCTGCGCGGCTGATCGCCCGCATCGGCCGGCTCGCTTGATTTTCACCGCATAAACCACGATATCCCGGCCAGCCCATTTGCGGCTCCTGCAGACGTTTTCTCCAAGAAGGTAGCGTGATGACCGATTCCAACGGACCCAAGGACAACAACCAGGACGACGCGCAGGCCGCCGCCGATCCGGTGGTTTCCAAGCCGTACATCATGCCGGACGACCCGGAAGAAGGCGCCAACGAGGCGCTGGTGAAGGAAGCCGCCGAGGCGCGCGACAAGTTGCTGCGCACCCTGGCCGAGATGGAAAATTTGCGGCGCCGCACCCAGAAGGAAGTCGCCGACGCGCGGACCTACGGCGTCAGCGCCTTCGCGCGCGACGTGCTCGACATCGCCGACAATCTGCAGCGCGCGCTCGATGCCGTGCCGGCCGACGCCCGTGCCAATGCGGATGCAGGCCTCAAGGCGCTGATCGAAGGCGTCGAACTCACCGAGCGCTCGCTGCTCAATGCGCTGGAAAAGAACGGCGTCAAGAAGTTCGATCCGCAGGGCCAGAAGTTCGATCCGAACTTCCAGCAGGCGATGTACGAAGTGCCGGATCCGTCGGTGCCGGCGGGCACCGTGGTGCAGGTGGTGCAGGCCGGCTTCACGATCGGCGATCGCATCCTGCGGCCGGCGCTGGTCGGCGTGTCGAAGGGCGGCGCCAAGCCGGCCCCCGCGTCCAATGGCGGCGAGCCCGGCGGCACGGCCTGATTGCGGCGTCCGCGCTGAAGCTGCTCAACTGATCTTCGACTAAGAAAGAAGCCGCGCTGATCAGCGCGGCTTCAGTCCGTCGCGGACCTTGCGGAAGCGCGGAAACGCCTCCGCCCATTTGTCGCGCGGCGCGCTGCCGATCACCCGCAACGCCACGTTCGAGCTACCGAAGCGCAGCCATTGCACCACCGTCACCGGCGTATTGTCCTTGCCGCTGATGCCCTCGAGACGGGTCTCGTAGCCCGGCTGGCTGTCGATCCGCAGCGGCTCGGAGCTGGTGATCCGCGCCTCGCGCAGCCCCGGAATCGATGCGGCGGCCTGCTGGGCGAAGCGGGCGCGATCGTCGGTCTGCTCCGGCACCGAACCGATCAGGCCGAGCACCATGAACGGTGCCGCTTCGATGCCGGTGTCCTCGTTGCCGTCGGCGAGCAGCATCGCGGCGCCCGGCGCCAGCGTCCGCACCGTCTTGAAGTCGGCCATTTCGCGCACGTCGAACGGCATCTGCGCGATCTGCTCGGCCACCGGCACCTCCTGCCGAACCGCCACCGAGCTCAGCATCTTCTTGACGGCGTCCTCGGGAAAAGTGGTCGCCTCGCTATCGGCGATCTGCACCGCCACGTAGCCGGAGAAGGCTTTGCTGCCGGGCACGATCAGCGAGTAGCGCCGAACCTTGTCGGAGCCGAGGACCGCGTCCTCGGCCGTGTAGTAAGCGGTGCCCGCCGGGGTCTCGACGCTCTGCGGCTTGACCTTGATGGCGGGGCTGTCCGGCAGCGCCTTGAAGGCGGCTTCGACTTCGCCATAGGCAGGGCCCGGCAGCTCGGCGAGCAGCACCTTGACGCCATGGCCGGGCGACTCGAATCCCAGAAAGGTCTGCGATTCGGTCAGTCCCGGCATCGGCACGATGCCGACCCGGATGCCGCGGGGATAGATGGTGTCGGCCGCGAACGCCGGTGTGACGGCGAACGACGCGGCGAACGGCAAGGTGACGGCGAATGCCGGGGTGAACGTGAGGGCGATCGCTAAGAGGCGCGCTGTCTGTCTCATGGGGGTCTCCTGAGATCGCAATGCGGCCGTTCGATGGTCGGTCCGCGATCTGCCGCGCCGTCGAAGTGCCCGTTTCATCGTTGTTGCGGGCGCTCACCTGAGCACGTCCAATCCTCACGTCAAGGTGCAACGGCGCCGCAAAACGCCGCCTCGGCTCCGCCGTCCCGGCGGCCGTCGGGATTCATCAAAGCCCATGTTTTCGTGACCGGAGCCCTGCGGCAGTCCTTGCGGCCACCACCCCCCCTCCTATATGAGGCTCACCGCCGCACAATCGCGAGCAATTGATATTTGGGGGTTTGGACTGGTGCGCCGCCAGGGCCCGCCCGACCCGCCGCAAAAGGAAGGAATGAGCACTATGGGAAAGGTCATCGGGATCGATCTCGGCACCACCAATTCGTGCGTCGCCGTCATGGACGGCAAGAATTCGAAAGTCATCGAAAACGCTGAGGGCATGCGTACGACCCCCTCGATCGTCGCGATCAGCGACGATGGAGAGCGACTGGTCGGGCAGCCGGCGAAGCGCCAGGCCGTCACCAATCCCGAGCGCACCTTCTTCGCGGTCAAGCGCCTCGTCGGCCGCCGCTACGACGACCCGATGGTCGAGAAGGACAAGAAGCTCGTCCCCTACAAGATCGTCAAGGCCGGCAACGGCGACGCCTGGGTCGAGGCCGACGGCCAGACCTATTCGCCCTCGCAGGTCTCCGCTTTCATTCTGCAGAAGATGAAAGAGACCGCCGAGGCGCATCTCGGCCAGAAGGTCGATCAGGCCGTCATCACCGTTCCGGCGTACTTCAATGACGCCCAGCGTCAGGCCACCAAGGACGCCGGCAAGATCGCTGGCCTCGAAGTGCTGCGCATCATCAACGAGCCGACCGCGGCCGCGCTGGCCTATGGCCTCGACAAGACCAAGGCCGGCACCATCGCGGTGTACGACCTCGGCGGCGGCACCTTCGACGTCTCGATCCTGGAGATCGGAGACGGCGTGTTCGAGGTGAAGTCGACCAACGGCGACACCTTCCTGGGTGGTGAAGACTTCGACATGCGTCTGGTCAGCTATCTGGCCGACGAATTCCAGAAGGAGCAGGGCATCAACCTGCGCAACGACAAGCTGGCGCTGCAGCGGCTCAAGGAAGCCGCCGAAAAGGCCAAGATCGAGCTGTCGTCGACCACGCAGACCGAGATCAACCTGCCGTTCATCACCGCGGACCAGTCCGGTCCGAAGCATCTCACCATGAAGCTGACCCGCGCCAAGTTCGAAGCGCTGGTCGACGATCTGGTGCAGAAGACCATCGAGCCGTGCCGCAAGGCGCTGAAGGATGCCGGCCTCACCGCCGGCGAGATCGGCGAAGTGGTGCTGGTCGGCGGCATGACCCGCATGCCGAAGGTCCAGGAAGTGGTGAAGCAGCTGTTCGGCAAGGAGCCGCACAAGGGCGTCAACCCCGACGAAGTCGTGGCGATTGGCGCAGCGATCCAGGCCGGCGTGCTGCAGGGCGACGTCAAGGACGTGCTGCTGCTCGACGTCACCCCGCTGTCGCTGGGCATCGAGACGCTGGGTGGCGTGTTCACCCGGATCATCGATCGCAACACCACGATCCCGACCAAGAAGAGCCAGGTGTTCTCGACCGCCGAAGACAATCAGAACGCGGTCACCATCCGGGTCTTCCAGGGCGAGCGCGAAATGGCGGCCGACAACAAGATCCTCGGTCAGTTCGACCTGATGGGGATTCCGCCGGCACCACGCGGCATGCCGCAGATCGAGGTGACGTTCGATATCGACGCCAACGGCATCGTCAACGTCTCGGCCAAGGACAAGGCGACCGGCAAGGAGCAGCAGATCCGCATCCAGGCCTCTGGCGGTCTGTCCGACTCCGACATCGACAAGATGGTCAAGGACGCCGAGGCCAACGCGGCCGAGGACAAGAAGCGCCGCGAAGCGGTCGACGCCAAGAACCACGCCGACGCGCTGGTGCACTCCACCGAGAAGGCGCTGGCCGAGCATGGCTCGAAGGTCGCCGAGCCGGAGCGCCGCGCCATCGAGGACGCGCTGGGTGACCTGCGCGAAGCCCTCAAGGGCGACGACGCCGAGGCCATCAAGGCCAAGACCAATACGCTGGCGCAGGCTTCGATGAAGCTCGGCGAGGCGATGTACACCCAGCAGGCGGAGTCCGATGCGGCCAAGCACGCCGCCAAGGACGATATCGTCGACGCCGACTTCACCGAAGTCGACGACGACAAGACCAACAAGAAGTCCGCCTAAGACGTCGTCACGGAGACCGCGACCCCCATCTGACGAACGCAGCTTTGCGATCATCAGCTGGGGGTTGTTTTCGTTGGGCCAGCTGCGGCGGGCCACGTGCGGCACGAAGCTGCGGGCTTTTAGGCTGCAAGCTGTCGCAGGAATCGAACGTTTCGAGCAGGTTTGACGGATGTCCACGACCAAGCGTTGCTACTACGAAACCCTCGAAGTCGAGCGCAGCGCCGACGAATCGACGCTTAAAAGTGCCTTTCGCAAGCTGGCGATGAAGTGGCACCCGGATCGCAATCCGGGCGATGCGTCGAGCGAGGTCAAGTTCAAGGAAATCAACGAGGCCTACGAGGTGCTGAAGGACGGCGACAAGCGCGCCGCCTACGACCGCTACGGCCACGCGGCCTTCGAGCAGGGCATGGGGGGCGGCGGCCCCGGCTTCGGCGCCGGCTTCGCCTCGTCGTTCTCCGACATTTTCGAGGATCTGTTCGGCATGGCCGGGCAGCGGGGGCGCGGCACCGGCCGCGAGCGCGGCGCCGACCTGCGCTACAACATGGAAATCACCCTCGAGGACGCCTACAAGGGCAAGACCGCCCAGATCGAAATCCCGGTCTCGGTCACCTGCGAGTCCTGCTCCGGCACCGGCGCCAAGGCCGGCACCAAGCCGAAGACCTGCTCGACCTGCGGGGGCGCCGGCCGCGTTCGTCAGGCGCAGGGCTTCTTCACGCTGGAGCGAACCTGCCCGAGCTGCCAGGGCCGCGGCCAGATCATCGAAGACCCGTGCCCGTCCTGCACCGGCTCCGGCCGGGTGACGAAAGAGCGGACCCTGTCCGTCAACATCCCGCAGGGCGTCGAGGACGGCACCCGCATCCGTCTCGCCGGAGAAGGCGAGGCCGGCGTCCGCGGCGGCCCGCCCGGCGACCTCTACATCTTCCTGTCACTGGCCCCGCACGACATCTTCCAGCGCGACGGCGCCGACCTGCACTGCCGGGTGCCGATCTCGATGGTCACCGCAGCGCTCGGCGGCGAGTTCGAAGTGCCGACGATCGAGCGCGGCAAGACCAAGGTGAAGGTGCCGTCCGGAACCCAGACCGGCCGGCGATTCCGTATCGCCGGCAAGGGCATGCCGGTGCTGCGCTCGCGCCAGGTCGGCGACATGTATGTTCAGGTTGCCGTGGAAACGCCGCAAAATCTGACCAAGAAGCAACAGGAGTTGCTGGCCGAGTTCGAAAAATTATCGTCCGGTGCAACCCAACCCGAGGCCGCGGGTTTCTTCTCCATGGTCAAGGACTTCTTCGGCTCCCGCACGAGCGCTCCCTAACTTGTCTAACTTGACCGGCTGGGATGTGCCCTATAGTTGTGATGTAACAATAATTTGACACTGGGCTAATACTTCCCCGGTTTGGTAGCGGAATGGCTTTGCAGTCCACGGCTCGTGCGTTGAAGAAGCCGCCCCGTCCTCTCGACGACGAGGTGCGGTTTCTCCGTTCCTGGATCGAAAAGCCGCTGCACATGGGCGCCGTGATGCCCTCGGGCAAGCTGCTGGCCCGGACCATGGCCCAGTATGTCGACACCAACTCGAACGGGCCGGTCATCGAACTTGGGCCCGGGACCGGCGCGATCACCAACGCGCTGGTCGAGCACGGCGTCGATCAAAAGCGTCTGGTGCTGGTCGAATACAATCCGAGCTTCTGTGCGCTGCTGCGTGAGCGCTATCCGCAAGCCACCGTCGTGCAGGGAGATGCCTACCGGCTGCGCGACACGCTCTGGCAGGTGCTGCCCGAGCCGGCCACCGCGGTGGTGTCCGGCCTGCCGCTGGTCACCAAGCCGATGCTGACCCGGATGAAGCTGATCCGCGATTCCTTCACCCTGCTGGATCCCGGCGCGCCCTTCATCCAGTTCACCTATTCGGTCGCCCCGCCGATCCCCAAATCCCTTCCCGGCGTCGCCACCGAGGCCTCAGAGCGGATCTGGATGAACATCCCGCCCGCCCGCGTCTGGGTCTATCGCAAGGGCTGATCCGCCGCTGCCCGCACCGTCCCCGCTTTGGGGCCGTTCGGCCCGAAATTTCCGTTTCCCCGCCGCCCCATTTCGCTAAACAAAGCGCGGCCACGTGCCCGCTGGCCGGCAGGAGTTCGGCGTCATGTCTGCGGTCAAGATCCTGATCATCCCGGGTTCGCTGCGCACCGGTTCGCACAATGTGCGGCTGGCGGCGGCGGCCGCGCATGCCTTCGCCCGCGCCGATGTCGACGTTGCCCGGATCTCGCTCGCCGACTATCCGCTGCCGATCTACGACGCCGACTTCGAGGCGAAGTCCGGGGTGCCGGCGAATGCCGTCAAGCTGAAGCGGATGATCGGCGCCCATCACGGCGTGCTGATCGTCAGCCCGGAATACAACTCTGCGCCGCCGCCGCTGCTGAAAAATGCGATCGACTGGGTGTCGCGGGTCGAGGACCCGCACGAGACCCAGGGCCAGGTATTTCGCGAGCGCGCCTTCGCGCTCGCGGCGGCGTCGGAGGGCAAGCTCGGCGGGGCGCGCTGCCTGGCGGCGCTGCGGTTGATCCTGTCGGGCTGCCGCGCACCGGTGATCCCCAATCAGCTGGCGCTGTCCTTCGCCGACCAGGCCTATGACGAGACCGACCGGCTCAAGCTCCCCGCCGACATCGCCGCGATGGACGCGATGGTCCGACAATTGATCGACTTTGCGCAGCAGATGATGAGGTAATCGAGATGGCCGACACCGCAATTCGTGACCGGCTGATCGTCGCGCTCGACGTGCCCAGCGTCGCCGCCGCCGAAGCCATGATCGCCCGGCTCGGCGACAGCGTCGGCTTCTACAAGATCGGCTATCAGCTCGCTTATGCGGGCGGCCTGCCGCTGGTCGAGAAGCTGGCGCGCGCCGGCAAGAAGGTGTTCGTCGACCTCAAGCTGCACGACATCGGCAACACCGTGGCGCGCGGCGTCGAGAGCCTCAGCTCGCTCGGCGCAACGTTTCTCACTGTCCACGCCTATCCGCAGACCATGAAGGCCGCCGTCGAGGCCCGCGGTAAGACCGGGCCGAAGATCCTCGCCGTCACCGTGCTGACCTCCTACGACGACCGTGATCTGGTCGACGCCGGTTACGCGCTCGGCGTCCGCGATCTGGTCGAGGCCCGTGCCCGGCAGGCGCAGGCGATCGGCGTCGACGGCCTGGTCTGTTCGCCCGAGGAAGCCGGCCATCTGCGAGGCCTGATCGGGCCCGACATGGCGCTGGTGACGCCGGGCATCCGGCCGGCCGGCGCCGCCGCCGGCGATCAGAAGCGGATCATGACGCCCGGCAAGGCGATCGCCGCCGGCGCCAGCCATCTGGTGGTCGGCCGTCCGGTGATGGAAGCGGCCGATCCGAAGGCGGCCGCCGCCGCGATCGTCGCCGAGATCTCGCAGGCAAGTCAGACGTAAGGGAGACAACGATGGCCAAAGGCTACTGGGTGGCGCGGATCGACGTGCACGATCTCGACGGCTACAAGCGCGATTACGTCGCGCATAACGGCGCGGTGTTCGCCAAATTCGGCGCCAAGTTTCTCACCCGCGGCGGCACCTACGAGGCGCACGAGGGCCCGGCGCGCTCGCGCAACGTGGTGATCGAGTTCAAGGACTACGCCACCGCGCTCGCCTGCTATCACTCGCCGGAATATCAGGCGCTGATCAAGGCCCGCGGGCCGTATTCGCAAGGCGAGATCGTGATCGTCGAGGGCTATGACGGCCCGCAACCGCAGGCCTGAACGGCGCCGCAGCAAGCGCGTCGCGGGGCGATCGGTTGCCGCGCCGATCCGCGGCCGCTATACCCCGAGCCTGTCTGGCGTAGCACCGGTCGCAGCACCGGGCCTTGCGGGGCAGAGACCCGTCGACCGCCAGAAAGGATCGCAAGCCGATGTCCGAGATGCGTCTGATCGTTGCCGGAGCCGGCGGTCGCATGGGCCGCGCCCTGACGCGTGCGATCAGTGAGACCGCAGGCGTGGTGCTGACCGGAGCGCTGGAAGCGCCGGGTTCGGAGTTGCTCGGCAAGGATGCCGGCGTGCTCGCCGGCCTGCCGGCCAACGGCGTCGAACTGTCGGGTGATCTCTGGAAACTGTCGGCCAATGCCGACGGTATCCTCGACTTCACCGTGCCGGCCGCCACGCTCGCCAATGTGGCGATCGCGGCGCAGCGCGGCATCGTGCATGTGATCGGCACCACCGGGCTGTCGGCGTCCGACAATGCGGTGATCCAGAGCGTCACCAAGCAGGCGATCGTGGTGAAGTCCGGCAATATGAGCCTCGGCGTCAATCTGCTGGCGGCGCTGACGCGGCGCGTGGCGCAGTCGCTCGACGACGGTTTCGACATCGAGATCGTCGAGATGCACCACCGCGCCAAGATCGATGCGCCCTCCGGCACCGCGCTGTTGCTCGGCGAAGCGGCGGCGGCCGGCCGCAACGT
The DNA here is from genome assembly GCF_022271405.1 of Rhodopseudomonas infernalis. Lineage (GTDB taxonomy): Bacteria > Pseudomonadota > Alphaproteobacteria > Rhizobiales > Xanthobacteraceae > Rhodopseudomonas > Rhodopseudomonas infernalis. Next base: position 55,293 of record NZ_JAJNAL010000027.1, on the reverse strand, counting down.
CGATCTGGAAACGCATTCGGCCCGCGGCCGCGACGGCATCACCGGGGCGCGCAAGAGCGGCGACATCGGTTTCGCGTCGTTGCGCGGCGGCACCGTCACGGGCGATCACAGCGTCATCTTCGCCGGTCCCTATGAGCGGATCGAACTCACCCACAAGGCCGAGGACCGCATGATCTTCGCCCACGGCGCGCTGAAGGCGGCGATGTGGGCGCACGGCAAGTCGCCCGGCCTGTACTCGATGGCCGACGTACTCGGGCTCGCCGACTTCTGAGATTCTCATCGCAGCTAGAAACGGAATTCCACAATGAGCGATCGTCTTCTCGTGCTCGTGCGCCACGGCCAGAGCGAATGGAACCTCAAGAACCTGTTCACCGGCTGGAAGGACCCCGGCCTGACCGAGAAGGGCATCGCCGAAGCCAAGGCCGCCGGCCAGAAGCTCAAGGCCGAGGGTCTCGCCTTCGACGTCGCCTTCACGTCGGTGCTGACCCGCGCCCAGACCACGCTCGATCTGATGCTCACCGAACTCGGCCAGACCGGGCTGAAGACCACCAAGAACGTCGCGCTGAACGAGCGTGACTATGGCGACCTGTCGGGTCTCAACAAGGACGACGCGCGGGCCAAGTGGGGCGAGGAGCAGGTTCACATCTGGCGCCGCTCCTACGACGTGCCGCCGCCCGGCGGCGAAAGCCTCAAGGACACGCTGGCGCGCACGCTGCCCTATTACGTGCAGGAGATCCTGCCCGGCGTCCTGCGCGGCGAACGCACCATCGTGGCGGCGCACGGCAACTCGCTGCGCGCGCTGATCATGGTGCTGGAAAAGCTGACCCCCGAGCAGATCCTCCAGCGCGAACTCGGCACCGGCGCCCCCGTGGTGTACCGCCTCAACGCGGATTCGACGGTCGCCTCGGTGGTCGATCTGGCGGGCTGATCGTCAGCTACACACTCTGACTTTCGTCATGGCCGGGCTCGTCCCGGCCATCCACGCCTTTCTTGTTACTTCTCCCGCAGGCGTGGATGCCCGGCACGAGGCCGGGCATGACGAGTTGAAACGAATGCGCCCTATATCAAGGCTGCGTTCGTTCAGATTCACGCGTGCTCCAGAGTGACAACCGCAATCAAAAAGGGCGGCCTCGCGGCCGCCCTTTGCGTTTGTAGTTCTTGTGAGTCGCTTACTCGGCCGCCATCTTGACGTCCGGCGCGGCGGCGCGGACTTCGGCGTCGACCTGGGCTTCGAACTTGGCGAAGTTCTTCTGGAACATGCCGACCAGCTTGCGGGCGGTGGTGTCGAATGCGGCCTTGTCGGCCCAGGTCTTGACCGGGTCGAGGATCTCGCTCGGCACGCCCGGCAGTGCGGTCGGGACCGCGAAGCCGAAATACGGATCGGTGCGGAATTCGACATTGCGCAGCGAGCCGTCGAGCGCGGCGGTCAGCAGCGCGCGCGTAACCTTGATGGGCATGCGATGGCCGGTGCCGTAGATGCCGCCGGTCCAGCCGGTGTTGACCAGCCAGCAGTCGACATTGTGCTTGGCGATCAGCTCGCGCAGCATGTTGCCGTACACCGACGGATCACGCGGCAGGAACGGCGAGCCGAAGCAGGTCGAGAATTCCGGGGTCGGTTCGGTGACGCCGCGCTCGGTGCCGGCGACCTTGGCGGTGTAGCCCGACAGGAAGTGATACATCGCCTGCGCCGGGGTCAGCTTGGCGATCGGCGGCATCACGCCGAAGGCGTCGGCGGCGAGCATCACCACGTTCTTGGGCTGGCCGGCACGGCCGGTCCGCGAGGCGTTCGGGATCGATTCCAGCGGATAGGCCGAGCGGGTGTTCTCGGTCTTGGAGCCGTCGTCGAAGTCCGGCTTGCGGGTGACTTCGTCGAGCACGACGTTTTCCAGCACCGCGCCGAACATGTTCGAAGCCGCGAAGATCTCCGGCTCGGCTTCCGGCGACAGCTTGATACACTTGGCGTAGCAGCCGCCTTCGAAGTTGAAGACGCCGTCCTTGCCCCAGCCGTGCTCGTCGTCGCCGATCAGCGTGCGGTTCGGGTCGGCCGACAGCGTGGTCTTGCCGGTGCCCGACAGGCCGAAGAAGATCGCGGTGTCGCCGTTCGGGCCGACATTCGCCGAGCAGTGCATCGGCAGCACGCCCTTTTCGGGCAGGTAGTAGTTCAGCGTGGTGAACACGCTCTTCTTCATCTCGCCGGCATATTGCGTGCCGCCGATCAGCACGATCTTGCGGGCGAAGTCGATCGCCACGACGTTTTCGGAGCGGCAGCCATGGCGCTTCGGATCAGCGCGGAAGCTCGGCAGGTCGATGATGGTGAGTTCGGGCACGAAGCCCGCGAGGTCGGACTGCTCGGGACGGCGCAGCAGCGTGCGGATGAACAGCGAGTGCCAGGCGAGCTCGGTGAACACGCGGGTCTTGATCTGGAAGCTCGGGTCGGCGCCGCCGTACAGATCCTGGGCGAACAGCGTCATGCCTTCGGCGTGCGTCAGGAAGTCCTGATACAGGGTCTCGAACTGATCGGCCGTGATCGACTGATTACCACCCCACCACATCGTGGTTTCGGTCGTGGCGTCGCGTACCGTGAACTTGTCTTTCGGGCTGCGGCCGGTGAACACGCCGGTGTCGGCACACAGTGCGCCATCGGCGGACAGCACCGCTTCGCCATTCGACAGCGCGTGCTCGTAGAGCTGCGGCGCGCCGAAGTTCCAGCGCACGCCTTTGAGATTCTTAAGCCCGAATTTGTCGGCGCCATGAGCACCGTTATGCACGCCCGTCTCTTGCACGTATAAATCCTCCTCGAGTCCGCGTTATCCCGGTCGCGCAATTGCCGCCAATGCGCCTCAGCCCGCGGTCAGGCCAATATATACCGGCTCGGTCCGGTGGCGCGACTGAATAGTGTCGAACATTGGCTTTGCCAACCCGGCCGGGCATTATTTGGTTTACCCGGCGGCGACATTGCGCTGCCTCAAGTCATGAGGTCGCGCGCGCGATGTCTGCCATGCGTTTGAGCATATGGCGGAGTTCGGCCGCGTTGCTGACCCGCTCGGGGAAATTCAGTCGCAACACCGCGGTGCCCGCCTGCAGGTCGAGGCCTTCGGGATCGACACCGGTGCAGCGCCACTCCGCCTCGTCGCCGCCGAGCAGCCGGGTCGCATACGAATTGAGCGTGATCAAATGATCCGCATTCATATGCGCGACCGCCGAGGCTTCGATCTCGAGCAGGCCGTCGGCGCCGGTGAGGTCGGTGAGGTAGTCTGACGCAGCCAGATCGACGATACGGCCGAAACCGGCCACCAGATGCGCCCCGTGGGTCGCGATCCGATACAGCGAGAAATCCTTGAAGCCGATATAGTCCTCGGCGCCGGGGTGAGCGGCCAGATACCGGCTGCGCAGCGCCGGAAGCTCCGCGGCGTCCACCGCGGTTGCCTCGCCCATCAGCATGATCCGGGCGCCCTGCAGCGGATCACCCGGGGCGCGTTCGTCCAGCATCAGCGACACCCGCGGGTCGGCCAGCAGGTTCCGGGTGTGCACCGCCAGGCGGGATATCAGCAGCACCGGCGAGCCGTCCGGCGCGCTTGCCAGGTTGACCAGCGAGCAGTACGGCGCGCCGCCGTCCCGCATCAGCGTCGCCAGCGCGCCCTCGCGGCGGCGGCGCAGCAGCGATTTGGCGACCCGGACAGGATCAAAATCGTCGGACGGCTGCATCGGGTTTATTCCGCCAATCGTGACCGGAGGGGTGTTGATGCCCAGAAAACGGGCCTATATCAATCCCCGCACGCCTCCCGCTCGCGGGTTTTGGGAACCGGCCACATTTCAGCCCAGCTTGCATTGCTCGTTGACTGTGCTTTTTGGGCAACCGCCAACCCGAGATCGCCGAATCGCTTCGCGGTCTAGCCACGCCTTTCGGAAAGAGCTTCATGCCGACAATCGCCTTGGTCGACGACGACCGCAACATTCTCACATCCGTTTCGATCGCTCTGGAAGCCGAAGGCTACCGGATCATGACCTACACGGATGGCGCGTCGGCCCTCGATGGCTTTCGCACCTCGCCCCCGGATCTTGCCATCCTCGATATCAAGATGCCGCGGATGGACGGCATGGAAACGCTTCGGCGGCTGCGGCAGAAGTCGGATCTGCCGGTGATCTTCCTGACCTCCAAGGATGAGGAGATCGACGAGCTGTTCGGCCTCAAGATGGGCGCCGACGATTTCATCCGCAAACCGTTCTCGCAGCGCCTGCTGGTCGAGCGCGTCAAGGCGGTGCTGCGGCGCTCGGCGCCGAAGGATCCGGCCGCAACGCCGAAAGAGAACGACGCCAAGGCGCTCGACCGCGGCCTGCTGCGGATGGACCCCGAGCGTCACACCTGCACCTGGAAGAACGAGCCGGTGACGCTGACCGTTACCGAATTCCTGATCCTGCAGGCGCTCGCGACCCGGCCCGGCGTGGTGAAAAGCCGCAACGCCCTGATGGACGCCGCCTATGACGATCAGGTCTATGTCGACGACCGCACCATCGACAGCCACATCAAGCGGCTGCGCAAGAAGTTCAAGATGGTCGACGACGACTTCGAAATGATCGAGACGCTGTACGGCGTCGGTTATCGCTTCAAGGAAACCTGATCGCCACATCGACGTCCGGGCAGGCCGCGGGCCTGCACGGCGCCGCCGCATTGCGATATGCTGGCGCACGGGTCCGAAAATCGAGAGCGGTTTCGGAACAGCTCGTGCGCCGACGAAAACGCTGATCGCCAACATCCGGGCAGGCTTGGCCATTGCTGGATCGCACCGCGCCTGATCAAGACCACCGAGCCGGGGACGATGGCCCCGAGCCCGGCGAAGTTGCGGCGTTGGCGCCGTGGCGCCGGCCGCTCGCCTGGGTGCGGCGCGCCGGGCAGCTGTTCTTCACGCTGAGCTTCTCCAGCCTGACGCGGCGGATCCTGTCGCTGAATCTCGCCGGGCTGCTCGCGCTCTCCACCAGCATTCTCTACCTCTCGCAATTCCGCGCCGGCCTGATCGACGCCCGGGCGCAGAGCCTCTTGGTGCAGGCCGAAATCATCGCCGGCGCGATCGCCGCCTCCGCCACGGTCGAGACCAACACCATCACGATCGATCCGGACCGCCTGCTCGATCTCAAGCCCGGCGAGACCTACGGGCCGCCGGACGAGTACGCGGTGCTGGATTTTCCGATCAATCCCGAGCGCGTCGCGCCGGTGCTGCGGCGGCTGATCTCGCCGACCAAAACCCGCGCCCGCATCTATGACCGCGATGGCGTGCTGATCCTCGACAGCCGCAGCCTGTACGGCCGCGGCGACGTGATGCGGTTCGAACTGCCGCCGCCGGCGATCGAGAAGCCCGGCATCGTCGAGCGGGCGATGATCGCGATCCGCACCTGGCTCAATCGCGGCGACCTGCCGCTGTATCGCGAACTCGGCCCCGAGAACGGCAACGGCTATCAGGAAGTCGCCGACTCGCTGAAGGGCCAGAAGAATTCGATGGTGCGGATCAACGACCGCGGCGAAATCATCGTCTCGGTCGCGGTGCCGGTGCAGCGCTTCCGCGCCATCCACGGCGCCCTGATGCTGTCGACCCAGGGCGACGACATCGACCAGATGGTCACTGCCGAGCGGCTGGCGATCCTGAAGATCTTCGGCGTCGCCGCGGTGGTGATGTTCGTGCTGTCGGTGCTGCTGGCCTCGACCATCGCCGGCCCGGTGCGCCGGCTTGCCGACGCCGCCGAGCGCGTCCGCCGCCGCATCCGCGCCCGCGTCGAGATTCCCGACTTCACCACGCGGCGCGACGAGATCGGGCATCTGTCCGGCGCGCTGCGCGAGATGACCGATTCGCTCTACAACCGCATCGAGGCGATCGAGGCGTTCGCGGCCGACGTCTCGCACGAGCTGAAGAACCCGCTGACCTCGCTGCGCTCCGCGGTCGAGACACTGCCGCTCGCCAAGAACGAGAAGAGCCGCGGCCGGCTGCTGGCGGTGATCGAGCACGACGTCAAACGGCTCGACCGGCTGATTTCGGACATCTCCGACGCCAGCCGGCTCGATGCCGAATTGCAGCGCCAGGACGCCGCCCCGGTCGACCTGCGCCGGCTGCTGACGACGCTGACGCTGGTTGCCAACGAAACCCGGCTCGGGACCAACGCGCTGGTCGAGGTGCGCTTCGAGGGGCCGCCCAGCGACACCTTCTCGGTACCTGGGCACGATTCGCGGCTCGGCCAGGTGATCTCGAATCTGCTGTCCAACGCGCAGTCGTTCTCGCGCGAGGGCGGCAAGGTCCAGATCGTCTGCCGCCGCCGCAAGACCGAGATCGAGATCGTGGTCGACGATGAAGGCCCCGGCATTCGCGACGATGCCTTCGACAAGATCTTCGAGCGCTTCTACACCGACCGGCCGCATCAGGGGTTCGGCCAGAATTCCGGTCTCGGCCTGTCGATTTCCAGGCAGATCGTCGAGGCCCATGGCGGCAAGATCCGCGCCGAGAACCGCCCGGGTCCCCGTGACGCCGACGGCGAGCCGACCGTCGCGGGGGCGCGCTTCGTGGTCCGGCTGCCCTCGACATGAGCGCGGCGGCGCCCAGCCACCACGCCTCCGCCGTGCGGGTGGGGGCGCGCGCCGTACTGATCCGCGGCCCCAGCGGCTCCGGCAAATCCCGTCTCGCCTTCGGGCTGATCGTCGCAGGCCGCAGCGGCCAGATCCCGCCGGCGGAACTGATCGCCGACGACCGGGTCGTCATGGAACCGCGCGAGGGCCGGCTGTGGGTCCGCCCGGTCCCGGAGCTCGCCGGCCTGATCGAAATCCGCGGCCTCGGCATCCGCCGCTGCGGCTTCGTGGCGGAAGCTGCGGTCGGCCTGGTGGTCGATCTCGCGGCAGACGATGCGGCGCGGTTACCCGAGGCAGCGGCGCTGCAGATCGACCTGAACGGCGTCCGGTTGTGGCGGCTGCCGGTCGGCACCGGTTACGATCCGTTACCTCTGGTGGTGGCGGCACTGACGACCGAGGCCGTCGCCCCTGCGACACAGTTGGACGATTGTTGCAAGGATTTTGGTAACCATATGAGCCACACTATCGTCACTGAGTAGACCGGTCCTTGGTTCCTGATTTGTCCCTTCTCGGAGGGTGAATCGCAAAAGATCCCCTTGCATAGGGGCTCTGGATGGTCAAAGTGACCCGTTCGCGCGGTGCACCCAAGAAGCGCCCGCGAGGAGTTTCCGATGATTGGTCTGGTACTTGTGACCCACGGGCGCCTTGCCGACGAGTTTAAGGCAGCGCTGGAACACGTGATGGGGCCGCAAAAGCAAATCGAAGCCGTCACGATCGGCGCCGAGGATGATGCTGACCTGTGTCGCAGCGACATCATCGAGGCGGTGAATCGTGTCGACAGTGGGGACGGTGTGGCGATCCTGACCGACATGTTCGGCGGCACGCCCTCGAACCTCGCGATCTCCTGCATGAGCCGGCCCAAGGTCGAGGTTCTGGCAGGGATCAACTTGCCCATGCTGGTGAAGCTCGCCAAGGTCCGTGAGGAACGCGCCCTGCCCGATGCCATCGCGCTGGCCCAGGAGGCCGGCCGCAAATACGTCACCATCGCCAGCCGGGTGTTGGCCGGCAAATGACCGCAGACGTGCCCCAGACCGCGCCAGACGCACAGGCGGGCACGCCCGCCGGACGAGTATCCCGCGATATCCCCGTCACCAACAAGCGCGGCCTGCACGCCCGGGCCTCGGCCAAATTCGTCCAGATGGCCGAAAAGTTCGACGCCGACGTCACGGTGACGCGCAACGGCGAGACCGTCGGCGGCACCTCGATCATGGGGCTGATGATGCTGGCGGCCGGCATCGGCACCAGCGTCACCGTCTCGGCCACCGGCCCGCAGGCCCAGCAGGCGGTCGACGCGCTGGCCGAACTGATGGCCAGCAAGTTCGGCGAAGAAGAATAATCTCCTCACTCTCGTCATGCCTGCGCTTGTCGCGGGCATCCAGCCTTCACGGCCGATCCGCAGCTAAAGGCGTGGATGGCCGGGACGAGCCCGGCCATGACGGAACGTCGGTGAGGTCGCCGCTTACTTCCCTGCGCCCGCCTCCGGCAGCACCAGAAAGAACACGTCCTGCACGGTGCCGCCGGCGATGCCGAACAGCGGCCGGCTGAGCCACACCTTGCTGCGCAGGATCTGGTTCTGTCCCGCCACGATCTGCTCGGCGATCGCCAGGCACGGCTGATCGGCCGCCGAACACACCAGCGCGCCGCCGCGTGTCGTGATCTCTGCCTTCAGCGCCGCGATGTCCGAGGTCTCGAACGCCCGCGTATCGGTGCGCAGATAATACGCCGTGTTCGCGGCCAGCACGGTCTCGCCCGCCGCCAGGCCGATCGGCTGGCTGCTGTGGCGTCCCCACTGCTTGGCGATGTCGTCGGCGAGCAGCGAGGCGTATTCGAACGGCTCCGGCGGGCTCGTGGTGTGGATCACCACCGCCACGCCCGGCGCCGCGGCGAGAATTGCCAGCGCCAGCGCGGCCGCGCCGATCAGCACGCTGCGCAGCGCGTCGCGGCCGACCGCGATCAGCGGCGACGACAGCAGCACGATCGGCAGCAGCGTGAAGGCCGGCATCGTCCACAGCGGCACGATGCGCACCCCGGTGGCGAGCGCCACCGGCGCCGGCGCCGCCAGCATCAGCAGCTGGATGGTGACGATCAGCCGGCGTTGCGGATCGGCCGGCCAGGCGCTGTCGGCCAGCGCCGCCCGCGATGGCCGCAGCAGCGCCGCCCAGACGATCAGCGCCAGCCCCGCATAGCCGACGCAGCCGGCCAGATAGCCGAGCGTGTCGCGCAGGTTATGGACGAAGCCATCGGATTCATGCGCGGCCGCATAGGCGAACGACGGAAACCGGTGCGCCACCAGCCAGGCGAGATGCGGCGCCAGCACCAGACCGCCGACCAGGATCATCAGCCACGGCGCCGGTGAGGCAAAGAACCGCCCCCGCCGCGGATCCAGCAGCGCGCCGAGCCCGAGCGCGCCGACCAGCACGATCGACCAGTATTTGCCCAGCATCGAGGCGCCGGCGAACAGCCCGGCCAGCGCCGGCCACAGCCAGCCGCGCGCCTCGAACGCCCGCAGGAAGCCGTAGATCGTCAGCGCCCACAGCGGCAGCAGCACCGCATTGGCGTTGTATTTCAGCGCGATGAAATTGAAGAACGGCACGAAGGTGAGCAGCGCCAGCCCGAACAGCGCCTTCTCGGGGGCGAGATAGCGCCGCATCGTCCGCCAGGCGATGTACAGCGTCAGCGCGATGTTGACGGTTGCCAAGAGATGGAACGTGACGTCGGACACCGGCACCACGCTGAACCAGGCGCGGGTGACCAGCGCCGAGAACGGCGGGTGCTTGTCATAGCCGAACGCCAGATGCCGCGACCAGCCATACAGCTCGGAGACGTCGGCATGGACATCGCGCGGCCAGGTGGCGATCATCCGGTAGGCGGTCCAGATCGCCGTATACACGGCCAGCGACAGCGCGACGGAGCGCTCCTGCCGCTGCGGATCGAGCAGCGCCTCGATCCAGCGATCGATCAGCGACGGGGCGCGGGAGGTGGCAAGCGAAGTCATCCGAACCCTGGGCTCGAGGCATGGGCGGCGGACATCACCGGGTTCGCCGGCTCCCGTCAAGCGCGCCAAAAGCGGCGGTTTTTCGGGCGGTTGCGCCTTCCGTTCGCCTTGCCGGGCCGGAGTCCGGGTGCTATCTCGCGACCATGGCCACCGCTCCCCTCGACAACATCCGCAACTTCTCCATCGTCGCCCATATCGACCATGGCAAGTCGACGCTCGCCGACCGCCTGATCCAGATCACCGGCGGCATGTCCGACCGTGAAATGGCCGGCAAGGAGCAGGTGCTCGATTCGATGGACATCGAGCGCGAGCGCGGCATCACCATCAAGGCGCAGACCGTGCGCCTGAACTACCGCGCCAAGGACGGGAAGGCCTACATCTTCAACCTGATGGACACCCCCGGCCACGTCGACTTCGCCTACGAGGTGTCGCGGTCGCTGGCCGCCTGCGAGGGCTCGCTGCTGGTGGTCGACGCCTCGCAGGGCGTCGAGGCGCAGACGCTCGCCAACGTCTATCACGCGCTCGACGCCGGCCACGAGATCGTGCCGGTGCTCAACAAGGTCGATCTGCCGGCCGCCGAGCCCGACAAGGTCAAGCAGCAGATCGAGGACGTGATCGGGCTCGACGCCTCCGACGCGGTGATGATCTCGGCAAAGACGGGCATCGGCGTGCCCGATGTGCTGGAAGCCATCGTCACCCGCCTGCCGCCGCCGAAGGGCGACCGCGACGCCCAGCTCAAGGCGCTGCTGGTGGATAGCTGGTACGACGTCTATCTCGGCGTCGTGGTGCTGGTGCGGATCGTCGACGGCGTGATGCGGAAGGGCCAGCGCATCCGGATGATGGGCACCAATGCGGCCTATGATCTGGAACGCGTCGGCTACTTCACGCCGAAGATGACCACGGTCGACGAACTCGGCCCCGGCGAGATCGGCTTCATCACCGCCGGCATCAAGGAAGTCGCCGACACCCGCGTCGGTGATACCATCACGGACGACAAGAAGCCGATCACCGACATGCTGCCGGGCTTCAAGCCGGCGATCCCGGTGGTGTTCTGCGGCCTGTTCCCGGTCGACGCCGACGATTTCGAAACGCTGCGCGCCGCGATGGGCAAGCTGCGCCTCAACGATGCGAGCTTCTCGTTCGAGATGGAGACCTCGGCCGCCCTAGGCTTCGGCTTCCGCTGCGGCTTCCTAGGATTGCTGCATCTGGAGATCATTCAGGAGCGGCTCAGCCGCGAGTTCGATCTCAATCTGATCGCGACCGCGCCGAGCGTCATCTATCACATGAAGCTCACCGACGGCTCCGAGATCGAGATCCACAATCCGGTCGACATGCCGGACGTGGTCAAGATCGCCCAGATCGACGAGCCGTGGATCGAGGCGACGATCCTGACGCCCGACGAGTATCTGGGCTCGGTGCTGAAGCTGTGCCAGGACCGCCGCGGCAATCAGAAAGAGCTGACCTACGTCGGCGCCCGCGCGATGGTGAAGTACGAACTGCCGCTCAACGAAGTGGTGTTCGACTTCTACGACCGCCTCAAGAGCGTGTCGAAGGGCTACGCCTCGTTCGACTATCATCTCACCGACTACAAGCCGGCCGATCTGGTCAAGATGCAGATCCTCGTCAACGCCGAGCCGGTCGACGCGCTGTCGATGCTGGTGCACCGCACCCGCGCCGAAGGCCGCGGCCGCGCCATGGTCGAAAAGATGAAAGAGCTGATCCCGCCGCACATGTTCCAGATCCCGATCCAGGCGGCGATCGGCGGCAAGGTCATCGCCCGCGAAACCGTCCGCGCCCTGCGCAAGGACGTCACCGCCAAATGCTACGGCGGCGACATCACCCGAAAGCGCAAACTTCTGGAGAAGCAGAAGGAGGGCAAGAAAAAGATGCGCCAGTTCGGCAAGGTGGATATTCCGCAGGAGGCGTTTATTGCGGCGCTGAAGGTGGATAGCTGAGGGGGCGTCAACGCGATTTATTGCGCGCGTTGAATTCCGCTTCGATCTCCAGAAGGACATTCGACAGGGTCGTAGCAACGTCGGGAATACCTGTACTCGGAAATTCGTTCTCGACATTGAAACACCGACAGCTGCCGAACGCCTCCGGGGTTGTTTCATACACGCAAAGCCACATGCGTTCGAATCTACTCGGATCGTCGTTGGTCGACCGTCGCCCCGTACGGCGCTCGAACACCTCCCAAGCGTGGCGTAGGCTCGACCTGCTCTGGCTGTCGCGCGCGGCTTCTCCCGGCATGAATACCAAGGCAGCAAGCACTGCGTACGGTTGTCTCTGGTGATAGTCTTGCGCTTCCGCCCTCAGCTCTCCGTCGAGACGCTTCACGTTCTTGGTGAACCGGCCCGTTCCTTCGTCACGGAAATTCAACGTCTTGACCGAGACGCCGAGCCCCAGTCCGATTTGCGCATTCGAGTAGTTGACATCGAGCTTCTTCATTCCGCTCGCCGAGGCCGACCGCGACTCGTGCTTGGCTCCGGTTTCGTCGGGTAGAATGCCGCGAAATCTCGGCCTCAATCCTTCGGCGATCTTTTGTGCGAGGCACGTGGAGAGCCGATGCGCGAAGCGGTGCTTCACGGCGCGTCCGAATTCGATGTAGCTTCGGTACTCTGGAGGAATATCGAGATTCTTGACGAACTCGGTGACCTTTTCGTTGACGGATGCGATCATCTCGCGATCACCAGCGTAACGAAGCTCGGTCGCGATACTGTCGATGTCTTCGGAAATGGGTGGTCGGATACGAGTCTTCATCGAGAGTCTACGATCGGCTTCAGCCGCTTCCGGACCTTCCCGAGGTCCCGTGTTTCGCATTCCCAGATCGTCACCACCCTGAACCCCATCGTACGCAGCAAGCGCGCCTTGACCCCGTCACGCTTGACGTTCGCGGCGAACTTGGCCAGCCAGAACTCCCGATTGCGGGTCGGCGTCGTCGTCCGACGGCATCCCTGGTGACGATGCCAGAAGCAGCCGTTGACGAATATCGCCCAATGGTGGGTCTTGTTGGCAAAATCGGGTGAGCCGGGGAGCGTCCGCACGTTTCGTCGGAAGCGCAAGCCCAGTTCACGCAGCACGTCGGCGACGTCGTCCTCCGCCTGCGTACCCTTTTGCCGAACCCGCCGCATCAAGGCCGACCGCATGGGGTCGACCGGCGTCTCGCAGGCGGTCGAACTCATTCGGCGGCAAGCAGTGTGCGGCCTTCCTGGACGAAGGCGTCAATGGCTCGGATATGATCGAGATGAGATCGCACCCTATCCTTGAAGCCCGGCACGAACCGCAAGCTGCTTTTCTCGATCCGAGACAAAAACCCGGCCGTGGCGCGGGCCGACAAGAGTTTCGGCTCGTAGCGCAGGAAGTCCTGAAGGTTCGGTCGCTTCGCCCATTTCGGAAATTCGGAGATCGCGACTTCACAGCAGAGTTTGCCGTCGGACCGCGCCGCTTTGGGCCAGTTGCCGCTGACGACGCGGCCGCCGTCGCGCAATCGGTCGTATGTTCCGGGCGCGTTCAACCGTTGTCCAATCCAAGCCGCGATCGGCTTGCTGACGGCGTTGCCGACCAGCGACCATCGAAACGAAGCCCGGGCGACCTTCTCGGCCGGTTTGGTCCAATCGGCGGGAAGTCCCTGAAGCCGCTCGGCGTCGCGGATATCCGGCGTCACAATCTCACCGTTGGGCATCAGGATCGCCGGGGGCGATGGAATCCCCACCGTGGAGCCGTTCTTGAGCGTCGGCACGCAGTCGGGCGCCCATCCCAGGCCGCGCGTGCCCTCGGTCCAATAGAACCCGTGCGCGTGGCTTTGGAGATTGGTCTGAAGCTGGTCAGGCACCGCATCGTCGACCAGCAGAACATCGGCCGGATCGCCCTCGATGCTTGCGAGAAAGAACACGCGGGCGCGCCGGTGTGGCAGGAAGCTCAGCGAGTTCACGACGCGATAGGCCCAGCGATATCCGCGACTTTCGAATTCGGAGACCAGCCGGGTCATTGCACTACCGCCGTCGAGGCGGAGCATGAACGAGACGTTTTCCAGCAGTACCCATTTCGGCCGACTGCGATCGATCAGCCGGAAAACATGCGTCACCAGCCCCGACTTGCCGCCCTTGATCCCGGCGGTCTTGCCGGCCTGGCTGAGATCCTGGCAGGGAAAGCCGGCCGTCATCAGCTCGACTTCGGAGGGCAGCGACGTCAACGTCGCGACATCACCGACGTTCGGTAAGCCCTTGAAGCGATGCTCCAGCACTGCACCGGCCGGTTGCCAGATCTCGGACAGGATCACTGTCTCGTGCCCAGCCCGATGAAGACCGAGCTCGAGCCCTCCGATTCCAGCGAAAAGTCCTGCAATTTTCATCATGCCCTCGCCGCCAATGTTCCCGAATTGTTCGTATTTGGCAAGACCGAATTTATTGCCCGATGCGAGCTCGTGCTCGTGCCATCGGTTCCGGACGGACGATATCTATTTGCGACAGATCACACTGCCGCCTGCCGATCCGGCGCATCATCCGGCGATGATCGCCAGCACGCACCCGCTCTCTCCCGAGATCGACCTTGCCACTCGCATCGCCGAGCCGGATGCCGATCTGCTCGACGCGCTGGTGCGCGGCGACGATCCGGACGATCAGGCGCGCATTCTGGCGCGGCTGGTGCTCGAAGCGTTCGATCATTACTACGCGGTGTCGCGGAAAATTCCGGCGCTCGCCAAGGCAGCGTTCGAGGCCCGCGACTGGGCCCTGACGGTGCGGCTGTCGAAGGTCCGCATCGGGCTCTACACCACCTGCATCGACCAGCTGGTCCCGCCGCTGAAGGCCGGGCTGCCGGAGCTCGTCAAGGACGAGCAGCTGTGGGCCCGCGCCGAGGCCGAGCTGCTGGCGGCGATCGCCGGCCGCTACGAGGCCGACTTCGCCTTCGCGTTCTGGCATTCGCTGCGCCGCAAGCTGGTGGGCGACGAGTGGCGGCCGGTGTCCTACGATTCCGGCCCGGCGGCCCGTCCGCCGGCGTCGTCCGCAGCCATCCTGTCCGCCACCGTGACGACGTTGCCGATCCGGCCGGCGGTGATCCGCGACATCCTCGCGGGCGCCGGTCTGGATGCGCCGTGGCGGGATCTGGATGGCGACGCAGCGCTGGCGGCCGCCGCCCTTCAGGCTGCGCTGGAGCCGCTCGGCCCGCGCGACGGCGAACCTGCACGGATTGAGATTGCCCAGTCCGGCTTCTTCCGCAATCGCGGCGCCTGCCTGATCGGCCGTGTCAAACTTCGCGACCAGGCCGACAGGCCGATGCGCAGCATCCCGCTGCTGATCGCGCTGCTCAACGAGGACGGCGGCCTCGTGGTCGACGCCGTGCTCACCGACGCCGACGAGCTGCAATTCGCGTTCTCATCGACGCTGGCCAACTACCACGCCACCAACCCGCATTATCACGAGCTGGCGCGGCTGCTCTATGAGCTGATGCCGAAGCGTCCGCTCGGCACGCAATATTCCTGCATCGGCTTCCATCATCTCGGCAAGGTCGCGGTGATGACCGAGATCCTCGCCGAGCATCATAGGACCAAGGAGCGCCTCGCCACCGCGCCGGGCTTCAAGGGTACGGTGGCGATCGCCTTCACCATGCCGTCCTCGGCCTATGTGCTGAAGATCATCCGCGACCACCCGACCGACGACTACAAGTTCGACTACTTCGACGGTCTCGACGCGGTGCTGCGCAAATACAATCTGGTGCACGAGATCGACCGCGCCGGCTCGATGCTCGACAACATCATCTATTCCAACGTCAAGCTCGACCGCACGATGTTCGCGCCCGACCTGCTCGACGAGCTGCTCGAGGCCGGCATCGGCACGGTGACGATGGAGCGCGGCGCGCTGGTGTTCCGGCATCTGATCGTGCAGATCAAGCTGACGCCGCTGCCGCTGTATCTGTCGACCGCGAGGCAAGTCGATGCCCGCGCCGCGGTGATCAATCTCGGCGACTGCATCAAGAACAACGCAGCCGCCGACATTTTCAACAAGGATCTCGACGGCCGCAACTACGGCGTCAGCCGCATCCGCAAGGTGTATCTGTTCGACTACGACGCGGTCGAGCCGCTGACCGACGTCAAGGTCCGCAGCCCTGACGAGCCCCGCGTCGAGTTCGAGGACGGCGTCGTGTTCCGTCCTTCAGACATGCTCGAGGGCCTGCGCATCGACGACCCGTCGTTGCGCCGCGTCTTCCGCGACGCGCATCCGGAACTGCTGCAGGCCGAGTACTGGCAAGGCATGCAGCAGGCCCTTCGCGCCGGCAAGGTGCCTCGGGTGATGAACTACCCCGCGGCACGGCGGCTGCGGGCGTAGATGCGGTCGTGTCGTCGCTGACGTCAGCGCTCGAAACCATCCTCACCTCCCGCACAGCCTCCGTCATGGCCGGGCTTGTCCCGGCCATCCACGCCTTCACTGCCGTTGGCCCCGCAAGGCGTGGATGCCCGGCACAAGGCCGGGCATGACGGGGAGAGGAAGTGCCATCGGACCAAACGAACCCTCTCGCCCTTGCCGAACCCGATCGCCCCCTCTACCTGTTCGAGGCTGATTTCCGGACGAGGACTCCCCATGCTCGATGCCGCCATCAAGGCGCTGACCCAGATTTTGTCGCCGCCGATGCGCTCCATTCTGTGGCGCTCGATCGGGTTTGCGCTGGCGCTGATCGCCGTGGCGGCGATCGGGCTGCAGCGGCTGCTGAGCTGGCTGGCGACCTCCAGCGAGCTGTGGGCCGAGACCGCGCTCGGCGGCTTTCAGACGCCGCTGCATATCCTGTCCTGGGTGGTGTCGATCGCGGCCGGGCTCGGCATCGTGGTCGGCGCGGTGTTCCTGATGCCGGCGGTGACCTCCTTGGTCGCCGGCATCTTCGTCGACGAGGCCGCCGAGCATGTCGAGCGCCAATACTATCCGAACGAGGAGCCCGGCGTGGCGCTACCGGTCGGCATCGCGGCGATCGAAACCATCAAGACGGCGCTGCTCACCATCCTGGTGTATCTGGTCGCGCTGCCATTCCTGCTGTTCGCCGGCGCGGGCGTGATCGTGTTCTTCGTCGCCACAGGCTGGCTGCTCGGCCGCGAATATTTCGAACTCGCCGCGATGCGCTTCCGCCCCGCCGCCGAGGCCAAGGCGATGCGCCGCGAGCACGGCACCACGGTGTTCATCGGCGGCCTGATCATCGCCGCCTTCGTGTCGATCCCGATCGTCAATCTGGCGACGCCGCTGTTCGGCATGGCCTTCATGGTGCATCTGCACAAGCGCCTGTCCGGCTCCCGCCCCGAACTCATCGCACCGGATGATCGGCGGCGTGTGACGACGGGCTAGCAAGCTACAAAGAACACCGCTCGGGACGGATTCGCGCCCTGCCCGCACACTCATCCGTCATTGCCGGGCTTGACCCGGCAATCCATCCTCTTCGTAGCAGCCCTTCACAGGCGCGCTCCGCGCCTGACGCTTCAGGAAACGGCACCGAGGCGCTTACTTGTCGCGCGCCCCGCCGAAGCGACGCTTCACCGCATGGGCGACTTCCTGCGCGGCGCCGCCGACGATCATCAGGACGAAGTTGGCAAAATGGGATATCTTCATCGCGAGGCTCTCCGTTCGAGCCGAGCGCGCAGCGAAGCTGGCGAGTAACACCACGGCCGGATCGCCGGTGAGTCGCTGCGAGTGCTCGTTTGCGAATGATATTGGGCTGCATTCGCACGCTTCAAACCACAAACCGGGCCTATCACGGACGATTTCACGCTTGTCATCACGCGTGGACAGTTTTCGTCAGGAGCCCGCGTCAGCACCACCCGGCCGCGGCCGCGGTGTGTCTCGCCAAGCTGACGCAGAGTGTCAATCGGCAGTGCGTAGCAGCCGTCCGCGTCCCTGAGCGCGCGCAGCGCCGCGCACCCCAGCCCTAATTAGTTACCAGCGCTGAGATAAACCCTCGCGCCGCTGGAACCGCGGCCGTGTCCGGCGTTTGACAGCCTGCGCCGGCGATGTTGCCATCGGCGCAACAACGAGACCGACGGTATGCAGCACGCCCTCAACGACAATCATCCGCTCGGCGAATCCTTTGCCGCGTCGCTTGCCAAGCCGGACTGGGCCGTGCAGGGCCGCGACTGGCCGCACCGCGCGGCGAGCGCCTTCGTGCATGCCGGGGGCCTGCGTTGGCACGTGCAGCAGATGGGTCGCGGCCCGGTGCTGCTGCTACTCCACGGTACCGGCGCGGCGACGCATTCGTGGCGCATGCTGGCGCCGCTGCTGGCCGAGCACTTCACCGTGGTGGCGCCCGACCTGCCCGGCCACGGCTTCACCGACACGCCACATGCGTGCCGGATGTCGATGGCCGCGATGGCGCAGGACCTCGCGGCGCTGCTGCGCGGGCTCGGGCATCGGCCCGTGATGGTGGCGGGGCATTCGGCCGGCGCCGCGGTGGCGGCCCGGATGTGCCTCGACGGCAGCATCGATCCGGCCGCGCTGGTCGGGCTCAATGCCGCGCTGCTGCCGATCGGCGGCACTGCCAGCCGCTACATGCTGCCGCTGGCGCGGATGCTGGCGACCACTGCGCTGGTGCCGCGGCTGGTGGCGCGGTTCGCCCGCAATCCCGGCATGGTCGAGCGGATGATCGCCGACACCGGCTCGTCGGTCGATCCGGCCGGCGTCGAGTATTATCGCCGTCTGGTCGGCAGCCCCGGGCATGTGGCGGCGGCGATCCGGATGATGGCGAGCTGGCGGCTCGAAGAACTGGCGGCCGAGTTGCCGCAGCTCGCGCCGAGGCTGCTGCTGATCGCCGGCAGCAACGACAAGACCATCGCCGCCAAGGATGCCACCCGCGTGCAGGCGATCGTCCCCGGCGCCCGCGTCGACGTGATGCAGGGCCTCGGCCACCTCGCCCACGAAGAACGCCCGCACGACGTCGCCGGCCTGATGACCGAACTGGCCCGCGAGTCCGGCCTGCTGCCGCGGATGGTGGCGGCGGCGGAGTGAGCAGCACTCCGCGCAACCCTCATTGTCGCCGCTGTTGATGGACGCGCTATCCCCACCAACCACGTCATCGCCCGGCTCGTCCGGGCGACCCAGTATTGCAGAGCGTCAGCTTCTCACGACCAGCGCTCTGCCATACTGGATCCCCCGCATGCGCGGGGGATGACGGTGGTGGGTGTGGTCCGCCCCGTCGCTAAACCGACGTAGTTCGGCGGCATCTCTCCTTGGAAACAATTTGTCTCGCTTGCCCGTCAGACGGCGAGGGGATGCTCAAGGAGGCCGCATGGTGAAGTCGCTCGGGTTCTGTCGCGCCGCGTTGCTGGGGATGCTGATTGCCACGCCGTCGCTTGCGCCGCTGCATGCGCAGGACGCCTCGCCGGCCAAGCCGGCGACAGTCACTGCGCAAGGCAAAGCGGCGGAGGCCGACCAGCATCGCCTCCCGCCCGACTCCATCACCAAGCACACGCTGGCGCTGCCCGGCCGCAGCCTCGCCTTCACCGCCACCGCCGGCACCATCCGGCTGTTCAACGACAAGAACGAGCCGCAGGCCGATATCGCCACGACGACCTATCGGCTCGACACCGCCGATGCGCGGACCAGGCCGGTGACGTTCCTGTTCAATGGCGGGCCGGGCGCGTCCTCGGCGTGGCTGCAGCTCGGCGCCGCCGGACCGTGGCGGCTGCCGATGGCGGGCGAGGCGGCGTCGGCCTCGGCAACGCCGGCGCTGCTGCCGAACGCCGAGACCTGGCTCGATTTCACCGACCTCGTCTTCATCGATCCGGTCGGCACCGGCTACAGCCGCTTCGTCGCCGACGGCGAGGACGTCCGTAAGCGGTTCTATTCGGTCGAGGGCGACATCGCGGCGCTGTCGCTGGTGATCCGCCGCTGGCTCGAAGCCAACGACCGGCTGCTGTCGCCGAAATACGTCGCCGGCGAAAGCTATGGCGGCATCCGCGGCCCGCGCGTGGTGCGCGACCTCCAGACCAAGCAGGGCATCGGCGTCAAGGGCCTGATCCTGGTGTCGCCGGTGATGGATTTCCGCGAACTCTCCGGGTCGAGCCTGCTGCAATACGTCACCCGGCTGCCCAGCATGGCGGCGGTGGCGCGGCAGCAGAAGGGGCCCGTCACCCGCGCCGCGATGGCCGACGTCGAGGCTTACGCGCGCGGCGAGTATCTGGCGGATCTGCTTAAGGGCGAGGCCGATCAGGACGCCACCACGCGGCTGTCGGACCGCGTCTCGGTGCTGACCGGCATCGACAAGACGGTCACGCGCCGGCTCGCGGGACGGTTCGATACGTCCGAATTCCAGCGCGAGTTCGCCCGCGCCAGCGGCAAGGTCACCGGCCGGTTCGACGGCTCGGTGCAGGGGCTCGATCCGTTTCCGGATTCCAGCGACGGCCAGTTCGGCGATCCCTCCGCCGACGCGCTGATCGCGCCGCTGACCAGCGCGGCGGTCGACCTCACCCGCAACAAGCTGAACTGGCGGCCGAGCGGCTCCTATCAGCTGCTCAACGGCGCGGTCGCCGGCCAATGGGACTTCGGCCGCGGCCGGCATCCGGTCGAATCGGTCACGCAGCTGCGCCAGATCCTCGCGGTCGACCCGAAGCTGCGCGTGCTGGTCACCGGCGGCCTGTACGATCTCGCCGCGCCGTATTTCGGCAACCAGATCGTGCTCGACCAGCTGCCGCCGACCCTGGCGCAGAACCGCGTCAGCCTGATCGTCTATCCGGGCGGCCACATGTTCTACGCCGACGACCCGTCGCGGCAAGCGCTGCGCGACGACGTCAAGGCGATGATGAAGTAGTTAGTCCAGACACGCCCATCCCCGTCATTGCGAGGAGCGGAGCGACGAAGCAATCCAGCGCAGAGCGCGCGGCGTGGATTGCTTCGCTTCGCTCGCAATGACGGAGAGGCCTGCGAACTAACTCAACGTCTTCTCCGGCCAGCGGCACAGATCGTTGATCAGGCACACCTCGCAGCGCGGCTTGCGGGCCAGGCAGGTGTAGCGGCCGTGCAGGATCAGCCAGTGATGGGCGTGCTGCATGTACTCCGGCGGGATCACCTTCTCGAGCCCGAGCTCGACCGCGAGCGGCGTGTCGCCCGGCGCCATGCCGGTGCGGTTGCCGACGCGGAATACATGCGTATCGACCGCCATGGTGGGCTGGCCGAACGCCATGTTGAGCACCACGTTGGCGGTCTTGCGCCCGGCGCCCGGCAGCGTCTCCAGCTCTTCGCGCGTACTTGGTACTTGTCCACCAAAGTCGGATATCAGTTTTTGCGACAGCGCAATCACGTTCCTGGCCTTGGTGCGAAACAAGCCGATGGTCTTGATCGCCTCGCGCACCCGCTCCTCGCCGAGCGCCAGCATCTTGGCCGGCGTATCGGCGATCGCGAACAGGCTCCGCGTCGCCTTGTTGACGCCGGCGTCGGTCGCCTGCGCCGACAGCACCACGGCGACCAGCAGGGTGAACGGGTTGACGTGTTCGAGCTCGCCCTTCGGCTCCGGGTTGGCCTTGGCGAAGCGACCGAAGGCCTCATGGACCTCGGCGGCGGTCCAGCGGCGGGGTGGTTTGGGCCGCTTCGCGGTCTGCCCCGACTTTGCCGCAAGCTTTTTTGGCTGCCTCAGGTTTGCCTCAAGACCTGGGACGGGTTTTTTGGCGGATTTGGGGGCGGCGGGGGCGGCGATGCGGCGAGTGGTTTTGGGCATGGATGAGGTATAATATTCCGCGATGATCACAGACAGCGATCTTGATCCGGATCGGGTGCAACCGAAACTGTTTTCGGCGCTGCTCAAGCCGCATCGCGCCTTGAGTCACAAGGCTTTTCTGGTGCTGATGGGATTTTTCGGCACGATCAGCTTCGCGGCCGGCATCGGCTTCTGGATGATGGGCGCCTGGCCGGTGTTCGGTTTCTTCGGCCTCGACCTGCTGGCCATCTACGTCGCGTTCCGGGTGACGTTCGCGCGGGGCCGCGCCAGCGAGGAAATCTCCATCACGCCCAACGAGTTACGGATCCGCCGCACGTCGCATCGCGGCCAGGTGGTGGAGTGGGTGCTGAACCCGCTCTGGGTCCGGCTGGAAAAGATCGTGCATGCCGAATTCGGCATCGAGCAATTGTATCTGGTCTCCTCAGGCCGCCGCGTCAGCATCGCGAGCTTCCTGGGTGCCGACGAGAAGGCGAGCTTCGCCAATGCGTTGGGCGCCGCGCTGGATGCCGCGCGGCGCGGCCCGGTGTACAACTGAGGCCGGAAAGCGGGTGGCTGCGGGCGCTGCGGCTTGTATCATCGGCCGCATGATGAACCTCGCCGTCTCCGACCACATCCTCGCCAAGCCCGGCCCGCGCGACGCCGCGCTGGCCGACTACGACTGCGTTCGCCGCGCCATCGCGTTCATTTCGCAGAAGTGGAAGGCGCAGCCGACCGTCGAGGCGATCGCCGACGCGGCCGGGCTGACGCCCGACGAACTGCACCATCTGTTCCGCCGCTGGGCCGGGCTGACGCCGAAGGCCTTCATGCAGGCGCTGACGCTCGACCATGCCAAGAGCCTGCTACGCGATTCCGCCAGCGTGCTCGATGCGGCGCTGGAATCCGGCCTGTCCGGCCCCGGCCGGCTGCACGATCTGTTCGTCACCCACGAGGCGATGTCGCCGGGCGAGTGGAAGAGCGGCGGCGCCGGGCTGACGCTGCGCTACGGCTTCCATCCGTCGCCGTTCGGCACCGCGGTTGTGATCGCCTCGGACCGCGGCCTCGCCGGGCTCGCGTTCGCCGATCCGGGCGGCGAGCAGGCCGCGTTCGTAGATCTGCAGCAGCGCTGGCCGCGCGCGACTTGTTTGGCCGATCAGGCCTTCACGGCACCTTTCGCCGCGCGCGTGTTCGACCCGGCGCAATGGCGCGCCGAGCAGCCGCTGCGCGTGGTGCTGATCGGCACCGATTTCGAAGTGCGGGTGTGGCAGACGCTGCTGAAGATCCCGATGGGCAAGGCGCTGTGCTACTCGGACATCGCCCATCGGATCGCGTCTCCGAAAGCCTCGCGGGCGGTCGGGGCGGCGGTCGGCAAGAATCCGATTTCCTTCGTGGTCCCGTGCCACCGCGCGCTCGGCAAAGGCGGCGCGCTGACCGGCTATCACTGGGGCCTGACCCGCAAACAGGCGATGATCGGCTGGGAAGCGGGGCGGATCGGCGCAAGCGAGCCGCCGGGCGGCATCGCTTAACACGTTGTTAACCCGTTGCGGTGTGGAGTGGCTGCCAAGACTCGCCATGGGAGCCGTGCAATGGCCGACATCATGAGCGTCTTGGCGTCGGGTTACACCTCCGCGGCGCTGCAGACGCCGTCGAACACCAAATACGTCAATGTCGATCCAAAGGACTATCAGGGCACGTGGAACGGCACCTATTCGAACACCAAGAAATTCTCGATCACTGTCACGGATGTGAAGGGCTTCCGCGCCCAGGTGAAGTATCAGAGCGAAGGCACGGTGAAGTATCAGAGCGTGCTGATCAAGGACGGCTCGTTCCGGGTCGGCGATACCAAGTTTGCGCTCGGCAAGAACGACACCGCCTCGATCCGCACCGTGGTCACCGATCCGGTCACCGGCCAGACCGGCCTCGTCACCGGCACCGCCAAGCGCGCCTGAGCCGCGACCGGGCGAATGCTTGCCTCGTCATGGCCGGACTCGTTCCGGCTATCCACGCCTTGACCGTTGCAAGGCCTGAAGGCGTGGATGCCCGCGACAAGCGCGGGCATGACGAGTGGATGGGCATTGCCCATCACTCGGCACAAACAAAAACCCCGCCGGCGAGGGCGGGGTTCGTCGTCGTTGGTCGGCGCCGGAAGTGATTAGTGCGCGGCTTCCAGCGCGGCCTGCTCCTGGCGGGCGATGGTGCCCTTGACGGCGCTCTGCACCTTCTCGAACGCCCGCACCTCGATCTGGCGGACGCGCTCGCGCGACACGCCGAACTCGGCGGCAAGGTCTTCCAGCGTCATCGGCTCGTCGGCGAGGCGGCGCGCCTCGAAGATCCGCCGTTCGCGCGGGTTGAGCACGCCGATCGCGCCGGTCAGGGCACGGCGGCGATGATCGAGCTCTTCGTGCTCGGCCATCACGGCTTCCTGATTGGGCGACTGATCGACCAGCCAGTCCTGCCATTCGCCGGGTTCGCCGTCGTCGCGAATCGGCGCGTTGAGCGAAGCGTCGCCGCCGAGGCGGCGGTTCATGTCGATCACGTCCTGCTCGCCGACGCCGAGGCGGGTGGCGATCAGTTTGACCTGATCGGGATGCAGATCACCCTCGTCGAGCGCCGAGATCTTGCTCTTCGCCTTGCGCAGATTGAAGAACAGCTTCTTCTGGTTCGCGGTGGTGCCCATCTTCACGAGCGACCAAGAACGCAGAATGTACTCTTGAATCGATGCCTTGATCCACCACATCGCGTAGGTGGCGAGGCGGAAGCCTTTATCGGGCTCGAACCGCTTCACCGCCTGCATCAGGCCGACATTGCCTTCCGAAACGACTTCGGAGATCGGCAGGCCGTAGCCGCGATAGCCCATGGCGATCTTCGCCACGAGCCGAAGGTGGCTG
Source organism: Rhodopseudomonas infernalis (assembly GCF_022271405.1). Lineage (GTDB taxonomy): Bacteria > Pseudomonadota > Alphaproteobacteria > Rhizobiales > Xanthobacteraceae > Rhodopseudomonas > Rhodopseudomonas infernalis. Next base: position 31,148 of record NZ_JAJNAL010000027.1, on the reverse strand, counting down.
GTCACGAGCTGATGCGCGGCGTCGCGATCATCGTGTTCGCGCCAGCGCTTGGCGAACATGTATTCCTGCTCGGGCTCGAGCATCGGGAACTTGCGGATTTCCGCCAGATACCGAGCGAGGCCGGATTCACCGTTGAGAACGGGTAACGTAGCTGCACGGGCCATCAGCGCCCTCCAGTGGTTTCAAGCCCCCGATCCGCGGGCGGCTTGGCAGACGGGTCGCTCTCCTAAAGCCGACCGGCCTGCGATGTTCCGCGTTGAGCCATCCCAACGCACCTGCAATATACACGAGGTTAGTCGTGCAAGTTTAGTTACGGTCTTGTCACTTGACTGTGACGTATAAACAACGCGCTGAAATGCTTACCGTTTTCTGACCTGAGTGCGTCATTCCGTCGCCGACAGGGCGGCCCTGAGGCGGCTCAGGTCGGCCGGCAGGGCGGATTCCCACTCCAGGACGACGCCGGTAGACGGGTGTTCGAGCACCAAAAGATACGCATGCAGCGCTTGCCGGCCCAGCTCGGCCAGCACGGCGCGGGCTTCCGGCGTGAGCTGGCTGGCCTTGGTCTTGAAGTGCGGCCCGTAGACTTCGTCGCCGAGAAGCGGGTGGCCGAGATGCGCTAGGTGGACGCGAATCTGGTGGGTCCGGCCGGTTTCGAGCTGGCAGGCGATCAGCGACACCACCTCGCCGCCGCTGCGCCCCGTGAAGGTCTGCAGCACCTCCCAATGGGTGATCGCCTCACGGCCGCCGTCGCGCACCGCCATCTTCTCGCGTGCATAGGGGTGGCGGTCGATCGGCGCCTCGATGGTGCCCCGGGCGCGGCTCGGCACGCCCCAGACGAAGGCGTAATAGCCGCGCCGCAGTTCCCCGGTGCGGCCGTGATCGGCGAACTGGGCGCTCAGCGACTGGTGCGCCTTGTCGTTCTTGGCCACCACCATCAGGCCGGTGGTGTCCTTGTCGAGCCGGTGCACGATGCCGGGCCGCCGCACCCCGCCGATCCCGGACAGCGACGCGCCACAATGCGCGATCAAGGCGTTGACCAGGGTTCCTGTCTCGTGGCCGGCGGCCGGGTGCACCACCAGGCCGCGCGGCTTGTTGATGACGATCAGGTCGTCGTCCTCATGGACGATGTCGAGCGCGATCGCCTCACCCTGCGGCTCCGGCGCCACCGGCGGCGGCACGTCGATTGTGATCGTCTCGCCCGGGCTCGCATGATAAGCGGGGTCGCGCACCGCGCTGCCGGCGATTGCGACGCGGCCGTCCAGGATCAGGACCTTCAGCCGCGACCGCGACAATTCGGGGCAGCGCGCCGCCAGCACGCGGTCGAGCCGCGACGAGCCCTCGTCGCCGGCCACGACCACTTCCAGCAGATGTTGCGACGAATCGTTCACGATTGAGCCTTCCGAAAAACCGAGTGTTGCATGACCGAAACCGCCCTGCCCGAACCGACCCCCGAACAGGCCGCCTTGTTTGCGCGGGTACGGCGGATGATGATGATCGCGGGCCTGACCACGGCGCTGGCGCTCGGGGCGGTTCTGATCGCCATCGGCTATAAGCTTTTCCGCTCCGAGGGAAGCGCCCCGGTGGCGGCCGAGCAAACCCTGCGCCTGCCCAAGGGCGCCCGCGTGGTCTCCACCGCCGTCGCCGGCGACCACATCGTCGTCACCCTGGACGTCGGCGGCGCCACCGAAATCCGCAGCTTCGACGCCAAAACCATGAAGCCCGCCGGGCGGCTGACGTTCGCGAACGAGCCGTAGGGGCGGGCTGCAAGCGTGGGATGAGCCTGAGAGCCTCGCAGTTCGGCGAGCATCTCCGGCGCATGACCCTCGCCTGCCGATCCGATGGCCCGCCGGAATTGCGCGCTTCGAAGTCGGGCAGTTTCGCCTCCGCGCGTCATGCCCGGCCTTGTGCCGGGCATCCACGCCTTCTTGCTGACGAAAACGCCTGAAAAGGCGTGGATGGCCGGGACAAGCCCGGCCATGACGGGACGCTGGGCAAATCAAGCGATCGAGACGGTCCCTCGGGCGTGACCCGGCCATCCAGGGTCACCGCACGGCGCAACAATGTGACTTCCTGCGACGAGCCCAGGCATGGCGACAGAAATTGGCCGCCCGCGATCTTGCAGCCGCGCCATTTCGCGGCTATTGGTTCGGCCCTCACGCTCCCTTCGTCTAGCGGTTAGGACGCGGCCCTCTCAAGGCTGAAACAGGGGTTCGATTCCCCTAGGGAGCGCCAGTTTTCGGTCTTAGAATTGTGCTGGCGTGCCCTCCGGCCCACCTGAACGGCATTCGAATTTCCGGAGCCAGTTCATGATCGAATCCTCGATCCTTCCTGCCAAAGTCTACTACGACCAAGTCGTTCGGCCGACGGTCGAAGAGTTCTTTCGCAACAAAAGCAACCGTCGACTGGCAATGTTAGCCTCGATGTCGCTGCTTCATGTAATTGATCATATCATTCAAAACGAGTTCCCAGCGGACAAAGGCAAAGAAGCGGAGGGCCAAATCAAACGCTACGTAGAAGATCTTGCTGCTCACTTTGTGCCGTTTGCTGTCGTGAGAGCGTTTGCTCTTGCATCGAAACATGCCGTGCTCAGAAGGAAGTTTCAGCCTGGGTTTACGGTCTTACGTGCAACGAATCGTTCGCCCTGTTTCGTGGGGCGGGCGGTTGTTGGGAGAACGTTCTTGGGCGACACGGTCGGAGGGATCACCGTGCAGTGGACGGATCATGGGTACGTGAATTTGACCAACGCTCTGAAGGCAACCATGAAGCGCCTAGAGTCAGATTTCCCGCAGCTTAAAGATTCTGACACTAAAAGTGCCGAAACCGTTTAGTAGTTACTTCGCTATGGATCCGAAGCGCACGACATGAATTGAGCGCCGTTGTTCGCCTTCGCCGGTCGCGCTCCCCGCTCAATCTCCGCCGCCACCCCCGGCGCCTCATCTGCCGCGACGGGCTTCGAGAACACGTAGCCCTGCACGAAATCGCAATCGAAGGTGGTGAGCAGGTCGACCTCCGCGGTCAGTTCGGCGCCTTCGGCGACCACGCTCATTCCGAGGCCGTGCGCGAGCGCGATGATGCCTCCGAGCAGTTTGCGTTTCTCGGGCTCGGTGGCGATGCCGCTCACGAAGGTCCGATCGATCTTCAGGCAGTTGAACGGCAGGCGCGTCAGGTAACCGAGTGACGAATAGCCCGAGCCGAAATCATCGAGCGCGAGCTGGATGCCAAGCTTCGAGAGCGCTGCGAGCGTACTACTGACCTTCTGCTTGGTATGATCGACAAACAGGTTCTCGGTCAGCTCCAGGCAGAGCAGCTCGGCGGGCAGGCCGGTCTCGGCCAGCACCGCGGACACGACCTTCTCGAAATCGCCGTTCCAGATCTGCGCTGGCGAAACGTTGACCGACACCGATCGCGGCGGCAATCCGGCATCGAGCCAGGCGCGCATCTGCCTGCAGGCATCGCGCAGAACCCAATGGCCGAGATCGACGATCAGGCCGGTGCTTTCCGCGATCGGAATGAACTCCGACGGCGAGATCGGCCCGCGCTCGGGATGGCTCCAGCGCAGCAGGGCCTCGAATCCTCTGATCCGGCCGGTCTTCAGATCGATCTGCGGCTGGTAGTGCGTCTTGAGGCCGCCACTCTCGACGGCGTGGCGCAGGCGCCGGCCGAGGTCGAGCTTCTGATCGACCGCCTCGGCGTAGATCGGCTCGAACAGCTGGGCCCGGCCGCGCCCCGCTTCTTTCGCCATGTAGAGCGCAAGATCCGCGTTGCGCGAGGCTTTCTCCGCGGTCGCGCCATGCTGGGGTAGGATGGCGATGCCGATCGTGGCGCCGATGCAGGCCTCGCCTTCGGCGAGTTCGACCGGCACCGACAGCTTGGCGATGATCCGATTGGCAAGCGTGATCGGCTCGTCGGCGGACGCGCATGGGTTGTCGGTCAGCACGGCGAATTCGTCGCCGCCGATCCGGGCGATGAAGGCTTCCGGATCCAGCTCCTGCCGCAGGACATTCGACACGTGAATCAGCAGGGCATCACCAGTGGAATGCCCGAGCGAATCGTTGACCTCCTTGAAGCGATCGAGGTCGATCAGCAGCAGCGAGTTGGTTCGCTCGTCCGCGACGGGGGCGTCGAACAGGCCGGCGAGCTTTCGCTTGAACAATGCGCGATTGGCCAATCCCGTCAGAGGATCGGAGTAGGCCAGCTGCTCGAGCCTGCGCTCGGCCTCCTTGCGATCGGTGACGTCTTGAGCGGTGCCGATCAGGCCGACGATCTTTCCGGCCGCGACCTCGGCTTTGCAGATGATGGCCAGATCGCGCGTCGTGCCGTCAGCGTGGCGCACCCGGATGTCGGTTGCTTCCGTCTTGCTGCTACGCAGGACGCGCATCTGCATCTTCAGCAGACGCTCGGCGTCGTCATCCAGAAAGTAACGCGTGGTGCTCTCGTAAGTCGGTTCGAAAGCACCGGGCTCCAGGCCGAGGAGCTGAAAGAGTTCGGGCGACCAGACCGTTCGGCCGGTGTCCAGCCGGTGCGTCCAAGTGCCGATCCGGCCAAGCCGATGTGCTTCCTCCAGGGCGCGCGTCCGCTGGTCGAGCAAGGCGCGCGCCACCTCGAGCTGGGTGATGTCGCTCGCCGTGCCGCGATAGCCCAGGAACGTGCCGTCATCGGCGAAGATCGGCTTGCCGCTGGTGCTGATACTGATGCGCGAGCCGTCGCTCCCGACCGAGGTGTAGACGAAGTCGCGGAACGGCCGCCGGGCTTCCATGTCGGCCCTGTGCTGGGCCATGGCGTCCTCTTCTTCGGGCGCGTAGGATAGTTCCCAGCGTGCCTTTCCGCCGGACGCGACGGTTTGCAGCGCCGCATTGCCATCGAGCGATTTGGGATAGGGAAGCAGCCGGTTGTCGGGGCCGCTCTCCCAGCACCAGTCCGAAGCGGTGCTGACGAAATCCGCCAGACGCTGTTCGCTCTCGGTGAACAGCCGCAACGCAGAGGTCTCGAGCGTGACGTCCCGGACGACGCCGAACACCCGCTGAACCTGACCGCTCGGGTCGAACTCCGGCTCGCCGTGCACCACGCAATCGCGCCGCGTGCCGTCGGCCTTGAACAGCTTGGTCTCGACCGCGAAGGGCCGGCCGTTGGTCCAGCAGGCTGCGTAGTGCGCCTCCAGATCCTGGCGGCTTTCGGCCAGGTAGCGGTCCTGCATCGCGGCGATCGGAGGCGAGCCGTCTGGCGGTTCGAGGTCGTACAGGGCGGCAACTTCGGGCGAGGCCCAGAAATCGGTCGCAGCCGGGCTATAGGATTCCCAATAGCCGATGCGAGCCATTTTCATCGCTCGACGCAGAGACCACTCCTGATGCCAGCCCTGCGCTTCCCGTGCGTAAGGCCGCCGTAATGACACGCCACGAACGGCCATCTTTCCCCACTAAGACGAACCCGCACAATGATACAGCCTGATTGGTAACATGAAGCCGCAGGCCGTCAGAGCAGCAAGTTTCAACGCGGCGAGAGCGTTCTACATTGTGGTATAATTTGAGTGAACCGGGGTCGGCCGCCGAGTAGCGGCTTCGCCTTGCAACCATTCTGACTGGCTAAGCGTTATCGGTCGCCCCCTGGTTGATAACGGAGCTACGCGGATCGCGGCGCCGCTTGCAGCGCCCCCAGCAGATCCTGGCTTAGATCCTCATAGTCCTCCAGCCCGACCGAAAGCCGGATCAGCCCATCCGTAAAGCCGTGCCGCGCGCGTTCGGCCGGATCGTAGGTCGCATGCGTCATGCTGGCCGGATGCTGGATCAGGGTTTCGGCGTCGCCGAGGCTGACGGCGCGCGTTGCCAGCTTGACGTTGTCCATGAAACTGCGGCCGGCCGCGAGGCCGCCTTTGAGTTCGAGCGCGATCATGCCGCCGGGCTGGCGCATCTGCTGCTGTGCAAGCTTGCGCTGCGGGTGGCTGTCGAGGCCGGGGTAGTACACGGCGGCGACCGCGGGGTGGGCTTGCAGATCGTGCGCGAGTCTCGAGGCGGTGGCGCTATGGCGGTCCATGCGCAGGTTCAGCGTCTTCAGGCCCCGCAGGATCAGGAAGGCGTCGAACGCCGAGATGCAGGCGCCGTTCAGCTCCTTGATGCCGGTGAAGCGGAGCTGATCGATGATCTCCTTCGGCCCCACCACCGCGCCGGCCAGCAGGTCGCCATGGCCGCCGAGATATTTGGTCGCAGAATGCACCACGAGATCGGCGCCGAGCGCGAGCGGCTGCTGCAGATACGGCGTGCAATAGGTGTTGTCGACGACGAGGCGGACGCCGGCGCGGCGGCAGATGTCGGCGCAGGCCGCGATGTCGACCAGCCGCATGTTCGGATTGCTCGGGGTCTCGGAGAACACCAGCCGGGTATTGGCCGCGAGCGCGGCCTGCAGGTTCGCCGGATCGGTGAGATCCGCGAAGGTCACCTCGATGCCGAACCGCGGCAGATGATGCTCGAACAGCCCGAAGGTGCAGCCATAGAGCATCTGGTCGGCGACGATGTGGTCGCCGGTCTTCAGCAGCGTCCAGATCAGTGCGGTGAGGGCGCCGACACCCGAGGCGGTGGCGAGCGCAGCCTCGCCGCCCTCGAGCGCTGCCAGCCGGCTTTCCAGCACCGCCACGGTCGGGTTGCCGACCCGCGAATACACATAGCCGTCAGCCTCGCCAGCGAACCGCGCCGCGCCCTCGGCGGCGCTGGCGAACGCGTAGGTCGAGGTCAGGAACAACGGCGGGTTCAGCGCGCCGTGATACGCCAGCGGGTCATAGCCGTGGTGGATCGCGGTGGTGGCAAAGCCGGGCGGGCGAGCGGATGTGGTCATGGGCGGGCTCCTTCGTGGCCAGTATGGCACGAAAGCCGCCGCGAAACTTGCCAATCATGCCATCTCTGTCGTACAAATTGGCAATCTTCATTACTTTGCTGCGCAGCAAATGCAGAGTCCTGCCAAAATCGCCCTGGATGCGATCGACCTGAAGATCCTTGCCGAGCTGCAGGCCGATGCCCGGATTCCCAACATCGTGCTGGCCGAGAAGGTCGGGCTGTCGCCGTCGCCGTGCTCGCGGCGGGTCAAGCTGTTGGAGCAGGCCGGCGTGCTGGCGAGCTACCGGGCGCTGGTCGACCGCGCCGCGGTCGGGCTCGCGGTCACGGCGTTCGCGTTCATCCGGGTCGAGCGGCATTCCCGCCACAATGCCGAGAGCTTCATCGCCGCGGTGCAGACCATGCCGGAGGTGATCGCCTGTCACCTCGTGTCCGGCGACAGCGACTTCCTGCTCGAAGTGGTGGTGCCGGATATCGCCAGCTACGAGGCGACCGTGCTGCGCGGCCTGCTGGCGCTGCCGACGGTGCGGGATATCCGCACCTCGTTCGCGATGCGCAGCTACAAACTCAGCGGGCCGCTGCCGCTGCCCGCGGCGTGATTACGCTGGCAGATGCTCGCGCACCCAGCGCACGATCTGCTGCGGCGGCATCGCCCCCGAGGTCCGCGCGCGCTCGCGGCCGTTCGCGAACAGGATCATGGTCGGGATACCGCTGACGCCGAGGCGGGCGGCTATCTGCTGTTCGGTGTCGGAGTTGAGCTTGATCAGGCGGACGTTCGGTTCGAGGTCGCGGGCGGCGATCTCGTAGGCCGGCGCCATTGCCCGACAGGGGCCGCACCACGGCGCCCAGACGTCGACCACCACCGGGACGGAGCTGCGTGAAATCTGTTTGTCGAAGATGTCGCCGCCGACATCGGCCGGATGGCCGTCGAACAGCTTGGCGCCGCAACTGCCGCATTTGGCCTGCAGCGCCTGACGTTGCTCCGGCAGGCGGTTGACGCCGCCGCATTGGGTGCACACCACCAGACGATCGGACATGGCCTGCGTCCTCCTCGGGCGATCATGTAGGTGTCGTCCGTGGGATTGCGAGCGGCGCGCCGGCCGCCGCCTATCTGCGTTCCCGCGCCACCCAGTTTTCGCCCTGCTTGCGATATTGTTTCTTCACCGCCGCCCAGGCGACGCGGTGGGCGTTGTTTTCCTGCTCCTCGGGTCCGCGGTCCTCGTATTCGGCAAAAGCGTTGTTGAAGGCCGCGATGTAAATCGCCTGCGCATGCAGGGGCAGCCGGACCTGCAGGGGCGGCGGCAGATCGTCGATCGAACTATACGGCATCACGTCGTCCCCCGATCGGAAGGAAGAGTTCCGCCCGCGCGAGTGAGCCCTGCGGGACGGCGTGTTGGCCGAAACGCTCGCACCCGAATGCGGCGGGCTCGCGTCACCCGGACGTGGCTGGCGGCCTGTCATTGATGCGGATCAAACGGCTGGCGGGATCCGGCCCTAAGATAGCTTCAACTCAGGTGGGAGCAGGGGCTTGGGCCGACGATCCGGGAGGGTGCATGGCATCGCCAGAGTCCCGGCGTTCGTCGGCTTGCGCGCCGGCCGACAGCTTCGCATCGCAGCGTGCCCGGATGGTCGAGACGCAGATTCGCGCTCGCGATGTTCACGACCCGCAGGTCCTTGCCGCGATGGCCAAGGTGCCGCGCGAGGCCTTTGTGCCCGAACTCACCCGCGAGCTCGCCTATGACGATTCGCCCTTGCCGATCGGCTGCGATCAGACGATCTCGCAGCCCTTCATCGTCGCCGTGATGATCGAAGCGCTGCAGCTCGAAGGCGGCGAGCGCGTGCTCGAGATCGGCACCGGCTCGGGCTATGCGGCCGCGGTGCTGGCGCAGATCGCCGGCGAGGTCGTGACGATCGAACGCATCGCCGCTCTCGCTGATCGTGCACGGGCAACGCTTGCGGCGCTCGGGATCGTCAATGTCGAGGTGGGGCAGGGCGACGGCAGCCGCGGCTGTCCGGCGCACGCCCCGTTCGACGCCATCGTGGTCGCGGCCGGCGGGCCGCGGGTGCCGGACTCGCTGAAGGCGCAGCTCACGATCGGCGGCCGGCTGGTGATGCCGGTCGGCACCGATCAGCTCAGCCAAAAATTGCTTCGCATCACCCGCGCGCCCGATGGGCACTACGCCCACGAACACCTCACCGACGTCCGCTTCGTGCCGCTGATCGGAGCTGAAGGCTGGGGCGCGACGCCGGACGAGCCCACCGCGGAGCGCAGATGAGCGCTGCAGCGGCACGTCATCGCGGCCGGGCGCCAGCGTTGCACGCAGTGCTATACAATCGCCCGGCGCTCCGCACGCGTCGGCCGCGCCAATCAATCACCTGCAAGAGGGACGCACCATGATCAAGGATCTCATCGTCAATCTCGAATCGAACGCGACGCGGGACCGCGTCGTCGATGTGGCGCTGACGATTGCCCGGACCTTCGATGCCCATGTCTCCGGCGTCTGCTTCGCCTACGATTCGATGCCGAGCTTCACGATGCCGGACTTCCCGTCCGAGGTGATGACCAAGATGCTGGCCGCCAACGAAGCGGCGGCGCGTATCGCGGTAGAGCGGTTCGAAGCGGCCTGCAAGCGCGAGGGCGTCGCGGCCGAACATCATCTGCTGGAGACGCCCTACGGCACCTCCGGCCGCTTCCCCAAGATGGCGCGGCGCTTCGATCTGTCGGTGATCATGCAGTCCGAACCGGAAACCGGCGACAACGACGTGCTGATCGAGCAGGTGCTGTTCGATTCCGGCCGGCCGGTGCTGATCGTGCCGTACATCCAGAAGGCCGCGGTGAAGCTCGACCGCGTGGTGTGCTGCTGGGACGGCAGCCGCGCCGCGACCCGCGCCATCAACGACGCGCGGCCGTTCCTGCGCCGCGCCGCCGCCGTCGAGCTGCTGATCGTGCGCGACCACAAGGTCCGCGACGAAAGCGAGCTGCGCGGCATCGAGATGGCCAATCATTTGGCGCGCCACGAGATCAAGCTCGATATCAAGGTCATCACCGCGCCGGATATCGGCGTCGCCGGCACCATCCTGTCGCACGTCGCCGACTCCGCCGCGGATCTGCTGGTGATGGGCGGCTACGGCCATTCGCGTCTGCGCGAATTCGTGCTCGGCGGCGTGACCCGCGAGATGCTGGCGTCGATGACGGTCCCGGTGCTGATGTCGCACTGAAGCGGGTTATTGGCGGCAATCTCGCCCACTGTCCGCGTCACCCTCAACCCGGACGCCGTCATCCTGAGGTGCCGCCGCGCAGCGGCGGCCTCGAAGGATGAGCCGTACGGACTTGTCGCCCGCCCCCTTCGAGGCTCGCTGCGCTCGCGCATCAGGGTGACGACTCAGTCGAGAAACAGACGTCACCGCCGCTGCGACATCGCGGCGTCTAGCCGGTTGACGCGTGTCAACGGCAGAACGGGAGCTGCGCGTCAGACTCGATCGGAGCGGCCCCCGGGACGGCCGCCGCCTGCGTCGCCCGTCCCGGTTATCCTGCCCAAACGTCCCCTCAAGCACCTCAGATTTGGAGACTGCCCGCGATGGTCGATATCGTGACCCTCACGCCCAATCCTGCGATCGACCTGTCGACCTCGGTCGAGCGCTTGGTGCCGAGCCGCAAGCTGCGCTGCGCCGCGCAGCAGCGCGATCCGGGCGGCGGCGGCATCAATGTGGCGCGGGTGGTGAAGCGGTTCGGCGGCGACGTCGAGGCGATCTACCCGGCCGGCGGCTTCACCGGCAGGCTGCTGCGCTCGCTGCTTGACCGCGAGCAGATCCCGAGCCGCGTGGTCGAATCCGAAGCCGAGACCCGCGAGGATTTCTCCGTCACCGAGGCCGCGACCGGCCAGCAATTCCGCTTCGTGCTGCCCGGCCTGCCGCTCGCCGAAACCGAATGGCGCGGGCTGCTCGAGATCCTCGGCGGCACCGAGCCGGCGCCCAAGATCGTCGTCGGCAGCGGCAGCCTGCCGCCCGGCGTTCCGCTCGATTTCTACGCGCAGGCCGCCGCGGTGGCCAAGCGGATCGGCGCCAGGTTCTTCCTCGACACCTCGGGCGCGTCGCTGGTCGCGGCGCTCGATCACGGCGTCACGCTGATCAAGCCGAATCTGCGCGAGATGCAGGAGCTGGCGGGCCGGACGCTCGACGGCGATCGGGACTACGTCGCCGCCGCGCGGCAGCAGATCGACGCCGGCAAGGTCGAGATCGTGGCGCTGTCGCTCGGCCATCTCGGCGCCCTGCTGGTGACCTGCGACGAAGCGCTGCGCTCGCCGGCGCTGCCGGTGAACCAGGTCTCGACCGTCGGCGCCGGCGACAGCTTCCTCGGCGCGATCGCCTACAGCCTGGCGCAGGGCCTTTCGGTCGAAGACGGTTTCCGCCGCGCGCTGGCGTCCGGCTCGGCCTCGCTCACCATGCACGGCACGCAATTGTGCCGCCCGGCGGATGTCGAGCGGCTGTGCCGGGAGGTGGTGATCGAGCGGCTCTGATCCTGCGATCCGGCGCGGCCTCTCACAATCGGGAGCGTGGCTCGTTGATGTCGGAACCGTTGCCGGAACGGCCTGTTGTGGGAGGGACGGCGCTGACTGCGCCCCCAGGAGCGCAGCATGGCCCAGGACGACACAAGGATTCGCGAAGCCGACCTCCCCGACACCAGCGAACAGACCGTCGCATATGACGGTCCGGCCGGCGGCTGGGGCTCGCTGCAGGGCATCGCGCAGATCTTCGGCAAGGAGTGGAGCACGCCGGCCGCGATCGAGACCCTGATGCGGCAGAACAAGCCGAAGGGCTTCATGTGCGTGTCGTGCTCCTGGGCCAAGCCGGCCGATCATCACACCGTGGAGTTCTGCGAGAATGGCGCCAAGGCGACGCTGTGGGAGCTCACCACCGCACGCTGCACGCCGGAGTTCTTCGCCGAGCACACCGTCACCGAGCTGCGCAGCTGGGCCGATTACGATCTCGAAATGCAGGGCCGGCTGACCGAGCCGATGCGCTACGACGCGGCGAGCGATCACTACGTGCCGTGCGGCTGGGACGAGGCGTTTCAGGCAATCGGCGAGCACCTGCAGGCGATCGATCCGAAGTCGGCGATCTTCTACGCCTCCGGCCGCGCCAGCCTCGAGACGTCCTATCTCTACGCGCTGTTCGCGCGGCTCTACGGCCACAACAATCTGCCCGACAGCTCCAACATGTGCCACGAGACGACCTCGGTGGCGCTGAAGAAGCTGATCGGCGTCGGCGTCGGCACCACGGTGTTCGACGATCTGGCCAAATGCGACGCGATGTTCTTCTTCGGCCAAAACCCCGGCACCAACAGCCCGCGATTCCTGCATCCGCTGCAGGAGGCGGTGCAGCGCGGCGCCAAGATCGTCACCTTCAATCCGGTGCGCGAGCGGGCGCTGGAGAGCTTCGTCAATCCGCAGAGCCCGACCCAGATGCTGACCGGCAAGGAGACGGCGATCAGCAGCCAGTATCACCAGCTCAAGGTCGGCGGCGACATCGCGGCGCTGCTCGGCATGTGCAAGCACGTGTTCGCGGCCGACGACGCTGCCAAAGCGAGCGGCGGCAAGCGCGTGCTCGATGTCGATTTCATCGCCGCCCACACCCACGGCCTCGACGCCTTCGAGGCCAAGGTTCGCGCCACCTCCTGGGAGCAGATCGAGAGCGAGTCGGGCCTGACCCGGGCGGCGATCGAAGACGCCGCGCAGGTCTACATCCAGGCCGAACGGGTGATCGGCGTTTACGGAATGGGGCTGACGCAGCACGTTCACGGCTTCGACAACATCTCGATGCTGCTCAATCTGCTGCTGCTTCGCGGCAATATCGGCCGCGAGGGCGCCGGCATCTCGCCGGTGCGCGGTCACTCCAACGTGCAGGGCCAGCGCACCGTCGGCATCTCGGAGAAGCCGGAGCTGGTGCCGCTGGACAAGATGGCCGAGCAGTTCGGCTTCGAGCCGCCGCGCCAAAAGGGCATGAACACCGTCGAGGCCTGCCACGGCCTGCTCGAAGGCAAGGTCAAGGCGTTCATCGGGCTCGGCGGCAATTTCATCCGCGCGATTCCCGATCAGGCGGTGCTGGAGAAGGCGTGGACGCGGACGCAGCTCACCGTCCAGATCGCCACCAAGCTCAACCGCAGCCATCTGGTCAACGGCCAGGCCGCCTATCTGCTGCCGTGCCTCGGCCGCACCGAGCAGGACATTCAGGCGAGCGGCCCGCAGGCCGTGACGATGGAAGACACCTTCAGCTGCATCCAGGGCTCGATCGGGCTGCGCCAGCCGGCGAGCGAGCATCTGCGCTCGGAGCTGGCGATCATCGCCGGCATCGCCAAGGCGACGCTGCCGCCCAACCCGAAGGTGAAGTGGGACGACTGGGTCGGCGATTACGGCCTGGTGCGCGAGCTGATCGAGCAGAGCTATCCGGAGATGTTCCACGACTTCAACGCGCGGATGTTCACGCCCGGCGGTTTCTACAAGGGCAACGACGCGCGCGAGCGGATCTGGAACACCGAGAGCGGCAAGGCCGAGTTCAACACCCCCAAGATGGTCAATTCGACCGGCTTCGAAGACGCGCCCGGCCGCTTCCGGCTGCTGACGATGCGCTCCAACGATCAGTTCAACACCACGATCTACGGCATGAGCGACCGGCTGCGCGGCATCGAAGGCCGGCGCGACGTGCTGCTGATCAATCCCGACGACATCGCCCGTGCGGGCCTCGCCGACGGTCAGATGGTCTGGCTCGAAGCCGACGCGGCCGACGGCCTGGCTCGCGAGGTCGGGCCGCTCAAGGTGACGCCGTTTCGGCTGCCGGACGGCTGCCTCGGCGGTTATTATCCGGAGATGAATCCGCTGATCGCGCTGACGCATCACGACCAGCAGTCGAAAACCCCGGCGAACAAGTCCGTGCCGGTGCGGATCCGGGCCTGATCTGCGATGGGGTGTCGCGTCATCGGAAGTTCACTTGCGTCCAACGATCGTCTGGGATGATTCGGCGCAAACCGATGCACGTCGAATCATGCCATGCCGTCCCCAGCCGAACTCCTCCAACGGGCGCAGCCGAAATGTCGTTTCGCCGCGCCATCCCTTACGTCGCGGCATTGCCACGCCTGACGCTGTCCGCCAAACTGCCGCTTGGGCGCGCCTGCGCCGGCAGCCGGGTACAGCGTAACGCCTAAACCGGACCGTCCGCCGCGGGCGGCATAATGAGAGGCTTCATGAGTCAAGGTGTCACTGCTCCGTTCGCCCGCCACGCCATGGCCTATGTGCTGGCAGGAGGGCGCGGCAGTCGGCTGATGGAATTGACCGACTGGCGCGCCAAGCCGGCGGTGTATTTCGGCGGCAAGTCCCGCATCATCGATTTCGCGTTGTCGAACGCGCTCAACTCCGGCATCCGCCGCATCGCGGTGGCGACGCAGTACAAGGCGCACAGCCTGATCCGGCATCTGCAGCGCGGCTGGAACTTCTTCCGCCCGGAACGCAACGAGAGCTTCGACATCCTGCCGGCGAGCCAGCGCGTCTCGGACGACATGTGGTACCGAGGCACGGCCGACGCCGTCTATCAGAACATCGACATCATCGAGAGCTACGATCCGAAGTTCATCGTGCTGCTGGCCGGCGATCACGTCTACAAGATGGACTACGAGAAGATGCTGCAGCAGCACGTCGAGCAGGGCGCCGACGTGACGGTCGGCTGCCTCGAGGTCGACCGCAGCGAGGCGCGCGCCTTCGGCGTCATGGATGTCGACGCCAAGGACGTCATCAAGTCGTTCCTGGAAAAGCCCGCCGATCCGCCGGCGATGCCGGGCAAGGCCGACAAGGCGCTCGCCAGCATGGGCATCTACGTATTCGACACCAAATTCCTGCTCGACGAATTGCGCCGCGACGCCGCCGATCCGAATTCGTCGCACGATTTCGGCAAGGACATCATCCCCTACATCGTCAAGAACGGCAAAGCCGTCGCGCATCATTTCGACAAGTCCTGCCGGCGGTCGAGCTCGGAGGCCACCAGCTACTGGCGCGACGTCGGCACCGTCGATGCGTACTGGTCCGCCAATATCGACCTCACCGACATCGTGCCGCAGCTCGATCTGTACGATCGCGAGTGGCCGATCTGGACCTATGGCGAAATCACGCCGCCGGCGAAGTTCGTCCACGACAAGGACGGTCGCCGCGGCGAGGCGGTGTCGTCGCTGGTGTCGGGCGGCTGCATCGTGTCGGGCGCGTCGCTGCGGCACACGCTGCTGTTCACCGGCGTGCGGGTGCATTCCTACTCGCATGTCGAAGGCGCTGTGATTCTGCCCTATGCGGACATTGCCCGGTCGTGCCGGCTCAAGAACGTGGTGGTCGACGCCGAAGTGCGAATTCCGGACGGGCTGGTGGTCGGCGAGGATCCTGAGCTCGATGCCAAGCGGTTCAGGCGCACCGACAACGGCATCTGCCTGATCACCCGCGCTATGATCGAGAAGCTCGACCAATGACATCTCTCACGGCGCTGTCGGTCGCGTCGGAAATCTTCCCGCTGATCAAGACCGGCGGCCTCGCCGACGTCACCGGTGCGCTGCCGGCGGCGCTGCAGCCGCACGGCATCGCGATGCGGACGCTGGTGCCCGGCTATCCGGCCGTGCTCGGCGGCATTGAAGATCCGCAACCGGTTCACAGCTTCGCCGATCTTTTCGGCGGCAGCGCGCGGCTGCTCGCGGCACGCTGTGAGGATCTCGACCTGCTGGTGCTCGACGCGCCGCATCTCTACGTCCGTCCGGGCAATCCGTATGTCGGGCCGGACGCCAAGGACTGGCCCGACAATGCCTTCCGGTTCGCCGCGCTGGCGCAGGTCGGGGCGCAGATCGGGCAGGGGCTGCTGCCGGGCTTTGTGCCGGATGTGCTGCATGCGCATGACTGGCAGGCCGGGCTGCTGCCGGCCTATCTGCGCTATTCGGATCGGCCGGGGCCCAAGACCGTCTTCACCATTCACAACCTCGCCTATCAGGGCCGGTTCGAGCGCGAGCTTTTGGAGCGGCTCGGGCTGCCACAGCGCGCCTTCAGCCTCGACGGCGTGGAGTATTGGGGCGGAATCGGCTTCCTCAAGGCCGGGCTGCAGCTTGCCGACCGCATTACTACGGTGTCGCCGAGCTACGCGCAGGAGATCCAGGGTCCCGAGGCCGGCATGGGCCTCGAAGGCCTGCTGCGGCTGCGTGCGGATAGCCTCAGCGGCATCCTCAACGGCATCGACACCAAAGTGTGGGACCCGGCCGCCGACGAGCTGATTGCCGCGACCTACGACATGGAAACGATCGGCGCCCGCGCCCGCAACAAGCAGGCGCTGCAGACCCGGTTCGGGTTGAAGCCGAATGCGGATTCGCTGCTGCTCGGCGTCGTCAGCCGGCTGTCGTGGCAGAAGGGCCTCGACATGCTGCTCGAGGTGCTGCCGGGCCTGCTGGCCGAGGGCACCCAGCTCGCGCTGCTCGGCTCTGGCGACGCGCCGCTCGAGGACGGCTTCCGCGCCGCCGCGCTGGCGCATCCGGGCCAGGTCGGCGCGGTGATCGGCTATGATGAAGCGCTCGCGCATCAGATCCAGGCCGGCTCCGACGTGTTGCTGGTGCCGTCGCGGTTCGAGCCCTGCGGCCTGACGCAGCTGTGTGCGCTGCGCTACGGCGCTGTGCCGGTGGTGGCGCGGGTCGGCGGCCTCGCCGATACGGTCGTCGACGCCAACCAGATGGCGATCGCCACCGGCGTCGCGACCGGCGTGCAGTTCTCCCCGGTCACCGCCGAGATGCTGGCTGCCGCCCTGACCAAAACCCGCGGGCTTTACGCTGATCACACCACGTGGCGCAATCTGCAGATCAACGGCATGACCACGGATGTGTCGTGGAAGAACCCGGCGCAGCATTACGCGAAGCTGTATCGGGAGCTGGTGGACGCGTGAGGGATCACCCGTAGCCCAGATGAAGCGCAGCGAAATCCGGGGCGCTGACCGCGGATCTCGCTCATTGATTGACGGCTGCAACCCGGATTGCGCTGCGCTTCATCCGGGCTACAGAGGGGAGGTGCTTTCCCTCACACGCCTTCGAACAGCGCGGTCGACAGATAGCGTTCCGAGAACGACGGCACGATCGCCACGATGGTCTTACCGGCGTTTTCCGGGCGCTTGCCGAGTTCGATGGCGGCCGCAATGGCGGCGCCGGACGAGATGCCGCCCGGGATGCCTTCGTGCCGCGCCAGCGCCCGTGAGGTTTCGATCGCGGTCGGGCCGGCGATCTTCACCACCTCGTCGATTACCGAGCGATCGAGAATGTCCGGCACGAAGCCGGCGCCGATGCCCTGGATCTTGTGCGGGCCAGGCGCACCGCCCGACAGCACGGGGCTTTCTTCCGGCTCGACCGCCACGATCTTGATCGAAGGCTTGCGCGGCTTCAGCACCTGGCCGACGCCGGTGATGGTGCCGCCGGTGCCGACGCCGGCGACGAAGATATCGATCTCGCCATTGGTGTCGTTCCAGATCTCCTCAGCGGTGGTGCGGCGATGCACTTCCGGGTTGGCGAGGTTCTTGAACTGCTGCGGCATCACCGCGTTCGGCGTCGAGGCGATCAGCTCCTCGGCCTTGGCGATGGCGCCCTTCATGCCCTTGGCGGCTTCGGTCAGCACCAGCTCGGCGCCCAGGAAGGCCAGCATCTTGCGGCGCTCGATCGACATCGATTCCGGCATCACCAGCTTCAGCCGGTAGCCCTTGGCGGCGGCCACGAAGGCCAGCGCGATTCCGGTGTTGCCCGAGGTCGGCTCGATCAGGATGGTGTCGGGCTTGATGATGCCGTCGCGTTCCATCGCGGCGATCATCGCGGCGCCGATGCGGTCCTTCACGCTCGAGGCCGGGTTGAAATATTCCAGTTTAGCCAAAATCGTCGCCTTGACGCCGTTCAGCCCTGGCAGTCGGTTCAGCCGGACCAGCGGCGTATCGCCATAGGCGTCGGCGATTGAATCGTAGACCCGGCCTCGGCCCGGCTGGTGCGCCGGCGCGGCGGCGGGTTTCAGAGAAGCGGTTGCGGCGGTGGACATGAACGTCTCCTGGCTGGATCAGGGTCGAATGAAGTTGGATTTGCTATTCATCTGATAGATGGATCACGCGGACGTCAACGCGGGCGGTAAATATGGAACATCTGCCTCCATCCGGCTGTGTTCCGGAACGACCATTCTCCGGCGGTCGACAAATTTGGACGGAATTCCCGCGGTGGAATGGCTGCCAATTTGTCCCGTGCCCTTCACAACGGCGTCACGCTGGCTGTAGTATCCCTGATGCATGCTGCTTCGCAGCGTCGATCGGACGGGAGTCAGGAGCGTTTCTTGAACGCGCATGTCTCGCAAGGCGGTTGGCCGGTGCTGGTGTTGAACGCGGATTTCCGGCCGCTCAGCTACTATCCTCTATCGCTTTGGTCGTGGCAGGACGCGATCAAGGCGGTGTTCCTCGATCGCGTCAACATCGTCGAGCATTACGACCGCGCGGTACACAGCCCCAATCTGGATATTCAGCTGCCGAGCGTCGTCTCGCTGAAGTCCTTCGTCAAGCCGTCGACCCATCCGGCCTTCACGCGGTTCAACGTCTTCCTGCGCGACAAGTTCTCTTGCCAATATTGCGGCGCACCCGAGGACCTGACCTTCGACCACATCATCCCGCGCTCCAAGGGTGGCCAGACCACGTGGGAGAATGTCGTGGCGGCGTGCTCGCCCTGCAATCTGCGCAAGGGCAACATGACGCCGGTCCAGGCCAAGATGTTCCCGCGCCAGACCGCGTTCGCCCCGACGGTGCATCAGCTTCACCGCAACGGCCGGTTATTCCCGCCGAACTATCTGCACGAGAGCTGGCTCGATTACTTGTACTGGGACACCGAGCTGGATCCGTAGACGCGGCGTGAGTCTCAGCTCCGTCCGAACCGCTCGGTGCGCCGGCCGTCAGCCGTTGTGAATGCCACTGCGGTTCGTCGCGAGCCGCGAGCGCGGGCCAGCGCGTGCGGCTTTACACCGCTTCCGACAGCCTCCACTGCTGCGTTCGACTTTCACCGGTGAGTCGGCGTGATGACGGGTTTTGTTGTTCTTCTCTTGCTCCTGGCGGCGCTCTGGGGCGGGTGGCGCATCGCGTCCAGGCGGACGGGGCTGCCGTGCCCGTCGGAGATCGCCTGGCTGGTGGAGATGGAGAACCCGCTGGCGCGTAGCACGCGGTCCGAGCGGATCGTCGAGCAGCTGGGATTGCGGCAGGGCGACGCCGCGATCGACATCGGCTGCGGGCCCGGGCGGGTGACGATTCCGCTGGCGCGGGCCGTTGGGCCCCATGGACAGGTCACGGCGCTGGATGTTCAGGACGGCATGCTGGCGAGACTCGCCGCCAGGGCCGAGGCTGAAGGTCTGACGAACATCCGTCGGCTGCAGTCGGACATTCGCAACGCCGCCATCCCGCCGGGCGCGTTCGATGCGGCGGTGCTGGTGATGGCTCTGGGCGAGATTCCGAACGGGGCCGGGATCTTCCCGTCGGTTTTCAACATGCTGAAGCCGGGTGGCCGTCTTCTCGTTGCCGAAACGATCTTCGATCCGCACTACGTCTCGCGCCGGCGCGTCCGGCAGCAGGTCTCGGCTGCGGGATTTCGGGAGACGCGGTCCATCGGCAATGTGTTCGGCTACAGCATCACCTTCGAACGGCCGTAGACTTGGGTCGCCCAACGCGTCGTGCGGACCGATGAAGCTGTCAGCTGCTTGCTGCGAGATGCACCGTCCACGGCGTGTCGAACACATGCTCTTCCAGATTGAGGCCCGGCCCGCCGCGATCGATCACCACGAAATCCTGCGCGGCGCCGAACGGCGTCAGGACGCCGTGCCAGATGTTGGGCGAGTAGCAGACGCCCTGATGCGGGGCGGTGACGAAGGCCTGCGGGGTGCCGGGCTTGCCGTCGTGGTCCGCGCAAACCACCACCAGAAACGGCGCGGCGTTCAGCGGCACGAAGGCCTGCGCGCCGAGCGGGTGGCGCTCGACCAGTGCGAGCCGCAGCGGCAGCGCGTAAGGCTGCGCCTCGACAAGGCCGACAACGACGCGGGCGCCGTCTCCGGTGACGTCGATGGCAGCGAGATCGTGGAAGCGCCGTGCCATGCCGGCGTTCATCGGGCGAGGCGCGACCTGATTGGAGTCGATCACTTTGCCGAACGGCGCGAACGCCGCGGCGGTCAGCGGCTGCGCGATCAGCGTGCGCTCGGTCATCGCGCGAGCCCGCGGCGGCCGAGCGCCGGATGCCGGTTGACGTCCTTGTACAGCAGATAGCGGAAGCGGCCGGGGCCGCCGGCGTAGCAGGCCTGCGGGCAGAACGCGCGCAGCCACATGAAGTCGCCGGCCTCGACCTCGACCCAGTCGCGGTTGAGCCGATACACCGCCTTGCCCTCCAGCACGAACAGGCCGTGCTCCATCACATGCGTCTCCTCGAACGGGATCGAGGCGCCGGGCTGCAGCGTGACGATGTTGACGTGCATGTCGTGGCGCGGGTCATCCGGCGAGACGAACCGCGTCGTGGCCCAGGCGCCATTCGTGCCGCTCATGCTGGACGGCTCGACCTCGGAGTCGTGCGTCACGAAAGCGGCCGGCACATCGAAGCCGCGCGCGAATTCGTAGGCTTTGCGAACCCAGTGGAAGCGCGCCGGCTCGCCGCCGCGGTTGCGCAGCTTCCAGCCGGCGCCGGGCGGCAGATACGCGTAGCTGCCGGGGCGGAGCGCAAAATCCTGGCCCTCGAGATGCAGCGTCGGCGTGCCGCCGACGACGAACAGCACGCCTTCGGCTTGCGGGTCAGGCTCAGGGCTGTCGGTGCCGCCGCCGGGGGCGACCTCCACCAGATATTGGGCGAAGGTCTCGGCGAAGCCGGACAGCGGCCGCGCCAGAATCCAGACGCGGGTCTTGCTCCAGCCCGGCAGCAGGCTGGTGACGATATCGCTCATCACCCCATGCGGGATCACCGCGTAGGCTTCTGTGAACACCGCGCGGCCGGTGTGGAGCGTCGTTTGCGACGGCAGCCCGCCGCACGCCGGATTGTAGATCGGTGCGTTCATCGCGCCCCTCCCGTTGGTTGTTGTTTGAAGCGCGTCAGGCTGAGGCTTCGGCGACCGGCGCGTCGAGGATCGCCGCGGTGTCGGTCGTAACCTCGCCGTTCAGGACGCGCTTCGCCTGGGCGCGGTCGATATCGCCCTCCCAGGCGGCGATCACCACGGTCGCCACGCAATTGCCGACCAGATTGCCGAGCGCGCGGGCGATGCCGACGAACCAGTCGATCGACAGCACCAGCACGAGGCCGATCAGCGGAATGTCCGGCACCGCCGACAGCGTCGCGGCCAGCACCACGATCGCCGAGCCGGGCACGCCGTGCGCGCCCTTGGAGGTCAGCAGCGCGATGCCGAGGATCAGCAGCAGATGGCCGAACGACAGCGGCGTATTGGTGGCCTGGGCGATGAACACGGTGGCCAGCGTCAGATACAGCGAGAAGGCGTCGAGGTTGAACGAGTAGCCGGTCGGGATCACCAGACCGACGGTGGAGTCCTTGATGCCGAGCCGCTCCATCTTGCGCATCACCTGCGGCAGCACGCTGTCCGACGACGCGGTGCCGGCCACCACCATCAGTTCCTCACGCAGATAGGCCAGCAACTTGATCAGGCTGAACCCCGCCAGCCGCATGATGCCGCCGAGGATCACGAACACGAACAGCGCGACGCCGGCGTAGAACAGCGCCACCAGCAGGCCGAGTTGCTTGAGCGAGCCGATGCCGTATTTGCCGACCGTGAACGCCACCGCGCCGAGCACGCCGAGCGGCGCCAGCCTGACGATGATGCCGATGATCTTGAACAGCACCTCGGTGATGCGCTCGATGCTGTCGGCCAGCGGCTTGCCGCGCTCGCCGAGCAGCGACAGGCCGGAGCCGAACAGGAGTGCGATGATCAGGACCTGGAGTACGTCGCCCTTGGCGAAGGCATCGACGAAGGTGGTCGGCACCAGACGCATCAGGAAATCGGTGAAGCCGGTGACTTCCTTGACGTGGCTGGTGTAGCCGGAGAGCGCCGCACCATCGAGCGTCGCCGGATTGACGTTCATGCCGGCACCGGGCTGGAACACGTACGCCAGCAGGACGCCGAGCGCGAGCGCCAGCGTCGTCACCGCCTCGAAGTAGATCAGCGACTTCAGCCCGACGCGCCCGACCTTCTTCAGATCGCCGGCGCCGACGATGCCTTGCACCACGACGCCGAACACCAGCGGCGCGATGGCGAACTTGATCAGCTTGATGAACAGGTCGCCGAGCGGCTTCAGCGCCACGCCGATCTCCGGCCACACCGCGCCGACGAGGACGCCCAGCACGAGGGCAGCAACTACCTGACCGAACAGCGACGTGAAAAACTGCTTCATCGGAATTGTCCCGCTCTGGAGCCTGCAGAACAATCACTGCTGTCTTTCTAGACGTCAAATATTTCGTATGTCTTGATTGAGATGTTTCAAGTATGATTTGCGCGCATGGAAATCCGCCATCTCCGCTATTTCGTCGCCGTGGCGCGGCATCTGAGCTTTACGGCGGCCGCCGACAGCCTCGGCGTGGCGCAGCCGCCGCTCAGCCAGCAGATTAGGGATCTCGAAGCCGAGATCGGCACGGCGCTGTTCGAACGCACCACGCGCCGGGTCGCGCTGACGCGGGCCGGGGAGGATTTTCTCAAGCAGGCCCTGGCGATCCTGGAGCGAGCCGAGACGGCCGTGCAGCGCGCCCGCGCGATCGGCTCCGGCACCGCCGGCATCCTGAATGTCGGGCTCACCGGCTCGGTGCTGACCGGACCGCTCGGGCGCGCGATCCAGCAGTTCGCGCTGAACTATCCGGACGTCGATCTGCGGATCCACGAGATGTCGCCGGACCGGCAAATCGCTGCGTTGAAATCCGGACAGACCGACGTGAGCTTCCTGCGCCGTCCGCCGCAGGACGCCGCAATCGTCAGTGTCCTGGCGTGGACCGAGCCGGTGCGGGTGGTTCTGCCGAAGGGCCATGCGCTGGCCGCCAAACGGATCGCACTGACGGATCTCAGCCACGACAGCTTCGTGTTTCTGCGGCTCGATGACTCGCTGTTCGCCAAGTATCTGTGGCAGTGCTGTTTCGAAGCGGGCTTTGCGCCGCGGATCACCCATCAGGCGATCGAATCTGCATCGCTGATCAGCCTGGTGGCCGCCGGGCTCGGCGTTGCGATCATTCCGGCATTCGTCAGCAAGCTGGCTCATCAGGATGTGGTGTATCGGCCGCTCACCGGTTCGCCGATCCAGGCCGACGTCTATGCGCTGCGAACAGCCGCGCAGCATTCGCTGGTCGATCAGTTCATCACCCTCGTCCAGACGCTCGGCCACACCGCCGGGTGAGTGCCGACTGTCCGCCCGTTCGGCTGCATCGCAGTCACAGCGCTGGGGGGCGGTCAGGATGTCACATGCGACGTCGCGCGGCGGTCCCGCGGCGCGCGCAATCGGAACGGTTGCCGACAGCTGAGCTTGACCTTGCCAATGGGCACCGACGACGCCCGCTCGCCGCCTTGCGCGAATAGCCAGCCCCGCGATCCGGACCCGTACCGATGCCTCAATCCAAACCCAAGCTGAAGCCGAGCCCCAAGCCGACCGCGAAGGCCGAGTGCCGCCCCACGGTTCTGATCACCGGCAGCAGCGGCTTTCTCGGTCAGGCGATCGCCAAGGGCTTGGCGAAGCGCTACCGGGTGATCGGGCTCGACGTCATGCAGCCGCGCGCGCCGCTCGAGGGAATGCGAACCATCGAGGTCGATCTGACGTCCGACGACAGCGTGACGGGCGCGGTGAAGCAGGCGGCCGAACTCGCCGGCGGTCCGATCGCCTCGGTGATTCATCTCGCCGCCTATTACGACACGACCGGCGAGGACAATCCGAAATATCAGGCCGTCACCGTCGACGGAACGCGGCGGCTGCTGCGCGAACTGCGCACGGTCGGCGCCGAGCAACTGGTGTTTTCCAGCACGCTGCTGGTACACGCGCCGAGCCCGGGCAAAGGGGTGCGGATCGACGAGACATCCCCGGTCCGTCCTGCCTGGGCCTATCCGCAATCGAAGGCCGACACCGAAGCGCTGATCGCGCAGGAGCGCGGCGACGTCAGCGCCGTCATCATGCGATTCGCCGGGGTCTATGACGAAGACTGCCGCGCCGCCTTCGTGGCGCAGCAGATCTCGCGTATCTTTGAGCGTCTGCCGACCGCCTATCTGTTCACCGGCGATCTCGGCGCCGGGCAGCCCTATTTGCACAAGGACGATCTGGTCGATGCCGTCGTCCGCACCGTCGACCGCCGCGGCGAGCTGCCCGGCGAAACCACGCTGCTGATCGGCGAGCAACATACGCCGTCTTACGAGGAGATGCAGAAGCGCATCGGCCGCCTGCTGCACCACGAGGACTGGCCGACCTTGAGTCTGCCCAAAGGGATCACTAAGGCAGGCGCCTGGATGCAGGCCGAGGTTCTCGATCAGGACACCGACGTCAAGCCGTGGATGGTCGAGAACTCCGACGATCACTACGAGATCGACATCGCGCGCGCCCGGGCGCTGCTCGGCTGGGAGCCGACGCATCGGCTGATCGATACGCTGCCGGAGATGATCGCGCGGCTCAAGCAGGACCCGACCCGCTGGTACGCGATCAACAAGCGCGATCCGGAAGTCGTCGCCGCGTCGGAGCCCGAGCTCGCGCAGGCGAGCGAGCGCCTGCGGCAGCCGCTCGAAAGGAGCGACCAGGAGGTCGAGGCGGAGCTGGAGAGCCAGCGCTTCCGCACCCTGTGGGCGCCGCTTTCCGCCGCGGCGCTCGGCCTGTGGCTGATCACCTCGCCGATGACGCTCGGCCTGTTCGATCCGGTGATGCCGACGGTGCCGCCGGCGCTCGGGCACGAACTGGCCGAGCCGCAGGTCCGCAACGGGCGGCTCGGCGTCAGCGAGATCGTCTCCGGCCTGCTGATCGCCGTGCTGGCGCTCGCCGGCATGGCGCGGCGGCGGCGCTGGATGCACTGGGCGGGTGCGGCGGTCGGACTGTGGGTGATGGTCGCGCCGCTGATGTTCTGGACCACCAATGCGGCCGCCTACGCGACCGATACGCTGGTCGGCATGCTGGTGATCGCCTTGCTGGTCATGATCCCGCCGCCGCCCGGCATCAGCCGCCGCGCACTGGCGGCCGATGACGATCGCCCGCTCGGCTGGACCTATTCGCCGTCATCGTTCGGGCAGCGGATTCCGATCATCACGCTCGCTTTTGTGGGCCTGTTCGTGTCGCGCTATCTGGCGGCCTATCAGATGGGCCATACCGACAGCCTGTGGGACCCGTTGTTCGGCGCCGGCGACGCGCCGGTGATGAACGGCAGCGAGGCGGTGGTGACCTCGTGGGTGTCGAAGGGCTTCCCGATCGCCGATGCCGGGCTGGGAGCGTTCGCCTATGCGCTCGACATTCTGGCCGGCACGATCGGCGATCGCCGCCGCTGGCGCACCATGCCCTGGATGGTGTTCCTGTTCGGTCTGCTGATCATCCCGCTCGGCATCGTCAGCGTGACGTTCATCATCATTCAGCCGCCGCTGATCGGCGCGTTGTGCACGCTGTGCATCCTGCAGGCGGTGGTGACGGTGATCCTGATCCCGTACTCACTCGACGAGGTACTGGCGAGCGCGCAGTATCTGTGGCGCGCCAGGCAGGCGGGCGAGCCGTTCTGGCGCACCTTCTGGAAGGGCGGGCCGTCGCTGGCCGAACACCAGACCCCGCAGCCCGATCTCGACCGCCCGGTCCGTGAGATCCTCGAGGACTTCGTGGTCGGCGGCGTGACCTTCCCGTGGACGCTCGGCGTCAGCGCGGCGCTCGGCGTCGCACTCGCGGCGTCGCCGCTGCTGCTCGGCACCGCGCCGCCGCTGTACTTCAGCGATCATATCGCAGGCTGTCTGGCGATCCTGATCGCCGTCACCGCGCTGGCCGAGGTGGCGCGTTCGGTCAGGTTCCTGGGCGTCGTGGTCGGGGCGTGGGTCGTGGTGTCGCCGTTCATGCTCGGCGACGCGCCTGCCGCCGGACTGGTCCATGTGGTCGTAGGCCTTGCCCTGATCGGCCTCAGCCTGCCGCGCGGGACGCGCAGCGAGCATCATTATGGCGCATGGGACCGCGCCATCGTCTAGGCCGACGCGCCCTAAGCGTCGGCGCGGGCCTGGCTGTCGTCCGGACCCGGCGGTGCGATTGCCGGCGTCCCCGCCGTCAGGGCCTGCGTTTCGGCCGGCTGGCGGGCAATCGAGTAGATGTCCCAGGTGGCGATGAACAGCGCGGCGATCACCGGGCCGATGATGAAACCGTTGAGGCCGAACACCTGCAGGCCGCCGAGCGTCGAGATCAGCACCACATAGTCGGGCATCCTTGTATCCTTGCCGACCAGGATCGGACGCAGCACGTTGTCGACCATGCCGATCACCAGCGTGCCGAAGGCGATCAACACCACGCCCTGCCAGATCGATCCGGTGCTCAGCATGTAGATCGCGACCGGCAGCCAGACCAGGCCGGCGCCGACCGCCGGCAGCAGCGACAGGAACGCCATCACCACGCCCCACAGCAGCGCGCCCTTGATGCCGAGCAGATAGAAGATCGTGCCGCCGAGCGCGCCCTGGATCAGGGCGATCAGCATGTTGCCCTTGACGGTGGCGCGAATGACGACGGCGAACTTGCGCAGCAGCTGGCTTTCCTGCTCGACCGGTAGCGGAACGGTGCGGCGGATACGGCCAGCCAGAAGATCGCCGTCGCGCAGCAGGAAGAACAGCAGATACAGCATGACGCCGAGATTGACGACGACATCGAGGGTGCCCTGACCGATGCCGATCGCCTGGCTGGCGATGTATTGGCTGCCCTGCATCAGCCCGCTCGACAGCCGCTGCTGCAGGTCGGCGAGGCTGCCGATGTTGAAACGATTGAGGACGCCGCTGATCCAGCCCGGCGGCTCGGCGATGATCTGCTTCAGATAGCGCAGCACGTCGAGATCGCCGGACTCCACCCGCCGATACATCTGGCCGGCTTCCTGCGCCAGCGCGGCGCCGATCAGCGACAGCGGCAGCAGCACCAGCATGACGATGATCGCCAGCGTGGCCAGCGCCGCGAGGTTGCGGCGCCCCTCGAACAGCTGGGTGAACCTCCGGTTGAGCGGCGCAAAGATGATCGCCATCACCATGCCCCACAGCACCGCGCTGTAGAGCGGCAGCAGAATCCAGCCGAAGCCGATCGAGACGGCGACCAGCAGCAGGATGAAGAACGGATTCTCCGACGCACGCATTCCCAATTGATCCCCTTTGTGGTGGCCGACCACAACGACCAGAGCGGTCGATCGCTCCGCCTGACGCGCGACAATCAGCCTGCGTCCATCCTGCGGCACGCCAGCCACCTCGACGCGCGGGCCTCAATGAACCCGCCATTCGCTGCCGCACGGTAAGTCATTACACAGGGAATGGGAACAACACGGGGACTCAAATGCTCGGCGACCACACTGGGCGCGGCGTCATTCTGCCATCGGCCAGCGAGCCCGTAGGACTACGAAGTCCGGTTCAGGTCGCCCGTAAAGATACGGGCAGGAATTTTAACCAAGCGAAAAGTTCCGTCCCGCAACATCAGGGACCAAAGCCAGGCGATCTCCGGATCGGCGGCGATGACGTCGCTAAGTCCACGGCACCCCCACAGGACTCATCTTGTAACTACACACAAGCGCCCGACTCCAGGAACGGCAGGAAGACAATTATGCTGGCAAAATTCTCCATCCGCGCAAAGATCACTACGCTCGTGGCGGCGCTGCTCATCGCGATGTCGGGCCTGGGCGTGATCGGGCTGCTGAAAATGCAAGCGATCAACGCCGCCACGGTCGATATCACCGGCAACTGGCTGCCGACCGTCACGGTGCTCGGCGATATGCGGGCTGAAGTCCTCAACTATCGGATGAAGCTGCGAAACCACCTGCTGGAGACGAACGCCGGCCGCATGGCCGACATTGAAAAGCAGCTGGCCGACAATGATGGCAGGATCAAGAAGGCCCAGAGCGGCTATGAGAAACTGATCTCGTCGCCAGAGGAGCGGCAGATCTACGAAACATGGCTCAGCGAGTGGACGAAGTACAAGGCTGTTGTCCCGAAGCTGCTGGATCTGTCGCGCAGCAGTCACGACGGGCAGATCTCGTTGGAGGGTGTGGAGGTGCTCTTCAACGCCCTTAATCCGATCGGCGTGCGCATGGACGATGCGTTAGACAAGGACATCGCGCTCAACAACAAGGGCGCCGACCATGCGAGCGAAGTCGCCGGGTCGACTTACAGCTCGGCCTTCTTCATCGTGCTGACGATCCTCGGCGTGTCGATCGTCGGCAGCGTCATCGCGAGCGTGATGGTGATCCGCGACGTCACGTCGGGCATCGCCGCGATCATCAAGCCGATGCAGACGCTCGGCCAGGGCGATCTGAGCGCCGAGGTGCCGTATCGCGGCATGACGACCGAAATCGGCGCGATGGCAGACTCGCTGCAGGTCTTCAAGGAAGCGCTGATCGCCAAGAAGGCGGCAGACGAAGCCGCGGCGGCCGAAGCGGAAGCGAAGATCGCGCGCGGTCAACGTGTCGATGCGGCGACCCGACAGTTCGAAAGCGCCATCGGCGAGATCGTCGCCACGGTCACGTCTGCGTCCACCGAACTCGAAGCGTCGGCCAGCACGCTGACCGCGACGGCCGGGCACGCGCAGGAGCTGACCACGGCGGTTGCAGCAGCGTCGGAAGAGGCCTCCACCAACGTTCAGTCGGTGGCATCGGCGACCGAGGAAATGTCGTCGTCGATCACCGAGATCAGCCGTCAGGTGCAGGAATCCGCCCGGATCGCCGGCGAAGCGGTCGAGCAGGCCCGCACCACCAACGCCAGCGTCGGCGAACTGTCCACTGCGGCGCAGCGCATCGGCGACGTTGTCGAACTGATCAACACCATCGCCGGCCAGACCAATCTGCTGGCTCTCAACGCCACCATCGAGGCGGCGCGGGCCGGTGAGGCGGGCCGCGGGTTCGCCGTCGTGGCGTCCGAAGTGAAGGCGCTGGCCGAGCAGACCGCCAAGGCCACCGGCGAAATCAGCGCGCAGATCGGCGGCATCCAGGCCGCGACCGGCACATCGGTGAAGGCGATCCGCGAGATCGGCGAGACCATCGCCAAAATGTCGGAGATCGCCTCGACGATCGCTTCCGCCGTGGAGGAGCAGGGCGCCGCCACCCAGGAAATCTCCCGCAACGTGCAGCAGGCGGCCGAAGGCACCCAGCAGGTCTCGTCCAACATCACCGACGTGCAGCGCGGCGCCACCGAGACCGGTTCGGCCTCGTCGCAGGTGTTGTCCGCCGCACGTTCGCTGTCGCAGGACAGCGACAAGCTCAAAACCGAAGTCGCCAAATTCCTGGAAACCGTGCGCGCCGCCTGAGGCGCGTCCGGACGCCCGTGCTGTCTCCCGCCTGCGCCGCGCGATCGGTTTTCGCGCGGCGCTTTTTCTGTCGCATGAACCTCGCGGGAGACGAGCGCATTTGCGGTTTCCGGGCGGGACTGCCAGAGTCGCCCGCAGATGCGCGCCGAGATGTCGTGCGGTCGAATCACCAGGGAGGGAAACCGGATGAGCGATGCCGTCGTTGACGACATCGTGGCGTTGCTGCCGCCGCTGCTGCAGTCGGTCGAGGCGCTCGGATTCGTCGCGCGCTATCTGCACCCCCCGGAATTCGGCGAGGTGATGCGGTTGATCGGCAGCCCCGATGCGGATCTGCGCGCAGAGCTGCCGCGGCTCGCCGCCTGGCCCGAGGCGTTCGCGTATCTGCGCGTGCCGCTGCAGGCCACGGCCGATCACGTGACGGCGGCGTTCGACGGGCTGCGCAAGGTCGAGTCCGGCGACGGCGATCTGGTCACGGTGTTCCGCGCGCTGCGGCATCTGCCGCAGGCGATGGAAGCGCTGTATCCGCTGGCCGTCACGCTGCCGCCGGTGTCCGATCTGTTTCTCGACGAAGACGTGCGCGCCGACGAGGACCTGCGCGCGCGCCTGGCGCGGCCGAAGCATCCGGACAGCGGCGTGTTTCACCACGACAACGAGCCTGGCAGCCGCGGCGGCTTTTCGTTCTACGTTCCCGAGACCTACACGCCGGATCGCGCCTGGCCGCTGGTGATGGCGCTGCACGGCGGCAGTGGCCATGGCCGGCTGTTTCTGTGGAGCTGGCTCCGCGCGGCGCGCAGCCGCGGCGCGATCGTGGTGGCGCCGACCGCGACCGGTCCGACCTGGGCGCTGATGGGCGAGGATGCCGACACGCCGAACCTCGGCGCCATCGTCGCCTTCATCCGGTCGCGCTGGTCGATCGATCCGCAGCGCCTGCTGCTCACCGGGCTCAGCGACGGCGGCACCTTCTGCTACGTCAGCGGCCTCGGCTCCGACTCGCCGTTCACCCATCTGGCGCCGATCGCCGCAAGCTTCCATCCGATGATCGTCAGCGTCGCCGACGCCGATCGGCTGCGCGGCCTTCCGATCCAGATCGTGCACGGCCGTCACGACTGGATGTTTCCGGTCGAACTCGCGCGCCAGGCCCAGCAGGCGCTGGTCGCGGCCGGCGCCAACGTCACCTATCGGGAGATCGACGACCTCAGCCACACCTACCCGCGCGAGATCAACGCGGCGCTGCTGGACTGGCTGAAGTGAATTCGGGTTGCGCGCGGCGAAGCCGCAGCGTCGCGGCCTTCGCCAGCTCGGTCGACTCGCCGCGATCCGCATAGAGCGCCAGCAGCACCACCACGAAGCCGCCGTGAAACAACGCGGCGCCCAACGCCACATGGGCCATCTGCCAGATCACGATCGGCGCCGCCACCATCAGGGCCGGTGCGAGCGTGTAACCCAGCGTCAGCGCCGGTGAGGCCGGATGACCGAGCCGCCAGGCGGAGACACCGAGCGCCGCCAGCGCGAGCGCGGCTTTCACCACGGCCATGAAGCGCAGCAGCATGATCAGTTCGGCATCCGTCGGCTGAACCGCGAGATCGCGCGCATCCGGCCACGACGACAGCACCGCCACGCCCATCGCGGCCGCCGCGACGATCAGCGCAACGGCGCGGTGAGCGCTCAGCGCGTGCGCCCGCTGTGGAGCAGCAGATGAAACCGATCGTGCAACTGCATGGCTCATGGTCCGGCGTCCTCGAAGCAGGCAGGCCACAGCGTAGCTGGCTGGTGAGGCGCGTCAAATCACAAGCGTATAGCCACAACGCCCGCTCCATCCGCAGCCGTCAC
>NZ_JAJNAL010000026.1 GCF_022271405.1 Rhodopseudomonas infernalis | reverse complement strand
GGGGGGGGGGGGGGGGCCCCCCCCGCCCGCGGGGGGCGCCCCCGCGAAGAGTTCATCCGCTGTGCCCGCGGCTCACCCCACCCCGTCGCGCAGCCCGCTACGCGGGCTCCGCGCCGACCCTCCCCCTCCAGGGGAGGGTGAAGATGCGTACGTGGGAGGAGCCTCGCCATGTCACGGCTGAAGCTTCTCACCTTGCAGTTGCTGGTCGCGGTCGTGGCGCTGGCGATCTGGCAGATCTTCAGCACGGTGCCGATTGCCGGCAAGCTGTGGTTGCCGCCGTTCTTCTTTTCGACGCCGGTGGATGTTGCGGGGCAGGTTGTCGCCTGGTTCGCCTCCGGCGTGATCTGGAAGCATCTCTGGATCACGCTGTGGGAGTCGCTGCTCGCGTTCGGCATCGGCTCGCTCGCGGGCGTGCTGGTCGGGTTCTGGTTCGCGCGGCAGCCGCGCGTCGCTGCGGTGTTCGATCCCTATGTGAAGATGGTCAACGCGTTGCCGCGGGTGGTGCTGGCGCCGATCTTCACGCTGTGGCTCGGGCTCGGGATCTGGTCCAAGGTCGCGCTCGGCGTCACGCTGGTGTTCTTCGTGGTGTTCTTCAACGTTTATCAGGGCGTCAAGGAAACCAGCGCCACGCTGGTCGACAATGCGCGGATGCTGGGGATGAGCGAGCGGCAGATGATGCGCCACGTGTTCTGGCCGTCGGCGCTGTCCTGGATGTTCTCGTCGCTGCACACCGCGATCGGTTTCGCGGTGGTCGGTGCGGTGGTCGGGGAATATCTCGGCGCTGCGGCCGGGCTCGGCTATCTGATCCAGCAGGCCGAGGGATCGTTCGACGTCGCCGGCGTGTTCGCCGGGATGTTCGTGCTGTCGGTGTTCGTGATTGTCATCGACCTCGCCGTCAGCCTGGTCGAGCGGCGCCTGCTGGTGTGGCGGCCGCAGCCGAGCGGGCAGCCGGCAGACTAGAGCAATGCGCAGCTTTGACATATTGTCCTGATTGCTTCGTCCGGGGAGAGCAAACGCCATGAAGGCCGGTTTCAAGTTCATCGCCACGGCGCTCGCCGCGGTCCTGCTCACCGCCGGCGCCGCGTCGGCGCAGAGCAAGGTGACGATCGCGATCGGCGGCGGCGCCTGCCTGTGCTATCTGCCGACGGTGCTGGCCAAGCAGCTCGGCGAATACGACAAGGCCGGGCTGAGTGTCGAACTGGTCGACCTCAAGGGCGGCTCGGACGCGCTCAAGGCCGTGCTCGGCGGCAGCGCCGACGTCGTCTCCGGCTATTTCGACCACACCGTCAATCTCGCCGCCAAGAAGCAGGAGATGCAGAGCTTCGTGGTGTACGACCGCTATCCGGGGCTGGTGCTGGCGGTGTCGCCCGGCCACACCACGGAGATCAAGTCGATCAAGGATCTCGCCGGCAAGAAGGTCGGCGTCAGCGCGCCGGGCTCGTCGACCGACTTCTTCCTGAAGTATTTGTTGAAGAAGAACGGCGTCGATCCGAACAATGTCTCGGTGATCGGCGTCGGCCTCGGCGCCACCGCGGTGGCAGCGATGCAGCAGGGCCAGATCGACGCCGCGGTGATGCTCGATCCGGCGGTGACCATCCTGCAGGCCGCCCACGCCGACCTGCGCATCCTCAGCGACACCCGCACCGAGCACGACACCCGCGAAGTGTTCGGCGGCGACTATCCGGGCGGCGCGCTGTATGCGACCACGGCCTGGATCAAGGCGCATCCCAAGGAGGCGCAGAGCCTGACCCATGCGATCCTCGGTACGCTGGCCTGGATCCATGCGCACTCGGCAGAGGAGATCGCCGACAAGATGCCGCCGAACATCGTCGGCAAGGACAAGGCGCAATATGTTGCGGCGCTGAAGAATACGCTGCCGATGTACTCGACCACGGGTCTGATGGACCCGAAGGGCGCGGACGCAGTGTTGGCGGTGTTCAGCACCAGTTCGCCGGACGTGGCGAAGGCGAATATCGACGTCACCAAGACCTATACCAATGCCTTCGTCGAACAGGCAGCGAAGACCAGCGGTACGGCCAAGTAGGTGCAGGCGTGAACGCTGACGTCCCAGTTACCATTCACCGTGTGACCCATCTCGATCTGTGGGTGAGCGACCACGTCTGGCCGTTCGCGGAGAAGCGCCGCGCCGACATCGACGCGCATTTTGCCGAGCGCCAGAGCGCGCAGCCGACGCTGTGGAACGGCCGCGTGCTGCTGGGACGGCAGCCGCGGTTCGACGGCGTGTACTTCAGCGCCGAGTATTTCGAGACCGACTTCGCCAGCTTCGTAGCCTGGCGCGATTGGGGCTTTCCCGATGTGTCGGTGTTCAACGGCTTCGGCATGGGCGTGATCCGCGCCAACGACGGCGCGATCGTGCTCGGCGTGATGGGCGCCCACACCGCCAACGCCGGCAAGGTGTATTTCGCCGGCGGTACGCCGGATCCCTCCGACGTTCGCAACCGCCGGCTGGAGATCGCCTCCAGCGTCGCCCGCGAAGTCAAAGAGGAAACCGGACTGTCGCGGCTCGATTATCACGCGGCCGATCACTGGCACTGCGTCGAGGCCGGCTCGCTGGTGGCGATGCTAAGGATTCTCGACGTCGACCAGCCCGGCGATGCGCTGAAGGCCCGGATTGAGCAATTTCTGGCGCGTGAGACGCAGCCCGAGCTGAGCGGCATCCACCTGGTGCGCTCCAAGGCCGATTTCGTCCCCACCATGCCCCGCTTCGTGACGGCGTATCTCACGATGCTGTTGCACGGCGACGATTAAGACTCGTCATTGCGAGGAGCGAAGCGACGAAGCAATCCAGCGCCAAGCATCGGGCTGGATTGCTTCGCTTCGCTCGCAATGACGGGGAGAGGGCGCGTGTCGTTCAGAGGCGAAGTAGCACTTAGCTCCGTCATGGCCGGGAAAAGCCAGGCCACGACGGCGTTTCTATGGGGGCGCCTCAGCCTCAGGCCCCAGCCTCAAGCCTTACCCGTGCGAATGCACGCCGAGGTCGTCGCGGGGGGTGATGCCGAGGCGGGTGAAGAGGGCGCGGTCCTTGCTGTCGCCGGGGTTCGGCGTGGTCAGCAGCGTGTCGCCGATGAAGATCGAGTTGGCGCCGGCCAGGAAGCACAGCGCCTGCATCTCGTCGCTCATCGCGGTGCGGCCGGCGGCGAGGCGGACGTCGGACTTCGGCATCATGATGCGCGCCAGCGCGATGGTGCGGACGAATTCGAACGGGTCGACCGGCGTCGCGGTCTTGGCGATCGGGGTGCCTTCGATCGGGATCAGCATGTTGATCGGCACGCTCTCCGGATGCTGCGCCAGATTGGCGAGCGTGCGCAGCATCTCGACGCGGTCGGTCGGCTTCTCGCCGAGACCGAGGATGCCGCCGCAGCAGACCTTGATGCCGGCGTCGTGGACCTTCTCCAGTGTATCGAGACGGTCCGAGTAGCTGCGGGTCTTCACCACGGAGGCATAGAACTCCTCGGAGGTGTCGACGTTGTGGTTGTAGTAGTCGAGGCCGGCGTCGGCGAGCTGCTTGGCCTGATCGTCGCTCAGCATGCCGAGCGTCATGCAGGCTTCCATGCCGAGCGCCTTGACGCCCTTCACCATCTCGATGATCGGCGCCATGTCGCGGTCCTTCGGCGAGCGCCACGCCGCGCCCATGCAGTAGCGCGTCGCGCCAGCGTCGCGCGCCGCCTTGGCGCCTTCGATCACCTTCTTAGGGTCCATCAGCTTGGAGGCGGGCAGGGCGGTGTCGTGGTGCGCCGACTGGCTGCAATAGCCGCAATCCTCGGCGCAGCCGCCGGTCTTGACGTTGAGCAGCTGATTGCACTGCACCGCGTTTGCGTCGAAGCTCTGGCGGTGAATGGTCTGCGCCCGAAAGATCAGATCGGCGAACGGCGCATGGTAGATCTCGGCGGCTTCTTCCCGGGTCCAGTCATGGCGCAGGGTCGGGGTGGCGGCGGCCAGCGAGGCCAGATCGATCGAGTTCAACGCATCGCTCCATGCTGTGTTGTCAGCTTGCGCAAAGCCATAAGGGGTTTCGCCCAGAGAGGAAACCCGCTCCGGCGCAGGGACGGGCCGACGATGGTTTAGGTCAGGATTTCTGACGTTTATTCGCGGATTTTGCCCATCATTTGCCGTTGCGAACCCTCGGTGAGGTCGTCTAGAAGGATAACTGTCCGGTCCGTCGGCGACTTGCGTCAACTCTCTTTCGTCAACCTTCCGTTATGGGTTGTCGCGCACGATATGGACCTCAAGGTGTCGGATATGGCGATTCGCGGCGACAAGGCTGGGATGAAGAGGACGGTGGCGATCGCCGCGTCCGCGATTCCGGCTGCGCCGATCGGTCATGCCGCGCTTCAGACCCTCGCGCTGATCACCCTCGCGCTTGGCGGGCTGCTTCTGCTTATTCGCCCCTGAGGGCCGTCTGGGCGCATGCGCCTGGGCACTCAGGGGATCGCAAGAATGCCAGACCCACTCGCGCCGAAATCTCCGCAGAGACGGCGCACCGAACCAAGGAATTCTTTCATGACCACGACTTCGAAGTCCGAGCAGGACCGCGTCATCATTTTCGACACTACCTTGCGCGATGGCGAGCAGTGCCCCGGTGCCACCATGACGTTCGAGGAGAAGCTGAACGTCGCCAAGATGCTCGACGACATGGGCGTCGACGTGATCGAGGCCGGCTACCCGTTTGCTTCGGATGGTGATTTCGAGGCGGTGCACGAGATCGCCAAGCGCTCGAAGAATTCGGTGATCTGCGGCCTGTCGCGCGCGGCCCACAAGGATATCGACCGCTGCGCCGAGGCGATCAAGCCGGCTGGGCGCGGCCGCATCCACACCTTCCTGTCCACCTCGCCGGTGCACATGAAGTACAAGCTGCAGATGGAAGCAGCCCAGGTCTACGAGATGGTGATCTCGTCGGTGACCCGCGCCCGCAACCACACCGACGACGTCGAGTGGTCGGCCGAAGACGCCACCCGTACCGAGTTCGATTTCCTGTGCCGCTGCATCGAGGCGGCGATCAAGGCCGGCGCCACCACTATCAACCTGCCGGACACGGTCGGCTACGCAGTGCCGGAGGAATATCGCGAGATGTTCCGCAAGGTGCGCGAAACCGTGCCGAACTCCGACAAGGCCCGGTTCTCGGTGCATTGCCACAACGACCTCGGCATGGCGGTGGCGAATTCGATGGCCGGCGTCGCCGGTGGCGCCCGGCAGATCGAATGCACCATCAACGGCATCGGCGAGCGCGCCGGCAATGCCGCGCTGGAAGAACTGGTGATGGCGATGCGGGTCCGTCAGGACAAGCTGCCCTACTGGAACAACATCGAGACCACGATGCTGACCCACGCCTCCAAGACGGTGTCGTTGGCGACGTCGTTCCCGGTGCAGTACAACAAGGCGATCGTCGGCCGCAACGCGTTCGCGCACGAGAGCGGCATCCACCAGGACGGCATGATCAAGAATGCCCAGACCTACGAGATCATGACGCCGGAGACGGTCGGCGTGAAGGGCACCTCGCTGGTGATGGGCAAGCACTCCGGCCGCGCCGGTTTGATCCACAAGTTGGAAGAGCTGGGCTACAAGCTGTCGCGCAACCAGATCGAGGACGTGTTCGTGCGGTTCAAGGCGTTGGCCGACCGCAAGAAGGACGTCTACGACGAGGACATCGAGGCGCTGGTCGACGAGCAGTTGCTGCACGGCCAGGACCAGATCAAGCTGACTTCGCTGACGGTGATCGCCGGCACCCACGGCCCGCAGCGCGCCACGATGAAGCTCGACGTCGATGGCCAGATCCGGATCGAGGAAGCCGAAGGCAACGGCCCGGTCGACGCGGTGTTCAACTGCATCAAGGCGCTGGTGCCGCACGAGGCCAAGCTGGAGCTGTACCAGGTCCATGCCGTCACCGAAGGCACCGACGCGCAGGCCGAGGTCTCAGTGCGTCTGGCGCACGAGGGCCGCTCGATGACGGCGCGTGCCGCTGATCCGGATACGCTGGTAGCTTCGGCCAAGGCCTATCTGGGCGCGCTCAACAAGATCGTCGCCAAGCGCCAGCGCGACATTCGGGTCGAGACGCCGGCGGTCGCGGTCGCCGGCTGATCCTCATCCGCCCGAGAATGTCCGTTATCGAACGCAGCGCCTCGGCGCTGCGTTTCGTTTGCGCTGCAGCAGCAGCACCCTGCGAAGTGGCAATGGCTTTTGCTCGCCATTCTCTGTATTGGGGACCGACCCATCGCGTCATTTGCGCGCATCGACAAAACGTAGCGCCCTTGGGCGCATCGATAAAAACGGAGGGGGATGTCCCATGCGTAAGCTGATTCTGTCCGCGGCTTCGGCCGCTATTCTGGCCCTGGTCGGTCCGGCCGCGGCGCAGACGCCGATCGTCATCAAATTCAGCCACGTCGTCGCGCCGAACACGCCGAAGGGGCTGGCGGCCGAGAAGTTCAAGGAGCTTGCCGAGAAGTACACCGACGGCAAGGTCAAGGTCGAAGTCTATCCGAACTCCCAGCTCTACAAGGACAAGGAAGAGCTCGACGCGCTGCAACTCGGCGCCGTGCAGATGCTGGCGCCGTCGATCTCGAAATTCGGCCCGGCGGGCGTCAAGGAATTCGAGGTGTTCGACCTGCCGTACATTCTTCCGGACATCGCTGCGCTGCGCAAGGTGACCAACGGCCCGGTCGGCGCCAAGCTGTTCAAGCTGCTCGACGCCAAGGGCATGACGGGTCTCGCCTATTGGGATAACGGCTTCAAGATCATGAGCGCCAACAAGAAGCTCGTGACGCCGGAAGACTACAAGGGCCTGAAATTCCGGATTCAGTCGTCCAAGGTGCTCGACGCGCAGTTCCGCTCGCTGGGCGCCATCCCGCAAGTGATGGCGTTCTCCGAAGTGTATCAGGCGCTCCAGACCGGCGTGGTAGATGGCCAGGAAAACACGCCGTCCAACATGTACACGCAGAAGATGCACGAAGTGCAGAAGTACACCACCGTGACCAATCACGGCTATATCGGCTATGCGGTGATCGTGAACAAGAAGTTCTGGGACGGCATTCCGGCCGATGTCCGCGCGCAGCTCGATAAGGCGATGGCTGAAGCCACCGAATACGGCAACAACCAGTCGCAGAAGGAAAATGAAGACGCCCTCGCGGAGATGAAGAAGTCCGGTAAGACCGAGATCATCACGCTGACGCCCGAGCAGAACGCCGCGATGCGCAAGGCGATGGCGCCGGTCTATGACGACGTCGGTGGCCGCGTCGGCAAGGCGCTGATCGCCGAATTCATCAAGGAGAGCGGCGGCGGCCCGACCAAATAAATCGGCCGGTTGGGCGCCCGCGTCGGCCGCGCGGGCGCCCGCTATAGTCCGGAGCGCGGTGCGCGCCCGGCACGTATTGCGGCCGCCGACGGCTCTGCCCGTCCGTGCGGCCGATGGATTGGGGGGAGACGGATGTTTGTGCGCGTTCTCGACAGGCTCGAGGAAATCCTGATCGCGACCATGATCGGCGGCGCCACGCTGCTGATCTTCGTCGCCGTGATGCACCGCTATCTGGTGGGCATTCCGCTGTTCTACCCGATCCTGTTTCCGATCGACCTGTCGTGGGCGCAAGAGCTGTGCATCTACATGTTCGTGTGGATGGCGAAGTTCGGCGCGGCCTATGGCGTGCGCACCGGCATCCATGTCGGCGTCGACGTGCTCGTCAACAATCTGCGGCCCAATTGGCGCAAGGCGACGATTCTGTTCGGGCTTTTCTCCGGCGCGTTCTTCACCGCGGTGATCGGCACGATGGGGGCGAAGTTCGTCTACGGCCTGATCGACACCAACCAGACCTCGCCCGATCTCGAGATCCCGAGCTGGATCGTCTATCTGTGCATTCCGCTCGGCTCCTATCTGATGTGCTTCCGCTTCCTGCAGGTCGCCTATCACTTCATCCGTCACGATCATCTGCCGCATCACGACCACAGCCACGTCGAAGGCATCGATGAACCGCACATGCCGGGATCGGCGGCGGCAGCGGCGGAGGCGGTGCGATGAATACCGCGCTGATCTTCGGCCTCCTGATCGTGCTGATGCTGACCGGCATGCCGATCTCGATCGCGCTCGGTCTGACCGTGCTGTCGTTCGTGTTCCTGATGACCAACGTGCCGATCGAGGCGGTGTCGCTGAAGCTGTTCACCGGCATCGAGAATTTCGAGATCATGGCGATCCCGTTCTTCATCCTCGCCGGCAATTTCCTGACTCATGGCGGTGTCGCACGCCGCATGATCAATTTTGCCACCACCATGGTGGGGCACTGGTACGGCGGCCTCGGACTCGCCGGCGTGATGGCCTGCGCGCTGTTCGCCGCGGTGTCGGGCTCGTCGCCCGCCACCGTGATCGCGATCGGCTCGATCATGTTGCCGGCGATGGTGAAGCAGGGCTTCCCGAAGCGGTTCGGTGCCGGCGTCATCACCACGTCGGGCGCACTCGGCATCCTGATCCCGCCGTCGATCGTGATGGTGGTGTATTCGGTCGCGACCGGCGGCTCGATCGCGCTCGATCCGGCCGGCAACCGCGTCTCGTCGGCCTCGGTTGGCCAGTTGTTCATGGCCGGCGTGATCCCCGGCATCATGTTGGCGACGCTGCTCGGTGCAACGACGTTCTACCGCGCCTGGAAGCACGACTATCCGCGGCTGCCGCGCGCGACCTGGGCCGAGAGCTTCGTCGCGTTCCGCAAATGCATCTGGGGGCTGCTGCTGATCGCGATCGTGCTCGGCGGCATCTATGCCGGCTGGTTCACGCCGACCGAAGCGGCGGCGATCAGCGCCGTCTATGCGTTCGTAATCGCGGTGTTCGTCTATCGCGACCTGTCGCTCAAGGACGTGCCGAAGGTGCTGCTCGGCTCGGCGAATATGAGCGCGATGATCCTCTACATCATCACCAACGCGGTGCTGTTCTCATTCCTGATGGCGAACGAGAACATCCCGCAGCAGATCGCCAACTGGATGTCGACCGCCGGCGTCAACTGGATCGTCTTCCTGTTGGTGGTGAACGTGCTGCTGCTGCTGGCCGGCAACGTGATGGAAGCGACCTCGATCGTGCTGATCATGGCGCCGATCCTGTTCCCGGTGGCGGTCAAGCTCGGCATCCACCCGGTGCATCTTGGCATCCTGATGGTGGTCAACATGGAGGTCGGCATGTGCCACCCGCCTGTCGGCCTCAATCTGTACGTGGCATCCGGCATCGCCAAGATGGGCATCACCGAGCTCACCATCGCGGTAATGCCGTGGCTGCTGACGATGATCGCGTTTCTCGGCGTCGTCACCTATGTGCCGGAGATCTCGCTGTGGCTGCCGCGCATGCTCGGCATGTTGTGAGGCGGCATGAACCTGTGCTGAACAGTTCGGCACTTGCCGGCCCGAACACACGACACGCGTAGTAACACCGGCCCAACATGACATCTTGGTCATGTCGGGCTTTCTGTCCAAAGCGTAAGTTGATCGGGCAGGGCGGCAAGCTCATCCTCGGGAGACCTTTCCACGGAGGTCTCCATGAACAAGCTTCTGCTTGCCGGCGCGACCGCGCTGGTTCTCGCCGGCTCCAGCGCCGCCTATGCCCAGCAGCGCGGTTGGTTCGATCATCATCGCGACCACCGGCCGTGGGCGAGCGCCGAAGACCGCAGTGCCTTCGCCGATGCGCGGATCGCCGCGGTGCATGCCGGGCTCAAGCTGACACCAGATCAGGAAAAGCTGTGGCCGCCGCTCGAGGCTGCGGTGAAGGATTTCGCCAAGCTGCGGATCGACCGCGCCGAAGCGCGGATGAAGGCGCGCGACGACGATCGAGACAGCAAGCCGCTCGATCCGGTCGCCCGGCTGCATGACCGCGCCGATCACATGGCCACAACCGCTGCCGCGCTGAAGAAGATCGCAGACGCCGCCGACCCGCTCTACAAGTCGCTGGATGAAGGCCAGAAGCGCCGCCTGCGCGTGTTGACGCGGTTCGAAGGCGGACATGTCTGGGGCGAGGGGCGCTGGCACCGCCACCATCCGCGCATGCACCGCGACGATGACGACCGCGGCCCGCGCCGGGAACGCAGCTTTGAGCGCGGCTCGGATGAAGGCCCGGGCTCCGAGCGCGGCAGCGGGGCGGAGCGGTTATAGGAGATCGGGCTGCCCCGACATTCTCAGTCGCCGGGCGCGCCCGGCGGCTGCGCTCGATCCGCAAGCCGCCCGTCTTGCCCGATCGCGAGCCGCAAGTCCGGCGATGCGACCATCCATCGGCCGCGCGCTTGGCAGAGAGGCCGCTCGACCTTCGGAAGTCGCGGACCGCAGAGCTCAGGCCACATGCCAGCCGCTGCCGAGTGCGCCGATGCCGCCGCTGCCCGATTGCAGCGCCGTCCCATTCATCCGCCACTGAGCCAATTGCGCGCCGTTCTGCAGCAGGATGTCGGCATGCCGATCGCCGTCGAAATCGCCGGTCCCTGCCACGCTCCAGCCGGAGCCCAGAGTGGAACTGACGTTTCCGCTACCACCCAAAACGGATGTGCCATTCATCAGCCATTCGGCCAGCACCTGTCCGTTGCGCAGCAGGATGTCTGAAGAGCCGTCGCCGTTGAAATCGCCGATCCCCGCCACGCTCCAGCCAGACCCGAGCGAGCTGATGGTGCCGCTGCCCGGCAGGATCGTCGTGCCGTTCATCAGCCATTCGGCGAGCTGGGTGCCGTTCTGCAGCAGGATGTCGTCGTTGCCGTCGT
This sequence comes from Rhodopseudomonas infernalis, assembly GCF_022271405.1. Classification (GTDB taxonomy): domain Bacteria; phylum Pseudomonadota; class Alphaproteobacteria; order Rhizobiales; family Xanthobacteraceae; genus Rhodopseudomonas; species Rhodopseudomonas infernalis. Next base: position 68,221 of record NZ_JAJNAL010000026.1, on the reverse strand, counting down.
TGTTGAAATCGCCGGTGCCGACAACACTCCAGCCCGTCCCCAGGGATGAATTGAGACTGCTGCTACCCGGCTGAAGGGTGGTGCCGTTCATCAGCCATTCGGCGAGCTGCCCGCCGTTTTGCAGCAGGATATCGTCGCGCCCGTCGCCGTTGAAATCGCCGGTGCCGACGACGTTCCAGCCCGCGCCTAGAGCCGAGCTGATGGTGTTGCTACCCGACTGCACCGTCGTGCCGTTCATCTGCCATTCGGCAAGCTGGGTGCCGTTCCGCAGCAGGATGTCGGCATGCCCATCCCCGTTGAAATCGCCGGTGCCCGCCACGCTCCATCCGGAGCCGAGTGCCGAAGCAAGGCCGCCGCTTCCGGCCAGCACCGAAGTGCCGCTGATCAACCATTCGGCAAGTACCTGACCGTTCTGCAGAAGCAGGTCGGAGCGGCCGTCGCCGTTGAAATCGTTGCGGACCGTCGCGGTCGATGAATCGAACAGGGTTGTGGTTGCGACCGTGACGCCGTTGCTGAAGTGCACGTATTCAAAATTTCTCAAGGTGTCGACGCCGGCCGATCCGTTGATCACGAAATTCGAGGCGCTGCCCGACAGTGTGTAGCCGTAGCCGTAGCTGTAGCTGAGATAGACCGTGTCGCTGCCGCCGCCGCCGTCGACGACGTTGTTGACGTTGTCGCTGGACAACTGGATGGTGTCGTTACCTCCACCGCCGATCGCATTTTCAATGACAGCTCCAACGGCGATCGAGACATTGCTGGTCAGGCCTCCGATATTGGAGAAGCTGCCCGAAATGAGACTGATAAATTCGCTCGCGCCGTATCCGGAGCAATCGAGCGTATCGATGCCGCCACCGTCCCATATGCAAAGGGCAGCCGAGGTGTTGACCGAAAAATCGTAGATGCCTCCAACATTGGAGTGGAATCCATAGATGCTGTTGCCCGAACGGGTCGACGTGTTCGCTCCATAAATCTGCTGCAACGCGTAGATGTCGTAAAGCATCAACGTGTCGGGATATCCGCCTAAATTCGCGCCGGTGTTGGCTTCATCGAAGTAGCTCATCACCGAATACTGTACCGTGTCTTCGGTAAATTGGGCGCTGTTGGCATAAGTGGGGGAGACACCAGGTCCGGCATTATAAAGTCCCGGATGAGTGAGTCCCACGGTGTGGCCGAGCTCATGCATTAGGGTATAAAAGCTGTAGGATCCGACCGGCACCGACGTGGTCGAACTGCCGCCGGCAAGATTGATATGAATATTGCCGGCTTGGCTGCCGGGATCTGTCGAGCCGGGATAGGCGCCGTATCCACCGCTCCCATCGGAATTGTTGTAGTTGGACAACAGGATGGTCGCGTTATCGGTGTAGCTGCTCGCCACGTTGAAAGTCAGCCCGCAGACGTCGCTGTAATAGGCCAGAATGGAATGAACCGCAGCGATCTGTTCGGACGAAAATTGGGAGAAATTTGGCTCCAGATTGTCGTTGGTCAGCCGGAAACCGACGGTCACCGTTGCCCCGGTGCCGGGCGTCGCGCTCCATGAATACTCGTAATTCGATGACGAATCGTACGCGTCGATGATGCCGGCACCCATCGGAATGTCGACGATCGCGCGCGATCCTGCTGCTATCGAAATCCCATACCGCCCGGTACCGCTATTTCCAAACGCGGCAGCATCAATGTAGTACGATCCAGATGTTGTCGCCGTATACGTCAAGACCGAATTGTTGTTCGGAAGTCCGTCATCGTTCTGAGCGACAAGGGTACCGGCCGCGTTAAGAATCCGAAGATATGAATCAGGGACGCCGCCGATTCCTGTGCCCACCATGGCAAAGGTGTAAGTTTGGCCGGCCACGAGGTTTACCCGATACCAGTCATGATCGCCGGACGATGCGATGGTACCCTGTGCAGTTTGGCCAATGCTGAGATTGTAAGAGGTTGATGTGCTGGCAGCTGCGTCCGTTGTCTCGATAACGCTCGGAAGGATGGGCATCGTCGACGCTCCTATGAGAGCAAAATTATTCTGGCTTGCGTGAAGCCGCAATACTCATACCAGTGCAGTTTGCGACGGATCAGGCAACTACACTTTTGGTGAAGGTGCCTCTCTGTACCACAACGAATTATATATCCGTATATTGAATAATGCTGAGATATCATCAACAACATTCGTAAGATGAGCGCCCCGCATTGCGGGCGCATCGTCCCCTTTTTCTCCAGACGGCGGTCGGTTTTTCCTTGCGGCACGATGCACAAGAGTCAGTGGCCTCCGCTGACTTACCACCTGCTGAGCGGCTCAATTCCGGATTGATCGCGCTATCGATCGTCGCTGGCCATTTTCGGATCGCGGTCGAACCGGCGCAGCTTTCTCACGAACTGGGACTCGGGCAGCGCGTTGCGGGTTGCGATGATATCATCCGCGCGGCCCATCGGCTGGGGCTCAAGGCACGGGTGCTACGCGGGCCGGGAGCGAAACGGATCGCGGCCATTCCGTTACCGGCGATGGTCAGCCTCACGGACGGCCGCTTCGCCGTGCTGGCGTCGCGGCATGCGGATGGCCGGCTCCGGATCGGCTTTCCCTGGGACAAGACATTTCGCGATGTGACGCTCGACGAGTTCGTCGACATGTCCGATGGCGACGTGATCCTGATCGGGCGCCGGCTGGGCGGCGCCGGCGCCGATCCAGGCACCTTCGGATTCCGTTGGTTCTTCCAGTCGGTGTGGCGATACCGAAAGCCTCTGACTCATGTGCTGGTAGCTTCGCTGTTCATTCAGGCGTTCGGTCTGATGACGCCGCTGCTGTTCCAAGTGGTCATCGATAAAGTCCTGATCCACAAGGCGATGTCGACGCTGCTGGTGGTCGTGATCGGTCTCGGGTTGATCGGAATCTTCGAGGTCGCCCTGCAGTATCTGCGGTCCTACGCACTCAGCCACACCACCAGCCGGATCGACGTCGAACTCGGCACCCGGTTATTCGATCATTTGCTGCGACTGCCGCTGGCTTATTTCGAGACCCGCGCGGCGGGGCAGACCGTGGCGCGGGTGCGCGAACTGGAAACCATCCGGGCATTCCTGACCGGGCAGGGCCTGACTTCTGCGCTCGATGTGCTGTTCACCTTCGTGTTCGTCGCGGTGCTGCTGGCCTATTCGGTCAGCCTGACGGTGATCGTGCTGCTGTCGCTGCCGATCTACATCGTGATCGCGATGGCGATCCGGCCGATCCTGCGCGAGCGGATCAACGAGCGCTTCAACACCGGCGCCAGCAGCCAGCAGTTTCTGGTCGAATCGATCGTCGGCATCCACACCCTGAAGGCCGCAGCGGTCGAGCCGATCCTGCGGACGCAGTGGGAGGAAAAGCTCGCCGCCTATGTGCGGGCGTCATTCCAGGCCGTGGTGCTCTCGAGCCTCGGCCAAAGCCTGATTCAATATGTCAGCAAGGCGACAACGGTGCTGGTGCTGTTCTTCGGGGCCCAGGCGGTGATCAACGGCGAGATGACGGTGGGCGGACTGATCGCCTTCAACATGATCATGAACCAGGTAACGGCGCCGATCCTGCGGCTGTCGCAGTTGTGGCAGGATTTCCAGCAGGCCCAGGTGTCGATCGAACGGCTCGGCGATATCCTCAATTCGCCGCCGGAGGGCCAGCGCCTCGGCCAGGTGAGCCTGCCGCCAGCGCGCGGTGCGGTCAGCATCGATGGTGTGACGTTCCGTTATACGCCGGGCGGCACCGAGACGCTGTCGAATATCGATCTGCGCATCCCGGCCGGCCAGATCGTCGGCATCGTCGGCCCGTCCGGCTCTGGCAAGTCGACGCTGACGAAACTCATTCAGCGACTGTATCGCCCCGATCTCGGCCAGGTCCTGATCGACGGCGTCGATATCAGCCAGGTCGATACGGCTTGGCTGCGCCGTCAGATCGGCGTCGTGCTGCAGGACAACATGCTGTTCAACCGAACCATCCACGATAACATCGCGCTGGCCAATCCCGGCATGAGCCGCGCACAGGCTATCGCGGTAGCGCGGCTTGCCGGTGCCGACGAGTTCATCGCCAAGCTGCCCCTCGGCTACGACACCATGGTGGAGGAACGCGGCGCCAACCTGTCGGGCGGTCAGCGCCAGCGCGTAGCCATCGCCCGCGCTTTGGCGACGCAGCCGCGCATCCTGATTTTCGACGAGGCCACCAGCGCACTGGACTACGAGAGCGAGCAAATCATCCAGAGCAATATGAGCGAGATCGTCCGCGGCCGCACGGTGATCATCATCGCGCATCGGCTCGCCGCGGTGCGGATCTGCAATCGGATCGTGGCAATCAAGGACGGCCGCGTGGTCGAAGACGGGACCCATGAGGAATTGCTCCGGCGGCCCGAAGGCTTTTACGCCAGGCTGTGGCGCCTGCAGTCTGGAACGGCAGCGCCGGACGAGCAGTCGGTCCGATCGCCGCATCGGGCTGGCGCCGAGCACCGGGCGAAGTGAGGGCGATCGATGGCAGGGCAGAAACCCGCAGGCAGCCAAGGCACCGCCACAGCCGCGCGGTTGCCACGGATCATCGCGCCGAAGGACCGTGAATTCCTGCCAGCGGCGCTCGAAATCATCGAGACGCCATTGTCCGTCGTGTCGGTGGCGCTGATCTGGCTGATCTGCGCGATGTTCGCCGCGGCGCTGCTGTGGTCCTGTCTTGGCCGGCTCGAGATCTACGCGGTGGGGCAGGGCAAGATTCAGCCGGTCGGTCGATCCAAGGTGGTGCAGCCGCTTGGCCCCGGCAAGGTTCTGGCGGTGTTTGTGCGCGACGGCAGCGAGGTGGCCGAGGGGGACCTACTGCTCGAATTGGACGGCAGCGAAACCGCGGCCGATCAGGAGAAACTCCGGCTCGATCTGGAATCCGCCGAGGCGGAGGCGACCCGGCGCCGGTGGGCGATCGAGACCGCGCGCGGCGTATCGTTCGCGGCGATCCCATCGTTCGGCGGCGGCATCAGCGCCGCGGTCCGCGACCGCGAGCAGCGCGCCTTGGACGCCGATCTGGCACAGCTCGACACCAGCCGGCGGACGCTCGAAGGTCAACTGGCGCAACAGCTGGCCGCGCAGTCCCGGCTGGACGGAAGCGTTGCTGAGCGGGGCCGGCTGATCGCGCTCAGCAAGGAACGGGTCGATATCCGCAAGGCCGCGGAGAGCAAGGGCGCGGGGTCGCGCGCTCTGATCATCGATGCGCTCACGCAATATCAGAGCGAACTGGTGACGCAGGCCAATGACGAAGGCCAGCTTCGCGAGATCGGCGCGACGCTCCAGCAAACCGCCAGCAAGATCGCGGAGGTCAACGCCAAATTCGTCGCCGAGCAGATGCAGAAGCTGGTCGACGCAGAGCGCAAGCGCGAACAACTGCAGCAGGATCTGGGCAAGGCTCAGGTTCGGCACGCGCGGATGCAGTTGCGCGCGCCGATCTCCGGCACCGTGCAGCAGCTCGCGGTCACCACAGTCGGGCAGGTGGTGGGGGTCAGCCAGCCGCTGATGGTGATCGTTCCGCGCAACGCGCCGTTGGAGATCGAGACCATGATTCTGAACCGGGACATCGGCTTCGTGACCGTGGGGCAGCCGGCGGTGATCAAGGTCGAGAGCTTTCCGTTCACCCGCCACGGCACCCTCGACGGCACCGTTACGAAAGTGTCGAGCGACGCCGTCGACCTGCGGGATGCGCCGAATCTATCGGACGCCGCGGCGCCGACCAAAGCCTCGGGGCTATCGCCCAGTTCGCCGACCAACCGGCCCGAGTTGGTGTTTCCCGTCACCATCGCTCTGCCCCTCAAGTCGATCGCGATCGATGGCCGGCGGGTGAGCCTAGTTCCCGGCATGACCGTCACCGTCGAAATTCAGACCGGATCGCGCCGCGTCATCGATTATCTGTTGTCGCCGCTGCGCGAGGTCGCGGCACAGGCCGCGCATGAACGATGAACCAGGCTGTTTCGAAGGCGAACGACAGCATCACGCCCACGGAGGGCTGTTCGGGACCGCCGAGGCGGCGTCGGACCTGGCGCTGCTGCCCACTCGCGCCACCGTCGCCGCCAGGCCAGCGACCCAGCCGATTGGTTTGCTGCTGAGAGTCGCGGCCAGCGAGGCCCACGATAATTTTGCACATGAAAAATGCCGAAATACAGCCGTCACCGTGCTGGACATCTCCGATCCGCTTTGCTAAACGCAGCCGTCCCCGCAAGGGATATCCGGACTTGGTCCGGGCGCATAGCTCAGTTGGTAGAGCAGCTGACTCTTAATCAGCGGGTCCCAGGTTCGAGCCCTGGTGCGCCCACCATCCCTTCAAAGACTTCGCAGGTATGGCACGTCCGAATGATTTCTTTCATTCGGGCAATCGACGCGAACGCGCCGAGCCTCGCCGCATCCTGAAGCGCCGAACCGCGCTGCGGCTCAGCGCCCTGTGATGGAGTCGAAGGCTCGGCTCAATTCGTGCAGTTCGTACGGCTTGCGCACCATCGGAAATTCCAGATTCGATCTCAGCGCGGCGTCGCTGTAGCCGGTGGTGAGGATGATGGGCAGCGAAGGGTAGTCGCGCTTCAGTTGGCGGGCAAGGCCGAGCCCGTCCATTCGGCCGGGCATCACGATGTCGCTGAAGACAACATCGATCCCATCCTTCTCGATCTCGATCAGCGCCAGCTCGGCATTGGGAGCCCATTTCACCCGATAGCCGAGCTCTTCGAGCAGCATTGCGCTGGCACTGGCGACCTCAGGATTGTCCTCGACGAGAAGAACCGTGTTTGCTGCCTTCTCAACCGGCTCGGCGCTGTCCTGCGCTTCGGCGCGCGGTAGCCAAATCGCCACTTCTGTGCCTTCGCCCACTCGGCTCTCCACTTCCACTCGGCCGCCGGCCTGATTGGCGAAGCCGTGGACTTGCGACAGTCCGAGGCCCGTGCCCTGACCGACCGGCTTGGTTGTGAAGAATGGGTCGAACACCCTGGCCAGCACATCCGGCGGAATGCCGACGCCGTTGTCTTTGACCGAGATGCGCACGAAGTCCCGTGTGGTGCTCCGCGCCTGGTGATTAGCGGCGCTAATCCGGACCTCACCGCCGTCGATCAAGGCGTCGCGCGCGTTGACGCTCAGATTGATGAGTGCGGTTTCGAGTTCGGCCGGGTCGACGAACACACGCCAGACGTCCGGCGGCATATCGAAGATCAGCGACACGTGGCTGCCAAGCCCGGCGCCTAAAACGTCCTGCATTGATCCGATCGTTTGAATCAGGTCGAGCTGGACTGGGTTGACCTGCTGGCGGCGGGCGAAGGTGAGCAACTGGCGGGTCAGGTTGGCGCCGCGCCGAATGCTGGTCTCCATCGCCTCGATGACCTTGAGAATGTCGCCATCGCTGGTCGATCGCTTGATGCGGCGCAGACCGCCTGTGAGGCCCATCAGCAGATTGTTGAAGTCGTGCGCGACCCCGCCGGTCAGCTGACCGAGCGCATCCATCTTGCGCGACTCGGCCAACTCGGCCTGCACCCGCTCGAGCTTTTGCAGGGCTTCGCGGCGTTCGGTAATATCACGCGTAATCTTGGCGAAGCCGATCAGTGCGCCGGTGTCGTCGCGGATTGGATCGATCACGACGCTTGCCCAGAAGAAGCTGCCGTCCTTGCGGACGCGAAAGCCTTCCTCCTCGTAGCGCCCCATCTCGCGAGCGGTCTGGAGCGCAAGCGCCGGCTTTCCGGCCTTTCGATCGGCCGGTGTATAGAAACGGCTGAAATGCTCGCCGATGATCTCGGCGGACTGATAGCCTTTGATCCGAGCCGCGCCGGTGTTCCAACTCGACACGATGCCGGCCGCATCGAGCATATAGAGCGCGTAGTCCGTAACGCCCTGGACGAGAATCCGGAAAGCCCGCTCGCTTTCAAAGAGCTCGCGTTCCGGCCCCATCCCTCGTGTCATTAGGTCGCTCCGAAAGCTGTAAAACAACTCCTGGCTGCTTTTGTTCCTTGATCGCCCTAATGAGTGAAGGGGTCCGTAGGGCAAACAATCTTGTTTGCGTGGGCTTGGGCCGGGGACGTCCAGGATTCAGGAGACCATGCCGCAGCGATCTCCTCCGAGGCGCCGAATTTCTCGCAGCGGGACGTGGCGGAACCGAGCGTGGAGCACCGACGGATCGCAACTTGTCGCAAACGCCCGATTGTCTCCCCGAGAGGCTGGCTCGTGCGCCTGCGGATACACCAGCGTGCCACGGAGGTTAATGTCCAGGATCGCTGCATCGCAGCTCGTCGGCTATTCCAGCGCCTCGTCGAGCGTGGCAACAGGTCCCGCGATCTGTGCGCTATACTGTGCGAGGGAGTTCGCCTGGTCCTGAGCCATGAAGTATTCGTCCTCAGCGATCAAATACGGCGGAGGCCGGAGAGTGCGGTCTCAGCCGCCATAGTAGAACTCGCGCGCAAGATAGCCGCCACTGACGCGCGTCAACGGGAGTTTTCGCGTTCTTGCAGCCAAGCGATGATGCCCCGCGCCGCTTCCGCCGATCGGGCGCGCTCCTGCCAGACACCCCGTATCTCTACATTGCCGCTTTCATCCGCCTCGCGCTTCCAGCGTTCGGAGCACAACGACAAACGCTCCTCGAGCGACAGCTGCTGTCTGGTCCTGTTGCGACGTTTCTTCACGATGATCCTTCCCGTTGCTTCGAAAAGGCTAGCGGCGGACGTCCCGGTCGGCATTCACCTATGCTAATGGACGTTCCGGAAGCTGCTGACACCCTGCGCGGCTCCGATTGCGGGAAGTTGATGCGTGGCACAACAGCTTAAACCGAGCCTGTCGGTGACCTGAGCGACGGATCACCCCAGAGGGAGTTGGATCGTGCAGCGAAGCCCGTCCGATTCGAAGTCGAGCTGCGTCGTGGCGCCAAGTTCGTAGGCCAGCAAGCGCGTGAGAACCTCGGTGCCGAAGCCGTCCGCCCCGGATTTTCCGACCGCCACCTCGTCGTACTCTTTCCACAGAAACGTCAGCGTCGGCGTCCGACCCGTCTCGTCCACCCGCCAGTTGATTTCGACCCGGCCGGTGCTGCCGCCGAGACTGCCGTGCTCCACCGCATTGACGGTCAGTTCGTGAAGCGCCAACGCCAACAGCTGACCCATCCGCGGCTGCAAGGCGAGTTCGGGGCCGGATAGCAGAACGCGTACGCCATCGAGTGGACGATAGTGCAGCAATTCGTCCGTGAGGAGCTTCTGCAGCTCGATGATGCCCTGTTCGTCGGCGATCGACTGCACCCGCACGATCGCGTCAAGACGATCTTCGAGCAGCCCCATATAGGCGTCGATATCGGTCCGGCTTTCGGCGGATTTGCGGATGACCATGCGGAGCAGGGCTACCGTGCTGCGCAGCCGGTGGCGGAGTTTGTTCGGTGCGTCGTGCTGATCGAGCAACTGACGCAGCCGGTAGTTGTCCGCCACTAATTGCGCGATCCGGGTCGCCGAAGCTCCGTCTACCATTCACGGCCTCCGTAGTTGGTTGCTGATCACGATCATCGATCGACTCACGCGTTGGCCCCTTCCGGATGAAGGTAGCCCTCGTCGAAGAACGACAGCTCCCGCAACCCATGGAGGTCGTTGATCGTCAGACGTCGGCCGCGGAGCGACATCAGACCTGTGCGGCGCAACTCCTGCAGGGATCTGTTGACGTGGACCATCGAGAGGCCGAGCAGGTCGCCGAGATCTGCTTGAGTCACGGGCATTTCGTAACCCATTCCGTCGACGAGACCGACCATGTCGAGCCGAAGATGCAACTCGCAGAACAAGTGGCCGAGTCGCTCGGTCGCGGTGCGTCGCCCAAGGCTGACGAGGTGCTCGCGATCAATTGCCGTGGAGACCAGCAGGTCCCACCACAATGCCTCCTCGATGCGTGGACTGCTCGTCACCGCGGACTTGAGCCGCTCGACCCGGACCGGCGACATGATCACGGGCGTGAGCGTAGCGACCGAATGATCCATGAATCGCGGAAGCATGCCGAACGGCTCGCACAAATCGCCCGGGATAAACAACGAGATGATCTGACGCTGACCGTTTGCGAGCGTCGAATAGCGACAGGCCCAACCCTCCACAATGAGTGGCAAAGCATGCGGTCGAATGCCTTCTTCGGCGACGTCCTCGCGCGGGCTGACGGTTCGCGCGGGGTCTAGGATACTCATCAGCACCGATTCATCCTCGGTCGTGAGGCGAGCGCCGAAACGCAACTTACGCAAAAGCGGATGAGTCATATCGATGGTGCTCCAAACTTCTTTCGCGAAACGGTAATAGACGTTCAATCTGCTGCGCATGATGCACGTCCTCTCGCAATGCTGCATTCACCTCAAAAGTGGTGTTCTGCAGCTCAGGCGCTATGCCACGCGGTGCGCGAGTGGAGTGCGATGTGGTGTTCGTCGGCGAGGGCGCGGAAGTCGGCATGGGCGAGGTATCACCGGTGCTCCTGCCGACGTCGGAACTTGTCGTTCGTCTGGTGGCAAGCGCGCGCCCCGATGCCCGATCCGCGACGTTTGCGGTGACAACCCGGAGTGGTTGGCCGTGTTCCTTTTGGACTGGAAGACCGCCTGACAAAGCAGAGGCAAACAAGAGGCGGCGTCGACACGATTTTGCCATAGGTTAGAGACCGGAAGTCGGCACCAATCTATTGTCTGCTGGGCCTTCTTGTTTTGAAGAAAGCGATTTCGTCGGAGGAACCCAGATGACGGATGATTTCGATCCGCGAACGCGGGCCAGCATGGATGCTGCCCTGGAGCGGGTTTGCGGAACTCTACAGAACGGGGAGCAACATTCGGTTCGCGCGCGCATAGCTGCGCAGATTTCCGAGTGTGCTCGCGCGGGCGGTCGCACTGTGCAAGAACTCGAAGCCGCGGGGCAGGCTGCGGCGACGCGCAATGGATTGCGTAGCGAGACGCGTCTTCGCCAGTGACAGCGCGAACGAGCACCGAGCGCCCGTTCGTCTCGTTCCATGTATTCGATCGCTATTCGGCCTTGGCGTCCGACCAGAACATCGACAACGTAACCCCGACGCTGCAAGTTGCAGATGATCGTCCTGGCGTTGCGGCCGATCTCAGGCGCTGGCGTCGCTGACCGTTTCTCCCAGTCTGTCTCGGCTCTCGAGCACGGCCATCGCCAGCAGATATTCGAGATGGGCGAATTTGAGTTCATGGGCGAGCTGCAGCGCCTCGCGCAGGTGGTGGACGAGATCGACCGATTTTGTGGTGTTATATGACATGGCGTATTCCTCGAGCATCGGATGCCCGGCCGTGCGCCGGCCACCCGATGCTGGTAGACGGGTGGCCGGGTCGTTATTTAGCAGTTCGCGCTCCGATTGTCGGGCCAGTCAGCTTCTGCGCCATTTCCAGGTGGTGGTTGAGCGCTGGGAGGGTCTTCGCGGCCCAGTCTTTCAACTCCGGAAGGTCGCCGTCCTGCGCATAGCGCTGGAACAGCGCGATCGCGTCTTTGTGCGCCGCGACCTGCTGACTGGCGTAGAGCGCATGGAAATCCTCGCCGCGCGCATTGTTCAGCTGGTCGTATTTGCCTTGATGCGCGCTGTCGAGTTGGCTCGGAATATCGATCTTGAGCCCGCGGACGACGATCAATTGCCGCAGCTCGGACGAGGTCTTGCCATGGTCTTCGATCATTTGATTGGCGTAGCCCTTCTGGGCGTCGGTGCCGCGCGCCAAGGCCAGGCGCGACGATGCGATCTCGAACAGGTCGGAAATGCCCACCTGTGTGATGAATTGCTGTGTCGCGGTGCTGATCGCCGGCGCCTGTGCGCTGCTCGATTGGGCGGCGGCGGTTTGCACCATCGGCGGGGCTGCGACCAGAAGGCAGCTGAGAACGAGGGCTGTGGTTGTTTTCATTGATGATCCTTGCGTGAATGTCGACCACGAGGTGCTGGTTGCTCGAAGCTGAATCAGCTTGCTCGGCGCGGCTTTGTTGCTCAACCGGGATCAAATGGCCGGGTTCCAAAGCTCGTGCATTTCTGCATCGGGCCAAACGCCGCGATCGCAAAAAGATGTCTACGCAGCTTGACGATGAACCGTCATCGCGAGCTTTCGCGTCGAGCAGCGGCGGAACAGCCACGCCGCCGCAGCTTAGGAACAACTAACCAACCGCGGTCTCACCTTCGGCATGGCGCAGACGCCCGTGCAGCGCTATCTGCCGCAGCTGCCGGCACGGATCGAGAGAGGCGAGATCGATCCGAGCTTCGTGATCACGCATCGCGCGACGCTGGAAGAGGGCCCGGAGCTCTACAAGACGTTCCGCGACAAGAAGGACGGCTGCATCAAAGTCGTCATGACGCCCTGACGCAGCTCGTCAATGGCGGGCGTCCGGATCGCAACGTCGGTATGGCGCTATCCGTCCCGGCGTTTCGATAACGGAACGACGGCCCGATTGGTCGATTGATGGCCAATCATCGGAGAACGACATGCCGCCCTCATATCCCAAGCCGCCCTTTCCGAAACAGCAACAGCCCATGCCGGGCGCGACCGCCGCGATGCAGCCGCGGCCCGACCACGGCGAAGCCAGCTACAAGGGGTCCGGCCGCTTGCAGGGCCTCAAGGCGCTGATCACCGGTGGCGACAGCGGCATCGGCCGCGCCGTCGCGATCGCGTATGCGCGCGAGGGAGCTGACGTACTGATCTCCTATCTGGACGAGCACGATGATGCGGCCGAGGTCAAAGCGCTGATCGAGCAGGAGGGCCGTAAGGCTGTGCTGGTATCCGGCGATCTGCAAAGCGCCGACCATTGCCGGGCGGTGGTGCAGAAGGCCGTGGACGAATTCGGCGGCATCGACATCCTGGTTAATAACGCCGCCCACCAGGCGACCTTCGACGATATCGGTGATATCAGCGACGAGGAATGGGAGCTGACCTTCCGCGTCAATATTCACGCGATGTTCTACCTGACCAAGGCAGCGGTGCCGCACATGAAGCCGGGCGGCGCCATCGTCAACACCGCATCGGTGAATTCGGACATGCCCAACCCGTCGCTGCTGGCCTATGCGACCACCAAGGGGGCGATTCAGAACTTCACGGCCGGCCTTGCGCAGATGCTGGCCGAGAAGGGCATCCGTGCCAACGCCGTTGCGCCGGGCCCGATCTGGACGCCGCTCATTCCCTCCACGATGAAAGAGGACACGGTGGCGAATTTCGGCAAGAACACGCCGTTGAAGCGAGCCGGCCAGCCTGCCGAGTTGGCGACAGCCTATGTGATGCTGGCAGATCCGCTGTCGAGCTACACCTCTGGGACGACGGTGGCGGTGACCGGAGGCCGGCCGTTCATCTAGAGCGGTTGTGCTTCTGATACGGCCGTCATCCTGAGAGCCTGACCGAACGCGCCGTTTGACATCAGGCAGGTTCGTTTTCACCAAGCCCGGCCGTGACGGAATTGGTGAGTGGGGCAGCACGGCCGTCAAGGTTCGTCGTGTCGCGAGTTTGCGCCCGCGCAAACTCGGCGTTGCTCGCGCGCGTAATGTCTGAACGTGGACATACGCACGGCGCGGTGTTCGAAAGTGATCTCAGCCGCAGCAACGCAGCGCCAGCTCGCCTCTGAAAAAGGATAAGCAACAACCGACGTGCAGACTAAGCACGGGGCTGTTGCGGATAGCCGAATGATCGATTGGCCCGCCATCGCCCGCGCCGTTCACGTGCTGTCCATCGTGCATTGGATTGGCGGGCTCGCATTCGTGACCTTCGTGATCCTGCCGAGCCTGCGCGAGTTCGAGGCCGAGCGGCGGCTTGCTGTGTTCGATGCGCTGGAGCGGCGCTTCGCCTGGCAGGCGCGGATTTCCGTGCTGCTGGCCGGGATTTCCGGCTTCTATCTCTTCGATGCGTTCGGCCATTGGGACCGCATCGCCGATCCGAGCTTCTGGTGGCTGCACGCAATGATCGCGCTGTGGGCGCTGTTCATGGTGATGCTGTTCGTCGCCGAGCCGCTGTTTTTGCACGCCTGGTTCGAGGCCCGCGCGCGGCGTGATCCCGACGGCGCATTTCGGGGCGCGCTGCGCGGCCACCGCGTGCTGAGCACGCTGGCGCTGATTACTGTCGCCGGCGCCGTGGGCGGGGCCCACGGGTTGTTCTGACAGCGCCGCCGGTCAGGGATGCGTCTTCGGGGCCGTTGGAAACGACGCCGCGAGCAGATGCGTGACCTTCGGCTCGGCGGCGGCGTGGTAGCGCCGAACGGAATCCTGCACGATGCGATCCGCATTGGTGACGCGCTGATGCTGGCGCAGATGTTCGAGCCAGGACGCGACCTGAAACACTTCGAGAAAGCGGCCCTTGTCGGCGGCGTCTTCGAAGACATCCCACGCGTAGGCGCCGTCGCGGCGGCGCTGGTGGCTGAGCTTCTGCAGCGCGCGCAGGAAGTCGTCGCGCTCCTCCGCCGCGATCCGATACTCGACGGTGATCAGCACCGGGCCCTGATCGGGCTCGGCCTCGATTGCCAGCACCGGGGCCGGCCAGTGCATCGACGGCGCAAGATCTCGGGTGGCGCCGCCGCGTAACTTCCAGCGCCACGTCAGCGCGACGCCGATGATCGCGCCGGCAGCCGCCACGAAATGCGCGATCGGCAGGCCGTACGATGAAGCGATCTGACCCCACAGCGCGCTGCCGGCGGTCATCGCGCCGAAGAACACGGTGACGAACATCGCCAGGCCGCGGCCGCGGACCCAATCCGGCAGCGATACCTGGACCGAGACGTTGAGATTGGCCAGCACCGCGATCCACGAGACGCCGGCCAGCATGCAGGCGACAAAGCCGAGCTCGACGCGGGTGACGCTGCCGAGCATCGCCAGGCTGATCGCGGTGCCGATCGTGCCGGCGGCGACGAGACCATCCGGGCCGAGACGCTTCTTCAGCCAGGGCAGCAGGAAGGCGCCGACGATGGCGCCGAGGCCGATCGCGCCAAGCAGGATGCCGTAGAGCTCGGGGCCACCGGCGATCTGCGTGCGCGCCACCAGCGGCAGCAGCGCCCAATAGGCACTGGCGAAGAAGAAGAACGCCACCGCGCGCACCAGCGTCGCGCGCAGGTCCGGATTGTAGCGCGCGTGGCGGAAGCCGATCACGATCGCGCTCATCAGCCGCTCGGCCGGCAGCGTCGTGCTGCGGGTCGACACCGGGCGCCACCACATCAGCGCGCCGATCACCGCGAAGTTGCTGAGCGCATTGATCCAGAACGGCGCCGCCATGCCCATCACGCCGATCACTACGCCGCCAAGCGCCGGGCCGATTGCACGGCTGATATTGATGCCGACGCCATTGCTGGCGACTGCCGAGGCGAGATGCTGCTTCGGCACCAGATCTGGCACGATCGCTTGCCAGGCCGGCGCGGCGAATGCGGCGCCGGCGCCGAGCAGGAAGGTGAACAACAGCAGCAGAGTCGGGTTCATCAGGCCGAACCACACCAGCAGCGCGCTGGCGACGGCGAACACGGTGAGGACGATTTCGATCAGGATGAGAAAGCGCCGCTTGTCGATAATGTCCGACAGCGCGCCGGCCGGGATGGCGAACAGAAACATCGGCAGGCTGGAGGAGACCTGCACGAGCGAGACGGTGAGGGGATCGGCTTCCAGACTGGTCATCAGCCAGCCGGAGGCGGCGTTGTACATCCAGGTGCCGACATTCGCGACCACGGTCGCGGTCCACACCACCGTGAACGCGGTGTGGCGGAATGCCACCCACGCGGAGCTGTTGGCTTCGACGTGCGCGGGGCGGTCGCCGGCTGGCTGCATGAGGTCCTCGATGCGCCCAAGCCGCGTTTTGCGGCGGAACTGATTGCGCTGTTCGGCAGAGTAGCTCCGGCGCGGCCGGCGGACTTGCAGGCTTCTGCGGTGGTTTGAACGATTCGGTGATCTACGCCCGACCACGCGTTCGTGCAATCGGCGACGGGTTCGTCCAAGCCCTGCGCGGCGATCTTGCGCAAGGTGGTGCACGAAGCTGACGCAGCTCCGCGTCGCCCACCTCCCTTGGAGATATGCAATGTCGAAACTGGATATGCTGACCCCCGAGAACAGCGCGATCGCGCTGATCGACTATCAGCCGGCGATGTATCAGGGCGTGCAGTCCCATGACCGGCTCGTCGTGTTCAACAACATTCAGATTCTCGCCAAGGCGGCGAAGCTGTTCAAGATTCCGACCGTGATCAGCACGGTGGCGAAGGATTCGTTCTCGGGTCCGTTCATGCCGGAAGTCACCGACCTGTTTCCGAACCACGACATCATCGACCGCACCTCGATGAACTCGTGGCTCGACCCGAACTTCCGCAAGGCCGTCGCTGCGACCGGGCGCAAGAAGTTCGTCGTTGCCGGCTTGTGGACCGAGGCCTGCGTGATGTTCCCGACGCTCGATATGCTCAAGGAAGGCTACGAGGTCTACATCCCGGCCGATGCCTGCGGCGATCTCTCGTTGGAAGCGCACAACCGCTCGATGGAGCGGGCGATCCAGGCCGGTGCGGTGCCGATCACCTCTTGCCAGTACGCGTTCGAGCTGCAGCAGGATTGGGCGCGCTCCGAAACCTACGACGGCATGATGGACATCCTGCGCGCGCACTCGCCCTACGGGATCCAAATCCGCTTCTCCAAGTGGGCTCTGGGCGAGCACGCCTCCGAGGGCGGCACCAAAGCCGCGTAACTCCGGCTTCCCGCGGGAGAGCGCGATGAAAGTCTATCTGCTGTCCCTCGGCGCCGGCCTGCTGGTCGGCGTCATCTACAGCCTGATCAACGTCCGCTCGCCGGCGCCGCCTCTGGTGGCGCTGGTCGGGCTGCTCGGGATTTTGGCCGGCGAGCAGATCGTGCCGCTGGCGCGGCAGATGAGCGCCGGCCATGGCCTCGCGGCCGCGTGGCGACAGGCGAAATGCACGCCGCACCTGTTCGGAATGTTGCCTGGTCAGCGCGACCAGACGCCCGAGCAACCCCATCCACCGGAGAAGACCTCATGACCGACGCCCCGGACATCATTCTGCATCGCGGCCTGTTCACGACGCTCGACCGCTCGAACCCGACCGCCAGTGCGGTCGCCATCAGCGGCGGTCGCTTCACAGCGGTGGGGCATGACCGCGAAATCCTGGCGCTGGCTGGGGCGTCGACCAAAGTGATCGACCTGAAGGGCAAGCGCGTGCTGCCTGGGCTGATCGACAATCATCTCCATATCATCCGTGGCGGCCTGAACTTCAACATGGAGCTGCGCTGGGACGGCGTGCGCTCGCTGGCCGACGCGATGAACATGCTGAAGCGCCAGGTGGCGATCACGCCGCCGCCGCAATGGGTGCGCGTGGTCGGCGGCTTCACCGAGCATCAGTTCGCCGAGAAGCGATTGCCGACGATCGACGAACTCAACGCCGTGGCGCCCAACACGCCGGTGTTTCTGCTCCATCTCTATGACCGCGCACTGCTCAACGGCGCCGCGCTGCGCGCCGTCGGCTACACCAGGGACACGCCGGAGCCGCCCGGCGGCGAGATCACCCGCGACGCCAACGGCAATCCGACCGGGCTTCTCCTCGCCAAGCCGAACGCCAACATCCTGTATGCGACGCTCGCCAAGGGCCCGAAGCTGCCATTCGACTATCAGGTGAACTCGACCCGGCACTTCATGCGCGAGCTGAACCGGCTCGGCGTCACCGGTGCGATCGACGCCGGCGGCGGGTTCCAAAACTATCCCGATGATTACGCGGTGATCCAGAAGCTCGACGACGAGGGCCTGCTGACGATCCGGCTCGCCTACAACCTGTTCACGCAGAAGCCGAAGGGCGAAAAGGAAGACTTCCTCAACTGGACCAAGACTTCTAAATACAAGCAGGGCAACGACTACTTCCGCCACAACGGCGCCGGCGAGATGCTGGTGTTCTCGGCGGCGGACTTCGAAGACTTCCGGGTGCCGCGGCCCGACATGCCGCCGGAGATGGAAGGCGAGCTCGAAGAAGTGGTTCGCATCCTGGTGCAGAACAAATGGCCGTGGCGCCTGCACGCGACCTACGACGAGACGATCTCGCGCGCGCTCGACGTGTTCGAGACCGTCAACCAGGACACACCGCTGGACGGGCTGCACTGGTTCTTCGATCACGCCGAGACGATCTCCGACCAGTCGATCGACCGTATCGCCGCGCTCGGCGGCGGCATCGCCGTGCAGCATCGGATGGCCTATCAGGGCGAGTACTTCGTCGAGCGCTACGGCATCGGCGCCGCCGAAGCGACGCCGCCGGTGAAGAAGATCATCGACAAGGGCGTCAAGGTCTCGGCCGGCACCGACGCGACGCGGGTGGCGTCGTACAACCCGTGGGTGTCGCTGTCGTGGCTGGTGACTGGTCGCACCGTCGGCGGGATGCGGATCACGCCACAGCGCAATTGCCTCGATCGCGAGACAGCGCTGCGGATGTGGACCGAAAACGTCACCTGGTTCTCCAACGAGGAAGGCAATAAGGGCCTTATCGCGACCGGCCAGCTCGCCGATGTCGTGGTGCCGGACCGCGATTACTTCGCCTGCAGCGAGGCAGAGATCGCCGACACGACGTCGTTGCTGACGATGGTCGGTGGCAAGGTGGTGTACGCCGCCGGCGACTTCGCCAAGCTCGATGACAGCGCGCCGCCGCCGGCGATGCCGGACTGGTCGCCGGTGCGACGGTTCGGCGGCTACGCCGCCTGGGCCGACGAGCCGCAGGCGAAGGCCGCGGTGTCGGCTCATGCGATGGCGTCGTGCGGCTGCGCCAATTCCTGCAACGTTCACGGCCACGACCACGCCACCGCATGGTCGAGCAAGCTGCCGATTGCCGACCTCAAGAGCTTCTGGGGCGCGCTCGGCTGCGCGTGCTGGGCGGTGTGAGGTGAGGCGGATGGGCGAGCCGCGCTGGGTGGCGACGATGCTGTCGTCGCCGCTGCTGTGGCACGCCGCGCGGCTGGCGCTGGTGTCGGCCTATCTGCTCGGCGGGGTCGCCAAGCTGATCGACTTCCCGGGCGCCATCGCCGAGCAGGAGAGGTTCGGTCTGCATCCCGGCGCGCTGTGGGCGGCGCTCGCGATCGTCGTCGAACTCGGCGGCTCGGTGCTGGTGCTCGCGGATCGGCTGGTCTGGCTCGGCGCCGGTGCCCTCGGTGTCCTCACCTTGGTGGCGATGCTGACCGCGAATGCCTTCTGGGCCGCACCTGTCGCCGAGCGCTGGATGCTGACCAACGCGTTCTTCGAACATCTCGGGCTGATCGCGGGCTTGGTGCTGGTGGCGATCCTGTCCGGCCGTAAGCGATCGACTTCCTGACACCCGCAAGGACACCTCCATGAAACAATTCTCGAAACCCATTCTGCTGCTGGTAGTCGCCGCGCTGCTGAGTTCGCCCGTGGCGGCAAAGCAGGTGAAGCAGCCGGTGGCCGTCGCGCCGCAATACGATACGACGCACGTCTATGTGGCGCCCGAGGATGTCGACAAATTCGCCGCGAGCTTTCTGGCGACGTTTGGGGGCCACAGCACCAAGCAGGTGGTGGCGACGGTGACGCCGACGCCGAGCAGTACGACGTCGCAACTGCTGCAGACGCCGTTCGGCACCGTCTCGCTGTTCGGCTTCAAGACGCCGATTCCGTATCCGTTCGGTGCCGAGCGCAATGGTTATCTGGTCAGCGACATCGACGTCGCGATCAAGCAGGCTCGCGCCGCCGGCGCCTCGGTGATCGTATCGACGTTCCCGGATCCGATCGGACGTGATGCCGTCGTGCAGTGGCCGGGCGGTGTCAACATGCAGCTGTATTGGCACACGACCAAGCCAAACTACACGGCGTTCGAGACGATCCCGGAAAACCGCGTCTATGCGCCGGCCGACCGCGCCGATGCGTTTGTGCGCAGCTTCGTCGCGTTCTCGCACGGCAAGATCGTCTCCGAGACCGCGAAGGCATCCGGCGCCGAGATCGGCAGGCCCGACGCCACGATCAGGCGGGTGCGGATCGAATCCGCTTTCGGCAAGATGGTGGTGCTCGTGACCGATGGCCATCTGCCGTATCCGTACGGTCACGAGACCACCGGCTACGAAGTCACCGATCTCGCGGCGACGCTGAGCAAAGCGAAAGCAGCGGGCGTGACGGTGCTGACCGAACCCGCTACGTTCGAGGATCGGACGGCTGCGATGCTGCGGTTTCCCGGCGGCTATGTGGCCGAGATCCACGCCGTGGTGGCCAAGCACGCCGTGACGAAGTGACGGCGCGCCGGAGTTGAGCGAGGGGGCGCGGTGAGAGGAAGGATCGAGGCTGGTGCTGCGAGGACCGTGCTGCCGTTCGGGGCGGCGCTGGCCTTTGCGCTGGCCTTGTCGCTGCCGGCACAGGCCGCTGACGAAGCGACATCGGGCACGGCGGCGGCCCCGACGCGGCCCGCGATCCAGTCGAACCGCTGGGCCGAGGACTGGTCGGTGCTAGCCGATCCGCGGCTGCGCACCGAGCCGTTCGACTCGCTGAAATACATTCCGCTGTGGGCGAGCGATCCGAAGAGCTACGTGTCGCTCGGCGCGACGTTCCGACAGCGCTTCGAATCCAACGATGCGGCCGGCTTCGGCACCGCAGGGGCGCGGTCCGACAGCTATTTCATCCAGCGTCTGGAGGTCCACGCCGACGTGCATTTCGATGAGAACTGGCGCGCCTTCGTCCAGCTCGAGGACGATCGGGCGTTCGACAAGATCGTCGTCACCTCGGCCGATCAGGACCGCGCCGATCTGCGGCTAGCATTTCTGGAATACACGCGGACGTTTGCGGACGGGACCCTGAAGGCGCGGGTGGGGCGCCAGGACTTTCTGTTCGATCTGCAGCGCTTCGTCTCGTCGCGCGATGGCCCCAACGTGCGGCAGTCGTTCGATGCGATCTGGGCCGACTGGGAGACGGGCGCGTGGCGCTTCATCGGATTCGTCAGCAGGCCGGTGCAGTATTTCGACGTTCGGCCGTTCGACGATCGCTCCGACGATCGGTTTCGTTTCAGTACGGTCCGTATCGAGCGCAAGGTGCTCGGCGACAACGAGCTATCGGGTTATTATTCGCTGTATGAGCGGGCGGATGCAAAATATCTCTCCGCGTTTGGTGACGAGCGGCGCCACGTGTTCGACATCCGCTTCGCCGGCAAGGCCGAGCAGATCGACTGGGACCTAGAGGCAATGGGACAACTCGGGCAGGTCGGCGCCAGCACGGCGCGGGCATGGGCGGTCGGCGCCCGCGCGGGCTACACGCTGAACGCGGCGTGGCAGCCGCGGCTCGGGCTGCAATTCGATGCGGCGTCCGGCGACAACCGGCCCGGAGATGGCGTGCTCGGCACGTTCAATCCGCTGTTCCCGAACGGCTATTACTTCACGCTCGCCGGCTACACCGGCTACGCCAACCTCGTTCACCTCAAGCCGTCGCTGACGATCAGCCCCGCGCCGCGGCTGAAAGTGATGGCGGCAGCCGGTTTCCAGTGGCGGGCGACCACGGCGGACGCGATTTATGTTCAACCGAGCAATCCGATCGCCGGAACGGCCGGCACCGGCACTCCGTGGACCGGCGCTTACGGTCAGCTCCGCATCGACTACGCCTTCGACGCGCATCTCACCGGCGCGATCGAGGCGGTGCATTTCGAAGTCGGCGACACCATCCGCAACGCCGGCGGCCGCAGCAGCGATTATCTCGGGGCGCAGTTGCTATACGGATGGTAGGCCGACGTTGACAGCAAACGGCCCGGCGCGACGTGATGTCGGGCCGGGCCGCTTGTTTCGGTGTTGTGGCGCTTACGATTTCACGAAAGCGAGCAGATCCGCGTTCAGCACGTCGGCGTGGGTGGTCAGCATGCCGTGCGGGTAGCCCGGATAGGTCTTCAGCTTGCCGTTCTTCAGCAGCTTGACCGAGAGCTTCGCCGAATCGTCGATCGGCACGATCTGGTCGTCCTCGCCGTGCAGCACCAGCGTCGGCACGCTGATCGCTTTCAGGTCGTCGGTCTGGTCGGTCTCGGAGAATGCCTTGATGCCGTCGTAGTGGGCGTTGGCGGCGCCCATCATGCCCTGGCGCCACCAATTGTTGACGACGCCCGGCATCGTGGTCGCGTCCGGCCGGTTGAAGCCGTAGAACGGGCCGGCGGGCACGTCGAGGAAGAACTGGGCTCGGTTGTCGGCCAGCGCCTTGCGGAAGCCATCGAACACTTCGATCGGCAGGCCGCCGGGGTTGGTCTCGGTCTTGAGCATCAGCGGCGGCACCGCCGAGACCAGCACGGCCTTGGCGACGCGGCCCTGCGGCTCGCCGAACTTGGCGACATAGCGCGCGACTTCGCCGCCGCCGGTCGAGTGGCCGATATGTACGGCGTTCTTCAGGTCGAGGTGCTCGGCGACGGCTGAAGCGTCGGCCGCGTAGTGATCCATATCGTGGCCGGTGTCGACCTGCGAGGAGCGGCCGTGGCCGCGGCGGTCATGAGCGACGACGCGATAGCCGTGCGCGCGGAAGAACAGCATCTGCGCATCCCAATCGTCGGACGACAGCGGCCAGCCGTGATGAAACATGATCGGCTGCGCCGACTTCGGACCCCAATCCTTGTAGTAGATGTCGACGCCGTCCTTGGTCTTCACATATCCGCTGGTCATCGGGTGGTCTCCTTGTTGAATACGGGTAGGGGTGGTCGGCCGTGCGAGCGAGGCCGGGTCACGAGGTTGATACTGCGGTGACGGCCGAGATGATAACCTCGGCGACTGCTCGGGGCTGTGACAGGATTGAAAGATGGCTGGCTTCCAGTTCGCTGGTGGTCGCCTTCAGGCGCGCCGCCAGCTCGCGTTGCAGCTCGATGCTGACGACGCGATCGTTTGCGGAGACGATGTACCAGTTCGGCCGCGTCTCCCAGGCCGCCTCGGTGATCTTGTCGCCGAACGTCGATTCCGGCAGCGGCGGCTGGACCACAGCGAGCACGCGCGCGTCGGCTTCGGGAAGGTCCTGCGCCACGTCGTTGACCCAGCCTTCGGGGCTGAGCTTCAGCAGGCCGGGGCCCGCCTTGACGATCTGGCTCAGGCCGGGCGGCGACGGATGTGAGCCGACCAGATCGCCGACCGACTCGCCGGCCTTGGGCGGCAGCGCCGCCACGAATACCAAAGCTTTGACCTTGGCATCGTTGCCGGCCTGGGTAATCACCGCGCCGCCCCAGCTGTGGCCGACCAGCACCACCGGACCAACGATCGCGTCGAGCACGAGTTTCGTCGCTTCGACGTCTGCGGCAAGCGATGTCGTCGGGTTCTGCACGGCGACCACCGCGATGCCGCTCTGGAGCAGATAAGGAATGACGAGCCGCCAGCTCGAGCCATCGGCCCAGGCGCCGTGAACGAGCACGACCGTGGGTAACGACGGTGTGGGTGTGGCCATGCGGGATGCCTCCTGTTCGGGTTTCGTATCTCCCGCAAGATTTAGGCCGAACAGGTCGCTGCCTCTTGTCAGTTCGCATGGTGCCTTGAAGATTTCGCGCGTTCGGGCCGTCAGGACGTCAGACGCGGCAGTGAGAAATGAAATGCCGCGCCCCGTGGCTTGACCGAGGTCGCCCACAGTCGTCCGCCATGCGCCTCGACGATCGACTTGCTGATCGACAGGCCCATGCCCATGCCGTGCGGCTTGGTCGTTACCAGGGCATCGAACAGCTGGTCGATGCGGTTCTCGTCGAAGCCGAGGCCGTTGTCGGTGACACTGACCACAAAGGTGCCGTTGTCGACGCGGGTCGCGACGTGCAACGTTCGGCGTCCTTCGATCGCAGCCGTCGACTCGATCGCGTTCATGGTGAGATTGAGCAGCACCTGCTGCAACTGCACCTTGTTGCCCTGAACGACGCTGGCTTCCTCGGTGAAATCGGTGTCGAGGTGCACGGCGTGTTGGCGAAGCTCGCTCTGAATGATCGACAGCATCTCCACCGCGACGTCGCTGACGTCGACCGGCGACATCTTGGGCGGTGATTTGATTGCAAGACCGCGGATGGTCTGGACCACGTCGGCGGCGCGCCGGCCGTTCTCGATCACCCGGCGGGCCGCGCTCTTGGCCTCCTCGGTGGAAGGCTTCTCATTGTTCAGCCAGCGCACGCAAACTTCGGCGTTGGTGATGATCGCGGTAAGTGGCTGATTGATTTCATGCGCGATCGACACCACCAGCTCGCCGATCGCGGTCAGCCGCGACATTCGCATCAGTTCGGATTGCGACTTCTGCAGTGCCTCCACCAACTCGTCCTTCTCCTCGAGCAGCGCGTTGCGCAACGACATCGCCGCCTGGGAGGCGAGCAGCTTGAGGATGGAGAGCTTCGCCGGGGTGAACACTCCGGCGGCCAGATCGTTCTCGAGGAAGATGATGCCGACCAGCTTGGTGCGCTTTACCAGCGGCAGGCACAGGATCGATCGGCACTGCGTGGCAGAGATATAGGGATCGTCGACGAACGGACCGTCGGTTCGCGCGTCATTCAGCGTGATGGGGTCTCCCGTACGCGCGACGAGGTTGACGATGGCGATCGGCAGCTCCAGCGGCGAGACCAAGTCGTCCCGCAGCACAACGTGGATGCCGTCCTGGCCGGTGCGCGCTTCCGCCCGCACCGTCAGTTCGTCACCACGCGGGATGATCATCAAGCCACGCTGAGCGCCGGCGTGCTCGATCACCAGCGACATCAGCGTTTCCATCAGCCGGGACACGCCGGGTTCGTTGACGACCGCTTCGTAGGTCCTGACCACGGTCGAGAGGTCGAAACTGTCGGCGAGCTCCGGCGGCATGTGCGGGGCCGTGAGCATGTCGAGTCCGAGACCCGGGTGCAGCCGTTCGATCTGGTTCACCTTTCCGGCTGCTCCCCAGCGGTGATAGCAATCCCGGGCTCGCGCCAGATGTGTTTCGTATCCGGTCTGCAGGCCCTGCTGCCGATAGAGGCGGGCGGCGGTTTCGTGCGCGATCGCTTCGATATGGACGAAACGATGCCGGCGTGACGATTTGATCGCCTGTTCGTGCAGACGCAGCGCCTCGAACGGCCGGTTCTGAATCCGCGCGATCTCGGCGGCGAGCAGCGCCGTTCGGCTCTGGTAGTTCTCGTGGCAGTACGACTCCCAGGTCGACATCTGGCGATGCGAGGCGATCAGGCCGGTCAACAGAGTTTCGCGCAAATCCGCCGGCGCGGAGTCGTAATAGGCGGCCTGAACGAGACCGCCGTAAAAATGAAAGACGACCAGCTCGAAATGGCCGAATGTCGTCCACAACATCGGCGTCGCGACCTGCAGCGCCTGATAGGCCTCGGCGTAACTTCCGGCGAAATAGCGGGCCTGCATCTTCCTGATCTGAAACCAGCACGACGCGATGTCGAGGCTGCGATTGGCCGCGAGCTGTTGCTCGAAAGCGGTTTCATCGAAGCCGCCGTCGTTCAGCGAGCCGATCCCCTCGGTCCGGCCCTGGAGCATGCGCGCGAGCTGACGCTGGGTGGTCATGATGTGAACGATCAGACCGAACTGCGCGCGTTGCATCAGTTGCAGACGTGCATCCGCTTCCGGCTCGATCTCCTCGAGCAGGTCGCCCGCGTCGAGCCGGTTGGTGATCAGCGTGCAAGACGAGAAGCCCTGGTAGGTGACGTCGCCGGTCTCGTTGGCTTCGTCGAACGCCCGGCGGAGATAGGTTTGCGCGTCGGCCAGCGGCCTCGCCCAGGGCAGGACGTGCGCGCCATAGGTCAGGTGCACGCGGGCCTTGTACTTGTCGAGACCATGCGCTTCGACCAGGCGAAGTCCCAGATCGCCGAAGCTGAGAGAGGCGCGATAATCTCCGAACGTCGGTCCCGCCACCATCCCGAGATATGCGTAGGCCAGCGCGGAGGCGTCGCTATTGCCGTGTTGCAGGCTGAGATTGGCCATCCGACACAGGATCAGACAGACCAGATTGAGATCGGTGAAGAAAGTCGGCGCCAGCGATGCCGTCATCACGCCGAGCATGGCGCAGTGTTTGGGATCGTCGGCGCGCGGAAGATTCAGGATGGCTCCGAGCGAAATGCCGTCGAGCCGCCGCGCCAATCGTTGATACTCGGTGCGCGCGTCGTCGGCCGTCGGTTTGATCCGCCAGGCGATGCCGACCTCTGCCAGATAGGCGAGACAGCTCTGCACCGCATCGCAGCTCCGGTCCATCGCGGTGTAGAGCGTGATCTGCAGCGCCACCACTGCGGCCTTGTCGGTCTCGTTCGGGATGTCGGCTCGCAGGTTCAGTAGCCGCGCCTCGGCAGCGGGCAGGCGGCCGGTCAGGAACTCGCATTCCGCGAGTTGGTATTCGATCTGGAACGCGAGGTCGCGTTGGCCGTGCCATTCCTGCGTAGTCAGCCGCGATCGTGCCGCCTTCAGATAGATCAAGGCGGACTGGTGAGCGATGGCCTTCCGCGCGGCGCAGCCGGCTTCGAAATTATAGGTCGCCATTGTCAATCGCTCGGCCAGCGAGGAGACCAACGACGCTCCGGAGTTGTAGTGATTGACGATTTGAAACAGCAGATCGGACGGCGGGGCGGGGCCGGCGGTCGCTGCCAGGTGGCGGGCGATAAACAGATGCTGTGACGCCAGTTCGGCGGCCGGGATCAGCCGGTACGCGGCCTCGCGGACACGGTCGTGCACGAACCGATAGTCGGAGCCGGTGCGCAGCACCAGTTCAAATGCCACCAGATCCCGCAGGCCGCTGTGGACCTCCGTCTCCGACAATTCGCAGAGCTCACTGAGCGTCTCCGCGCTGGCGTACATGCCGAGGCACGAGAACATCTTCGCGATCTTCAGCGAGATCGGCGGCAGCTTGTCCAGGCGCCGCGCCATCAGGTCGACAACGTTATCGGTGTAGCCCTTGGCCTCGATCAGTTCGACGTCCCAAGTCCATTCGTGCCGGACCTCGTCGAAGGTGAGCAACTGCTCGTGCACCAGAGATGAAAAGAAATGAATGGCAAAGAACGGATTCCCGCCGGTCTTGTGATGGATCATGGCGGCCAGCGGTGCAACGCGTTCCGCGAGGCTGCGCAGCACGTCGGCGATCAGACTCGTGATATTTTCCAGAGAGAGCGGCTGAAGCCGGATCTCGTCGAGATGCGGGGCTGTCCGACGGATGTCGGCGAGCGCCTCGGCTAGCGGATGCGAGTTGTCGACTTCGTTGCTGCGATAGGCGCAGATCGTCAGCAGGTAGGTGATCTCGGCTTCGCGCGCGAGTCGGATCAGGAATTCGGATGTGGCGGTGTCGAACCATTGCAGGTCGTCGAGAAACAGAACGAGCGGGTGATCCGGTTGCGCGAGGGCGCCAAGGAAGCGGCCGAGCACAGCCTGAAACCGGCCGCGGCTTTCTTGCGGCGGCAGATCTGGAACGGGCGGCTGAGATCCGATCAGCAACTCGAGCTCGGGAACGAGGTTGACGACCAGTTCGCCGTGGGGGCCGAGCGCGTCGCACAGCCTCTTCCGCCAGCGCGCCAGATCGGCTTCGCTCTGCCCGAGGATCTGTCGCACCAGGGACTGGAACGCCTGCGCCAGCGTGGCGAACGGGATGTCGCGATTGTACTGATCGAACTTGCCGGAGATGAACCAGCCATTAGTCGGCGTCAGCGTCTTGCGTAGTTCGTTAACGA
The DNA here is from genome assembly GCF_022271405.1 of Rhodopseudomonas infernalis. Taxonomy (GTDB): domain Bacteria; phylum Pseudomonadota; class Alphaproteobacteria; order Rhizobiales; family Xanthobacteraceae; genus Rhodopseudomonas; species Rhodopseudomonas infernalis. Next base: position 40,697 of record NZ_JAJNAL010000026.1, on the reverse strand, counting down.
CCGAGGATTTGCCTGCTCCGGAATAGCCAGAGATCAAAATCCATTCAGTCGCGCCGGTGGACGCCACACGGTGATACGCGGACAGGATCTGGTTGATCTCGGCATCACGGCCGTAGAGCTTTTCGCTCATGCGGATGACGCCGCAGGCGTCCTGCGCGGTGAGGCGCACGCCGGCTGTGGTGCCGTGCGTTTCAAAGGCCTCCAGACAGGAGCGCAGATCGCGCTCGACGCTGGCCGCCGTGAAATAACGGTCGTCCGCTGATTTCGACAGCAGCCGGAAGATCAGTTGCTCGATCACCGCCGTCTCGGGCCGCGCCCAGGGCAGCGGATTGGGCGTACGGGCGATGTGGTAATGGATCCATTGCGTCGGACTGGTCGCAAGGAACGGCAGAGCTCCCGAGGCGATCATCTGATACAGGATGATGCCGAGAACATAGAGATCGCTGCGCGCGTCGATCGAGCGGTTCACGCGGCCGGTTTGCTCCGGCGACATGTAGGTCGGCGATCCCACCAGGGACTCGTGAATCGCCAGATCCGGGCGCTCGCGATGAAATCGCGAGGCTCCTGCAAGCCCGGTCAGCCAGACATGGTCGGCGTCGTTGATCCAGATTGTATCCGGCCGCAGATTGCGATGGATCAGGCCGTGGACATGAACGTAGCTGAGCGCGTGCGCAAGCCCGATCGCGCGGCGCAGAAAGCGGGCGATGTCGTGCGGCGCGTCGAGCAATTCGGACAGCGGGCGCGCCTCGATATCGTCGATCAGGAGAGCGACGCGGCCTTGCGCCAGTACGAGTTCACGCGGTCGGATGACCAGCCCGGGATCGAGGTCGCGGGTCGCAGCGAATTCATGTGCGGTCTTTTGCGCGACGGACGGATCACCGGAGTCCGCAATCAGCAGCAGCGCGGCTGGGCTCGTGCCGTCCTGCGTCCGATAGACCGAATAGTCGCCGCTGTGGAAGACGAAGTGGAGTGGCGCGTCGATCTCGCGGAGCAGCGGCAATCCGTCGTGGCGGCGGGGGAGGTCCATCAGCCTGCGCCACCGCGGGACGTCGTCATCAGCCGATCAATTCGGCCGATCGGCGTTTGCGCATGGAACGGCTTGGCTGGGGATCGCAGTGCACCACAATCTTCGCCGCGTGCCCCGATTGCGATCGGGACGTTCGCGTCGTCATCGATCACCGCTATGATCTTGCCGATGGTCAAGTCTGCCATCCTCAAGGAGCGATCCGACAGCCCTTAACCCTGGGATAGTACGGACGCGCTTATAAGTCATACGATGGTTTTACGTTCGGTCCATTACGTCCGGTCCATCCGACCTCGGGCCGATCAGCTCAGCCATGCGGACCAGATCGGCGAGCGAACGCGCTCCCATCTTCTTCATCACGCGGCCGCGGTGAATCTTGACCGTGATCTCACTCAGGCCGAGATCCGCGGCGACGTTCTTGTTCATCGAGCCCGCCGCGACCATCTCGAAGATCTGCTTTTCACGCGGCGTCAAGGCGCGGTGGCGCTGAAGGATCTCGTCGCGCCGGCCATCGGCTTCCCGGCGTTTGTGATCGAGTTCGATCGCCGCTGCGACGGCGTCGAGCATCTCCTGATCGCGGAACGGTTTGGTGAGGAAATCGACGGCTCCGGCCTTCATGCCGCGGACCGTCATCGGCACATCCCCATAGCCGGTCATGAAGATGATCGGGATGCGGACGTTGAGTCGGACCAGAATGTCCTGGAGGTCGAGCCCGCTGGTGCCGGGCAGGCGCACGTCGAGCACCATGCAGTTAGCATCGGCCGGCACGCCGGTGGTCAAAAGCTGCTGTGCGGACGAAAACAACGCAACCCTGATCCCCAGCGACAGGAATAAGCCGGCCAGAGCTTCTCGGATGTCGGCATCGTCATCGACAATGACGACGAGGGGGCCGGGCGCTGATGACATGAATCCCGCTGCTAATCGAATTCCGCCGCGACCTTAGCGAAACTCGCGGCGCGACGCCAGTTGGCGTCGTGGGCCGCCTGCAGCGCCGTCCATCCAGCGTGTGCATCACTCAACACACCGCAGCGCAAGATTGTCCCAGCGCTCACACGCGGCGACGAAACATCCTGTCGCCGCATGACGCTGCGGCGCCTGCAGTCGGTCTCGGGTGTCCGAGACCGGCTCCTTTGCAGTTTTCGACTATTTGGACTTCTGGCGGTTCTTGCTGCTCTCGGCCGCCTTCGCCAGCGCCGCGGCGAAGGCGCCGCCGCCGCTGCTGGGTTCGGCTTGCGGCCGGTGGCGGTCGATCAGCTTGGCGCTGGCTCCGCCGCCGCCGCCCGACTGCCTCCGCTCGCCCGGCTTCGGGATCGGGTCGGACATCCGCAAGGTGAGGCCGATCCGTTTGCGGGGCACGTCGACTTCCAGCACCTTGACCTTGACGACCTGGCCCGGCTTGACGACCTCCCGCGGATCATTGATCCGCCGCTCCGACATTGCCGAGATGTGGATCAGGCCGTCCTGATGCACGCCGATATCGGCGAAGGCGCCGAACGCGGCGACGTTGGTGATGGTCGCTTCCAGGATCATGCCGGGCTTGAGATCGGTGATCTTTTCGACGCCCTCCTGGAAGGTCGCGGTTTTGAACTCGGGACGCGGATCGCGGCCGGGCTTGTCGAGCTCTTTGATAATGTCGGTGACGGTCGGGATGCCGAATTTGTCGTCGGCGAAGGCGGCCGGCTGCAGCGTTTGCAGCGCCTTGGTCTGGCCGATCAGCGCCTTGATGTCGCTCTTGGTGGCGGCGAGGATCTTCTTGACGATCGGGTAGGCTTCCGGATGCACGCCGGAGGCGTCGAGCGGGTTCTCGCCGTCGCGGATGCGCAGGAAGCCGGCGCATTGTTCGAACGCCTTCGGGCCGAGCCGCGGCACCTCCTTGAGCTTGGCGCGGCTCGGGAAGGGGCCGTTGGCGTCGCGATGCGCAACGATGTTCTGCGCCAGCGTCTCGCCGATGCCGGACACCCGCGCCAGCAGCGGCGCCGAGGCGGTGTTGAGATCGACGCCGACGGCGTTCACGCAGTCTTCCACGGTGGCATCGAGCGCACGCGACAGCGTGTACTGATTGAGATCGTGCTGATACTGCCCGACGCCGATCGACTGCGGCGGCACCTTCACGAGTTCGCCAAGCGGATCCTGCAGCCGGCGCGCGATCGACACCGCGCCGCGGATCGACACATCGAGATCGGGAAATTCCTTCGAGGCGAACTCGGACGCCGAGTACACCGACGCGCCGGCTTCGGAGACGATCGCCTTGGTGAGCTTGAGATCGGGCTTGGCCTTCATCAGGTCGGTGACCAGCTTCTCGGTCTCGCGCGACGCGGTGCCGTTGCCGATCGCCACCAGCTCGATGCGATGCTTGACGCAGAGCTGCGCCAATTCGAGCATGCTCTCGTTCCACTTCCGCGCCGGCTCGTGCGGATAGATCGTGGTGTGGTCGACGAATTTGCCGGTCTGGTCGATCACCGCGACCTTGACGCCGGTGCGGAAGCCGGGATCGAGCCCGAGCGTGGCGCGGCCGCCGGCCGGGGCGGCGAGCAACAGGTCGCGCAGATTGGCCGCGAACACCCGCACCGCTTCCTTTTCGGCCTGCTGCCACAGCCGCATCCGGACGTCGAGCGCCAGCCCGGTCTTGATCCGGGTGCGCCACGCCCAGCGGACGCAGTCCGACAAATAGCCGTCTGCCGGCCGGCCCTTGCGCGAAATGCCGAAGGTCGCGGCGATGCGATTCTCGTACTGGGTCGGCTCCTTCGACTCCGGATCTTCGCCGTCGCCGAAATCGAGCGACAGTATCTCTTCCTTCTCACCGCGCAGCAGCGCCAGAATGCGATGCGACGGCAGCTTCTCGTACGGCTCCGAGAAGTCGAAATAGTCGGCGAATTTCGCGCCCTCGGTTTTCTTGCCGTCGCGCACGCTCGCCTTGATCTGGCCGCGGCTCCACATCGCCTCGCGCAGGCTGCCGGTGAGGTCGGCGTGTTCGGAGAACCGCTCGACCAGGATGGCGCGCGCGCCTTCCAATGCCGCCTTGACGTCGGCGACCGGATGCTCGCCGTCGGTCTTCACATAGGCCGCAGCCTCGGCCTGCGGGTCCTTGTCGGGGTTCTGCAACAACAGATCGGCGAGGGGCTCCAGGCCCGACTCGCGCGCGATCTGCGCCTTGGTGCGACGCTTTTCCTTGAACGGCAGATAGATGTCTTCGAGCCGCGCCTTGGTGTCGGCGGCGAGCAGCGCCTTCTCGATCTCGGGCGTGAGCTTGCCCTGTTCCTTGATGCTGTCGATGATGGCGATGCGGCGCGCGTCCATTTCGCGCAGATAGGTCAGCCGCTCCTCCAGCGTGCGGAGCTGCGTGTCGTCGAGCATGCCCGTCGCTTCCTTGCGGTAGCGCGCGATGAACGGGACAGTCGACCCACCGTCGAGCAGATCGATGGCAGCCTGGACCTGTTCCTCACGGACGGCGAGTTCGGTGGCAATGACGGACGCGATTTTCGGCACTGGGGTCTCTCGTAGCGATGGCAAGGGCGTCGATGCTTCGCCCAAGGGCGAGGCGAATCGAGGGCAACCTACGACATCTCGCCGGGCAGGTGGACGCCTCGTGAGCGGCGGCCCACAGCCTGTTCGGACTTTCGCACCGCCGCTTGACGGCCCGTTGCCTCAGCCCGTCTGTGCGTTGCGGATTCGTGGCGTGAAGATGGCGCGGACCTGCCGACCGAGCCGGATCCCGGGGATTTCGACCAGGGTGTAGGCTATATAGGCGAGCAACAGCGCCGCGGCCGTGCTGGCGAGAAAGATCAGCCCGGCGATCAGCAGCCGCGGCATGCCGACCGTGTCGACGAGCCAGACCACAGTTTCCGGGTGACTCCACACTGGAAGGATCGTCAGGAAGTGAAACAGGTAGTAGCTGAACGACAGCCTGCCGAGCCAATGCGCGGCCGGATGATCGAGGACGTTGAGCAGCGTGGCGCGCGGCCCGTAGGTGACGAGATAGATCAACATCCACGCGCTCAATCCGTTGACCACGAAGCGCCAGGCTGATGCCGGGCCGAGCAGCGGACGCGCGGTGAAGAACAGGACGATCGCGATCGCGGTCGCGATGTTGGCCTGGGTCGGAGTGAGCCGGGCCGCCCAGCGGCCCGAGGCGGCGGCGCAGAAACAGCCGAAGGTGAACGCGTAGTAGAGCTGCAGCGGTGGGTGGCCGAGAATTTTGTGAATGGCCGGATCGAACGACATCCCCACCAGCGCCAGGCAGATCGCGATCGCCGCCGCGGTGGTCGCCGTGGTTCGGCGAAGCAGCAGCAGATACATGCCGTAGATAAGCGGGATCGCCAGCAGCTCGAGCTGCAACGACCACATCACGCCGTTGAGCGAGGTGTCGATCAGCGCCATGTTTTCGAGCACGGTCCAGGGCGCCGGCGGTGCGCCGAAAACCGTCCTCGCGAGCGCGTACACGGCGACCGCAAAGATGACGGCCGGGTACAGCCGAAATAGCCGGGCGATGACGAAGTCGGTCGCCTGGGACGCCGACGGGCGCGGTTCGGCGAGCAGCGAGCGGAGCAGCACGAAGCCGCTGAGCACGAAGAAGAAGATCACCGCCTGCAGGCCGTCGACGGCGTGCACGATCGCGGCGGAGAACAGCCGGATGACCTCACCGGCGTTGGCGCCCGGATGCGTCAGTAGTCCGGTGTCGGGCCCGGTCGGTGATTGCACCACATGGGACGCGGCCACGAGCAAGGCCGCAATCCCGCGCATGGATTCGAGCCGCGGGATGAAAGAGGTGGTTCGGCTCATGTCGGACGCCTGGTGGGAGAGGGCGGTGCGGACGTCGCCGGGTGAATCAGCGCGTGCCCGGCAGATGCCATAGCCGAAATCCGGCGATTGGACGTGCCAAAGAGCGGTCGGCTTCGGCCAGGGCAGTTGTTGATTTCAGAATAATGCGCGGCCGCCGATTGTCCCAGGCGGATTAGGGACCGACCAACCACCCTTGGAACTTCAGCTTTTCGGCGACCTGAACCCAAGGCATCAATGGACCCACAAGACAGGTTCCCTTCCAGACCAAGTCGGCGGCGGAGGGCTGGCAGCTCGGCACGCGACGTCCTGCAATCGCTTAGGCCGATGAGGCCATTCGTCACCTGATTGGGCCTGCGCCGAAACCTCCCCCGGTGGCGCGGACCCAGCCCCGGGGCCCGCCGCCAGCCCCGGGGCTTCTTCTTGCTTGGAGCGCTTCTGCTTCTGGTCGAAACACTGCCGTCATTCTTTGAGGCCCGCTACGCGCGCACCTCAGGGCCTGGCCGGAAATGCGCCCTTTGAAATCGGGCCGCTTCGCTTCCACCCGTCATGCCCGGCCTTGTGCCGGGCATCCACGTCTTGCTGGGCGAAACGCATCAAAGACGTGATGGCCGGGACAAGCCCGGCCATGACGGAATTTGCGAGCGCGCTCAACGACCTAGCACGTCGCTTCGATCGATCGATGAAGAGCGCCAGCTTAGCTCGCACCGGACCCTCGCAGAGCGCGATTGCGTTCCGAACTCCTTTAATGCTAATAATTCGCATGTGCATCTAGTAGGGATCTGGTTCGTTGCTCAGGTGAGACGAGGTGGGGAGACGAGCGTGCGGGAAGCTTCAGCTTTGACTGCTGATTGTGTTGGGGCGCCTGCCGAGGCCGTGGCGGCCAACGGTCGTGACAGGGGGCTCGCGCCAGTGCTGTCGGCGGCGCTGCTGTCGTTCGGCCTGCTCGGCGAACCGGCACCGGCTTTCGCCGACGATGAGCGGCGCGCGGGTGCGAAACCGTCCCAAAGCTCCTCCGCCGAGAGCGGACGTGGGACGGGCGCGACTCATCATGCCGAGAGCGCCGACACCGAGCACATCTTCGGCTTCACCATGGGGTCGGACATCGGGCAGCCCGGCGAGATCGAGCTCGAGATGGAAAATGTCGCTGCGTTTGGCAAACGCGACGGCCGATACGGCACCTTGGCGACCCTGAACCAGGTCAAATACACGCTGTCCGATCGCTTCAGGATTGCGCCCGGCGTCGCGCTTGGCGCGCAGCGGATCGACGGCGTCGCCGGGTTCGACGATCGTCATCACGCCAGCTTCAACGGCGCGACACTGGAGTTCCGCGCTAAGCTGATCGACCGCGCGACGGCGCCGTTCGGACTGACGCTGCACGCACAGCCGGGATGGAACCGTGTCGACGACGGCAGCGGCTTACGCGTCGAGCAATACGGCGCCGAGTTCGCGGCGCTGTTCGATCGTGAGCTGGTCCGGGACCGATGGTTCGCCGCCTTCAACATCTGGTATGGCACCGGAATGACGCGCGCGCATGCGACCGGGCTGACCGCGCACGATTCGGAATTGGCGCTGCACGGCGCGCTCACCTATCAGGTGAAGTCGGGACTGTTGATCGGCGTCGGGACACGCTATCTGCGGAGCTACGATGGCGGCGGCCTCGATCGCCTGGTCGGCGAGGCGGTGTATGTCGGGCCGACGTTCTCCTACAGTCTCACCAGTACGCTCGGCATCTCCGGCACCTGGCAGTTCCAGGTCGCGGGCCACGCTGTCGGTGACGGAAGGCGGCTCGATCTCGACAATCACGAGCGCCAGCAGGCGATGCTGCGGATCAACGCGCACTTCTAGCGGCGGGCCACTGCCGCTGATGTGGCGCCGACACATTCTGGTCCGAATTCTCAACTAATCGTTGCGAAGTACGAGCCTGTGGGGGGCGTTGGTCGTGCGCTAGTGTCGCATCATCCGGATATGCCCATGCCCCTTGCCGCCGAACCGGCCGCTGCTGCTTCTCGCTCTGCCCACACCACGGCCTCGGCCCCAACCTCTGCGGTTCCAGCCGCATTGCTGCTGTCGCGCGGGGTCGACAAGCTCGAGACGATGCTCAAGCTCACCACCGCGATCCTCGCGCTGGGCGCCGGCGTCTACACCTATCTCGGTGTGCGCGAACTGCTCAACGGCAGCCCGACTACGGTGTTTTTCGCGGCGCTGATTTACTCCGTCGCCGTGTCGGTCGGCATCTACGCGTTCTGGGTCTTCCTGATGCAGTTCATGCCGCATGTGGTCGACCGCAAGGGCCGCGCGCTGATGTTCGGCTGCATGATTTTCGGTTCGCTGATGATCGTCGCGATGTCGTCCTGGCTGAACGCTTCGGCGCTCGCCGGCGCCGCCGCGATCCGGCAACATCTCGCCATCACGGTGCAGGACTATACGCGCGATCTCGATGCGGCGAACAGCAATGCGATCGCCGCGCAGGGTTTGCTGCCGGACATCCAGATCGCCGCGTCGCGCTTCGCTAAACTTGCCGACGCAGAGCGCGCGGGATCGCTGACCGGCACGTCGGGCTCCGGCACGGTGGTGCAGTTGCTCACGCAAATGTCGGGTCAGCTCGACAGCCTCGGCAAGGAAGTCGAAGCCTCCGGTAAGCGCGTCGCCACGTTGTTCGAGGAGGGCGGCAAGCACCTCGCCAAGATGCGTGAATTGGTGTCCGATCGCGGCCCGATCAGCGAGCGCAGCGACGGCTTCGCCACAGAGTCGCTGGCCCTGATGGGCGTGATCGCCAATCTGCAGCAGACTTCCGTCGCCCCTGCGGTGAAGCGGGCCGCGACCTCGCTGTCCTCGACCTTCATCGCGCCATCGGCCGGCGGCCGCAGCGTCGATCTCGCCGAGCGCCAGACCGCGGTGGTCGGCAAGGTCGAAAGTGCGATCGCCGCGCAGGCTGCCTCGCTCGCCGGCGCCGCCGACAAGATCCTGGATATGCCGAGGATCGAGCCGGCACGCTTCCAGGCGATGTCGCCGGCCGAGGCCGTGCTGCGTTATGCCGGTGACTTCATCCCGAGCTGGGCCGGCGCGATCTCGATCGACCTGATGCCGGCTGTGCTGGTGCTGATCCTGTGCGTGGTGCACGCCGCGATCCGCCGCGAAGGTCTGCCGGTGGCGAGCGCCTCGTCGATGACGGCGGCCGAGATGATGGCGGCGCTGAAGATGGCGCGCGAAGTCGAGCAGGCCAGCCGCGCCGTGCATGAGCCCGCCGAGCCGGTGCAGCGTGAGGCGGTCGAACCTGCCGCCGAACCCACGGCGGCGACCGACGAGAACGTCACCGCGCTGTCGTCGGCGCGGCACGTCAAGTAAGCGCCGAGCATGAGCAGCCTGACGCAGCGCTTCCATCGCTGGATGGCGGGCAACCCCGACGATGCCGTGCTGCGTCTGGTGTTCCGCGGGCTGGTCGCGGCGTCGATCGGCGCGCTCGGCTTCGATCTCGCCAGCGCCAATGGATGGATCCAGGCGGACGACAGCGCCGCTCCGCCCGCTGTGCAGCGCGAGGCGGCTCCGGGAGGCTTACCGTCTCTGCCGGATATCCTGTCGCCGTGGTTGCCCGGCCGCGATCGTCTCTCGCCCGTGCCGCAACCGGACGGCGCGCTCGGCAAGCCGATGACTTTTGAACTGGTGAGCGGTAACCGGCTGATGGCGGTCGGGACCATCACGCCCGGCAGCGCACAGGCCTTTGCCGCCGCGATCGAGCGCCACGGCGAGTACATCAAGACCGTAGTGCTGAATTCGCCGGGTGGATCGGTCAGCGATGCGCTGACGATGGGGCGGCTGATCCGCGACCGTAAACTCGACACCCTGGTGGAAGCCGGCAAGTACTGCGCGTCCTCATGCCCGCTGGTGTTTTTCGGGGGCACTACACGCCGCGCCGGCGACAAGGCGGCGATCGGCGTTCATCAGGTCTTCGCGGCCAAGTCGGCGGAGACGGCTCCCGTGCCGCGCGACCAGATGAGCGATGCGCAGCGCATTTCGGCGCGCTGCCAGCGTTATCTGGCCGACATGGGCATCAACCTGCAGGTCTGGATCCATGCGATGGAGACGCCGAAGGACCGGCTGTTCATCTTCAAGCCGGACGAGTTGACCAAATTCAACATCGTGACGGGTCAGCCGTCGGCCACTCCGAAAACCTGACGACAACTCGAGCTCGCTTTCTGTTGATCGCTACCCTTGGCCCGTGCTGCGCGCGGCGCCGTACGGGAAATCTTGAGGCTTTCTCGGTCAGGAAGTGCGGGTTCCGGCAACTTTTTAAATTATCCGTTGTTATGGACAAACTGCAACGTTGCGAAGGATTTCGATATGAAGAAGACAGCTTTGGTTTTCGGGGCAGCCGCGACCCTTGCGGTGGTCACCGCCGCAGCTCCGGCGCAGGCCCAGCGCGGCTTCGCTCCTGCTTTGATCGGCGGCATCGCAGCAGGCGCGTTGATCGCAGGCGCAGCTTCCGGCGGCTACGGTTGGGGCCCGGGTTACGGTTACGGCGGCTACTACGGCGGAGGCCCGTACTACGGCTACGGTCCGAGCTACGCCGGTTACTATGGTGGCCCCGGTTATTACGGCGGCGGTTGGGGCTATGGTGGCCCGCGATACTACGCTCGCCCGCGTGCCGTGTATTACGGCGGCGGTTACAGGCCGTACGGCGGGTATCGGTCCGCTTACGGGTACTACGGCCGCGGGCCGGTCATTCGCGCCGGCTACATCGGTGGCCCGCGCTATGGCTATCGACACCATCGCCACTGGTAAGACGTAGACTATCCGGTCAGTCCAATGGCCGGAGCAGGGGGCGGCAGCGCGCGGCGTTGCCGCCCTTTGCTTTTTTGCCGACCAGTGTTTATTCCGCCGCTGACGGCCGCGCAGTGTGAAGTGCCTGAATCAGAGCCTTGCGGAGTATTTTCAGGGTGTACGGCTTCTGCAGCAGGGTGAAGCCTTCGGCGAGTGCCGAGGCGCTGCGGTCGCTGTAGCCTGATGCGAGCACAACCGGCGTTTCCGGATGATGATCGCGGATCAGCCGTGCCAGTTCGATGCCGCTCATACCCGGCATCACGATGTCGCTGAACACCAAATCTATGTCCTTGCGCCGATTGAGCAGGTCTACCGCCTCTTCGGCGGATGTGGCCTTCACCACTGTGAAACCGCATTGCTCGGCGTAGTCGGTCGCGACCGCGGCGACGTTGGGGTGGTCTTCCACCAACAGCAGCGTATGCTTGCCGACCATCGCCGGCAGCGGGTCGTCGTCTTCGGGCTCTTCTGCCGCGCGCTCGTTCGAACGGGGCAGGAACAGATCGAACCGGGTGCCGCGACCGATCTCGCTTTCGACGGTGATCGCGCCATTGGATTGCTGGGCAAAGCCGTAGATCTGGCTGAGCCCCAGCCCGGTGCCCCGGTCGACCGGCTTCGTCGTAAAGAAGGGCTCGAAGATCCGATCGCGGATTTCCATCGGAATGCCGACGCCAGTGTCGGCAAAGCCGAGGATCGCGTAGTCGCCGGTTAGCCGCTTCGGGCCAAAGTTCTTTAACGCCTCCGTGCGGATCGACACGGTAATGCGGCCACCATCCGGCATGGCGTCGCGTGCATTGAGCGCGAGATTGAGCAGCGCGATCTCGAATTCGTTCGGGTCGATCTGGACGACGATCGATTCGGTCGGCGCCTCGATATCGATACTGATATGGCTACGCACCGACTGGCGCAGCACGTCCGCAAACCTGGTCACGGCGTCGCCGAGATCGACGAGCTTGGCCGCGACGTTGTGGCGACGCGAAAATGACAGCAATTGCCGGGTGAGCCCGGCGCCTTTGGCCACCGCAGAATCAATCATGTCGAGCGTGCGGCGATCCTGCAGATCGGTGTGGCGCCGGCGCAGCTTCTGCACCGAGCCGCCGACCACCATCAGCAGATTGTTGAAGTCGTGCGCGACGCCACCTGTCAGGCGGCCGAGCGACTCCAGCCGCTGCGATTGCTTCAACGCGTTTTCAGCAACCGCGCGGCGCTCGGCTTCCTCGTAGAGCCGGCGGGTCCGTGCGAGCGCCAGCATCACGATCGCGATCAGCGCAGCGGTGGCCGGCAGGCCGACCAGCATATAAGCGCCGAGCTGCGACAACCACATGTTGCGGATTGCGCGTGTCTCCAGGCCGGCATAGACGTAAACTGGAAGCTTCGGCAGCTTACGGTAGGCGACGCGCCGTTCGATGCCATCCAGCGCGGAGACGACGGTGACGGCGCCTTCGATGCTCCCCGCGCTCATCGCCCGGCCGATCAGGCCGTCGGTCTTTACGGTGAGGGCAATGGTATCGGTCGCCGGGTAGCGGGCCAGGATGGCGCCGTCCTCGCGAACCAGCGCCGCATAGCTGCCGCTGTCGCGGCCGACCTTGGCATAAAAGCCCTCGAAGTACTCCGGCAGCACCGACGTCTGAATCACGCCCGTGAAATGGCCATCGGGAGACGGGCGCCGCATGCTGACGCTGAAGAACGGCGCGCCGCCGAACGGCGGACGCGGCTGAAGCGTGCGTCCGACGAACACGCCGGTGCGCTCCAACGGCCCCTTGAAGTAGTCCCGATCGGAGAAGTCACCGGGCGGTGCCGGGTAGAGCATGCTGTTGACCAGCACCCGTCCATTCTTGTCGAAGATCCACATCGACTTGATCTGTTCCGACCCATCGGCCAAGCGCTTCAACCGCTCGTGCAGCCCGGCTTCGTTCGCGCGGATCTCGTCGTCCGACATGTCGCGGACGATTTCGGCGGTCTCCGCGATCGATCGCTCGACCGATTCAAAAATCTTCAGCGCGTGTTCGGTGACGATGTCGCGGGTCTTGTCGATCTGCCGCTCGGCGCTGTCCTCGTTGGATCGGTAGGCGAGCCAGCCCGCATAGCTGAACAAGGCAGCCGGTAAAATCACCGAGGCAACCAGAATTGCGCGCAACAATCTGAGCGAATCGCGCTGTGCAGTCAGCATCTGAGTGAAAGGTCGGAGGTCGTCACCATCACCTGGCAATTAAGCATTTTTTCTTTGTGCAGGAAACACTTTGCGAGTCGCTGGCGGAGTGGCGGTATTCCCGGACAAGCGTCTAGCTATCGTTGATGGAACCGCTGCGATAAACAGCATTGCGCTGGTTTCCACCAAGGGCCAGCTCACGGCAGAAGAGGATTGCGATGCGCGCACTGTTTCTGAGCCTGACGCTGCTGGTCGGCGTTCATCATCCATCTTTGGCGGCTGATGCGGTCAACGGGGAGACGCTCGCGAAGCGATGGTGCGCGAGCTGCCATCTGGTGTCGGAGGACCAGCGCAAGGGCTCCGACCTTGTGCCGTCGTTCGCCTCGATCGCGGCGCGCCCCGACTTCGACGAGGATAGGGTCGCGACATTCCTGCTCAATCCGCATCCCAAGATGGAAACCATGTCGCTCAGCCGAATTGAAGCCCGCAACATCGCGGCTTACATCGCCGAGCAGAAGCGGCGGTAATTTATCGCGGCTTAGCCGCGACGCCGTCAGCGTCTCGACGCAAGTGAGGCCGACGCTTTCCCGGCATCCTCGCCAAACGCGAGCTGCCGGGTGCCGTTTTGACCAATTCTCTGTTCTACACCGCCGACCACATGGCCTTTCGCGACGTGGTGCGTCGCTTCGTCCAGAAGGAAATCGAACCGTTCGCCACCGAATGGGACGAGGCGGGCGGCTTTCCCCGCGAACTTTACGAGAAGGCGGCGGCGATCGGCCTGCTGGGCCTCGGCTTCCCGGAAGAGTATGGCGGCACGCCGACCGATCAGTTCATGTGGATCGTGGCGACGCAGGAACTGGCGCGGGCCGGTGCCGGCGGCGTCAGCGCCAGCCTCAACAGCCATTCGATCGGCGCGCCGCCGATCGCGCGCGCCGGCTCGCCTGAGCTGAAGGCCCGGGTCCTGCCGGAGATTCTGTCCGGCAAAAAGATCTCGGCGCTGGCGATCACCGAGCCATCCGGCGGCTCGGACGTCGCCAATCTGCGCACCCGCGCGGTCCGCGACGGTGATCACTACGTGGTGAATGGCGAGAAGACCTTCATCACGTCCGGCATGCGGGCCGACTACATCACCACCGCGGTGCGCACCGGCGGGGACGGGCCGGGCGGCGTCAGCCTGCTGCTGATCCCGGGCGACACGCCGGGCCTGACGCGGACGCCGCTGAAGAAGATGGGGTGGTGGGCGTCCGACACCGCGACGCTGCATTTCGACAATTGCCGCGTGCCGGCCGGCAACCTGCTCGGGCAGGAAGGTGCCGGCTTCAAGATCATCATGCAGAACTTCAACAGCGAGCGGCTGACGATGGCGGCCGGCTGCATCGCCGCGTCGCGGGTCTGCCTGGACGACGCGATTGCCTACGCCAAGGAGCGTGTCACCTTCGGCAAGCCGCTGACGAAGCATCAGGTGATCCGTCACAAGCTGGTCGACATGGCGCAGAAGATCACCGCGTCACAGGCGATGCTGGAGCTGCTGGCCTGGCGGGTTGAGCAGGGCGAAAGCCCGATCGCCGAGATCTGCATGCTGAAGAACCAGGCGACGCAGACGATGGCGTTCTGCGCCTCGGAAGCGGTGCAGATCTTCGGCGGAGCCGGCTACATGCGCGGCGTCAAGGTCGAGCGCATCTATCGCGACGTCAAGGTCAACGCGATCGGCGGCGGCACCGAGGAAATCATGAAGGACCTCGCCAGCCGTCAGATGGGGCTTTAGCGATACGCACCGTCATTCCGGGGCGCGCGCAGCGCGAACCCGGAATCTCGAGGTGGTGAGACAAGAACAACAACAAGGGAGATTCCGGGTTCGCACGCCTGCGGCGCGTGCCCCGGAATGACGAGGGAAGAGACCGATGCTATTCAGCCAAGAACACGACGAACCGCGCCGGGTGCTGCAGAAATTCATCGCCAGCGACATCAATCCGCATGTCGAGGAATGGGAGCGGGACGGCATCTTCCCGGCGCACGAGCTGTTCAAGAAGCTCGGCGATCTCGGCTTTCTCGGGCTCAACAAGCCGGTCGAATATGGCGGGCAGGGGCTGGATTATTCCTACGCGCTGATGATGGCCGAGGAACTCGGCGCCATCAATTGCGGCGGCGTGCCGATGGCGATCGGCGTGCAGACCGACATGGCGACGCCGGCGCTGGCCAAGTTCGGCTCGGACGAGCTGCGCAAGGAATTCCTGGCCCCGTCGATCGCCGGTGACTACGTCGCCTGCATCGGCGTCTCCGAGCCGAGCGCCGGCTCCGACGTCTCCGCGATCAAGACCACGGCGAAATCCGACGGCGACGACTACGTCATCTCCGGCGGCAAGATGTGGATCACCAACGGCACCCAGGCCGATTGGATCTGCCTCTTGTGCAACACTGGCGAAGGCCCGGTGCACCGCAACAAGTCGCTGATCTGTGTGCCGATGAAGACCCAGGGGGTGACCATCGCCCGCAAGCTCGACAAGATGGGCATGCGCTCGTCCGACACCGCGCAGATCCATTTCGACGAGGTTCGGGTGCCCAAGCGCAACCGGATTGGCGAGGAGGGCAAGGGCTTCGTCTATCAGATGGTGCAGTTCCAGGAGGAGCGTCTGTGGGGCGCCGCCGCCTGCATCAAGTCGCACGAGAAGACGATCCAGGACACCATCGACTACACCCGCAGCCGCAAGGCGTTCGGCAAACCGCTGCTCGACAACCAGGTGATCCACTTCCGGTTGGCCGAATTGCAGACCGAGGTCGAGCTGCTGCGCTCGCTGATCTATCGCGCCGCCGAACAGCTCGTCGCCGGCGAGGACGTCACCCAGCTCGCCACCATGGCCAAGCTGAAGGCCGGTCGGCTCGGCCGCGAGCTGCCCGACGCCTGCCTGCAATTCTGGGGCGGCATGGGCTTCATGAACGAAACGCTGGTGACGCGCTCCTATCGCGACAGCCGCCTGACCTCGATCGGCGGCGGCGCCGACGAGGTGATGCTCGGCATCCTCTGCAAGGCCATGGGCACGCTGCCGGGGAAGGCGTAACGTCACCGTTCGGCGCCGTTCACCTCTTCCCGCGAGCGGGGAGAGGTCGGATTGCGAAGCAATCCGGGTGAGGGGGCGTCTCCGCGAGGCTGAGAGTCAGTGCCTGCGTCGCCCCTCACCCCAACCCTCTCCCCGCAAGAGCGGGGCGAGGGAGCGCACCGCGTTCTTGGCGAGCGGCGGCGGCCATAAACAACGACGCTGAGAGGGAGCGAAATCGATGATCACCTTGTATCACTGCCATGGCGCGCGGTCGTTTCGGCCGTTGTGGATGCTGGAGGAGATGGGGCTCGACTACGAGCTCAAGATGCTGCCTTTTCCGCCGCGGGCGCTCGCCAAGGAATATCTCGCGATCAATCCGCTCGGCACCATTCCGTTCATGATCGATGGCGACACCAAGATGACCGAGTCTTCGGGCATCTGCCATTATCTCGGCACGCGGCACGGCCCGACTCCGCTGGTGGTCGATGTCGGCGAGGCCGACTATGGGACCTATCTCAACTGGATGTTCTTCAGCGACGCGACGCTGACGTTCCCGCAGACGCTCGTGCTGCGCTACGGCACGCTGGAGCCCGCCGAACGGCGGCAGCCGCAAGTGGTCGAGGATTACGCCAAGTGGTTTCTCGGCCGGCTCCGCGCCGTCGAGGCGGCGACGGGGCAGACCGAATGGTTGGCCCAGGGCCGGTTCACCGCCGCCGATGTGACGATCGGCTATGCGCTGCGGCTGGCCGACAATCTCGGCCTCTCCAATCAATTCGGGCCGAACGTCGCGGCCTATTGGCAGCGCGTGCAGCAGCGCGAGGGGTATCGGCGGGCCGTCGAGGCAGAGACCCGCGCCGGCGACGAGCAGAAGGTGGCGCGCCGCGCCTGATCGCTCGGGGGCCGGGCGATCCGTTTCCGCGGCAATCACGCCCGGTGACAACGCCCGGCGATGCTGTATTCTCCGCCCGCTCCGAAGAGGGCGCCGCATCTCGGTGCGGGAACGGGCGAAGACCCCGGGAGGACCCATGAGTGACGAGACGTGTCCGGCGTCCGGACATCTGATGCTGATCAGCCCTGAGCGCGTGTTCTATGCCGGTCTGCTGGGCCGACCGCGCCGCCGCACCAGCGGCGCGTATTCGATCTATGTCTCCCTCCACGGGCAGCTGAGGGTGACGATCGAGGATGGCCAGGCCCAGACCGGGGCCACCGCGTTCGTCCCGCCTTATGTGCCGCACAACGTCGAATCCGACAGCCGCAGCGTCGTCTGCTTGGTGATCGAGCCGGAGACGGTGCTGCCCGCGCCGATGGCCGCGCTCGGCGCCCGGATCGTTGGCGCCGGTGACGGCGCGCTCGCCGACCGGGTCCGCCAGGCGCATGGCTCGCTGGTGGCGACCGGACGCCGCGAGGGCTTCACCACCTCGGAATTCGACAATCTGTTCTTCGGCGAGGTTCTGCCTGCGCGGCGGATCGATCGCCGCATTGCGGGAGCGCTCGCGCGGCTCAACGATATTTCCGGCGCGGCGGTGACCGCGGAGGATTGCGCGGTGGGGGCCAACCTGTCGCAGTCGCGCTTCCTGCATCTGTTCAAGGACGAGACCGGCGTCTCGTTCCGCGCGCTGCGTGCCTGGAAGCGGGCGCGGCATCTGCTGCACTTCGTCAACGCGGATATCAATCTCGCGCATCTGGCACAGGACATCGGCTATCCGGACTCGACTCACTTCAGCCATTCGATCCGGCGTTTCTACGGCTTGCAGCCGCGCGCGATCTTCTCTGGCTCGCGCGATCTGGCGATCTGGCGCAGCGATCCGCATGCCGCCAGCGTTGCGGAGTTTCGCCAGGGACGCCCCTAACGCGTGCGTCCGGCGTGTAGCAGCGCGTGCACGCAAGATGCATATGCACGGCTTCCGCATCATCCCGTTCGACTGGTTTGCGCCGCGTGTTGTTCGCGCGCGCAACATCACCGAAAGGGTCGATGAGGAATGAGCGACAAGGCCGTAATCACCTGCTCGCTGAACGGCGTGCTGACGGATCCCAAGCAGCACCACGTTCCGGTGACGCCGGAAGAGATGGCGCGCGAGGCCAAGGCGGCATTCAATGCCGGCGCCTCGATCATGCACATCCATCTGCGTGACCAGCGGCCGGACAAAGGCCATCTGCCGAGCTGGGACGTCGCGGTGTCGCGCGAGATCCAGCAGGCGATCCGCGAAGCGTGTCCCGGTGTCATCATCAATCACACCTCCGGCACCTCGGGGCCGCACTACGAAGGGCCGCTCGCCTGCATCCGCGAGACCAAGCCGGAGATCGCCGCCTGTAACGCCGGCTCGCTGAACTATCTCAAGGTCAAGTCCGACAACAGCTGGGCCTGGCCGCCGATGATGTTCGACAACTCCGTCGAGAAGATTCAGGACTTCCTCGGCGCCATGAAGGACGCCGGGACCATTCCGGAGTTCGAGTGCTTCGACGTCGGCATCGTCCGCTGCGTCGGCATGTATGTGCAGAACGGCATGTATTCCGGCCCGCTCGAGTA
Organism: Rhodopseudomonas infernalis; assembly: GCF_022271405.1. Classification (GTDB taxonomy): domain Bacteria; phylum Pseudomonadota; class Alphaproteobacteria; order Rhizobiales; family Xanthobacteraceae; genus Rhodopseudomonas; species Rhodopseudomonas infernalis. The sequence goes on along the minus strand of NZ_JAJNAL010000026.1, from coordinate 22,368 downwards.
CAACCTCGTGATGGGTGTCGCTTCCGGCATGCCGGCCGATCCAGACCTGCTGCCGATCATCTTGAAGCTGAAGCGCCCCGAGGCGCATTGGCAGGTGACCGCGATCGGCCGCGCCGAGATCTGGCCGCTGCATCAGGCCTGCGCCGATCTCGGCGGCCATCTGCGCACCGGGCTCGAGGACACGTTCTATCTCGCCAATGGCGAGAAGGTGACCTCGAACGGCCAGCTGATCGAGGAGATCGCCGGCTGCGCGCGGCGTGCCGGACGTGAGATCGCGAGCCCGGACGAGGCGCGGGCGATTTACGGCATCCTGCACTGAGGCCGCGTCATTCCGGGGCGCGCCGCGGAGCGGCGTGAACCCGGAATCCCGAGATGTTCTGCTCGTCTGAGGTTCCGGGTTCGCGCTACGCGCGCCCCGGAACGACAAAACGAAAGCATCACCAACCAAGCAGCCGCAAGAGCTGCCTCACATCCGAGGGAGTGTCATGACCAATCTCGAAGCGACCGGCGGCGTGCCGGGACCGGGCCGGATCGGCCGGGTGGCGATCGGCGACATCCTGCGCAAATCGGCGATCCGTTTTGCCGACCGCGTCGCATTGACCGACGGGGCGCGTCAGGTCAGCTACAAGGAGCTCGAACGCGACGCCAACCGCTTCGCCAACTATCTGGTCGCCCGCGGCCTGAAGCCCGGCGACAAGATCTCGACGATCTGCAACAACTCGGTCGAGTTCGTCAAAGCGCTGTTCGGCATTCACCGCGCCGGCCTTGTCTGGGTGCCGATCAACACCATGCTCGGCCCGGCCGACATGAGCTACATCCTCGATCATGCCGAGGTGAAGTTCGCGCTGATCGACGACAATCTGCACGGCCAGCCCGAGCGCCGCGCCGCGCTCGAGCAGCGCGGCATCGCGCTGATCGCGGTCGATCTCACCGGCAAGGCGGCGGAAGCGGGGCTGCAGAGCTTCGGCCAGCTGGTCGAGGGACAGTCCGAGATCGAGCCGGAAATCGCATTCGACGATCGCGACCTCGCGATGATCATCTACACCTCCGGCACCACGTCGCGGCCGAAGGGCGCGATGCACTGTCATCTCGCGGTGGTGATGGCGGTGATGAGCAACGCGATCGAGATGCAGCTCACGCGAAATGACGGCATCAGCGGGCAGTTTCCGCTGTTCCATTGCGCCGCCCATGTGGTGCTGCTGTCCTATCTCGCGGTCGGCGGCAAGATGGCGCTGATGCGCGGCTTCGACCCCGTGGCTTGCATGGAGGCGATCCAGCGCGACCGGCTCACCGTGTTCATCGGCCTGCCGCTGATGTATCAGGTGATCCTCGACCATCCGCGGCGCGGCGAGTTCGACCTGTCGACGCTGCGCTGCTGCATCACCACCATGGCGCCGATGCCGCGGCCGCTGCTGGAGCGCGCGATCGCCGAACTATGCCCGACCTTCGTGCAGCCGTCGGGCCAGACCGAGATGTATCCGGCGACGACGATGTCACAGCCGGACCGCCAACTGGCGCGCTTCGGCAATTATTGGGGCGAGTCCACCATGGTCAACGAGACCGCGATCATGGACGACGCCGGCAATCTGCTGCCGGTCGGCGAGGTGGGCGAGATCGTGCACCGCGGCCCCAACGTGATGCTCGGCTACTACAAGGATCCGGACGCCACCGAGGCCGCGCGAAAATTCGGCTGGCATCACACCGGCGATCTGGCGCTGATCGACGAACACGGCGAGGTGCTGTTTCTCGACCGCAAGAAGGACGTGATCAAGTCCGGCGGCGAGAACGTCGCCTCCGTGAAGATCGAGGAGACGCTGCTGGCGCATCCTGCGGTGATGAACGCCGCGGTGGTCGGCCTGCCGCATCCGCAATGGGGCGAGGCGGTGTCCGGCTTCGTCAAGCTCAAGCCGGGCGCGGCCGCGACCGAGGCGGAGATCATCGAGCATTGTCGTAAGACGCTCGGCGGATTCCAGGTGCCGAAGCTGGTGCAGATCGTCGATGAGATGCCGATGACCGCCACCGGCAAACTGCGCAAGGTCGAACTACGCAACCAGCATGCGGACTATTTCACGATGGCGCAGACGGGGTGAGGCACTGTCATTCCGGGTCACGCCGCACCGCGGCGTGAACCCGGAATCCCGACGTTCAGAGCACTTCGAGATTCCGGGTTCGCGACCTGCGGTCGCGCCCCGGAATGACGAACCAGAGGCGAGATTTCGGGCGCTCTAATGTGTCCCGGAACCACAAGGAACACCGAATGGCAGTGATCGAATCCACCGTCGCGCCGGGGAGCGAAGGCTTCAGGGCCAATCGCGACGGCATGCTGGCGCTGATCGAGCGGATGCGGATGCTGGAGGCGCGGGCGCGCACGGCGTCGGCGGCGTCCGCCGAGCGCTTCCACAAGCGCGGGCAGTTACTGCCGCGCGAGCGGGTGGCGCTGGTGCTCGATCCGGGAGCGCCGTTCCTCGAACTGTCGACGCTGGCCGGCTACATGTTCGACACGACCAATGCCGACAAGAGCACGCCGGGCGGCGGCGTGATCGGCGGCATCGGCTACGTCGCCGGCATCCGCTGCATGATCAGCGCCAACGATTCCGGCATCGACGCCGGCGCGCTGCAGCCCTATGGTCTCGACAAGACGCTGCGCATTCAGGAACTGGCGCTGGAGAACAAGCTGCCGTTCGTGCAACTGGTCGAGAGCGCCGGCGCCAATCTGCTGCGCTACCGCGTCGAGGATTTCGTCCGCGGCGGAAACATCTTTCGCAATCTCGCGCTGCTGTCCGCGGCCGGGCTGCCGGTCGTCACAGTTACGCACGGTTCATCGACGGCGGGCGGCGCGTATCAGACCGGTTTGTCGGATTACATCGTGATGGTGCGCGGCCGGACGCGCGCGTTCCTGGCCGGCCCGCCGCTGCTGAAGGCCGCGACCGGCGAGATCGCCACCGAGGAAGAACTCGGCGGCGCCGAGATGCACACCTCGGTTTCGGGGCTCGGCGATTATCTTGCCGAGGACGACCGTGACGCGCTGCGGATCGCGCGCGACATCATGGCCGATCTGCCCTGGGACCGTTCCGGGCCAGGGCCTGACCCCGCGGACTATCATCCGCCGCTCTACGCCGCCGAAGAACTGCTCGGCATCATGCCGACCGACCACAAGCGCCCGGTCGACATGCGGCAGGTGATCGCGCGGATCGTCGACGATTCCGATTTCACCGAGATGTCGCCGAATTATGGGCCGGCCACGGTGGTCGGCCACGCCAAGATCGTCGGACAGCCGATCGGCATCATCACCAACAACGGTCCGCTCGATCCGGCGGGCGCCAACAAGGCGACCCACTTCATTCAGGCGTGCTGCCAGTCGCGCACGCCGATCCTGTATCTCAACAACACCACCGGCTACATCGTCGGCAAGGCCTACGAGGAAGCCGGCATGATCAAGCACGGCTCGAAGATGATCCAGGCGGTGACGTCGGCGTCGGTGCCGCAGATTACGATCTACTGCGGCGCATCGTTCGGCGCCGGCAACTACGGCATGTGCGGCCGCGGTTTCCATCCGCGATTCTGCTTCTCCTGGCCGAACGCCAAGACCGCGGTGATGGGCGGCGAGCAGGCGGCGGAGACCATGGCGATCGTCGCCGAGGCGGGTGCGGCTCGAAAGGGCGTGCCGGTCGATCGCGAGAAGCTCGACCAGATGAAGGCGGGTATCACCGCGGTGTTCAATGGGCAGATGGACGTGTTCGCGACCTCGGCGCGGATGCTCGACGACGGCGTGATCGATCCGCGCGACACCCGCGCGGTGCTCGCCGAAGTGCTGGCGGTCTGCCGTGAGAGCGAGGCGCGCACCCCGCAGCAGATGCAGTTCGCGGTGTCGCGGGCATGATGATGACGCAGATGTCGAAAGCAACGCCGTTCACCAAGATCCTGATCGCCAACCGTGGCGAGATCGCGCTGCGCGTGATGCGCACCGCGCGCCGCATGGGCTACGGCGTCGTCGCCGTGTATTCGACCGCAGACGCGGATTCGGCGCATGTGCGCGAAGCCGACGAGGCGGTGGCGATCGGCGGCGCGCAGCCGTCCGAGTCCTATCTCAACATTCCGGCGCTGATCGAAGCCGCGAAGATTGCCGGCGCCGATGCGGTGCATCCCGGCTACGGCTTCCTGGCCGAGAATGAGGATTTCGCTGCGGCGTGCCGAGATGCCAGGCTGGTCTTCATCGGGCCGTCGGCGGAGTCGATTGCCTCGATGGGCAACAAGGCCGGGGCCAAGGAGATCATGCTGAAGGCCGGCGTGCCTTGCGTGCCCGGTTATCAGGGCGCGGATCAAACCGATCCCGCGATGATCGCGGAAGCCGGCAAGATCGGCTTCCCGGTGATGATCAAGGCGGTCGCCGGCGGCGGCGGTCGCGGCATGCGGCTGGTGAAGGACGCTGCCGCACTTCCGGATGCGCTGCGCAGCGCGCGGTCCGAAGCGCAGAGCGCGTTCGGCGATCCGACCGTGATCCTCGAGCGCGCGATCGTCGATCCGCGCCACATCGAGATCCAGGTGTTCGGCGATCGCTATGGTCACGCGATCCATCTCGGCGAGCGCGACTGCTCGGTGCAGCGCCGGCACCAGAAGCTGATCGAGGAGGCGCCGTCGCCGGCTGTTTCCGAAGCGCTGCGCGAGCAGATGGGCGTGGTCGCGGTCAACGCCGTCAAGGCGATCGGCTACGAGGGCGCCGGGACGCTGGAGTTCCTGCTCGACGCGCAGGGCCAGTTCTACTTCATGGAAATGAACACCCGGCTGCAGGTCGAGCATCCGGTGACAGAAGCGATCACCGGGCTCGATCTGGTCGAACTGCAGCTGCGCATCGCCGCCGGCGAGCCGCTGCCGCTGCGCCAGGACGACGTGACCTTCAAGGGCCACGCCATCGAAGTGCGGCTGTGCTCGGAAGACGCCGACAAGGACTTCATGCCGCAATCCGGCCGGATGGCGGTGTGGCGGATGCCGGGCGAACTACGCGTCGAGCACGCGCTGCAATCCGGGTCTGAGATCTCGCCCTACTACGATTCGATGATCGCTAAGATTATCGCGGTCGGCGCCAGCCGTGAGGAGGCGCGGCGCAAGCTGGTGCACGGCCTCGACAATACGGTGGCGTTCGGCGTCGCTACCAACCGCGGCTTCCTGGCAGCGTGTCTGCGCCACGACGTGTTCGCACGCGGTGAGGCGACCACGGCGTTCATCGCGCAGAACCGCGAGGCGCTGACGCGTGCGTTGCCGGAGGACGCGGTGCCCGCCGCCGCTGTCGCCGCGCTGCTGCTCTACGTCACGGATCCGCACGCCTATCAGCACCGCGCGGGTCGCTCGCTGGCCGCTGCGTTTCCGACCTTGCTGCGGCTCGAACTCGATGGCGCAGCGCAGAGCTGCGAGGTGATGCGCGAGCGGGACGGGCGCTACCTTACGGTCCACGACGGCCGTCGCGTCAGCTTCACGATCGAGGCGCTGAGCAAAGAGAGCATCCGCTTCCAGGCTGAGGATTTCAGCGAGTCGGCGGTCTATCACCGCTCCAGCGACCGGTTGTTCGTGCAACGACTCGGCGTTGCCAACACCATTGTCGATCTGACCCGGGCGGCGCCGCAGCGCGCCGCGGCGGGGGGCGGCGACGGCAAGCTGCGCGCGGCGCTCAACGGCCGCGTCGTCGCTCTGCTGGCGAAAGCCGGGGACCGCGTCGAGGCCGGCCAGCCGGTTCTGACGCTGGAGGCGATGAAGATGGAACACGTGCATCTCGCACCGACCTCGGGCATCGTGACGATCGACGTCGCCGAAGGCGAACAAGTCACCACCGGCCGCATCGTCGCGCAGATCGAAGCGGTGGCGTAGAGGTGAGAAGCACTGACTATCCCGTCATTGCGAGGAGCGAAGCGACGAAGCAATCCAGCTGAGTGCGCGGAACTGGATTGCTTCGCTGCGCTCGCAATAACGGAGAGGGAGGACGATTGAAATGACCAACGACGCCGTGATCATCGAACAGCGCGATCAGGCGCTGTGGATCACCATCAACCGCCCCGACAAGCGCAATGCCATCAACGCCGGCGTGGTCGAGGGCATCACAAGCGGCTGGAAGCAGGCGCACGACGATCCATCTGTGCGCGTGATCGTGCTGACCGGGGCCGGCGACAAGGCGTTCTGCGCCGGCGCCGACCTGCAATCGACCGGCGCGGCATTCGCGTTCGATTTCTCCAAGCCGAACGTCGACTACGCCGACCTGCTGCGGCTCGCGCAGAATGCCACCAAGCCGTCGATCGCGCGCGTCAACGGCACCTGCATGGCCGGCGGCATGGGCCTGTTGTGCATGACCGACATGGCGGTCGCGGCCGACAGTGTGCAGTTCGGCCTGCCGGAAGTGAAGGTCGGCGTATTCCCGATGCAGGTGATGAGCCTGCTGCAGGACATCGCGCCGCGCCGGCTGATTGCCGAATGGGCGCTGACCGGCGAGCCGTTCGATGCGGCGGCGGCACGTGACGCCGGCTTGCTCAACTACGTGGTGCCGGGCGCCGAACTCGACGCCAAGGTCGAATGGCTGGTGAAGCGTCTCACCGACAAGTCGCCGACCGCGATCCGCCGCGGCAAATACGCAATGCGTGCTATCGCGTCGATGTCGTTCGACGAGAGCATCGCCTACACCGAAAGTCAGATCGCGCTGCTGGCGATGACCGAAGACGCCAAAGAAGGCCTCAAGGCCTTCGCCGAAAAACGCAAGCCGGTGTGGCCGGGGAAGTGACTTAGGGGCACACGCTCTCCATGAGTCATTCCGGGGCGTCCGCCGCAGGCGGACGAACCCGGAATCTCGGCCGTGCCCTGAACATCGGGATTCCGGGTTCGCGCTGCGCGCGCCCCGGAATGGCTCGTGGAGAGATTGTCGCATAACGGCCACGTCGTTCAAGTGGCGGTCGGAAGACGAAAGGGAGAACGGCGATGTTGGCATCCGAGATGATCCGGCGTGGGGCGATCTATCACGGGCCGAAGACGGCGGTGATGTTCGGCGACCAGACGATGACCTTCACCGAGGTCGACCTTCTGTCCAATCGCATCGCCAACGTGCTGATCGACACGCTGAAGCTCGACGTCGGGCGGCGGGTCGGTCTGCTGCTGAACAATTCGATCTATACGCTGCCGCTCGATTTCGGCTTCGTGAAATCGCGACTATCCCGCGTGCCGCTGAATTCGCGGCTGTCACTCGTCGAGCAGCAGCAGATGCTGGAGGGCGCGGGCGTCGATACGCTGATCCACGGTACGGATCTGACGGATCGGGCCCACGAACTCGCCAAGACGATGCAGGGCCTGAAGCTGATCAGCATCGGCAACGTTGCCGATCCGAATGATCTGCTGCAACTCGCGCAGGCAGGGTCCGACGCATTGCCGTCGCGCAAGCCGGAGCCCGATGACGTCGTCATCACCATCTTCACCTCCGGTACCACCGGCAAGCTCAAGGCGGTCGAGCACACCCAGGCGAGCTGGGGCGCGGTGGCCACCAACGTGCTGATCAACATGGAGGTCGGCGAGGGCGACGTGATGCTGCACGCCGCCTCGATGATCCACGCCTCCGGCTGCTTCATCGTGCCGTATTGGCTTCGCGGCGGCGTTGCCGCGGTGCTGCCCGGCTTCACGCCGGCGAGCTATCTCGACGCGGTCGAGCGCTGGAAGCCGGCCGCGCTCAATCTGGTGCCGACGATGATCGGGATGCTGCTCGATCATCCTGGAATCGAGCAGGCGGATTTCTCGTCGGTGAAGAGCATCATCTACGGCGCTTCGCCGATGCCGCGGCCGGTGATGCTGCGCGCGTTGAAGCTGTGGGGGCCGCGCTTCGCGCAATATTACGGCCAGTCCGAAGCGCCGATCTTCATCACTAATTTGACGCAGCAGGATCACGTCGGGCCCAAGGCCGAGCAGCGGCTCGCGTCCTGCGGCCGGCCATCGATCGACTGCGAGATCAAGCTCGTCAACGAGGAAGGCGACGAAGTTGCGCCGGGCGAAGCGGGCGAGATCGCGCTGCGCACGCCGTTCGCCATGAAGGGCTACTACAACGCGCCCGAGCTCAACGCCCAGATGTTTCTGCCGGGCGGCTGGCTCCGGACCCGCGACGTCGGGCGGTTTGATGAGGACGGCTATCTGTACCTGGTCGACCGCACCTCGGACATGATCGTCACAGGCGGCTACAATGTCTATCCGCGCGAGGTCGAGGACGCGCTCGCCGCGCATCCGGCTGTGCGCGAGGTTGTGGTGGTCGGTCTGCCGGACGACAAATGGGGCGAGAGCGTTGCGGCCTTCGTGGCCCTGCGCAAGCACTCCAGCGCCGAGGAGGCCGAACTGATCGCCTTCGCGCGCGAGCGGGTGGCGAGCTACAAGGTGCCGAAACAGGTGCGTTTCATCGACGATGTGCCGAAGAGCCCGGTCGGCAAGCTGCTCCGCCGCGCGGTGCGCGATCCGTTCTGGCAGGGACGGGACCGGAAGATCTGAGAAGGTATCAGACCTTGCTGTGCCTTTCCTTTGTTATTCCGGGGCGCGCCTCTTGGCGCGAACCCGGAATCCCGATGTTGTGGAAATGACAGAGTCGCAGAGCTCTTCGGGATTCCGGGTTCGCTCGCTGCGCGAGCGCCCCGGAATGACGAACGAGAGGACTGAGCTTGCTGCTACACATTGCTCTCCGTGATCGCGCTGTACACCAGCGTGCGGAGTTCGCGTCGGATCGGGTAGGCGCTGGAGGGGAGCAGCTGGGTCATGAAGATGGTGATCAGGTCTTCGGCCGGGTCGATCCAGAATGCGGTCGAGGCCGCGCCGCCCCAGTAATATTCGCCGACGCTGCCCGGCAGCAGGGTCTGCGCCGGGTTCATGTTCACCGCGAAGCCGAGGCCGAAGCCGATGCCGGCGTTGGTGGCTTCGCTGAACATCGAGCGCGACATCTCGGTGAGATCGCGATTGCCGGGCAGGTGATTGGTGGTCATCAGCTTCAGCGTCTTCGGCCCGAGCAGACGGACGCCGTTGAGTTCGCCGCCGTTCAGCAGCGCGCGGCAGAAGGTGAGGTAGTCGTCGGTGGTCGAGACCAGGCCGCCGCCGCCGGAGATCAGATCGGGCGGAGCCAGGAAGCTCGAATTCGCCGGATCGTCCGACAGCTGCATGCCGCCCTTGCCGTCGGCCGAGTAGCAGGCGGCGAGGCGATGCGCTTTGGCCGGCGGGACGTGGAAGTCGGTGTCGACCATGCCGAGTGGATCGAGGATGCGCTGCTTGACGAATTGCTCGAACGGCATGCCGCTGATCTTCTGGACGATGTAGCCGACCACGTCGGTCGACACCGAGTAGTTCCAGGCGTCGCCGGGCGAGAACTCGAGCGGGATCCGCGCAAGGTCGGCGATCCAGGATTCGAGCGTGCCGGCCTTTTCGAAGGCGCCGATGCCCTTGTCGCGATAGGCGGCGTCGACATTGGTGCGATTCTGGAAGCCGTAGGTCAGGCCCGACGTATGCCGCAGCAGGTCGACGACCTGCATCAGGCGCGCCGGCGGCTTGGTCAGGAACAGCGGCGCGAGGCCGGCCTGAAACACCCCGAGCCCGGCCCACTCCGGAATGTACTTCGCCACCGGATCGTCGAGCTGGACGCGCCCTTCCTCGAACAGCATCATCAGCGCCACCGAGGTGATCGGCTTGGTCATCGAGTAGATGCGGAAGATGGTGTCGTCTTTGATCGGGACGCTGCGCTCGCGATCGGCATGGCCGAGCGAGGAGCGATACGCGATCTGGCCGCGGCGATAGATCAGCGTCTGCGTGCCGGCCAGTTTTCCGGGGTCGAGATAGACCCGCTGCAGATGATCGTCGATCCGGAGCAGCGCGGTTTCCGAGAAGCCGGCGGCGCTGGCCGCCGAACCCAAGGAGGCTGTGCGTGAGGGCGAGGCTTGGACCGGCATAAGAGGCACTCCGTGGACACAGGCGTGGGCTGGCGCGGATCGGCGGTTGGTGTCGTCCACCGGTTCCACAACTCTGGATAAAGGAAATCCCGCGAACGTTCTATCTTGGGCGATGGCCGCACCGGGAATCTGTGCGATTTTGAGCACACGAGCGGCATTGGCGGCAATGAGCCTCCGCGCAGGCCGATCTGCAAGTGACGCGCTTATCACACAGGAACGCTTGGTGTAGCGTCCGGCCGTTGCCAACCGGGAATGGAAGATGCCGCAATTCGATGAGACCGAGCTGACCGAGGCGGTCGTCGCAAGCTTCGACGAGACGCCTGATCCGCGCTTGAAGCACTTGATGCGTGAACTGGTCCGCTCGCTTCACGACTACGTTCGCCGCACCGGGCTGACCTTCGAGGAGTGGCAGAAGGCGATCGATTTCCTGACCCGAACCGGCCAGAAATGTTCGCCGAGCCGGCAGGAGTTCATCCTGCTGTCGGACGTGCTCGGCGTCTCGATGTTGGTCGATGCGGTGAATCACCGCGAACGGGACGGCGCCACCCAGACCACGGTGCTCGGACCGTTTTACGTCGGCGAGCACAAGCCGATGCCGAACGGCACGGATATCTCCGAAGGCGTCGAAGGCGAGCGGATGTACGTCCAGTGCCACGTGGTCGATCTCGGCGGCCAGCCGCTCGCCGGCGTGCCGGTGGATGTCTGGCACGCCGATGATGACGGTTTCTATGATTCGCAGAAGCCGTCCTATGCCGAAGCGGGCCCATCGTTGCGCGCGCAGTTCGTCACCGACGCCGAGGGCCGATTCGCGTTCCGAACCATCTTGCCGTGCAGCTATCCGATCCCGATCGACGGCCCGGTCGGCGAACTGGTTCTGGCCGCGCATCGCCATCCGATGCGACCGGCGCATGTGCATTTCCTGGTGAACGCGCCGGGCTTCGAGCCGCTTATCACCCACGTGTTCATCGAGGGCGACAAGTATCTCGAGAGCGACGTCGTGTTCGGCGTCAAGGACGATTTGATCTCGAGCGTCGAGCTGCGCAACGACGCGGTGATGCCCGACGGCCGCGATGCCCCAGGGCCGTGGCATCTGATGACTTACGAATTCCGGCTGAAGCCGGGCAGGGGTGCCGCGCCGCGGCCGATGATGGCTGCGGCGGCGGGATAATGACGGAGTTCAGCGTGAGCGGGGACATGCGGGCATTCGGCCCGGCTGGAGCGCAGATCGGGCCGATCGGCCAGGGCACCTGGTACATCGACCGCGGCGACCGCGCCGGCGCGATCGCAGCGCTGCGCCGTGGCCTCGATCTCGGCATGACCCATATCGACACCGCCGAGATGTACGGCGACGCCGAGCCGCTGGTCGGCGAGGCGATCGCCGGGCGGCGTGATGACGTGTACCTGGTGTCCAAAGTGCTGCCGAGCAATGCCTCGCGCAGCGGCACGATCGCGGCCTGCGACCGCTCGCTGCAGCGGCTCAAGACCGACCGGCTGGATTGCTACCTACTGCACTGGCGCGGGCAATATCGGCTGGCCGATACGGTAGCGGCGTTCGAGCAACTGGTTGCTGCCGGCAAGATCCTGTCGTGGGGCGTCAGCAATTTCGACGCGGGCGATCTGCGGGAACTGCTCAAGGTCGCGGGGCCCGGCAAGATCGTCTGCAATCAGGTGCTGTATCATCTGCGCGAACGCGCGATCGAGCATGCGGTGATCCCGTGGTGTGAGGCGCACGGCGTCGCCGTCACCGCTTACTCGCCCTTCGGTCACGACGAATTTCCCGCGCCGCGCAGCGCGGAGGGGCGGGTGCTGCAAGCCATCGCCGACCGCCACGACGCGACGCCGCGGCAGGTCGCGTTGGCGTTTCTGACGCGCCGGCCTTCGGTGTTCGCGATCCCAAAGGCGGCCGATCCCGCCCATGCGGCGGAAAATGCCGTGGCTGGCGCGCTCCGCCTCAGCGCCGATGATCTCGCGGCGATCGACCAGGCTTTCCCGCTCGGGCCGGAACCGGCCAGCCTGCCGATGCTGTGACGGCCGCACCGGCGGGGGAGCGGGCGCATAGCGCAATCCCGCTTTCCGGCCTTGTGCAGCGGCTGCGGACATCGTTTTGTCGGTTTGTGAGTTGAAAGCCAGCCCGCTTGCGGCTCACCCATTCCGATCTCGTTTCATTGCATTGCCGGATACGTGACCACCACCACCTCGCCCAACGCGCCCGATGGGGGCCGCCGCCTGACGCATCGCCATGCCGATCAGCCGCTCCGCGGCATCGCGCTGATCGTGCTCTCGACCGTGTTTCTTGCCTGCTCGGACACGCTGGCGAAGTATCTCGGCCGCACTCTGCCGCCGATCGAGATCGGCTGGATCCGGTTTCTGGTGTTCCTGATGATCATGACGCCGGTGGCGATGTTGTCGTCGGGCTCGCCGCTGCGCTCGGCGCGGCCGAAGCTGCAGGTGTTGCGCGCGCTAGCGCTGGTCGCCTCGTCGGTGCTGTTCATCAGCGGCCTGCAGTTCCTGCCGATCGCGGAAGCATCGGCGACCTCGTTCATCGCGCCGCTGTTCGTCACCGGGCTGTCGATCGTGCTGCTCGGCGAGAGCATCGGAATCCGCCGCTGGGCCGCCAGCGTGGTCGGTCTGATCGGCGTGCTGATCGTGATCCGCCCCGGATCGGCGACATTCAATCCGGCGGTGATCTTTCCAATCCTGTCGGCGCTGAGCTGGGCTGTGACGCTGACGCTGACGCGGATGATCAGTGGCGCCGACCGCGCCGTCGTCACCATGACGTTCTCGGCGCTGGTCGGCTTCATCGCGCTGAGCGCCATGGTGCCGTTCGTGTGGGTCACGCCGAGCTGGGACGGCATCATGGTCGGCGTCCTGGTCGGCTTGGCCTCGACCATGGGGCAGTGGATCGTGGTGCTGGCCTATCGCTATGCCGACGCCTCGGTGCTGGCGCCGTTCACCTACAGCCAGCTCATCTGGGTGACGTTCCTCGGCTTCGGCATGTTCGGCGAGATTCCGGATGTCTGGACCTTCGTCGGCGCCGCGGTGATCATCGCCAGCGGCCTCTACACCGCCCACCGCGAGCGGCTCCGACGCAAGCAGCCGCCGGTGCCGGCGGAGCCGTATCCGAGTCCCTGAGCGCACGTCATTGCAAGCGCAGCGAAGCATTCCAGGGGAGCCGTGCGCTACGCTGGATTGCTGCGTCGGCTTCGCCTCCTCGCAATGACGGAACTCACACCGGCTTCGATACCAACGCGATCATCGATGCGGCGGAGAGCCTGGCTGGCGGCGCTCCGGTGCGGCGTCGGAAAATGGCTATTTGATCTTCACCGCAACCGCATGGTGAATCGTTGGTTGATTGCATTATCGATGAACCTGCGAACCCGAGCCTGACTACTCGTAATAGTGCAGATGCGTTTCGATCTGAACTTTAAGCATTAGGCAAAACCGCGATGAAATAGTGCGGCGTCTCTCCCTGTCTGGGCCGTACATGTTTCAAGTCTTCTCTGAATGGGATAACCAGCACACAGGGTTCGTCACTCTGGGGCTCGCATTGTGCCTGCTCGGAGGCATGGCGGCGGTGGGCGCGTGGCGCTTCACTTACATCAGTTCGGGCCGGGTGCGGCGGGGTTGGATAATCGCCAGCTGTGTCGCGGCGGTCTGCGTCGTCGTCAACACGCTGGCGGTTGCGCTACTCTTGGCATCGCCTGCTGAAATTCTCATGCGCGACATTGCGCTGGCGATCATCACCGTGACGATCCTCGGCATGACCGTGTCGGTCGCGATGGCGGTCTGGTCCGGTGCGCAAGGAACGCAGAACTTCCGCAGCGCCTTGGCCGAACGCGTCATGGTGCTCGATGCCGTCGTCCAGGAGGATAAGGCCGGCTTCTGCTTGTTCAGCCCGGAGGGACGGCTGGACTCATGGAACGAGGCTTTTCTCAACATCTATGCGGTGGCGCCAAGCCAGCCGCTGGCGGGCAGGAGCCTGGCCGGACTGATCAAAGTTCTGCGGCGCGGCGGCAATCTGCTGGCCGACTTCGGGCAACTCTCCGAAATCAAAGCCGCGAGTGCGAGCGGGGAACCATCGGAGGTGACTCTCGAACTCCGCGACGGACGTCACATCCGGATCGAGTTTCGGCCACTGCCGAACGGCGGCTGGATCGCCAAGCATGCCGACGTCACCGACTACAAGATGGCCGAGCAGCGTTTCGCCTATCTCACGCTGCACGATATCGCCACCGGACTGCCGAACCGGGCCGCTTTCAATCAACGCATCGTTCACACTCTGGCCATCGCGCGCGATCAGCACGCGAGCTTCGCGGTGATTCGGCTGGGGATCGATCGGTTCAAGGAGATCAACGACGTATTCGGCCAATCGGTCGGCGACGCGGTCCTCGCCAGAATGGCGGAGCGGCTCAACGAGACGTGCCATTGGGGTTTTCTCGCGCGGCCGGGTGGTGACGAATTTTCGATCGTGACGACGCCGGTTCCGGTCGCCGATGTCGTCGAGGAGATCTGCGCAAAGGTCGCTCAGCTCTGCGATCTCGAGCTCGAGGTCGACGGGCACGCGATCCGCGTCGGCTCGACTGCCGGCGTCAGCATCTATCCGCACGACGGCGATAATGCCGATACGCTGATCGCCCATGCCGACGTCGCGCTGTATCGCGCCAAGACCGAGCGGCGCGGCACTGTCTGCCTGTTCGAGCCGGCGATGGATCTGCAGATCCGCGAGAGGCGAGCGTTGCAGCGTGAGCTTGCGGAGGCGCTGCCGAACGGCGAGTTCGAACTGCACTACCAGCCGCAGGCCACAGCAGACGGTGTGATCGTCGGTTTCGAAGCCTTGCTCCGCTGGCGGCATCCAGTTCGTGGGATGGTACCGCCTGCGACTTTTATTCCATTGGCGGAGGAGACCGGACTGATCGGCGCGATTGACGAGTGGGTGCTGCGCACCGCCTGCGTCGAGGCCGCGTCCTGGTCCAATCCCCTGGCGATCGCCGTCAATCTGTCGCCGCTCGATTTCCGGCGGCTCGATGTGCCGGCGCTGATCCTGCAGGTGCTGATGGAAACGGGGCTCGATGCAAAGCGGCTCGAGGTTGAGATCACCGAGGGCGTGCTGATCGACGACTTCGCCGGCGCGATCGCCATCCTGCGGCGGATCAAGAAGCTTGGCGTCCGCGTGGCGATGGATGATTTCGGCGCGGGCTATTCGTCATTGTCCTACTTGCAGTCGTTTCCGTTCGACAAGATCAAGATCGACCAGGTGTTCACCCGCAAGCTCGAGAACAATCCGGATTCCGCCGCAATTATCGAGGCGATCATCGATCTTGCGCATCGGCTGAACCTGCCGGTCATCGCCGAGGGCGTCGAGACGGAAAGCCAGCTCGCGTTTCTGGCTGGGGCAGGGTGCGAGGAAGTGCAGGGCTACCTGATTGGCAAGCCGTGCCCGATTGGGCTGTATCGGCAGATCACCGGGGCCTCGTGCGCTCCGCAACTGCTGGCTAAGGTCGGCTGAGGTTTTGCTGCACTGCAATGTTTCTCGAGGCCGCCTCTTGAATTTCGTCAGCTGCGAGATCGCACACGCGCAATTGTGCCGTGCGGCCTTGCTCGACCGGCGCCAGTGTTTTTATATGCCGGTCCCCGCACATGGCGGGCTCCGAACTCATCGCGTTGTCCCGGGGGAGGGTGCTCGCCGGCGGCATCGCCGTCCGCACCCACTCCTGCCCACCACCGCAATCAAAATCAGAAGAAGAGGTTCACGATGGTCAACCGCATGCAATTCTACATCGACGGCGCCTGGGTCGATCCCGTCGCCCCCAAATCGACGCCGGTGGTCAACCCGGCCACCGAAGAGGCGATGTACGAAGTTGCACTCGGCTCCAAGGCCGACGTCGACAAGGCCGTTGCCGCCGCCAAGCGGGCGTTCGAGACCTTCTCCCAGACCAGCCGCGAAGAGCGCATCGCGCTGCTCGAAAAGATCATCACGATCTACAAGGGCCGCATGAAGGACATCGGCGCCGCGGTCTCCGACGAGATGGGCGCGCCGCTGCCGATGGCGGAGAAGATGCAGGCCGGTGCCGGCCTCGGCCACATCATGTCGACGCTCGACGTGTTGAAGAACTATCACTTCGAGGAGCCGATGGGCTCGGCGGTGATCGTGCGCGAGCCGATCGGTGTCGTCGGCATGATCACGCCGTGGAACTGGCCGCTCAACCAGATCGCCTGCAAGGTCGCCCCCGCGCTCGCCGCCGGCTGCACCATGATCCTCAAGCCGTCGGAGTTCACCCCGACCTCGGCTTTGATTTTTGCCGAGATCCTGCATGAAGCCGGCGTTCCGAAGGGCGTGTTCAACCTCGTCAACGGCCTCGGCCCGGAGGTCGGCGCCGCGATGAGCGAGCATCCGGACATCGACATGATCTCGTTCACCGGCTCGACCCGCGCCGGCGTCGATGTCGCCAAGCGCGCGGCGCCGACGGTGAAGCGCGTCAGCCAGGAGCTCGGCGGCAAGTCGCCGAACGTCATCCTGGAAGACGCCGATATGACCAAGGCGGTGACCGGCGGCGTAATGCACATGTTCAACAACTCCGGCCAGTCGTGCAACGCGCCGAGCCGGATGATCGTGCCGCTGTCGAAGATGCAGGAGGTCGCGGCGATCGCCAAGGGCGTCGCCGAGAAGACCAAGGCCGGCGATCCGCGTGGCGATGGCACCACGATCGGTCCGGTGGTCAATCGCGGCCAGTGGGACAAGATCCAGGCGCTGATCAACAAGGGCATTGAGGAAGGCGCGACCCTGGTCGCCGGCGGCCCCGGCCTGCCGGAAGGCGTCAACAAGGGCTTCTATGTCCGTCCGACCGTGTTCGCCGACGTCACCGAGAACATGACCATCGCGCGTGAAGAAATCTTCGGGCCGGTGCTGGTGATCATGGGGGCCAAGGACGAGGACGAGGCGGTCAAGCTCGCCAACGACACGCCGTATGGTCTGGCCGGCTACGTCTCGGCCGGTTCGGTCGAGCGTGCCCGCAAGGTCGGCCGGCAGATCCGCGCCGGCAACGTCAATCTGCAGGGCGTGCCGAACGAACGCACCGCGCCGTTCGGCGGCTACAAGCAGTCCGGCAATGGCCGCGAGTGGGGCAAGTTCGGCCTCGAGGAGTATCTCGAGGTCAAGGCGATCGCCGGCTTCAACGCCGCCTGATCGCGACGCCAATCGCGATGTAATCCACGCCGGGATGGTTCGCCGTCCCGGCGTTTTGTTTGCCGAAGCTTGCGTTCGCAGGCGAAAGGTCCGCTAGAGTTGCGACGATACAATTGCTGCGAGCCGGGGAGGAACGAACAATGGCCGACGGCCTGCGCAAGGGACTGACGTCTTACGGTGACGCAGGCTTCTCGCTGTTCCTGCGCAAGGCCTTCATCAAGGCGATGGGCTATTCGGACGACGCGTTGGAGCGTCCGATCGTCGGCATCACCAACACCCACAGCGACTACAATCCGTGCCACGGCAACGTGCCGCAGATCATCGACGCGGTGAAGCGCGGCGTGATGCTGGCCGGCGCGATGCCGATGGTGTTTCCGACCATCTCGATCGCCGAGAGCTTTGCGCATCCGACCTCGATGTACTTGCGCAACCTGATGGCGATGGACACCGAGGAGATGATCCGGGCGCAGCCGATGGATGCGGTGGTGGTGATCGGCGGTTGCGACAAGACGCTGCCGGCGCAGATCATGGCGGCGGTGTCGGCCGATCTGCCGACCGTGGTGATCCCGGTCGGGCCGATGGTGGTCGGCCATCACAAGGGCGAAGTCTTAGGGGCCTGCACCGACTGTCGGCGGCTGTGGGCGAAGTATCGCGCCGGCGAGATCGACGATGCGGAGATCGAGGCGGTCAACGGCCGCCTCGCGCCGTCGGTGGGCACCTGCATGGTGATGGGCACCGCCTCGACGATGGCGTGTATCACCGAAGCGATGGGCCTGTCGCTGCCGATGAGCGCGACGATCCCGGCGCCGCACGCCGAACGGTTCCGCTCGGCCGAGGAGAGCGGCCGCGTCGCTGCCGCGATGGCCAAGGCTAAGGGGCCGAAGCCGAGCGAACTACTCACGCCCGCGGCGTTTCGCAACGCGCAGGTGGTGCTGCAGGCGATCGGCGGCTCCACCAACGGGCTGATCCATCTCACCGCGATCGCCGGCCGCGTCCCGCACGCCATCGATCCCGATGTGTTCGACAGTATCGGCCGCGAGGTGCCGGTGCTGGTCGATCTCAAGCCGTCCGGCGCGCACTACATGGAACACTTTCACCACGCCGGCGGTGTGCCGAAGCTGATGGCGCAGCTCGGCGAGCTGATCGATCTCGATGCAGCGACGATCACCGGCGCGACGCTGCGCGACGTGGTCGCGAAGGCCGAGCACGTGCCGGGGCAGGACGTGATCCGCTCGCGCGATAATCCGATCCGCCGCGAAGGCGGCATCGCGTATCTCACCGGCAATCTCGCGCCGCGCGGCGCGGTGATCAAACATTCCGCCGCGTCGCCGCAGTTGATGCAGCACACCGGCCGTGCCGTGGTGTTCGACTCGGTCGAGGATATGACGCTGCGGATCGACGCGCCCGATCTCGACGTTGCCGCCGACGACGTGCTGGTGTTGCGCAATGCCGGACCCAAGGGTGCGCCGGGGATGCCGGAGGCGGGCTATCTGCCGATCCCGCTGAAGCTGGCGCGCGCCGGCGTCAAGGACATGGTGCGGATCTCCGACGCGCGGATGAGCGGCACCGCGTTCGGCACCATCGTGCTGCATATCACCCCGGAGAGCGCCGATGGCGGGCCGCTGGCGCTGGTCGAAACCGGCGACCGCATCACGCTCGATGTCGCGGCGCGCCGGATCGATCTGCTGGTGGAGGAGGGCGAACTCGCCCGGCGCCGCGCGGCGTTGCCGGGCTCAACCGCACCGCGGCCGGCGCGCGGCTACGCGCAGCTCTTCCACGACACCATCCTGCAGGCGGACGAGGGCTGTGACTTCGACTTTCTCACCGCGGCCGGGCGCCGCGAGCGCTGAGCGCGCCAGCTACATCAGCGTGGCTTCGAGTTCTTCCAGCATCGCCAGCGTTTCGTGGTCGCCGTTGTCTTCGAGCAGCTCGCGCAGGGTCGGCAGATAGTTGTGCAGCACGCGCAGATCGTCGAGGCCCTGCTTGTCGCGCAGTTCGGTGCGCTTCTGCGCGAAGTAAGCCCAGAACGGATTTTCCGCGGCGTCGATATGGATCTGCAATCGCGCCATCACGCGTTCGGATCGAACCTCCCAATTGCAGTTCTTGAAGCTGACATAACGATCGAACGAATCCGACATTCCGAACTCCAAAAGGCGACAGTGCGACATCGAAGCAAGCGACATGCCATCGCCACGGTGGAGCGTTGCTGCGGATGGCTGTCGGATCGATCCGATCTCCGTCGTGATGGTGACGATGTTCACAAGCGCCGGAGGGGCGCGCTGATCGTAACGGCCGACCGCGGGCCGGATCGGCGGCGCGCCGGATGTCGCCATGGCCGATGCTCGAAGGCACGCCCGAGGGCCGCGGCATCGATTGGTATCGCAAGCTTGGCTACGGGTGGGGGAGGGTGGAACCGGCGGCGAAGCTGAAAATATTTTCATCTTCGGGTCGGCAGCCCGATTGCCGGCCGCACGAGCTCTCACAGGCGTTGGACGGTGTTCTGATGCTGTTCGACTGGTCTCAATTGGCCATCGGCACTGGTTAAGCGTTTGATTTTACGACAGGACTTGCAGCGTTCGAAGCTTTTACGAGCCGTTAACCACCGCGGCGCATGGTTCGCTCCATCAGCGCTTAAGCTGCATTTAACTAAAACACGCCTTAATCGCGTTCCTCTGTTCTGCCACATCTGCGTGCGGTAAGATCTTTCCGAAGCGCCGCAGAGTCTGTGGGGATGTCTGGGTGCTTGGCGTATGACTGTCGGTTCGAGGGCGCGTTCTCTGCCCAACCATCGTGGGGCCCGCTCTATGGGTTTTCGTAAATCGCTCGGCGCGATCGCCGTCGCGCTGCCGGTCATCGGTTGTGCCTGGGCCGTGTACACCAACACGGTGGGCGCGAGCATCTATCCCTCCGTGGGCGCATGGGGCGACGAACCCGTCGTCCGCGCCGCGCGGTCGGATTTCGCGTCACGGTTCGAGCCTCTGGCCGCCGCGGCGGCCGCCGCACCGAGCCTGATGGCCCATCTGGCGTACAAGAACGCGTTAGCCAAGCAGGGCGCCGGCGTTCAGGTCGCGTCTGCCGATCCGGGCGACATCTCGGTCACTTCCAGCGTGCAGGCCGCCAACGCTGCGCCGCCGCAGAGCAAATCGGGTCATCGCTATTATGCGCTGCTCGATGCCAATTATTCGTTCGGCTTCGAGCCGGACAGGTTCAAGCCGACGCAGAATAATTCCGCGGCCCCCGCGAATGCCGAAGCGGCGATTGCCGAAGCCATCAAGCCCGAAGCCGGCAAACGCGCTGTCGGGCTGGTCCCGGCGCCGCCGCCGGTCAAGCTGGCGATGGCGGCGGCGACGCCATCGGAGCGTGCCTCCGCGGGGCGCGCGTCCCCCGGACCGACCCGCAATCCGTTCAGCCAGGAAGCCCTGGTCGCCCGCGCCAAGGCGGTGTTGATGGCGCAGCGGTCGGAGAGCAAGTCGAGCTTCTTCGACAAGCTGTTCGGCAAGCCCGACGCCCCGGCGCTGGCCTACGCCTCCGCCGAAGCCGGCGTCACCTCCAGCGGTGAGCCGCGCGATCCCGCCTTCACGCCGTCCGATGATGATCGCTACACCGCGGTCTACGATATCACCGCCAAGACCGTGTACATGCCGGACGGCACCAAGCTCGAGGCGCATTCGGGGCTCGGCCCGAAGATGGACGATCCGCGTCACGTCAACGTCCGGATGCACGGTGCGACCCCGCCGCACATCTACGATATGAAGATGCGCGAGGCGCTGTTCCACGGTGTCGCTGCGATCCGTCTGACCCCGGTCGGCGGCGAGGATATGATCCACGGCCGCACCGGCCTGCTTGCCCATAGCTACATGCTTGGGCCGCGCGGCGACTCCAATGGCTGCGTGTCGTTCAAGGACTACAACGCGTTCCTGCAGGCGTTCAAACGCGGCGAGGTCAAGCGCCTCGTGGTCGTCGCCAGCATGACCTGACGCGGCCATCGGATGCGTCGCGAGTTGCGTGGACCGACGCTGCGGTGCGCGCGAGCTAACCCTCTTTACGACTTCAGACAGGCCGGTCCGGAACCATTTCCGGACCCCGGCGATTGGTGATTCTCATTTGGAGGATCGGCCATGGCCTCACGCACTCTCGTCGGCATCATCGCCTGCACCACGCTGCTCGGCAGCGGCGCTGCGTTGGCTCAGCAGCGCGGCACCGAAGCGCAGCGCGAAGCTTGTACGCCCGACGCGCTGCGGCTGTGCGGGCAGTTC
Organism: Rhodopseudomonas infernalis; assembly: GCF_022271405.1. Classification (GTDB taxonomy): domain Bacteria; phylum Pseudomonadota; class Alphaproteobacteria; order Rhizobiales; family Xanthobacteraceae; genus Rhodopseudomonas; species Rhodopseudomonas infernalis. The sequence continues at coordinate 994 of NZ_JAJNAL010000026.1, read as the reverse complement.
ATCCCGGATTCGGAGCGGATCGAAAGCTGTCTGCGCGATGCGGGACCGCGGCTGAGCCCGGCGTGCTACGTCGTCTTCAATCCGCCGCAGGAGCGGTCGCTGCGGACGGTGCGGCGCCAGGGGGCGCCACAGCAGCAGCAGCCGGCCGCGCGGGCCGGGGACGACGACGATGGCTGGGGCCGCCGCAGCTTCGAACGTTGGTGATCAGTTCGCTGCGGCCATCAGGAATGCGGAGCGGAGCCGCGATCAGAAAGGCGGAGCGGACCCGCGATGGACCCGCTCCGATGTCAGGTTAGATAGTTAGCGGCAGACGCGCGAGGTGCGGACAATCCGCTTGCCGTACGGACCGCGGGTCACGACCTTGCGCACGGTGCAGTGCGGACGGCGGTGCATCCCGTGATGGCGATGCATGCGCCGCTGCGCCGAAAAGTCGGTCATCGGCTGAGCCACGCTTGTTGTCGCCGATGCCGCGGGCGCCGCCGACGCCGCGCCGCTGAATGCGCCGAGACCGAGTACCACGGCGGCGGCCATTCCCAATGCAATCTTCTTCACAAGCGTTTCTCCTCGAACTGTCGCTGATCATGGTCGAAAGACCTTGTCGACCTTGGTCGCCGAGGAATGAATTGCTGGTGAAGGAACCATGGCGGGAAAGCGGCAATCCACTCGCGCATTGATTTAGTTGGTGCGCTTGCGGACGGGTGTGGTCGTGGTTGCTCGGCGCTGTCGATGACGTGCGAGAGTAGGGCGAGTCTGTGCCGCAACCGCCGCCGTCATTCCCGCGCATGCCGGCGATGACGGCGTGAGTGGCGCGATGACGTTTGCGCGTGAGGCGGAGCGTCTGCAGAACAACCCCCGTCATTGCCGGGCTTCGGCAATTTATCCTCTTCGCAAAGGCTTCGTTCAGCGCGCTCCGCGCGCGATGGATGCGCGGGCCGTCGCCGCGCCGAAGGGGCTCTGGCCCCGCAGGCGGGTCAAGCCCCGCGCATGACGGCGG
>NZ_JAJNAL010000025.1 GCF_022271405.1 Rhodopseudomonas infernalis | reverse complement strand
CCCCCCCGCCCCCCTTTCGGGGTCCAAAATTTCCTCCCCCCCCCCCCCCCGCGGGGGGCCCCCACTTCCACACCTGCTACGACGATAGAGATCGATCAGTAGCAGATGTTGAAGGTGCGCCAGCGCCAGCCGTGCGGCGTCGCGACGCGCCGGGTCACGTAGCAGCTGCCGCCGCCGTAGCCGACGAAGCCGATGCCGAAAGCGGGACCGCCGTGCCAGTGATGATGGTGGTGCGGATGCCAACCCCAGCCGCCACCGGCGGAAGCGGCGGTCGGCGCCAAAGCGGCGAAACCGAGCGAAGCGGCGGCGATCAGTCCGAGTGCGAGCTTGCGAAACATGGTCGTACTCCTCATCATGCGCACGAGGCGCGGTTGTTAGTTTCCGTCGGATCTGGCGTTCAGATCCTGCCCATCGCACGTTCGTCGCATCGAAAATCAGACGGGTTCACACCGGCAGCATGCTTTTCTGCGCCTCCCACGCCCGTCATTCCGGGGCGCGAGCGCCAGCTCGCGAACCCGGAATCTTTGACGGGGCGAACCCATCGCCAAACAACATCGGGATTCCGGATCCGCGCCTGACGGCGCGGTCCGGAATGACGGGGTGTGCTGATCTGCGCCGTGGCCGGCGAGTTACTTACAGGGCTGTGCGGAAAATCGAGAAACGGCCGCCTGTGCTGCGTCCGTCACGTCTCACGCCAGCAGCGCCTCGCTGTGATCCAGCGCGGCGGCTAGGTCGCGCGACTGCGCGATCGGGCAGACCAGCATTGGCTCGGTGCGGCCGCGGATCTCGGCCTGCTGGGTCGGTAGCAGGTCGGCGCCGATGCCGGCGGTGGCGCGAATTTCGTCGGAGAGCAGGGTCTCGCAGCCGAGCGTCTTGGTCATGTCCTGCAGCCGCGCGGCGACATTGACGGAGTCGCCGAGCGCCGTGAACACCATGTGGTCGCGATAGCCGATCTCACCGAGGATGACGACGCCGCCGTGAATGCCGACGCCGAAGCGGATCGGCGCGCCGAGATCATGACCGATCATGCTGTTGAGTTCGTCGACCGATGCGGCGACCGCGGCTGCGGCGCGGATGGCGTTGCGGCTGGCTTCGCGTGGGCTTTCGTTCAGCCCGAACAGCGCCAGCACGCCGTCGCCGACGAACTGATTGGGCTGGCCGCCGCAGGCGATCACCGCGCGCGACACCGCGCCGAGAAAACGATTGACGATGAACACGGTGTCGAACGGCAGCCGCGTCTCGGCGAGTTTGGTCGATCCGCGCAGATCGACGAACATGCTGACGAGGTAGCGCTCGTCGCCGATCCGCGACATCCGTGCCGCCTGTCGCGCCGCCGCGACGTTGCGCGGTGGAAACACCGGCAGGAACGTTAGATCGTGCGTTGGCCGAAGCTGACAGGCGAGCCGGATGGTCGGGTCGTCGGCGGCGCCGACGCTGCCGAGCACGAACGCTTCGCGGCTGGTCGGCGGCGGCAGTTCGTCGACATCGCCGAGCACCCGGATACGACAGGTCGAGCAGCGCGCGCGGCCGCCGCAGACGCTGGCGTGGGGAATGTTGTGGCGCAGGCTGGCTTCGAGCACGCTCATGCCTCTGGGCACGCGCACCGTGCGGTCGCCGCCGTAGGTCAGCCGGATCATGCCGCCGCGGCGTTCCATCAATCCGCGGATCGCGCGGGCGATCAGCGCCAGCGCGATCAATCCAAGATAACCGATCACGAAGGCGTCGCCGATCCGGTCGAGCGTTCGCTGCTGCTGCAGCGTGCCCATCTGCTTGATCGACAGATTGGCGTCCTGCCAGGCTGGATCAGCGGCGACGCGGATCACATCGCGCCCGCCTTCGTAGAAGCCGAGCAGGGCCAGCGTCGGGATCAGCACCGCGACCACCAGCAGTGCCGGCATCGCCTTGCGGAACGCGGGCTTGATGCGGAGCCACAGCGCAAGCCCGATGCAGCCATGGGCCCACGCCACCAGCATCACCGTGACCATCAGCCAGACCCGGTAGGACGGCCACGCGACCCAATAGGCGTACAGCACCTGCGGATACAGCTTGTCGATGCCGTACAGCACGTTGCTGAGCCGCAGTCCGATGACGTGGCTGTAGATCAGCAGCGGCACACTCAGTCCGAGCACGAGCTGCAGCGGCTCGATCGTGCGCCAGCGGAACTGGCGGCGCTGATACAGCGCCCACAGTCCGAGCCCGGCGTGGATCGTCACCGAACCGTAGAACAGGATCGCCACCGGCAGGAACTGCCAGACCTCGAGATGCCATAGCACCCCCGCCTCGAGCGCCTCCGGCGAGATGTTGCCGAGCGCGTGATTGAGGAAGTGGCTGAGCAGATAGGCGAACATCACCAGCCCGGTGAACATCCGGACTTGGCGAAGGCCGATGCGGCGGAGCCAGCCGGGCAGACGGGACCGTCGGCCGTCGGTGGTCCGGCTGCTGTCGCGGGGGGCGTGCGGGCGGTGCATCTGCCGCTTGTCGAAGGATTTCCGTCGCCGGTCAACACGCAGCGCGTCGGCCCGGAATGGGGCGGCTTACCTCTCCCCGCGCGCAGGGAGAGGTCGACCGGCGAAGCCGGGCGGGTGAGGGGGCGTCTCCGCGAGGCCGAGAGTCAGCGACTCGCGGCCTGCCCCTCACCCCAACCCTCTCCCCGCAAGAGCGGGGCGAGGGAGCGCGCGGTGCTCGCGGCTGAGTGATGGTGCAGTCGATAGCGTCGTCGTTACTCTTCCTTCTCCCGCTTCTTCAGCAGGTCCTTGACCAAGTCGCCGAGCACCGGGCGGGGCAGGGCGTTGAAGGGGAGGGGGCGGGTCAGGTCGATGGCGGCGAGGCCGAGGCGGGCGGTCAGCATGCCGTTGACGATGCCTTCGCCGAGTTTCGACGACAACCGCGAGGCGAGGCCGTGGCCGAGCACGGACTGCATCACGCTGTCGCCGAGCGCGATGCCGCCGGTGATGGCGAGGTGGGTCACCGTCTGCCGCATCAGCTTGATCATGCCGAGCGCGCCGGGCCGCCCGCCATAGAGCCGGGCGAGCTGGCCGATCAGTCGGGTCGCGGCGATCGCCACGAACAGCACGTCTATCAGCGCCTTTGGGCTGATGGCGGTGACCACCGAGACGCGCTGCGCTGCCTTGGAGATCAGCGCTCGCGCTTCGATGTCCAGCGTCGTCATCAATTCGCGCTCGGCGAGCCGGATCAGATCGGCGCCGTCGATGATGTCGTCGAGATGCTTGGTGAGCGTGGCGCGGCCGTGCGCCAGTTGCGGATTGGGATGCTCGAACTTCAGCAGTTCGCGCACGATCGCCTGCGCCTCGGCGCGGTTGTCCGTCTCCAGCACGCGCGCCGCGCGAGTGTGGAGTTGCTCGATGCGCGCCAGCCGGATGAGGCCGAACGCTTCGCGGCCGATGATGATCGCCAGTGAGCCGCCGGCCAGCACGGCGAGGATCGCCCCGATGGTGCCGAGCGTGGTGCTCTGCGCGAACAAATCCTCGACCAGTTTGCTGACCCATAGCCAGAACGCCAGCGACAGCAACCCGGTCGCCGCGCTCCAGAACAGCGTGCCCCAGCCAAAACCTTTGCGGGGATTGATGATGCTGCGAGGCGCCTTGGGGGCGACGATCGGATGCTCCTTCTCCTGCGCCAGCTGCACGCGGGCGCGCGGCGGCGGCGAGGGCGCCGGATCGGGCGCGCTCGGGCGGGCGGCGGGGCCGCTGTCATCCGAATCGATCAGCACGACGCTCGGGTCGGTCAGCTTGAAGGTCGCCGGCCGGCGCGGAGGGACCCGCTCGGTCATTGCAGTTTGTCTCCGATCAGGAACTGGAGCGTTCGGTCGAGGCGGATGTGAGGCAGCGCCGGCCCCTCCGGATCCTGCGTGGCCAGCCGCGGCGGCCGGAAGCGCAGGAAGCGGAAGTCGGCGTCCTGATGCGAGCCGGCGGCGAGGCCGCGGAACGTATCCTCGCCCTTGAACAGGCCCTGCAGATTGGTCGGCAGATCGCCCGGGAAGGTCGCGACCTCGGTCTCGCCGTCGAACACTTCGCCCTCGGCCATCTCGCCTTTGATCGGCGTGCCGACGATCGACGGCAGCCGGTCGCGGCCGCGCTGCACCTGTGCCTCGCGGGTGGCGCGGACGGCGGCCAGCGCGACAACGTCGATGGTGGCACCGGCGAACTCGGCCCGCTGCATCGCCCGCTCGACCAGCTTGCGCAGGATCGCCTCGAGCCGGTCATGGCTGGAATGGTGCAGGTGATCGGCCTTGGTGGCGGCGAACAGGATCTTGTCGATCCGCGGCCGGAACACGCTCGACAGCAGTGAGGAGCGACCGACCCGGAAGCAGTCGAGGATGCCGGCCAGCGCCGCTTCGAGATCCTGCAGCGCCTCAGGACCAGCGTTGAAGGCGCTCAGCGCGTCGGCCAGCACGATCTGGCGGTCGAGCCGGGCGAAGTGGTCGCGAAAGAACGGCCGCACCACGACGTCCTTATAGGCCTCGTAGCGCCGCCGCATCATCGCCCACAGCGAGCGTTCCGGCGCCGTGCCGTCCACCGGCACGTCGAGTGGCGCGAAGGTCAGAGCCGGCGATCCGGCCAGATTGCCGGGCATCAGGAAGCGGCCGGGCGGCAGCAGGCTCATGGCGAACTGCTCGTTGCGGCAGTTGCGCAGATAGCTGGTGAACAGCCGCGCCGCGGTCAGCGTCTCCTGCTCGTTCTCGCGGCCGTTCGGATCGAGCGTCGCCAGATGCGCGTGCCACTCCCGCGCCACCCGCGCCCGCGGATCCTGCCGCGACAGCGACAGGCTTTCTGCCGCCCAGGTCTCGTAGCTTTTGTTCAGCAGCGGCAGGTCGAGCAGCCATTCGCCCGGATAGTCGACGATATCCAGCGTCAGCGTGCGCTCGGCGCCGTTCTTGCGCTGATAGTCGATCACCAGTCGCAGTTCGCTGATATCGACCGTCGAACTCGGCCATTGCCGCTGTTCGATCAGGGTGGCGAGGAAGTTCTCATAGGCGAAGCGCGGCACCGCGTCGTCGGGCTGCGGTGCCAGCCGGGCGGTCGCGATCCGGCCGGTCGACATCGATTCGAAGATCGGAAACCGGCCGCCGCGCGACAGCCCGTGCACCAGCGCGGTGATGAACACCGTTTTGCCGGCGCGCGACAGCCCGGTGACGCCGAGCCGGACCGTCGGGTTGAACATGGTCTCGCTGTAGTCTTTCAGCGCCCGCGCCGACAGCCACGCTTCCTCGACCAGATTGGAAAAACTGAAGGCCATGCGGCGAAATATTCAATCAGGAGATGGGTGGCGGGGAGGTTAGCCGGAAACCGCGTGATGCGACAATCCGACCTGCGGTGGGCCTTGGCTTCGCCGCCTTTCCGGCGGATAGAATTTGCGAGCGTTCGCAGGCCGCCGGCCTGTCACGCTCCGCTCGTCATCGCCATGTAGGTGTCAGGTCAACGAAAGACAGGGTCCCGCTCCGCCTATGACAGTGTTTCGCTTCAAGCAAATCGTTTCGCATGCCAGAATCGATGGCAAAGGGGCGGTGCACTGGAACTACGACCGTGCCGAGTTGATCGCGGACGGCGTGGTCCATGTCCTGGGCCTGGTCGCCGGCCTGATCGCCGTCACCGCGCTGATCACGTTGACCGGCGTATTCGCGTCGACCCCCACCATCCTATCGGTATCGGTGTACGCGGTGGGCCTGCTGGCGATGCTGGGGCTATCGGCAGCCTATAATCTGTGGCCGGTGTCGCCGCGCAAATGGCTGCTGCGCCGGTTCGACCATTCGGCGATCTACATCCTGATTGCCGCGACCTACACCCCGATCATCACCCAGATCCCCGACCAGAGTTTTGGTCTGGCGCTGCTCGCCGGCGTCTGGGGCGTCGCGGTGGTCGGCATCCTGATCAAGCTGTTCAAGCCGGGCAAATTCGACAAGCTGTCGGTGGGTCTATATCTCGCGCTCGGCTGGAGCGGCATCATCGCCTACGATCAGGTGATCCAGACGCTGCCGACGACGGCGATGTGGTTCCTTGGCATCGGCGGCGCGCTGTACACATTCGGCGTGATCTTCCACGCCTGGCGCCGGCTGCGGTTCCAGAACGCGATCTGGCACGCTTTCGTGCTGCTCGCGGCCGCTTGCCACTATGTGGCGGTGGTGGACCTGGTGCTGGCGGCATAGCGGTCTCCCGGCCTTTGCGATAAGACAGCCCCCGCAACAACAACAACACGGGGGAAACATGCAGATTGCGGGCAAGGTCGTCGTCGTCACCGGCGGCGGCAACGGCATCGGTCAGGCGCTGTGCGAGGCTTTCGCCAAGGCGGGCGCCGCCAAGGTGGTGGTCGCCGATCTCGATCAGGCGCGTGCCGAAGCGGTGGCGCAGTCGATTGGCGGCGCGGCTTTCAAATGCGACGTCGCCAAAGAGGCGGACATCCAGCACGTCATCGAGGAAACCGAGCGCCAGTTCGGGCCGATCGACCTGTTCTGTTCCAACGCCGGCATCGGCGGCGGCTTCGATCCGATGTCGGAGAACGCCGGCGGCTCGTCCGACGAGCCGTTCATGAAAAGCTGGATGATCCACGTGATGGCGCATGTCTACGCCGCACGGCATCTGATCCCGCGCTACAAAGCGCGCGGCGGCGGCTATTTCCTCAACACGATTTCGGCGGCGGGCCTGCTGTCGCAGGTCGGCAGCCCGGCCTATTCGGCGACCAAGCACGGCGCGGTCGGCTTTGCCGAGAACCTCGCGATCTCGCACAAGGCGCACAACATCCGCGTCTCGATCCTGTGCCCGCAGGGCGTCGACACCAACATGCTGCGCGGCATCCCCAAGGGTCCGCAATCTGACGACGGCAATCTGTCGCCCGAGCGGGTGGCGCAGGACGCGCTGAAGGGCGTCGAGCAGGAAACCTTCCTGATCCTGCCGCACGCGCAGGTGATCGACTACATGCGCAAGAAGACCGACAACTACGACCGCTGGATCGGCGGCATGGCCAAGATCCAGGCGAAACTGCGCGAGGCGTTCGGGAAGGCGTAGGCGCTCGCGTACGGCCTAACCTCTCCCCGCGCGCGGGGAGAGGTCGACCGGCGAAGCCGGGCGGGTGAGGGGGCGTCTCCGCGAGGCCGAGAGCCAGCGACTCGCGGCCTGCCCCTCACCCCAACCCTCTCCCCGCAAGAGCGGGGCGAGGGAGCGCGCTGCGGATGTTGCGAGCACTGCCGGTGCGCGCTGGCGAGTGGGATTGACTACCCGTTCTTCGCGTACAGCAGCGGCACCGAGCTATCCAGCATCGCTTCGAGCACGAACACGCCATCATGCGCCAGCGCGCGGGCCAGCACCGGCGCAACATCCTCGCAGCGCGTCACGCGTTCGGCGGCGCAGCCCATTGATTGCGCGAGCTGGACGTAGTCGATCCCGGGCAGCTCCAGCCCCGGCACGTCACGGACCTGCATCACCTGGCTGAACGAGCGCATCGCGCCGTAGCCGGCGTTGTTCATCACCACAACCGTCAGCGGCAGCTTGCGCTGTGCGGCGGTCCACAGCGCTTGCACCGAGTACATCGCCGAGCCGTCGCCGATCAGGCAGACGGTGCGGCGCTTGCTGTTCGCCAGCGCAAAGCCGGTGGAGGCGGGCAGCGACCAGCCGAGGCCGCCGCTGGCCATGGTGGCGAAGCTGTCCTGGCCGCGCATCGGCATGTACCTCTGCATCGCCATCCGATGCGATGGCGCTTCCTCGACCAGCATGGCGTCGTCCGGCATCGCCTTGCTGAGCGCGTCGAGCAAGTACTCGGGCGGCATCGGCTCGGCGGCCAGCGGCGCCGGCGGGACCGCGCGCGGCGATGGCGCGGAGCGCTTGGGCTGGGGGAGCAACTCGAGCAGCAGCGTCAGCGCCGGAATCATCGTCGCGATGATGCTGGTGCCGAGCGGCGTCACCGACGCGGCGTCGGCATCCTCCGTGATCTGGAACAGCGCTGGGCCGCCGTCGAAGATCGACGCGTGGCCTTCGACGTGGAACGTGAACACCGGCGCGCCGATCACCACGACGACGTCGTAAGCGCCCAGCGCCTCGGATAGTTGCCCGGGCGACGCAGGCAGAAAGCCGGCAAACAGCGGATGCCGCTCCGGAAAGCTGCAGCGCGCCGAGAACGGCGACACCCACACCGGCGCGTTTGTGCGCTCGGCAAGCTTGACCATCAGATCCACCGCCGCGGCGCGATCGACCGCCGGACCGACCACCAGCGCCGGCTTCTTCGCTTTCGCCAGCCCATCGGCCAGCGTCTCGATGGCGACGTGTTCCGGCCCGATCTCGCGCGTCACGCTGCGCGGCGGCACCGGCGCGGCGGGCCGCGCCCAATCGTCGATCGGCACCGACACGAAGGTCGGCCCGCACGGCGGCTGCATCGCCACGTAGTAGGCGCGGGCGATCGCCGCCGGCACATCCTCAGCGCGCGCCGGCTCGATGCTGTACTTGACGTAAGGCCGCGGAAACTCGCTGGCCCGCTCGGCGCCGAGGAAGGCCTGCAGCGGCAGCAGGCTGCGGGCCTGCTGGCCGGCGGTGATCACCATCGGCGTCTGGTTCTTGAACGCCGTATAGATATTGCCGAGCGCGTTGCCGACGCCGGCGGCCGAATGCAGATTGACGAAGCCGGCGTTACGCGTCCCCTGCGCATAACCATCCGCCATCGCCACCGCCGAGGCCTCCTGCAGCGCCAGTACGTAGTCGATGTCGTCCGGCCAGTCGCTGAGGAACGGCAGCTCGGTCGAGCCGGGATTGCCGAACACCTTGTCGATCTTGAAGGCGCGGAGCAGATCGAGCGTGGCGGATTTGACGGTGGTGGTCGCGGCGTGCGGCTTCTTCGGCAAGGCGGTTTCCTCCGGCGACAGCGCGCCGTGCTTGTTGCTTGCAGCCGATCAATCAGCAGGCGGGGAGGGGAGTCAACACGCTTTCCCCGTCATTCCGGGGCGCGCGCCCTTCGCGCGCGAACCCGGAATCCCGAAATTGTGGAAACGTCGCAGTCGCAGAACAGCTCGAGATTCCGGGTTCGCTCACTTCGTGAGCGCCCCGGAATGACGTGCATGTTGCAACGAGCTACCAGCTCGCCGTGCCCTTCATCGTCGGCACGCCGTCGGCATTTGCGGTCCACAGGTCGAGGCCCGTCGCCGTCTCGTTGGCGTTGACGCTGAAGTCGGCGCCGTCAAACAGCGGCTGCACGCCGCGGTAGCTGAATGTCTTCGGCGCCGCGCCTTTCAGCTTGGCGGCGAATTCGACCAGGAGCGCCGCCTGCATCGGGCCATGCACGATCAGGCCCGGATAGCCTTCGACCTTGGTGACGTAGTCGCGGTCGTAGTGGATGCGGTGGCCGTTGAAGGTCAGCGCGGAATAGCGGAACAGCAGGACAGGATCAGCGAGGTGGCTTTCGCGATGCTGCGCGGCCGGCGGTACGGCCGCCGGCTTGGCCGGCGCTGCCGGCGTCGCGGAAGGCGGCGGCACGTCGCGATAGACGATGTCCTGGCGGTCGCGGATTGCGACGCCGCGCGGCGTGGTGATCTCGTGATTGACGGTGACGAAGCACAGCGTGCCGGTCGAGCCCTGCTTGATCTGCACGTCGCCGATCGTCGAGGTGCGCGTCACCTCGTCGCCAACCTTGAGCGCATCGATGAAGGTCAGCTCGCCGCCGGCCCACATCCGCCGCGGCAGCGGCACCGGCGGCAGGAAGCCGCCGCGGGTGGGGTGACCGTCCGGGCCGAGCATGTCCATCGGATACACCGGCTGGCCGAGACACCAATGCGCGGTGTACGGCGCGGCATCGCCCGCCGCGGGCTTGCCGATGTCGAGAAACAGCGTCGCGCGCAGACCCTTGACCAACTGCGGCGTGACGAAGTCGGTGGCCTGCTCGGAGCGGCCGATCCATTGCCGCAGGTGATCGATGTCGAGTGCGTCGGTCATGACAGAAGCCTTCCGTTACTTGCGCTTGTCGCCGATGCCCGGCACGGCGCCGTAGTGACGCGCGTCGCCGACGAAGATCGCCGCCGGCGCCGGATAGGTGACCTTGCCGTTCGGGGTGTCGACCTCGATCCGGCGCAGATGCGGATGATGCGACAGGTCTTCCATCGTGTTCACTTCGGCGAACGCGATGTCGGCGCTAGCGAGATGTTCGAGCAGATCGTCGCGCGTCAGCGAGCCGAAAATGTCCGCGACGATCTTGTCGGTGTAGGCGCGGTTCTTGACCCGCTCGACGCCGTTCTTCAGCCGCGGATCGTTCGGCAGATCCGGCTGGCGCAGCACGTCCGAGCACAGCTTCTTCCACTCCCGCTCGCTCTGGATCGAGATCAGGATGTCCTTGCCGTCCTTGCTGGTGAACACGCCGTAGGGCGCGATCGACGGATGCGCGAGGCCGAGCCGCTTGGGCGGGTTGCCGGCTTCGGCGTTGAGCAGCGGCACCGTCAGCCAGTCGGCCATCACGTCGAACATCGAGATCCGGATGTCGGCGCCTTGCCCCGACCGGCCGCGGCCGATCAGCGCTTCGAGGATCGCCGCATGCGCGGCGGCGCCGGTGGCGACGTCGACCACCGACATGCCGACACGCGAGGCGCTCTCTGGTCCGCCGGTGATCGAGGCGAGGCCGCTCTCGGCCTGGATCAGCAGGTCATAGGCCTTGCGATGTGCGTAGGGGCCGTCATCGCCGTAGCCGGAGATCGTGCAGATGATCAGCTTCGGGTAATCGGCGCGCAGCCGCTCGCGGGTGAAGCCGAGCTTGTCCATCGAGCCGGGCTTGAGGTTCTGCAGCAACACGTCGGCCGAGGCGATCAGCTTCTCGAGCTCGTCGCGGCCTTCCTTGGTCGACAGATCGACCACCGCGGATTCCTTGCCGCGGTTGAGCCAGACGAAGTAACTACTTTGGCCCTTGGCGGCGGCGTCGTAGCCGCGGGCGAAATCCCCCTCGGGGCGTTCGATCTTGATGACATGCGCGCCGGCGTCGGCCAGCCGCGAACTGCAATACGGCGCCGCGACCGCCTGTTCGACGGCGATAACGGTCAGTCCTTCGAGCGGAAGCATCACTTCACCTCTCCCCGCGTGCGGGGAGAGGTCGACCGGCGTAGCGAAGCGAAGCCGGTCGGGTGAGGGGGCGCATCGGCGAGGCCGAGAGTCCGCGACTCGCGTCGCCCCTCACCCCAACCCTCTCCCCGCGAAGAGCGGGGCGAGGGAGTGCGCTGCGACTCGTGGCGAGCGCGCGTGATTGCGAAGCTGATCAGCATGACCGACCCTCAATACGACCGCGGCATGCCGAGGACGTGCTCGGCGAGATGCGACAGGATCAAATTGGTGGAAATCGGCGCGACCTGGTACAGCCGGGTCTCGCGGAACTTGCGCTCGACGTCGTATTCCTCGGCGAAGCCGAAGCCGCCGTGGGTCTGGACGCAGGCATTGGCGGCTTCGAACGAGGCGTCGGCGGCCAGCATCTTGGCCATGTTGGCCTCGGCGCCGCAGTCCATGCCGGCTTCGTACTTCCGGGTCGCTTCCTTCACCATCAGTTCGGCGGCGCGCATATTCGCGTAGGCCTTGGCGATCGGAAACTGGATGCCCTGGTTCTGGCCGATCGGCCGGCCGAACACGACGCGGTCCTTGGCGTAGTTGGTCGCCTTGGCGATGAACCACTTCGCATCACCGACGCATTCCGAGGCGATCAGGATGCGCTCGGCGTTCATGCCGGACAGGATGTAGCGGAAGCCCTTGCCTTCCTCGCCGATCAGATTCTCCTTCGGCACCTTGAGGTCGGTGATGAACACTTCGGTGGTGGCGTGGTTCATCATGGTGCGGATCGGGCGGATCTCCAGGCCATTGCCACGCGCTTCGCGCATGTCGACCAGGAACACCGAAAGGCCTTCGGTCTTCTTCGCCGCCTGATCCTTCGGCGTGGTGCGCGCCAAGAGGATCATCAGGTCGGAATATTCGGCGCGGCTGGTCCAGATCTTCTGGCCGTTGACCACGTAGTCGCCGTTGGCATCCTTCTTGGCAAAGGTCTTCAGCGAGGTGGTGTCGGTGCCCGACGTCGGCTCGGTGACGCCGAACGCCTGCAGCCGCAATTCGCCCGATGCGATCTTCGGCAGCCACTTCGCCTTCTGCTCATCGCTGCCGTGGCGGAGCAGAGTACCCATGGTGTACATCTGGGCGTGACAGCCGCCGCCGTTACAACCGGCGCGCTGAATCTCTTCGAGGATCGCCGCCGCGGCCGAGAGCTTCAGCCCGACGCCGCCGTATTCCTCGGGGATCAGCACCGACAGATAGCCGGCCTCGGTGAGGGCATCGACGAATGCCTTGGGATAGGCCATGTCACGGTCGAGCTTGCGCCAGTATTCGCCCGGAAACTGCGCGCACAGTTTGGCGACGGCGTCGCGGATATCGTGGAATTCGTCCTGCTCCGCGGCGGCATGATGTTTCATTGTCGAGGCTGTCTTCTTTTTCTTGGGGGAGGTCAGGAAATGCGAACCGGCAAGGACTCGTAGCCCTTGACGAAGCTCGAATACACCCGCTTCGGCTCCCCGACAACTTCGATGCGGTCAAACCTGGCCAGCATTTCCTCCCAGACGATGCGGAGCTGTAGTTCCGCCAGCCGCATGCCCACGCAGCGGTGGATGCCGAAGCCGAACGACAGGTGAATCTTCGGCCGCTTGCGGTCGATGATGAATTCGTTCGGCCGCTCGATCACCTCGTCGTCGCGGTTGCCGGAGACGTACCACATCACGACGCGATCGCCCTTTCGGATGGTCTTGCCGCCGAGCTCGGTGTCGGCAAGCGCGGTGCGGCGCATATGCGCCAGCGGCGTCTGCCAGCGGATCACCTCGGGTACCATGGTGTCGATCAGCTTCGGATTGGCGCGCAGCTTGGCGAATTCGTCCGGGTTCTCGTTCAGCGCCAGCACCGAGCCGGTCATGGTGTTGCGGGTGGTGTCGTTGCCGCCGACGATCAGCAGGATGAGATTGCCCAGCAGATTGTCGCGGTCCATGTGGCGGGTCGCGTCATGGTGCGCCATCATCGACAACAGATCATTCCGCGGTTCGGAATTTACCCGTTCGTTCCACAGCTGAGCGAAGGTGGCCGCACACTCGTTGAGTTCGTCGCGGCGCTGCTGTTCGGAATCGACCACGCCGCTCTTGGGCAGCGCGGTGGCGACGTCGGACCAGCGCGTCAGCTTGCGCCGTTCGTCGAACGGGAAGTCGAACAGCGTGGCGAGCATCTGGGTGGTCAGCTCGATCGAGACGCGGTCGACGAAGTTGAAGGTCTCGCCACGCGGCAGGCCGTCCAGCACCTTGCGGGTGCGCTGACGGATCAGCACCGCGAGTTCGTCGAGATGCTGCGGCGTGAACATCGGCGACACCGTCTTGCGCTGCGCCGAGTGCCGCGGCTCGTCCATCGCGATGAAGCTCGGCCAGTCGTAGCCGGGCGGGGCGTCGCGGATCGAGATCCCGCCCAGCGTGGAGTCCGACGAGAACACCTGATGGCTGGTGTCGACATGCATGATGTCGTTGTACTTGACGACGCTCCAATACGGCTCGATCGGCGCGTTGGTGCAATAATGCACCGGCTCCTCGGCGCGCAGCCGTTCGAACCAGGGCCATAGCGTATCGTCGCGGAAATGCCGCGGCGCGCCGGGGTGGAAGTCCTTCAGCGGGGTCGCATAGGCTTCCTCACGCGCTGCGCGTTGGCGGGCGGCTTTGTCGATCTCGATTGTGCCGTGCATGCGTGGCCCTTTCTGTATGGTCGCGTTTCCCGCCGATCGTCCGCGTCGCGGCGATCGGTCTTGTTCTGGCCGCCGTCTGATCGCGGCGGTCCGTCGGCGGCGATTACAACCGGTTGCGCGGGCGAGAGCAAGGCATCCCGCGTGCCGGCGGGGCCGCGAACAGGCTGATTTCAAGGTGGGCTTTCTGTCCGGTCAGGTTTTGTGTCGAGGCGCTGGCAAAGTGCCCGGGCGCGCGCCGCGGCGACCTTTGGAGCCTTCTCAGTCCTGCGGCGTCATGACATGGTGCCGACCAACCAGAACACGAGACGCGCGGTCCGGCCGCGCCGATGAGTGGAGACAGCCCGACCATGATTTCGAACGCGCAGAGCCTGTTCAATTTCGATCTCGGCGAGACGGCCGACGCGATCCGCGAAACGGTGCGGGCGTTCGCGGCGGACGAGATCGCCCCGCGCGCCGAGGCCATCGACAAGACCAATACGTTTCCGCGCGACCTGTGGCCGAAGCTCGGCGAACTTGGCCTGCACGGCATCACGGTCGAGGAAGACTACGGCGGCGCCGGGCTCGGCTATCTCGAGCACTGCATCGCGATGGAGGAGATCTCGCGCGCCTCGGCTTCGGTCGGCCTGTCCTATGGGGCGCATTCCAATCTCTGCATCAATCAGCTGCGTCGCAACGGCAATGAGGCGCAGAAGCGCAAGTACTTGCCGAAACTGATCTCGGGCGAACACGTCGGCGCGCTGGCGATGTCCGAGCCCGGCGCAGGCTCCGACGTGGTGTCGATGAAGACCCGCGCCGACAAGAAGGGCGACCGTTACGTCCTCAATGGCAACAAAATGTGGATCACCAACGGCCCGGTCGCCGAGACGCTGGTGGTGTACGCCAAGACCGATCCGAACGCCGGCCCGCGTGGCATGACGGCGTTTCTGATCGAGAAGGGTTTCAAGGGGTTCAGCACCGCGCAAAAACTCGACAAACTCGGCATGCGCGGCTCCGACACCTGCGAGCTGGTGTTCGAGGACTGCGAAGTGCCGGAAGAGAACGTGCTCGGCGAGGTAGGCCGCGGCGTCAACGTGCTGATGAGCGGGCTCGACTACGAGCGCGCCGTGCTGGCCGCCGGTCCGCTCGGCATCATGCAGGCCTGCATGGATGTGGTGATGCCCTATGTGCACGAGCGCAAGCAGTTCGGCGAGCCGATCGGCAACTTCCAGCTGGTGCAGGGCAAGGTCGCCGACATGTACGTGACGATGAATGCGTCGCGCGCCTACGTCTATGCGGTGGCGAAGGCCTGCGACCGCGGCGAGACCACCCGCGAGGACGCCGCCGGCGCGATCCTCTACGCCGCGGAACGTGCGACCCAATGCGCGCTCGACGCCATCCAGCTGCTCGGCGGCAACGGCTACATCAACGACTACCCGACCGGCCGCCTGCTGCGCGACGCCAAGCTCTACGAGATCGGCGCCGGCACCAGCGAAATCCGCCGCATGCTGATCGGCCGCGAACTGTTCACCAAGACGGCGTAGAGCAACAGTCTTTCAGCTCGTCATTCCGGGGCGCCGCGCAGCGGCGAACCCGGAATCCATACGCCGCAGCGCTTGTGGTGAATGGCGATCGAGGATGACCAGCCGATAGACCGGGGGTTATGGATTCCGGGTTCGCGCTTCGCGCGCCCCGGAATGACGGAGGGATGAGTGCTCAGCTGGAGGCCGAAATCTGGCGCTCGGGACGCGGCCTGCGCCTACTGCCCCAGTCCGTTCACCCTGCCGACGAAGCTCCGCACGTCGGCCATCACTTGCGGCAGCACGGCTTTGACCTGTTGCACGGTCATGCCCGGCTTGATCTCCGGGTGGTACAGGATGTTCATCAGGTACTGATCGTAGACGTCGAAGTACCCCTTCTGGACGTCGTCGTTGAACATCGTCCACGGCACCTCGTCGGTGTCGTTGATCGGGCCCAGCGATTGCAGCAGTTCTTCGTAGGCGCAGTCGAGGAAGACGAAGTCGCCGTTGTCGATCGTCAGGATCACGTCGGCGTGCTCGATCTCGAACTTGTCGTTCTTGCGAAAGCCCGACAGGCATTGCGGATCGAGCGACTCGCGGATCTCCTTGGCGCGCTCGGCGCCGTAGAAGGTCTGAATCGTCTTGTTCAGGTTCTTGTCGCGGACGAGGTGGACGGTGACGTTGGCCTCGTCGGCATCGTCGGTGATGGCGATGTCGATGTGGCGGATGCGCTTGGCGATGTCGGCGACGACGCGGGCGAGCTGGGCGCGGCGATCCGGATGGGTCTCGCCTTCGGCGTAGACACGCACCGGGCCTTCGAATTTGCGGATGCGGTCGACCCGCCCGGCGAGGTGATACTCAGCGCCGAATGCGGTCTTGAAGAAGCCGTCGAAGATCTGGCTGTCGGTGAAGTCGCGCTTGTCGGCGCGCTGGTTGGCGGAAATGTCGGTGGTGTCGGCGGCGAGTGACGGCGCCGAGTCCGCTGCCACGGCGAGGATCGCCGCGAGCGCGGGGCCGAGAAAACGCCTGGTGCGACCGCACGTCATAGCCGAACGCTGCCGGAAACTGCCGCGGCGCACAACCCGTAATTGGAAGAAGCGGGGCTGCACACCCCGCAGCGTCAATTCCGCACGATCACCGTGGCGCCGACCCGGACCCGGTCGTACAGGTCGACCACGTCCTCGTTGGTCATCCGGAAGCAGCCGGACGATACCGCCTGGCCGATCGTTTCCGGCTCGTTGGAGCCGTGGATCCGGTACAGCGTCGAGCCGAGATACATCGCCCGCGCGCCGAGCGGATTGTCCTCGCCGCCGGCCATGTGGCGCGGCAGGTCGGGGCGGCGGCGCAGCATCTGCGCCGGCGGCGTCCAGCTCGGCCACTCCTTCTTGGCGGTGATGCGGTGGACGCCCGCCCAGCGGAACCCGTCGCGGCCGACGCCGATGCCGTAGCGCAGCGCGCTGCCGCCGGGCTCGACCAGATACAGCCGCCGCTCGGAGGTGCTGATCACGATGGTTCCGGGAGCGTAGTTGCCCATGAAGCTGACGCGTTCGCGCGGAATGGGGCTGGCGGCCGGCCCCGAGCGGAAGAACGGCCCAAACCCCATCACGGCTCGCATGTCTTCCTGGGCCGAAGCCTGGGACATTGCGGCGGCAACGAGCGTAGCGGCGAGCGCGAACAGGCGGGCAGCGGAGCGAACCATCGTGAACCTCGCAATCGTCAGAGTCCGACCCAAGACAGGCCACAATCATGGCGTTTGCGCAAGTCGTTGTGGTGACACCGCCCTATCTAGGGGCTTGCCGGGCAACGCAGTCCGGCGCGTTCGCCCCTTTGACGAACGCGTTCAACAATGATTGATCGTCAGGGATGTGACAGAACAGGGAGAGAAACGATGAACGGCGCCGAAAGCCTGGTGAGGACGCTCGTGCATGGCGGCGTGGACGTCTGCTTCGCGAATCCCGGCACATCCGAGATGCACTTCGTGGCCGCGCTCGATCGCGTCGAAGGCATGCGCTGCGTGCTCGGGCTGTTCGAAGGCGTGGTGACCGGCGCGGCCGACGGCTACTTCCGGATGAAGCGGACGCCGGCTTCCACGCTGCTGCATCTCGGCCCCGGCCTCGCCAATGGGCTTGCTAATCTTCACAACGCCAAGAAGGCGAATTCCGGCATCGTCAACATCGTCGGCCAGCATGCCACCTACCACATCGACTACAACGCGCCGCTGACCTCCGACATCGAGGGCCTGGCGCGGCCGATGTCGTCCTGGGTTCGGACCTCGCCGGACGCCAGATCGGTCGCGCGCGACGGCGCTGCGGCGATCGCCGCGGCGAAGAGTTCGCCGCCGCAGATCGCGACGCTGATCCTGCCGGCCGACACCGCCTGGAACGAGGCCGACGGCATCGCCGACGTGCCGGCCGATCAGCAGCGGCCGAGCTACTCGCCGCATGCGGTCGAAGCCGCTGCGCGGGTGCTGCGCTCCGGCGAGCCGACGCTGCTGCTGCTATCCGGCAACGCGCTCACCGAGCGCGGGCTGGCCATGGCGGCGCGGATCGCCGGCAAGACCGGCTGCAAGGTGATGGGCCAGACCTACAACCCGCGGATGGCGCGCGGCCGCGGCCGCACCTCGATCGAGCGCATCCCGTACGTGGTCGAGGCGGCGCTGCCGGTGCTGAAGGATTTCCGCCACATCGTGCTGGTCGAGGCGATGGATCCGGTGGCGTTCTTCGCCTATCCGGACAAGCCGAGCCTGCTGAAGCCGGAGGGCTGCGAGGCCCATCGCATGACCGACGCCGGCGACAATTCCGAGGGCGCGCTCGAAGCGCTGGCCGGCGCACTCGGTGCCAAGGCGTCCGACGCCCAGCCGCAGACGCTGGTCGATATCGCCAAGCCGACCGGCACGCTGACGCTGGCGTCGATCGCTCAGGCGATCGCGGTCGCGATTCCGGAGAACGCTATCGTCATCGACGAGTCGATCACCAGCGGCCGCGGTTTCTTCCCGCCGACCGCCGCGGCCGCGCCGCACGACTGGCTGCAGAACATGGGCGGCTCGATCGGCTTCTCGCCGCCGGTCGCGGTCGGCGCCGCGGTGGCGTGCCCGGATCGCAAGGTGATCTGCCTGGTCGGTGACGGCAGCGCGATGTACACGCTGCAGGCGTTGTGGACGCAGGCGCGCGAAAATCTCGACGTCACCACCGTTGTGTTCGCCAACCGCAAGTACCAGATCCTCAGAGGCGAGTTCGACGGCGTCGGTGCCGGCTTGCCCGGCAAGCGGGCGGAGGACATGCTGACGCTCGACCGGCCGGATCTGGATTGGGTGTCGCTGGCGAAGGGCATGGGCGTTCCCGGCCGCGCGGTGTCGACCGCCGACGAACTCAACGCCGCGCTCGAGGCCGGCGTCCGCGGCGGCGGACCGAGCCTGATCGAAGTGCGGATGTAACCGTCGTCGCTTGTCGCCGGTCGAGCCGCGTCGGGCAGTTGTCGGTGACGGCTCAGCGGGCGTAGCGTGGGAAGTCGCGAGGGAGTTGGCATGAAGCGATATCTGATTTTCGGCGCAATCGGGCCGTTCGTCGGCGGACTGCTGCTCTTGTTCGCGACCAGCTATCTGTCGGGCTACTGGATGCACACCGACCTGAGGGAGGTGCAGAAGTTCTTCGTCGTGATGTTCAAGTCGCTGCAATACAGCTACCTGTTCGGCCTGCTGCCGGCGCTGATGCTGGCGGCGATCGACGACATCATCTGCCACATCCGCGTGATCAAGCCGCCGCTGCGGCTGCTGATCGTCGGCACGATCGGCTTCGTCTTCACCGCGTTTCTCTATTCCAACCGCGGCGCCGACGCCGGGGCCGTGCAATTGCTGCTCTACGGCCTGGTCGGCTTGGTGCCGGCGGTGTTGTCGTCCTGGCTGGTCAGTAAGTTTTGCAAACCGGTCGGCCCGCACGCTACCCACGCGGCCGCCTGAGCGGCACGCCGCAGGATAGGTTACCAGGATGGCATGATCGTAGGATGGGTTGAGCGCAGCGAAACCCATCGCCACGCGTCGCACCATCGAGATGAACTGCCCTGCGCCGACCACCGCCGTGGGTTTCGCTCCGCTCAACCCACGCTACGGCAAAATCTGCATCAGCCGCGTGCGGGGACGCCGCCCCAATCGCTCAGGCTCTCGATCGCGTCGTCCTGCAACGCGGCGTCGATGCGGTTCTTGAGTTCGGCGTGGCGCACGCTCGCTATCTCGAACTCGGCCGCCGTCATCGCGCCGCGATGGGCGCGCAGCCGCGGATCCAGTCGCAGGAATTCCTCGGTCTCCGCCGGCGTCAGCCCGGCGATCGCCGTCACCCCGCGGGTATCGCGGATCAGCGCGCGCATCTGCTCGAGCCATTGGCGCAGCGCCGGCTCCTGTTCGAGCAACGCGTTGATCGTCTGTTCAAGCGTGTGAGCCATTGTCCGTCGCCTCCCGCCGATGCTCTGTGGGCCATCTGGTCCTCCGCTAAACGAAGGTCGGGTGCGACCGCATTGTGCCGGATCAATTGGTGCGGTGCCCAAGTCCGCTTTAACCGCGGGATCGTGTCACAGCCGCATCAAGACCTGCAGCAAGCGGGAACGTCGTGCGGGGCTAGGCCAGACGGTGAGGGGCGGGTAAGGCCCGGCTCGGCTCCGTCTCAGACGGCCCGAACCCTCAGGCCCGCAAAGTCGCCGCGCTGCTCGGTCTCCGCCAGCTCCGCCCGGCACTCCGCCGCAAACGCCCGCAGCCGGGCAGCGGTCAACTCATCTGCGATCATCTTCGCCAGCCGTTCAGCGCGCGAAATCTGGTCGTTCAGATAGTCGATGCGAGCCATGATCCCCTCCGTCGTCACCGAAACAATTTGAAGCAAATTGGTTCGTTCCCAAGCGAGCGAGAGGATGGTGAATTTCGAGTTACAATCCGGCCGAAGTTCATCGGGCTCCCAGCGTCGTACCCAGTCGAAACTGTTGGGAAGCCTTTCGCATCCGTCATCGCGAAGTCTTTCGCTTTGATTGGCCGATCGGAATGCAGTCCTTAGGACTGACGAGATCGTCGAGTTGGAGATCGAGCGTGTCGGCGATCTTGCGCAGCGTTTTTACGTCACCGGTTTTGCGGCCGGCCTCGATCTCCGACAAAAACCCTTGGGCGATGCCGACGCTCTTCGCGAGCGCCGCCTGGGTCCAGCCGGCGCGCTTGCGGTAGAAGGAGAGGGGGCTTTTTGACGCGAGCAGTGCATCGACTTCAGCACTCGTCAGCGTCCTTTCCTCGCCAGTTTTGATCCGCGCCAACGCGCTACGGGCCGCTGCTGTGTCGGCCGTATCCTGGCTGGCCGCGGCGACGAGACGGTCATACTCCTTGCGCGCCAGGATCACGATATCCTCTCCGCTTGGAGACTTGGTCATGACGGGCATTCCCGGCTCCTTAATTGTAGATCCCGCCGCGCGGGCCGATGTCGAGAATGACGATCGTGTCGATTGTTTCATTGAACAAGACTCGGAAATTCTGCACACGGAGCCGACTCGCGTCGACGCCAACAAGCGGTTTAACGTTGTGGGCTTGCGAGCGCGGGTCTTGTGCGTATTGCTCGATCTTGTCCCGGATCAGCCTCGGCCTTGTTGGCATGCCGGAGCAGTGTACGAGCAGCGGTGGCAGTATAAGCGATCGCCTTCGCCATCTTGAGAATCTCATATAAAAATTCATTTCTCAATATCTCTAAGAGAGATATTTTGGTCGTGAGGTCGACCTGAAAAGCGATTGCGGGCCGCAGTAAGCGCGAAGGATGAGTGAATAAGGAAGATTAGACCAGCCCGACTATGTGGCGGCAAAAAATGGTGGGCGCACAAGGGATCGAACCTTGGACCTCTCCCGTGTGAAGGGTGGGTCGCGGATGAACTGTTGAGCATTTTCAATGGTATAGGTGGCAATAAGTCAGCTATGCACGGCTCATGCACGGCATCGCTTGAATGGTGAACTCTAAACCTCCATGCTCAGCCTCGATCGAGGACGACGACACATGGCTAGACGGAAGCTTTCCGACTTTGAAAAGGTTCAAGCTCGCGCTGATTTTGTGGCAGAGCAGAACAAGCAATTTTCACCCGTACAGGTCGCTGCGGTGCGGGTCGCAGATTTCACGGATGATGACGGCATGCCAATCGTGTCCATTCAAGAGAGCGAGAACGTTATGTCCGAAGGGACCGAGGCCGCCGAGCTAACCAAGCTGATCGCCGCAGAGCCTTGGCAGAAAATCGTCGGGCCGCCCCAAAAAAAGGGTAACGGCGGCTGGTATATCCCGACGAAGCACGTCTTCGCGACGTGGCCGCACGATGAGATGCCGAATGCGCATTCAGTCTACGTAAGGCGCGAGGACAATCAATATTGGGTGTCTTGTATATACGATATTCACGGCAAACTGCACTACGCGCTAGCGGAGTGACTGACTAGATGGAGGGATGCGGGCGGGGGAAATGCACGGCGGACTACTCAACGCTAGCGCCTCCCACGGGGTACTCTATAGTTGCAGCGGGTCTTTAGTATAGCTGGTGTCTGGTGATCCCATCACCACGGCATCGAGAAACTGCAATATGTCGAAAATGTCGATGAAGTAGACTATTATCCCTCCATTGGGTTCAAGTACGCCTCGCGCCACCATGCCACACAACGCCTCGTTGTTGAGGCTATAGACCGGCGATCCACTCATTCCCGCGATGCTGCTAAAACCAGGATTAGTGTAAGTTGCCAATCCTCGTCGCAGGGCGTGGTCAAATTGCGCCACGCCAGCGTCGCGAAATTCAAGAAAGCCCAATCCTACGAAAATGTTTGGTGGATCAATGTGGCTTCTCTGCTTCAGAAAGCCTGTGGCAATGAGTCGATGGGCTGGCTCACTTGCGATTGCTGGTTCGTTGTCGAGGTCATAAACCCCATCGAAAAAATCCTTCTCGGAATCGTTGAAGGCGATGATGCAAATGTCGTCGAGGTCCGATCCCTCACTTTGGCCGTGAGACTTCGGGTTGTACATCCCTCTAATGCTTGCTGCTTTTCGACCCATTGCAGCATCCGTTATCACTAGATCGTCGATGCTGAACCCTTGTAGCACGTGTCGACAGGTTATGCCGAAATACATCCCCTTACGGCGTACTATGAAGGCAGTCCCGCCATTTGTGGCATAGCGAAAGTCCTCTAAATGCGTCTCGAAACAGACGAATCGCACGGAATCGGCGATCGGGATCGGAACGGGGGGTGGACCGAACTCACGCCCGTGGCAGTGTTTGAATCGCTTCCCACTACCGCAGGGGCAGGGCTCATTGCGTCGTAGTTTCATCGCGCCACACTAACAGATTCCACGTCAAGCCGCCCGCCGGGCCTGCCATGTCTCGAATGCCGCCTCGCCAGCCTCGCGCTCGGCCTTCTTCCGTGTCTTGGCGCGGCGGCCGACCAGCTTCACCGGCTTGCGCATCCAGTCCTTATCGCACCATTCCTGGATCGTCGGCAGCTTGTTGATCGTCTCGACCAACGGGGCCTGAGGCATGTGCGTAAAGTGCCGCTCATGTTGTAGGCCGCCCAGGATCTGATCCTTCTTTTGAGTGTGGCCGCGTCTTGCGGGCCGCCAGTTCAAGCCACGGCATTCTTCTTCGGCTTGGCTTCGGCCAGTTCTGCCGTCAGCCGGATTCCCATCGCGCCGAACACGCGCAGGATTGTTGCGAATTCGGGATTGCCGTTTTCGCCGAGCGTCTTGTAAAGCCCCTCTCGGGTGACGCCAGCAGCCTTGGCGACGGCGCTCATGCCCTGCGCTCGGGCGACCAGATTGAGCGCGTCACGCACTTCGGTGGGATCGCCATCGGCGAGAACAATGCTCAGATACTCCGCTCGCGCTTCCGGCGTGCGGAGATGCTCGGTGGCATTGAATTTCTTCAGCTTGCTGACTTTCATCCTCAGTCCTCCAATGCCTCTTCGATTTCCTTGGCCTTCCGAATGTCTTTGCTCTGTGTCCGCTTGTCGCCGCCGCAGAGCAGGATGACCACCACGTGACCGCGCCGCGTGTAGTAAACTCGGTATCCCGGTCCGTAATCGATACGAAGCTCCTTGACCGCTCCCCCAACCGACTTGGCGTCGCCGAAGTTTCCAGCCGCAATCCGTTCAATCCGGCGAACGATGTGCAAGCGGGCGCGCTGATCACCCAGAGCCGCCAGCCAGTTGGTGAAATCAGGCGTTTCGCGAACGTCGATCATGCTGGTGAATGTAATCTATAGATTACAAATTTGCGAGACGAATGTGACCGATTGAGTGCTGATCAATCACCCGCGATCGGTGATTTGCCCCCGGAATACGACCATCGACAGGGAGTGCGTGCACGTCCACAATTGGATATTCCGGCGCTGGTTCGAGCTTGAAAGCCCAAGGCCCTCTGGCTTATCCGAGGCCGATCAAAAATGTCAGCTGAAGGGCAAAAAATGGTGGGCGCACAAGGGATCGAACCTTGGACCTCTCCCGTGTGAAGGGAACGCTCTCCCGCTGAGCTATGCGCCCGGGACCGGTCGGGACGGGGCCGCGTGGCGGCTGGTCCCGGTGACCGTAGAGGCGCGATTTACGAAGTGAGGGGCGGGGGTGTCAAGCGGCAAGCCGGGAATTTGCCGTGTCGTTCACGCAATTACCGCGGTCACGAGTTCTCACGGCGGCTCCGGAGCGGCCGCCGGCAAAGCCGGATAGATCGTCAGCCGATCTGCCGCGCCCGCGAGGCGTGGGACTGCAGGGCGCGGATGCGCTCGGCCAGGGTGCCGCCGGCGACCGGGGCCGCAGGGGCTTCGGCGCCGTTGGGGCGGGCCGCAGCGGCCGGCCTTGCGGCGGGGGTCGGGGCGCTGGCGCCTTGTCCGGCGAGGATCGCTTCGATCGGCGAATCCGGACCCTCCAGCGTCATCGCCAGCTTGGCGACCTCGGCGGC
The DNA here is from genome assembly GCF_022271405.1 of Rhodopseudomonas infernalis. GTDB lineage: Bacteria > Pseudomonadota > Alphaproteobacteria > Rhizobiales > Xanthobacteraceae > Rhodopseudomonas > Rhodopseudomonas infernalis. Next base: position 55,668 of record NZ_JAJNAL010000025.1, on the reverse strand, counting down.
GATGTCGTTGATGCGCTCGCGCAGCAGCGCGTTCTCCATCCGCTCGGTCGCCCAGCTGTTCTCGGCCTGCTGCTGGATCGCGGTCAGCTCGCGTTGCGCGGCGGCGCGCTCGTCGCGGGCCTGTTGAAGCTGCTGTTCGAGCGCCGTCTTCTCGGCCTGCAGCCGGGCCAGATCGGCGGTACCGGCCTTGGCCGGGGAGGCGGTCTTGCCACCGCGCAGCTGCTGCAGCTCCTGATCGGCCGCGGCCGCGGCGGCGCGCAGTCCGGTATTCTCGGCTTCCAGCGCCGCGACGCGGCCGCCGAGCTGTTCGGCTTCCTTGACCTGCGCGACCAGCTGGCGATCGAGATCGGCGACGCGGCTGCCGAGCTGTTCGGCGCGGCCGCGGGCGTCGGTGAGGTCGCGGCTGGTGCTGGCGGACTCGCCGCGCTGCGCTTCCAGCCGGGTCTGGGTCGCGGTGAATTCGCGCTCGGCCTCGCTGACGCGGCCGCGCAGCTCCTCGATCTGGGTGCGCACGGCGACCAATTCGACCTGGCGGGTGTCGGCGAGCATCGAGCGGTCGGCCAGTTCGGTGTTGATCCGCGCCAGCTCGGCCTGCTTCTCGGCCAGCGCCGCTTCGGCGCTCCGCAGCTCCTGCATCTTGGCGGCGAAATCCTGCTCGGTGGTGCGGAGCTGCTCGTTGAGCGACTTTTCGCGCGCCTCCAGCGTCAGGATCGCCTCGTTCTTCTCGGCGAGCTCGACCTTGAGGCGGTTCACCGCGTCGGTTTTGCGGCCGATCTCGGCGAGCTGGCTGGTGGTCTTGTTGCGGAGTTGCTCGACGCTCATCTCCAGCCGCCGCGCCGACATGGCGAATTCGGCGCGGAGCTGGTCCTTGTCGGCCTGGATCTCGGCCATCGACAGCGGCGTCGCCGCCTCCAGCCGCTTGGTGGTCAGCCGCACCGCGCGATTATGCACCAGCGGCGCGATCATCAGCGCCAGCAGCATCGCGGCCAGAAAGCCGATCGCCAGATACATGATCTGCTCGATCATCAATGTCTCCTACCCGAGATCCGAAAAGCGGGACGCTGCGCGAGCGGCCGGGAGGGCCGATTGCGCCTGCGCGACGTCTGAGGGCGAAACCGATGGTGCGGCGAACCGTGCTCGAACGAGGCGCCGGGCAAACGTCGTCGTCCGGCCGGAAATTCCGGCCGCACATTGCCACGGAGCGCCGCCGCAGCGCCAGTGCGTTGCGGCGTTAACGTGAATCCCGGCAGGGGATGAGGGCGGCCGGAGCCGCTGCGCTCAGAAGGGATTCCAGGTCGCCGTCGGGGTGAACTTGAGGTAGCCGATATTGGCGCCGAGCCGCAGGCCGATGCCCGACTGGATCGGCACCAGCACGATATTGTTCGCGGTCAGCGCCGTCATGCCGAAGCCGCCGACCACATAGGCCGAGCCGTCGATGCCGCCGAAGCGCTGATAGATCGCGTTGGTGGAGGGCAGATTGTAGACCAGCGTCATGGTGCGGGCACCGTTGCCGCCCCAGTCGAAGCCGACCGACGGGCCCTGCCAGTACACCCGCAGATCGCCGGCGTTCTTGGTGTAGAGCGTACCCTCGCCGTAGCGCAGGCCGGCCACGAACGCGCCCGATCCTTCCTCGCCCAGCACATAGCCGTTGGGCAGACCCCATTGGCTGACCGCGCGCTCGATCACCGAGGCGAGCCCGCGCGACACGTTGCCGAAGAAGCGATGGCCGGCGGCGGTCAATTCTTCCGGTCCATAAGTGTTGGGGCTCGCCGCCGCGCGCGGCGGCATTGGCTGCTGCTGCGCCGCAGCCGGCGCGATCAAGGCCGCCGACGCAAGCAGCGCCAACGCAGCACGACGTGAAACGATGGTCATCCAACTCACCCCTGGGTCTTCGATCCCCGGCCCATCCCTTAACCGGACGCTGACTTGCCCCGGCTAGTGTGGCGCCTGCGCCCCACGATTCGAAGCTTATCGATTTCAACTATGACGGCACAACGGCAGGAACGAAACGGGATTCGCCTCGGATGCGCCACGATCTGGCTCGTCGCGCTGCTGCTCGCCGCAGCTCCGTTGCAGAGCCTCGTCGCCGCAACCACCGAGCGCGTGGTGGTCGATCGTTATACGGGCCTGGCAATCGACGGTTTCGATCCCGTCGCCTATTTTACCGACCACGAGGCGCGAATGGGCGAAGCGGATCATGAGGCGTCGTCGAGCGGCGCGATCTGGCGGTTCTGCAATCCCTCCAACATGGCGGCATTCGTTGCCAACCCGGAGATCTACGGCCCGCAATTCGGCGGTTACGATCCGGTCGGCATTGCGCGCGGCGTGCCGGTGGCGGGGGATCCGCTGGTGTGGCTGGTCAGCGGACAGCGGCTGTTCCTGTTCGCCCGCGAGGAGAGCCGCGCGGCCTTCGCAGCCGATCCGGAGCGCTACTTGAAACCGGCCCGGCGGCAATGGCCGGCGCTGCAGACGACGCTGGCCGAATAGGGCCTTCAGCGCGGTCCGGCGGTCAAACCGCGTCAGCGTCACCCCAGGCGATGAATTCCGGCACGATGAAGTTCGGCCGCGGCACGTCGAACCGCAGCGGCGCGCCGCTGGCGTCGGTGAGCTTGCCGCCGGCCGCGATCACCACGGCGGCGCCGGCGGCGATGTCCCATTCGCAGGTCGGCGACATCCGCGGATAGATGTCCGCCGCGCCCTCGGCGATCCGGCCGAATTTCAGCGCCGATCCCATCTGGGCCTGCACGGCGCCGGGGCGTTCGGCGATGAAGGCGAGGGTGCGCGCATCGAGATGCGAGCGGCTGATCGCCACTGTCCAGGGGGCGCCGGGCGGCGGCAGCGGGCGGGTGCGGATCGGCTCGGTGCTGGTGATCGTGCCGTCGGCCGCGACCGTCAGCCGCTCTGCGCCGTGGCCGACCAGGCCGCGCCAGATCACCCCGAGCGCCGGCGCGCCGACGATGCCGAGCAGCGGCTCGCCATCGCTCACCAGCGCCAGATTGACGGTGAATTCGTCGCGGCCGGACACGTATTCCTTGGTTCCGTCGAGCGGATCGATCACGAAGAAGCTCGGCGCATCAGGACGGCCGAGGCCGCAGCGTTCTTCCGACAGCGTCGGCAGTTGCGGCGCGATCTGCGCCAAGCCCTCGGCGATCACCCGGTCCGCGGCGAGGTCGGCGGCGGTCACCGGCGACCCATCGGACTTGTGGTCGACCTTGCCGGAGCGATCGATCTCCAGGATCGCGGCGCCGGCGCGCACCACCAGATCGGTCAGCGGCTGCAACCAGGCCGCAGCCGTGTCGCGGATCATCGAAGGTCCTCGCTCCAGCGCGTGCCCATTCCCCATCATTCCGTCTCCCTGTCCGGCCGGTCTGGCGCGGGGCCCAATGTTGGCAGCGCAACCGACCGCAGTGTATCAAGCCAAGCACCATGGCTGATTCGTTTCGAACAAGCCGTTTGAACGCCCCCGTGGCTTCCGAGGAGCAGTCCGATGTCCGACAGTCCCACTCCCGTCCAGGCTCCGGCACCGGATGCGCTCGAACTGGCCGCGCTGCTCTGCTCTCGGGTCTGCCACGATCTCATCAGCCCGGTCGGCGCGATCGTCAATGGCCTCGAAGTGCTCGACGACAGCAACAAGCAGGAAGACAAGGATTTCGCCCTCGACCTGATCCGCAAGAGCGCCAAGACGGCGTCGGCCCGGCTGCAGTTCTGCCGGCTGGCGTTCGGCGCCGCAGGGTCCGCCGGTGCCCAGATCGATCTCGGCGACGCCCAGAACATGGCCCGCGGCCATTTCGAGGACGACAAGACCAAGATCACCTGGAATCTGCCGCGCGTGCTGTTGGCCAAGAACCGGGTGAAGCTGCTGCTCAATATGCTGATCATCGCGCAGCAGACCATTCCGCGCGGTGGCACGCTCACCGTCGAGCCGGTCGGCGAGGGAGAGGCCTTGTCGTTCCGGGTGATCAGTGCCGGCCTCAACGTCCGCACGCCGCAGAATGTCGTCGACATGCTCAGCGGCAAGCACGCCGGACCGATCGAGTCGCATGGTGTGCAGCCCTACTACACGCGCCTTCTGGCCGAGGCCTGCGGATTGACCGTCACTCTCGCGCCCGAAGCTGATACTTTGGTGGTAAGCGCCGTTTGAGCCGGATTTGAACACCGGGAGCGCATGGTAAAGACCAGGTAAGGAAATTTCCCTGGTATTAGTACGCGTTCGACGCGTCTTCTTACGGTAGCTCCTGGCCCCGATACGCAACTAATATTAAACGCTTTCCGCAGACAGTGGCCGCACAATTCGGTCACGGCTGTTGCCGTGCGCCCGCGTAAAGAGGCCAGCGCACATGGACGATCTTCTCCGGGAGTTTTTGACGGAAACCTTCGAGAGTCTGGATACGGTTGACAACCAACTGGTCCGTTTCGAACAAGAGCCGAACAACGCGAAGATTCTCGATAACGTCTTCCGCCTCGTGCACACCATCAAGGGCACTTGCGGTTTCCTCGGCCTTCCGCGACTGGAAGCTCTGGCGCACGCGGCCGAAACGCTGATGGGCAAATTCCGCGACGGCATGCCGGTGACCGGCGAAGCCGTGACGCTGATCCTGACCACGATCGACCGCATCAAGGACATTCTAGGCGGCCTGGAAGCCACGGAAGCTGAGCCTTCTGGCGAGGACGGCGACCTGATCGGCGAGCTCGAACGGTTGTCGATGCGCACGCCGGAGGAGCTGGCTGCCGAGCTCGGCGAGGCTGCGCCGGTCGTGGCCGAAGCGTCTGCCGAAGTTGAAGTCGTCGTCGAGGCCGCGGTGGCCGAAGGCACGCTGGTGTCGCAGACGCTCGAACGCCCGCTGCGTCCGGGCGAAGTGTCGCTCGACGAGCTGGAGCGCGCCTTCCGCGAAACCGCGATCGAAGTCGCCGCGCCGCCGCTGGCTCCCGCCGAGGAGGAGATCGACCCGCCGGCCGCCGTGGCTGCTCCGGTCGCCGAGGCTGCCAAGCCTGCGCCGAAGCCGGCCGTCAAGGCCGCCAAGAAGGCGAACGAGCAGGAGGCCGCTCCTGCCGAAGGCGATCGCATCGCCAACCAGTCGATCCGCGTCAACGTCGACACCCTCGAACACCTGATGACGATGGTGTCCGAGCTGGTGCTGACCCGCAATCAGTTGCTCGAGATCAGCCGCCGCCATGAGGACACGGAGTTCAAGGTGCCGCTGCAGCGTCTGTCGACCGTCACGGCCGAGCTGCAGGACGGCGTGATGAAAACCCGGATGCAGCCGATCGGTAACGCCTGGCAGAAGCTGCCGCGGATCGTACGCGATCTCGCCTCCGAACTCGGCAAGCACATCGAACTCGAAATGCACGGCGCCGACACCGAGCTCGACCGCCAGGTGCTCGACCTGATCAAGGATCCGCTCACCCACATGGTGCGCAACTCCGCCGACCATGGGCTGGAGCGCCCCGAGGAGCGGGTGCGAAACGGTAAGCTCGAGCAGGGTACCATCCGCCTGTCCGCCTATCACGAAGGCGGCCATATCGTGATCTGCATCGCCGACAACGGCCGCGGTCTCAACACCGAGAAGATCAAGGCCAAGGCGATTGCCAACGGTCTGGTCAGCGAAGCCGACGTCGAGAGGACGACCGAGGCGCAGATTCACAAATTCATCTTCGCGCCGGGCTTTTCGACCGCTGCAGAAGTCACCAGCGTGTCGGGCCGCGGCGTCGGCATGGACGTGGTGCGAACCAACATCGATCAGATCGGCGGCACCATCGAGATCAAGTCGGTGGCCGGCGAGGGTTCCAGCGTCACGATCAAAATTCCGCTGACGCTGGCGATCGTTTCGGCGCTGATCGTCGAAGCCGGCGGCGACCGCTTTGCGATCCCTCAGCTCGCGGTGGTCGAGCTGGTGCGGGCGCGAGCCAATTCCGAGCATCGCATCGAGCGCATCAAGGACACTCCGGTGCTGCGGCTGCGCGACAAGCTGCTGCCGCTGATGCACCTGAAGAAGCTGCTGCACATCGACGACGGCACCGGCTCGACCGAGCCCGAGAACGGCTTCATCGTCGTGACCCAGGTCGGCAGCCAGACTTTCGGAATCGTCGTCGACGCGGTGTTTCATACCGAGGAAATCGTCGTCAAACCGATGTCGACCAAGCTGCGGCACATCGGCATGTTCTCCGGCAACACCATCCTGGGTGACGGCGCGGTGATCATGATCGTCGATCCTAACGGCATCGCGCAGGCGCTCGGCACCTCCGTGTCGGCGCAGCACGATCTGTCCGAGCAGAGCGCGGCGACGCGCGCGGCTTCGACCGAACAGCTCACCTCGCTGCTGGTGTTTCGCTCGGGCTCGCCGCAGCCGAAGGCGGTGCCGCTGTCGCTGGTCACCCGGCTCGAAGAGATCGCCGCCGACAAGATCGAGACCTCGAACGGCCGCTATCTGGTGCAGTATCGCGATCAGTTGATGCCTCTGGTGCTGATGGAGGGCGTCACCGTCGCCACCACCGGGGTGCAGCCGATCCTGGTGTTCGCCGACGACGACCGCAGCATGGGTCTGGTCGTTGACGAGATCGTCGACATCGTCGAGGAGCATCTGCAGATCCAGGTCGGCTCCAGTCGCGAGGGCATTCTGGGGTCGGCCGTGATCAAGGGGCAGGCGACCGAAGTCATCGACGTCGCGCACTTCCTGCCGATGGCATTCTCGGACTGGCTCGCGCGCAAGGAGATGAAACAGTCGCTCAGCACCCGTTCGGTGCTGCTGGTCGACGACTCCGCGTTCTTCCGCAACATGCTCGGCCCGGTGCTGAAAGCCGCTGGCTACAAGGTGCGGCTCGCGACCTCGGCGGTCGAAGGCCTGTCGGTGCTGCGCACCGGCGCGCAGTTCGACGTGATCCTGACCGATATCGAAATGCCGGAGATGAACGGCTTCGAGTTCGCCGAAGCGATCCGCGCCGACGCCAAGTTCTCGACGACGCCGGTGATCGCGCTGTCCTCGCTGGTATCGCCGGCGGCGATCGAGCGTGGACGTCAGGCTGGCCTCGCCGACTACGTCGCCAAATTCGACCGCCCGGGCCTGATCGCGGCGCTGCAAGAGCAGACCGTGAACCATGAACGGGGCGACGCGCTGCAGCAGCAGGCGGCATGACGAAGGACCAGGAAGGACACCAGACGATGAGCCGGCAAGTCGACGCCATCAGCGGCAACACCACCCAATTCGCCACCGCGATGATCGGCGGGCAGCTGTTCGGGCTGCCGATCTCGCGTGTGCAGGACGTGTTCATGCCGGAGCGGCTGACGCGGGTGCCGCTGGCGCCCGAAGATGTCGCGGGCGTGCTGAATCTGCGCGGCCGCATCGTCACCGCGATCGATATGCGGGCGCGCCTCGGCCTGCCCAGGAACGAAGACGGCAAACCGCCGATGGCGATGGGCGTCGATCTGCGCGGCGAGTCCTACGGCCTGCTGATCGACACGATCGGCGAGGTGCTGACGCTCCCCGACGAAGGCCGCGAGGTCAACCCGGTCAATCTCGATCCACGGATGGCGTCATTCGCCAACGGTGTTCACCGGCTCGACGGCCAGCTGATGGTCGTGCTCGACGTCGACAAGGTGCTCGAAATCTCGAACGCGCGGATGGCCGCGTAAACCGGATTTTTCCGGCGACAACAACCGTCCGTTGGTTCGGGCGCTGACTGACAGAGGCAGACAATGAAGACATGTTTGGTGGTCGATGACTCGAGCGTGATCCGAAAGGTCGCACGGCGGATTCTCGAAGGTCTCGAGTTCGAGATCGTGGAGGCCGAAGATGGCGAGAAGGCGCTCGAAGTCTGCAAGGAGCGGCTGCCGGACGCGGTGCTGCTCGATTGGAATATGCCGGTGATGGACGGCTACGAGTTCCTGCGCAATCTGCGCCGGATGCCGGGCGGCGACATGCCGAAGGTGGTGTTCTGCACCACCGAGAACGACGTGGCGCACATCGCCCGCGCGCTGCACGCCGGCGCCAACGAGTACATCATGAAGCCGTTCGACAAGGACATCGTGACGGCGAAATTTCAGGAAGTCGGCCTGATCTGAGCTGAGTCCGCCGAAAGGTGGTCGACGCCGCGTCACCCGACGCGGCGGGAAAGTTGCGTTGCGTCGGTGAGTGATGAGTGTAGCATTGGCAGGTAGTTCCACCGCAACTTCGAAGCAGTACGAGCCTTTGCGGGTGATGATCGTCGATGACTCGGTCGTTATCCGCGGCCTGATCTCGCGCTGGATCGAAGCAGAGCCCGACATGGTGGTTGCCGCCTCGCTGCGCACCGGGCTCGACGCCGTCAATCAGATCGACCGCGTCAAGCCGGACGTCGCGGTGCTCGACATCGAAATGCCCGAACTCGACGGCATTTCGGCGCTGCCGAAGCTGCTCGCCAAGAAGCGCGACCTGATCATCATCATGGCGTCGACGCTGACGCGCCGCAACGCCGAGATCAGCTTCAAGGCGTTGTCGCTCGGCGCCTCCGACTACATCCCCAAGCCGGAATCGACGCGCGAGCCGCACGCCGCCGATATCTTCAAGCACGATTTGCTGCAGAAGATCCGTCACCTCGGCGGCAAGGTTCGCCGCAAGGCGACTGCCCTTGCGCCCTCTCTGGCTCCCGCCGCGCCGGTGCTCGAGCGCCACCGCGAGCCGGCTGCAGCGAGCGTGGCCAGTCAGGCAGCGCTGGTGAAGCGGTCGTTCGGCCCCACCGCGCCACGCGTGCTGCTGATCGGTTCGTCGACCGGCGGCCCGCAAGCGCTGATGTCGCTGGTGGCCGACATCGGCCCGGTGATCGACCGCTATCCGGTGCTGATCACCCAGCACATGCCGCCGACCTTCACGACGATTCTCGCCGAGCATCTGATGCGCACTGCGCGCCGGCCGGCGCACGAGGGCATCGACGGCGAAGCCGTCAAGCCGGGCCGGATCTATCTGGCGCCCGGCGGCCGCCATATGCGCGTCGTCAAGCAGGGCGGCAATCCGGTCATCGCGCTCGACGACGGTCCGCCGGTGAACTTCTGCAAGCCCGCGGTCGACCCGCTGTTCGCCTCGGCGATCGACGTCTGGCAGAGCGGAATTCTTGCGGTGGTGCTGACCGGCATGGGATCGGACGGCATGCGCGGCGGCAAGGAGATCGTCGCCGCAGGGGGCAGCGTGATCGCCCAGGACGAAGCTTCCAGTGTGGTCTGGGGCATGCCCGGCGCCGCCGCCAACGCAGGCATCTGCGCCGCAGTGCTGCCACTCAATCAAATCGGGCCGAAGCTGGTTCGCTTGTTCTCGGGAGATCGTTCGTGACGCCGGCTGATTTCGACTATCTTCGCAAGACGCTCAAGGAGCGCTCCGGCCTCGACCTATCGACCGACAAGCAATATCTGATCGAGAGTCGGTTGCTGCCGCTGGCGCGCCGGCTCGGTCACGCTGGGATCAGCGATCTCGTGCAGAAGATGAAGAGCGGGGCCGAGCAGGTCACCGCCGAGGTGGTCGAAGCAATGACCACGAACGAGACCTTCTTCTTCCGTGACAAGCTGCCGTTCGATCATCTGCGCGAGGAAATCCTGCCCGCGCTGCTGCAAGCGCGGGCCGGTAAGCGCAGCTTGCGGATCTGGTGCGCGGCGTCGTCGACCGGGCAGGAGCCGTATTCGATCGCGATGTGCCTGAAGGAGATGGGCCCGGCGGTCGCCAGCTGGCGCTTCGAGATCGTCGCCACCGACCTGTCGCAGTCGGTGCTGGCGAAATCGAAATCGGGCCTGTTCAGCCAGTTCGAAGTCCAGCGCGGCCTGCCGATCCAGCTGCTGGTCAAGTACTTCAAGCAGACCGGCGATTTGTGGGAGATCAGCCCGGAGCTGCGCGCGATGGTTCAGCATCGCCAGTTCAACCTGCTGCAGGACTATTCGCAGCTCGGCATGTTCGACGTGATCTTTTGCCGCAACGTCCTGATCTATTTCGATCAGCAGACCAAGGTGTCGATCTTCGAGCGGCTCGCCAAACGGCTCGAGCCCGATGGCTATCTGGCGCTCGGCGCCGCCGAAACCGTGGTCGGCCTGACCGACGTCTTCAAGCCCCATCCGACAAGGCGCGGCGTCTATCTGCCGAACACGCTCGCCAAGTCGCCGTCGATCGTGCCGGCGGCGAAGCCGCTCGGCCAGTTCGCCGGCCTGCGCGTAGGCTGAGGCCGGACGCGTCGAGCTGCCTTGGCGCAGTGATTCGTCATTCCGGGGTGCGAACGCAGTTCGCGAACCCGGAATCTCGCAGTTGTTGCAACGTCGGGGTGTGCTCCAACCTCTGGATTCCGGGTTCGCGCGCAAGTGCGCGCGCCCCGGAATGACGAAGGGCAGAGGTCCGCACAAACAATAACCCCGCCATTTGCGGCGGGGTTCAGTCGGGAGGTGAGCGCTGGACCGGGCGCTCCTTGAAAGGCTGTGCGGCGGTCAGGCCGGGATGCGAACTTCTTCTTCGCTCGGTTCGCGCAGCACGTAGCCGCGGCCCCAGACGGTTTCGATGAAGTTGCGGCCGTCGGACGCGTTCGCGAGCTTCTTGCGCAGCTTGCAGATGAAGACGTCGATGATCTTCAGTTCCGGCTCGTCCATCCCGCCGTAGAGGTGGTTAAGGAACATTTCCTTGGTGAGCGTGGTGCCCTTACGGAGCGAGAGCAGCTCCAGCATCTGATATTCCTTGCCGGTCAGATGCACGCGCTGGCCGCCGACTTCGACGGTCTTGGTGTCGAGATTGACGACGAGGTCGCCGGTCTGGATCACCGACTGGGCGTGGCCCTTGGAACGGCGGACGATGGCGTGGATGCGGGCGACCAGCTCGTCCTTGTGGAACGGCTTGGTCATGTAGTCGTCGGCGCCGACGCCGAGACCTTTCACCTTGTCCTCGATGCCGGCGAGGCCGGACAGGATCAGGATCGGAGTCTTGATCTTGGAAACACGCAGCTGCTTGAGAACGTCATAGCCGGACATGTCCGGCAGGTTCAGATCGAGCAGGATGATGTCGTAGTCGTACAATTTGCCGAGGTCGACGCCTTCTTCACCGAGATCTGTCGTGTAGACATTGAAACTCTCGGATTTGAGCATCAATTCGATCGACTGCGCAGTGGCGCTGTCATCTTCAATCAGCAATACGCGCATGCCAGTCCCCTTATAGCGCCGCTCCGGGCGTCAGGCGTCCGCACTACCTGCGGCACTGGAAACGCCTCTGAACAACTGATTCGGATCCTGACGAGGTATGGTTAACAAATCCTGATTCTGGTCCGCAAGGTCTGTTCGTGCATTTTTTGCAGAATCGACGTAAGATATTGCGTAGAAGCAGCTTTTTGTTACCGGGCCTCTTCAAGTTTCACATTAAGAGTCAGCGTCAACCGACTCCCGCGACTCACCCTTCATTCTGACGGACGAGCGCGTTCAGCCACCAAAGACAGTGACGCAATGATTAACGATGCGGGTAAACACGAAGTTAAGGTGACAGGACCGGTCCCCACAAACTTAAGGGTTTCGCAATGAAGGCCCTCGCGGAACAGATCGGCGATCTCGACGGCGTCAACATCTACGGCCGCGTGGTCGGGGTCCGCGGCCTGATGGTGGAGATCGCCGGGCCGATCCATGCGATGTCGGTCGGCGCCAGAATCGTCGTAGAAACGGGCGGAAGTCGGACCATCCCGTGCGAGGTGATCGGTTTCACCGGCAATAACGCGATGGTGATGCCGTTCGCCGGGCTCGAAGGCGTGCGCCGTGGCTGCCGCGCAGTGATCGCCAATTCGGCCGCGCAGGTGCGGCCGTGCCAGGCGTGGCTCGGCCGCGTCGTTAATGCTTTGGGCGAGCCGATCGACGGCAAGGGGCCGCTGCCGCAGGGGCCGGCACCGATGGCGTTCCGCAATTCGCCGCCGCCCGCTCACTCGCGACGGCGGGTCGGCGCGCCGCTGGATCTGGGCGTGCGCGCTCTAAACACCTTCCTCACCTGCTGCCGCGGTCAGCGCATGGGCATCTTCGCCGGTTCCGGCGTCGGCAAGTCGGTGCTGCTCTCGATGCTGGCGCGGAACGTCGACGCCGCGGTGTCTGTCATCGGGCTGATCGGCGAGCGCGGCCGCGAGGTGCAGGAGTTCCTGCAGGATGACCTCGGCGAGGAGGGCCTCGCGCGCTCGGTGGTGGTGATCGCCACCTCGGACGAGCCGGCGCTGATGCGCCGCCAGGCCGCCTATCTGACGCTGTCGATCGCCGAGTATTTCCGCGATGATGACAAGGATGTGCTCTGCCTGATGGATTCGGTGACGCGCTTCGCCATGGCGCAGCGCGAGATCGGCCTGTCGGCTGGCGAGCCGCCGACCGCGAAAGGCTATACGCCGACCGTGTTCACCGAGCTGCCCAAGCTGCTGGAGCGCGCCGGGCCGGGGCTCGGCGAGGGCACCATCAGCGGCATCTTCACGGTGCTGGTCGACGGCGACGACCACAACGAGCCGGTCGCCGACGCGGTGCGCGGCATTCTCGACGGCCACATCGTGATGCAGCGCTCGATCGCCGAGCGCGGCCGCTACCCTGCGATCAACGTGTTGAAATCGGTGTCGCGCACGATGCCGCGCTCCTGCGATCCGGCCTATCTGCCGGTGATCAAGCGCGCCCGGCAGGTGATGGCGACCTATGCGGACATGGAAGAGCTGATCCGGCTCGGCGCCTATCGGCCCGGCTCCAGCGCCGAAGTCGACGAGGCGGTGCGGTTGCACGAGCCGCTCGAGGAGTTTCTGCGCCAGGGCAAGGACGAGGCGACCAGCCTTTCCTCAGGTTATGCCCAACTCGACCAGATCCTGAAGTCCGTGGAAACGGAACGCTAACTTTGTCCGGTCATCATCCTTGGCACGTCAATCGTTTTGCCGGTTGGCCCCCCGTGGCATGCCGGCAACGTCCCGCGTTGAATCGGGACTTCTGGGGAGTACGAGTCGATGAAGTCACGTGACACGCTGATCCGCTTGAAGAAGTTTCAGGTCGATGAGCGGCGCAGGCGAGTAGCCCAGATCGAGGGAATGATCGCGGACTTCCAACGCATGTCGGTGGATCTGGAGCGGGAAATTCTGACCGAGCAGGAGCGTGCCGGCATCAGCGATCCCACCCACTTTGCCTATCCCACCTACGCCAAGGCCGCGATCCAGCGCCGCGAAAACCTCACCCGGTCGGCGGATGAGCTGCGGGTGCAGCTCGAGGACGCTCGCGCGCAATTGTCCGAAGCTTATGACGAGTTGAAGAAGGTCGAACTGCTCGACGAGCGCGATCAGGCTCGCGAACGCGCCGAGGAGGGCGCGCGCGAGCAGGCCGACATGGACAGCATCGGCCTGATGCGCTCGCGGCTCGGCGCCATTGCCTGACGGCTGTTCATCGAGCCATTGCGAAAAACTCTGCAAAGCCCGGGTCACACCCGGGCTTTTTCGCGCGGGGTATCCACAAGAGCAGCGTCCGCGCCGTGGCGGATCGTGACGGCGCACGATATGCTGGCAACGGCCGAGCCGATCGGTCGGAACGACCGGGACGGCGCGGGGCGGCCGGGGTGGGGACTGAATGCTGACGTCGGCTGAGTTGGTCTGGCTGATCGCCGCTGTGGCCAAGGGTGACCAGGCGGCCTTCGAGCGGCTCTACAATGCGACGCGCGCGAAACTCTACGGCGTGGTGCTCCGTATATTGAGACGTCAGGATCTCGCGGAAGAAGTCGTCCAGGAAGCTTACGTCAAGATCTGGAACAGCGCAGGAACGTTCAATCCTGGCGTTGCTTCGCCGATTACCTGGATGGCGTCGATCGCGCGTAACCGGGCGATCGACGTGGCGCGCAAGCGCAGTGAGGTTTCGATCGAGGACGAGCCGTCCGCACAGGAGGCCGCTGCAGATTCGCCGGACCCGCTGGCGCGCCGCGAGATGACGGAAGAATTGAAGCAACTGCTCGAATGCGTCGGCCGGCTGGAGCCGGACCGTCAGAAACTCGTGCTGCTTGCTTACTACAACGGTTGGAGCCGCGAACAACTCGCGGCGAAGTTCGATGCTCCGGTGAACACGGTCAAGACCTGGCTTCGCCGCAGCCTGCTCGATGTTCGGGAGTGTCTGGGACTCGTCTGATGGCCATGAGCGAAGACCATATCGCGCTCGCCGCGGAGTACGCGCTCGGCACTCTCGATGCCGACGAGCGGGCGCAAGTCGAGGCCATGATGGCCGCCGACAAGGACTACGCGGCCGTCGTGGAGTCGTGGGAAATCAGGCTGAGTGCGCTCAACCAGATGGTCGGCGGCGTCGAGCCGTCGCCACAGGTGTGGGAGCGGATCAAGTCGGCGATCGGGGGCTCCGGTGAGCAGCAGGCATTCGCACTGCCGGCCGCCGCTGCCGTTGCTCCGTCGGTAGCCACTGTGGCTGCTGAAGCCTCGCCGCAAGCCGAGACGCCGATCGTTGTGCCGACGCCGGCCAATGACACCGGCTCCGGCCTCAGCCCGGAATCGATGCGGGTCGTGCGCTTCGCCAAGCAGACCTACGTGTGGAAGCGCGTCGCTGGCGCCGCCGGCGCATTGGCGGCGTCGCTGGCGCTGGTGCTTGGCGCGCAACTGTATCAGCCGGATCTGTTGCCGAACGGACTGCGGCCCCCGATCCGCACCCAGATCGTCAAGGTCGAAACACCGCCTCAGGCGATGCCGGCGCAATACGTCGCGGTGCTGCAGCAGGACGGCAACTCGCCGGCCTTCATCCTCACCGTCGATCCCTCCAACAAGATGTTCATGGTGCGCCGGGTCGCGGCCACGCCGGAGCCCGGCAAGAGCTACGAGTTGTGGCTGGTGTCGGACAAGCTGCAGAAGCCGCGCTCACTCGGCGTGATCGGCAGCCACGACTTCACCATGAACCCGTCGATGGCCTCCTACGACCCCGACATGGTCAGCAAGGCGACCTACGCGGTGACGATCGAGCCCGAAGGCGGCTCGCCCACCGGCGTTGCGACAGGGCCGATCGTGTACTCCGGCAAGCTGGTCGAGAGCATGCCGCCGATGCCCATGCCCCCGAAGCCCTGACGACGTCGAAGCCACTCAGCCAGCGTCATTGCGAGGCGCGAAGCGACGAAACAATCCAGCGCAGTCCACCGCGCTGGCTTGCTTCGCTTCGCTCGCAATGATGGTACTAACTAACGGTTTGGTGGAAGGGCAGGGGCGCGGAATTGCGGCGTCGCAAGTGCAGCCTGGTGATGCGCTGACGAGAGCGCAAAAAGAAAGCGCCCGTGGGGAGCGGGCGCTTTCTGGGCGATCCACTTGGGGCGAGTGGATCGCTGCATCACACGCGATGAACCTGGGGGCTTAACAGGCAACGCGTGAATGCAATTCCTCTTGGAGCGGACTTAGCGAATGGCGGTATTCGTCGTGGTCGTCACCATCATCGGCTTGTCGGCCTTGATGACGCGTGCCGTCTGCGTGTAGCCATCGCCTGCGCCCATGCGCGCCGTAATTCCCAGGCCGGCCACTGCAATACCAGCGACCAGCGCAACAACCACCACCTTGAGGTGGGTCGAACGATCGGCGCTATAGATCGAATGGTTCATGATGAGCCTCCTGGTGTCTTTCTCCACCTTCGAGAATTGGTAGTCGCAAACTCGAAGCAGGTTCAAACAACTCGCCGAACAAACGTAGTCCATCGGTTTCTCGTTCCCAAGATGCGATCACAAGGCGGTGATAAGACGTGAACGGCCGCGAGTGTGCGTTTGCGAGCCGTCCATTTATTCTATTAAATTCAGTCGCTTAAGTTATTTTGCGAGTGCGAAGGTAGATTTGCACCATTCACCTTTGCTCAATCGTTTTGCGCTTGTTCCGCTTGAATGTGACCGAAATGTCGCGCCGGCGAGCCACCCTCTCGAACCGCGAATCAGACGCTGCCGACCGTCTTCAGCCGCGCGCGCGGATGAATTTCGGCCTGTGACAGCACCGTGGTCTGGGCGCGGAAGCGCTCGACCAGCGAGCGCACGAACGGGCGGATCGTCGCCGAGGTCACCAGCACCGGGGCCTCGCCTTCGCGGGCGGCCTGCTCGAACTTGTCACGCACGGCGATCATGAACTCCGACAGCTTCGACGGCGCCATCGCCAGGCTGCGCTCGTCGCCCTGGCCGATGATCGATTCGGCGAACGCCTGCTCCCACTTCGCCGACAATGCGATCAGCGGCAGGTAGCCGTTGTAGGACGTGTTCTGCGCACAGATCTGCCGCGCCAGCCGGGCGCGAACGTGTTCGACGATCGACGTCGGATTGCGCGAGAAGGCGAGCGCGTCGGCGATGCCTTCGAGGATCGTCGACAGGTCGCGGATCGAGATCCGCTCGGCGAGCAGCAGTTGCAGCACCCGTTGGATGCCCGACACGGTGATCTGGCCGGGCACGATATCCTTGATCAGTTCGGCCTGATCCGCCGGCAGATCCTTCAGCAGCTTCTGCGTCTCGCCGTAGGACAGCAGGTCCGACATGTTGCCCTTGAGCAGCTCGGTCAGATGCGTCGACAGCACGGTGGCGGCATCGACCACGGTGTAGCCCTTCAGCGAGGCCTCTTCCTTGAACGCGGCGTCGACCCAGGTCGCAGGCAGACCGAACGTCGGCTCGGTGGTGTGGATCCCCGGCACCGTCACTTGCTCGCCGCCCGGGTCCATCACCATGAACTGGTTCGGCCAGATCCGGCCGGTGCCGGCGTCGACCTCCTTGATCTTGATGACGTAGGTGTTGGCCTCGAGCTGGACATTGTCGAGGATGCGCACCGCCGGCATCACGAAGCCCATCTCGATCGCCAGCGAGCGGCGCAGCGCCTTGATCTGCTCGGTGAGGCGATCGGTGCCGTCCGGGCCGTTGACCAGCGGCAGCAGCGCGTAGCCGAGCTCGATCTTGAGGTCGTCGATCTTCAGCGCCGCGCTGATCGGCTCCTCGGCGGCGGCCGCCGCCGCCGCGACAGCCTCGGGGGCGAGCGCGGCTGCGGAAGCCGCCGCTCCCTTCGCCGCAGTCTTGCGCTTGCTCGCCGTGACGGCAAGGTAGGCGGCGCCTCCGCCGAGCGCCAGGAACGGCAGCGTCGGGATGCCGGGCAGCACGGCCAGCACGAGCATTACGCCCGCCGCCATGCCGAGCGCCTGCGGGTAGCCGGAGAGCTGGCTCATCAGCGCCTTGTCGGCGGAGCCGGAGATGCCCGCCTTCGACACCAGAAGGCCTGCCGCGGTGGAGACGATCAGCGCCGGCACCTGCGTGACCAGGCCGTCGCCGACCGTCAGCAGCGTGTAGGTGTGGCCGGCCTCGGCGAAGCTGAGCCCCTGCTGGGCGACGCCGATGATGATGCCGCCGATGACGTTGATGAAAACCACCAGCAGGCCGGCGATGGCGTCGCCGCGGACGAACTTCGAGGCACCGTCCATGGCGCCGAAGAAGCCGCTTTCGTCCTCGAGCTCCTTGCGCCGCGTCTTGGCGGTTGCCTCGTCGATCAGGCCGGCCGACAGGTCGGCGTCGATCGCCATCTGCTTGCCGGGCATCGAGTCGAGCTGGAAGCGCGCCGCGACTTCGGCGATGCGGCCGGAGCCCTTGGTGATGACCACGAAATTGACGATGATCAGGATCGCGAACACGATGATCCCGATCACGAAATTGCCGCCCATCACGAAGTTGCCGAACGCCTCGATGACGTGACCGGCCGCCGCGGTGCCCTCGTGGCCGTGCGACAGGATCAGCCGGGTCGAGGCCATGTTCAGCGACAGCCGCAGCATGGTCGAGATCAGCAGCACGGTCGGGAACGACGAGAACTCGAGCGGCGCCTGGATGAACAGCGCCGTCATCAGGATCAGGATCGACAGCGTGATCGAGATTGCCAGAAACAGGTCGAGGACGATCGCCGGCAGCGGCAGGATCAGCACGACCAGGATGGTGAGCACGCCGAACGCCAGCGCGAGATCGCCGCGCTTCAGCATCTCGACGATGTCTTTGAAGCTGGGAAGACCGCCGCCGGTGCCCTGGCCGACCGTGGTATCCGTCATGTCCGCCTCTTCCCGCCGTGTCGGCCCCTGATCGCCCGCGCGTCCGCCCACAAAGGCGGCACGCCGGCCGGTGAAGCACCGCACTGACGCCCGCGGCCCTGATCCGGACCGCGGCCGACGACACCATCACTCGGCAAATTTTGCCGGGTTTATGGTTAGGAAAGAGTTAACGCGGGTTAAGACCGTACGGCGGCAGGCGTCGCGGGGCGGATTTCGGGCGCTTCGGGATGGGCGCCGGGCTTTTCCGCTCGCCCATCGCCCCTGTGGTCGTGGCGACGCTCGCGCGGGACGGAGGTTCAGCCGATCACGCGCCGAGGCTCTTCAGCCTTGCCTGAAACTCGATCGAGTTGGGCTCAGGCTCAAAGGCGGCGACGATGCTGAACGGCTGCAGACCGAGATTACGACTGCCGTCGATCAGGTCCGTGAACGTCTGCAACGTGCAGATCGTGCAATGGACGTCGATGTAGCGCTCCAGGCTTTCGGCCGCGTGGTCGTACGGCCACCTGGATGGCGGCAATCCCGCCTCGATCAGGGCGCTTCGGGCGGCTTCGAACACCGAAGCGGGGCTCGGCCGATCGCGCTTGTCGAGCAGCGCTCCGATCCATTCCGACAGCTGGGTGATCTGCCGGGGCCGATCGAACGTCAGATGCTTGTCGGGAAGCGCCAGACACAAAGTGCCGCCCGGGTTCAGCACCGAGGCACATTCATTGAGCCATTTGATCGGATTGGGAATGTGCTCGAACACATGCGAGGCGACAATGTAGTCGAACTTGCGGCCTTCGACGCTTTGCGACAGGTCGTTGCGATAGACGAAGTCGATCGGGACGATCGCGTCGCAATCGACATTGGCATCGTCCTTGTACTTGAGCTTGATCCCTTCGGTCGTATCGTGATCGATGTAGAAGACGTTGCTCTGGCCCTTCCTCACCATCGGCGAGGTCAGCGGGCCGAACTCGAGTCCGGTGGAGGCGCTCAGGTCGATTCCGCCCAGCATATTCTCGAACTTGCTCACCACACCCTCCACAACATCATGATGCCAGCCGTGCCCATGCCGCGCTGCGACGGCCGGACAGGCTCTGCGCGCCGGCACGGTTGCTGCTGCAGCCCAGTCGCTGCATCGCGATCCTTGCGGTTATCCGTCTGGACGACGCCGAACAAGAGCATTTTACCGCAAGATGGCCGGCGCCCTGCATAGCGGGGCACCACCGGCGTCTCTTGACCGCGCGGCGTCTCACGGCAAAGTTGCAGTGTGGAAACGCCTTATTCAACGACCGGCACAAGGCCGGCATTCGTGCTCGACTCGCGCCAGGCCTGGATCAGGCTGGCGCTGGCGCTCGCCATTGGCTCGATCGGCAGCGTCGGGATGTGGTCGGTGGTGGTGGTGTTGCCGGTGGTGCAGGCCGAGTTCGGCGCCAGCCGCGGCGCGGCCTCGCTGGCCTTCACCATGGCGATGCTCGGCTTCGGGCTCGGCGGCGTCGTCACCGGCAAGCTCACCGACCGGTTCGGCATCGTCGCGGCGATCGGCAGCGGCGTGCTGCTGATCGGGCTCGGCTATGCGGCCGCCGGGCTTTCGACCGCGCAATGGCAGTTCAACCTGATGCACCTCGTGATCGGCGCCGGCGCCTCGGCGACGTTCGGCCCGCTGATGGCCGAGGCCTCGCACTGGTTCGAGCGCTACCGCGGCCTCGCGGTGACGATCTCGGCGTCGGGCAATTATCTCGGCGGCGCGCTGTGGCCGCCGCTGGTAAACTGGGGCACGCAGACCTATGGCTGGCGCGCCACGCATCTGGCGATCGGTGCGTTCTGCGTCGTCGCCATGACGCTGACGTTGCTGCTGCTGCGCGCCCGGATGCGCGCCGCCGCGCCGCACAGCCACGCCGCCGCGCCGGCGCCGCGGATCGACCTGCAACTGCCCACCAACACCCTGACGGTGATCCTGTGCGTCGCCTCGATCGCCTGCTGCGTCGCGATGGCGATGCCGCAGGTCCACATCGTCGCCTATTGCGGCGACCTCGGCTACGGCGTCGCGCGCGGCGCCGAGATGCTGTCGCTGATGTTGGCGTTCGGCATCCTCAGCCGGATCGGCTCCGGCTATCTGGCCGATCGCATCGGCGGCATCCCGACGCTGCTGATCGGCGCGGTGGCGCAGGGCACGGCGCTGCTGTTCTATCTGTTCTTCGACAGCCTGCCGTCGCTGTATCTGATCTCGGCGATGTTCGGCCTGTTCCAGGGCGGCATCGTGCCGGCCTACGCGATCATCGTGCGCGAAGCGATGCCGGCGAGCGAAGCCGCGACCCGCGTCGGCCTGGTGATCCTGGCGTCGGTGATCGGCATGTCGCTCGGCGGCTGGATCTCCGGCGTCATCTTCGACGCCACCGGCTCCTACGCCGCCGCCTTCCTCAACGGCCTCGCCTGGAACGCCGTCAACATCACCATCGTCACCGCGCTATGGCTAAGGTCACGGCGGGGTGGGGCGCGGGTGGCGGTGGCGTGAGGGCGGCGCAGCCGATCCGCCTAACTACGGCGCCGAGCTTGCTGCCTGGATACGGACTGACAAAACGACGGCGCACCGGCACGAGTTTCATCACCGGATTCGTGTTGAGGGGCGCGTGTGGTACGACGTGTTGGGACATCTAACCGCGGTCCGCGACGACTTTGCCCTGCAAGTGTTCTTCATGACGCTTTCCGAAGAAGACTGGCCACTCCTTGCAGCCGCAGTCCGCAAGCATCCCGGACGCTGCCTGAAAGAGTGGCCGCTTCCGGATCGAAGACTATCGCCGCCGTAAGTTTATTTAAGGTGGCATCCCATGTCGCCACGTCAGATTTCCCTGGTGCCCTCGGCGGGGGGCCTGATAAGCGCGGAATAGGCCAACGCTCCATCCTGCCGCGTTAGCCCTGGTCTGCCGGTAGGGTCCGTGCTGAGACCCGGGGCAGTCCTCAACGTTCGGCTTTGCCGACAAAATTTGCTGTCGGGCCCCGATCCCGGGGGCCGTCGAGACTGCCAATGCTTTGTTACTATAGTCGAGATTGTAGCTAGCTCCAACTGCCATATAAGCGTGCTTTTATCCCTTGCACCTCCCGAAGGATGCCATCTGCCTGCATGGACAATAACAATTTCCAGAGACTGGGCGCGACCAGCAACACGCAAGCCGGCAACGACTTCGAGGCCGCGGCGAAGGTGTTTTTCGGAGCGCAGGGAATCGTCCTGACGAAGAATTTTGCGGTGCCGGTTGGTGTCGGCTCGGCGAAAAAATCTCACCGTTTCGATCTCGGCAGCGAAACTCCGCCGATGCTTGTCGAATGCAAATCCCACACATGGACGCATGGCGGCAACATGCCGAGTGCGAAGATGACCGTGTGGAACGAGGCTATGTACTATTTTCACGTTGCACCGGCCTCATACCGGAAAGTCTTTTTTGTGTTGAAGCATTACCGCAAAGACTTGAGCCTTGCGGCCTATTACTTGAAAACTCACGGCCATCTTGTGCCGGAGGGAGTCGAGCTTTGGGAATATGACCTCGAATTCTCTACCGCAGAACGTTTGCGCTAGCCACGCGGCCGTCGCCTTCGGCTTCGTAACGGGGGATCGAGGGCGTCTCTTCGCTTGGTGTCCGGCCGCTGAGTGGGCTGATTGTTCATGAGCATACCCGTACCGGAATGGGTTTCTTACAACGCCGACGAGACGGCTGGCCTCGATTTACTCGGGCTTCGCGCACCAGTTCAGTCTATTGGAAATAGCCTTTTCGATGGGGTGACCACTATCACGCCGAAGCTGCGCTACATGTCCGTAATCGCCTGGATCATTTGGCGTTATGCCAAGGCAAGATTGCCCGAGAAACGCTCGTCCTTCTTCGAGTTCGCAGCCGCGCAAGAGTGCGCTTTCGTTATGGCGAACCGGATATTGGATCGCACCGTAAACAATCTCGTCGGCGTTGGCGGTGCAGATGAAGAGATCGATCGAGAAGAGGCAACGCTGCCCTTGAGACGGCTTACGCAAAACATCGCATTAAACGCCTACATCGCGTCGAGTCGTCAATTGAATTTCACGCGCCCGGCGAAGCACGGGCTCAACGAGCTCAGTGAAGAACGAGGAATCGCGCTTGCCGAAGAGTTCGACAAAGTGTTGGAAGGGACCGCTTATGGCGCGCGCCTCACGAAACAGCCGACTACCGACGAAATTAACCGCGACGAACTTGAAGAGCTTGCTGAGGCAATGTCGATCATCGCGATACCGCGCGGCGAGCGCAACATTCTGATCGATGCTCTCGTTCCAAAAAGACCTGCGGATGCAGCAGAGCGTCGGCGCTTGCGCCACTATGCGCTGCTCCTATGGTTGACCCAAAAGAACGAACGGCCCATCGAGGAGGCCGATATCTTCGAAGCGTCACAACGCCCGCCTGAAGGTCTTCCGACCTGCCTGTCTCAGAGTTTGGACGGTTTCCTCGCCTTTGTCGTGCGAGATTGCCTCGCGGTTTGTCACGAACACGTATTCGCGGCCGTGATGCGCGAGGTAGACAGCGTTTTCCAAATACAGTGCTCGCCTGCGCTCTCTAGCGAAGTCGTTGCATCCCTCGTCGCCGGCTCCACGGAAAAGGACGAGGCGCTGCGTACGTTCCGCCTCTTGTTGGATGGCGAAGCGGCCCATGAGTTGTCCTTTCGGACAGTCTATGAGCGCGTACAAAGAAGATCTCGCAGGGACCGCGTGGAAACGAGCGGCATAGCCCGTTGGCGAGGTGGCTTGTCCGAAACCGAGCTTTATGAATATGCCGGAACGTCGGGCGATGCGGCAGTCGCCCTGCTACCCGTTGTGTGGTGTCTTTCCTGCCAGCGCGCCTTGAAGGACAGCGATGCCGGCGCGCAGCAATCTGTAAATCTCGGCAGCATTTTCCCGTTTCAAATCGGCATCGATGCCGTGATACGTCCGAAGATCGCGGGGTTTCTTGCCGACGACCGTAGCTATCGCGATGTCATGGCCGAACTCGTCCTGCGAACGGTGCAGCAGCATCTTCGCGTTGCATGGAGCCGCTTCTCAGCGCTGCGCGGCAAAGATGTGTCTGTTCTGATCGCCGACACGGAGGCCTGGTCTCGTAACAACGCCTTCAGGCCGGGTCGCACGGGCTCACGCCTTCCGATGTCGATTGACTGGCTGGAACAGCTCAAACTCACTTCGGAAGATGGCTTGACGAAATCCGGCAAACGCGTTCTCGACCGGTCCCTCGCAACGCTGGAAAAGTCATGATCAGTGCACGCGACTTTTGCAAGGAGCCCGGTTATTCCGTCGCGATATTTTTGACCTATGCCTTCGATCCCTTGTTCTTCGAGCGCATCCCGTATGAAGATCTGGGCGTAGGCGGAACGCGCCGCATTTTGGTCTTGGGTGACGCCTCCGAGATCGGGGGAGCCATCCAGCGATGCGCGGGACAGATCTTCCATCTTGGGCGGAAGTACACGCTGGCGGAGGCGAATCCTTCGAACCTTTTCCATCCGAAGTTGATGGTCCGCCTCTCGCCCGAGGGTGGCAAAGTCTGGATCGGCTCCGGCAATCTCACCTATACCGGTTGGGGCGGCAACCACGAGCTTGCCGTCGCTTGGCCGATCGGCCCTGGCTCGACCGATAGCGGTGCGTGGCTATTCGATATATTGCGTTCGGTTGCAAGCTTGACCGGCGCGGAATCCTTCCGATCGCAGATCGAGGAAGTCGGCGCATCGCTTCCATGGTTACGCCGAGCGGCGTCGGAAGCCGCTGCAACTCCTGTTCTTCTCGGCATGCCGGGCCGCCCGCTTGCCCCGCAATTGGCGCGCCGATGGTCAGGACGTCGCTTTGCAACGCTCAAAATGTACACCGGATCGACCGACGTCGACGGCGCGTTCCTTCGCTGGGCACATGACACCTTCGGGGTGAAGAAAGCTACCATTTGCGTTACGCCGTCTTTCGCTTCGTTCGATGCGAAGCAATTAGCCAAGCTACCGCTCGACGTGCGCTTCGTGCAGCGTGATCCCAAGCGCCGCATGCACGCAAAACTTTGCTGGTTCTCGGGATCTGACGGCGATGCGGCTGTGATGGGTTCCGCGAACTGCTCGGCAGCGGCTTGGCTCGCAAATCACGCCAACGGGAATATCGAACTGATCACCGTGTACGACACGCCGGATCGCGCCGCCTTCGTACCGCTCCTCACCGACTTCGATGGCGAAGAACACTTGCCCGAGGATGTTCTTACTGCCCCGGTGAAGCTGGAGGAACTGCCCGGCAATGCCGCCGATGGTGAGATCTACCGCCTCACAAGCCTCCGTTTAAGGGAATCAGGACGCACGATCGAGGCCGTCGTCGAACCCACTCCGGATCAGGATAGCGCCACACTCGTCTTCGAGATCGACCGAAAGAAGTATCGGGTTCCCATGAAGCGATCCAACAATCGCTTCACCGGGAGACTTTCCGAAGAGATATCGCTGGGGGCCGAGACCGTCTTCGGGACGATGGAAATTCCGTCGAACGCAGATGTCATCGTGACGCAATCACGCTGGCTCGACAACGACCGTGCGATCGAAAACGGTGCTCGCGGCCGGGAGACCGATCCCAACCACAGCGTATTTTCGGGCCGCGGCTTCGCAGGGGCGAGCGAGCAGCGGATCATGGAGGCGATCTACTCGATTTCTACGAGCCTCTTCAATTGCGAAACGCCAGACTTGTCCGACTTGGGTCCGGAACGCCGGGAACCAAATGAAAAGGAAACCGGCGCGGATGAAGACGAGGAGGCGGCAGGTCCTGTCGATCCTTCGAAGCTGACTTACCGCATCAGCGATCAGGCTGGGAAGCACGTAACCAACGCGCCTGGCCAACACAAGATGCACGGCGTATCGCTGAGCGGGATAATAGCGCTTCTCTTTTCTTCAGAGGACGATCCGGAAGTCGACCTTTCTCAGGAAAGATGGGGCGCCGACGAGCCGGAGCAATACGAAGATGGCGCCACATCGGGGATGAAACCGACTGGAACTCCACCGCCGCCGGAGCAGACGCCAGTCCCGAGAAGCGATGCCGAGGCGATGGCAACTTTGCGCAGGGAGATCGAGGCATTCCTGTTTGGCTTGGCGAAGCCGAGCTTTGCAGAAAGATGCCCGCCCGCCACGTTGGCGCAGGCGCTCGTCTTTCCCATTCTGCTCGGCGCCAAGGGGAGCGAAGAGGGGTGGCTTCAGGACGATGCGCTCGCATCGATTGCGTGCCGCGTCGTTCAGATCATGTTCTCAAAGCCCTACGGTCCCGGCAAACCGAAGGGCCTCTTCCGGCAAGTGCAGACCCGGTACGCAACCGGTGAACCGCGTGAAGAATTTCTTAAATTTGTGGGCGACGGCGCACTTAACACGGTTCTCCTCGCCGCGCTGGCCAAGCCGGAGGCCCGATCGGTCGGAGCCCTCGTCCAACAAGCGGACGCGATCTCGCAAGTCGAACGCTGCACAGACCTCGTCGCAATGTCCCATCCCGACCAAAAAACCATGTTGTCCCAGAACGTCATTATTCGCGGTGCGACCTTTGCGATAAGCGAACGAGCTCCTGTATTGGCGCAGGCCATGGCGAAGTTGACGGCTTGCTTGCAGCAGTGGGACCGCGCCAATCCGGGGCGCGCCGGACGTAGTGCCTTGCACAAAGCCGGCTCGGTCTTGTGGATGTCCCATGGTTGGGAAGTCATGCCTCGTTCGCCGGCAGAGACCTATTGCAGCGGAATGGATCTCGGTACGATTGCGACCCACGACGCCGATATTCAGTCGGCCCTCGACGATCTTTGGCTGGCAATGCGGTTGGGCCGCAACGCACATTACGCCGTATCGACGGTCGAAGCGACCGCCTTACAGAAAATCGCAGTTGCATAGTATCCGAAGGCAACTAGCCTGGACCCCGTCACTCCCGCACAGACGTAACTCGCCCCTTCGCATCGCGCTTGCACTGGAAGATCGCGATGCCGGGATTGCTGGCGTTCGTCTTGGCGATGATCCCGTTCTTGTCCTCGTCTTTCATGGCCGCGCCAAGATAGCGCCCGGTGATTTTCTGCGGGTGATAACTCAAGAAGAGATGGTCCCCTCACCCTCGCCGGGCGGGATCGCCAAGAGCCCCCAGCCTAATTAAGTCTATTATAAAGACTTTGGGATGTTTCGGGTCGGCGAAACCGTTATAGTCGCACATCGGATCAGCCGAGCGGGGCCGCTGCCGGATACGTCGCCGCAATCGTTCCCGAAGACACACGAGAAGCTGCCTTCATGCGCAACCCAGACCGTGATCGTAACCGTGTGCCGCTGTATCTGCAGGTCGCATCGGTGATGCGGCAGCGGATCGAGAGTGGGCATTGGAGCGAGGGCGACAAGATCTCGACGATCGAGGAGCTGGAGGCGGAGTTCAAGGTGGCGCGGATCACGGTGCGGCAGGCGCTGGATCTGCTGCGCGATGATGGGCTGGTCGAGTCGATCCGCGGCAAGGGCACGTTCGTGTCCGGGCGTCCCAAGGAGAAGCACTGGTTCAATCTCGCCAACGATCTCGAATCCGTCATCGACTCGGTGCGCGACAACGTCATCAAGATCGTCAGCATCGACGAGCATGCCGCGGCGCCGCTGCTGCGGGACGGTGAGGGCGTGCGGGCGGCCGACTACGTGCAGCTGCGCAGCGTGCAGTTCAGCCGGGGCGAGCCGTTTGCGGTCGCCAATCTGCGGCTCGCGCGCGACATCTATCTGCGCGATCGCCGCACCTTCAATCGCAAGCCGGCGCTGCCGCGCATCATGGAGATGCCCGATATCGACGTCGCGCATGCGCTGCAGACGGTGACGATCGGGGTCGCCGATTGGGAAACGGCTGATCTGCTTCGCGTCGGGCTCGGCGAGCCGACGGCGGATTGCCGGTTGGTGCTGGTGGATAGCGCCAATGTGGCGATCTACGTCGCCGAGTTCCACTATCAGCGCAATTGCTTCGCGTTGCGCCGCGATCTCGTGCCGAAGCCGCGCAAGGTTGTGCGGAAGCTGGCCAAGGCCGTCTGATCAGCAGCCGCGCGACCAATGCGGGCGCGTGCGGTGGTCAGCGGCGCGCGCTGGTGAGCTGGGCCTGCAGCAGCGCCTGGCAGCGACCGAGCAGGCTGCGCCGCGGCTCCTGCGCGCCGGACGCTCGCCGGGGCGGCTCCTGCGCCACGTCGGGAGCCGGGTAGTAGACCGGCAGCCCGGAAGCGGCGGATGCGGCGATGTCGAGCACGACGGGCCGCGCGTCAGCGAAATTCATGTCGAGCTCCTGCGACCGTGGGGATCAGCCAAAGCGCGTTCCCGCTGCGTCGATCCTACGAGCACGCCCTGCTGCGGCAAGGCTGCTTTGCGGCAAGCGGCGCATAAATTGTTCGCAGCTTGCTTGTGTTTCGATCATCCGTGGATCTCGGCGGCCGCCGATACTCTCGCGGGCTTGCTGTTGGTGCTCATTGTCGATTGAGGGGCCGCGGCCTCGGCTTGGATCAGCTTGTCCACCATCCGCCGCATCTTCATCGGCGCGGCGTCGATGCCAAGGATGATGCGCTTGAAGCCCGGGGCGCGCTCTTCCTCGAGCTGGATCCGTTCGAGGATCACCTTGTCCTCGCGGAAGGCCATGTCGAGGCTGGCGCTGAGGTCGGCGTCCATCTCGAACTCGTTGGTGCGGAAGTTGCGGACGTGGAACCAGTGCTGCAGCACGGTGCGCTCATCGACCGGCGTCAGCACGTGGCAGGTGTACATCTGGGTGCCCTCGGCGCGGCGCTCCATGTCCGGAATGCTGCCGGTCGGGCACGAGCCCATGTCGATCTTGAAGTAGCTCGGCGTGCTGTAAGTGTAGTAGTGCCAGCGATCCACCATGCCGGTCAGCCCGCCGAATTTGGCGAACACGCCGATCGGCGGCGCGTTGCGGATCCAGCGCCAGACGCAGATCTCGTTGCCATGATACTCGTTGTTGACCGGCACGGTGGCGCCGGCCGGCGTGCCGAGCGTGGTGGCGTGGACGAACGTCACGTGCGCCGGATCGAGCAGATTGTCGCACAGGCTGAGATAGTTGCATTCGATCCGCAGCGTGTCGCCCTGCACCGCGTGCCAGGCCGGGTCGTTGTATTGCTCGATGTGGAAGATCTTGCCCGGATCGGCGTTGCGGGCATCGCCCATATACAGCCAGACCAGCCCGTATTTGACCTGCACCGGGAAGGCGCGCACCAAAGCGCGGCCCGGGATGATGTCCTGCCCCGGAATCAGCACGCATTTGCCGGCGCAGTCGAACGTCATGCCGTGATAGCCGCATTCGATGTCGTCGCCCTTCAGCCGGCCGAGCGACAGCGGGGCGAGGCGATGCGGGCAGGCGTCCTGCAGCGCGGCGATGCCGCCGTCCTGCAGCCGATAGATCACGATCGGCTCCTCCAGCACGGTGTGGCGAGTGAGTTCGCGGCCGACGCGATCGGCCCAGACCACCGGGTACCAGGCCTCTTTGATGTAGGTCATGACTGCCTCCTGCGTGGGGATGCCCGGATGTCGCCGGTCAGTGATAGTAAGCGCCGCCGTCGACCACCAGCGTCTGGCCGGTGATGAACGCGGCATGCGGGCCGGCGAAGAAACAGATCGCGCCGCCGAGATCGGTCGGCACCATGTCGCGCTTCAGCGCGCGACCCCGCACCGAGAACGTCGCGACCGCGCCCGCCAGCTCCGGATTTTTGTGCACGCCGTCGCTGAGCGTGAAGCCCGGCGCGACGCTGTTGACGGTGACGCCATGGTCGCCCAGCTCGGTGGCGAGCGTGCGGGTCATCGACACGATCGCGCCCTTGGTGGCGACGTAGTGCAACATTCCGGGATTGCCCTTGAAGGCGACGCCCGACGAGATATTGATGATGCGGCCGGACTGCTGCGCCTTGAAGTGCGGAACGACCGCCTTGCAGCACAGGAACTGTCCGATCACATTGACGTCCAGAATGGTGCGCCACTCGGCGATCGTCAGTTGCTCGAAAGGTTTCGACGTCAGCGTCGAGTAGATCGCCGCGTTGTTGAGAAGAATGTCGATGCGGCCGAAGGCGCGCAGCGCGGCCTCGGCCATCGCGGCCGTGTCGGTTTCGCTGGCCACGTCGGTGACCGCGTGGGCGGCGCGGTAGCCTTGGTTGCGGAGCCGTTCCGCCGCATCCGCGGCGCCGGCCTTGTCGGCCACCAGCACCGCGGCGCCTTGCGCCGCGAGCGCCTCGCAGGCTGCAAAGCCGATCCCCATCGCGCCGCCGGTGACGATCGCCACGCTGCCGTCGAGATCCATATTGCCGTCTCCTCCTTGTGTGCGCGCCATCCGACCGGCCGGCGTTGCCGCGCGGCTCTCGCCGCAGCTGAAGCCGGCCGGGCGATGCGCAGCACCGCGCGAGCGCGTATCTAATAAGTCCTATAAATAGCACATTAGGATTAGACACCGCAACGGCGTCGCTGCGCCTAAGTTGGGCAGCATCTGCCGGAATTATCGCCGTCCCGGCCCGTTGACCGGAAACATCCTAAAGTTATGCTATTAGCGCAAAATGCAGCGCGGCTGCGCGCGGCGAAGCGTCGAACCTGGTTCAGCAGAGGAGGAGAGTGAGATGAACTCGTCACGTTCGTGGATGGCGTGTGCCGCCGTGGTCGTCGGCATCAGCGGCCCCGCTGCTGCGCAGGATGTCATCAAGATCGGCGTCAATCAGCCGCTGACCGGCGTGGTCGCGGCCGCCGGCAACATGGTGACGGCGGGCACCAAAATCGCCGCCGCGCAGATCAACGCCAAGGGCGGCATTCTCGGCAAAAAGCTCGAACTGGTGATCGAGGACAACAAGAGCAACCCGACCGAGGCCGCCGCGGTCGCCGAGAAGCTGATCACGCGCGACAAGGTGCCGGCGCTGGTCGGCGCCTGGAGTTCGACCTACACGCTCGCGGTGATGCCGAAGCTGCTCGAATATCAGGTCCCGATGGTGGTCGAGACCTCGAGCGCCGACAAGATCACCATGATGGGCAATCCTTACGTATTCCGCATCAGCCCGACCAATGGCACCGAAGCCAAGAGCTTCGCCCGCTTCGTCGAGCCGCTCGGCATCAAGAAGGCTGACTTCCTCACCGTCAACAACGACTGGGGCCTCGGCGCTGCCGCCGAGTTCGGCAAGATGCTGAAGGACAAGGGCCTCACGGTGAACAAGTCGCTGACGATGGATGCCGCCGCGCAGGATGTGTCGGCGCAGTTGTCGAACCTGAAAGGCACCGACAGCGACACGCTGTTCATCACCACCGGCGTCGAACAGATGACGCTGCTGATGAAGCAGGCGCAGTCGCTCGGCCTGAAGCGGCGCATCGTCACCACCGGCGGCACGCTGCCCGATCAGCTGATCGCGCAGGCCGGCACCGCGGCCAACGACTCGTATCACGACGCGATGTTCGCCCCGTGGTTTCCGGAGACCGCGCCGGACCCGGAAGCCGCCAAGGTGTTCATCGCCGATT
This sequence comes from Rhodopseudomonas infernalis, assembly GCF_022271405.1. Taxonomy (GTDB): domain Bacteria; phylum Pseudomonadota; class Alphaproteobacteria; order Rhizobiales; family Xanthobacteraceae; genus Rhodopseudomonas; species Rhodopseudomonas infernalis. The sequence goes on along the minus strand of NZ_JAJNAL010000025.1, from coordinate 25,211 downwards.
GGACCAAGGCCGGGTTGCCGCCCGGCGGCATGCCGGAAGGCGCGCGCGGCTACGACGCGGTGCGGGTGCTGGCGCTGGCGATCGAAAAGGCCGGCGCTCCGGACTCCGAAAAGATCCGCGCGGCGTTGTGGGACGTCAGCTACGCCGGCCTCACCGGCAAAATTAAGTTCGAAAAGGTCGGTCCCGCCGGCAAGGAAAGCGGCCAGAGCCCCGCCGTCACCCACCTGGTCAAGATCGACGACGGCAAGGTAACGCTGATCAGCAAGTAAGCGGGGAGGGCACAGCACCAAGCCTTGCTTCACCCTCCCCTCGAAAAGGGGAGGGGCGGCCCGGGTCAGCAGGACACATCAAGTACTCTCAGTCGAGACCTCTCGCAGGCGCCACGCGAGCGTGGCCCGCGGAAGGTCCGCGCATGCACGCGGATCCGCCGGGTCGCTCACGTCTCCTTGGAGAGGCGGCTACCGACAATGCGGCGCTGCTCTTCGCGCCAGGTCTTGACGAAGCCGCGCGCGAAATCCTGGAATGTCCGCGCGATGCGCCGCCGCGCGGTCCGCTTCAAGGAGACGAGGACGATCTTCAGCGGGCGCATGGTTTCACGAAGCCTGAGACTGACGACTTCGCGGCCGTCGTAGGTCTGCGAATTCTTCGGTTCCAGATTGAGCAGCGCGTAGCCGAGGTTGTTGCCGACGAGTGCGCGAACGGCCTCGAACGATGTCGAGCGATAGCGGATCTTCGGCTCGAGATTCTGGCTGTAGAACACCGACAGAAAGTATTGGCGGGTGTGCGGCAGGTCCATCAGCACGAACGGCTCGTCGATCAGTTCCGAGAGGGAGACCTCCTCGCGGTGGGCCAATCGATGTGTCGCCGGCACGATCGCGTGAGGCGGCAGCTCAGCCATGACGACGCTGTCATAGTGATCGGAGATATCCAGATCGAAAGTCACTGCGAGCTCGGTCATCCCGCTCTTCAGCGCCTGCAGTACTTCTTCCTGATCGCCGATATGCATCCTCACCTGGATGCCCGGAAATTCCTGGTTGAACGCGGCGAGCAGGCTCGCAAACACGATCGGTGCGAGGTTTGTGAAGCATCCGACCGAGACCTCACCTTCCAGGCCACTGCCGAGAGCGCCTGCGATCATCTCGAATTCGTCGGCATGGGCAAGCAGCCCGCGCGCCTCCATCGAGATGATTTCTCCCGACGAGGTCAGCGAAAGGCCCTTCGCGGGTTTGCGGATAAAGAGCTGAATTCCAAGCTTGGCTTCGATGTCCGAGATAGCGGTGGAGACCGCTGCGCTGCTGCGCCCCAGCTTGCGGGCGGCCAGCGAAATACTGCCGAGCTCTGCAACCGTAACGAGTGATCGCAGCTCACGCAGAGAAAAGTTGTTAAGATTTTCCGATGAAGCCATTTTGTTGGTTCCGACTTTTCAAATGCTGCATGAGCGATCAAATTATTTCAACGCCAGAAGAGAAAGAAAATGCTGCAAAAAGCCGATTTCCAGACGAGCGCTCCGGCCGGTCGTGTCGTGGTCGCTGCCGCCCAGGCCGTCGCGCCGCTGTTCGATATCCGGGCAGGAGTAGCCAAGTGCTGCGAGCTGATCGCGCAGGCCGCAGCGGGAGGAGCCCGCCTGATCGTGTTTCCGGAATCGTTTCTGCCGGGATTTCCGATCTGGAACGGCTTCTATCGTCCGATCGACGCGCACAGCTTCTTCGGTCGGTTTGCGGCCAACGCGTTGCAGCCGAGCGGCGGTCTGTTTGCAGAGATCACGAGCGCTGCGGCGCGCCACCGGATTTTCGTCAGCCTCGGCTTTTGCGAAGTGTCCGAACGCAGCCGCGGCTGCATGTGGAACAGTCAGGCGCTGATCTCGGATCAAGGCGAACTGATCAATCATCATCGCAAGCTGGTGCCGACGTTCTACGAACAGCTGTCGTGGAATCGCGGCGACGCCGCCGGCCTGCGTGTCGTCGATACGTCGATCGGCCGGATCGGTGGGCTGATCTGCGGCGAGAACAACAATCCGCTCGCCCGCTACGCACTGATGAGCGAGGCCGAGGAAATTCACTGCGCGTGCTATCCGTCGATCTGGCCGTTCCGCAATCCCGTCGACTCAGCGCCTTACGATCTGCGGCAGGCAATCCATTTCCGCGCCGCAGCGCATAGCTTCGAAGCGAAGGTGTTTACGGTCGTTGCCGCCGGCGTACTCGACGAGCCGACCATTGCGACGGTCAGCGCCGGTGACGCGGAGATCGAGAAGATCATGCGGGCCTGTCCGCAGGCCAATTCGATGGTGATCGGTCCGATGGGCAACATCATCGCCGAACTGCCGCCCGGGGAAGAAGGCCTTCTGTTCGCGGAGGTCGATCTGCGCAGCCTCGTCGAACTGAAACAACATCACGACATGGCCGGGTATTATCACCGGGGAGAATTGTTCCGGGTCGGCCTCGTCCGCGAGCGTCCGCAGGGGCTCAAGGATGCGGTGATCGATTCGCCGCTGCCGGCGCGCTCGCAGGACCCCGAGCAGGCCTTCGCCATGGTGGACGAGACCTACGGGGCCGCCGTGCGATGACGCTGGCCAGCAAAGCCCGCCACGTCAGAACCGGCATTGCGGTCGGCGCCTTCGCCGTCATCATCGCATTGGTTCTCTGGTTTGCTTTGTCGGCCGTGATCAAGCCGGTCCGCTTTCCTTCACCGGCCGAATTCTATGAGGCGCTGCACCAGATCACGGTCAAGGGATATGCGGGCGGCACTTTGCTGACCCACGTGGTATATAGCATGCGGCTCGCGCTGATGGGATTTGCAGTCGCTGTGGCGGCTGCGATTCCGATCGGAATAGCCATGGCGCTGGATCGCCGCTGCGAGGCGATCTTCAATCCCATCGTCGCATTCGTCAGACCGATCCCACCGCTTGCCTGGATCCCGGTGGCCATCATCTGGTTCGGCCTCGGCGACGGCGCGAAGATCTTCGTGATCTGGTTCACCGCCTTCGTCCCCAGCCTGATCAATACGTATGTGGGGATCCGCGGCGTCGATCCGACCTTGATCGCGGCGTCGCGGGTGCATGGCGCCAAAGGCTGGCGGCTGCTGATCGATGTATTGATCCCTGGCGCGCTGCCGATGATCTTCGGCGGATTGCGCCTGTCGCTGCAGGCCGCCTGGATGGCGCTGGTCGCCGCCGAACTGGTCGGCGCGTTCTTCGGACTCGGCCGCGTCCTCACGATGGCGGCGCAGGACATTTATCCGGGCATGATCGTCGTCGGCATGGTTTGCGTCGCTGTCGCCGGTGCGCTGATGACGAAGGCACTGGATGTGATCGAACGGCGAGCCATGCCCTGGTCGAGGAGAGCGTCATGACGATGGTTCTCCCGGCCGTGCGCCGGCGGCGTCCGACCAATCCGCGCGCAATGAGCCTGAGGCTGCTGTCTGCGTTGAGCATAAGCACGCTGCTGATCGCGTGGTCGGCGGCATCGCTGGCCGGCTGGCTTCCGAAGGGCGTCTTGCCGCCGCCATGGGAGATTGCGAGCGCGGCTTATCGACTCGTCACGGAAGGGTTCGCGGGAAGCACGCTGCAGATTCATTTGCTGTCGAGCATCGGTCGGTTTGCGGCCGGGTTCCTGCTCGCGGCGCTGATCGGTGTTCCGCTGGGACTCGTCATGGGCTGGTCGCCGCCGATCCGCCATGTCGTCACGCCGTTCTTCGAAACGTTTCGCTTCATCGCACCGCTGGCGTGGATTCCCTTCGCGGCGCTGTGGTTCGGGACCGGCATCGGCGGCCCGATCCTGATCGTGTTCTCCGGCGCTCTCGCGCCTTGCGTGATCAACGCCTTCCGCGGCGCCAGGCAGATCGATCCGGTGCTGCTCGAAGCATCGCAGATGCTCGGAGCCAGCCCGTGGCGGCTCGCCGTCGATGTGCTGCTGCCCGGCGCGCTGCCATCGATCATGGCCGGGCTGCGCGTGTCCGCGGCGCTCGCTTGGCAGTCGCTGGTCGGTGCCGAACTGATCGTGGCGTCGTCGGGTGTCGGTTACATGATGGTGCAGGGCCAGGGGTCCTTCGAAACACCCATTGTTCTCGCCGGGATGGTTGCGATCGGGCTTGTCGGGCTGATCATCGATCGGGCCCTGCAATTCGCGTCCGACCGCATTGGTCACAAATGGAGGCCGTCAGCACGATGAGCGAGGTCCGATTCGAGAACGTCACGCGACGCTTCGACACCAAGAACGGTCACTACGAGTCGCTGCAGCCGATCACGTTGAGAATTCCCGAAGGCGATTTCGTCGCGATCGTCGGTCCGTCCGGCTGCGGCAAGACCACACTGCTGAGAATGGCCGCTGGATTGGACTTTCCCACCACCGGCGGCGTCATCGTCGGCAACAAGGAAGTGTCCGGGCCGGGCGCGGACCGTGCCGTGGTGTTCCAGCAGTTCGCTCTGCTGCCGTGGAAAACGGTGAACGAGAATATCGCGTTCGGGCTGAAATGCCGTGGGGTATCTGCGGCCAAATCGGCCGACCAGGTCGCGCACTACGTCAGCCTGATGCGCCTGTCCGGTCACGAGCAGAGCTATCCGCACCAGCTGTCGGGCGGCATGCAGCAGCGTGTCGCCATCGCACGTTCGCTGATTCTCGATCCGCAATTGCTGCTGATGGACGAGCCGTTCGGCGCGCTGGATGCGCAGACGCGCATCGAGATGCAGGAAGAACTCATCCGGGTCACCGCGGAGCGTCGCCGTACGGTGCTGTTCATCACTCACAGTGTGGAAGAAGCCGTCTACCTCGCCGATCGCGTGGTGGTGATGGCCGGGCGCCCCGGCCGCATTCGCGAGGTCATCGAAGTCCAGAGCGTCCGCAAAGACGAGGGCTGGGACGTCAAGCCGGTCGAAGACGTGATGGAGCTGGAGTCGTTCGTCCATCTCCGCACCCAGGTTTGGCGGCTGCTGCGCGACAGCGGCGCTGCGCAACCGCAGGCAGACAATCGTCGGAAACTATCCATCGCGAGCTGAGCCCGTTCATTGGAGAACCTTATGTCGCTTCGTCACGTTCTTGGAGGCCTTGCTGCACTCGTCCTCGCATCGACCGGTCCCGTGGCCGGCGCCCGGGCGGAGCCGATGCGGATTTCGTATCAGCCGCTGTATTGGGCGCTGCCGTTCTATGTCGCCTCCGAGCTTGGTTACTGGAAGGAAGTAGGGATCGAGCCACAGTTCTCGGTCTTCCCCGCCGGGCCGCAGCAGATCTCGGCGATGCAGTCCTGGGACCTCGGCGGCACCGGCGGTCCCCCGGCCGTCCTCGGCGGCGTCCGGCTCGGCCTCCAGTCGATCGCGATTCAGACCGACGAATCCGCAGTGACGGCGACGGTCGCCCGCGCGGCGGACGCCGATGCGATCCTCAAGAATCCAGCGATGCTGAAGGGCAAGCAATTGCTCGTCACCACCAACTCGACCGGCGAGTACTCGGCGCTGGCCTGTCTGAAGAAATTCGGCCTGACACGCGATGACGTGCAGATCGTCAACCTGGCGCCGCCGCAGCTGATTTCCGCATACTCGAACGGCAACGGCACCATCGCCGCGTCGTGGGCGCCATTCGCCTATGTCCTCCAGGACAAAGCCGACGCCAAGGAAATCTGCAACGGCCAGCTCGCCAACGCGTTCGTCACGTCGTCCTTCGTCGTCACGTCGGAATATGCCAAGGCAAAGCCCGAACAGGTCGCCAAGGCACTCGCGGTGTATCTGCGGGCCGTCGGCTGGCAGAAGAAGAACCGGGCCGGGACTTTGGCTTATTTGAAGAAGTTCAACGAGGCGAACGGCGTTTCGCTGAGCGACCACTTCCTCGAGATCGACCATGATCGCCGCAAGACCTTCACGCTGGCGGAGGAGCTGCAGATCTTCGATCGCAGCAAGGGGCCGTCGACCGTCGACAAATGGAACGACGATCTTGCCGCCTATCTCGTGAGTACCGGCACACTCAAATCCATTCCGGACGCGAAAACCTATATCGACGATCGCTTTCTGAAGATGATCGATCAGGATCCGAAGCTGCGCGCCTTCGCGAACGGTGAGTGATGGTCGACCTTGACGCCGATCGTGGCACGGCATCGGGCACAGCCGCAGGCGGTTGCCCGGTGCGGCGCTTCCCGCTGCGGCGGCCCGCAGGCCACACGGCGCCGATCACGCGATACTCGGCGGCTCTTGCGCCGTCGTCCCGGATCGCCGTGCTGTTCCTCGGCATTCAATCGCAGCATCCGGAAGAGCTCAGGGCTGCACTGGCGAAATCCGGTGCACTTGTTCAGGCTGCACCACACGCGCCGGACTACAAGGACGACGCCGTCTTCACCGACAAGAGCGGCTACCTCAATCATGTCGTGGCCCTGTATTGGCTCGACGCTTCCGCCTATCACGCCTGGTCGAGCAGCGCGCCCGTTGCGGAGTGGCGCGAGCACATTCTGACGCAGCGGGTCGGGGTGTGGTGGGAGCCGGTGATCGTCAACGCCCAGCGTGCGGAAACGATCACGTTTAAGGAATTTCGCCGCGGGGTTTCCGGCTGCCCGGCGTCCGGGCTGCAGACCACGGAGGGCACCGGCTATTGGGGCGCGGCTCGCGACCGGATCCCTGCATCGGCCGACGACATGTTCGAGCCGGCCGTCGCGCGGCTCGATCAGCCGGCCGGGGAGACAGCCAGCAACGCCACCGCGTCCGGTCATCGGGTGATCCAGCCGCCCGCCAATCTGGCCGTGATCCGGTCCGGGGTTTCGTGGCAGGCCTGCGAGGGCGAGCAACTCAAGGACTATTTCGAGCGCATCAAGCCGAAGCTCGATGAGGGGATGGCCTATTTGCGCGATCATCCGCAGGAGACCGGCTGTTTGGCATTGCGCCAGGTCGTGGCCGTGGAGGGCACCGACCGCCCGATGGCGGAGGCCTATTCGCTCGGCCACTTCCTGTCGCTCGGTCATCTGGAATCGTGGGCCGAGCATCATCCGACCCATCTGTCGATCTATGCGCGAGCCATGGCGGCACGCAGGAAATTCCAGGATGCGTTGCAGCTTCGCACCTACAACGAGATCTTCATTCTCGATGCGAGCAACCCCTGCTTCGAATATTTCAACTGTCATTCGGGCAGCGGCCTGTTGCCGTATGAGTCAAGACTGAGACAACTCTCGCCCGTCGAGTAAGGGCCGGCGCCAATCAGGACATGCGTCGACGGTGGCTTTCGTCAGCCGCATTGCCTCGGCTTGTCGAAGGCGCATTGTCGAGTCTGTGCACCGGGCCCGAACTGGTCGGGTGCCTTGTATGGCGTTCTTCCAGTCCGCTCGAACGATCTGTGCTTCGGTCACTGCCGCGGGCTCGTGCCGGCTTCAATCGCCAGGCATTTTTGTTCTGCGCACAGATGTTACCCAATGCTCCAGCTCGCCTTAGCCAAACATTGCCGCGCCGACCCCGCCATTGTATGCCGTCCCCGCACCGTCCGCCGCCTCGCGGCGCCCGGCGGGGCCTGTAGCTCAATGGTTAGAGCCGGCCGCTCATAACGGTCTGGTTGCAGGTTCGAGTCCTGCCGGGCCCACCAAGGCGTGCCGCTCCACCGCCCCGCATCGTCCCACCCTTTCCAGCCCGCCGCAGCGGGCCCCATTGTCTTTTGGTCGTGGGAAAGGCATGGTGGGGTTGACCTACGATCGCGATCTGCCCACCATGGTTTTATGAAGAACGACCAGCTCCTCGGCCGGATCTCGGACTATTGCCGCCTGGCGGGGATGGCCGAGACCACGTTTGGTCGGCGTGCGGTCAATGACGGCAAGCTGGTGCAGCGGTTGCGCGAGGGGAAGCGGATCACGGTCGATACGCTGGACCGGATCGAGGCTTTCGTCGCCGCCGGGCTCGGCAATCCGCCGCCGCCGCGCGGGCTTGTGGTGCCGCCGGAGCGGCGCGATCCGCGCAGCAACTTCCGGTTCTTCGAAAATCGTCAGAAATATCTGCTGTTCGTTCACACCTGCAGCGAGAAGCGGGTGGTGGCGGACCGCGTCGCGCTGGAACTCGGCAGCATTCATCCGCGACCGCCGGCGCTGCGGGTATTCGACGCCGGCTGCGGCGACGGCACGGTACTGGCCCGCGTGCTGCGGGCGATGCACGGCCGGTTCCCGCACATGCCGTTCTATGTCGCCGGCAAGGAGCTCAGCCTCGAGGATCTGCGGCTGACGCTGGACAAGGTGGCGGACCGGCTGTTCGAGCACCCGGCGTCGGTGTTCGTCTTCACCAATATGTATTACGCCGAAGCGCCGTGGCTGACGCCGGCTTCGCCCACCGCCGCCGCCGGCATGATCTGGCACGAGGTGGCGCTGCGCGGCGCGTCGTCGGGCGAATTTGAGACCCAGATTGCCGAGCTGGCGCCTTTTCTGCAGGAAAACTGGCGCGCCGCCGTGAGCCCACGCTCCGGCATGCCGGTCTACGAGCGGCCGGTGGCGATCGTGCTGTACCGGGAAGATCACCGTTTCCTGCTGGATTCGATCATCCCGCGCGCCGGCAAGACCGAGGCGAATTTCGATCTGATCATCGCCTCGCAGCCGTATCGGGCGAAATCCAGCGTCAACTTTCGGGCGAAGCGGATCATCGCGCCGCTCGCACGGGCGCTGCGGGCCGGGGGCCGGCTGATCGGAATCCACTCTCACGGCCAGGATCCGGGGTTGGAAATCGTCCAGGCGGTATGGCCGGACGAAAATCCGTTCTCGGTCAGCCGCCACGAGCTGCTGCGGGCCGTGAAGTACGAGTTGGGGGCCGCCGGCCGGGACCTCAACTTTAACGCTTACGCGGATAGCCGGTCGATATTTCGTTATGATATGGAGGCGCTACCCAATGAGGTCACGGGGTCGATCGGCAATTCGACGGCCTTTGCAGCCTGGAATGCCGCAGTCTATGTCGCCCAGATCGAAGACGACCGGCTGACGGAGACGACCCAGGGCGACCAGTATCTGAAGGCCACCAGAGAGGTTTTGCGCAAGCACAGCGGGCTCTGGTTCTACGACGAATCCTACGTCATCTCGCGTCGGCGCGATTGACTTTCAGGGATAACATTCACGAAAGCGCCGCCGGGGTTCGGCGGATAAGGGGTTGTTAGATGCGCGCGTCTTATTTGTTCACGAGTGAGTCGGTTTCTGAAGGTCATCCGGACAAGGTCTGCGATCGGATCTCTGACGAAGTCGTAGATCTGTTCTTCCGCGAAGGGCCGAAAGCCGGCATCGATCCGTGGGCGATCCGCGCCGCGTGCGAAACGCTCGCGACGACCAACAAGGTGGTGATCGCCGGCGAAACCCGTGGCCCGGCCTCGGTGACCAACGACCAGATCGAAGGCGTCGTCCGCGCCGCCATCAAGGACATCGGCTACGAGCAGGACGGCTTCCACTGGGAAAACTGCGACATCGAGATCCTGCTGCATCCGCAGTCGGCCGATATCGCCCAGGGCGTCGACGCGCTGCAGCCCGGCACCAACAAGGAAGAGGGCGCCGGCGACCAGGGCATCATGTTCGGCTACGCCACCAACGAGACGCCCGACCTGATGCCGGCGCCGATCTTCTACGCCCACAAGATCCTGCGGCTGATCTCCGAAGCCCGCCACTCCGGCAAGGAGAAGGTGCTGGGCCCGGATAGCAAGAGCCAGGTCACCATCCAGTACGAGAACGGCAAGCCGGTCGGCGTCCGCGAGATCGTGGTGTCGCACCAGCATCTGATCGAGGACATGACCTCCGCCCAGGTCCGCGAGCGCGTCGAGCCCTATGTCCGCCAGGCGCTGCCGGCCGACTGGATCTCCGACAAGACGATTTGGCACATCAATCCCACCGGCAAGTTCTTCATCGGCGGCCCGGACGGCGACACCGGCCTGACCGGCCGCAAGATCATCGTTGATACTTACGGCGGCGCGGCCCCGCATGGCGGCGGCGCGTTCTCCGGCAAGGATCCGACCAAGGTCGACCGCTCGGCCGCCTATGCGTCGCGCTACCTCGCCAAGAACATCGTCGCGGCCGGTCTCGCCGATCGCTGCACGCTGCAGCTCGCCTACGCCATCGGCGTGGCGCGGCCGCTGTCGATCTACATCGACACCCACGGCACCGGAAAGGTTTCGGAAGACAAGCTCGAGAAGGCGGTCGCCGAGGCGATGGACCTGACCCCGCGCGGCATCCGCACCCATCTCGATCTCAACAAGCCGATCTACGCCCGCACCTCGTCCTACGGCCATTTCGGCCGCACCCCGGACGCCGACGGCGGCTTCTCCTGGGAGAAGACCGATCTTGCCGACGCGCTCAAGCGCGCGGTTTAAGTGAGCAACGACGCCTTCTCTAACCTCTCCCCGCGAGCGGGGAGAGGTCGCCCGGCGTAGCGCAGCGAAGCCGGGCGGGTGAGGGGGCGCCTCCGCGTAGCCGAGCCGTTCGGACTCGCGGAGACGCCCCCTCATCCCACCCTTCTCCCCGCAAGCGGGGAGAAGAGGCGCAGTGCCTCAAAGTGCCCCAATTAGTTTGTAGTGCTCAGTTCGTCTGACACCGAAATCAGGAAACCCATCCGCATGACCGCCACCTTCACCGACTACATCGTCAAGGACATCGGCCTCGCCGATTTCGGCCGCAAGGAGATCTCGCTGGCCGAGACCGAAATGCCCGGCCTGATGGCGACGCGCGAGGAATACGGCCCGAAGCAGCCGCTCAAGGGCGCGCGGATCGCCGGCTCGCTGCACATGACGATCCAGACCGCGGTGCTGATCGAGACGCTGACGGCGCTCGGCGCCGATGTGCGCTGGGTGTCGTGCAACATCTATTCGACCCAGGATCACGCCGCCGCGGCGATCGCCGCTGCCGGAATTCCGGTGTTCGCCATCAAGGGCGAGAGCCTCGAGGATTACTGGGCCTACACCGCCCGGATGTTCGACTGGCACGGCGGCGGCACCCCGAACATGATCCTCGATGACGGCGGCGACGCCACCATGTACGTCCATCTCGGCCTGCGCGCCGAGAACGGCGACACCGCCTTCCTCGATAAGCCCGGCTCCGACGAGGAAGTGATCTTCTTCGCGCTCTTGAAGAAGCAGCTCAAGGAGAAGCCGAAGGGTTACTTCGCCGAGATCGCCAAGAACATCATGGGCGTCTCCGAAGAGACCACCACGGGCGTGCACCGCCTCTACGACATGCAGAAGGCCGGCACGCTGCTGTGGCCGGCGATCAACGTCAACGACTCGGTCACCAAGTCGAAGTTCGACAACCTCTATGGTTGCCGTGAATCGCTGGTCGACGGCATCCGCCGCGGCACCGACGTGATGATGTCCGGCAAGGTCGCGATGGTCGCCGGCTTCGGCGACGTCGGCAAGGGCTCTGCGGCGTCGCTGCGCCAGGCCGGCGCCCGCGTCATGGTGTCGGAAGTCGATCCGATCTGCGCGCTGCAGGCGGCGATGGAAGGCTACGAAGTGGTGACGATGGAAGACGCCGCGCCCCGCGCCGACATCTTCGTCACCGCCACCGGCAACAAGGACATCATCACCATCGAGCACATGCGCGCGATGAAGGATCGCGCCATCGTTTGCAACATCGGCCACTTCGACAACGAGATTCAGATCGCGCATCTGAAGAACCTGAAGTGGGACAACATCAAGCCGCAGGTCGACGAGATCACCTTCCCGGACGGCAAGCGCATCGTGCTGCTGTCGGAAGGCCGCCTCGTCAACCTCGGCAACGCCACCGGCCATCCCTCCTTCGTGATGTCGGCGTCGTTCACCAACCAGACGCTGGCGCAGATCGAACTGTTCGCCAACAACAAGGACGGCAAGTACAAGAAGGAAGTCTACGTCCTGCCGAAGTCGCTGGACGAGAAGGTGGCGCGGCTCCACCTCGCCAAGATCGGCGTCAAGCTGACCGAACTGCGCAAGGACCAGGCGGATTACATCGGCGTCAAGGTCGAGGGGCCGTTCAAGGCGGATCATTATCGGTATTGATGCGGGGAGGGCGGCGGTCGCGCAGGGCGTGGCTGCTGCTACTCGCTCAGAGCGTCATGGCCGGGCGAAGGCGCGGCCATCCATCTGACAGAAACGAAGCCCCGGAGCGATGCTCCGGGGCTTCTGCTGTATGGCGAGGCATGCCTAAGGTGCGCTTCCTCTGAATTGTCTTTCCATTTGCAGTCGAGCGCCTAAGAACAAGGAATGGTCATACACTTTTAGTGTTACAGAGAATGGCTAAAGACCCGCAATCATAGCGGTTCGTTTGGAGAGATAGCCGATTGGTCGTCTGGCGATTGCATCATCATCGACACTTTGCGAACCCCAAACTTGTCACCATGCACGTCGATCGAGATGAGGGTCTTTCGCAGCACCATGGCGTCGTCCCAGAACCAATCGGCGATGACCTCGGCCTTAGGTGGAAGGTCCGAAGATAGCTTCCAGAGCCTGTCTTCCGCCCCCCTGTTTCGAAGTCGTGTCGAAACGTCAGACAACATGCCAGCAGCCAAGTCCGGAACAGCGCATATGTCTTCAAAGTCGCCCGCATCCGCGTCTTGCCCCGTGGTATTGAGGCGAAAGACGCCCATCGGGTGGTCGATGTAGAACGACGAGTACCGCGCAGCGGCTAAGAGAGCATCATCATGACGCAAATCGTTCGCAACGAATTCGTCCTGGTCCGTGATCCATGTGACGTTGCTATGGGGGCGCGACCAAAGCGAAAGCAGGATCGCCGTGATGTGGACTTTTCGGAGCATGCCCTCCAATGCACGCGCGTTCCAGGTTGCGTTCAGGTTCAGTTCGCGTAGCAATCGATCCGAAGAGCCCGGCGCAGTTGATAGCCACTTCTTTCTCTTATCAATAGCTATTGCTACGAGATGCCCATCGAGTCCCGCAGCTGCGGTTAGGAAAGGTATAAGTGCGTTTTGCCGCAACCGATCATCGAGCCGCTTGTAGGCCATTCTACGTGTGTCGGTGAGGTGTCTGCGAACAGCCGCTGTCGAGGACAGCCAATCGCGCATACCACCACGCACGAGAAGGTAGCAGTAGATGAGATGCGTGGCATGTTTGTGCTCACCGCCAAAATCCGACGCAATGACGAGCGACGCGCTTTCGCGAGGCTTCGGCTCTGATGCCGCGAGTATTTTTTGCACCGAATAGCCCCATCCCCATAGCCGCCTTACGGCGATGTTGCGCGGCGTGAGCAATTGCCAGCGGTCATTGTTATTAGGGACTATGATCATCGTGCAACCCGTAGGGCGGATTAGCGCAGCGTAATCCGCCATTACGCCGAGACAAGCCCCTGCGGCTGTCGGCGGGTTACGCCTTCGGCTAACCGCCCTGCGAACTAGTCGATACCGGTGTCGATCAGAAACATCACAGATTGAGATCGCGCATCCGGACGGCGTCGCGCGAAAATTCGCCATCGTCCTGCGGCATGGCCAGCAGCACATCGGCGAACGACGGCGCGCTGGCGCGGTCGAGTTGCTGCAGGCGTTCGTACTCGGTGACGTCGACCACAACGACGGCAGGCTTACCGTGCTTGGTCACGGTTTGCGGGCTCTGGCGCGCGGCTTCGATGACCTCGCTGAAGCGGCTCTTGGCGTCCTGCACTGACCAGCTGCGCTCGGCCATCTCGGTGGACCTATCTGGCTCGAAGTCTAGCTAGAATAGGATGCCGGCCGTTGTGGTCAATCACCAATGCTCTCGCTGGCCAGCCTAGCGCGGGTGAGCGCAGCGATCTCCGGGATTCGATTCAGATGCGTCGCCCCGGATCGCTGCGCTCATCCGGCCTACGCCTTGTCGCGACGCGGGTGGTTATGGATTCCGGGTTCGCCCGCAAGTGCGGGCGCCCTGGAATGACGAAAGAGGGGCGGGCGCTATTGCGGTCAGGCCCTCCAAACGCACCGCCATCTGTTCACCAACCGAACTGCGCCCTACGTGTCCGCCCACCCGTCCGCACGTTGCGACAGAAACCGGTCGCTGCGGTCGAACTACGCTCGCCTATCACCCCGCACTTCTTCCCGCGTAGCGCTCCGCCATGTAGCGGCCCGGGGACGTGCCCAGCGTCTTGCGGAACATGGTGACGAAGCTCGGCACGCTTTCGTAGCCGAGGTCTGCGGCCACCTGCTGGATCGAGGCGCCGCCGGCCAGCCACTGCACGGCGAGCATGACGCCGAGTTGTTGCCGCCAGCGCCCGAAGCTCATTCCGGTCTCGCGGCTGATCAGCCGCCCCAGCGTCCGCTCGCTCATCCCGGCGCGCTCCGCCCAGCCCTGCAGCGAGCCGCGGTCGGCGGGCGCGGTCATCATCAGGTCGGCCAGGGTGCGCAGCCGCGGATCGACCGGCATCGGCAGATGCAGGTCCTCGATCTCGGCAGCCGCGATCTCGTCGAGCAACACCGCGATCAATCGCGAATTCACGCCGCCCTCGTCGTACAACAACGGCAGGCGGGCGGCCCGGAACAGCAGTTCGCGGAGCAGCGGCGTCACCGAGACGCTGCAGCAGCGTTGCGGTAGCCCTGCATCGATGTCGGCGGCGACGAACGCACTGTAGCCTTCGAGCGTGCCGGTCGCCGTGATGGCATGCATCGCGCCGCTTGGGATCCAGACCGCGCTACGCGGCGGGACGATCCACAGCCCGCCCTCCACCCGGCAACTCAGCGCGCCGCGCTGCACCAGCATGATCTGGCTTTTGGCATGGCAGTGCGGGTCGAGCTCGAACGAGCTGATCCTGTTCGATTCCATCCCGTAGGTAACGACCGGGCGCGCGACCTCGTCGGGTTCGGTCCAGTCGGACGCAGAGGAGCTGTCTGTAAGGATGGGCATCGTTCAATCTACCATGCGGTCTGGCGTAACTGGATAACAATTTGTCCAGACTTCGGAATGACGCCAGGACGACGTCCCTTTACGCACACGGATAGTCGAGGCCGAAACGGTCACGGCATCACCGAAAGGGACTTTCATGACGTCACTGAGCAGCAAGCGCGTCGCAGAGACGCTCGACAAACTCCACGCCGATGCCGAAGCGGCCGATCGCGGCCTGATGGCCGAGATGATGGCGAAGGTCGAGGCGGCCGGCGCAACGCTGAAGGATGCGGCCGCCAAATTCATCGACGAGGAGCGGGCGAACTACGGAACGATGTATCGGGATCACGCCGATCATTTCCTGGCGATCTCTCCGGCCTATGGCCGCTTCCTCTACGCAATGGTGCGCGCCCGCAGGGCGACCCGGATCGTCGAGTTCGGCACGTCGATGGGGGTCTCGACGATCTACCTTGCGGCTGCGCTGCGCGACAATGGCGGCGGACAGCTGATCGGCTCCGAGTTGCAACCTACCAAGGTGACGCGGGCGCGGGCTCACCTCGAAGCGGCCGGGCTTGCCGATCTGGTGGAGATCCGCCAGGGCGATGCGCTCGAAACGCTCAAGGATATCGGCGGCGAGGTCGATGTTCTATCGATCGACGGCGCGTTTTCGCTGTACCTGCCGATGCTCAAACTGATCGAGCCACGGCTGACGCCCGGCGCCGTGATCCTCGGGGAGAACGCCTTCGCGCAGGACTATCTCGACTACGTCCGCACGCCCGCCAACGGTTACTTCTCCCAGTCGCTCGACATCGACGAAGGCCGCGGCAACGAATTCACCGTGCGGGTCGGATGACGCCAGCTTGCAGCCCTAGCGAGCGCAGCCCGGGTGAGCGAAGCGACACCCGGGAGTCTCGTCGAAGCGCTTCCGACTCCCGGATATCGCTCCGTTCACCCGTGAATACAGATTCCGGGTTCGCGTCGCTTTGCGACGCGCCCCGGAATGACGAGCAAGAAGTCGCAAGCGAATCCGTCCCTGACCTGATTGCCTCGACCTCGTCTGCTATTTCTTCTTGCCGGTCCCACCCTGGGTCGGCTGCCAGCCGCCGGTCTTCTGGCTCGGCGCGGCGGCGATTGTTTTGACCTTTTCCTTCTTGGGTTTCTTGACTTCGCGATTACCCTTTTGCTCGCCCTTGGCCATAGCGGTCTCCTGTTGGATGTGAAACGGGACGTAACTTGGCGGCGATCGGTTCGATCGGCATCGCATCGACGACTCACGGCCGCAGCCCGGCGTCGATCGCTCCACCTTGCGCCTGTTACGCCCGCCGATCCATGGATTTCGCTTCGCTTGATCCGAACTCCAGCGGGCTCACCGCCATCACTCACCAGCCGGAACCAGCCTGTGCGTCATTCCGGAATGCGCTGCGCAGCGGCGTAGACCCGGAATGACGCAAGAGGGGGACGGGGTAGCTCCCCTCGACTAGTTCAAGTCGGCGTCGAAACTGCGCTGCAGCACGTCCGCGCCGTCGCGGGTGATGGTGTAGGTCGCGCTGAGGCGGCCGGTGACGGCGGCGTTGCGCTTGCCGAGCGCGATGAAGGCCTGGGCCTTGTTGCCTTCCGACGGCGGGAAGGTCCGCTCCACCAGGGTCTTGCCGTCCGGCAACGTCACCTTCAACGATTGCACGTCGCCGGCGCGCAGGCCGATGGTTCGGGCATAGGCGATGATCGGGCCGTCTTTGGAGAGCTCGTTGGACTGCCCCTGTTCGATCGACTCCATGGTGACGGTCTGCGACGAGAAGCCGACATTGAGCACTTCGGTGGGGCGATATTGCAGCTGCGGCTGCAGCGCCGGCTGCCAGAGCGACTGCCCAGGACCGCAGCTCGCGCTGTCCGGGTAGGCGAACGGATCGACGATCTTGCCGTCCTTGCGGATGCTGACGTGAACATGCGGAAACTCGGTATCGCCCGACAGCCCGACCTGGCCGAGCTTGTCTCCCGACTTCACTTGTTGCCCCGGTTTGACGACGAGACTGGTGTGGGCGAGGTGGCAGTATTGCGATGTCCACCCGTCGGCATGGCGAATGACGAGCCCGTTGCCGCACTCCTTGCCACGCACCGCCGCGCGGCCGGTGGTCTGGGTGGAGATGTCGGCCATCGAATCCGGGGTTCGTTCGACGACACCATCGGCGACCGCCAGCACCGCAACGCCGCGCCGCTGCGTGGCCGTGTCGGGCAGTCGAAAGTCGGTGCCGTTGTGCGTGTCGTAGGTGCGGGGGCCACAATGATAGTCCTGCGAGCCGGCGGTGCTATCGTGATCGACGTAGTTCTGGATGTAGCAATCGCGGCCGACCGTGCAGGCGATCGGAAGCGACAGCGCCGGATCGGCAGAGGCCGGCGCTGTCGAGGCGAGCAGCACGGCCGCCACGACGACCACGTTCAACCGTTGCATTCCTGCTCTCCACGCGGCCTGATCCTGCGGCGACAGCGTGGATCGGATTTACGCCGTTGATATGGCGGGCCGGGATGCCCGCGCAGACAGCCCCGGGCCGAGTGAGTTGTGGTGATCGGGCGGGCGCGCATATCATTTGATCGAAATCATCGCGGACTAATCACTTGCGTGCGGGCCGCGCTGCGATTGGTGATTTGTTAACCGCGTCGCGGCATCGTCGCCGCAACGCAACAGGAGTTTCCAATGCAGGACATGGACCAAGCCATCCGCGAGCGCGCCTATCACATGTGGAACGAGGCCGGCCGGCCCGAGGGCAATGCCGATGCGTTCTGGCTGAGCGCCCAGCGCGAGTTGCTCACGCAGTCCCTGACCCAGATCGCCACCGTCAAGACCGCCGCGCCGAAGCCCGCCGCGAAGAAGACCAACTCGCGCAAGCGCAAGGCGGCCTAAGCCAGCGCGCCGCGCTGTGGATGGTGGGTGCCACCGAACAACGGGGGCATCGCCAGTCGTCGTAGGGTGGGCAAAGCGAAGCGTGCCCACGCGTAGTTTGTCGAGGATTGGGGTGGGCACGGCGCTGCGCGCCTTTGCCCACCCTCCGTGTATCTTCCGCGACGTGAATTCCGCGCGCTCAGCCGCGGAACTTGGTCTTCGCCTTTTTCTTGAAGCTCGGGCTCTTGGCCGACGGATCGGCGCGGCGCGCCTTGCTGACATAGGCCGGCTTGTCGTCGCGTGACTTCGGCTTCTTCTTGAACCCCTCCGGCGTGAAGCTGTCCTTCTTGAAGCCGTCCTTCTTCTTCAGCCCGTCGTTGCCGGCACGGAAGCCGGCGTCCTTGAAGCCCGCATCCTTGCCGCGCGGCGCGCGCTGATCGTCGAAGCTCTTGCTACGCGGTCGATCGTCGCGGCGCGGATCGGCCAGCGGCTCGATTTGCGGCGACCACGAATCCGGTCGCTTGCTGTGGCGCGTCGCGCGCTCGGATTTGCGCTCGTACGGCGCCTTCGTCTCGTGCGAGGCCTTCGCGGCCGGGCGCTCGGGGCGCTCCTCGATCGGCTTGGCGCCGATCAGCGGCTCGATGCGGATGTTGTCGTCCTTGTCGGGCCGCTTGATCTGCGCGGCAAAATCGACCGCGGCCGCCGCCGAGATTTCGAACTCGGTCGTCGTATCGAGAATGCGGATCGCCCCGATGTCCTGCCGGGTGATGCCGCCGCGGCGGCAGATCATCGGCAGCAGCCAGCGCGCCTCGGCATTCTTGCGCTTGCCGATCGCGGCGCGAAACCACACGCCGTCGGCCATGCTGTGCTTCTCGCCGGCTTTACCCGAGCGTGCTCGCGGCCCCTTGTCGCGCGGACCATAATCGCGTTCCTCACGCGGTGCGCGCGCAGCACGATCGTCGCGGCCGCGGGCCGAGCGTTCGCCCGGATCGAGAATGTCTTCGGGGGCCGGCAGCCGGGCGCGATACAGCCGCGCCAGCGCCACCGCGATCTGTTCGGCGCCGCGCTCCGCGAGCAGCGTCTGCGCCATCGCCTGATCGTCGGGGCTGGCTTCTTCGGTGAACAGTTCGTCCTGCAGCATGCGCTGCTGATCGAGCGCGCGGATCTCCTCGGCCTGCGGCGCGGTGCCCCACACCGCGTCGATGCCGGCGAGATTGAGCAGCGTCTCGGCGCGCCGCCGACGTGCCGGCGGGACCAGCAACACGCTGATGCCCTTCTTGCCGGCGCGCCCGGTGCGGCCGGAGCGATGCTGCATCACTTCAGGATCGTTCGGCAGATCGGCATGAATCACCAGGCCGAGATTGGGCAGGTCGATGCCGCGCGCCGCGACGTCGGTGGCGACGCAGACGCGGGCGCGGCCGTCGCGCAGCGCGTTCAGCGCATTGGTGCGTTCGTTCTGGGTGAGTTCGCCGGATAGCGCCACCACCGAGAAGCCGCGCTCGAGCAGCGCGGTCTGCAGATGCGTCACGCCGCTGCGCGTGGCGCAGAACACGATCGCGGTCGGCGACTCGACGTAGCGCAGCGTGTTGACCACGGCGTGCTCGGCGTCGCTCGGCGCGATCCGGATGGCGCGATATTCGATATCGGCGTGGCCGCCGTCGGTGCCGGCGACTTCGATCCGGAAGGCGTCGTGCTGATAGGTTTTGGCCAGGGTGATGATCGTGCGCGGCAGCGTCGCGCTGAACAGCAGCGTGCGGCGGCTCTCCGGCGTGGTCTTGAGGATGAACTCCATGTCCTCGCGGAAGCCGAGATCGAGCATCTCGTCGGCCTCGTCGAGCACGACCGCTTTCAGCTCGGAGACGTCGAGCCGGTGGCGGCGCAGATGGTCGCACAACCGGCCGGGCGTGCCGACCACGATATGCGCGCCTGCTTCCAGCTCGCGCTGCTCGCGGCGCGGATCCATGCCGCCGACGCAGGACACGACGCGCGCGCCGGCCTCGCCATACAGCCAGCCGAGTTCGCGGTGCACCTGCAGGGCCAGCTCGCGGGTCGGCGCCACGATCAGCGCCAGCGGCGCGGCGGCGCGTTCGAAGCGCTCGGCGTCGCCGAGAAGGTCGCGGGCGATGGCGAGGCCGTAGGCGACGGTCTTGCCGGAGCCGGTCTGCGCCGAAACCAGCAGGTCGCGCCCGGCGGCGTCCGGCGCCAGCACGGCGCTCTGCACCGGCGTCGCCTCGGAATAATTGCGCTCCGCCAGAGCTCGGGCGAGCGGCGGGGGGGAAGACGAAAATGGCACGGGCAGGCAACCTTCTGGGCGATAACGCCGAATGGGAAATCCCGACGGCTCGAGTCGAGCCGAGACAATCCGCGGCCGCAAGCGGCAGGCGATGATGGGAGGTCGGGAACGTTTACTGCAAGACGAGCCAAAGCGCCAATCATTCCTCGCTTCCGGAGCCGCGATCGGATCGGCAGCCGGCGTGCCGCGGAAACGCGCAGCCGGGTTACCCTTCCTATATTACCTCCAGTTTCGCTTCCACCGCCTCGCGTCTATGCGCCCGGCATTCCGGATCGGGGCGCCGGCTCGGTCGCGCGGTGTGCCGCAGCCGTGGGGGCGTCGTACCAGCCGCGGCTGCGGTTCACGATCCACACCACTGTGAGCATCACCGGGACCTCGATCAGAACGCCGACCACCGTGGCCAGCGCCGCGCCGGACTCAAACCCGAACAGGCTGATCGCGGCTGCCACCGCCAGTTCGAAGAAGTTGCTGGCGGCGATCAGCGCCGAAGGTCCGGCGACGCAATGCTGTTCGCCGGCGAAGCGGTTGAGCAGATAGGCCAGGCCTG
This sequence comes from Rhodopseudomonas infernalis, assembly GCF_022271405.1. GTDB lineage: Bacteria > Pseudomonadota > Alphaproteobacteria > Rhizobiales > Xanthobacteraceae > Rhodopseudomonas > Rhodopseudomonas infernalis. The sequence continues at coordinate 4,752 of NZ_JAJNAL010000025.1, read as the reverse complement.
CATTGAAATACACCTGGATCAGGATCGGCACCGCGAGCAGGGCGATCACCAGTGGCTGCCTGATGATCTGTTCGCCCTGGAAGCCGAACAGTAGCACCAGCGTCGCCAGCAGCGCCGCCAGCGACAGCGGCTGGAACACGCCGAGCAGCCGCTGCAATCCCGCGTCGCCGCCGCTCGCCAGCACCTGCCGCCGCAGCAGCTGTGCGATCAGCACCGGCACCACGATGTACAGCACCACCGACAGCACCAGCGTGTCCCACGGCACGGTGATGGCCGACAGGCCGAGCAGCAGGCCGACGATCGGCGCGAACGCGAACACCATGATGGTGTCGTTGAGCGCCACCTGGCTCAGCGTGAAATGCGGCTCGCCTTTGGTCAGGTTCGACCAGACGAAAACCATTGCGGTGCAGGGCGCGGCGGCGAGGATGATCAGGCCCGCGATGTAGGAATTGATCTGATCCGCCGGCAAGTAGGAGCGGAACAGCCAGCCGACGAACAGCCAGGCCAGCGCCGCCATCGAGAACGGCTTCACGGCCCAGTTGATGAACAGCGTCACGCCGATGCCGCGCCAGTGCTCCCGCACGCGGGTCAATGCGGCGAAGTCGATCTTCACCAGCATCGGAATGATCATCAGCCATATCAGCGCCGCGACCGGCAGGTTGACCTTGGCGATCTCGGCGGCGCCGATTGCATGGAAGACGCCCGGCATGACGTGCCCGAGTCCGATGCCGACGACGATACACAGCGCGACCCAGAGGGTGAGATAGCGTTCGAAGGTGGACATAAGAGTCTACTTTCCAGCCAGAGAGCGGGTCGATTGCTTGACCCTCTGCGTCATTGCGAGGAGCGAAGCGACGAAGCAATCCACCTCGTTGCGGGCGCCGAATTGCGGGCTGTCGTCGTGCGGCGCCGACCTTCGGCTCGTGATTACGGCGTCGAGATCTAAGCGGTCGCCACGCGCCGGCCGCTGGCGTCGACCACCTGCTCGCCGTCTTCCTTGAAGAACTCTCCGCGCTGCGGCGGCAACAGGTCGATCACCTCTTCCGAAGGCCGACACAGCCGCACGCCCTTCGGCGTCACCACGAGGGGACGGTTGATCAGGATCGGATGCGCGATCATCGCGTCGAGCAGGTCGCCGTCGCTGAGCGACGGATCATCCAGCTTCAGCTCCGCGAATGGCGTGCCCTTCTCGCGCAGCGCCTGCCGCGGCGTGAGACCGGCGCGCGCGATCAACTGCTGCAGCAGGGCGCGGTTGGGCGGGCATTTGAGATACTCGATGACGTGTGGTTCGATGCCGGCATTGCGGATCAGGCCGAGCGTGTTGCGCGAGGTGCCGCAGGCGGGATTGTGATAGATTACGACGTCCATCACGCCACCTCCGGACGGCCGTGGCTGGCCCCGTCGAGGTGACCGATCTCCCGCAGTTTGGTCCCGAGCGCGACGCCGTCGAGACGATTGATCGGCAGTGCCGTGAACGCACCGATGCGGTTCTTGAGGTAGCGAAACGCCTGATAGAACGCGCGCTCTTTATCGAGATCCAAGCCATCGACCGCAGCAGGGTCTTCGATCCCCCAATGCGCCGTCATCGGCTGCCCAGGCCACACCGGGCAGGCTTCGCCGGCGGCGTTGTCGCAGACCGTGAACACGAAATCCATCACCGGCGCGTCAGCTTCCGCGTATTCGAGCCAACTCTTCGAACGCAGGCCGGCGGTCGGGTAGCCGCTCTCGGCAAGCACCTTGAGGGCGATCGGGTTGACCGCGCCCTTCGGCTGGCTGCCAGCCGAGAAGGCGTTGAATTTGCCGCCACCGTCTTTGCGCAGGATACTCTCGGCGAGGATCGAGCGGGCGGAGTTTCCGGTGCAAAGAAACAGCACGTTGAAGACGCGATCAGGCATCGACGGAGTCCTTCGAAGGGCAGCAGGGAGTGGTGAGGTCCGCAATCAGCGGTGCGCAGATCTCGCTTCGGCCGTCGCAGCAGTCCTTCAGCATGAACAGCATCAGGTCGCGGAACCGGGCCAGGTTGGCGCGATAGATGATCGACCGGCTTCGACGCTCGGAGGTGACGAGCCCGGCATGGCTCAGCACGCCGAGATGTACCGACATCGAGTTGGCAGGCACGCCGATCGCCTTGGCGAGATCGCCGGCCGCCACGCCGTCCGGCTCGCGACGAACCAGCATGCGAAACACCGCCAGGCGAGTTTCCTGCGACAGAGCGGAGAGGGCGTTCAGCGCGTGTTGTGTTTCCATGATTCATGAATAATTGAATTATAAGCGCGGATCAAGTAGAATGTCGCTGTGTTCAACCGACCTTTCTGGAGCCCGATGACCGATCCAGCAGACCTTCCGCACATCATTCCAAACGCCTTCACAACGCCGGATCCGGCGCGTCTTGGCGATCACGCGCAACATCGTCCGCGGATCTTGTTACTCTACGGCTCTTTGCGCGAGCGGTCGTTCAGTCGGTTTGCCACGATGGAGGCAGCGCGTCTTTTGCAGGCCTTCGGCGCGGAGGCGCGCGTGTTTGATCCCGCGGGCCTGCCCTTGCCGGACGGTGCGCCGGCGGATCATCCGAAGGTGCAGGAATTGCGCGACCTGGTGACCTGGTCGGAAGGGCAGGTTTGGTGCAGCCCGGAGCGGCACGGCGCCATGACCGGCATCATGAAAACTCAGATCGACTGGATCCCGCTGTCGCTCGGCGCGGTTCGGCCGACGCAGGACAAGACGCTGGCGGTCATGCAGGTCAGCGGCGGCTCGCAGTCGTTCAATGCGGTCAATCAGATGCGCGTGCTCGGGCGGTGGATGCGGATGATCACCATCCCGAACCAGTCGTCGGTCGCCAAGGCCTACGAGCAGTTCGACGATCACGGCAGGATGCTTGCGTCATCGTACTACGACCGCATCGTGGATGTGATGGAGGAACTGGTGAAGTTCACCCGTCTGACGCGCGGAGTGTCCCCCTATCTGACGGATCGCTACAGCGAACGCAAAGAGGACCTGGCCAGACAGCACCAGGCGCGCCTCAACGCGATGTGACCCATCGCCGTCGTTCAGTCCGCGATTCCGATAACTCCCCCCCGCATCGCAGCGCGCTCCCTCTCCCGCGTGCGGGAGAGGGCGGGGGTGAGGGCGACGCGAGCACTGACTCCGTCAGTAGATGGGGTAACGGGCCGGCCAGGCCGAGCAGGTAGCTTGGCGAATTGGCGGAAGGGTGGTCGTCCCTCAAACTGATGGTGTCAATCAACGGAGTCGGGCGAGCCCGCTCCAAGCATCATCGAGGAACGACCATGCACCACTATGCCGGAATCGAAGTCTCTTTGGAACAGTCTGCGGTCTGTGTCGTCGACGGGACGGGGCGGATCGTGCGGGAAGCGAAGGTGGCGAGCGAGCCTGCAGCGCTGATCGCCTGGTTCGGTTCGCTGGCGATGCCGCTGGAGCGGATCGGGCTGGAGGCTGGGCCTCTGTCGCAGTGGCTATACGCAGCGTTGCGCGAGGCCGGGCTGGCGGTCGAATTGCTCGAGACGCGTCACGTCCGCGATGCGTTCAAGGCGATGTCGGTGAAGACCGATCGCAACGACGCTCGCGCGATCGCGCAGCTGATGCGGCTCGGTTGGTTCCGGCCGGTGCATTGCAAGTCGATCGAAGCGCAGGAGGTGCGCGCTGTGCTGACGGCGCGCAAGCTGGTGCAGACCAAGCTGCTCGACGTCGAGAACAGCCTGCGTGGGGTGCTGCGCGGCTTCGGCCTGAAGGTCGGCAAGACGACCGAGCGAAGCTTTGCGGCTCGAATCGAAGAACTCACGAACGGCCACGCCGCGCTGGCTTCGATCGCCAAGGCGCTGCTGGCGGTGCATGCCGTGCTGCTGCGCGAGTTCAAAGGGCTGGACAAGCAGGTGCTGCGGCTCGCCAAGGCGCAGCCGCAGGCCCGCCTGCTGATGACGACGCCGTCGGTCGGTCCGATCGTGGCGCTCACCTACGCCAATGCGATCGATGATCCCGCTCGGTTCAAGTCTTCGAAAGCGGCCGGTGCTCACTTCGGGCTGACGCCGAAGAAATATCAATCGGGGCAGACCGACTACACCGGGCGCATCACCAAGATCGGCGACGCTTCGGTGCGCGAGGCGCTGTATCAGGCCGCGCACATCATGCTGACGAAGCCGATCAAGAATTGCACCGAGCTGAAGAGCTGGGCGACGCGGATCGCCAGGCGCGCCGGCCTGCGCAAGGCCAAGGTGGCGCTGGCGCGTAAGCTGGCGGTCGTGCTGCACCGGATGCTCGCCGACGCCAAACCGTTCAATCCCAACGCCAAGCTGGCCTTGGCCTGACGAGGAGCAACAATCGAGTTCGGGAAGGCCACGACACCAGGCCATTCTTGAGCGAGGTCCCCTCGCCGGGACGATGGATCCGGTCAGGCCGCCATCCGGGAAGTCGGTTCACAACCACGCTTCCGTAGATTGGCCGGCTGGCTCCTCTTACGCACCCCTAAAGGTGACGGCCACAGCGCCGATCCCGGACAGAAGCAAGTCGCCGGCGAAAGGACCAAGCAAAAGGGATTGACTAACGAAGGCCCGTTACAGAAGCCCGGATGAAGCGAAGCGAAATCCGGGACGGCATCGACAACGCTCCCCGGATTACGCTTCGCTCCATCCGGGCTACAGACTATCGACAATCGCTCTTGACAATATTCCTATAAGGACTATAGTCCCTTCATCCCGTCCCAAGGAGAGGGGCGACACGCGATCGTCACGGTTCGCGGGA
>NZ_JAJNAL010000024.1 GCF_022271405.1 Rhodopseudomonas infernalis | reverse complement strand
GGCGGCCCCGGGGCCGCCCGGGGGGGGGGCCCGCCCCCCCCCCCCGCCCCTCACCCGGCAAGCTTCGCTCGCCACCCTCTCCCACAAGGGGAGAGGGTTAGGTTGTTACTACCGGGGCGCCATGCGGATGGCGCCGTCGAGGCGGATGGTTTCGCCGTTCAGCATCGGGTTCTCGACGATCTGCACCGCGAGCGAAGCGTATTCCGACGGATCGCCAAGACGGGCCGGATGCGGCACCTGGGCGCCGAGGCTCTTGCGGGCGTCTTCCGACAGGCCCATCAGCAGCGGCGTCAGGAACAGGCCGGGCGCGATGGTCATGACGCGGATGTTCATCGACGCGAGGTCGCGCGCCACCGGCAGGGTCATGCCGACGATGCCGCCCTTCGAGGCAGAGTACGCGGCCTGACCGATCTGACCGTCATACGCCGCGACCGACGCGGTGTTGATGCAGACGCCGCGCTCTTCGCCGATCGTCGGCGCGCTCTGCATGCGCTCGGCGACGAGACGGATGCAGTTGAAGCTGCCGATCAGGTTGACGTTGATGATGCGGGTGAAGTGATCGAGCGGATAGGCGCCGTTCTTGCTGACGGTCTTCACCGCGCCGCCGATGCCGGCGCAGTTCACCAGCACGCGGACGATGCCGTGCGCGGCTTCCGCCTTGGCGATCGCTTCCTTGACGGGCGCTTCCTGCGACACGTCGCCCACGCAGGCCACGCCGCCGATTTCAGCCGCGACCTTGTCGGCGTTGTCCTTGTTCATATCGAGCACGGCGACCTTGGCGCCCTTGGCGGCCATCGCACGCGCCGTCGCGGCGCCGAGTCCCGATCCACCACCGGTGATGAGAACGGAGACGTCTTTCAACTGCATTGGTAATCCCTTTCCTTGGGCGCTTTTTGAAGCTTTCGGTCAAGCCGTGATGGGCCGATCCTCGGGCGTTTCCTGAACTGTTCGACGGACCTCGGTCGGGCCCTTTGGCGTGCTCTTCTTGCGCTTTCGAACCGGGATGTTCAACGGACCCTTGGGCGTTTCCCCGATTTATCGTTTCCGGAAAGCTCTGCACCATTGCGGCGCGGCCGTCCTGGTCAAAAGGCGTTCTCAGGCGCGCGGGCGCCCCTGAGCGAGCTGTTCGGCTCGGATTCTTGTTGCGCTCTCACCCCTCGCGCCGCACGGCCGCCTGCAGGATGAGACGTGGTCGGATCGTCAAAGATACTCGGGCGTTTCCTGGCTGTTTTCTTGTTGTTTTCGAAACACTTCAAACGATGTCCCGGGGGTGCCTGCTGTTCCATTCCGCCTGCCTCTTCCGGGCAGATTCCGTGAACTGGTCCTTGGGCGTTATTGTTGTTATTCGGATTTTCTTCGGCGTGTCCCGGGTCCTGGATGAAGGTCTCTGCAGTTTTTCTTGGGGTCGTTTCTTCTTGTTATTAACTCGTCGCCGCGGAGGCCGACTGTGAACGCGACGCACGGTCGCTCTTTCGCAGCAATAATCCACCGAGGATAATCAGTTCGATGTGCGCGACATACGCGCGGCAGACGTCGTCTGTGACCGGACCGACGCCCGCAGCACGCATCATGGTCTGCCTACCGAAGAACAGGTGATCGCAAGCGCCGATCAGCGTCGTGTAGAACAGCACCGGATCGACATCGCGAAATTCGCCCGCCGCCACGCCCTCGGCGATCAGCTTGCGGTGGAAGTCCAGCAACGGACCGACGAAGAACTTCGTCACTTCGTCCGCAGCCTCGCGATTCGAGCCGTGCAGCAAATAGTGGATCAGCCGGTTCAGATACGGAAACTGGTGATACGCCTTGATGATGCCGGCGATGTGCAGCTTCATCTTCATCGTCGGCGACAGCGGCTGCGCCAGCAGAAAATCCAGATGGGTCATCTCGTGGGCGGCGTCGCGCTCGAGCAGCGCCAGCAGCAGGCCGTCCTTATTGCCGAAATGATACTTCACCAGCGCGGCGTTGACGCCGGACTTGTGCGCGATGTCGGACAGCGAGATTTCGACCGAGTTGCGCTCGATCATCAATTCGCCGGCCGCGACCAAAAGCTTATCGGCGGTGGAATTCTTCACCACCGGTACTCGGGTCGCCAGCGCTGGGATCGGTTGGGCTGCCATCGACGTCGCAATTAGCCCATCGCGGCGCCGGGCTCAAGCGTTAATTGATTGATTGACTAAATCGGCCCTCGCCCCTTAAATCCGCCGCTATCGGTGAAGCCGAAACAACCAACATCAGGGAGAAAACCCATGGCCGAGGCCTATATCGTCGCCGCTGCCCGCACTGCTGGCGGGCGCAAGGGAGGCCGTCTCGCCGGCTGGCATCCCGCCGATCTCGCCGCGTCCGTGCTCAACGCGCTGGTCGATCGCTCCGGCGCCGCGCCGGATCAGATCGAAGATGTCCTCATGGGCTGCGTCGGCCAGGCCGGCGAACAAGCCGTCAACATCGGGCGCAACGCGGTGCTGGCGTCGAAGCTTCCCGAATCGGTGCCCGGCACCTCGATCGACCGGCAGTGCGGCTCGTCGCAGCAGGCGCTGCATTTCGCCGCACAGGCAGTGATGTCCGGCAGCATGGACATCGTGATCGCCGCGGGCGTGGAAAGCATGACGCGCGTGCCGATGGGCTCGCCCAGCATCCTCGCCGCCAAGGCTGGGCTCGGCACCTACAAGAGCCCGCGAATGGAAGAGCGTTACCCGAACATCCAGTTCAACCAGTTCACCGGCGCGGAAATGGTCGCGCATAAATACGATCTGTCGAAGGAACAGCTCGACGAATACGCCTTCCAGAGCCACCAGCGCGCGATCGCTGCGACTCAGGCCGGCAAGTTCAAGGACGAAATCATCCCGCTCGAGATCACCCGCGCTGACGGCACCACCGACACGCACCACATCGACGAAGGCATCCGCTTCGACGCGACGCTCGACGGCATCAAGGGCGTCAAGCTGATCAACGAGAACGGCGGCCGGCTCACCGCCGCGACCGCGAGCCAGATCTGCGACGGCGCCTCGGGCGTTCTGGTCGTCAACGAGAAGGGCCTCAAGCAGCTCGGCGTACAGCCGCTAGCGCGCATTCATCACATGACGATGCGCGGCGGCGACCCGGTTATCATGCTCGAAGCCCCGCTGCCGGCGACCGAATACGCGCTGAAGAAAGCCGGCATGAAGATTGACGACATCGATCTGTTCGAGGTCAACGAAGCCTTCGCGTCGATCCCGACCGCGTGGCTGAAGGCCACCGGCGCCGATCCGGCCCGGCTCAACGTCAATGGCGGCGCGATCGCGCTCGGCCATCCGCTCGGCGGCTCCGGCACCAAGCTGATGACCACGCTGATCCATGCGCTGAAGCAGCAGAACAAGCGCTACGGCCTGCAGACCATGTGCGAAGGCGGCGGCATGGCTAACGTCACCATCGTCGAGCGGCTGTAAGGCACAAGCACCAGACCACATCCCGAGGAGCGGCGTATTCGCCGCCCCTGCCCTCCATCCCAAGCGCTCGACCGAATAGTCGGTCGGTGAGTGAAGGAATCTCGACGTCATTGCGAGCGAAGCGAAGCAATCCAGGAGCGCCCTGCACTGAGCCTCTGGATTGCTTCGTCGCTTCGCTCCTCGCAATGACGACCAGAGCGGAATCAATCCGCCGCATCACCATCGAGGAAACACGATGACGCACCCGTCGATTCACGCCCGCAATACGCCCGACAAGATCGCCTATCAGATGGCGACCACCGGCAAGGCCATCACCTATCGGCAGCTCGACGAGCTGTCGAACCAGGGCGCGCAGCTGTTTCGCTCGCTCGGGCTGAAGCCGGGCGACCATATTGCACTGTTGATGGAGAATCGGCTGGCGTTCATGGAGATCTGCTGGGCGGCGCAGCGCGCGGGACTCTACTACACGGCGATCAGCCGCTATCTGAAGAAGGACGAGATCGCCTACATCGTGCAGGATTGCGGCGCCAAGGTCGTGATCACCTCGCCGCAGGGCGCCGATGCGATCGCGCCGCTGGTCGGCAAGCAGCCCGGCGTCGAATTCTTCATGGTCGACGAGCCGGCCGCGGGCTTCCGCTCTTGGGACAAAGAGGCCGGCGCGCAGCCGACCACGCCGATCGCCGACGAGGTCGCCGGCTACGATATGCTGTATTCGTCCGGCACCACCGGCCGGCCGAAGGGCATCAAGCGCGAGTTCGAGGGCAACGCCATCGACGTGCCGAGCCCGTTCCTGCGGCTGCTGTGCGAGAAGATGTGCGGCATGAACGCCGGCAGCATCTATCTGTCGCCGGCGCCGCTGTATCACGCCGCGCCGCTGCGCTTCAACATGATGGCGGTGACGCTCGGCGGCACCTCGGTGATTATGGAGCATTTCGACGCCGAGCAGTTCCTGGCGCTGGTCGAGAAATACAAAGTGACGCAGTCGCAGCTGGTTCCGACGATGTTCGTCCGCATGCTGAAGCTGCCCGACGAGGTCCGCGCCCGCTACGACGTCTCGACGCTGAAGGGCGCGATCCACGCCGCAGCCCCCTGCCCGGTCGACGTCAAAGCCAAGATGATCGAATGGTGGGGACCGATTCTGATCGAGTACTACGCCGGCTCGGAAGGCAACGGCGTCACCGTCTCGACCTCGCAGCAATGGCTCGCGCATCGCGGCACGGTCGGCAAGGCGGTGGTCGGAATCATCAAGATCCTCGACGAGGCCGGCGAGGAGCTGCCGACGGGCGAGATCGGAACGGTGTACTTCGCCGACGCGCCCGCATTCAGCTATCACAACGATCCCGACAAGACCAAGAACGCTTACAACGAGAAGGGCTGGTCGACGCTCGGCGACGTCGGCTATCTCGATGCCGAGGGCTTCCTGTATCTCACCGACCGCAAGAGCTACATGATCATCTCGGGCGGCGTGAACATCTATCCGCAGGAGACCGAGGATGTGCTGCTGACGCATCCCGATGTCGCTGACGTCGCGGTGTTCGGCGTGCCGAACGAGGAGATGGGCGAAGAGGTGAAAGCCGTGGTGCAGCCGCGCGAGGGAGTCTTGCCGGGCAAGGAGTTCGAAGCCAGGCTGATCGGCTTCTGCCGCGAACATCTGTCGCCAATCAAGTGCCCGCGCTCGATCGACTTCGAGGCCGAACTGCCGCGCACGCCGACCGGCAAGCTGGTCAAGCGGCATCTGAAGGATCGCTACTGGCCGAAGAAGGAAGCCGCGCCTGCCTGAGCCGCGCGCGGCTGCTGCAATCGGCTGGTATCGGTTGCAGTCCAGGCCTGTTTCGCATCGCACTAGAATGACGAACGCCGCGGGAACCGAAGCCCGCGGCGTTTGTTCCCTGCAGCGCGCGCGAGGAAGACGTCTCGTGATGAGACGGAGGGCCGCTGGGAGCATCCGCTATGTTGAATGGGCAATTATCTTTCTGGTGATCTCGCTGGTGGCGGGATTCTTCGGCTTCACCAATATCGCGGCGGGCGCTGCGCGCATCTCGAAGCTGCTGTTCTTCATCGCGCTGGCGATGTTCGTGCTGTTCCTGATCCTGGCGTTCACCGCCGGCCAGCTGGTGTTCTGACACACCCGCGCACGGGCGAACTTCGGAGTCCATCGACCGGGGATGAGTCGCTATGCTGGACGGCAAGCGCCTCTCCCCGGTCCATGTGATGATCCCATCCGTCCAGCTCCGCTCCGGCCTGTTTGTCTCCGTGCTGGCCCATCTCGGGCTGGTGGCGGCCGTGCTGTTGCTGGCCGAGGTCCGGCCGTTCGCCGAAGTGCCGGAGCAGCGCGTGGAAGTCGACGTCGTTACGGCCGACGAGGCGCCTCCCGAGCCGGCGCCGAAGCCTGAGATCAAACCGGCGTTGGAATTGCCGACCCTGACGCCGACCGAGGCCAAGCCGGCGGCGTCCGAGCCGACACCTCCGCAGGCCTCCAAACCCGAACCAGCCAAACCTGAACCGGCCAAAGCCGAGCCGCCGAAGCCCGCGCAGGCCGAGCCGGAGCGCGCCAAGCCGGAGCCGATAAAACCGGACCGCCAAGCCCGGCAAACCGAAGCCCCCGCCAAGCCTGACCCCGCCGTCACCCCGACTCCGCCCAGCGCGGTTCCGCAGACAGCGCCGCCGCAAAGCGCGATGCCGACGGCCTTTCCGCCGGCGATTGCGCAGGAGCCGGATCTAACGGTGAAATACTCGGTGGCGCTGGGACTGCCGGCGGACCCAACCTTCGACGCACCCGCGGAGCTCGCCGCCGACATCAGCGCCGACGCCATCGCGGCGCTGCGCCAAAAACTGAAGACCTGCGCGGCACTGCCGCCCGGCGTTGCACCGACCGACAACGTGAAGATCATTCTACGGGTGCCGCTGCTTCCCGATGGGCGGCTCGCACAAGAGCCATTCCTGATCGAAGCCAGCGCTTCGGCGAAAGGCCCGGCACTGATGAAGGGCGCCATCCACGCTCTCACCGCGTGCCAGCCCTACTCGATGTTGCCGGCCGATAAGTACAAGGAATGGAAAGTCCTCGACCTCGACTTCACACCGCAGAACTTCCGTGGCGGCTGACGCGCCGACTGGTGCTCGGTTGATGAGCGGCTCACCCTCATTTGTTCGGCGCCCCCGCTCACCACGTCACCCCATTTTTTCAGTCGCCCAATCAACCGCTGCAACACGACGCACGGCCTGCATTCTCGAACGCCACCTCCGCTGTAAACAAAGAAAGCTCCGGCCGAAGCCGGAGCTTTAAGTCTAGGGAGACTCCACCCAGCCGCAGGCCGGGCACGTCGACAGAACTCACTCCCAGCGCACAGCCGAACTGGCCGGGATCATATTCCCCTCACCATCGACACACGCCCCAGCCGCGCATGGCACAGCCCCACGCGAGACGTCAGAACAAAACTACCGCTTACAGAATGAACGTGTTCTTGTCGCGCGACGCCAGCATGGACCGATGTACTTGGTATCGTAGACGTACTACGCCTGAACCAGCACCAATATCGTAGACAATCGAATTAAGCGATAACCGCAACCACCTGAAATCCGACGCCAGCCACGAACGGCAACGTTATAAATAATTGCTAACGATTCACTAGTAATAAACAATCATCACATCAAATCATCCAATATGAACTATCATCCTTGATTCAAATCAAACGTCACTTCGTTTCGATCCGGCCGGCACCGTTTTCACTGTGATACAACAACGTCCACCCAAGCACTTCCCAGACGGACTGGAGCGGGATTTGCTCGTGCGAGGCATTTGCGCTGATTTCACAGCCGTGCGATAGACGACTATCGCCATCGGGAGTGACGATTTTGACATCGCAAACGAGCTTCGCATCTGCCACCGAACTCAGCGCCGCGCTGAAGGCCAAACAGGTTTCCGCCCTCGAACTGACCCAAGCGGCGATCGACCGGATCGAGCGCTATGACGGCAAGATCAACGCGGTCTGCGTCCGCGACTTCGATCGCGCATTGCAGAGCGCGCGCGCCGCGGATCTCGCGTTGTCGCGCGGCGGGCGCGAGCCGCTGCTCGGCATTCCGATGACCGTGAAGGAGAGCTTCAACGTCGCCGGGCTGCCGACGACCTGGGGATTTCCCGACCAGCGAAACTTCGTCGCCGAGAGCGATGCGCTGGCGATCGAGCGCGTGCGCGCGGCCGGGGGCGTGATCCTCGGCAAAACCAATGTGCCGATCGGTCTGGGGGATTGGCAGAGCTACAACGAGATCTACGGCACGACGAACAATCCTTACGATCTCAGCCGCACGCCGGGTGGTTCGTCCGGCGGTTCGTCGGCCGCACTGGCCGCCGGCTTCGGCGCGTTGTCGCTCGGCTCCGATATCGGCGGATCGCTGCGTGTGCCGGGCCATTATTGCGGCATCTATGCGCACAAGCCGACCTTCGCGCTGTGTCCGGCGCGCGGCCATACCCCGCCTGGCGTGCCGCCGCTGCCGTCGAACCGCGATCTGTCGGTGATCGGCCCGATGGCGCGCTCGGCCGCCGATCTCGCGCTGCTACTCGATGTAATCGCCGGCCCTGACCCGACCTTCGACGGCATTGGCTACAAGCTCGACCTGCCTGCCGCGCGGCACACGGCGATGAAAGACTTCCGCGTGCTGCTGCTCGATACGCACCCGCTGCTGCCGACCAGCAGCAGCGTGCGTGGTGCGATCGAAACACTCGCCGCCAACCTCACCAAGGCGGGCGTCTCGATCACGCGGCAGTCGCCGCTGCTCCCCGACCTCGCCGAAACCTCGCGCGTCTACATGCGGATGCTGCTGTCGTTCCTGGCGGCCGGCTTTCCGCCGGAACTACTCGCCGATATCGAGACCGCGACGTCCAAGCTCGACGCGGCCGATGACAGCCTCGCGGCCGAACGGCTGCGCGGCATGGTGCTCAGCCATCGCGACTGGGTGATCGCCGACGGACGCCGCACCGGACTCCGCGCGCAGTGGCGCGAACTGTTCAAATCGTTCGACGCGGTGATCTGCCCGGTGATGCCGACCCCGGCCTATCCGCAGGATCATCACGAGCCGCAGGAAGAGCGCCGCATCCTGATCGACAACCAGCCGCATCCCTATGTCGATCAGTTGGTGTGGCCCGGCATCGCCACCCTGCCCGGTCTGCCGGCGACGGCGCTGCCGGTCGGGCTGTCGAGCGAAGGCCTGCCGATCGGCGTGCAGATCGTCGGCCCGTGGCTCGAGGATCGCACGCCGCTGAAGCTGGCCGAACTGATCGAGCGCGAATTCGGCGGGTTCACGCCGCCGAAGGCGTTCGTCGATGAGTTAGCGGTCAACGCCTAGGCATCGAACACGATCACGCTGCGGACGGTCTTGCCGGCCTTCATCGCAGCGAACCCGTCGTTGATCTCGGCCAACGTGAGCTTGGCCGAGATCCAGTCCTCCAGGTGAAGCCGACCGCGCAGATAGAAGTCGACCAGTCTCGGCATGTCGACGCGGAAATGGTTCGACCCCATCGACGAGCCCTGGATCCGACGCTCGCGCAGGAAGTCGAAGCCGTGCAGCTCGATCTTCTGGCCGAGCGGAATCATTCCGACGATGGTCGCAGTGCCGCCGGGCGCCAGCATGGCGAACGCCTGCTCGGCGGTCTCCTTGCGACCAAGTACTTCGAAGGCGTGATGGACGCCTCCCTGAGTGAGCTCTCGCACCTGCTGTACGACGTCGCCGTTCGCTGGATCGACCACGTCGGTCGCGCCGAGTTTGGTGGCGAGCTGCAGCTTGGCTGGATTAGTGTCGATCGCGATGATGCGGCCTGCGCCGGCGATCTCGGCGCCATTGATGGCGGCCATGCCGACGCCGCCACAACCGATCACCGCGACGGTTTCGCCCGGCGCGACCTTCGCGGTGTTGGCGACCGCGCCGTAACCGGTGATCACGCCGCAGCCGATCAATGCCGCGAGATCGAGCGGCATGTCGCGGCGGATTTTGACGATCGCGTTTTCGTGCACCAGCATCTGCTCGGCGAAGGACGACAGATTGAGGAACTGGTGCAGCTTCTCGGAGCGATTCCACGACAGTCGGTTCGAGGCGCCGGGCAGCATCTTCACCGTGGTGTCGGTGCACAGCACCGGCCGGCCGGTCGAGCAATTATCACAGGTGCCGCAGAATACAGAGAGGCAGGTCACGACGTGATCGCCGGGCTGCACATAGGTAACGTCGGAGCCGACCTGCTCGACGATCCCGGCCGACTCGTGGCCGAGCACGGCGGGCAGCGGGTGCGGATACAGCCCCTCCATGAAGTGTAGATCGGAGTGACACAGCCCGGCCACCGCCGTGCGGATCAGCACTTCGCGCGGACCGGGCTTCGGCACGCTGATATCCTCGATGGTCAAAGGCGTATTGACTTCGTGCAGTACGGCGGCCTTCATTGGCGTTTCCCTTTGGTTTGTTGTTGATTAGTTGTCTGTCTAATGGTGCGTCGCTAGCCCTTCCCCGTCATTGCGAGGAGCGAAGCGATGAAGCAATCCGGGCACGCGGTGCTCAGCAGTGGATTGCTTCGCTGCGCTCGCAATGACGGGGAGAGGCATTTTGTTCAACGCTACGCGGTCAGCAGCGGCGCGACTTTGTCCATCGGCGCATCGGCATCGCCGAGGAGTAGCTCGGCGATGCCGAATTCGGTTTTGCCGTCGCTGGTCTTGAACGGGTCGGGCGCATACAGCCGATGCTCCACAACTAATCGCGACAGCAATGCGCGGCGAGCGTCGCCGCGTAGCGCATCGATCTTGGTGCCTTCCCATGCCAATGAGACGGCACTGGCGACGTGATACAGCGAACTGGTTGCGCGGCGGGCGTCGGCCTCGTTCTCGGCATGGCCGGCGACGTCGCGGGCGAAGCCGATCGCGCGGTCGATCAGGCCGCGCAAACGGTCGCTCCAGGCATGAGGCAAACCTGTGGCATCGCCCAGCCGCGCGTGCAGATCTGCGGCAAGCGCCGATTCCGCCCCGTGGCGACCGACGGCACGCTTGAGCGCGTCGATGGCGACGATATTACCGGTGCCTTCCCAGATCGAACCGAGATGGGCGTCGCGCAACAGCCTCGCAGTCGCAAACTCCTCGACGTAGCCGATACCGCCTCGCATCTCCAGCGCGTCGCCGCAGACCTTGCGGGCATCGCGGGTGGCGCGGAACTTCAACGTCGGAGTCAGGATGCGTAGCAACGCGGCGGCGTCCTGACTGCCGGCCTCGGCGCGGTCGAGCGCGTCGGCGGTGAGGAAACTAACTGACATCGCCTGTTCGGTCGGTAGCAGAATTTTCATCAGCTGACGTCGCGCGAGCGGCAGGTCGACGATGCGCTGACCGAATACCACGCGGTTCTTCGCCACGGTGATCGCGTCGTGCCATGCTCGGCGCATCAAGGCGGTCGACTTCACGCCGTTGGAGAGCCGTGATGAGTTGACCATCTCGGCCATCTGCACGAAGCCGCGGTCGAGCTTGCCGACCGCGTAGGCGATCGCGCCTTCGAGCTTGATCTCGCCCGAGGCCATCGAGCGGGTGCCGAGCTTGTCCTTCAGCCGCACGATCCGATAGTTGTTCGGAGTGCCGTCGTCGAGGAAGCGCGGCATCAGGAATAGGCCGACGCCGCGTGTACCAGGACCGGCGCCCTGCGGGCGCGCCAGCAGCATCACCACCTTGGCGTCGGCGTTGGAGCAGAACCACTTCTCGCCATACAGCCGCCAGTGATCGCCTTCGGAAACCGCGACGGTGGTCAGCGTGCCGACGTCGGAGCCGCCCTCCTTCTCGGTCATGAACTGACCGCCCTGAGTGAGCTTGCTCATATCGGTCTGGGTCAGGCCATCGAGATACTTCGCCTTCAGCGCGTCGTCGCCGAACTTCGACAGCAACTTGGCGCAGCCGTCGGTGACGTTG
This sequence comes from Rhodopseudomonas infernalis, assembly GCF_022271405.1. Classification (GTDB taxonomy): domain Bacteria; phylum Pseudomonadota; class Alphaproteobacteria; order Rhizobiales; family Xanthobacteraceae; genus Rhodopseudomonas; species Rhodopseudomonas infernalis. The sequence continues at coordinate 72,018 of NZ_JAJNAL010000024.1, read as the reverse complement.
ATCGGGCAGCCCATGCCGAATTCGGTCTCGTTGAACAGCAGCGTGAAGGCATGCTTGGCGGTCACCGGATAGACGTCCGGCCAACCCATGATGCCCTTGCGGTGCGACATCGCGTGGATGCCGAAGCTGCCGAACGCGGCGTTCTCGAGTTCGCGATAGGCCGGGTGATACTCGACATACTGCGCGTCGCGGCCGAAGCGGTCGCGCTGATGCAGGATCGGCGTGTGGCGATCGGCCAGCCGCGCGCAGTCGTCGAGCGGGCCGCCGGCGAGCGCGCCGAGACGATCGAGATGCGGCTCGATATGGGCGACCAGATCCGCCGGCAGATGGATGCGTAGCAGATCGGCGAGCGATGGATCGGCGCGATAGAAATTGAGGCCGGTGGTGTCGGGCGCGATCAGGTTCGCGGCATTGCGGGGCGCAGCCGCCGAAACGGCGGCGTTTTGGGTGTTTCCTGCGGGCATCTGCGTCTCTTGTGGTTTGAAGACTGAACGCTGTTTGCAGTGAAGTCACCACAAAGACGCCCGTCCATGCAACCCGTCGCGCGGCATAGCCCAATGCGTCGGAGTCCGTGCGGGGGCCGCAGGGCGAGCTACAAAGGCTGGACAGATTCGATATCGGATTGCCGGATGCGGCTAAATTCGCTCTGCTGTCCTCATCTCGCGGATTCGCCGGCGCGATCGGCACCTGCGGCAACGACAGAAAGCAATCATGATGAAGGATCTCGTTCCACTCGCCGAAAAGATCGCCGTGCATCTGATCGCGCGCAAGCAGACGATCGCGGTGGCGGAGTCGTCGACCGGCGGACTGATCGCGGCAGCGCTGCTCGCAGTGCCGGGTGCGTCGGCTTACTTCCTCGGCTCCGCGGTGGTTTACACCCGGCAGGCGCGGCGCGTGCTGATGGATATTCCGGATGCCGACATGAAGGTCGAGGGCGTGCGCTCGTCGTCGGAGCCATATGCTGAATTGCTCGCCAGGCAGATCCGCAGCCGGCTCGGCGCCGACTGGGCATTGTCGGAGACCGGCGCCGCCGGCCCCAGCGGCAATCGCTACGGCGACGCCGCCGGCCACACCTGCATCGCGGTCGCCGGCCCGGCCCATGCGGTGATGACGCTGGAGACGGGAAACGCCGACCGGCTGGACAACATGCACGTGTTCGCCAGCACGGCGCTGACCTATCTGCTGCACACGTTGGCGAAGTGATTGCACGCTGGCAGTCTCTTTAGCACTCAGGCCCCTCCCCGTCATTGCGAGCGAAGCGAAGCAATCCAGCGCCACGCGTGCGGCATGGATTGCTTCGTCGCGGAGCCTGTGCTCGGACGGCGCGAAGCGCCGATCCGGGTGCTCCTCGCAATGACGGAGAGGCCGAGGTGACGGAGACGCTCAGGCCACGGAGAGGCTCGGGGTGACGCCGAGGTTCAGGTAATCGCGCGGATCAGTGCGAGGCCGGCGAACAGGCCGCCGATCGCCAGCGCGACCGATCCGATCACGTAGAGCGCGGCAAGGCCGACAGCGCCACGCTCGTAGAGCAGCGCGGCGTCGAGCGAGAATGCCGAGAAGGTGGTGTAGCCGCCGAGGATGCCGGTCATCAGGAACAGGCGCAGATTCTGCGCGGACCCGCCTTTGAACGCGAGATAGCCGGCGATCAGCCCCATCACGATCGAGCCGGAAACGTTGATGAAGAAGGTGTGATACGGGAACGCGGTGCCGAACATCCGGCTGCTGGCGGTATTGATAAAGTGGCGAAACATCGCCCCAAGCCCGCCGCCCAGGAACACCAGCAGATAGGTCATGCCGTCTCTCTCCGTGTCACGCGATGCCGGTGCGCCGTTGTGCCGCAGCAGCGAGCGTCCGACAAGAGCCGGCGCGGGCAAAACAAAAGGCGGCCGATACACGGCCGCCTTTCGATTACCAAATCGTGAACGCTCGCGCGCGATCAGGCCTTGGAGTACAACTCCTCGACGTATTCCCAGTTGATGAGATTGTCGACGAAGGCCTTGAGATAGTCGGGGCGGCGGTTGCGATAATCGATGTAGTAGGAGTGCTCCCAGACGTCGACGCCGAGGATCGGCGTGGCGCCGTGCACCAACGGGTTCTCGCCGTTGGCGGTCTTGGAGATTTCGAGCTTGCCGTCCTTGACCGACAGCCAGGCCCAGCCCGAGCCGAACTGGCCGGCACCGGCCGCGGCGAAGTCGGCCTTGAACTTCTCGAGGCCGCCGAGGTCCTCGTTGATCTTCTTTTCCAGCGCGCCCGGCAGCTTGGTGCCGCCGCCATTCGGCTTCATCCACTTCCAGAAATGAATGTGGTTGAAGTGCTGGCCGGCGTTATTGAACAACGGAGCGTTCTTGCCGAACGAGCCCTTGACGATTTCCTCGAGCGACTTGCCCTCGAATTCGGTGCCCTTCAGTAGGTTGTTGCCGTTGGTGACATAGGCCTGATGATGCTTGTCGTGGTGGTATTCGAGCGTTTCCTTCGACATGTACGGCTGGAGCGCGTCGTAGGCATACGGCAATTCAGGAAGCGTGAAGGTCATGGGTCATCATTTCCACAATGGTGGGGGACGGCGTGTTAACGAGCCTCCTTATAGAAGGTTCCGCCGATGGACCCAATATCTATTCTGAATTGCAACAGTCTGTCGCAGCGCTGTCATGGCCGCAAGAGGCGCAGCGTACCGAAGCAGTTACCGTCGATGGCGCGATCTTACCGGCATGCAGCGCTAGGGGCAACACGCGGTCGTTATCATCCGCATCATGACCTCCCCCCGTCATGCCCGGGCTCGTCCCGGGCATCCACGCCTTGCTGACGCAGATGCAGGAAAGGCGTGGATGGCCGGGACGAGCCCGGCCATGACGGAGTTCGGGGCGGGCAAACTGAGTAGTTCGCGAAGCTGCATTTTGCATTGAGCATTTACAGCCTCGGCAATCGTTCACGCCGTCGCCGGCACGACCAACTCGTCGCGTCTACGCGGCGGGCGGACGTTCATCAGCATTTGCGCGGTGCCGGCGATCAGGCCGATCAGCACCGCGGCCTGCCAGGCGCGGTCGTAATTGCCGAGATGGTCGTAGATCATGCCGCCGCCCCAGGCGCCGATGAAGGAGCCGACCTGATGGCTGAGGAAGGCGATGCCGGTGAGCGTCGCCATGTAGCGCAGCCCGAACAGCTGCGCGACGAGCCCGTTGACCAGCGGAATCACGCCGAGCCACAGCGCGCCCATCACGGCGGCGAACACCAGCGTCGTGGTCGCCGAGGCCGGGAAGTAGAAATACGCGGCGATCGCCAGCGAGCGTACGATGTAGATGCCGCCGAGCAGATACTGCTTCGGATAGCGGCCGCCGAGCCAGCCGCACACGTAGGAGCCGATCACGTTGAACAGACCGATCACCGCCAGCGCGCTGGCGCCGAGCGACGGATCGAGGCCGCAGATCGCCAGATAGTTCGGCAGATGCGTGGTGATGAACACCAGCTGCAGGCCGCACACGAAAAACGCGGTCGCCATCACCATGAAACCCGAATGGCCGAGCGCCGCCTGTACGACCTCGCCCGCCGAACGTTCGCTGTCGTCGGCCTTGTCGATATCGATCTTGTCGGAGCGGCCGGCGAAGAAGGCCGACGGCAGCATCACGGCGGCGAGACCGAGGAAGCCGATCAGCGCCATCTGCCAGCCCGAGGTGGTGATCAGCGTCTGCGCCAGCGGCGACGCCAGCACCAGACCGAGCGAGCCCGCCGCCGATACCGCGCCCATCGCGACACTGCGCTTGGCCGGCGACACGGTGCGCGAGGTCGCCGTCATCGTCATGCTCGAAGCCGTGCAGGACAGCGCGATGCCGACGCACACGCCGCAGCCGAGCGTGAAGGTCAGCGCCGAGTCGGCGGTCATCATCAGCACCAGGCCGGCCGCGTAGATCACCACGCCGCCCAGCATCACCCAGCGCGAGCCGTAACGATCCGCCATCAGGCCGACGATCGGCTGAGTCACGCCCCAGATGATGTTCTGCAACGCCGTCGCCAGCGAGAAGTCGGCGCTGGTGATGCCGACGTCGCGGATCACGGAAGGTTGAAACAGACCGAAGCTCTGCCGCATGCCCATGGCAAGGCTGAGCAGCACCGATGCGCCGATCAGGATCGACCAGCGCTGAAACGAGGTAAGCTCGGTTGCCTTCATAGGACGATTTCCTCTGGGTCTTGCGATTTTGAGAATACTCATGCCCTGAATTGCGGTGTTTGACCATCCTTGTGGCCGGTATCGTAGTTCTGCATAGAACGCGGGGGTGGCACGGCAAGGAGAGCGGATGAGTATCGAGATCGACATTCTGTCAGGCGACGCGGCGTGGCCGATGGCGCGCCCGCTGCTCGAAACGGTGTGGCCTCCGGGCGCGAAGGCCCCTCACCGCCGCGGCACGTCCGATGACGAGCACCCGACGCTGCGCGTGCTGATCGAATCCTCGGGAGAACTGGTCTGTCACGTCGGGATCACCATCCGGATCGTGACCTGGAACGGCCGCAAGTGTCAGGTCGGCGGCATCGGCGGCCTCGCCACAAGGCCGGACGGACGGCGCCGCGGCTACGGCTCGCTGGCGCTGACGGCCGCGGTGCAGACGTTGCGCGATCACGAAGCGATCGATTGCGGCCTGGCGTTCTGCGACGAGACTCAAGCCGCCTTTTTCGAAGCGCGCGGCTGGCAGCGCTACGACGGCGCCATCGTGGCCGAGCAAAGCGGCAGCAAGGCGCCCTATGATGAACTGGTGCCGATGCAGCTCGACCTGCGCCGCAAGGTTCGCGGCGGAACGCTCGACCTCTGCGGTTCGCCGTGGTGACGCCTGCGCTACACGCACAGCCGGCGGCTTGCGCATCATTCATATGTCGATCATAATTTAATCTACACCGCCACCATCGAGCGGAGCGAAAGGGCGGGAGCCATGACGATCGACGCACCGGCCGATATGCCCCTGGCCGCGCCGCCGCCGAGCCACCTGCTCACTGCACCGATCCTGCCGACGCTGACGCGGCTGGCGATTCCGAACATCATCGCGATGCTCGGCACCGCGGTGGTGTCGATCGCCGAGACCTCCTACATCGGGCGGCTCGGCATCGAACCGCTGGCTGCGATCGCGCTGGTGTTTCCATTCGCGATGCTGACGCAGATGATGTCGGCAGGCGCCATGGGTGGCGGCGTCTCCTCGGCGATCAGTCGCGCATTGGGCGCCGGCGACCGTGCCAGCGCCGAAGTGCTGGCGCTACACGCGGTGATCATCGGGCTGTGCGGCGGGCTGCTGTTCACGCTGCTGATGCTGGTGTTCGGCCGATCACTGTACATGCTGCTCGGCGGCCGCGGCGAAGTGCTCGAACAGGCGTGCGGCTATTCGGTCGTGGTGTTCTCCGGCGCGGTGTCGATCTGGCTGGTCAACACGCTGGCCTCGGTGCTACGCGGCGCCGGCGATATGGTGCTGCCCTCCGCGACGCTGCTGGTGGTGGCCGTGCTGCAGGTCGCGATCGGCGGCGCATTCGGCCTTGGTCTGTTTGGAATGCCGCGATACGGCATGCCCGGCGTCGCGTCGGGGCAGTTGGTGGCGTTCTCGCTCGGCGCACTGTTTCTGCTCGGCTACATGGCAAGCGGCCGCGCGCGGTTGAAGCTGCGGGTGCGGTCGTTCGAATTTCAGCGGCGGATGTTCGGTGACATTCTCAGGGTCGGCGCACTGGCCTGTCTGGCGCCGCTGCAGTCGGTGCTGACCATTCTGATCTTCACCAAGATCCTTGCAACCTACGGCACGGCGACGCTCGCCGGCTACGGCATCGGCTCGCGGCTCGAATTCCTGCTGATCCCGATCGCCTTCGCAGTCGGCGTCGCCTCGATCCCGATGGTCGGCATGGCGGTCGGCGCCGGCCAGCCGGCACGGGCGCGACGCGTCGCGTGGACGGCTGGCGCGGTCTCGGCGCTCGTTCTCGGATTGGCCGGCCTGGTGCTGGCGGTCTATCCGGCGCTGTGGGTGTCGCTGTTCACCGCCGATCCGGCGGTGACCGCGGCGGCGCATGCCTATTTCCACTTCGCCGGGCCGTCCTTCGCGTTCTTCGGCCTCGGCGTGACGCTGTATTTCGCCTCGCAAGGCGCCGCGAAGGTCGGCGGTCCGGTGCTGGCTTCGACCGCCCGGCTGCTGCTGGTCGCGGTCGGCGGAATGGCGCTGGTGATGAGCGCAGCACCGTCGTGGACGCTGTTCGCCTTGGTGACCTTCGCCATGGTGGTGTACGGCGCCGGAACGGTGCTGGCGATTCACCTGACACGCTGGGGCGATTGATCGCGGGGTGCTCGGTATCTTGTGTTCGTCACGCCTTTGCCACGAATCCTCCGCCTCTGTTATTCAGGGCGCCGCGATGCACAGACACGTGGTGCCGCGCCCCGACGATGGCTGGAGGATAGATGTTCACCCGATCCGCACTGTTTGCTGCTGCATTGCTCGCCATGCTGGCGCCCGTCGCCGCGACCGCGCAGTCGGGCGGCCCACAAGGCACCTGGCTGACACAAGCCGGCGACGCCAAGGTGCGGATCAGAAGCTGCGGCGCGGCGCTGTGCGGCACGGTGGTGTGGCTGCGGCAGCCGATCGATCCGAATACCGGCAGGCCTCAGGTCGACGACAAGAATCCCGATCCGGCCCGCGCCGCGCGACCGATGATCGGGCTGCAGATTTTCGGCGATATGCGTCCGGTGTCGCAGGGCAAATGGGCCGGCCACATCTACAACGCCGATGACGGCAAGACCTACGAGACCACCCTGTCGCACACCGGACCGACAACGCTGCATGTCGAAGGCTGCGTCGGCTCGCTGTGCGGCGGCGAGACCTGGACGCTCGACGGGCGCTGACGTCGGCCGCCGGTCTACGCCGCCATCGTTTTCAGCGCGACCGCCGCAGACGCATAGCCACCGCCTGCGCCATCGATGAAATGCACATGGTCGCTGCGCATCGCCGATGGCGTGAAGCACGTCATCATCGCGGCGTCCTGCCGGAAACAGCCATAGCGCGCGATGCCGGCCGAGGCCGCCGCACTGAGGGTCTGCTCCAGCGCCTCCGCAAGTTCGGCCGTGCAGTCCAGGATCATCCGTAGGCCGTCGTCGTACTTACGGAAGTCGGAATTCTCCACGACCTGCGCGACGTAGGTTTTCGGCACGAAGCCGCCGACCGTGATGCCGAACCGCATGATCACGTAGGCAAACAGCGTGAAGCACAACACGGAGACACGCCGCGCGAGCAGCGACCCGCCACGGGCCGCGCGTGCCTCCAGGTCGAAGCCTGCCGGCGGCCATCGCAGATTGGGGCCGCCGGACGGCACCGGCCGGCCCGCATCGGGACTGTGCTCGGTCTGGCCCACCACCTCCTCGATCAGCCGGCGAAACGCCGCGGGATCGGCTTCGCCGGTCGGCACGACCAGGATCGTCAGGATGACGCCGCGCGCCGCCGGAATCGTCTCGAACCGGCACGACAGGCCGTCGAGGTTCGGCACTGTACCCGGCTCCGCGGGCGTCACGGCGAATCCGCCCCGCTTCATCTCGGCCTCGGCCCAGCCGAGCCCTCCGCCCGAAAACATCGCGTAGCTGACATGGGGCGACGGCGCGAAGCGCGCCACCCGAACGTCGAGGCCCTGCGCCCGAATGGCGGCGACCGGCACCAGCGCGATGCGCATCGTGAGATCGAGTTCGTCCCGCACCCAGGCCGCGGCCGCCGCCATCGCGGCCCGCGCGCGATCGAGGTCGCGCGGCGACACGGCGAAGCTGGCGCCGTCGCCGCCGAACACGAACGGAAAGTCGCGGCCCTCGAGCGCGTTGGCAATCGCGGCGATCACCGAGGCGCCGGCCATGTTGACCGCCTTGTAGCGCTGCTCCGCGATCGCCTTGGTCGATTGGACGATGTCGGCAGATCCGATCACCCAATCGTCGGGCAATGGCGAATACAGATCCGGGTCCATCAGGTTGCCGAACCCCCGGAATACCGCCACGCCATTGTAGAACAAGTCGCTGTCGCGTGCGGCCATCGGGCAAGACCTCTTCGTCATCACACCATTTACGGCGTTCCGGCGGCTGAGTTTTCAGCTTGGACGTCTGAGTTGGGCGCGTCAGTCACCTTTAGCGCACAGGCCGAGGGCGGCCGTGACCGAGCCCCGCACGCAGCGCGTCAGGGTGATGTCGGCGTACAGGCCATAGGCGAAAACCGCCAGGGCCAGCAGAACGATGATACCGAGCGACTTCAAGCCATGGTTCCGTCTGGCGGAGCTCCCCTCCGCCGCATCGGCGCGGCCGCAGCCATGGTCCGGCAACGGCACGCGCCGGCGCCGTTATAGCGCGTTCGCGCAAGCTGGGTACCCGCTTGGCCCCAAGAAAAGCCACCGCAGCCGGCCGGGCCACCCCCATGCTTGACCGCCGCCGTGCCGTTGCACCTTCGTCTGACGAGGCGGCTGCGGCAGGCCGGCGATGTTGCGCGAGGCTTGGCGCCATGCTCTTGTGCCGCATCTTCGGTGCCCTTTTTCGGAAGGGTGAAACGGGAATGCGGTGAGGCGAGCGATCGCCGAAGCCGCGGCTGCCCCCGCAACTGTAAGCGGATCGTCGCCGATCACACCAGCCACTGCGGCCAATCTCCGGCCCCGGGAAGGCGATCGGGACAACATCCGCGAGCCAGGAGACCGGCCGGAGACCTGCACAACCATTCGACGGTGGGTCGAAGAAGGACGTTCCGATGCCGCATCCGCTCCCGACGTAGCGCCGTTTCCGACACGGCTGATTTCATCCGTCGCCGCCGAGCCGCACCGACGCCGCGGCCCCCCCTGCGACATGCCGCAATGACAGGTGGCACATCGCGCCGCCTGTCGTCACCCGATCGCCCTTTCCCATGCACGCACCGCTCGATCACTTCAGCAAATTGTCCATCGACGCCGTCGATGCCGCGCTCGAACCGGCGCTCCGCGCCCGCATCGATGGCAAGGCCAAGCCGCCCGGCTCGCTCGGCCGGCTCGAAGATCTCGCCGTCCAGCTCGGCCTGATCTGGCACCCGGCGCCGCCGCGCACCGCGCGCGCCATGGTGTTCGTGTTCGCCGGCGATCACGGGTTGGCCGAAGACAACGTCTCGCCCTACCCGACCAGCGTCACGCAGGCGATGGTCGGCGCTTATCTCGCCGGCTGCGCCGGCATGAACGTGCTGGCAAGGGCCGCGGCGACCGAAGTGTGCGTGGTCGATGCCGGCATCAATGCGGATCTGCCGCCTCACCCCGGACTGATCAACCGCAAGATCGGCTATGGCACCCGTAACGCCAGCCGCGAGCCGGCGATGACGATCGACGACGCCCGCCGTGCGCTGAGCGCTTCGATCGCCGTGGTGTCCGATGCGATCGAGGGCGGCGTCGACATCGTCGCGATCGGCGAAATGGGCATCGGCAACACCACATCGGCGGCGCTGCTGACGCATCGCCTGACCGGCACGCCGATCGACGATTGCGTCGGCCGCGGCGCGGGGCTTGATGACGCGGGCGTTGCGCACAAGCGCGCGATCGCGCGGATGGCGGCGGCGCGTACCGACGCAACGGCGCCGCTCGAGGTGCTGGCGGAATTCGGCGGCTACGAGATCGCCATGATGGCCGGCGCGGTGCTGGCCGCCGCAGCAAAGCGGCGGCCGGTGGTGATCGACGGCTTCATCGCCAGCGCCGCCGCGCTGGTCGCGGTGCGGCTGCATCCGGCGGCGCGCGATTACTGCGTGTTCTCGCATCGCTCGGCGGAGCGCGGCCACGCGGTGCTGCTCGGCGCGATGACCGCGACGCCCTATCTCAACCTCGGCTTCCGGCTCGGTGAAGGCACCGGCGCGCTGATGGCGGTGCCGCTGCTGCGCGCCGCCGCCGGCATTCTGACCGAGCTGGCGGACTTGTCCGACGTGCTGGCGGGCCGCCTTGGACAGACGCAGTGACGCCCGCGCTCCGCCCGTTTTTCAACGCGCTGCAATTCATGACGATCCTGCCAGCGCCGCGCGCCGCGCAGTTCGACGACGGCTGGCTGCTCCCCGCCGCCAAGTACTTTCCTCTGGTCGGCGCACTGATCGGCCTCTTCTGCGGCGGCGTGCTGATCGCGGCGTCGGCGATCTGGTCGGGGCTGGTGCCGGCCGTGTTGGCGGTGATCGCCGGCGTGGCGCTCACCGGCGCGCTGCATGAGGACGGCATTGCCGACAGCGCGGATGGGCTGTTCGGCGGCCGCACGCGCGAGCAGCGGCTGACGATTATCAAGGACAGCCGGATCGGCAATTACGGCGCCGTCACACTGATCGCCAGCCTGATCATTCGCATCGCCGCGCTGGCGACACTGCCGCCCTGGGTCGGCGCCGCCGCGCTGGTCGCCAGCCACAGCCTCGGCCGCGCCGGCATCCTGGCCGCGATGTCGATGCTGCCTTATGCGGGCAATGTCGCGACCGCGAAGCTGAACTATCCGGACAGCCGGATCGACACCGGCGCGGCGCTGACCGCAACGGCATTCGCGCTGCTCAGCCTGGCGCCACAGCTGTGGATCGACCCAGCCGCCGCGGCGCGCGGACTGATCGGCGCCATCCTGCTCGGTACATTGCCGGCGCTGGCCGCTGCGCGGCTGATCGGCGGCTATGTCGGCGATGTGCTCGGCGCCACCGAGCAGTTCGCCCAGATCGGCCTGCTGCTCGGCGTCGCCGCGCATGGTTAGTTGCACGCCCCCTCCCCGCCGTCATTCCGGGGCGCGCGCCGTTGGCGCGCGAACCCGGAATCTCTGCTCATCACGAAGCAATAGGACTCCTCGCCGATGCGCAAACTTCTCCTGATCGGCATGGGCCCCGGCGATCCCAACTATCTGACGCTGCAGGCGGTCGAGGCGCTGAACCGCGCCAGCGTGTTCTTCCTGCCCGACAAAGGCGCCGAGAAGGCCGAACTGAAAACCGCACGCGAAGAGATCTGCCGACGCTTCATCAAAGCGCCGGGCACCCGCTTCGTCAGCATCGACATCCCGCAACGCGCGCCGGCCGGCGACGATTATCGCGGGGTGGTCGACGACTGGCACGCCCGCATCGCCGCGCGCTACGCGGCGCTGCTGACCAGCGAACTCGCCGACGGCGAGTGCGGCGCGTTTCTGGTGTGGGGTGATCCCGCGCTGTACGACAGCACGCTGCGCATCCTCGACCGGCTGCGCGCGCAGGGGCTGGCGCTCGACTACGAGATCATCCCCGGCATCACCGCGGTGCAGGCGCTGGCGGCGCGCCACCGCATCGCGCTCAACCGCATCGGCGAGCCGATCACCATCACCACCGGCCGCAAACTCGCCGCCGGCCTGCCGATCGACGCCGACAGCACCGTGGTGATGCTCGACGGCGACGAGACCTTCGCCAAGATCGAGCCAGCCGATCTCGATATCTACTGGGCCGCAAATCTCGGCCTCGCCGACGAAGTCCTGATCTCCGGCCCGCTCAAGGACGTCGCCGCCAACATCAGCCGCACCCGCCGGCAGGTGCGCGAAGCCAAAGGCTGGGTGATGGATATTTATCTGCTGCGCAGGGGCGGCAAGGCGGACGCGTAAGGCGCAAAAAAGAACCCCGGCCACAAGGACCGGGGTTCAATTTGGTTGCGGGGATAGGATTTGAACCTATGACCTTCAGGTTATGAGCCTGACGAGCTACCGGGCTGCTCCACCCCGCGTTAAACCTTTGCGCGATCTTCAGAAAGCAGATGACCATCAACGCCCAAGGGCGTCGATCGATCCTCCCGGAAGCTTCCTGAGAAGGGGCCCGGGGCAGTGCCCGGGGCGCGAGGGGTGTCTAGCAATGCTCGCGGGGTTTGGGAAGCCCCGAGCGGCAGATTTTCAAGATATTATGACGGCCGGAACCGGATGCGGTTGCGGCGGCCCCGTGCGCCTGCAAGACTTCGACGAAATCGGCCAAAATCATCGACATCGGCCGGATCGGGAGCGCACCATGGACCAGCCGTTGACCGGTTTCGGAGCCAATGCCCTGCAGGACAGCTTCCACCGCATGGTCGAACGCTCGCGGGCCGAGGCGCCCGCAACGCTGGAGCTGCGGCTCGATCGGCTGAAACGGCTGCGCAGCCTGCTGACGGACAACGAAAAGCGATTCGAGCAGGCGATCTCGGCCGATTTCGGCCATCGCTGCGCGGTCGAGACGCTGATCGCCGAGACGCTCAGCCTGCTCGGCGACATCAAGCACACCACCAGGCACGTCAAACCCTGGATGGCGCCGCGCAAGGTGAAGACCGAGCTGCAGTTCTGGCCGGGGCAGAACCGGCTGATCCCGCAGCCGCTCGGCGTGGTCGGCATCATCGCGCCGTGGAATTATCCGCTGCAGCTCACCATCGCGCCGGCGATCGGCGCGCTCGCCGCCGGCAACCGGGTGATGATCAAGCCGAGCGAATTGTCGCCGGCGTTCTCGGCGCTGCTGCAGGAGACCGTCGCGGCAAAGTTCAACGCCGACGAGATGGTGGTGACCGGGATCGAGGACGGCATCGCCGAGGCGTTCGCGCGGCTGCCGTTCGACCATCTGATGTTCACCGGCTCGACCCGCGTCGGGCGCATCGTCGCCGAGGCCGCCGGCCGCAATCTCACGCCGGTGACGCTCGAGCTCGGCGGCAAGTCGCCGACCATCGTCGACCGCTCCGCCGATCTCGACGAGGTCGCGCCCCGGATCGCCTATGCCAAGCTGATGAACGCCGGCCAGACCTGCATCGCGCCGGACTACGTGCTGGCGCCGCGGGACAAGGTCGAGGCCTTGGCGGAGAAGATCCGCGCCGCGATGCAGACGATGTTCGGCAGCGACCCCGCCAACACCGACTACACCTCGATCGTCGCCGACCGGCACTACGCGCGGTTGAAGGGGCTGATCGACGACGCCGCCGCGCAGGGCGCGACCCTGCTGCAGCCGGCATCGGCCGACGACGCGGCCTGGCGCAGCCGGCGCAAGTTTCCGCCGACGCTGGTGCTGGGCGCCACGCCCGACATGAAGATCATGCAGGAAGAAATTTTCGGCCCGCTGCTGCCGATCCTCGGCGTCGACGATGCGGCGGAGGCGATCCGCTTCATCAACGGCCGCGACCGGCCGCTGGCGCTGTACTGGTTCGGCACCGACGAGGCCGCGCGCGACGAAGTGCTGGCCCGCACCGTCTCGGGCGGCGTGACCATCAACGACTGCCTGGTGCACTTCGCGCAGCAGAACCAGCCGATGGGCGGCGTCGGCGCGTCGGGCACCGGCGCGTATCACGGCGAATGGGGCTTCAACACCTTCAGCCAGCTCAAGCCGGTGTTCTATCGCTCGCCCTACAACCGCTTCGCCGACCTCTACCCGCCCTATGGCGGCAAGATCGCGCGACTGTCGAAACTGCTGCGATGGCTGTCCTGATCTGACGACGAGCTGACGACCAGCGACCGGACGAAGAGCCGGCGCTTCGAACAAACAAGACTACTCCAGGAGGAAATGATGACGGAGACCTATGACTTTGTCGTGGTCGGCGGCGGCTCGGGCGGATGCGCGGTGGCCGGGCGGCTGTCGGAAGATCCCGGCACGTCGGTGGCGCTGCTCGAGGCCGGCGGCACCGGCGACAATTGGGTGGTGAAGACGCCCTACGCGCTGTCGCTGATGGTGCCGAGCAAGCTCAACAATTGGCACTTCGAGACGGTGCCGCAGCCGGGCCTCAACGGCCGGATCGGCTATCAGCCGCGCGGCAAGGCGCTCGGCGGCTCCTCGGCGATCAACGCCATGGTGTATATCCGCGGCCACAAATCGGACTACGACCATTGGGCCGAACTCGGCGCCGACGGCTGGTCCTATGCGGACGTGCTGCCCTACTTCAAGCGCTCCGAGAACAACGCCGAATTCAACGGCGCGTATCACGGACAAAACGGCCCGCTGCACGTCGACCGGCTGCGCACCGACAATCCGGTGCACGAGATCTTCCTGCAGGCGGCGCGCGAGGCACAGTTCCGCATCCGCGACGATTTCAACGGCGAGGAGCAGGAAGGCCTCGGCCTGTATCAGCTCACGCAGCACGACGGCGAGCGCTGGAGCGCGGCGCGCGCGTATGTGCATCCGCATATGGCGACGCGGCCGAACCTGCGGGTCGAGACCGGCGCGCAGGCGACGCGGATTTTGTTCGAGGGTGGCCGCGCGATCGGCGTGGAATTTCACAAGGACAGCGAGACGCGGCAGGTGCGTGCGCGCCGCGAAGTAATCCTCGCCTCCGGCGCGTTCCAGACGCCGCAACTGCTGCAGCTCTCCGGCGTCGGCGACGGCGAAATGCTGCAGCGGCACGGCATCGCCACCGTGCATCACCTACCCGGCGTCGGCCGGAATTTGCAGGACCATCCCGATTTCATCTTCGCCTATCAGTCCGACGCGCCGTATTTCACCGGCACCAGCTTCACCGGCATCGGCCGGCTGCTCTCGACCATCGGCCAGTATCGCCGCGAAGGCCGCGGCCCGCTCGCCACCAACTTCGCTGAATGCGGCGGCTTCCTGAAGACGCGGCCGGACCTCGACGTGCCCGACATCCAGCTACATTTCGGCATGGCAATGGTCGACGATCACGGCCGCAAGCGGCATTGGGGCACGGGGTTCTCGTGCCACGTCTGCCTACTGCGCCCGAAGAGCCGCGGCAGCGTCGGGCTCAGCAGCGCCGATCCGCTGGCGCCGCCGCGGATCGACCCGAATTTCTTCGGCGAGGCGGAGGACCTCGAGGCGATGGTCGCCGGCTACAAGACGACGCTGCGGCTGATGGAAACGCCGGCGCTGCGTGCGCTACAGCAGAAGGATCTGTTCACCGCGAACGTCCGCACCGACGACGACATCCGCGCCATCCTGCGCGCCCGCGTCGACACCGTGTACCACCCGGTCGGCACCTGCAAGATCGGCACGGCCAACGACCCAGCCGCGGTGGTCGACCCGCACCTCAAGCTGCGCGGCCTCGAAGGCCTGCGCATCGTCGACGCGTCAGTGATGCCCAGCCTGATCGGCGGCAACACCAACGCCCCGACCATCATGATCGGCGAGAAGGCGGCGGATTTGATCAAGGAAGAGATGCGTTAGCACCGCCTCTCTCCGTCATTCCGGGGCGCGAGCGTAGCTCGCGAGCCCGGAATCCATACTCTCTGAGGCCGGTTGTTGACGCGAAGCGGTTCATCGACCGGGCTCAGCCGAGAATTCTGGGGTTATGGATTTCGGGCTCGCGCTGCGCGCGCCCCGGAATGACGAACGAGAGGCTGTGGAGTAACGCCGCCCGTCCCGCGGCTCCAGCGTCGGAACTACCCCAACAAAAACCCGCCATCCACCGTCACAACGCTCCCGGTCATGTACCGCGACGCATTCGAGGACAGCAGCAAAATCGCGCCGTCGAGATCCGACTCGTGGCCGACGCGGCGTTGGGGGATGCTTTTGACGAGTTTTTCGCCGGCGGGGGTTGCCCAGAGGTCGCGGTTGATGTCGGTGTCGATGTAGCCGGGCGCCAGCGCGTTGACGCGGATGCGGGAGGCGGCGAGTTCGAGCGCCATCGCCTTGGTGGCCTGGATGATGCCGGCCTTGGAGATCGCGTAGGGCGAGACGAATTTCAGCACGCTCTGGCCGAGTACCGAGGCGATGTTGACGATGTTGCCGCCCTGCTGGCGCGCGATCATCCGCCGTGCCACTTCGGTCGCGAGGAAATACGCGCCCTTGAGGTTGGCGCCGATCACCTTGTCCCAATCGGCTTCGCTGGTGTCGACCGCGAGCTTCTCGGTGGCGACGCCGGCATTGTTGATCAGCACGGTGATGGGGCCGAGCGCGGCCTCGGCCTGATCGAGCGCGGCCGCCATCGAGGCCAGATCGGTGACGTCCATCTGCACCGCAACGGCGCGGCCGCCCTTTTGCTTGATCTCCTGTTCGAGCGCTTTCAGCTTGTCGACCTGGCGCGCCGCGAGCACGACCGCTGCGCCGCGCTCGGCGAGCACGCGGGCGAATTGCCGCCCGAGGCCCTGCGAGGCGCCGGTGACCAGAATGACTTCGTTGCTGACGTCGAACAGTTGATCCATGCCGCGTTTCCCGTTGATGCGTTATGCGTTGCCCTCCCCTTACCATGCCGAACCGGGATGGCTAGAGTGCCGGCCTCATCGACATCGCCATGCATCCGGGAGTGAAACGTGGATCTGGGAATCAAGGGCCGCCGCGCGCTGGTGTGCGCATCGAGCAAGGGACTGGGGCGCGCCTGCGCGGAGGCACTCGCGGCCGAAGGCGTTCATGTCACGATGACGGCGCGCGGCGCCGAGGCGCTGGCGCAGGCTGCCGCCGCACTGCGCAAGGCGTATCCGGATGTCGAGATCACCGAGGTGGCGGGCGACATCACCACGCCCGAGGGCCGTGACGCGGCGCTGAAGGTTTGCCCGGAACCGGACATCCTGGTGAACAATGCCGGCGGCCCGCCGCCCGGCGATTTCCGCAACTGGACCCGCGACGACTGGATCAAAGCGCTCGACGCCAACATGCTGACGCCGATCGAGCTGATCAAGGCGACCGTCGACAAGATGATCGAGCGGAAGTTCGGCCGCATCGTCAACATCACCTCGGCCGCCGTGAAGGCGCCGATCGACGTGCTCGGTCTGTCCAACGGCGCACGCACCGGCCTCACCGGCTTCGTCGCCGGGCTGTCGCGCAAAACCGTGCGGCACAATGTGACCATCAATGCGCTGCTGCCGGGCCCGTTCGACACCGACCGGCTGCGCGGGGTGGCTGCGGGTCAGGCCAAGGCGGCCGGCGTTTCGGCCGATCAGATCCTGCAAACGCGGATGAACGAAAACCCGGCCGGCCGCTTCGGCGACCCCGAAGAATTCGGCCTGGCCTGCGCATTCCTGTGCGGCGCCAGGTCCGGTTACATCACCGGTCAGAACCTCCTGCTCGACGGCGGCGCCTTCCCCGGGACGCTCTGACGGCGGTCGCCCGCGACGTTACGCCCTCGGCGCCGTCATCACGATGCGGACCAGGTCGGTGGCGTTGCGGGCACCGAGCTTCTTCATAATGTTGGCCCGGTGATACTCGATGGTGCGCGGGCTGATGCCGAGGTGACGGCCCGCCTCCTTGTTGGTGTTGCCGGACGCGAACAGTTCCAGCACCTCCCGCTCCCGCAGCGTCAACGGTTCCCTGCCGGGGAAGTTGTAGGACGGCGCCTTCGCCGTCTTGCCGGGATCGCGGCGACGCTGAAACGCCTCGATCGCCTCCTCGACGCGGACAACGATCTCCTTGCCCCGGAACGGCTTCTCGATGAAGTCGAGCGCACCGCTCTTGATGGCGTTGACCGCCATCGCGATATCGCCTTTCCCCGAAATCATGAAGATCGGCGCCGGATAGTCCTCGGCGTGCAGTTCCGCCAGGATGTCGAGGCCGGATCGGCCGGGGATGTGCACATCGAGCAGGATGCAGGCCGGGCTGCGGCTCCGCGCCACGGCCAGCAGCGACTCGCCATCGGCGAAACAGATCACCTCGTAGCCGGCAGCCGACAGAACGATCGAGAGAGTTTCGCGCACGGCCGGATCGTCATCGACGACGAAGACCTCCCCTCCTGACGACGTCTCACTCATCGATCGACCTCCAAACAGCTCTGAGAGATGCATCTGACAATCTAGCGTCCTCGTATCAATACGAGGAATAATTTAGCGCGAAGATTGCGCCCGACGAGAACAACAAAACAAACGAACCATTAGAATGAACCACCAAATCCTGGGAACAGCGGTGCTATCTGCTTCCGTAACTGTCGTGCGACGCTATTGTTGCGTGAGCAGGAGCAGTTGAGATTTACGGCTCGGCCAGCCGCCGTTTACGCACTACTCATTGGGTTGAGATATTCATAAATAAGAAACTCTCGATCGCATAGCACCATGAGACAGATTCGAGCAAGCTCATCAGCCTGCAGCCCGTCGTCCCGGGTGGATAACCTGGCGAAGTTGCTGCGCGGTGGGCTGTTGTGTCTGCCGACCTGGCCGCTGACGGCCAGTCCGAGCTCCGCCTACCCATCCCGCTCCGTCACCGTGATTGTACCGTTCGCGGCCGGTGGCCCGACTGATAAAGTCGCAGTTATCATCACAGGGTATTTGGCGACCACACTCGGCCAACAATTCGTCATCGAGAACGTCGTCGGTGGCGGCGGCGGAACGACCGCGGCCCGCGGGATGCGCGCGACACCCGATCGCTACACGCTGACCACGGGCCAGATGGGAACGCACCGTAACGCGCCCGCGGTAATCCTGGTGATGACGAACCGGCAACTTCCGGTAGAAACCCTGCCCGAACTGCTCGCCTATCTCCGCCAGCATCCCAACACCAAGATGGTTCACGCCGGGGCCGGCTCGATTTCCTACGCCTCCTGCACATTGCCGGCTTCGATCGTGCAGCTTCAATCCGCCGACATAGCACTTCGGGGTAGCGGCCCCGCTTTGCGGGCTTTGCCCGATGGGCGGATCGATGACATGTGCGACCAGATCGTCAACTCGATCGACCGTGTTCGGACCGGCGAGCTGCGGGCGCTTGCCATTTCCGCCAATGCGCGAAACCCGTTTCTGCCTGACGTCCCCACCGCTGCAGAAGCTGGGGTTCCGGGCTTCGATATGACCGCGTGGCACGCGCTCTTCGCGCCCCAGAACACGCCCCCCGAGCTGATCGACCGTCTCAGCGCCGCACTCAGCGCGGCGCTCGACGATGCTGCGGTTCGTCAGCAATTCACGGACCTTGCCGGCGACATTGCGGTGGTCGAGCAGCGCGGCCGGGCAGCGCTCGACGACCTGATCCACGCGGAGGTCGCAAGTTGGAAGCCGCATTTGGAGCAGGCGCCGCTTTCGGACGGGCAGCGGGCGTGGCAATGAGCCAACCTCCCGCCTCGATCCGCCCCCAGCTGAAGCGCTCTCAAGTCGCGCTGCGTCTCGTCGCCTTGGCGCTGATCGTCTCGATCATCGGCACCAACTTGATCTTCCTCGGCAACCTGCGGGAAAACCTTCTCAAGACCGCCGAGTCGCACCTGCAGCGCTACAGCATGACGCTTGCCGAAGAAGCGGACCGATCGTTCAAGTCGCTGGACCTCGTGCTGTCGAGCATCAGCGACTATCTGGCCCGCCGCGGCGTCACCGACAGCGCGTCCTACCAGGAGACGATGTCGGATCACGTCACCCACATGATGCTGAAGGAAAAGGTCAGCGGGCTGCCCCAGGTCGAGGCCGTGACGATGATCGACCACACCGGCCAGCTGATCAATTTCTCCCGCTATTGGCCGATTCCTGCGGTGAACGTCGCCGACCGGGACTACTTCAAGGCGCTCAGCACCGACAGCAATCTGGAAAGCTACATCAGCATGCCGACGCGAAACCGCGGCTCCGGCACCTGGAACATCTACATTGCCCGCCGCCTCAACGATCCGAACGGCAATTTCATGGGATTGCTGCTCGGCGCGATGTCGCAGCAATATATCGAGAACTTCTTCGCCGCAACGGCGCTCGGCCCGGACACCAAGACCTCCCTGGTTCGGGCCGACGACGTGGTGCTCGCCAGCTACCCACATCTCGACAGCGCCGGCGAGCAGAAATCGACCAGCGGTCGGCGGGCGCTGGAGTCCGGCGGCAGCATCCGTGAAGCCATCAGCTCGGCCAGCGCCAAACCGGAGCTTCGCTCGTCCCGGATGCTGCCGAATTTTCCCGTGATGGTCACGGTCGCCTTGAGCGAAGAGAGCGCGCTGCAAAGCTGGCAGGACATGGCCGTGTTGCTCGTCGCGATGTCGGTCGTGAGCGCGTTGATCATCCTGACCGGGAGTATCGCGATCGCGCGGTGGTGGAACAAGCAGGCGGTCTACGCCGACGCGGCCGAAGTCGCCAGCGCCGCAAAATCGAGCTTCCTGGCGATGATGAGCCACGAGATCCGTACGCCGATGAACGCCGTGCTGGGACTCGCCAGCAATCTGCTCGACAGCAAGCTCGATCCCGCGCAGCGCCGCGCTGTGCTCGGCATTCACGACGCCGGCGACAGCCTGCTCGAGATCCTCGACGATATTCTGGACTTCTCCAAGCTGGAAGCCGGACGGCTGTCGTTCGAACTGATCCCGTTCTCGCCGCGTAAGGTCGCCGAGCATCCGCTGAGCGTCATCGGATCGCGAGCTGCCGCCAAGGGACTGACGATCCGCACCGTGTTCAGCGACGACCTGCCGCAAGCCTTGATCGGCGATCCGGGCCGGGTCCGGCAGGTGCTGCTCAACCTGATCTCCAACGCCGTGAAATTCACCCCGTCCGGCAGCATCGTCGTCGCAGCAGAATGCCTGGCGACCGATGGCACCACTGCGCGCGTGCAGTGGAGCGTGCGCGACACCGGGATCGGAATCGAGCCCGACAAGATCGAATCGCTGTTCAGCGACTTCGTGCAAGCCGATAGTTCAATCCGGCGCCGGTTCGGCGGTTCCGGCCTCGGTCTGGCGATCAGCCGTCGGCTGATCGAACAGATGGGCGGCAAGATCAGCGTGACGTCGACCCCTGGCCAAGGCTCGTCATTCGTGTTCACACTCGACATGCCAGTCGCCGCCGAGCTGCCGCGCGACCAGGATCCCGGAGCGCAATATGCCGAGCTGCACGCACGGATTGCGGCCGGCGGACGTCCGCTTCGCGTCCTCGTGGTCGACGACAATCCGACCAACCGCGCGGTCGCAGTTCAGATGCTCAGCGAGTTCGCGATCCAGACCAACACCGCTTGCGACGGCAGCGAAGCCGTGACGGCCGCGACGAGCTTCAGCTACGACGTCATCTTGATGGACATGCGAATGCCCGAAATGGACGGGCTCGAAGCCACGCGGGCGATCCGCGCCAAGGGCGGCGAGCTGTCGACCGTCCCGATCATCGCCTTCACGGCCAATGCCTTCGCGGAAGATCAGGCGGCCTGCAGCGCAGCCGGCATGAACGACCACATCGCCAAACCGGTGCGCAAGACCAAGCTGATCGAAGCGATCCTGCGTGCCTTGCCGCCGGCGCCGGCGCAAACCCACGCGACCCAGATGCTGGAGACGGCTGCAGCAGCCCAGCAGACCAGCAAGCAGACGGCCCCGGCTCCACGGGGAACGCAGGCCGGCCAGGGCCCGCGTCTCTACGTCGGAAAGCGAGCATTCGAACATCTGGCGGCCGAGATCGGCGAGGAAGCCACCCGCGACGTGCTCGCTGTGTTCATTCGCGACACCGAAGCCCGGCTGCAGCTGTTCGACACGCTCAGCATTCCGGCCGACTGCCGCAGGATCGAGCGTGAAGCTCATTCGCTGAAAAGCGCGGCCGGCACCTTTGGCCTGGACGCGCTTGCAAGCCTTGCGCGTGATCTCGAAGTCCGCGCGCTGGAACTCTCTCCGCGCGACTATGTCCAACTGGTCGGGGCTATCCAAGCAAGCTTCGCGGCTGCGCAACACGCTCCGGCCGGCGACGATCTGCTGGTCGAATACGCGGCTTAGAGCGCTTCATTGATCGAAGCGTCGCCGGCTTCTCAAATTCGGAGTCGTCATCTCGAGGTGCGCGCGTAACGCGCCTCGAAGGATGCAGCCAAGGCGCTCGGGGCTCGGCGGCGTTTCTATCGGAAGCAGAATTGCTGTTGTCTGAGCCGACAGCCGAACCAAGCAGGCGCCTGCGCTCATTCGACCCCAGCGCGGCGGATGCGGCTGGCGGACGCCGAGGGATTCCAAAGACCGTACCAGGCATCCAGAGCCTTCCGGCTCAGCGGAGGAGAAATTCCAAATCCCTGACCGATGTCGCAGCCGAGTTCCTCCAGGGCCCGCCAAGTATCGGCGTCTTCAATGCCCTCGGCGACGACTTTCATCTTATATTCGTGCGCGATCGCGACCGACGCCGCCACCACCTTCCGCATATCGGCATCCTTCAGGAAATCATTGACGAAGGAGCGATCGATCTTCAGTTCGCTGAACGGCATCCGCGCCAGCGCCGACAGCGACGAATAGCCGGTGCCGAAATCATCCATCGAGATCCCGACGCCCTTGATGCGGAGCCGCAGCAGCACGTCCATCGCCCGGCCGACGTCGGACATGGCGGTCGATTCCGTCACCTCGATCATCAGCGCGCGTGCTGGCAGGCCGGTTTCATCCAGCATCAGCTCGATCTGATCCAGGATGCCGACGTCGGTCAGCAGCGTTGCCGACAGATTGACCGCAACGACGAATGCAGGATCGACCGCCAGATAGTCGCGCGCCAGCCGCATCGACTCTCGCAGCATAACCAGCGTGATCGGCTTTATCGCGTCACTTGCCTCCGCGATCGGGATGAACAAATCCGGCCGCACGGCGCCGAAGATCGGACTGTCCCAGCGCGCCAGCGCCTCGCAACCGACCACGCGGCCGCTCGCCAGATCAACCTTGGGCTGGAACATCGCGTACAGTTCATTGCGGTCGACGCCGCGGCGCAAGTCGCCTGCGTTGATCGGACGCGAGCTGTCCTCGCTCGCCGGCTGTGCGGACGGCCGGCCGCCATCGAACGCCAGCGCTTCGCGCAGCGACGCCAGATCGATCGGCTTCGATAACGAAATCGCATCGACGATGCCCGTGGCGTGCGCCATCCGCACCGTCGCACTGAGAATGCGTTCGTCGCAGCCGCTGATCACAATGACACGCCGCGCGACGCCACTCGACGCGATCAGCCGCAACAATTCGATGCCGTCACGATCGCCAAGGGACAGATCGAGAGTGTAGCAATCGAAAGAGTGCGCCGCGATCAGATCGGCTGCCGCCTGATACGAGTCGGCGAAAACCGGCTGATAGCCCAGCCGGCGGCAGACGCCGCTGATCACCGCGCCCTGAACCGGGTCGTCATCCACGACGAGGATTTGCCGCCTCGGTCGCTTCTCGTTGGCATCTGTCATCGGCATATCCACGGTCTCACGAGTCCCGCTCGACGCTGGACCGGTCCGCAACATGCTACTCGCTTCTGCTGAACGAACTATTCCGAAAATCACGGATACGACCCGATGTCGGAGCGATGGTTAGCTTTCCGTCGTGCCGGTTCACGAAGCGCGATCGTCGCGGCTCATCGGCCGTCCGGACCTGCTTTTGGTCTGGAGAAACCGGACATTGATTTCAGAGCCGTTGACCCGGATCAGTTCGCAGCGACGATACGCAAGCCCGGTCGACGACAGCAGCAGGAAGAACTCCTTGAGGTTGAGCCCTTCGATCGAGCCCTCGAGCTCGAGCTCGGCCTCGCTGTTCGACACGGATTTGAGCACGCAGCTGCGCCGCCACGTGCCATCGATCCCCATGATCCACACAGGGTAGCCACGTCCGAACGCTACACGGTCGGTACCGACAGTTTCCTCGGACACCCCGAACGCTCCATCAGCGGCCAAGGACGCCCGCCGGCTTCAGGCCACCGGCAAGGCCTGGCGCCGCGGCAGAACTCACGTTCGGCAAATAGACGCCGCGGCGCTTGGGACAGACCCTGTAGCTGTCGGTGAGACCCACCACCGTCTCGGCCGCGCCGAGAAACAGATAGCCGTCCGGTTCGTTGGCCTTCATCAGACGATTGAAGATGTCCGATTTGGTGGCCTGGTCGAAGTAGATCAGCACGTTGCGACAGAAGATGACGTCGAACTTGCCAAGTGCCGCGAACTCCTGCAGCAGGTTGAACTGCCGGAACTGCACCATCCCGCGCACATCCGGATTGAGCTGCCACATCATCCCGTCCTGCTTGAAATACTTGACGAGAAACTGGATCGGCAGGCCGCGCTGAACTTCGAACTGCGTGTAGAGACCGCTGCGCGATTTTTCCAGCACCTCGGGCGACAAATCGGTCGCGACGATTTCGACGCGCCAGCCGCTGAGGTCAGCCGCCCTCTCCTTCAGCAGCATCGCCAGCGAATACGGCTCCTGCCCGGTCGACGACGCCGCGCACCAGATCCGCAAGCTACGCCGTCCGGAGCGCGCCTTGATCAGTTCCGGAAGCACGCTGTCCTTGAAATGATCGAACGGCGTCTTGTCGCGGAAGAAGAAGGTCTCATTGGTGGTCATCGCCTCCACCACGTCGTGGATGAGCTTTTCCGAGCCACCCTTCATCTTCTGGACGAGTTCGCTGATGCCCGGCACGCCGATCTTGCGCGCGAGTGGCAGCAGCCGGCTCTCCAACAGATATTTCTTGTCGGCGGACAGCATCAGCCCGGAGCGGTCCTTCAGCACCTTCTGCAGATAGTCGTAGTCGAGCGGGGTCATGGGATCCTTCCAGGCACGGTCGCGCACGGCGGATTGCGGTGAAGGACGACCCGTCGGGCTGCGCTCGGCGTCAGGACGTTGACCTCACCCTGCCATCGCGCGAACCGCCGTTCCGGCGCAAGCGCCGGCGCGATGGATAGGTCCAGCCGCTCGGCCGGTTCCGCGGTGCAGATCGACGTCGTCAATCCTAGAGCGCCTTCCTCGACTTTCCGGCGGCGGCCCAAGGGACCGCTCCGACCCGGAACTCACCTCCATTCGCTGTAGCCGCGACAGACCTTCACTCTCGTTAATTTTGCGCCTCGTAGTCGTACCAGCGTACTTCCAACAGGCGCGCAGCAGCACGTTCGCGGACATCGCCGCTCGCATTTCTGGCGAACGCCTCATTTTTCGAATATTCGATTGATCGAACGTAGTGTTCGGCTGCGCTCGCCCAGCCGGTGGACGAACCTGCCGAACTCACCTGGCGAAATGCGACTTTAGTTGCGCTCGAAGCGCGGACCGCAGACCTCGCCCCAGGAATGGACGATGGGCAGACCGGCGACGTTGCTGCGCAGATTGGCGAGCGAGATGCGCAGCGCCGCGAGATCGATCGGTTTGGGGAAGCTCTGCAGCAGATCCATGCCGAGCGACTTGGCGAGCGCCCGGGAACCGCGGCGACGCTCGGAATTCATGCCGCTGATCACGATCAGCGGCCCGGCATATTGCGCGTCCGCCATGGCGCGCATCACATCGGCGCCGTCGCCATCGTCGAGCTTCAGATCGAGCGTGATGCAGTCGAACGGACGCTCACGGATCAGCGCGATGCCTTCGGCACAGGAGGCCGCAGGGGTGGTGGCAAAGCCGGCCTTCTCGGCGGCGCCGGCGATCAGCATCCGCTGAACCGGGTCGTCATCCACCACCAGCAGGTTCAGCAATCCGAGCAGCCGGTCGCCGGCGGTTTCCGGCGGCCCGGTATTTTCGTCGCGCGTCGGCATCGGCCCGCTCCTTTCAGTGAGGTTGCGGATGCAGGATTAGCGCGCGGCCGGGGAAGCGACCGTTAATTCAGCACGGCGCCGGGGACGCCGGGCCGTGCGCATTATTCCGTGGTTGACCACGCCTTATCGGCGCGGCGACAATTCAACCGATGCGGCTCAGCTGGGCCAGCGCCAATCGCGGACTTCCGGCAGATCGTCGCCATGCTCGGCGATGTACAGCTTGTGCCGCTGCATGGTCGACCAGTACCGCGCCGTCGCGGCCTCGACTTCACCGGCCAGACGCGGAATCCGCCGGATCGCATCCAGCGCCAGGCGGTAACGGTCCAGATCGTTCAGCACCACCATGTCGAACGGTGTAGTGGTACTCCCCTCCTCCTTGTAGCCGCGGACATGGATGTTGAAGTGATTGCGCCGGCGATAGGTCAGCCGGTGGATCAGCCATGGATAGCCGTGGAAGGCGAAGATCACCGGCTTGTCGGTGGTGAACATCTCGTCGAAACGGCGATCGTCGAAGCCGTGCGGATGCTCGGAGCTCGGCTGCAGCACCGTCAGGTCGACGACGTTGACGACGCGAATCCGGATGTCCGGCACGTAGTCGCGCAGCAGCGTGACGGCCGCCAGCGTCTCGACGGTCGGCACGTCGCCGGCGCAGGCCATCACCACGTCGGGATCGCCGTCATCGTTGCTGGCCCATTCCCACACCCCGGCGCCCGCCGAGCAGTGGCGGACCGCGTCGTCCATCTCGAGCCACTGCCATTCCGGCTGCTTGCCCGCCACGATGACGTTGACATAGTTGCGGCTACGCAGGCAGTGATCCGCCACCGACAGCAGCGTATTGGCGTCCGGCGGCAGATAGACGCGGACGACGCTCGCCTTCTTGTTCAGGACATGATCGATGAAACCGGGGTCCTGATGCGAGAAGCCGTTGTGATCCTGGCGCCAGACATGCGACGTCAGTAGATAGTTCAGCGAGGCGATCGGCCGCCGCCACGGGATTGCCGCGCACGCCTTCAGCCATTTGGCGTGCTGGTTGAACATCGAATCGATGATGTGGATGAAGGCCTCGTAGCACGAGAACAGGCCGTGACGGCCGGTCAGCAGATAGCCTTCGAGCCAGCCCTGGCACAGATGCTCGCTCAGCACCTCCATCACCCGGCCGTCGGGGCCGAGCGCGACATCGACGCTCTCGATGTCCGCCATCCACTCCTTGTCGGTGACCTCGAGCACGCCATCGAGGCGATTGGAGGCGGTCTCGTCGGGGCCGAACAGACGGAAGTTCTGGGCCTCGAGGTTGTCGCGCATCACGTCGCGGAGATAGCTGCCGAGCACGCGGGTGGCCTCGGCCTTGACGGCACCAGGCGCAGGCAGCGCCACCGCGTAGTCGCGGAAGTCCGGCAGCGACAGCGGCTGCAGCAGTTCGCCGCCATTGGCGTGCGGATTGGCGCTCATCCGGCGATGGCCGGTCGGCGCCAGCGCCGCGAGGTCGTCGCGGAAGCGGCCGTTCGCATCGAACAGTTCGTCGGGCCGGTAGCTGCGCAGCCAGTCTTCCAGCAGCTTGATGTGTTCGGGATTCTTGAAATCGGCGATCGGCACCTGATGGGCTCGCCAGGTGCCTTCCATCGGTTTGCCGTCGACCTGCTTCGGCCCTGTCCAGCCCTTCGGCGTCCGCATGACGATCATCGGCCAGCGCGGCCGCACCGTGACACCTTCATGCCGCGCTGCCGCCTGGATCGCCCGGATATCGGTCAGCGCCTTTTCCAAGGCCGCAGCGAGCGCGTGATGCACGATCGCCGGGTCGTCACCCTCGACGACGATCGGCTCGTAGCCGTAGCCGCGCATCAATTCGGTCAGTTCCTGACGGCTGATCCGTGCCAGCACCGTGGGATTGGCGATCTTGAACCCGTTGAGATGCAGGATCGGCAGCACCGCGCCGTCGCGGGCCGGATTGAGAAATTTGTTGGAGTGCCAGCTCGTCGCCAGCGCGCCGGTTTCGGCCTCACCGTCGCCGATGACGCAGGCGACGATCAGTTCGGGATTGTCGAACGCCGCGCCATACGCATGCGCCAGCGAGTAACCGAGCTCGCCGCCTTCATGGATCGAGCCGGGCGTCTCCGGCGACACATGGCTCGGCACGCCGCCCGGCCAGGAGAACTGCCGGAACAGCCGCTGCAGGCCGTTGGTGTTCCGCTCGATCGCCGGATAGCGCTCGGAGTAGGATCCTTCGAGATAGGAATTCGCCACCAGCCCGGGGCCGCCATGACCGGGACCGATGATGTAGATCATATTGAGATTGTAAGCGGTGATGATCCGGTTGAGATGCACGTAGAGCAGGTTCAGCCCCGGTGTCGTACCCCAATGGCCGAGCAGCCGCGGCTTGAGGTGCTCGAGCCGGAGCGGCTCCTGCAGCAGCGGGTTGTCCTGCAGATAGATCTGCCCGACGGACAAGTAGTTCGCGGCACGCCAATAGGCGTCCATCTTCTGCATCAGTTCATTGGACAACACGGCCGTCATCGATCTCTCCGCTTCTGCATTCAACATCGTCGGCGCACGTGAGCGCCGCCGACCTTCGGCTGATCCGGTCTGCCGCGTCCGACTCCGCGGCGGCAAGTGTCAGTCTGTCCTGACATTGCCGCATGCGAACGGGACGCAGTGCAAGGCCCGGACCATACCGGAGATGGTCGGTCACTGGATTGTTGAGATTACGGCGATGAAACCATGATGACAGTGTTTGACGCAGATCAACCGTCACGCCGCATCTGGTTGATTGGGATCAATGTGTTTGACCTTCAACCACGGAAGATGCCGCGCGTTCGCGCAGCGGAACTTCAGAGGTCACTCATGTCTGAGTCCCAGCTCCGTCAAAACATCCTTGACGAGTTCGAGTTCGATCCCAGCTTCAACAGCGGACACATCCATGTCGCTGTCGAGCGCGACATCGTGATCCTCACCGGTCACGTCATCAGCTACGCCGAGAAGCTCGCGGCGATCGCGGCGACGCGTCGCGTCAAAGGCGTGCATGCGATCTCGGAGCACATCGAGGTTCGCTACCCTTTCACCCGGACGGCAGACGACCGCATCGCGCAACGCGCGGCCGATATTCTCGACTGGAACGTATTGGTTCCGGCGGGCTCGATCGACGTACAGGTCGAGGACGGCTGGCTGACGCTGAGCGGCAGGGTCGACTGGCACTACGAGCGCGCCGCCGCCGAGGACGACGTCCGCAAGCTGGTGGGCGTTGTCGGCGTCACCAACAACATCGTCATCAACAATCCGCTCGGCGATCACGCGTGTATCAGAGCCTGCCTGGAGTCCGCACTCGAACGTCACGCCGAGATCGCCTCGAAGGGCATCCGCGTCACGGTGACGAACGGCAACATGGTGGTACTCGAAGGCCGCGTCGATACCTGGGACGAGCGTCGCGCCGTCCAAAACGCCGCCTGGTCGACACCAGGCGTTGCCGCGGTCGACGACCGGCTGATGATCAACTGATCATCGACGCTGCTCGGACCCGACCTGTCTGATCCGACTCCGTAGATCCCACTCCGTAGATCCGACTCCCAAGATCCGACTTTCAACGCCGTCATTGCAAGGAGCGAAGCGACGAAGCCCTCCAGCGCCGTGCTCGGCGCTCGATTGCTTCGCTTCGCTCGCAATGACGGGGTGAGGCTTTCGCTTCGGGCGATCAAATCAGAAGATCAAATTTCGTCACGGCTGCCCTGCACGTTCGCAGGCTTGCCGGAACGCGTCTGCCGAAGCGCGGAGTCGCGGACGATGGTGACGGTGCAGCCTGCTTCGCTTGCGACTTTCGCCGAGACGCTGCCGCCGAGGGTGCGCAGCATCGAATTGCGGCGGGCACCGATCAGGATGTGATCGACCCGGCTGGCCTGGGCGAATTCGAGAATGGCCGAGGCCGGATCGACGGCTTCGAGCACATGCGCGGTCAGCCGATCCTCGGAGAGCTTGAGCGGCTCCGCCCAGTGCCGTAGCGCGACCAGGCGATCGACATGCTTGTTGTGGCCGTGCTCGTCGAGCGTCCGGTCGATCGTCATCCGCCCGAGCTTCAGCACGTTGAGGCAGGCGAGCCGCGCCGAGGGCAACGTCGCCAGAATGCGGCCGGCGGTGACCCGCAGTTCGTCGTTCAGTGCTACCGAGCCGTCAGTGAGGTCGATCGCGACTGCGACGATCGGCGCGGAGGCAAGATGCGCGGCGAGTGTCTCTCGACGTGGCTGCGTCAGCTCCTTGTTGAAGCGCCGACGCAACACCGTGCGCAGCGCATCGCGCTTCAGCTTCTCCGATCGCGTGGTGAGCTTGACCTCGCTCGGATGCGTGAGGTCGAACACCAATTGCGCCGCGGTCGGATAGCGCCACTCCGGCTGGATTTCCAGACAGCGCAGCACAACCTCCTGCAACCACGGTGGATAGTCCGGCCGCAATTTGCGCGGGGGCACCGGATCTCGCCACAGCCGCCGGCGCATGCCGTACATCGTCTCGGTTTCTCCGAACGGACGGATGCCGGTGGTGAAGAAGTACAACAGCACGCCGAGCCCGAACAGATCGCTGCGCGGATCGTTGCGCACGCCGAGCAGTCGCTCCGGCGCCATATAGGGCGCGGTGCCGAACGGCAGCCGAAACTCCTCCTGCATCAAATCGGGAAGCTGATCGCTGCAGGCGAGCCCCATGTCGAGCATCACCGCCTCGCCGCTCGGACGAAACATGATGTTGCTCGGCTTGATGTCGTGATGGATGACGTGCTGACGATGCAGGTCGGCCACTGCGGTGGCGATCTTTGCGGCGATCGCGATCGCCTCGTCATAAGGCAGCGGAAGGTCCGGCAAGCGCCCCAGCAGCGGCTCGCCGGCGATCCGCTCCATCACGATGTAGGGGTGGGTCGAGAAATCGGCGAGCGCAACGAATTGCGGAACGTGCGGCCCGTGTAGCCGCGGCATCAGCATCTGCTCCATCTCGAAGCTGACGATCGCGGCCGGGTCCTCGCCCTCGCCGGTCCGCGGAATCTTCATCACCATCGGCATCGGATTGTCGTCACGATGGACGGCGAACAACGACGCCATGCCGCCGCGATGTAACGCGCCCTCGATGATGTAGCCGTCGACGCTGCTGCCGGGCTCGAACGAGGGTGTATCCATGGTCTTCAACGCCCCACGAGCAGCCGCTCGGCGAGCCAGACCGGCAGGCCGTTATCGCGGATCCGCCGCGCCGCACCCTCGACGTCGTAGGGCACGCGGCAATAGGTCAGTTCGTGCTTGGCCGTGTCGTACAGCGCATAGGCCGCAGCGGGGTTGCCGTCACGCGGCTGGCCGACTGAGCCCAGCACGGCGAGCCATTGCCGACCGGGCAGCAGGTGCACCGGAACGTCCGAAGTCGGCACGAAGGTGGTCATTTTGCCGGTGACGGAGAGCGAATACAGTGCCGGCTTGTGGACGTGGCCGCAGAACGTCACATGGGCCGCGACGGATTGCATGCTGCGCGAGGCGACCGACGTGTCGGTGACATAAATCCAGCCCTCAGGCCGCGCCGCCTCGGAATGGACGAACAGCAGATTGCTGTCCTCCTGCTTCATCGGCAGGTCGGCGAGAAACCGGCGCTGGTTGACGTCGAGCTGACCGCGCGTCCACTCCATCGCCGCTTCGGCTTCGGCATTCATCTGCACCTTGGGATTGCCGACCGCACTGTCGTGATTGCCCATCACCGCCAGGGCACCGTCTCCAACCAATTCGATCACGGTATTGACGACCCAGTCGGGATCGGCGCCGTAGCCGACATAGTCACCGAGCAGGACGATCTTCTCGGCGCCCGCCTCGCGGGCCTGAGCCAGGCAGGTCGTGAAGGCCTGCCTGTTGGCGTGAATGTCGGCGAAAATCGCAAGCAGCAAGTTCACCTCCCGATGTCTGATCCGCTTTGCGAGCGGACGTCGTTTGTTGGCGGTGCGACGGCTGAAGTCTCACGTCTCACTGCGTCGGGGCGCGATCAAGACAGGCCGAAGCCATTCGAACACACCCACCTGTCTCTGATCCATCGCAAGCCCGACGCGCTCCTTGATCTGGCGCAATGGGACACAGAACCGAGCTGAGTATATCAGCAAAACAGTCGCGTTGGAGGCACCCATGACTGCATCCGGCCATCTGAAGTCCAACAACGCGCCCGCAATCGATGCCGTCGCCGATATCGTCCGGCAGTGGGAAGAAATCACCGGCAGTCCGGCTGAGCTCCAAGCGTTCGGACGCGCGATGGCCAATATGGTGAGAGATCTCGGGCTGTCTCCGGACGAGGTGCGAGCGCTCGCGTCCAAGGGCAGCAGCGCCAAAGAATTGCCCTGCCTGCTCGACGCGCTGCGCATCAGCATTTGCGCGCTCGCCGAAAAAGACCCGATGCTGCTCAACGATCTGCGGCGCACCTGCGCGATCTGCGAGCACAAACAGGAATGCGACGCCGACATCGCCGCCGGCACGCTGGTGCCGGCCTATCAAACGTATTGCCTGAACGTCGACGCGATCGACGCACTTCAACACGACAGCAACTTCACCGCGAAGCCCTGACCACACCGCGATGGCGCATGCCCGCGGGAGGCCAAGCGGCCGACCAACTACCAAAGCACCGTTTTGTTTGATCTGCGTCAATAATCATTGACACTACGTGTGTCATCAGTTCTTGACAATCACGGGAGAAATGTAAGTGCGCATCCTTCTCATTCACCCGAATTATCATTCCGGTGGCGCCGAAATCGCGGGCCATTGGCCGCCGGCCTGGGCCCCTTATCTGGCGGGCGCGCTGAAAGCCAACGGATTTACCGACCTCAAGTTCATCGACGCGATGACCGAGGATACGTCGGACGAGAATCTCGCCAAGGTCATTGCCGATTACAATCCCGACATGGTCGGCACGACCTCGATCACGCCCTCGATCTATAAGGCCGAAGAGGCCTTGAAGATCGCCAAGCAGGTCAATCCCAAGATCGTCACCGTGCTCGGCGGCGTCCACGCGACCTTCATGTACCAGCAGGTGCTGAGCGAGGCGCCCTGGGTCGACGTGATCGTGCGCGGCGAAGGCGAAGAGATCGTCGTCGATCTGGCACGCGCGATCGATTCCGGCCAGTGGCCCGCCAACCGCGACTCGATCAAGGGCCTCGCTTACACCGACGGTCTGAACGGCGAGAGCAAGATCGTCGCCACGCAGGCCGCGCCGACGGTGAAGGATCTCGACGCCATCAGCCCGGACTGGAGCATCCTCGACTGGTCGCTCTACAAGTACATCCCGATGAACACCCGGGTCGCGATCCCCAACATGGCGCGCGGCTGCCCGTTCACCTGTTCGTTCTGTTCGCAGTGGAAGTTCTGGCGCGACTACCGCGTCCGCGACCCCAAGAAGGTGGTCGACGAGATCGAAGAGCTGGTGAACAAGTATCAGGTCGGCTTCTTCATCCTGGCCGACGAAGAGCCCACCATCAACCGCAAGAAGTTCATTCAGTTCTGCGAAGAGCTGATCGCCCGCGGGTTGAACAAGAAGGTGCAGTGGGGCATCAACACCCGCGTCACCGACATTCTGCGCGACGAGCAGCTGCTGAAATTCTACAACGAAGCCGGCCTGATGCACGTCTCGCTCGGCACCGAAGCCGCGGCGCAGCTCAAGCTCGACCTCTTCAATAAAGAGACCAAGATCTCCGACAACAAGAAGGCGATCCGCTTGCTGCGCGAAGCCGGCATCGTCGTCGAAGCCCAGTTCATCGTCGGCCTCGACTCCGAGACCCCCGAGACGCTGGAAGAAACCTACCGCATGGCGATGGACTGGAAGCCGGACCTCGCCAACTGGTCGATGTACACGCCGTGGCCGTTCACGCCGTTGTTCAAGGAACTCAGCGACAAGGTCGAGGTGTTCGACTTCGACAAGTACAACTTCGTCACGCCGATCCTGAAGCCGGCGGCGATGGAGCGCGCCGAGTTGCTCGACCGGGTGATGAACAATTATCGCCGGTTCTACATGTACAAGGCGTTCTTCTCCTATCCCTGGTCGGGATCGGGGCGCCGGCGGCGCTACCTGCTGGGTTGTCTGAAGGCGTTCCTGAAGGCCGGCTTCGAGCGAAAATTCTACGACCTCGGACGCGTCGGTTATTGGGGTCCGCAGTCGAAGAAGAAAGTCGACTTCCATTTCGACGACAAGCGCAAGATCTCGCACGCGCAGATGGCCGATTGGGAAGCCAATGCCGACCGCTCGCGGAAATCGGCGGCATCGCAGATGGCCATCGTCTCGGCTTGCGGCGGCGGCTCCGAGCAGATGACGGAACCGACCAACTGCGAAGTTGCCAAAGAGACTCTGGCAGAGACCGTTTCCAGCCGCATGGTGGGCAGCGCAAATGACGCAGGTTCGCTCACCCGCCACTAATGGGGAGTTGCATGCGGCGGTGTCCGAGATCGGACCCAATGCCGTCATTCAACTGATCCACGCCCTCGACGCGGCCGGTCTCGAACCGGCCGCCGCAGAGATCTTCGCCGAGGCTGCGGCGAGCGACTGGCTCGCCCATCCGCCGAGCGCGATGGTCGACGAACGCCCGGTGGCCGCCATCCACCAGGCAGTCCGCAGGGTGCTGCCGCCGCCGCAAGCGGCGGCGATCCTGGCCGACGCCGGGCTGCGCACCGGTGACTACATCCTCGCCAACCGGATTCCAAAGCTGGCGCAGGCGGTGCTGAAACTCCTGCCGGCGTCGCTGGCCTCCAAGATGCTGACCAAGGCGATCTCCGCCCACGCCTGGACGTTCGCGGGGTCGGGCCGGTTCTCGGCGCAGACCGGCAAGACCGTAACGTTCGAGATCGCCCACAACCCGCTCTGCGCCGGCGAACATGCCGATCACCACGTCTGCGTCTGGCACGCCTCCGTATTTCAACGGCTGTTTCAGGCGCTGGTCTCGCCCTATACCCGGGTGACCGAAACCACATGCGGAGCGCGCGGCGACGACTGCTGCCGCTTCGTCGCGGACTGGACCACGATCCCGGACGCCGCAAACATTTACGCCAGCCGCCGATCAACGCCGATCCCCGGCAGTTCCGAAACCATTTCCGCGCGTTGATCCGCGGGCGATATGAGAGACCAGCGATGTCGTCTGCACTCGACAAATACGCCAAGAGCTCGGTGCCGCGTTACACCAGCTACCCGACCGCTCCGCATTTCGCCAAGGAGTTCCCGGAGTCGATCTATCGCGGCTGGCTAGCCCAGCTCGATACCGACGAGCCGATCTCGCTGTATCTGCACGTGCCGTTCTGCAAGCAGCAGTGTTGGTACTGCGGCTGCAACATGAAGCTGGCGTCGAAATACGGCCCGGTGGCCGACTATGTCGAGAACCTGATCGACGAGATCGATTTGGTCGCCGATGCGATGCCCGGCACGATGCCGGTGCGCCACCTGCATTTCGGCGGCGGCACGCCGACCGTGATCTCCCCCGAGGACCTCGGCGCGATCATGACGCTGCTGCGCGAACGATTCGAGTTCGTGCCCGACGCAGAGCTGGCGATCGAGAGCGACCCGCGAACACTCAGCGACGAGATGGTCGCGACCATCGGCGAGCTCGGCTTCACGCGCGCCAGCTTCGGCGTGCAGGAGTTCGACCCCAAGGTTCAGGCGGCGATCAACCGCGTCCAGCCGCCCGACATGGTTGCCGCGGCGATGGCGCGGTTCAAGGCGGCGGGCGTGTCCAAGATCAACTTCGACCTGATCTACGGCCTGCCCTATCAGACCGCCGAAGACCTGCAGCGCACCGTCGAGCAATGCGTCGAGATGCGGCCGGACCGTGTGGCGCTGTTCGGCTACGCCCACGTGCCGTGGGTTGCCAAGAACCAGCGGATGATTCCCGACGAGTCGCTACCGAAGCCCGATCAGCGCGCCGAGCAAGCGGATGCGGCCGCAGAAGCATTGGTCAAGGGCGGCTACGTCCGCATCGGCATCGATCACTTCGCGCTGCCGGGCGACTCGCTGGCGGACGCCGCGAAGGTCGGCGAACTCCACCGCAACTTCCAGGGCTACACCGCCGACGCCGCGCAGACGCTGATCGGCATCGGCGCGACCTCGATCGGTCGCACGCCGAGCGGCTACATCCAGAACATCGTCGAAACCGGCGCCTGGGCCCGTGCGGTTGCGTCCGGCAAGCTGCCGGTGGCGCGTGGCCACGGCCTGACCAAGGACGACAATCTGCGCGCGCATGTGATCGAACGCATCATGTGCGACGGCAAGATCGACCTCGCCGCCGCGGGCCGCGCCTTTGGCTACGCCGACGACTGGTACGCGCCGGAACAAGAAGCCCTCGCCGAATTGCAGCGCGACGGCGCCGTGATCTGCGACCACGGCAAGCTGACGCTGACGGCAGACGGCGTTCGCCTGTCACGCGTCGTCGCCTCCGTTTTCGACACGTATTTGCGCAATTCCAACGTGCGGCACTCGATCGCCGTCTGATCCTGCTGCCGCAATGCTTGCGACGCGCGCCCCCGGGCGCGCGTTTTGCTTTTGACGCAGGTCAAATCGAATCCATCGATTAGGTGCATACCTACCGCTAGCGGTAATATGTCAGGGAGAGTCAGGTCCGCGGGCTCGCCGCCTTAACGGAAAATCGCTCATGCTCATGGCCGCCGCGGCCATGGTCGCAGACCGTTAAGCAGCCGCGCCTATTGATTGCTGCGCCCGGACTCATCGAGGGATCTACCATGACCCACAAACTCAAGATCACCGACGATATGGTCGCCAAGGCCACCGCTGCGTTCCGGGCTGCCGGCGGCAGCGACGCTGTCAGCCTGCGGGCCGCGCTCGAAGCGGCGCTCGAGAACCAGACGTTCTCGGTCGGCGACGAAGTTACCGCCCATGGCAACGTCACCGGCATCATCCTGTCGATCAGCGGCGACGAGGCCCTGATTTCCTGGTCCTGCCGGGGCAAGAGCGTCACCAAGCTGTCGGAACTCGATCACATCGAGCACGCCGACTCGGTGTCGGCCGAGCACTTCGCGGCCTGAGCTTTCGCGACACAGTCCGGATGGTCAACATTGACCAGCCGGACGCCGCCCACTCGGCAATTCGCGCTGATCAGCAGCGAACTCCACAGGATGATAGCCGATCGCTAACCGAGACCCGTTGCTCGGCGGGCCTTTCGCTTGACAAAACCGCGCCTTGGCGGCGGAATCCGCAACTTCTGCGTGATCTGCGGTCGCGGGACGGGGCATGACCGGCTTTCAGAAACTCACCACGATGCATCTGGCGATCGCGCTCGGCGCGGTGGCCCTGCCGTCAGCCGCAAGCGCCGAGTGGTGGCCGAGCCGCGCGCCGGTGGACTACGAAGACTGCATCGAGAAGGGCGAGAAGGCCGCGGATAGCAAGGACGCCAAGGCAGCGATGACGGCGCAATGCGACGCCAAGTTCGCCGGCCGACGCAAACAAGGCGGCGGCTACACCTATTTCGACTTCATGCAGAACCGCAGCTTCGACATCGCCGGTCCCAATCCGACTGCCGAAGAGCTGCGGAAGATGGACGAGCACTACACCGAATTTCTCGACCAACGCCGCAGGACGATCATCGCGGCCGCCTTCGCGGCGCGTCAGCAGCAGATCGCCGCGCTGCAAAGCCAGCAACCGGTCGAGGCCGCCCCGGAGATCAAGCCGCACCCGACCGTCATAAAGCCCAAGCGCGTCGTCGCCAAGCCGCGTCGGCAGCAGGCGACGAACAAGCCGCGCGCCAGCATCAAACCAGTCCCGACGCGGCCCGCGAAGTACGCCTGCGACGGCGATCCGGTCTCCTGCGGACTGACGGGCCTGTCGAACAGCTTCACCGCGGTGAAGAGCTCCTTGTTCGGACCGACGGCCAAAACCCGCCGCTGAGAATCGGCCGGCTCATCGCGCACCGACGCGCCCCGACTTGATCGACCGCAACGCCGCCGCGCGCGGATCGTTTCAGATCAACGGCTGGATCGCTGAATCACGTCCATCAGTTCGGCGATCTTCTGGCGCTGATCGGTCTTGTCGCCGCTCGCGATCGCATGCTCGACGCAGTGCGCGACGTGATCCTTCAGCACCTCCTCCTCGACCCGCCGCAGCGCGGCGCGCACCGCGGAGATCTGAGTGACGATATCGATGCAGTAGCGGCCCTCCTCCATCATTCTGGAGATTCCGCGCACCTGCCCCTCGATCCTGCCGAGGCGTTTTTGACATGCCGTCTTGATGTCCGATTTCATGCGCGATATATACCCCTACACGGTATAGGTTTCAAGCCAGGAGTTACCCGATGCGCAGCACAGACCCCCGCGAAGGCACCGCCCCTGCCGGAGCGTCCGAATGCTGCGGTTCGGCTAAGGCCGAGGCGGCGGCTTCCAAACCGGGCTCCTGTTGCGGCGGTCACGGATCTGACGCGGCGCCATCGGCGAAGGCGGTCGATCCGGTCTGCGGCATGAGCGTCGATCCTGCCACATCCCCTCATCGCTTCGACCACGACGGCACCACGTATTACTTTTGCTGCGCCGGCTGCCGCAGCAAATTCGCCGCCGATCCGGCCGGCGTGCTCGCCAAGGCCGCGCAGCCACTGGTGCTGCCGCCCAAATCGGCGGCCAAGCCCGAGCTGCATCAACTGACCGACTTCGCCGCGCCCTCGTCGTGCTGCGGCGGCCATGATCATGGCCACGATCACGCGCACCATCATCACGGCGAGGCGGCGGCGGGCGACAAGGTGATCGATCCGGTCTGCGGCATGAAGGTCGATCCCGCGACGACGCCGCACCGCTTCGATTATCAGGGCCAGACCTATTACTTCTGCGCGGCGAGCTGCCGCACGAAATTCGCGGCCGATCCGGTGTCGTATCTCGATACATCGAAGGCCAAGCCGGCTCCCGCCGTGCCCGAAGGCACGATCTATACCTGCCCGATGGACCCGCAGATCCGCCAGGTCGGGCCCGGCACCTGCCCGATCTGCGGCATGGCGCTCGAGCCCGAACTGGTGTCGCTCGACGACGCGCCCAATCCGGAACTCATCGACATGACTCGCCGGTTCTGGATCGGCCTGGTGCTGGCGCTGCCGGCGTTCGGGCTCGAAATGGGCGGGCATCTGGTCGGCAGCCACGGGCTGATCGATCCGGTGCTGTCGAACTGGATCCAGTTTGTCACGGCGACGCCGGTCGTGCTGTGGGCCGGCTGGCCGTTCTTCGTGCGGGGTTGGCAGTCGCTGGTCACGCGCAACCTGAACATGTTCACCCTGGTCGCGATGGGCACCGGCGTCGCCTACGTGTACAGCGTGGTCGCGACGCTTGCGCCGCAGGCGTTTCCGCCGGCGTTCCGCGGCCATGGCGGCACCGTGCCGGTGTACTTCGAGGCGGCGGCGGTGATCACCGTGCTGGTGCTGCTCGGCCAGGTGCTCGAGCTACGCGCCCGCGAGGCGACCTCCGGCGCCATCAAGGCGCTGCTCGGGCTGGCGCCCAAGACCGCGCGCAAGATCGAGGCCGACGGCAGCGAGCATGAGGTCGAAATCGACAGCCTCGCGGTCGGCGACAAGCTGCGCGTGCGACCCGGCGAGAAGGTGCCGGTCGACGGCGTCATCGTCGAAGGCCGTTCCTCGCTCGACGAGTCGATGGTCACCGGCGAGTCGATGCCGGTCACGCGCGAGGCAGGCGGCAAGGTCGTGGCAGGCACGATCAATCAATCCGGCGGCTTCGTGATGCGCGCCGAACAGGTCGGCCGCGACACCATGCTGTCGCGCATTGTGCAGATGGTGGCGCAGGCGCAGCGCTCGCGCGCGCCGATCCAGGGCGTCGCCGATCTGGTCGCCGGCTGGTTCGTGCCGGCGGTGCTGCTCGCCGCAATTGCCGCCTTCGCCGCCTGGGCGACGTTCGGGCCGGAGCCGCGGTTGACCTTCGCGCTGGTCGCCGCCGTCAGCGTGCTGATCATCGCCTGCCCATGCGCGCTCGGCCTCGCCACCCCGATGTCGATCATGGTCGGCGTCGGCCGCGGCGCGCAGGCCGGCGTACTGATCCGCAATGCCGAGGCGCTGGAGCGAATGGAGAAGATCGACACGCTGGTGATCGACAAGACCGGCACGCTGACCGAAGGCAAGCCGAAGGTCACGGCGATCGTCACGGCGAACGGCTTCGACGAGTCCGAGATGCTGCGCCTCGCTGCCAGCGTCGAGCGCGCCAGCGAGCATCCCCTTGCCTACGCCATCGTCTCCGCCGCGTCCGAGCGCAAGCTCGGCCTGGCCGAGGTCAGTGAGTTCGATGCGCCGACCGGCAAAGGCGCGACCGGCAAGGTCGCAGGCCGCACCGTGGCGATCGGCACCGCCGGCTATCTCGGCTCGCTCGGCGTTGATCCGTCCGCACTGCACGATAAGACCGAGCAGATGCGCGCGGACGGCGCGACCGTGGTCAGCGTCGGCATCGATGGCCGCCTCGCCGGCCTGATCGCCATCGCCGATCCGGTCAAGGCGTCGACCCCGGACGCGCTGAAGGCGCTCGCAGCAGACGGCCTGAAAGTGATCATGCTGACCGGCGACAATTGCACCACCGCGAACGCCGTGGCGCGCAAGCTCGGCATCACCGACGTCGAGGCCGAAGTGCTGCCCGACCAAAAGAGCGCGGTGGTCGAAAAGCTGCGGCAGCAGGGCCGCGTCGTCGCGATGGCCGGCGACGGCGTCAACGACGCGCCCGCGCTCGCCGCCGCCGATGTCGGCATCGCCATGGGCACCGGCACCGATGTGGCGATGGAGAGCGCCGGCATCACCCTGCTCAAGGGCGATCTCGGCGGCATCGTCCGCGCCCGCAAATTGTCGCGCGCCACGATGCGCAATATCAGGCAGAATTTGTTCTTCGCTTTCATCTATAATTCGGCCGGCATCCCGATCGCCGCCGGTGCGCTGTATCCGACGTTCGGACTGTTGCTGTCGCCGATCATCGCCGCGGCAGCGATGTCACTGTCGTCGGTCAGCGTAATCGGCAATGCGCTGAGACTGCGTGCGATCGATCTGAAGTGATCACCTTGTGAAGTAAAGACCTGTTGCGACTGATAGCCGCCGGCACTCGATTGATCTAACGCAAGGATCGGCACACGCCGGTCACTATCTTCGCGGTGGAATCTTGCCGCAGCCGCGGTCTTCCGGTCAGCGAGCAGTCGAGGTCGGCCATGTCACGAATGATTGAAATACTTCACGAAGAGCACCGTAACATCGCGAGGCTGCTTGGCGTGATCGAGCGCGAACTCAACGTGTTCGACCGGCGCGAACGCCCCGATTACGAAATCTTCCAGGCCGTGATCCAGTACTTCAAGGAGTATCCGGAACTCTGCCATCATCCGAAAGAGGATGTGGTGTACCAGATCCTCAAGGAGCGCAATCCGGCTGTCGCCGGCGCGGTCGGCGACATCGAGGCCGAGCACGTGCTCGAAGGCGAGCGCCTCGGCCGCTTCGCCCAGGTCGTCAACGACGTCCTGGCCGATCAGGAGCTGCCGCGCCAAACCTTCCACGCCGCCGCGACGGAATTCCTCGAGCATCAGCGCCGGCATATGGCGAAGGAAGAGCAGCTGCTGTTCCCCGCCGCGCTGGAGACGCTGACCGCCGAGGACTGGGCGAAGATCGACTCGCGCATCGAAGCCAGCAAGGATCCGATGTTCGACGGCGAGACCGCCAACCGATTTCATAATCTCTACGCGACCATTCTGCGGTGGGAGCAGGAGACCGAGGAAGACCGCGGTCGTGCCGCGGCGATCCGCTGAAATTCTGACTGACGGCACGGACCGCCGGCGCATGCAGGTGGTCCGTGCCGACCTCAAGCCGGCGGCCAGGGCCTAGGCTTACGCGCCCTGATCTTCGCCGCCGTAATCGGCCCAACAGTCCGGCGTCTCATAGACCCGGACGTTCGACAGCGCCGCCAGCGTCGGCTTGGTGCGGTCCCATATCCAGATCGCGATATTCTCGGCGGTCGGATTCTCAAGCCCTTCGATGTCGTTCAGGCAATAATGGTCGAGCCGCGCCAGCAGCGGGCCGAAAGCCGCTTCGATCTCGAAGAAGTCGAGCACGAAGCCGGTGGTCGGATTGATCGGCCCGGAGAGCTGCAGCTCGACCCGATAGGAGTGTCCGTGCATCCGCCTGCAGCGATGCGTCTCGGGCACATGGGGCAATTGGTGGGCGGCTTCGAACCTGAACGCTTGCGTGATCTTCATCGATGTCGGGGGTTGGGGCGCCTGGCGCCGGAACTCGGTCGCGGCGGACCCTATCCGAGCGCCGCCGGCATTTGAAGCGAGTCGGCACAGAAATGCGCCGAGAAGATCAAGGCCCCGGCGGAAGCCGGTTCCGCGGCGCGCTGCTCCGATGGCTCAGGCGTGGACCGGCTGTTCATCTTAGTTTTTCTTCATCCTGGCGCGCTCATCGTTCACTTAATTAAAACCACCCCGTAGTTTTTCCGGTTCCTCTCAGACTCCGTTAAGCGCTGCCCGTGCAACGTGGCCGCAACTTCAGGATGCGACCATGAATCACCGGCGATTCACAGACAAGGACAAGGCGCGCGCCGCTTTGCTGCGGCGATGTTGAGCATCCCGACACTCTGGGTTGTATTTCTGATCAATTTCTTCGCGCTGGGCCTGGTCTGGACCCATGTGATGCGGAGCTATCCGAGCTTCACGCCGGCGCGCTATTGGACCGCAGGCTGCTTCATTCTGTCGGTTGGCGCCGGCATCGGCATGCTGCGCGGCCTGGTCGACAACAAAATCCCGCTGATCACCGGCGGCGGCGCGATCGTGCTGGCCGCAAGCCTGATCGGGATGGGGATCTACCAGTTTTATGGCCGGCGTCTCAGTTGGTGGGTGCCGTTTGGCCTGACCCTGTGGTGCATGGTCGGGCTGGCCTTCTTCCTGCTTGTGATCGACTCGATGGCGGCTCGGATTGTGATCTACTCGGTTGCCCAGGCCGTTCCGATCGCCATGGCGCTGCCGCTGATGCTGGCACACGCCGCCCGCCACAACCCGGGCGCGCGGATGGCCGCGACGGTGTCGATCCTGATGTTGGCGACGTTCGCGGTGCGGTCTGTCGCCGCCATGCTCGGGTTCGGCGGCGAACTATCGATCGTGGCCTTCAACGACGTCCAAGCCGCCATGGTGCTGATGCTGGTGTTCCTGTCGATGGCGCTCAATTTCGGGCTGCTGCTGATGGCGATCGACCGGCTGCGCTCGGAAGTCGAAAGCCTGGCACTGGTCGACGACCTCACCGGCATCGCCAACCGGCGGCATCTGTTGCAGCGCATGCAGGCCCAGTG
The DNA here is from genome assembly GCF_022271405.1 of Rhodopseudomonas infernalis. GTDB lineage: Bacteria > Pseudomonadota > Alphaproteobacteria > Rhizobiales > Xanthobacteraceae > Rhodopseudomonas > Rhodopseudomonas infernalis. The sequence goes on along the minus strand of NZ_JAJNAL010000024.1, from coordinate 29,561 downwards.
CGAGGTCTCGCTCCGCTCTGGCGAGCCGTTCGCGGTGCTGGCCATCGACCTCGACGGCTTCAAGGCCATCAACGACAGCCACGGCCATGCGGCCGGCGACGAATGCCTGCGTCGTTTCGCCCACGCCGCGCAGTCGCGGCTGCGGCCCGGCGATCTGCTGGCGCGCACCGGGGGCGACGAGTTCTGCGTGGTCATGCCCGCGACCACGCTGCGCGAAGGCGCGATGCTGGCCCGCCGTATCATCGAGGAAAGCCGCGGGCTGGCCCAGCAGGACACCGACGACAGCATTGCGATCGCCGCCTCGATCGGCGTCGCGCAATGGACGCTGCAGGTCGGGCTGCATCCCGAGCGGTTGATCGCGGCCGCCGACGCCGCACTGTACAGGGCCAAGAAACTCGGCAAGGATCGCTTTGCGGTTCATGAGCCGGCTTCGGAGACGACGCCGTCACTGCCGCCGGCGCTGCGCAAGATCGCCTGATCCCGCTTCCCGACCCCGCCCCTACGCAGGGCTCCCGATGCTGCTTCGGCTGTTCGGACTGGCGCTGCCGCTGATCATCGCAGCATGGCTGCCACGCATCGCGATCGCCGGACCGCTCTCGCCCGATCTGATCGCGCTGGCCCGCAGCGCCGGCATGCCCGACATCCCGGGACTTCGCATGGTGTGGCTGGCGCCCTGGGGCGATTATCGCAAGGCGCCGTGGCAGAACATCCTGGTGCACCAGACCGAAGGCCCGGCCGGCTCCGCCCGCAATGGCGCGCGCGAACAGGCGAAGACCCCGACCCGCCGCGGCGTCACCATCTGGGTCGAGACCGATGGCACCGTGTACTGGGCCGTGCCCGAGACCATGATCACCACCCATGGCGACGGCGCCAACCGCAACGACAACAAGTACATCGACAACAAGCCGACCTATCGTCAGGTGACCCGCGCCAATTCGATCGGGATCGAATTCGCCGGCAACTACCCGGACGTCACCGAGCCGGCCACACCGGCGCAGATCGCCGCGTGGCGCGTGCTGGTGCGGGTGCTGCAGGCCCGCTACGCCATTCCGGCCGAGCGGATCTACGCCCACAACTGGATCGACTATAAGGACGCGCGCTATTGCGAAGGCTGCGAGCTGGCCAAGCTGGCGCGCGATCCGTCATTCTGACACTGCGTCGGCCGTTCAGCCGAGCAGCGTCGACCGGATGGTGTGCAGCCCGATCACGATGGTCAGCCCCCCGACCGCGACCTGCAGGCCGCGATTGACCGCAGTCAATCCGCGCGCCGAGATCGCGAGCGGCACCGCGATGGCGGCGGAGAGCGCACCCATGCCGACCATCGAACCGAGTCCGAACAGCACCACATAGAGCAGGCCTTGCGTCGGCGTCGGTGCCTTCGACACCGCCAGCACCAGAAGCGCGGCGGAGCCTGCCATGCCGTGCATCAACCCGATCAGCAGCGTGCGCCAGCGGAAGCCGTGCTCGTGGCGATGCGCGGCTGGTCCGTCGTGTCGTGCGTGCTGATCGGCGTGGCTATGCAGATGGATATGCCGCGTTCCGTCGCCGTGCTGGTGAACATGGACGTGCACGCGATCCCGCCACAGCCGCCACAACAGATGCGCGCCGAGCCCGACCAGCATGAGGCCGACCGCGCCTTCCAGCGACTCGGCGATGTGATCCGGGATCGCCTGGCCAAGCACGATCGCGGCGCCGGCGAACAGGAACAGCGTGAGCGTGTGTCCCAGTCCCCAGGTCAGCCCGTGTTTGACGATATCGCGGACACCGCTGCGCCGCGCCGCGATCGTCGAGACGGCGGCGATGTGATCGACCTCGAGTGCATGCTGCATCCCCAGCAGGAAGCCCAACCCCAGTATCGCGAACATCAGCCCCTGATCGCTTGCGGGCCGCCGGTAAATTGCGGCGACATCCAAATCGTGTAAGTTCGCGATCACAACACGGCCGCAGAGCCGGAACAAGGGAGAAACCAGCATGTTCGCCAGACCATTGGCGGCCGCGATGATGACGGCCGCGCTGCTGTCGCCGTCGGTCGCCTCCGCTCAAGTTTCCGACGACGTCGTCAAGATCGGCGTGCTGACCGACATGAACGGTCCGGCCTCGACGCCGACCGGCCAGGGCTCGGTCACCGCAGCGCAGATGGCGGTGGAGGATTTCGGCGGCAGCGTGCTCGGCAAGCCGGTCAGCGTGATCGCCGGCGATCATCAGCTCAAGCCCGACATCGGTGCCTCGCTGGCGCGGCGCTGGTACGACGTCGAACAGGTCGACCTGATCGTCGACGTGCCGGTCTCCGCGGTCGGGCTCGCGGTGCAGAACATCGCCAACGAGAAGAAGCGGATGTTCATCACGCAGTCGACCGGCGCGGCTGATTTTCACGGCAAGTTCTGCTCGCCTTATGCGATGCAGTGGGTGTTCGACACCCGCGCGCTCGCGGTCGGCACAGCGCAGGAAGTTGTGAAGCGCGGCGGCGATTCGTGGTTCTTCATCACCGACGACTACGCGTTCGGCAAGTCGCTCGAGAAAGATGCGGCCGCGGTCGTCACCAAGACCGGCGGCAAGGTGCTGGGCTCGGTAAGCCCGCCGTTCGCGACGCCGGATTTGTCGTCCTTCGTGCTGCAGGCGCAGGCCTCGAAGGCCAAGATCATCGGCATCGCCGGCGGTCCGCCGAACAACATCAACGAGATCAAGACCGGCGCCGAATTCGGCGTCTTCAAGGGCGGCCAACAGATGGCCGCGCTGCTGGCGCTGATCACCGACATCCACTCGCTCGGCCTGCCCGCCGCGCAGGGCCTGCTGCTGACGACGTCGTTCTATTGGGACATGGACGACAAGACCCGCGAATGGTCGAAGCGCTATTTCGCCAAGATGAACCGGATGCCGACGATGTGGCAGGCCGGCGTCTACTCCGCGGTGACGCATTATCTGCAGGGCATCAAGGACGCCGGCACCGACGAGCCGCTCAAGGTGGCCGCCAAGATGCGCGAAAAGCCGATCGACGACTTCTTCGCCCGCAACGGCAAGCTGCGCGAGGACGGGCTGATGGTGCACGACCTGATGCTGGTGCAGGTCAAGAGCCCGGAGGAGTCGAAATATCCGTGGGACTACTACAAGATCCTCACCAAGATCTCCGGCGACGACGCCTTCGGGCCGCCCGATCCGGCATGCCCGCTGGTGAAGAAGTAGCTGCGGCTCGACTTCGGGAGCATCGATCGAGTTCGATGCCTCTCCCCGCCATTGCGAGCCAACGGGTCGGCGCAAAGCACCGCCCTATGACAGGCTCCGCGAAGCAATCCAGAGGCGCAGTGCATTGAGCTGGATTGCTTCGTCGCTTCGCTCCTCGCAATGACGAAAACGAGCGACTATGCTCTGAAGGCGACGTCCGCCGTCGGCATTGCATCGCCTGAAGCCATCTCGAAGGAAAGCCCCATGGACTATCGCCCGCTCGGCCGCAGTGGCCTGAAGGTCTCGCCGCTGTGCCTCGGCACCATGATGTTCGGCGGCGCCACCGACGAGCCGACCTCGGCACGCATCATCGACAAGGCGCGCGAAGCCGGGATCAACTTCATCGACACCGCCGACGCGTATTCGAGCGGAGTCTCCGAGCAGGTGGTCGGACGCGCGATCGCCGCACAGCGCGATCACTGGGTGCTCGCCACCAAACTCGCCAACCCGATGGGTGACGGGCCGAACAACGCCGGTCTGTCACGCCGCTGGGTGATGCAGGCGGCGGACGCCAGCCTGAAGCGGCTCGGCACCGACTGGATCGACATCTATTATCTGCACAAGGAAGACCACACCACGCCACTGGACGAAACCGTGCGGGCGATCGGCGATCTGATCCGCGCCGGCAAGATCCGTTACTTCGGTGTCTCGAATTATCGCGCCTGGCGCGTCGCCGAGATCTGCAATCTGTGCGATCGGCTCGGCATCGATCGGCCGATCGTCAGTCAGCCTTATTACAACGCGATGAACCGGATGCCAGAGGTCGAGCAAATCCCGGCCTGCGGCTTCTACGGTCTCGGCGTCGTTCCCTACTCGCCGCTGGCGCGCGGCGTGCTCACCGGCAAATATGCCCCGGACGCCACGCCCGACAAGGACAGCCGCGCCGGCCGCGCCGACAAGCGAATGCTGCAGACCGAGTGGCGGCCTGAATCGCTGCAACTGGCGCAGCGGATTCGCGCCCACGCTGAAGCCAAGGGCATAACCGCCGGTCAATTCGCGGTCGCCTGGGTGCTGAACAACGCGTTGGTGACCTCCGTGATCGCCGGGCCGCGCACCGAGTCGCAATGGGATGATTACGTCCGCGCGCTGGACGTGACCTTCACGGCCGAAGACGAGGCGCTGATCGACGGTCTGGTCGTGACCGGGCATCCCTCGACGCCCGGATACAACGACCCGGCCTATCCGATCGAAGGCCGGCCGACGCGGCATCGGGTCTGACGCAGTCAGCCTCGCAAAAATTGCGGTCGATCAACCCGGGCGCACCGCCCCGGACCTAGTCTGCGGCCTTGCGCGCTCGCCATCGCAGTGAAGGCGCCGCAGTGCCGGAGAAACCTATGACCAGTGCCCATTTCCACGCCGTGATCTGGATCGACCACCGCGAGGCTCGGGTGTTTCACTTCAATCCACACGAGGCCGAGAAACTGGTGCTGCATGCCGATCACGCCAACCGGCACGTCCACCACCATCGCAGCCTCGGATCAGGCCACGAACCTGAGGATCAGCACTTCTTTCGCGCCGCCATGGAGGCGATCGCCGACGCGGGCGTGGTGCTGATCGTCGGCCCCGGCCAGACCAAGCACGGGCTCGACACCTTCATCGCGCACCACAATCCCGCCTTGAAGGCAAAGATCGCGGCGGTCGAAAACGCCGACCATCCGACCGATCCGCAAATCGTGGCCCACGCCCGCCAATACTTCAAGGCCGAGGACCGAACGACGCCGCAGACGAAGTGAGCGCGGCCGAGCGGGACCTCTCGCTCGGCCCCACCATCCCGATTTCGTGCCGCGGCAACGACTGGCCAGGCCGATCGGCAGTCCGATCGGCAAGTCCGAACCGAGCTTCGCTCCAGTCATATCGTCAGATTAGTGAGGGTCAGCATCATCTCATTCGCCGTCGTGATGACCTTCGATCCGACCGAATAGGCCTGCTGCGCTTGAACCATCGTGATCATCTGATCCTGCACATCAACATTCGACGCCTCCAGCGCATTTCCAACGACGGTGCTGGCGCCGAGGTATTGGGCCTCACCGGACTCAGGCGTGGCGGCGAACGTCCCGCCGTCTCCCTGCGACATGAAGCCCTGGCCGCGGAAGGTGGCGACAGGCAGCGAGGCGACATCGACCGTCTGCCCCTTGGAATAGGTGCCTTGAAGCCTGCCTGACGAACTGACCGAGAGACTTTGCAGAATCCCGAGGCCTGGCACCTCGGTAGTGGTATCGAACTGCAGCAACTGCACTTGCGCACTCGTCGCCTTCGTGACGGGATCAATCGGTTGTCCCATCAGACAATCGCCGGCACCGTTGACGAGATATCCGCCGCTGTCGAGCGTGAAGTCACCGCGGCGCGAGTACACGGTGTTACTCGCACCGAATGTCGGCTGCCCACTGGCGCTTACACCGGTTGGCGCCTTCACGGTGAAATAGCCATCTCCGTTGATCGCCATGTCCGTATCGGCCGCCCCGGCCACGATCACTCCGGCCCTACCGTTGGTCAAAACAGACCGCCACAACACGGTCTCCGACACCTGCGACTGTGATACAAGATCATCGAAAGCCGTGTCCGTTGCCTTGAACGCCGTCGTCTGCGCGTTGGCGACATTGCCCGATACGTTCTCTAAGGCGGCCGACTGGGCCAGCAAACCCGACGTGGCCGTCGATAGTGCATCAAGCGATCCCATCAGAAGCCCTCCGATCAACGCCGCGCGTCCCTGGCGCGCATCGAAGACGGCGCTGCAAAGGCCACGCCAAATTCAACCCTCAATCAAATCAACGATATCAATCGGCGACCTCGTATATTGACGGATCCGCTTTTTGACCTGACGTCGGAAAATTTTGCCGCTGATCGGCTTAGTTGCTGATCGATCTATACGTACCACTACTACTTCGTAGTGATGATAATGGAACACACCGATCGCGGCGACGCGCCAGGCCATGAAAGACCTGAACGCCCCCAAGCAAGTCCAAGACCCGCTTTTATCCAGACCTCCGTTGCATCGTTCAAACGATCCCGGCACGCAGCTGGAGGCGCCCCTACGGGTCTCACGTTAATTTCACGCCAAGCAATTTCCGGCTTACCGACTGCGGCGCAGCCGCCAAAACTGGGTGAATTACGCTCGGGGTGCGTCAAATGCGTGGGCCGGCCCGACGTGATCGGCATTGCGCCTGCATCCCGCAAACGCCTAGTATCCTCGGCTGTGACGATCGGAAAGATCGCGCCAAGAACGCTCCAAGAAAACGGGATGGAAACAGATGAAACTCTTCAGACTTGCGGCCTTGATTGCGACGACGACGGTGCTTGCGCCGGGTGTTGCGCTCGCACAAAAAGCCTACGGCCCGGGCGCCAGCGACACCGAGATCAAGATCGGGAATTTCGTTCCCTACAGCGGTCCGGCGTCGGCCTACGGGATCGTCGGCCAGGTCCAGGCCGCCTACGTCAAGATGCTGAACGAGAAAGGCGGCATCAACGGCCGCAAGATCAATTTCATCTCGTATGACGACGCTTATTCGCCGCCGAAGGCTGTGGAGCAGACACGCAAGCTCATCGAAAGCGACGAGGTGCTATTCCTGTACCACACCCTCGGTACGCCGTCGAACACAGCCATTATGAAGTACGTGAACCAGAAGAAGGTGCCGCAGCTGATGCTGTCGAGCGGCGGCACGCGATTCGGCGATGATCCGAAGACCTTCCCCTGGACGATGCCATTCAATCCTCCTTACCAGGCGGAGGGCCGGATCTACGCGAAGTGGATCATGGCGACCCACCCCAATGCCAAGATCGCTGTGCTGGTGGCAAACGACGATTACGGCAAGGACATCTACAAGGGCGTCAAGGACGGGCTCGGCGCCAAGACCTCGATGATCATCTCGGAGGCAACCTACGACATCACCGACCCGACCATCGATTCGCAGATGGCCAAGCTCAAGGCGTCGGGCGCCGACATGTTTCTCAATCTGTCGACGCCGAAGTTCGCCGCCCTGGCGATCCGCAAGATGGGTGAACTCGGCTGGAAGCCGATTCACGTTCTGAACAACGTCTCCTCGTCTGTCGGTGCGGTGATCAAGCCGGCGGGCCTGGAATATGCGCAGGACGCCATCACCGCGAGCTACGTCAAGGATCCGACCGACCCGACCTGGAACGACGATCCGGGCGTGAAGGAGTGGGATGCCTTCCTGCAGAAGTACATGCCGGGCGCCGATCGCTCCAACGGCCTGCTGCTGTATTCCTTCGGCGCCGGACAAACGCTGGAATACATCCTGAAACAGGCCGGCGATAATCTGACGCGCGAGAACATCATGAAGGTGGCGACGAGCCTGAAGGGATACGCGCCCTCGTCGCTGCTGCCGGGCATCACCATGAACACCTCCCCCACCGACCATTTCCCGATCGAGCAGATGCAATTGATGCGCTTCAAGGGCGACCGCTGGGAGATGTTCGGCGAAGTGCTCGAGGCAAGGGTCACGAACTAGCACGAGCGTTGAATGCGACGATGGATGCGCGGGAGCCAACCTCGCGCATCTTGTTATCACGTTGGATTCGCAAGGGCGCGAAGGCCCGTCCCCGCGCGGGAACGCCAATCTCGCTCAACACCACAGCGCCCTCTCGTCGGCTCAAACGACCTCCTGATCAAGTCGCCTGCTCTCCCGCAATCCGTCCATCCACCACCTGCACGATGCGGTCGCAGCGTTTGGCGAGATCGTCATTGTGGGTCACCAGCAGAAACGTCGTGCCGCGTTCGCGATTGATTTCGCGCATCAGGTCGAACACGTCGTCGGCGGATTTGGTGTCGAGATTGCCGGTCGGCTCGTCGGCGAGCACGAGGTCCGGGTTCATCGCCAGCGCGCGGGCGATGGCGACGCGCTGCTGCTGGCCACCGGACATGTTGCTGGCGCTGTTGTTGCGCCAGCGGCTGAGGCCGACGCGGTCGAGCAGTTCGTCGGCGCGGCGCTCCATCGCCGTATCCGGATGGCCGCGATCGACCAGCATCGGCATCATCACGTTCTCGCGCGCCGTGAAGGCCGAGATCAGATAGTGATACTGGAACACGAAGCCGATCGCGCGGCCGCGCAGTTGCGTCAGCGCCGCGTCACCGAGCAGGCCAGTGTCTTCGCCGTTGATCGTCAGCTTGCCCGCGGTCGGCCGGTCGAGCAGCCCGATGATGTTGAGAAGCGTCGACTTGCCGGAGCCCGATGGCCCCATCAGCGCCAGAAAGTCGCGCGCGTGCAGCGTGAGATCGATGCCGTGCAGCACCTCGGTCTCGACCGGGGTGCCGACATTGTAGGACTTGCGGATGCCGTCGAGGCGCAGGACTTCAGCCACGGATCGCCACCACCGGATCGAGCCGCGCTGCCCGCAGCGCCGGCGCGATCGCGGCCGCAACGCCGGTGAGCGACGCCAGCAGCGACGCCGCAATGAACAATTCGGATTCGAGGATCAGCGGAAACAGCTCGCTGCCGTCGACCTGTCGCGCCGATTGATGCCACGCGAACAGCGCCAGCGCGCCGAGGCCGGAGCCGATCAGCGCGCCGACGAAGCCGAGCAGCCCACCCTGGATCAGGAACACGCGGAGAATCTGCCCGCGGCGCGTCCCCATCGCGCGCAGGATGCCGATGTCCTTGGAGCGCTGGATCACCGAAACGATCAGCACCGCGGCGATGCCGAACGCCACCGAAAGGCCGACGAACAGCCGGATCAGCGTGTTGGAATTCTGCTGCGCCTTCACGGCGGTGAAGAACTGCGCGTTGGTTCGGATCCAGCTATCGGCCTTCACCGGCAGCGTCGCCTGGATTTCCTGCGCGATGGTTTCGGCGGTGTAGATGTCTGCGACGGTGATGTCGATCGAGGTGATGCCGCCGATCAGGCCGAGCATGCTCTGGGCGTTGCGCAGCGTCACGAAGGTGTTGCGCTGGTTGGCGGCCTTGTTGCCGAAATCGAAGATGCCCTTGATGGTGAGGATGCGATTGCCGGCGAGCGGCGTCGAGACGATGATCTTGTCGCCGAGCGACGCGCCGAGATCGCGCGCCAGTTCGACGCCGATCAGGATTCCCTCGGTGGTGATCTGGGCTTCGCCGGCGATGATGAAATCCGGCACCTTGACGATCTGGAAATAGATCTCCGGCTCGATGCCGTACAGCGTGATCGCCCGGCTGGTGTCGCCGCGCAGCGCCAGCGCCGAGCCCGACGCGGTGGCGGCGGCGTAGACGACGTCCGGCCGCGCCTGCATCTCGGCGCGGATCTTCGGCCATTGATCGATCGAGATCACCCGCTGGGTCGGCCGCTGCACCGTCGCGATTTCGACCGTGCCGGGTTCGTTGCGCAGCGGACGCGCGATCTGATCGGGCGGGATCAGCTGGATCTGCGGCTGCGAGGTCAGCACGCGCTTGATGAAATTGGCCTGCAGCCCGGCCAGCATCGCCGACATGAAGACGATGACGCCGACGCCGATAGCGATGCCGCCGACGATCACCAGCGTCTGTAGTGCGCCGTCGAGCAGGAAGCGCACCGCGGCGATCCACTCGAACGGCAGCCAGCGCTTCACGGCGTGACCACGCGGATGCGATCGCCGGGCTTGACGCCGGTGGTGAGCGGGATCACCCGGTCGCCCGGCGCGAGGCCCTCGATCACCTCGTAGGCGCCGACGCCGCGCAGGCCGAGTTTGACGGACTGCCGCACGGCACGGCCGCTCTCGGCCTTCAGCACATAGGGCACCGTGGCGGCGTCGTTGACCGCGCGCGCCGGCACGATCACCGCGTTGTCGCGACGAGCGGTGGCGATGTCGACCGACACCGTCATGTCCTGGCGCAGATAGTCCGGCGGATCGGTGACCGCGAGCTTGATCTCGACCGAGGCGCGGTTGATATCGACCGACGGGTTGATGTAGCTGAGCCGCGCCGCGAAGCGCTTGTCCGGATAGGCGTCGGCGGAGGCCAGCGCGCTCTGGCCGAGCGCGAGCTGGCCGAGATTCTTCTCGTCGATCTGCACCACGATCTGGCTGTCGCCGGCCGGCGCCAGCACCAGGAGGGCCCTGCCGGGCTGCACCACGCTGCCGCGCTCGACATTGCGGGTGATCAGCACGCCGTCGCGCGGCGCCGTGATGCTGGCGTAGCCGAGCCGGGCACGCGTGGTGTTGAGCGTGGCGCGGGCCTGGCCGAGCTGGGTTTCGGCCATCACATAATCGCTGCCCACCGGGCTCGAGGTGTAGACCTGCAGCTCCGCGGTTCGGACCTGGGTGCGGGCGACGTCGAGATTCTTGGTGGCGTCGTCGAGCGTCGCCTTGGTGCCATAGCCGGAGGCGGCGAGCTTGGAGGCGCGCTGATAGGCGGCCTCGGCATTGAGCAGATTGGCCTGCGCCTGTTGCAGCGCCTGATCGGCAGACGGCTTGGTCAGCTCGCGAAGCTGGCGCACCCGCGCCTCGGCCTGCGCCACCGCGCCCTCGGCCTGTACCACCGCGGCCTGCAGCTCGCTGGCCTCGATCGCGATCAGCGGCTGGCCTTGGTGAACCTCCTGCCCTTCGCGCACCAGCACGTCGGCGACGGTGCCGGTGATCTGGCTGCCGATCTCGACCCGGTAGGGCGTCTCGATATGGCCGGAGGCGACCACCGTCTGCACCAGATTGCCGCGCTCGGCCACGACGGCTGCGACGTGCGGGCCGAGCGTCAGCCGGACCAGACCGGCACCGGCCGCGATCAGCACCAGGCCGATGCCCAGCACCAACCACCTGTAGCGCCAGAGCGCGCCCGCCCATCGGCCGAGCCCGGCGGCCGGCGCGGTCGACGCCGCCCTGCCCGGTTGATCCGCTTCCAGTTGCATGGTGATCCGTCGATTGCCCGACCGAGCCGTAGCGCCGCCAAGCCCATCGGCCATTGCGAAAGATCAATGCGCAGGGCGCGCCACGTGATCAAATTTCCGTTGTCGCTGCGGAGCTTGTCCGCGTTGGGACTGTCGTCCGAAGGATCCTGAATGATTGCCGCCATTGTGCTGGTGCTGATCGCCGCCGCGCTGCTATTCGGCTCCGGCTGGCTGTCGTGCTCGATCGCGCGCAAGCTCGAGGCGAAATTCCCGCCGCGTGGCGTGTTCGTGACCGCCAATGGCGTGCGGATGCACGTGCTTGATCTGCCCCCGGCGCAACCCTCCGACCGGACGCTGCCGACGGTGCTGCTGGTGCACGGCGCCAATCTGTGCAGCGAAGATATGCGAATGGCGCTTGGCGAGCGTCTGTCACGCAATCTGCGGGTGATCATTCCGGATCGGCCCGGCCAGGGCTACAGCGCGCCCGGCATGGGACCGCTGGCGTCGCCGGCCTACCAGGTGACGCTGCTGCGCGAGGTGCTGCGTGAATGCGGCGTGACCGGGCCGCTGATCGTGGTCGGGCATTCGTTCGGCGGGCTGATTGCGCTTCGCTATGCGCTCGATAATCCCGACACAGTACAGGGGCTGATGGTGATCAATCCGACCACCCACCCGAGGCCGCGCGGGATCCGTTGGGTCCAGCGCGTGTTCGACGTGCTGATGAAGCCGTCTGTCAACTACACGGTACTGCCGCCGATGTTCATGGCGATGATGGGCCGCGTCGCGACGCGGATCTTCCGGCCGGAGCCGCCGCCACCGGACTACGCCGACCGCAGCCGGCTCGGCTTGGCGCTGATGGCGAAACGATTCTCTGGCAGCTTGCAGGAGTATTCCGGGCTGCGCGACCAGTTGATTGACCACGTGCCTCGCTACCCGGCGGTGCGCGTCCCCACTGTGATCATCGCCGGCAGCGCCGATCCGGTGGTGCCGCCCCAGATTCATGCCGAGGCGCTGGCGCAAGCAATGCCGCGCGCGCGGATGATCCGCATCGCGGGCGCCGGGCATATGGCGCACCATGCGCACGCCGAGGTGATCGTCGCCGAGATTGAACGGCTGGCGGGTTGCGCCGGCGGCGCCACGATGCTGCGCGCAGTGGAGAGGCCGCTGCGAGCGGGGGACCAGCAACCCGCTTGACATCGGCAGGTTCAGCGATGAAACCCGAACGGGTTCGGCCGCGTTCCATCCGGCAGGCAGGAGATTCCCTATGACCGTCTTCAAACTGGTTTGTGCCGTTGCCGTGGTGTCGCTCGCGGCCACCGCGCCGGCGGCGGCCAAACACAAGCACCGGCATCACCATCGGCATCATGGCGAGGGCTCGCTCTACATCCACAATTATGGTCCACCGGTCTGGCCCGGCCAGCCCTACGCCTATTATGACGGTCCGACCTCGGCGCTGTGCAAGCAGAGCGCGGCCGCCTATCGCGGCCAGGATGGCCGCCGGCATCCGTGCTATTGATCAACGACCGCAGCTTGTAACGGACTTGATGCCATGGCCGACTTCGCCGCCCCGGAAGATATCCGCAAGGTCGCGACTGCCCTTCTGAAGACGGCGATCGAGATCGTCTCCGAAGAAGACGGCGGCGCGCACAATCAGTGCAAACTATGCAACGCCTCGGTGCCGTGGCTGCAGACCGGCGACGAGATCAAGCACGCCCCGGACTGCCCGGTCGTGCTGGCGCAGCGCATCCTGTCGTCGAAGCCGCGGCTGCATAGCGTCTAGCTTCGCAGTCCGTCTCGGCGACAGGCGTCCCAATGACGGCCGCCGAAACCGGTGAACCGGTTCCGTCGAGCCGACTGCCTCGGTCAGCCCGCTCTACTTCACGGCGTCCCGTGGGGTCGGGGCGGTCGACGAGCCCGCCTCGGCGATGGTCTCATCGGCGATCCAGCGTGTCACAGCACGAAGGTCGCCGCCGCTCTCTTCGAAGACGCGGAGCTGGGTATCCGCCGAGCTGCCGCGCCGCAGGATGTTGCGGGCAGCCGCGACTTCCTCTTCGCAGCCGAGCGCCGCCGCGTCCTCGCGGACCAATTCGATCATGCGATCGAGCGCATCGGCGATCGGGATCGCGCCATCGCGCGAGGCGAAGCTGCAGCCGGTGCCGTAGCGCTGCGCGCGCCATTTGTTCTCGACGGCGATCGCCCGCTCGACGGCATCGACCTTCGGGGTCTCCGGCATTTCGCCGATATGCCGCACCAATGCCCGATACAGACAGGCGATCGACACCGCGTCATCGAGCCGGGTGCAGACATCCGGCGCTCGCAATTCCAGCGTCGGGTGCCGGAAAGACGGACGGATGGCCCACCACACGTGGCTCTCGTCGGGCATCACGCCCGACTTCACCAGCGCGTTGACGTAGTCCTCGTAACCGCGCTGATCTTCAAACAACTCGGGCAGCCCGGTGCGCGGGAGCTCGCTGTAGGCGGCCAGCCGATAACCGCGCAGGCCGGTGTCCTCGGAATTCCAGAATGGCGATGAGGTCGACAGCGCCAGGAATAGCGGCAGGTGGGGGATCATCGCGCACATCACCGCGAACCGTTTGTCAGGTTCGGGGATTTGCACGTGGACATGCATGCCGCACAGCATGTTGCGATGACCGATAATCTGGAGATCCTCGATCATCTCGAAATAACGCGGCTTCGGACTCGGCTGCGACGCACGCCACGACGCGGTCGGGTGCGTGCTGCATGCCATGATGGCGAGGCCGTATTGCGCGGCAACGGCAGCGACTTCGCGGCGCAGAAATCGCAATTCTTCGCGCGCGTCTTTCGGATCGACATGGACGTTGGTGGCGACTTCGATCTGCGCCTGCAGCATCTCGCGCATCACCTGCCCGCCGGTCGACCAGTTCGCGGCTTCGAACAATTCATTCGGCGTCAGCACCGCGGCCTCGCCGGTGGCGGCGTCGGCGAGGAAGTACTCCTCCTCGATACCGAACGAGTAGCTCGCCGCCACGGCGTCGACGCCAGCAGCCGAGCGGATGACGAGATGGCGGTGATCGCCACTCAAATGAAGCCGCAGCCGCTCGATGATCTTCGGGTCAAATTGCATGTTCTTGCAACCAAGCTTCGAGCAGAGCGGCGTGCCACAGCCGGGAGTGACCTTTTGGGCTTTTCTCCGCTTCCGGTTCGTCGAGCATATGCTGGATGAACTCTGATCGATACAGTCCGCGCTGACGTGCAGCGGGCGAGTTCAGGACGTCCCGAACATAGTCGAGAAATTCGCCGCGCAGATGCCGCAACGACGGAACCGGGAAGTAACCTTTCGGCCGATCGATCACCTCAGCGGGCAGCAACGAGCGCGCCGCCTGCTTGAGAATGTATTTGCCGCCGTCCGCGACCTTGAGCCGCGACGGCATCCTGGCCGCGAGCTCGACCACCTCGTGATCGAGGAACGGGACGCGGGCTTCTAGGCCGTGCGCCATCGTCATGTTGTCGACACGCTTGACCGGGTCATCGACCAGCATGATTTCGGCGTCGATCTGCAGCGCTTTGTCGACCGCCGAGGTCGCGGCCGTTCGGGCGAAGAACGACTCCACGAATGCGGTGCCGTGATCTTCGTCGACGTCATCCGACAACAACTTACGCAGGTCGTCTTGCTGCCAGTCGAAGTAAGCATCGCGGTATTGCCGGGTGGCATCGTTGGCGGTGAGGAAAGACGGATACCAGCTGTAGCCGCCGAAAATCTCGTCGGCACCCTGCCCGCTCTGCACCACGCGGACCCGCTTGGCGACTTCGCGCGACAGCAGATAGAACGCCACCGAGTCGTGGCTGACCATCGGCTCGGACATCGCGCGGATCGCATCGGGGAGAACGCCCAGGGCTTCTCCGCCGTCGATGCGGATCTGCTCATGTTCGGTGCCGAAATGCTTCGCGACAATGTCCGAGTAGTAAAACTCATCGCCGCTCTGACCGCCGACGCTTTCGAAGCCTATCGAAAAGGTGCGGACGTTGCCGTGACCGAGCTTGGCGAGCAGCGCGACAATCAGCGACGAATCGAGACCGCCCGACAGAAGCACGCCGACCGGTACGTCCGCGACGCGGCGGCGATCGACCGCCGCGAGCATCGCGTCGCTGACGGCCTTGCTCCACTCCTGCTCACTCAGTCGGCGGTCGCCGGATCGATCGCCGACCGTGAAGTGCCAATACCGTTCCGTTTTTTTCGTGCCGTCCGGCTGGATCGTCAGAATGGTGGCGGGCTCGAGCTTCTTCACGCTCTTGAGGATGGTGCGCGGCGCCGGCACCGCGGCGTGGAAGCTGAAGAACTGCTGCAGCGCGACCGGATCCAGTGTGCGGTCGACGCCGCCCGCGGCCAGCAGTGACGGCAAGCTCGATGCGAAACGGAAATAACCATCCCCTTCCGTGTAGTACAGCGGCTTGATGCCGAGCCGATCGCGAACGAGCACGACGCGGCCGCCATCACGCTCCCATAACGCGAAGGCAAACATCCCCTTGAAACGGCGCACGCAGTCGGTGCCCCACGCGTGGTAGGCCTTCAGGATGACTTCGGTGTCGCCTTCGGAGAAGAAGCGATATCCCTTGCCCTGCAACTCGGATTTCAGCTCACGAAAATTGTAGATACAACCGTTGAAGACGATGCCGAGACCGAGTTCGTTGTCGATCATCGGCTGTTGCGAAGTCGACGCCTGATCCAGGATCGCGAGACGGCGATGTCCGAACGCCATCGAACCGTGCTCCAGACCATGGGCGAACACGCCCTCCGAATCCGGGCCCCGCGATTGCATCGATCGCGTCATCTCCCAGAAATCCGAGAGCCGAACATCTCCTCGGGTGCGGATTTCTCCGCAGATACCACACATCTTGAAGGGCCTCGCTTGCTGCTCTTTCAGGCGCGCGCGACAACCTTTTGAGCACCCGGATGTTCCGCTTTCAGCTCCGGTTCATCCGGCATGAAGGGGAACAATTCAACTTCATGGGCGGAACGAGACAACACGACGTGATTGTTCGGAACCTCCGTCCAGGTCGGCTCACCATCATAGGGCTCGGATGCGACGATCAACCTGTCGCCGGCTTGTCTGTAATACAAGGAATTTGCCGTATCGTTTTCTGCGAAGCGGAAGGCGTAAAGCTCGTGGCCATTGGCAAGAGCCGCTGTGAAGCGCATCCGCTCGCGCAGGCCATTCTCATTGAGCAAATCGCGCAGCCGGATCATCACGCTCCGAGTCGCGTCGACCGGATCCGCGTCGATGCCGGCTCCCATAATGGCCAGAAACAACGCTTCGGAGTCCGTATTGCCGCTGCGCGACGGATACAGCGGGTCAGGAATCATCGCCTCGATACGGCGACGCAGCCGACTCCAGCTGCCGACGAAGCCGTTATGCATGAACATCCAGCGGCCGCACGCAAACGGGTGACAGTTCTGCCGCGTGACGGGCGTGCCGGTGGCGGCGCGTACATGCGCGAAGAACATGTGCGATTGCAGATGCCGGCATAGATAGCGCAGGTTTTCGTCCGACCACGCCGGCCGCGTCTCGCGATACAGGCCCGGCTCGGGATGCACGCCGTACCAGCCGAGCCCGAAACCGTCTCCATTGGTCGGGCCGGCCGATTCGCGCGCACGCAGGCTTTGCGTGATGAGCGAATGCACCGGCTCGGTGACGTAGTTCTCGAAGAGAGTGGCCTCTCCGCGATAGGCAATCCAGCGACACATCAGGAACCTCGGGATGATACACGCTGTGCAGCCGCACACGGATGCGCGGCGCTGCGCGTCAATGGTCAATTGCCGCAGCCGGCTCCGGTTCCGTCACAGAGCGCATCGCATAGGAACCTTGGGCGAAACGCATCACCGGATCCGCCATGTCCCTAGCCCTCGCCAGCGCCCCTCCATCATGTCGAAACTGCAGGACGTTAGATTCGTGGCGACAACGGAAACGCGGCCGCTTCAGATCTTGCCGGCGTGCCGTTCGGCCGCTGTCTCGGCGGATTCTTCGACGGAGTGAGTTGCATCATCGGCTACAATGGCACCACCTGCCGAGCACACGATCGACGACCTCGCCCTCAACACCACGCAGGACGGCATCTTCCGCAGCCTCATGTATTTGTTCGTCGTCGCCGCACTGTTCGCCTCTTGGCGCACATCGCAGCGCGCGCGACTGCGCGCGTCGAGCGTTCGCTGTTGTCGGCCTGCTACTGTCGTTGAGGGGGGTGTGAGGTTGGCGAAGGATTGATCGCGCATCACCAAATTCGCGTCGTTCCTCACCCCCTCCACGAGCCGCTGCGCTCACGCTGCTCTTGACCGAATTATGTGCAACAGGAATCCCGATCCACAGCGACGTCTCTGGCGCTGTCATTTTGCAATGCCGGTATTTCTGCTAAGAGCTCCGCAGGGCCGCACCTGGGGGCCGAGCGGAAGAGCGAACCATGCGAATTGCAATGATCGGAACGGGCTATGTCGGCCTGGTGTCGGGAGCCTGCTTTGCCGATTTTGGACATCACGTCACCTGCGTCGACAAGGACGCCAACAAAATTGCCGCCTTGCATCAAGGGCAAATTCCGATCTACGAACCAGGGTTGGAAGAGCTGGTAGCCGCCAACGTCAAGGCCGGGCGGCTCTATTTCACCACCGACCTTACCGCTCCGGTGGGCGAGGCAGACGCCGTTTTCATCGCGGTGGGTACGCCGTCGCGGCGCGGCGACGGCCACGCCGACCTCAGCTACGTTTATTCGGCCGCACGAGAAATCGCCGCAGCGCTGAAGGGCTTCACCGTGGTTGTCACCAAGTCGACCGTGCCGGTCGGCACCGGCGATGAAGTCGAACGGCTGATCCACGAAACCAACCCAGACGCCGACGCCGCGGTCGCCTCCAATCCGGAATTCCTGCGCGAAGGCGCGGCGATCCGCGACTTCAAATTCCCCGACCGGATCGTCATCGGCACCGCGGACGAGCGCGCCCGCAAGGTGCTGGGTGAAATCTATCGGCCGCTGTCGCTCAACCAAGGCCCGCTGATGTACACGGCACGGCGCACCGCAGAGCTGATCAAGTACGCCGCAAATGCCTTCCTGGCGACCAAGATCACCTTCATCAACGAAATGGCCGATCTCGCCGAGAAGGTCGGTGCCGACGTCCAGGACGTTGCCCGCGGTATCGGCATGGACAACCGGATCGGCCAGAAGTTTCTTCACGCTGGCCCCGGCTTCGGCGGCTCGTGCTTCCCCAAGGATACCCGCGCGATCGTGCAGACCGCGCACGACCACGACGTGCCGCTGCGCATCGTCGAGGCGGTGCTGTCCGTCAACGACAACCGCAAGCGCGCGATGGCCCGCAAAGTGTCCAACGCCCTCGGCGGCAGTCTCCGCGGCAAGACTGCGGCGGTGCTCGGGCTGACCTTCAAGCCGGACACCGACGACATGCGCGACGCGCCGTCGATACCGCTGATCACCGGTCTGATCGACATGGGCGCAACCGTGCGCGCGTTCGATCCGGTGGGCATGGCGCAGGCCAAGGCCGAGCTACCCGATATCATCTATTGCGAAGATGCCTACGATTGCGCGCAAGGCGCCGATGTTCTTGTGATCGTCACCGAATGGGTGCAATTCCGTGCGCTCGACCTGCCGCGCCTGAAGACCACGATGAAGCAGCCGGTGATCGTCGACCTGCGCAACGTGTACCGGCCGGAAGAGATGGCCGAGCACGGGTTCACGTATCAGGGCGTGGGGCGTGGCTGAGCGTCACTGCGTCTCACGGGCACGGCCGGTCTTATGCCGGCCATGATGGAGAAAGAAGACTAACTGGCCGCTGGCGATCTGTTGCCCGTCGCCAAGCAGAAATTCCGCCTGCGCCAGAACAGGCGGAGTGCCGCCTGCTCCGATCGCAATGATAACGAAAGCAAGCAAAGCGAGCAGGTGCATCCTGTGACCCGCTCACTTTCGGCTTGCTTGTTCCTCAGCTACTTGCCCCACAGCTCCTGCGACACCTCGACGGCGAGGCGCAGCTTGTCCCACTGCTCCTGCTCGCTGAGGATGTTGCCTTCCTCGGTCGACGCGAAGCCGCATTGCGGCGAGACGGCGAGCTGCTCCAGCGGAGCGAACTTGGCGGCCTCCTCCAGACGGCGCTTGATGTCGTCCTTCTTCTCGAGTTCGCCGAACTTCGAGGTGATGACGCCGACCACCACGACCTTGTTGCCCTTCGGCAGGAAACGCAGCGGCTCGAAGCCGCCGGCGCGCTCGGAGTCGTATTCCAGGAAGTAGCCGTCGTAATTGATGCCGGCCAGCAGCGTCTCGGCCACCGGCTCGTAGCCGCCGGACGAAATCCAGGTCGAGCGGAAATTGCCGCGACAGACATGCGTGGTGATCACCATGTCGGCCGGCCGATCGGCGATCGCGTAGTTGATCACGCGGGCGTAGATCTGCTGCAGATTGTCCGGATCGTCGCCGCGGGCGCGGGCCTTCTCCAATTCGTCCTGCGAGCACAGATAGGCCCACACCGTGTCGTCGAACTGCAGATAGCGACAGCCGGCGTCGTAGAACGCCTTGACGGCCTTGCGATAGGTCTTGGCCAGATCCTCGAAGAACACGTCGAGGTCAGGATAAACGTCATTGGAGATCGCCTTGCGGCCGCCGCGGAAATGCAGCACGGCCGGCGACGGGATCGTCATCTTGGCCGTCACATGTGCGGTGTCGGCGTGCTTCTTCAGGAAGCGGAAGTGATCGAGCATCGGATGATCGTCCGGGAAGTCGAGCTTCCCGATCACCCGGATCGAATCGTTGCGGGTCTGTACGCCGGCGAATTGAATGCCGGTGTCCGGATGATAGAGTTCGCAGCCAGTCAGATGGCTGAGAAAGTCGAAGTGCCACCAAGAGCGGCGGAACTCGCCGTCGGTGGCGAGCTTCAGGCCGATCGCCGCCTGCTTGTGAACGACCTTTTCGATCTCCAAGTCCTCGATCTTCTTCAGATCGGCGGCGGTGATTTCGCCCTTCTCCAATTTGGCGCGCGCCTCCTTGATGCTCTGCGGGCGCAGCAGGCTGCCGACTTCGTCGGCGCGGAAGGGGGCTTTTGTTCTCTGCATCGTCTCACTCCCAAGCAGGATCAGCTCTTGATGGCGGCGGCTCCGGAGACGCCGAGGTAGCGTTCGAGCGTCGCCGGATCGTCCTTGAGCGCCACGCTCGGCGCCTCGTGGACGATCATTCCGCGCTCCAATATCACAACGCGATCGGCGAGCCCGAGGATTTTTCGGGCATTTTGCTCGACCACAATGGTGCAGATGCCGCCCGATCGGGTGATCGCACCGATCGCGACCAGCAGTTCGTCGACGATGATCGGCGCGAGGCCCTCGGTCGGCTCGTCGAGCAGCAACAGCTTCGGGTTCAGCATCAGCGCCCGTCCGATCGCCAGCATCTGCTGCTCGCCGCCGGACAGTTGATTGCCGAAGTTGCCGCGCCGCTCCTCGAGCCGCGGGAACATGTCGTAGATGCGCGCGACGGTCCACGGGCCGGGCTGCGCCACCGCGGTCAGATTCTCCTCGACGGTGAGCGACTTGAAGATGTTGCGCTCCTGCGGCACCCAGCCGATACCGGCGCGGGCGCGCTGGTCGGGCCGCAGCGCGGTGATATCGAGGCCGCCGAGCGCGATGCGACCGAAAAACCGCCTCGTCACGCCAACGATCGAATTGATCAGCGTCGTCTTGCCGGTGCCGTTGCGGCCGAGCAGCGCCAGCGCCTCGCCATCGGCGATGCGCAGCGACATGCCGGGGATCACCACCGCCTCGCCATAGCCGGCACGGAGTTGATCGATGGTGAGCAGGTCAGACATCGGCATCCTCGCCGAGATACACGGCCTTGACCTGCGGATCGCGCGCCACCTCGTCGGGCGGGCCTTCGGTGAGCAGCCCGCCGGCGACCAGCACCGAGATGCGGTCGGCGAACGAGAACACAAGGTCCATGTCGTGCTCGATCAACAGCACGGTGACCTCGCGGGGCAGGTTCGCCACCGCGGCGAGAATGTCGTGACGCTCGCTCTCCGGTACGCCGGCAGCCGGCTCGTCGAGCAGCAGCACGCGCGGCTTGGTGGCGATCGCCACCGCGATCTCGAGCAGGCGCTGCTTGCCGTAGGGCAAGCGCCCGGTCGGTTCATTCATCACGTCGAGCAGATGGAAACGCGTCAGGATGTCGGCGATCTCGTCGTTGATGTCGGCGCGGGTGCCCATCCGCCGCCACCAGTCGCCGCCATGGCCGGAACGCTCCGACACCGCGAGGCCGATGGTCTCCAGCGGCGTCAGGTCTGCATAGAGCTGATTGATCTGGAAGGTGCGCGACAGCCCCTTCAGCACCCGCCGGTGTGCCGGCATGTCGGTGATGTCCTGCCCTTCGAGCAGGATGCGGCCGCCATTCGGCTTCAGCACGCCGGTGAGCTGGTTGATCACCGTCGTCTTGCCGGCGCCGTTCGGGCCGATCAGTGCGTGGCGCGCGCCTGCCTCGACGTTGAGCGACAGATTGCGGGTGACGTGGAGGCCGCCGAAGTGCTTGTCGAGACCGATGGTTTGCAGCGCCAGAGTCATGACGCACCTCCGGCCGGCTTCTCACGGCGCAGCGTCCGCATCACCGCGCGGGGCACATACATCACCCATCGCTCCAGCCGCTCGCGGCCGATCAGCACGATCGTCACCAGCACCAGCCCGATCCAGAACAGCCAGTATTGCGGCGTGATGGTCGAGAACACTTCCTGCAGGATCTTGAAAATCACCGCACCGATCAAACCGCCATACAGATAGCCTGTGCCGCCGAGCACCAGCACCAGCACCAGATCGGCCGAACGCTCGAACGAGAATACGTCGAGCGAGGCCAGCTGCGTGGTCTGGGTGAACAGCGCGCCGGCGATGCCCGCATAGGCCGCCGCGAGCGTGTAGACCGCGACCAGCCGGCGATTGACCGGAATGCCGACCGCCGACGCCCGCAGCGGATTGTTGCGGATGGCGCGGAGGCTGAGACCGAACGGCGAATGCACGATGCGGCGGGCCAACAGGAACATCACGAACAGCACCGCGACGCTGTACCAGAACCCCACCTTGCCGAAGATATCGAACTCGAACACGCCCAGGATCGGCTGCATCACGATGCCCTGCAGGCCGTCGGTGCCGCCGGTGATGTTGGAGAACCGCTCGGCCAGCGCTTCGAGCAGCAGCGCGATGCCGAGCGTCACCATCAGCCGGGTGAGATCGACGCCGCGGATCACCAGGAAGCTGGTGGCGAAGCCGACCACGCCGGCGACGAGCCCGGCGACCAGCAGCGCCAGGACCGGCTCGGGCACCAGCCCGTGCAGCGCCATCAGGCCGGCCGCATAGGCGCCGACACCGAAGAACGCGGCGTGGCCAAGCGAGACGATGCCCGCGTAGCCGAGGATCAGGTCGAGCGACAGCGCGAACAGGCCGATCCGGACGATCTCGGTCATGATCAGATAGCGCGACGGGAACAGACAGCCGACAGCGATCAGCGCCAGCCAGAACACCGCTTCGCCGATGCGCCAGCGGGCGCCGCGGCGGGCGTGGAAACCGACATTGTCAGCGGGCGCGGTCATGCGGTCACCGCGCGGCGGTGCGGCCGAACAGGCCGTTGGGGCGCCAGATCAGGATCACGATCATGATGGTGTAGATGATGAACGGCCCGAGCTTCGGCAGATAGTATTTGCCGGCGACGTCGCCGATGCCGAGCAGCAGCGAAGCCAGGAACGGACCGGTGATCGAGGACGAGCCGCCGACCGTGACCACGATCAAAAAGTAGATCATGAACTTCAGCGGGAAGTAGGGATCGAGCCCGAGAATCTCGGCGCTGAGAGCGCCGCCGAAGCCGGCGAGACCGCAGCCGAACGCGAAGGTCAACGCAAACACCTGCGGCACGTTGATGCCGAGGCCCGAGGCGACGCGCGGATCGTCGACGGCGGCGCGCAGCCGGCTGCCGAACCGCGTCTTGGCCAGCGTCAATTGCAGCGCAACGGTGAGCAGCCCGCAGATCACGATGATCATCAGCCGGTAGCGGCCGATGCCGACGCCGAACAAATCGATCTGGCCTTGCAGCGCTTCGGGCAGCGCGATGAACACCCGCGACGAGCCCATGATGTAATCGACCGCCGCCACCGACATGAACACCAGGCCGACGCTAAACAGCACCTGATCGAGGTGCGAGCGCTCGTAGAGGTGGCGATACAGCAGCCGCTCCAGCAGCGCGCCGATCAGCGCGCTGGCGAGAAACGCGACCGGCAGCGCCGCGAAGAACGGCCAGCCGGTGCGATTGACCAGCACGGCGCAGACATAACCGCCGGCCATCGCGAACGCGCCGTGTGCGAGGTTGACGAAATTCATCAGCCCCAGCGTCACCGCCAACCCGCACGCCAGCACGAACAGCAACATGCCGTAAGCGACGCCGTCGAACAGGATGGTGAGGAAGGTCATCGAGCTTCAATCACTAGCGTTCGTCATTCCGGGATGCGCCCCCTCTTCGGGGCGCAGACCCGGAATCCATATCCCCTGTAGGTGGTTATGGATTCCGGGTTCGTGCTTCGCGTGCCCCGGAATGACAAACGTCGAGTCCGGGGCGTCGTAAACGATCTTACTTCTTCGTCTTGCCGGGGTCCTTCACGGCGTCGAACTTGGCGAACTCGACATTGTAAAGTTCGCCGTCGACCTTTTCGACCTTGCGGATGTAGATATCCTGGACGATGTCGCGGGTCTCGGGGTCGATCGAGATCGGGCCGCGCGGGCTCTCCCACTTCATGCCCTTCATCGCCGCGACCAGCGAATCGCCATCGGTCTTGCCGCCGGTCTTCTTCAGGGCTTCGTAGATCAGATGGATGCCGTCATAGCCGCCGACCGCCATGAAGCCGGGGCGTTGGCCGAAGTCCTTCTTGTAGGCGGCGACGAACTCCTTGTTCATCGCCGACGGATGCGCGGCCGAATACATGTGCGCGGTGACCACGCCGAGCGCGGCGTCGCCCATGCTGTTGAGGAGGTCGTCGTCCATCACGTCGCCGGGGCCGATCACCTTGATGCCGCTCTTGTCGAGACCGCGCTCGGCGAACTGCTTCATGAAGTTGCCGCCCTGCCCGGCCGGCACGAACACGAACATCGCGTCCGGCTTGGCGTCCTTCATGCGCTGCAGGAAAGGCGCGAAATCCGGATTGGCCAGCGGCACCTTGATCTCTTCGACGATCTCGCCACCGCCTGCGGTGAAATGCTCCTTGAACGACACCAGCGCGTCGTTGCCGGGCGCGTAGTCCGAGGTCAGCGTCGCGACCTTCTTGATGCCGTTCTTGGCGGCCCAGTCGCCGATGATGCTCGACGATTGCGGCAGCGTGAAAGAGGTGCGCACGATATAGGGCGAGCGTTCGGTGATGATCGAGGTGCCGGCGGCCATCACGATCTCCGGCACCTTGGCCTGGGTCGCGAGCGGCGCGGCGGCGAGCGCCGCCGGGGTGATGCCGAAGCCGGCGATCACGTTGACCTTGTCGTTGACGATCAGTTCCTGCGCCATCCGTTTGGTATTATCCGGAATCGCGGCGTCGTCCTTGAGGATGACTTCGATCTTCTTGCCGGCGACGGTGGCGCCGTTCTTCTTCATGTACAGCTTGATCGCGTTGTCGATCTGCTTGCCGGTCGACGCCTGGCCGCCGGTCATCGGCACGATCAGGCCGATCTTGAAGACATCCTCGGCCTGCGCGGCGATCGGTGTGGCTGCCGCGATGGCGATGCAGGCGGCCTGCAGCAGTGTACGTCTGCCAATCAGCATTGGTGTTTCCTCTTGTCCCTGCGCTTTACGTCCGAGGTTTTTTACCCCGATTCCATCCTAGCCGAGGTGCCGCCGCGGAGTCATGCGGCCCGGCTCCGGTGCTGCCGGACTGTCAGGCGTAGGCACCTGTCCGTATGAGGACGTAACCGCCCCTTTGGCGTCGCCAGCAGTGGCCAGCGACGTGCACAATTACAGCCGGCGGATTGGCCACATCATTGCCATGGAAACCGGGATGATGGTGCGATAACAGGTATGCCTTATTAGGATAGCAGATAGATCATCCAGCGGTCTGCCGGTCCTTTGCCCTTCCGCGCTCTTCCTCATAGCGGCCGCCTGGGTCGCCCGGCGGACAGCCGAGCCAATCGAGATATCGAGATACCAATGCCAGCGAGTTCGTTGCGTCTATCGGTCGCGGTTTCCCTAGCGCTTGTGGTCTGCGGGCTCGCAGGCTGCGGCACCGTGAACGAAAAGCTGGCATCCGGGATGGGCGAGTACGTCCCGCAATGGGCCGGCGGCCTGCCCGCCAACGCCCCACCGCGTCCCGGGACCGCGAAGTACGACGCCTATATGCGCGAGCAGGAGCGCTTGCGCAGCCTGCCGGCTGCCGAACGCGCGAAGCTGGAAGCTCCGGCCGGCCAGGCTGCCGCGCCCGCCCGCTGAGGCGGTCGACCGGATTGCTTTCAGCCCGGGTTGGAGCGAAACGTCCTGGCCCGAGTTGACGACGGCTCGGCCCGTCGAATCGACCGTCGAATTTTCTTGGAGAAGATCATGCGCCGGCTGATCGGCAGCCTCATCGTGCTCGCGATCCTGATCGCAGCCTATCTCGGCTCGGCCATGTGGTCGCTCGCCGCCCTGGCGAACGCGGTGAGGGCGGGCGACGGCGCCACGGTGATCGCCCGCACCGATGTGCCGTCGCTGACGCAGTCGATCGCCGACCAGGTCGTGGCGGCCTATCTGACGCGCATCGGCCAGACCCGTCAGGTCGGCTCCAGTGAACGGATGCTGATCCGCGCCGCCGGCAGCGGCGTCGCCCAGGCGATGATCGGCAAGATGCTGACGCCGGAGCATCTCACGGAGATCCTGAAGAGCGGGCAGCTTCAGGGCGTGCCGGAGATCCCGCAGATCACCGGCCTGCCGCGGCTGGCCGATCTCGAAACCGGCAATGTGCTGACAATGCTGCAGCGCTTCCGCTTCATCGATCCGATGGAGTTCGGCTTTCGGGTCGGCGGCACCGCCGGGACCGAGGACGTCAGCGAGGTGCGGATCCATTTCGCCGGCAACGGATGGAAGTTGTCCGGTCTGACGCTGCCCGCCAACGTCGCCCGCGACCTCGCCGCCGCGCTACCGGCGAAGTAACCCTGCCTAAGCTCTGAAGACCGGCAAGCCAGGCTTCGATGCTTGCGGCAGGGCCCGGATCAGTTGAACACCACCGTCTTGCGGCCGTTGAGGATCACGCGGTCGTCGAGGTGGTAATGCATCGCGCGGGCCAGCACGCGGCGTTCGATATCGCGGCCTTTGCGCACCAGGTCTGCCGGCGTGTCGCGATGGCTGATGCGCTCGACATCCTGATCGATGATCGGGCCTTCGTCGAGGGCGCTGGTGACGTAG
This sequence comes from Rhodopseudomonas infernalis, assembly GCF_022271405.1. GTDB lineage: Bacteria > Pseudomonadota > Alphaproteobacteria > Rhizobiales > Xanthobacteraceae > Rhodopseudomonas > Rhodopseudomonas infernalis. The sequence continues at coordinate 3,161 of NZ_JAJNAL010000024.1, read as the reverse complement.
TGCGCGGTGGCGCCGATCAGCTTGACGCCGCGATCGAACGCCTGGTGATAGGGCCTTGCGCCCTTGAAGCCCGGCAGGAACGAGTGGTGGATGTTGATGCAGCGGCCGGCGAGGCGCTGGGACATCTCGTCGGACAGGATCTGCATGTAGCGCGCCAGCACCACCAGATCGGTCTTGGTCTGCGCGATCAGCGCGGTGATCGCGGCCTCCTGCTGGCGCCGCGTCTCCTTGGTCACCGGCATGTGGTAGAATGGAATCTCGCCGAAGTCGAAGCCGCTGAAGGTCTCACGCGGGTGATTGGAGACGATCGCGGTCGGGATCATCGGCAGTTCGCCGATCCGCCAGCGATACAGGATGTCGGCAAGGCAGTGATCCGATTGCGACACCAGCAGCATCACGCGGCGCCGGCTTTCGCGGTCGCGCATCTGCCAGCCCATCGTGAACTTCACCGCGATCGGACCGAAGCCGGTGCGCAGATCGGCGAGAGGGATGACCCTGCCGGCGGCGTTGAACACCACCCGCATGAAGAAGTGACCGCTCTCGGTGTCGTTGAATTGCTGGGCGTCGAGAATATTCTGGCCGTTCTCGAACAGGAAAGTCGTCACCGCCGCCACGATGCCGGGGCGATCGGGACAGGACAGGGTCAGCACATATTGACGATGGGGCATGGCAATCTTGGTAGCAGCGCGGGCGCGCCGGGGCAGCGGGGTAGCCCTGCTCTAGCACCGCCTCCGCCCTTGCGCCAATCCCGATCAAAGGCGCAAGATGACCAAAGCGTTGGCGATTGACGGAAATCTGGAATGGCTGGACGGCTCGGCGGATATCGTATCCTGATCCTCGAGACCCGCGAGGAGGCACAATTCTCGCGGCTGCTTGGCGATCAGGGCGCCGACGTGCTGCAATGTCCGATGGTGGCGATCATCGACGCCCCCGACCCCGCCCCGGTCGCGGCCTGGATCGACCGGCTGATCCACGAACCGTTCGACGATCTGGTGCTGACCACCGGCGAAGGCCTGCGCCGCCTCACCAAGCTGGCGCGCAGCCTCGACCGTGAGCCTGCCTTTGTCGAGGCTGTCGGCAAGACCAGGCGGTTCGCTCGCGGACCAAAGCCCGGCCGCGCGCTGCGCGAGCTTGGGCTCGATGCCACCGTCACCACCGAGGAGCCGACCTCGGAGGGAATCGTCAACACGCTGGCCAGCTACGATCTCGAGGGGCGCCGGGTCGGCCTGCAGCTATATCCGGATAAGGACCACGCCGCGCTGATCGGCGCAATCACCGCGCAGGGCGCTCAAGTCGATACCGTGCTGCCCTACGCCTACGATCCGCGCGCCGCGGAGGACAATGTGGTGATGGCGATCGATGAGATGGCGGAGGGCCGCGTCGATGCGATCGCGCTGACCAGTTCCAACCAGTTTCGCCGGCTGCTGGAGGTGGCGAAAGCACGCGGCTGCGATGACAGACTGCGTCAAGCTCTCCTGACAACGCCGATCGCATCGGTGGGGCCGGTGGTCTCCGACGAACTGAAGCGGCACGGACTGACGCCCGCGATCACGCCGCCGGAGGGCGCGTTCTTTATGAAGCCGCTGATCAGCGCGATGATCGCTGCGCTGAGTGGCAGCGCTCCGCGGACGGCCCGCGCCTGAGTGCCTGCCTGCGAACGAGGCACGCCGCGCCCGTCCATCATTCGGACGGCGGGCCGGCCCCCGAAAGTAAAGGATGTTTCTGAAGAACCTCAGCGGCGGGTTGAAACTGATTAGTGATCTGCGCTAACACGCCAAGAATAGAAAAAGCCCTTCGGGGATTCAGGGAGGAACCAGATGAAGCGTTTTCTCGCAGCCGTGGCAATCGCCGCGCCGATGTTCGCATCGGCGGCAATCGCCCAGGAAACCGTGAAGCTCGGATATATCGATCCGCTCTCCGGCGGCGGTGCCAGCGTCGGTGAAGGCGGCCTCAAGACCTTCCAGTATCTCGCCGACGAGCTCAACGCCAAGGGCGGCATCCTCGGCAAGAAGGTCGAGATCGTCCCGCTCGACAACAAGACCAATCCGCAGGAAAGCCTCATCCAGGCGCAAAAGGCGATCGACTCCGGCGTTCGCTACGTCACCCAGGGCAACGGCTCGTCCGTCGCCGGCGCGCTGTCGGACTTCCTGACCAAATACAACGAACGCAACCCCGGCAAGGAAGTGCTGTACTTCAACTACGCCGCGGTCGACCCGGTCCTGACCAACGACAAGTGCAGCTTCTGGCATTTCCGTTGGGACGCGAACTCCGACATCAAGATGGAGGCGCTGACCAACTACATGAAGGACACGCCGGCCATCAAGAAAGTCTACCTGATCAATCAGGACTATTCGTTCGGCCAGTCGGTCCGCACCCAGGCCCGCGCGATGCTGGCCAAGAAGCGTCCGGACATCCAGATCGTCGGTGACGAGCTGCATCCGCTGCTGAAGATCTCGGACTTCGCCCCCTATGTGGCCAAGATCAAGGCGTCGGGCGCGGACACCGTGGTGAGCGGCAACTGGGGCCAGGACATCGCGCTGCTGCTGAAGGCTGCCGCCGACGCCGGCCTCAAGGTGAGCTGGTACACCTACTACGCCGGCGGCGCCGGCGGCCCGACCGCGATCAAGCAGGCAGGCCTGAACCATCAGGTGTTCCAGATCACCGAAGGCTTCGCCAACGTCGAACACAAGCAGTCGCAGGATTTCGAAAAGGCGTTCCGCGCCAAGGTCGACCTGAGCCTGTGGTATCCGCGCGCCGTCAACGAAATGCGGATGTTCGCTGCTGCGGCCGAGAAGGCCAAGTCGCTCGATGCCGTGAAGGTCGCTCAGGCCCTCGAGGACATGAAATTCGAAGTGTTGAACGGCGGCGAAGGCATCATGCGCAAGGACGATCACCAGTTCTTCCAGCCGATCTACATCTCGTCCTTCGGCGAAATTCCCGCGGGTCAGTTCGACGAAGAAAAGACCGGTTGGGGCTGGAAGCAGGTCGCCAAGGTCGACACCGCCCAGACCATGCTGCCGACCACCTGCAAGATGGAACGGCCGTAAGTCTCCCACATCGCTCCTCCCTCTCCCCGCTCGCGGGGAGAGGGTTGGGGTGAGGGGGCGCCTCCACACGACGCAACGTCCGCGCTCTGTCGAAACGGGGGGGGGGGGGGGGGG
>NZ_JAJNAL010000023.1 GCF_022271405.1 Rhodopseudomonas infernalis | reverse complement strand
CCCACCCCCCCCCCCCCCCCGCCCCCCCCCCCGCCCCCCCCCCCCCCCGGGGGCCCATGACGTGGTGTGGTGTGGTCGCCTTGTTGCTCCACCGCCTATCCTTCAACCTTTACTTTGCCCCCTACCTCCCGCATCACCGCGCGATGAGCAGCTCCGCCGTCGCCGATCCGGTCGCCTTCATCTACGGTAATACACGTCTTCGCCCGGTGCCGCTGGTGCCCGAGGTGTCGCTGCATGTCGCCGACGAAGCGCTGCCGTTATGGAGCAAGACCGAGGAGGAGCTCGGCGAGGCCGGGTTGCCGCCGCCGTTCTGGGCGTTCGCCTGGGCGGGCGGACAGGCGTTGGCGCGCTACGTGCTCGATCATCCGGACAGCGTCGCCGGCAAAGAAGTGATCGATCTCGCCTCGGGCTCCGGCCTGGTGGCGATCGCCGCGATGAAGGCCGGCGCACGCCGCGTCACTGCGTTCGACATCGACGACTTCGCCCGGCAGGCGATCGCCCTCAACGCATCGGCGAACGGCGTGGCGCTGGATATCAGCGGCGACGACCTCCTCGGCGGCCCGCATCCGCTGCCAGCGCAGGCGGTGCTGGCCGGCGACATCTTCTATCAGCAGGACATTGCCGGATTGGCCTTCGCGTTCCTGCAAAGCCGCGCCGCGCAGGGCGCGCGCGTGCTGATCGGCGATCCGGGGCGTTATTACTTGCCGAAGGATAAGCTCATGCAGCTCGCGACCTACAGCGTGCCGGTGACGCGCGAGCTGGAGGATGCAGAGATCAAGGCGACGGGCGTGTGGACGCTGAAGTAGCGCGCGGCGGCGCCCCAACCACAAACCGTCACCCTCCGCGAAAGCGGAGGGCCCAGTATTCCAGAACGCTGCTTGTTAGTAATGACTTATCAGCAATGCTCTGGAATACTGGGTCGCTCGGACAAGCCGGGCGATGACGGTGGGCGGTGTGGGGGCGCCATGCGCTATCCGCGAATTTCGATTCGCCCAGACCAGCTACGCCGCCGCGGCCGTCACCACCTGCGCCAGCAATTGCTCGCGCTTGGTCTGAGAGCGCGTCCCCTTCAGCGTCGCGGCGAAGCGCTCGAGGATGCCGTCCTCGAACGCGGTGACGATGGTGGCGTGGACGTAGCTCTTGCGGCAGATCGCGGGCGTGTTGGCGAGTTCGTCGGCGGCTTCACGCAGCGCGTTCAGCACCTGCTTGCGACGACCGGTGGCGCTGGTGGCGGGCTCGATCCGGGCCAGCGATTCCAGCACCACGGCCGAGGCCATCAGCGTGCGAAAATCCTTCAGCGAAATCTTGATGCCGGCGATCTCGCGCAGGAACACGTTGACCTGCGTGGCGCTGACCGCATGCACGGCGCCGTCCTGGCCGACATATAGAAACAGCCGCTTGCCCTTCAGCTTGCGCAGGATCTCGACCGCCCGCACGAGCCGTGCCGCGCCGCACTCCTTGCGCACCGCCTTGCCGCCCTTGGCCTTGAACGACAGGATCACGCAATCGTCGTCGATCGCCACGTTCGACTTGAGCAGCGTCGCGGCTCCGCGCGTGCCGTTGAGCCGCGCGTAGGATTCGCTGCCCGGCCGGATCGCGGTCCGGGCGATCAGTTCGATCACCGCCGCCAGCGCGAATTCGCGGGTCGGCTCGTCGCCGGACAAATGCTTGGTGACGGCCCGGCGGATCCGCGGCAGGGCGCCGACCAGCTGCGCCAGCCGATGCGCCTTGCGGGTCTCGCGGACCTTCTCCCAATCGGAATGATAACGATATTGCAGCCGCCCCGCGGCATCGCGGCCGACCGCCTGCAGATGCGACGCCGGGTCCGCCGCGTAGCGGACATCCTCATAGGCCGGCGGCATCGCCAACGCGTTGAGCCTGCTGATGACGTGCTGCTGCTTCACCGGCGAGCCGTCGGGTCGCAGATACTGGAAACGCTTGCCGCGCCGGATGCGGCGCAGCGTCAGCTGTTCGGGTTCGCCCAAGGTGAGCCCGAGATCCTTGGCCAGCACCTCGACCGCAACGGCAGCATCCGCGCGATTCTCGGACGTCTCGAAATTCTGCTGGTCCATCATGACCTTGCACGACCTCTGGTGTGGCCGGCGATAATGCCGGCCACGGCGCGATGTTCCTCACGCCCATGGTCATGCCTGCAGGGATGCGGTGGCCTAGATGTTATGGCCCTTCTTGCGCAGTTCCTCGATGATCTGCTTCTGCAGATCCGACCCGACCGAACGGCCGAACGCCTGGCCGGCCGCCATGGTCTGCTGCGTCAGCGAGGGCGTCTTGTCGAGCAGCTTGGTGCCGGTCGGGGTGCGGTAGAATGCCAGCAGGCTGCGCATCTCGTCGGGCGTGAAGTTCTTCGCGTAGATCAGCGTCACGGCGTCGATCAGTTCGCCGAGCCTCGCCTCGAAGCCCTTCGACAGCACCGGAACGATCGCGTCATAATCGCGGGCGACCTCGGGCCGGCCCTGCACGATGCTCGGCTTCAGGCTGGCCAGCACGGCTGGCAGCAGCGCCTTGAACTGGTCGGCCAGACGAATGGTCTCGACCAATTCGTGCGCCAGCGTCTTCGCTTCGGGCGATGGCTGATCGTCGGCACGAGCCGGCAGGCTGGCGAATGCGGCCAACAGCCACGCCACCATTGCCAGCAGCAGCACCGCGGGCCGATGCCATGGCGAAGGTGCCGTGCGCGCGCTTGCGGTTTGGATCAAATATCCCGAAGCCATCGAACAAACTCACTTGATCGTCCGGCGCCACCAGACAAAAGTGGCATTGCATTCCGCTTGCCGGTCCGGAAAGCAACAACGCATAATCGCCTCAACAAACCAACATGAAGAGCGTCTGCCGCACCGTTGGCGGTAGCATAGTGGAGGATTTGATGTCCGAGAAGATTTACGACGTGCCCTCGGAATGGGCGAGCCGAGCTTTCATCGACGACGCGAAATATCGCGAGATGTATGACCGTTCGGTGAATGACCCGAACGGCTTCTGGGCCGACGAGGCCAAGCGCGTCGACTGGATCAAGGCGCCGCACAAGATCGACAATTCGTCGTTCGCGCCCGGCAATGTTTCGATCAAATGGTTCGAGGACGGCGTCCTCAACGTCGCTCACAATTGCATCGATCGCCATCTCGCCACCCGCGGCGATCAGGTCGCGATCATCTGGGAAGGCGACGATCCCTCGCAGTCGCGCAGCATCACCTATCGCGAACTGCACGACGAGGTCTGCAAGTTCGCCAACATCCTGCGTAACCGCAATGTCGGCAAGGGCGACCGCGTCACCATCTATCTGCCGATGATCCCCGAGGCCGCGTTCGCGATGCTGGCCTGCGCGCGGATCGGCGCGATCCATTCGGTGGTGTTCGCCGGCTTCTCGCCGGACAGTCTCGCCGGCCGCATCAACGACTGCCAGTCGAAGATCGTCATCACCGCCGACGAAGGCCTGCGCGGCGGCCGCAAGGTGCCGCTGAAGGCCAATGTCGATGCGGCGCTGAAGAAGTGCGACGGCGTCGACTGGGTGATGGTGGTGAAGCGCACCGGCTCGCCGGTCGACATGGATGACGTGCGCGACTTCTGGTACCACGAGGCCGCCGAGATGGTGACCACCGAGTGCCCGATCGAGCACATGCACGCGGAAGATCCGCTGTTCATCCTCTACACGTCGGGCTCGACCGGGCAGCCCAAGGGCGTGCTGCACACTTCGGGCGGCTACCTCGTGTTCGCCTCGATGACGCACCAATATGTGTTCGATTATCACGACGGCGACATCTACTGGTGCACCGCCGACGTCGGCTGGGTCACCGGCCACAGCTACATTCTGTACGGCCCGCTCGCCAACGGCGCCACCACGCTGATGTTCGAGGGCGTGCCGAACTACCCGACCAATTCGCGGTTCTGGGACGTGATCGACAAGCACAAGGTCAACATCTTCTACACCGCGCCGACCGCGATCCGCGCCCTGATGCAGAGCGGCGATGAGCCGGTGAAGAGGACCTCGCGCGCCTCGCTGCGGCTGCTCGGCTCGGTCGGCGAGCCGATCAATCCGGAAGCCTGGGAGTGGTATCACCGCGTCGTCGGCGACGACCGCTGCCCGATCGTCGACACCTGGTGGCAGACCGAGACCGGCGGCATCCTGATCACGCCGCTGCCGGGCGCCACCAGGCTCAAGCCCGGTTCGGCGACACGTCCGTTCTTCGGCGTGGTGCCGGAGATTCTCGATCCGGAAGGCGTGGTGCTGGAAGGCGAATGCACCGGCAACCTGTGTCTGGCGCGGTCCTGGCCGGGCCAGATGCGCACCGTCTATGGCGATCACGCCCGGTTCGAGCAGACCTACTTCTCGGCCTACAAGGGCAAGTACTTCACCGGCGACGGCTGCCGCCGCGACGCCGACGGCTATTACTGGATCACCGGCCGGGTCGACGACGTCATCAACGTCTCCGGCCACCGCATGGGCACCGCCGAGGTCGAATCCTCGCTGGTGGCGCATCCCAAGGTGTCGGAAGCCGCGGTGGTCGGCTATCCGCACGACATCAAGGGCCAGGGCATCTACGCCTATGTGACGCTGATGGCCGACGAGGAGCCGACCGAGGAACTGCGCAAGGAGCTGGTCGCATGGGTCCGCAAGGACATCGGCCCGATCGCCTCGCCGGACCTGATCCAGTTCGCGCCTGGACTGCCCAAGACCCGCTCGGGCAAGATCATGCGCCGCATCCTGCGCAAGATCGCCGAAGACGAGCCGTCGTCGCTCGGCGACACCTCGACGCTGGCCGATCCGTCGGTGGTCGACGACCTTGTCGGCAACCGCCAGAACAAGCACCTCAAGGACAAGGTCAGCTGATCGCCAGCTGACCGGCAGCAGCACCGTGCAAGCCCCGCCCCCGCGGCGGGGCTTTTGCGTGGGCCTCGCCGCGATCACCGGACGCTGGTGATCCAGCGGCACGGCGATTAGTCCCGCCGGCGACAATCCGGCTGGCCCGCCTCAGGCGATGATCACGCCGGTTCAACACCCTGTGTGAGCCCGCTCACACGCGTACTTTGCGAGCCAGTGTTGTTTCCGCGTCATTTACTTTACCGCGCAGATTTTCTTTGTAGGGATCGTCCGATCCCATTTTCGAGTCCGACACCAATTGGTCGGTTACCACGCGGCGCCACACTCGCGACGCGCGAGTGGCCGTGTCGGACACGGACCGGCAGAGGGAAACTGGAGAGACACGAATGTATTTTGGATGTCGTTCGGTGAAGATGCTCGGCGCCGTTGCGGCCTTGGCGGCTGCCTGCGTGCTGACGGCGCCCGGCGCCGAGGCCCGGCCCGACGTGGTGGCCTTCCGCGGTGACTATGCGCCCGGCACCATCGTGGTGAAGACCAACGAGCGAAAACTGTATCTTGTGGTCGAGCCGGGTCACGCGGTGCGCTATCCGGTCGGCGTCGGCAAGGCCGGCAAGCGCTGGGAAGGCGTCACAAAGATCGACGGCAAGTATCGCAACCCGGCCTGGGCGCCGCCGGCCGACGTCAAGCGCGACAATCCGCAGATCCCCGCCGTCATCCCGGGCGGCACCCCCGAAAATCCGATGGGCGTTGCGGCGCTGACGCTGGCTGGGGGCGGCGAATATGCCATTCACGGCACCAACCGGCCCAATTCGGTCGGCGGCTTCGTCTCCTATGGCTGCATCCGGATGCTCAACGACGACATCACCGACCTGTACCAGCGCGTCTCGGTCGGCACCCAGGTGGTGGTCACGCGCTGAGCGCCTCGGCCATTCCGCACGCTGCACCGTCTCCCTCGGGGAGGTCCAATCACCGTAATGAAAAAGCCGCGCCCGTTTCGGAGCGCGGCTTGTTCGTTTGTTGTCGTGCTCAGGCTCAGCGCGGCGGCGCGGTGCCGGGGGGCGGCGGGGGCAGCGAGGCCTGGCCACCGTTGAGCAGCGGGGTGATGCGGCGGACCGTGACGCGGCGGTTCTGCCGCTCCGGACCATCCGTCTTCACCTTCAGATACTGCTCGCCGTAGCCCTGCGAGGTCAGGTTCTCGGCCGGGACGCCGAACTGCTGGGTCAGCAGCGCGGCGGCCGATTCGGCGCGACGATCCGACAGCGACAGGTTATCGGTGTCGTTGCCGACCGCATCGGTGTGGCCTTCGATCAGGAACACCTCGCGCGGGTTGCGCTGGATGGCCCGATTCAGACCGTCGGCGATCACCTGCAGCTTCGCGGCCTGATCCTGCGGGATGTCCCACGACCCGGTCTCGAACGTGATGGTGTTGAGGTCGATCGACGGCATCCGCTGACGCACCGCCGGGCTGTAGCGGATTTCGTCCATGGTGTAGCGGCGTTCGATCCGCTCGACCGGCGGCGCTTCGAGCGTGTCGTAAATCACCTCGGGCGAGGCGTCCTCGTAGTCGACGATGTAGCGGTCGCGCGGGATGCGAATCACGGGCGGCGGCAGGTCGACGTAGAAATTGGCCCGGTCGCGCGGACCGAAGCTGTTGTCGATGATGACGATCTCGCGGCCGTCGCGATCGCGGCGGATGCGGCGCATGAGTTGTCCGTCGTCACCGGTGACGTTGATGATCTCGGTGCCGTCGGGCCGCACCACGATGGTGCGGGAGCCGCCACCGCGGACCTGCTCGGTGCGGATGTCGCGTGCGCCATAGCGGAAGCGATCCACCTCGTTGTGGCGGATGAACTCCTGCCCGCTCGGATCGCGCACGATGACACGGCCGGGCTCGGTGATGACGGTGCGGCCGCCCTCGGTGGTTTCGCGGCGCTGGCTGCGGAAGTCACTGAGGTTACGCGGGCCGGGCGCCATCGTGCCCGGGGCGATCGGAGCGAGCGCCTGGGGCGGCGGCGGGGCCGCCGGAATCGGCGCCGTCACCGACGGCGGTGGCGTCCGGCCGATCGGCGCACCGGGCGGCAAGCCACCCGCGCCGCGCGGGCCGAGTGTGCCCGGCGGCTGACCCGGCGCACCCGCCGGCGGAGCCGCGGTGCCCGGAGCAGGCGGAGGTGTGGCGGCGCCCGGTGCGGGCGGCGGCGGAGTCTGGGCCGCCGGAGGCGCACCGATCTGACCGCCGGCGGGAGGAGTGCCGGCGGGCGGCGTGGCGGCCGGTGGCGGCGTTGGCGCACCCCTCAGGCCTTCGCGGGGCGACGGTCCGGCAGCAGGCGGCGAGCCGGCCGCCGGCGGCGTGCCGATCTGGCCGGCAGGCGGGGTCGCACGCGGCGGCGGCGCGCCCTTGTCGGCCGGGGGGACCGGACGCTGCGGCGCAGCGGCGGGAGGCGCGCCCTTGTCGGCAGGCGGAGCAGACCGCTGCGGCGCGGCCGCGGGCGGCGTGCCCTTATCGGCAGGCGGCGGCGGGACCGGACGCGGCGGAGCGCCTGGCCCACCCTTGTCGGCCGGCGGAGCCGTACGTTCCCGCTCGGCGGGCGGCGTCGGCCGAGGTGCCGGCGGCTCTCCGCGGGGCGCGGCTTTTTCGCCAGCCGGAGGCGCGGCGCGCTCGACCGGCGGAGTCGGTCGTTCGGCTGCCGGCGGACGCGGCGGAGCAGCCTTCTCGGCGGCAGGCGGCGGAGGCGCAGCACGCGGCGGCGCCGGTGGCTCGGCGCGGGGGGCCGGCGGCTCAGCCCGGGGCGCGGGGGCGGCAGGACGCGGCGGTTCGGCGCGAGGGGCTGCGGGCGGCTCGGCGCGCGGCGCCGGAGCGGCGCCCGGCGGCGGACCCTTGCGCTCGCCGGGCGGCGGGCCCTTGCGCTCCTCGCCCTTTTCGGGCGCGGGGGCGGCCTGAGCCAGGATGATCGGTGCATCGCCAGCCTGCGCCGGCACGCTCGCGACATGCCATGCCGCAATGGCCGTGGTGGCGAGCAAGGCGAATTGCAGTTTTCTCATCGTAATTCCTTGCTAATCCTAAGCGGCGAACTCTGCGTTCCTCGACGCGGAACCGGTTCGCGGTGTGATGAACGACGATGCGTTGGGCCGGATTGTGGCAATGCGCTGCATCGTGCTGCTAATTATTTCTTTTGCTGCGGCCGCGCGGTAGGCGGCTATTCATCGCGCATTCAGCACGCTCCCTCAGTGATGCGGTGAGTACCATGACGGACACAGAAAGAGCGGCGCCCGAAGACGCCGCTCTGTGATCGAACTAATCGTTGACTACATCACCGCAGGATTCGGCGCGCCGGGACCCGGCGGCTGCGGTGTCGGCATTTCATCGGGCACGTCCCCAGGTAACTCCTCCGGCCGCGGCGGCGCATCGGGCTCGCGCACCGGCGGTGGAATGTCCGGGTTCGGATTTCCGGGCGGCGATTCCGATGGAGGCTCGGTCGGTGTGCCGGGCGTGGCCGGCGGAATTTCCGGCGGCGGCTCCGATGGCCCTGGATTATCCGATGCGGCGGCCATTCAGATCGCGACCTTACGGTTCTCGCCGAGATCGGGACGCCCACCGGTGGCGGCCGCGACTGCCATCTTGACATAGCTCACGATGGTGCCGGGCGAATCCCAGTATTCGGCTTCTTCCGGCGTCACCTTGAGGACGCGAATATTCGGATCGTCCGGGCTGTCCCACCAGGCTTTGGCAGCGGTGCCGAACAGCTCCTTGATCTTGGCGCGATCGTTGGAGATCGCCGCGTAACCGGAAACCGACACGTATTTCTGCGCGCTGGCATCGGCGAAGCCGAGGTTGACGTGATGATCGCGGGCGATCTCCTCGTCCTTATGGCGGCGCGCATCGGTGAGGAAATAGATGAGACCTTCTTCGGGCCGCACATATGCCGCCATCGGTCGCGAGCGAATTTTCTCGCCGTCGCGCGTCGCCAGCATCGCGAAGGTGATCTTCTTCATCAGATCCCAGGCGTGCTGCGCATTGCCTTGGTTATCGGGTGTCGCCGCCATCGTCATCTCCCTGTGCGTCAGCGGCGATAACGATCGCTCTGCGACGATGTTCCGCGGTTCTGACGACGTGGAGACGCTGGCGACGCGCCAGCACGGGCAGACGCACGCAAACGATCGCCGCGCGCAATGATGATGCGGCTGCGCGGGGGTGAATTCGGAACGACCGAAAGACTAAGCTTCGCCCGGCGCCTTGGCCTTGATGGCGAGGGCGTGAACGCCGGCTTTCAGTTCCGCGGCCAGGAGGTCGTTGACCATGCGGTGACGTTCGAGCCGGCTCTTGCCGGCGAAGGCAGGCGACACGATATTCACTCGGAAATGAGTCTCGCTGCGGCCCGAATGGCCCGCATGACCTTCATGAAGGTTGGATTCGTCGATGACGTCGAGGCTTTCCGGTGTGAAAGCTTCGCGCAACTTCTGTGTGAGAGTATCGGTGACGCTCATGGTTCGGCCGGGATCCGGTTCAACGTTGCGCTTCAACCATCAACCCGGGGCTCGCTGATAATGTCAAGACTTGAAGCTCAGCGCGGAGCGTAGTCAAAGTCCCCCATGCCCATCGACTCGTCCAAGTTCTTCGACAAGATCCGCATCAAGCCGGCCAAGGCCGCGGCGGCACGTGAAGCCGCACGCGAACAGGTGGTGATGTGTGACGCACCCGGCTGCGCCAATCGCGCTGCCCATCGCGCCCCGAAGGGTCGCGGGCTCGAAAAGGACTATTGGCATTTCTGCCTGAACCACGTCCGCGAGTATAATCAGGGCTACAATTTCTTCGAAGGCATGAACGCCGACGCAGTGGCGCGCTATCAGAAGGATGCGCTGACCGGCCATCGGCCGACCTGGAAGATGGGGCAGAACGGCGCCAAGAGCCGGACCAAAAATCCCGAGGATCTCGCCGGCGCTGCCGATCCCTTCAACGTGATCAACGAGTTCAACGGCCGCAGCCGCTGGCGCCGCGGTCCCGATCCGTCGGAAGAAACCAAGTCAGAGCCGCGCAAGGTGTTCAACGCCGAACGCAAGGCGCTGCAGGTGATGGGGCTGGACAGCGACGCCACGCTCGAAGTCGTGAAGGCGAAGTACAAGGCGCTGGTCAAGCAGCACCACCCCGACGCCAACGGCGGCGACCGCTCGACCGAAGACCGTCTGATCGAAATCATCAAGGCCTACAATTATCTGAAGACGGTGGTCCGGAGCTGATCCGGACGCTTTTCGAGGAAATCGGCTCTCCGCTGAGGAGCCCGGCGCAGCCGGGCGTCCGGACCGATGCGCTCCGAGGCACAGCGTAGGTTGCACAAGGCTGGGGCCGCGCGGCTGCGTGGCTCAAGCCCGATGTCGGGTGCCTGAAAGACTTTCACTTCGGCAGCGCACGGCTTTGGCGCCTACGCCACAGCAGCCACCCCGCCATCAGCAGCAGCGCCGCGACGCCCGCGACCACCGGCAGCCAATGATGCAGCCGGCCGTGCGATTGCTCCAGCGCCGTCGCGGCAACCACGCCCGGCAGCACATGGGCTGGCGCCCACAGCAGGATTGCCGGGATGTTGATGGCGAAGAATCGCGCTGGCGTCATCTGCAGCGCGCCGGCGGTGACCGGCACGAAAGCGCGGATCGGCGGCACGAAGCGCGCAAAGAATACCGCCCAACCGCCGAAGCGCTGAAAGAACGCCTCGGCTCGCGCCACCAGTTCCGGATGTTGCGACATCGGCCAGGCCGAGAGAATCTGGCGCTGCTCGCGGTGGCCGATCAGATAGGCGGCGCCGTCGCCGAGCACCGCGCCAGCGGCGGCCGAAGCCAGCACACCGACCAGATCGAGCTCGCCGCCCGGGATCAGGGCGCTGAGCGCCAGGATGATGGTCGAGCCCGGCACCAGCGAGCCGAGCACCGGCACGGCCTCGAGCAGCGCCGCCAGAAACAGCACGCCGTAGGCCAGCCCGCGATGCGCGGACGCGAAGGCGATCAGGGTGTCGAGAAAGGCGTCCAATGGGCACTCCGCAGCCAGGCCGAACCAGAGACAACGCAAACTATGCGACTGCGCTTGAGGAAAGTTTGCAACTGTCGGTCAGCAGCCGCGATCTTCTCCCCCGGTTTCGCAACGCAGCCTTTCAAAATCCCACGCCACCGCCTATCTCAATGAAAGATCGACGGAACTTTGATCACGCAGCGGGCTTCTGCCAATCGCCGCTCTCTGCTAGGTTTAAATCCGCACTCAACCGCATCCACCACCAGAGATCGGGTTTCGGGCGCGTCCGGGACCACGGAGGATTGATGACCGCCGCCACGACCAAAGCCCAGGAGATCACCGGCCAGCCCGACATGAAGGTGTCGGTTCGCCAGGTCTTCGGCATCGACAGCGACCTCGAAGTTCCGGCTTTTTCCGAAGTCGATCCGCACGTGCCGGACACCGATCCGGACTATCGCTTCGACCGCGCCACCACACTCGCCATTCTGGCCGGCTTCGCCCGCAATCGCCGCGTCATGGTCACGGGCTTTCACGGCACCGGCAAGTCGACCCATATCGAGCAGGTCGCGGCGCGGCTGAACTGGCCGTGCGTGCGCGTCAATCTCGACAGCCACATCAGCCGGATCGACCTCGTCGGCAAAGACTCGATCGTGGTGCGCGACGGCAAACAGGTCACCGAATTCCGTGACGGCATCCTGCCCTGGGCGCTGCAGCACAACGTCGCGCTGGTGTTCGACGAATACGACGCCGGCCGCCCGGACGTGATGTTCGTGATTCAGCGCGTGCTGGAAGTCTCCGGCAGGCTGACGCTGCTCGACCAGAACAAGGTAATCAAGCCGCATCCGGCGTTCCGGCTGTTCGCGACCGCCAACACCATCGGCCTCGGCGACACCTCGGGCCTGTATCACGGCACCCAGCAGATCAACCAGGGCCAGATGGACCGCTGGTCGATCGTCACCACGCTGAACTATCTGCCGCACGACGAGGAAGTCGAGATCGTGCTGGCGAAGGCGAAGCACTATCGCAACCCGGAAGGGCGCGACATCGTCAACAAGATGGTCCGCCTCGCCGATCTCACTCGCAACGCCTTCGCCAACGGCGATCTGTCGACGGTGATGAGCCCGCGCACGGTGATCACCTGGTCGGAGAACGCCGAGATCTTCGGCGACATCGGCTTCGCGTTCCGCGTCACGTTCTTGAACAAATGCGACGAGCTGGAGCGCCCGCTGGTCGCCGAGTTCTATCAGCGCTGCTTCAACGCCGAACTGCCGGAAAGCTCGGTCAACGTGGCGATGAGCTGATCGACATCCCTCTCCCCTTGCGGGAGAGGGTGCCTTCGCGCAGCGAAGGCGGGTGAGGGGTTTGCCTCTCGCTGAACAAGGCCCCTCATCCGGCACGGACGTCGTCCGCGCACCTTCTCCCACGAGGGCAGAAGGAAACGAGGTTTAAGCTTGCGATGACGACCAACACCAAACTCCGCACCGGATCGAAGGAAGCGCCGACCGAGCCGTTCAAGCGGGCGGTGACGTCGTGCCTGCGGGCGATCGCGAAGTCGCCGGAGCTGGAAGTCAGCTTCGCGGCCGAGCGACCCGGCCTGTCGCCCGGCAAGGCCCGTCTGCCCGAGCCGGCGCGCAAGATGAGCAAGAAGGACGCGGCGATCGTGCGCGGTCATGCCGACTCGATCGCGCTCAAGCTCGCCTGTCACGACCCGAAAGTGCATCGCAAGCTGATGCCAGGCAATCCGCAGGCCCGCGGCGTGTTCGAGGCGGTCGAGCAGGCCCGCGTCGAGGCGCTGGGATCTCGGCGGATGGCAGGCGTCGCCAGGAACCTCACAGCGATGCTCGACGATCATTTCCATCGCGGCAAGTTCGACGAGATCACCGACCGCGCCGACGCGCCGCTGTCGGATGCGCTGGCGATGCTGGTGCGCGAGCGCCTGACCGGCCTCGCCCCGCCCACCGCGGCGAAGAAGCTTGTCGATCTGTGGCGACCGGTGCTCGAAGACAAGATCGGGCCGCGGCTCGATCAGCTCGAGCGGTTCGCCGAGGACCAGACGAAGTTCGGCGACGCCATCCATGATCTGCTCGACGTGCTCGAACTCGGCGACGAGCGCGACACCGAATCGGACGAGGAAGAGAACCAGGACGACAAGCAGGAAGGCGAGAACGACCAGTCCGGCGCCGAAGGCGAGCCGCAGGGCGAAGCCGCTCAGGAGATGACGGCCGAGCAGGCGGAGACGTCGACCGACGAAATGAGCGACAGCGCGATGGACAGCGCGCAAGCCTCGGCGTCCGACAGCTTCGACGATTCCGAGATGGGCGAGGACGACACGCCCGGCGAAGCGACGCGGCCCAACAACCGCGGCGCCAACGAGCCGCGCGGGCCGGAGTATCACGCCTACGCGCCGAAATTCGACGAAGTCGTCGCGGCCGAGGACCTGTGCGATCACGACGAGCTGGAGCGGCTGCGCAGCTATCTCGACAAGCAGCTGGCGCACCTGCAGGGCATCGTCGCCCGCCTCGCCAACCGGCTGCAACGCCGGCTGATGGCGCAGCAGAACCGCGCCTGGGATTTCGACCTCGAGGAAGGCATTCTCGATCCGGCGCGGCTGTCGCGCGTGGTCACCGACCCGTTCCATCCGCTGTCGTTCATGAACGAGAAGGAAGCGACGTTCCGCGACACCGTGGTGACGCTGCTGCTCGACAATTCCGGCTCGATGCGCGGCCGCCCGATCACCGTGGCGGCGACCTGCGCGGACATTCTGGCGCGGACGCTGGAGCGCTGCGGCGTCAAGGTCGAGATCCTCGGCTTCACCACGCGCGCCTGGAAGGGCGGGCAGTCGCGCGAAGCCTGGCTCGCCGCCGGCAAGCCGACCAACCCGGGCCGGCTCAACGATTTGCGCCACATCATCTACAAGTCCGCGGACGCGCCTTGGCGTCGTGCGCGTAAAAATCTCGGGCTGATGATGCGCGAAGGTCTCCTGAAGGAGAACATCGACGGCGAGGCGCTGGACTGGGCGCACAAGCGGCTGCTCGGCCGCCCCGAACAGCGCAAGATCCTGATGATGATCTCGGACGGCGCGCCGGTCGACGACTCGACGCTGTCGGTCAATCCCGGCAACTATCTCGAGCGGCACCTGCGCCACATCATCGAAGAGATCGAGACCCGCTCGCCGGTCGAGCTGATCGCGATCGGCATCGGCCACGACGTGACGCGTTACTATCGCCGCGCCGTCACCATCGTGGACGCCGAGGAACTCGGCGGCGCCATCACCGAGAAGCTCGCCGAGCTGTTCAGCGAGACCGCGGTTGCGCCCACGGGCCCCGGCAAGCCGCGCCGCCGGCTGCATTCGTGAGCGTGCGCCTCGCGCGATGAGGCGACCGGGCCCCCGCTCGGCTGAGTTGGTGGAGCACAGCGTGAGCAGCTCTGACGGTGCGCTCCTTCCCCCCTTGCGGGGGAGGGTCGGGGTGGGGGGTACCCCAAGCGAGACGCCATCCTTGTGGACCCCCACCCCCGCCCCCTCCCCGCAAGGGGGAGGGGAGACGACACGCCGGGGATTTATCGCACGAGGTCTCGCACTCGGCGGTTTGGCGTCGGTGCAGTTAGTTGCACCGCATCCCGCGTTCGCCCAAGGTACCAAGGCCGAACTCGAGGCCTACGCGGTCAGTACTCCGGAACGCGTCGAGGTGGTGGCGCGGCCGATCGACTCGTTCGATCTGCGGGACCGCGCGGCGCAGCGGTTCGGCGCGCTGCAATTCCGCAGCGGGCTGGTTCTCACCTCGTCGTTCCGCGGCTTCGGCGGCCTGTCGGCGCTGCGGCTCGATCCGAAGGGCGAGCGCTTCGTTGCGGTCAGTGACCGCGGCAGTTGGTTCACCGGTCGGATCGTCTATGCGGGCGCCGCGATGACCGGGCTTGCGGATGTCGACGCCGCACCGATCCTCGGAGCCGACGGCGAGCCGCTGACGCGGCGCAAATGGTACGACAGCGAGTCGCTCGCCTTCGACGGTGGCACCGCCTATGTGGGCTATGAGCGCGTCAACCAGATCGTGAAGTTCGATTTCGGCCGCGACGGCGTGCGTGCGCGAGGCCAGCCGATTGCGGTGCCGCCGGGACTGCGCAAGCTGCCGAACAACAAGGGCATCGAGGCGCTGATCGTGGTGCCGAAAGGCCTGCCGCTGGCCGGCACGCTGATCGCGATCTCCGAGCGCGGCCTCGATGCCGATCGCAACATCCTCGGCTTTCTGATCGGCGGCAAGACACCCGGCACCTTCGCGATCCGCCGCACCGAAGGGTACGACATCAGCGACGCCGCGCTGCTGCCCGCGGGCGACCTGCTGGTTCTCGAACGTAAATTCTCCTGGCTGGAAGGCGTGCACATCCGCATCCGGCGGATCGCGCTCACTTCGCTGGCCCCGGGCGCAACCGTCGACGGGCCTACGCTGTTCACCGCCGACCTCGGCCACGACATCGACAACATGGAAGGCATCGACGTGCATCGCGACGAGGCCGGCGAAACGGTGCTGACGCTAGTGTCCGACGACAATTTCTCGATGCTGCAGCGGACGCTGCTGTTGCAGTTCACGCTGATCCAGGACTGACCGGCCCGCCGCGCGCATCACCTCGCGGCGCGCGTCGCTTCCGAACTGGCGCCGATCCGCTCGTCGCTCGGCGCGGCGCGTTCGACAGAGCCGGCCTCCGGCGCGGTGCTCAGCGCCTGCCGGATCGTCCGGGCCAGATCGATCCGCCGATACGGCTTCGACAGCAGCAGGATGCCCGAAGCGATGCGATCGTTGTGGATCAACGCGTTCTCCGAATAGCCGGAGGTGAACAGCACCTTCAGGCCAGGGCGCCGCCTGGTCATCTCGGCGGCGAGCTGCACGCCGTTATACGGCCCAGGCATCACCACGTCGGTAAACAGCAGGTCGAACCTGGTGTCGCTATCGCAGATCGACAGCGCCGCCGTCGCGTTGCCGACCGAGATCGCCGTGTAGCCGAGGCTCTTGAGCTGGGCGTTGACGTAACTGCGCACCATGGCGTCGTCCTCGACCACCAGAATGGTTTCGGTGCCGCCGATCGCGCCCTGTTCGGAGGAAGGCGGCGCTTCGCGTTCGGCCTCGGCCGCGGCGCGCGGCAGATACAGCCGGAACGTGGTGCCCAATCCTTCCTCGCTGTACAGCGTGATGTGGCCGCCGGACTGCTTGATGAAGCCGTACACCATGCTCAGTCCGAGCCCGGTGCCTTTGCCGATTTCCTTGGTGGTGAAGAACGGATCGAACACCTTGCCGCGGATCGCCTCCGGGATGCCGCAGCCGGAATCGCTGATCGAGATCATCACATAGGCGCCGACATCGACATTGCCGAGCCGCCGGGCGAATTCCTGATCGACCATGACGTTGCAGGTTTCGAGCGTCAGCTTGCCACCGCCCGGCATCGCGTCGCGGGCATTGACCGCCAGATTGACCAGCGCGGATTCCAGCTGGCCACGGTCCACATAGATCGGCCAGACATCGTCGGCCATCAAGGTCTCGACCTCGATCTGCTCACCGAGCGTCGGCCGCAACAGGCTTTGCAACCCTGCGACCAGCCCGTTGACGTCGGTCTCGTCGGGCCGCAGCGGCTGTTTGCGGGCGAACGCCAGCAACAGCCGCGTCAGTTCGGCGCCGCGGTCCGCCGCCTCGCTGATCAGCTTGGCGATCGCCGCCAGATGCGGCTGGTCGGAGACACCGTCGCTGATGATATCGATGGTGCCGGTGATCACCGTCAGCATGTTGTTGAAGTCGTGCGCGATGCCGCCGGTGAGCTGCCCGATCGACTCCATCTTCTGCGACTGCCGGAGCTGCTCCTCGAACGCGATCTTCTCGGTGAGGTCACGCAGGAACGCGTTGATGACGAAGCTGCCATCGCGATACAGCGCCGTCATCGCCACCTCGATCGGGATCGGTGCGCCGTTGTGGCGAACCGCTTCGATCTCGACGCGGAAGCCGCTGTCGTCGCGGCCGAGCGTGGTGGCGAACTGCGTGAACTCCTCGGTGCGCTGCGCGAGCTGGTCGGGCGGGATCAGCAGTTGAAAGACGTTGCGGCCGATCGCTTCGGTGCGCTTCCATCCGAACATCAGCTCGGCATGCGGACTCCACTCGGTAATCGTCGCCAGCGCGTCGATCTGCACGAAGGCATCGAGCGCGGTGTCGACGATCGCCCGCGCCATCTGCTCGCTGCGGCGCAGCGCCTCCTCGGCTTTCTTCTTCTGCGTGATGTCGTGATACACCATCACGGCGCCCTGGACGTCGCCGTTATCGTTGAGCAGCGGCCGCCCGTTGGCGATCAGATAGGATCGCCGTCCGCTGCCGAGCGGCTGCACGATGAACTCGAAGTTCTCGATCGTCTCGCCCAGCGAGGCGCGCAGCAGCGGCGCCTTGTCGGCCGCGAGCGGTTTGCCGTCCGGGGTGAAGCGGTCGAACGAGCGCGTCGTGTTGAGGACGCTGGTGCCGGTCAGCGCACCGAACATCGCGTGCGACGCAGGGTTGGTGAGAATTACAATGCCGCGCGCGTCCGCGACCAGCACCGGGTCGACCATGCTGTCGACAGTGTTCTGCAACACGCCGGCCAGACGGCTGCGCTCTTCGGCTTCTTCCGCGAAGGCGATGGCGCGGCGCTGCGAGTCGCTGGTCATCTGTTCGAACGCGTCGGCCAGCAGCTTGATCTCGTGGCCGCCGCCGGGCGCGAGTTCGAATTTCTCGCCGCGCGCGAAGGCCTGGACCGATCGGGTGATCCGCACCAGCGGCCGGGTCAGCGAACGGGCCAGTGGCACCGCGATCAGGATCGCGATCAGCAGCGCGACCGCGCCGCCCGCCAAAGTGGAGTTGCGGACCGCGGTCTGTACCGACCCGAACGATGCGTAGTCACGCATCTCGACCACACCGATCAGCGGACCGTCGGCCAGCCTGACCCAACCGACGCCGATGCCGAACGATCGTCCCTCGGCGTTCTCGATGACCGAGGGGATCGCGCGCTGGTCTTTCAGAGACGCGGCGAACGTCGGGAAATCGTCCTGGATGCGGCGCGGCCGGCCGAGATCGAAGCCGAACTCCTGCGTACGATCCGGATGCACCAGATAGTCGCCGTCCTCGTTGACGACGTAGATCGTATCGCTGGCGTCGACGCTGGATCGGACCCGTTCGAACAGCGCGTCCAGATTGGTGTTGATCACCAACAGGCCGAGACGCCGGCCATCGGCCGTATCGATCGGCGCGATCGTCCGCACCGTCGGCGTGTAGGGCAGCTCGAGGTCGGTCGCATCCCGGTTGAGCTCGATGCGGGAGATCGACACCTCGCCGCGCGGCAGCGCCATGCCTTGTTTGAAGTAGGCCCGGTCGCCGCGCCGCGTCAGTTCGGCAGGCGGAACCGCGCGAATGCCGCCTTGCGGTCCCAGACGATCGACACGGACCAGTTCGAGTCCGTCATCCTCGGCTCCGATAATCCGCAGGATCGCGCAGTTCGGCTTGGCGGCCAGCTCCGCGGCGAATCGGTCTTCGATGCGATGTCGCCAGCCCACGCTGGTGGCCCCCACGAATTCGGGGCGCCTGACGAGGAGATCCTGCAGCGCCGTCGACGCTTGCGCACTCTTGGCGTCGGCGAGCGTGCCGCGCAGTTGCGCATCCATCAGCAACGCATTGAGCTGAGCGTGGGTCTGCAGCCGCTGCACCGTGCGGGGGATCAGCAGTTCGACGATGCTACGATAGTTGAGGAAGCCGAGCACCGCCGTAGTCACCAGGACCAGGGCCACCATCGCCAGCATCAGGCGTGTCGAAAGCTTCATCGCGGCCTCTGCGACCGGGCGGCGGCGCCTTTGCCCAGGATCGGAAACCGGTGCGGCTTGCGGGGCATCGTCGAATCCGACACATCATTTGATCGTAACAGCTTTTGCGTGTGGTCGCCGGACCCGTCACCTCGGAACACTACGAGATTCGACCAACGTCGGATGGATAGTCTTGATCCGGGATGCGGGCGCTTCGCAAGCGCGTCCATCCGCGTGCGGATCGTCCATCGCGGCGATGCGCAGCTGGCACGCAGGCAAACGAAACGGCCGGGTCTTTCAACCCGGCCGTCCGAAATCAGGATCGCCGATAGATATTCGCGCGGGACGAGGCGCTCAGCTCGCGACTGCGACCGCTTCGCCGGCCTTCTTCTTGGCAATCGCACGCTTCAGCTCGGCGGCCTTCGGCGACAGCTCGGCAATGCTCGCCTTCAGCAGGAAGGCATCGAGACCACCGCGGTGGTCGACGCTCTTCAGCGCGTTGGTCGACACCCGCAGCCGCACCGGGCGGCCGAGCACGTCGGACAGGAACGTAACGTTGACCAGATTGGGCAGAAAACGCCGCTTGGTCTTGATGTTCGAGTGGCTGACCTTGTGGCCGGTCTGGGCACCCTTGGCGGTCAGTTCGCAGCGCCGGGACATGGCGAAAATCCTTTGTCATCCCCGCCTGCCCACTGGCAGGCGCGGGGGTTCTATCGACGTCCATTTCAGGAACCGCGGACCTATAGTCGGGCTCGCGTCCAGCGTCAACCCAGAGCAGCCTCCGATGCGGTATTTTGCCGACCGGCTGGAACCCCGAAATGCCCTGCCCGGGTCATTGATTACCCGCGCCGGATCAACAATCTACCATCATATAAACGACGCATTCGGTTCCGAAACCGGGGAATTGGATCGGCCGTCGATCGCAGACCGTTGAACGGCGTGCCGCGGCCGCCAGGCAGGACGACCTGAGTGAACATTTCCGTCAGCAATCGCCTTCGTCGGCAGCCGGGCGCTTCGCCGCGGCGGCCGGGATTTTTCGCCGGGATGCTGGCGTTGTCCACGCTGGTGCTGGCGCTTCCCGGCACTGCCAGTGCCCAGGGCAAGCTGGATGCCCGTTACGAGGCGACGCTGGCCGGGATCGAGGTCGGCAAGGGCACCTGGGTAATCGAGATCACCGGTGACGGCTATGCGGCGGCCGCCAATGGCGCGACGTCGGGCGTGATGCAGGCCTTCTCCCGCGGCCATGGCAGCGGCGAGGCGCAGGGCCGCATCGTCAACGGCCAGTTCGTGCCGATGAACTACATGGCCTCCACCACCAGCGCCAAAAAGACCGAGATGGTCCGGATCTCGCTGGCGAACGGCAGCGTCAAGGAATCGTCGATCGAGCCGGAGCCGCCGGTGGATCCGGACCGGATTCCGGTGACCGACGCGCATCGGCGCGGCGTAATCGATCCGATGACCGGCTCGTTTCTGCGCGTGGCCGGCACCGCCGACCCGATGACGGCCGACTCCTGCCGGGTGACGACGCCGATCTTCGACGGCCGCATGCGCTACGACCTGCGGCTCGAATACAAGCGCACCGAGATGGTCAAAGCCGAAAAGGGCTATCAGGGTCCGGCGCTGGTCTGCGGCATCTACTTCACCCCGATTTCCGGCTATATTCCCGACCGCGCAGCGATCAAATACCTGATCGAACAGCGCAATATGGAAGTCTGGCTGGCACCGATCGCGGGCACGAGGGTGCTGGTGCCGTTCCGCCTCAAGATCCCGACGCCGCTCGGCAACGCGGTGCTGCAGGCGACGCAGTTCGTCACCACCGCCACCCCGCCGAAATCGGCGTTGCGGACCCAATAGACCATCGATCGCTCGCGCCGACGGGCGTGACCGCGGCTCGTTCGAATCCAGTTGACTCCGGCCGGAATCACAGAACGCATGACTGCGACGGCGACTACCGCGTTCCAAGGCGTTGATCTTGCGATCGACCCCTGATCTGGTGGGAAAAGTCTCGCGCAACGCGAGATGTTGCGACGGAGCGAAGCTGGACCCGGCGAGTCTGCGATTCGGCCGCGTTTCGTTCCAGACTCGTTCTACACCTTAACTGGCGTGCGCTGCGGCGTCGCAATGTGACACATCTCTGACCGCACCCATGCAGAAATACACCCAAAATGCCCACCAGGTTTTCCGCGCCGTTTACCAATGACCGGGCGCCCGGCGCCGGCGTCACCGCGGTGCTCGGTCCGACCAACACCGGCAAGACCCATCTGGCGATCGAACGGATGGTGGCGCATCCGTCCGGGTTGATCGGCTTGCCGCTGCGGCTCTTGGCACGCGAGGTCTACAACAAGGTCGTCGACCGGGTCGGCGAGGGCGCGGTGGCGCTGGTCACCGGCGAGGAGAAGATCAAGCCGCCCAAGGCGCGGTTCTGGGTCTCGACCGTCGAGGCGATGCCGCGCGATCTCGACGTGTCGTTTCTGGCCGTCGACGAAATCCAGATCGCGGCCGATCTCGAGCGCGGCCATGTCTTCACCGATCGTATCCTGCACCGGCGCGGCCGCGACGAAACGCTGCTGCTCGGCGCCGCGACGATGCGGCCGATCATCGAGCGGCTGCTGCCCGGCGTCAGCATCGTCACCCGGCCGCGGCTGTCGCAGCTCGAATTCGCCGGCGACCGCAAGCTGACGCGGCAGCCGCGGCGGACCGCGATCGTGGCGTTCTCGGCCGACGAAGTTTACGCCATCGCCGAACTGATCAAGCGGCAGCATGGCGGCGCCGCGGTGGTGCTCGGCTCGCTGTCGCCGCGCACCCGCAACGCCCAGGTGGCGATGTTTCAGTCCGGCGACGTCGATTATCTGGTCGCCACCGATGCGATCGGCATGGGTCTCAATCTCGATGTCGATCACGTCGCGTTCGCGTCGGATCGCAAATTCGACGGCTATCAGTTTCGCCGACTGACGCCCTCGGAGTTCAGCCAGATCGCCGGCCGCGCCGGCCGCGCCACCCGCGACGGCACATTCGGCACCACCGGGCGCTGCGCGCCATTCGAGCCCGAACTGGTCAACGCCCTGCAGAACCACAGCTTCGAGCCGGTGAAGATGCTGCAATGGCGCAATTCCGCGCTGAATTTCAGCTCGGTCAGCGCCCTGCAGGTGTCGCTGGCGGAAGCGCCGCGGCAGGAGGGGCTGACCCGCGCGCCGGTCGCCGAGGACCTGCGGGTGCTCGAGCACGTCGCCCGCGACGGCGAAATGCGCGACATGGCGCATGGCGCCGCCGCCGTGGAGCGGCTATGGGAGGTCTGTCAGGTCCCGGATTATCGCAAGATCGCACCCGCGGCCCACGCCGAATTGGTGACGACTCTGTACCGCTTTCTGATGCGGAAGGGGCGGATTCCGGATGAATGGTTCGCCGCGCAGGTCGACCAGGCGGACCGGATCGATGGCGGCATCGATACGCTTTCGGCGCGGATCGCCCAGATCCGGACATGGACTTTCGTCGCCAACCGGACCGACTGGCTGGCCGATCCTGAACACTGGCAAGGCATTTCGCGCGACATCGAAAATAAATTGTCAGATGCGCTGCATGAACGGCTTACGGAACGTTTCGTAGATCGTCGGACCAGTGTATTGATGCGCCGCCTGCGGGAAAACACGATGTTGAATACGGAAATTGGTAAGACCGGCGAGGTCATCGTCGAAGGACATGTGATCGGTCGTCTCGACGGGTTTACGTTCGCCCCTGATGCGGCGGAAGCGGGATCCGATGCGAAGGCCTTGCAGGCGACCGCGCAGAAGGCCCTGGCCGGCGAGATCGACTCCCGCGCCGAGAAGCTTTCGGGCGCGCCCGACGAGCAGTTCGTGCTGACCTCGGAAGGCCTCGTGCGCTGGACCGGCGACGCAGTGGCGCGGCTGGTCGGCTCCGACGACGTGCTGCGGCCGCGGCTGCGCATCATCGCCGACGATCGTCTGGCCGGCGCGGCGCGCGAAGCCGTGCAGACCCGGCTCGATCTCTGGCTCAAGACCCACATCGAGAAGATCCTCGGGCCGCTGTTCGAACTCGGCAAGGCCGAGGACATCACCGGCATCGGCCGCGGCATCGCGTTTCAATTGATCGAGTCGCTGGGCGTGATCGAGCGCAGCAAGATCGCGTCCGAGATGAAGGACCTCGACCAGCCGTCGCGCGCCACGCTGCGCAAATACGGCGTGCGGTTCGGCGCCTATCACATCTACATCCCGTCGCTGCTGAAGCCGGCGGCGCGCGCGCTGGCGTCGCTGCTCTGGGCGCAGAAACTCGACAATGTCGATATGTCGGCGCTGTCTGGCGCGCAGCATCTGGCCAGCAGCGGCCGCACCTCGTTTCCGATCGACAAGGCGCTGGATCGCGACGCCTATCGGACGCTCGGCTACAAGCTGTGTGGCGAGCGCGCCGTGCGCGTCGATATTCTCGAGCGCTTGGCCGACCTGATCCGCCCGGCCTTGGCCTGGCGTGAAGGCGCGCCCGGAGAGAAGCCGGCTGGCGCGTTCGACGGCCGCAGCTTCGTGGTGACGCAGGCGATGACGTCGCTGACCGGTTCGGCCGGCGAAGACTTCGCCTCCATCCTGAAGGCGCTCGGCTATCGCATGGAAAAGCGGCCGCCGCTGCCGCAGGCTCCCACGCCGCAGCCGTCGCAGGCCGAAGCTGCCTCCGCAGCCGAGGCCACACCCGCCGCCGACACCACGCTGTCGGCCGAAGACCACGCCATTCTGGCCGGCGCGATCGCGTTCGAGTCGGTGGCGACCCCCGAGGCGCCGGAAGCGGCTCTGGACGCTGCTTCTGCCGATCAGGCCGAAGCGCCGACCGAGCCGGTTGCCCAGGAGACTGCGGCGGCCGAGCCGACCGAAGCCGCGCCTGCCGAGGACAGCTCGGCCGGGACTGCGGCGCAGACCGAAGCCGAGGCGCCGGCTGGCGAGGGCGCTGCGACCGAGTCTTCGGCAGCAGAGGTCGCAACCGAAGCTCCCACCGAGACGGCGACTGCCGATGCGCCGGCTGTTGAGGCGACCAGCGCCGAAGCGGCACCTGCCGCCGAAGCTGCCAAGCCGCAGCCGGATCTGGTCGAAGTCTGGCGTCCGGGCGGCCGCTCGGATGAGCATCGCCCGCGTCACGATCGTAACAAGCGTCCGAATAACCGCTCGCAGCAGGGCCAGGGCGGTCAGGCGAATGCCGACGGCGAAGCCGGCGCGCGTCAGGACCGGCCGGATCAGGGCAATCGCCGCGGCAAGGGGGACTTCCGCCGAGACCGCCGCGACGGCGAGGGTGCTCCGCGTCGTGAGGCGCAGGGCGAAGGCCGTCCGCCGCGCGAGCGCTTCAAGGGCCGCGACAAGTTCTCCGACAAGGGCGGCAAGGGTCGCGACAATCAGGGCGGCGGATCGCACCGGCAGGTGCATTCCAGCGCGCCGCCGCGCGAGCGCGATCGGCCGATCGATCCGAACTCACCGTTCGCCAAACTCGCTGCGCTCAAGGAGCAGCTCTCCGGCGGCCGCAAGGACTGAGTTTCGCCGCGCGCCCGCGCGGCCGATCTTGGGTGTCAGGTGGAGCGGCAGCGTCTCGACAAATGGCTGTGGCATGCGCGGGTGGTGAAAGCCCGCGCCACAGCGGCCGCCTTGGTGGAAAGCGGCCATGTCCGGATCAACGGCGCGCGCGAACGGTCGCCCGGACATGCGATCAAGCCCGGAGACGTCGTGACGATTGCGCTGGATCGTGGCGTGCGCGTACTGAAGGTGATTGGATTTGCCGAGCGCCGCGGTGACGCGGGCTCTGTTACTGGACTTTATGCCGATCTCGAAGTGCCACGGGACTAGGCATCTTCATCTTGCGGCTGTGGGACACCTGCGGTACGCAAACACTCAAAATTAGAACCGTTCCGGAGCTTCGGATGACTTACGTCGTCACTGAAAACTGCATCAAGTGCAAATACACCGATTGCGTTGAAGTCTGCCCCGTGGATTGCTTCTACGAGGGCGAGAACATGCTCGTCATCCATCCGGACGAATGCATCGACTGCGGCGTGTGCGAGCCCGAGTGCCCGGCCGACGCGATCAAGCCCGACACCGAGCCGGGTCTCGAGAAGTGGCTCGAGCTGAATTCGGAATACGCCAAGTCCTGGCCGAACCTGACCCAGAAGAAAGACGCGCCCGACGAAGCCAAGCAGTTCGACGGCATGGAAGGCAAGCTCGAGAAGTTCTTCTCGAAGGAGCCCGGTACCGGCGACTAAGGCTGACGCCTCTCGTCCCGCTCGCCGCGGACGCGATTCTCAGACCCTGCTTAACCCTGTTGATGATCAGTCCGCCCGGCGCCGCATCGGCACCGGGCGCGATTCGTCATAAATCATTGATTTTTGCGGGAAATGTGCTATATTTGGCACATTCTACACACTCGGCATGCCGTTTTTGCGGCCGGGAAGGGATCCCGTCAAGAACAACCAACAGGGGCGTGGCGGTTCCACGCGCAGGCTGTGTCACAGAAAACGCGTAAAATGAGTGCTTCCTCGAAGGGTGCCAAGCACGCTGGCAGCCGCAGCGCAACCAATAGCCGATCCCGTGCATCAAAGGACGCCCGGACCACCAAGACCGCGGGCTCCAAATCGACGATTTCAAAGGCTTCGGTGTCGAAGCCCTCACAATCGAAGACTTCGGTTTCGAAGTCACTGGCCGCCAAGGCGCCGAGCGCAAAAGCGAGCGCCGCCAAGGTCGCAACCGCTAAGGGTTCCGCCGGAAAGGCTTCGGCCTCTTCGGTAACGTCCCTCAAGTCCTCGAAAACCAAAAGAAGTGCAATGCCATCCAAGACTGCGAAACCCGACGTTGCGGCGACCGTCTCCAAGGCTGCCTCCGCCAAACCTGCCGCTAAGCCCGCCGCCAAGGCTCCGGTCGCTGCCGCGCCGAAGGCTGCTGCGAAGCCGGAGGTGAAGCCGGTGGCTGCCAAACCGGCAGCGGCCCCGAAGGTCGAGGAGCCGAAAAAGGCCGTGACCCAGCGCCAGGGCTTCAAGGCCAACGAGTTCGTGGTCTATCCGGCGCATGGCGTCGGCCAGATCCTGGCGATCGAGGAGCAGGAAATCGCGGGCGCCAAGCTCGAACTGTTCGTCATCAACTTCATCAAGGACAAGATGACGTTGCGGGTGCCGACCGCCAAGGTCGCCAATGTCGGCATGCGCAAGCTGTCGGACCCGGCGCTGGTGAAGAAGGCGCTGGAGACCCTGAAGGGCCGCGCCCGCGTCAAGCGCACGATGTGGTCGCGCCGCGCCCAGGAATACGAAGCGAAGATCAACTCCGGCGACATCGTGGCGATCGCCGAAGTGGTGCGGGATCTGTATCGCTCGGACTCGCAGCCCGAGCAGTCCTACAGCGAGCGCCAGCTCTATGAAGCGGCGCTCGACCGTCTGTCCCGCGAAATCGCCGTGGTGCAGCAGGTGACCGAGACCGAAGCCATTAAGGAAGTCGAAGGCCAGCTCGCCAAGAGCCCGCGCCGCGGCGCCAAGGCGGACGCCGAAGGTGAAGCCGACGCGGACGGTGATGCCGACGGCGACAGCGACGACACCGTGACCGATGAAGCCGCGTAAGGCTTGCGATCAGCTTTGAGGGTCACGGGCCCGCGAGACTTCAAGGCCCGGCGGAACGCCGGGCCTTTTTGCTGTCTTCAATAGGAAAGCCGGATGGGCTGCTCGGCACGTTCCGCGCGCTGCCCTACAGGGTATTACCCGTGATCTTGCGGGCTCGACCTGGAGTTCGCGGACGAAGGAAACGCATTCATGGTGTATGAGCTGACCACGCTGTCCGGTCCCCTTCTCGAGCTCGCGCGGCTGTCGCAAGGCGCCCGCGTCTGGATGAACGATCCGGACGCGAAGGGCGAAGTGCTTGGGATCTGGCGCAGCGACATCGGCACGCTCGGGCAATTGCTCATCCTGCGCGGCTTTGAGGCCGAGGCTGAGCTGCGCAAGGAGCGTGACCGTGCCCTGCTCAGCGCCAACCCATTCAATTGCGTCGGAACAGCGAGCGCATTGAGCATGGATAGCTACGCCGGCTTTCCGTTTCTGCCGCCGGTTCGACCTCGGCAATGCGGCGGGTTCTACGAATTCAGAACCTACACGCTGAAGCCCGGCGGGTTGCCGGCGACACTTGCGGGGTGGCAGGCAGCGATTGCGCCGGCGCACGACTACACGGCCCACCTCATCATCAACATGTATGCACTCGATGGTCCACCGCGCATCACCCACATCTGGGGCTTCGTGGGTGTCGACGAACGCATGAAGCTGCGGGCCGATCACTACGCCGCCAAGCTGTGGCCGCCAAAAGGCGGGCCTGAACAGATCGCACAGGCATCCTCGACCATCGCCATCGCCGAACCGGGGTTGCCGCTCGGCTGAGCTCGCAGCGACATCGCGCGTCAATCCACCACGATCTTCACCAGGTCGCGCGCCTTCACGGTGGCGTTGGCTTCGAGGCCGTTGAGGACGCGGAAGCGCTCGAGCGGGCGGTCGACGCCGGCCATCCGGTGCGACAGCGACTCGACGGTGTCGCCGGGTTGCACGGTGATCACCTTGATGCGCAGCGGCCGCGCCGCCTGGATCTCGTCCAGCGTCAGCCGGCGAAACGAATTCACCGTGTCACGCGCGTTGCGCTCGCTCTCGGCCGAGCGCTGCCGTGTCGCGAAGATGAAGCGGTAGACGTCGCTGCCGAACCGCAGCGCATAGACCTTGAACTGCCACTGATCGCCGCGCGCCACCACCGCGGCGGCCGGGAAGCCGTTGATACTCAGCTC
Source organism: Rhodopseudomonas infernalis (assembly GCF_022271405.1). Taxonomy (GTDB): domain Bacteria; phylum Pseudomonadota; class Alphaproteobacteria; order Rhizobiales; family Xanthobacteraceae; genus Rhodopseudomonas; species Rhodopseudomonas infernalis. The sequence goes on along the minus strand of NZ_JAJNAL010000023.1, from coordinate 58,799 downwards.
CTCGGTCGAACTCTTGTCGACGTTTTCCATCCAGCCGGAATTGAGGTAGTCGCCGAGCGACTGCTCGGCCGGCACACGCACCACGTCGAAGCGCATCGCCTGGCTGCCGCCCTCGCGCACGCCGATCACCGCCTGCGCGGTATTGTCGAGCGTGTAGCTCTCGGGCGCCTGGAAGGTGAAGCCGAGCTTGGGATGCAGGAAGCGGCGGCCGCGCACGAAGCCTTCGCTCGGGTCCTCGCCATAGACGATGTTGTCGATGGCGTTGAGATAGGTCTCGCGGTCGCGCTCGCCCTTGGCGGTCTGCTCGGCCGACGCGTATTGCCGCGCGTTGGCCTGCGCGTTGCGCACCCGCTCGGGCGTCGCCGGATGCGACGCCAGGAAGTCCTGCGACCTCGTATCGCCGCTGCGGCCGGCCTTCAGCGCGGCGCTGCGCTCCATCGCGGTGAGGAAACGCGCCGCCCCGAACGGATCGAACTGCGCACGTGCCGAGATGCCCACGCCGATGCCATCGGCCTCCAGCTCCTGCTGCCGCGAGAAGCTCGCCATCGACAGCTTGGTCTTGGCCAGCGCCAGCGCGGTGAGTTCGGGATCGTTGCCCATGTCGGTGACGACGCGCGTCACCAGTGCAGCCTGCCGCGCCTGGTCCTCGCGGATCGCCGCGTGCTTGGCGAGCACATGCGCCATCTCGTGCGACAGCACCGACGACAATTCGGACGTATCGCTGGCCAGCGCCACCAGTCCGCGGGTGACGTAGAGCTGCCCGGTCGGCAGCGCGAAGGCGTTGATGGCGCCCGAATTCAGGATCGTCACCTTGTAGGTGAGGTCGGGCCGGTCCGACGCGGCGACCAGCCGGTCCACCGTGCTGGTGATCAGCGCCTCGAGCCTGGGATCGTCGTAGGCGCCCCCATAGGTGGCGAGGATCCGCTCGTGCTCCCGTTCGGCGGCGGGAGACTGGGCCGGCGGCCGCGCCGGCTTCGGCGCCGCCGGGGTGCTGGACGGGATCGAGGCGGTCTCGAACCGGCGGAAATCGCCGCAGCCGCCAAGCGCCAGCGCGCCGAGCAGCGGCAGCACCAGCCAGCGGCGGCTTGTCCAGATGTTACGCCGTCCCTCGGATCCGCTCACGTATGGCTCTTTCGCGGACGCTAGCGCGCGCCCGGCACCTCGATCTGTCCCACCTCGCGAATCCCGATCTGCGGGCCGGTGCGCCGCTCGATCCAGCCGCGGACTCGGATTCGCTTGTATTCCAAGGACTTGGGCGAGATGCCCGCGGCCTCGAAGGACCCCAATATGCGCCTTGAAATAGTCACCGCAAAGTCCCGAGTCCAGCGCCGGCCGAAGTTCAGGAAGATCATGCTGCCGGCCTCGCGGACCGACACAATCCGGCCTTCCACCACCGTGAACCGACCGGCACGCGCCAGCAGCGCATCGCCGTCCGCGGCTTGCAGCAGCGCGCCCGGCTCAGCCCACAACCCGAGCCGGGCGTCGCGGGCGGCCGCTTCGGCGGCGAGCAGCTCAGCCCGGCAGTCCGGCTGCGCAATGCCCAGACCGACCATCGCGTGCCCGGCCTGCAGCAGGCGCGCCTGAACCGGCAGCGCCGCGTCGTCGGTCACCACATAGGCCGGCTGCCGGCCGTAGCGGTCGGGCGTACCGTCAGCGCCGTGCAGCGCGACGTGACGACCGCGCGTCAGTGTGGTCAGCGCGGCGATGGTTGCGGCGGCGTGTGCGGCGGCGACTTCCAGGCCGGCGAGCCGGATCTCGCGGCCATCATCGAGCCGCAGGCTGCGCGCATCGTCGATCGCCGCGACGACGCCGTCGCCCTGGACAGGAAGATCCGCGCAGCCCGCCTGCGCGCTGCCGCAGGCGATCAGCAGCACAACTACGGTCACCGCCGAGCGCCGCTCGCGTCCTGATCGAGTCGTCGTGCTCATTCGCCACACTCGCACCAGCGGATGCGCAGACGAACGGCGCCGCGCACTCACGCCTCGTCGCTTACTAATCGTGTCTGCGGCGCGCAAGCGCATTCCATCCGCCGGAAAACCTGATCGCTTGCCGCTGCGGAAACGATACGGCATGATCGCACCGCGATCAGAAGCGCCGCGAATGAAGTCGGCGCCGGTCAGGGGGAGGACGCTGTGAGAATGATCCGAACGAGTGTTTTTGCATGTCTGTCGCTAGCCGCGGTTTCGCTGGCACAGGCGCAGTCCCAGCCACCGCTGAAGCTCGGCGCAATTCTCGACATGTCCGGTCTGTACGCCGACATCACCGGCACCGGCAGCGAGACCGCCGCCAAGATGGCCGCGGAGGATTTCGGCGGCAGCGTGCTCGGCCGCAAGATCGAGATCATCGCAGCCGACCATCAGAACAAGGCGGACATCGCCGCCAACATCGCGCGCGACATGCTGGACAATCAGGGCGTCGAGGCGATCATCGACGTCGCCGCCTCGGCCACCGCGCTCGCCGCCGGCGAGATCGCCAAGGCGCGCGGCAAGATCATCATGTATTCGGGACCGGGCTCGGTGCGGCTGACCAACGAGGCCTGCGGCCCGTACACCATGCACTACGCCTACGACACCTACGCGCTCGCGAATGTCAGCGGTCTCGCCACCGTCAAGCAGGGGCTCGACACCTGGTTCTTCCTGTCAGCCGACTACGCGTTCGGTCAGGACCTCGAGCGCGACGCCACCAACGTCGTCAAGGCGTCGGGCGGCAAGGTGCTGGGCGGCGTCAAGCACCCGATCAACACCTCGGATTTCTCGTCCTTCCTGCTGCAGGCGCAGAGCTCCAACGCCAAGGTGATCGGGCTCGCCAATGCGGGCGGCGACACCATCAACGCCATCAAGCAGGCGGCAGAATTCGGCGTCACCCGCAAGGGCGGCCAGAAGATCCTGCCGCTGCTCGCCTTCATCAGCGACATCGACAGCATCGGGCTGGAGACCGCGCAGGGCCTGCTGCTGGCCGACGCCTTCTACTGGGACCTCAACGACGACACCCGCGCGTTCTCCAAGCGCTTCATGGAGCGTACCAAGCGGGTGCCGACCTCGGCGCAGGCGGGCCTGTACTCCGAGACGATGCACTATCTGAACGCCGTGAAGGCCGCCGGCACCACCGATGCGGCGGCCGTGATGGCAAAGATGAAGGAAATGCCGGTCAACGACTTCTTCGCCCGCAACGGCAAGGTCCGCGCCGACGGCCGGATGGTGCACGACATGTACCTGTTCGAGGTCAAGAAACCGGCCGACTCCAAGGCGCGCTGGGACTACTACAAGCTGGTCGCGACGATCCCGGGCGACCAGGCGTTCCAGCCGCTCGAACAATCACGCTGCCCGCTGGTGAAGAAGTAACACAATCAACGGTCGTTATTGCGAGGAGCGGAGCGACGAAGCAATCCAGCCCCGGGCACTGAGCCCTGGATTGCTTCGCCTTCGGCTCGCAATGACGAAAGTGAGATACCCGGCCGCAAAACGGCCCAACAACAAGGACCACCATGACCGACATCGTCCTGCAACAGCTCGACCGCGGCCTGCTCACCATCACGATGAACCGCCCCGAGCGGCGCAATGCGCTCAATCAGGAGATGATCCGCGGCCTGGTCGAGGCGGCGCATCGCGCCAAGGACGATCCGGAGGTGCGTGCGGTGCTGCTGAAGGGCGCCGGCGGCACGTTCTGCGTCGGCGGCGACGTCAAGTCGATGGCAGCGGCCGGCGCCCCGCCGCCGCTCGAGCAGAAGGTGGCGAATCTGCGCCGCGGCATGGAAGTCTCGCGCATCCTTCATCTGATGCCCAAGCCCGTCGTCGCGCAGATCGACGGCGCGGCCGCCGGCGCGGGCCTGTCGATGGCGCTGTCGTGCGATCTGCGGGTCGCTGGTAGCTCGGCCAAGATCACCACCGCGTTCGCCAAGGTCGGGCTGTCGGGCGATTTCGGCGGCACCTATTTCCTGACGCAGCTGATCGGCGCCGCCAAGGCGCGCGAGCTGTACCTGACCTCGCCGGTGCTCACCGCGCAGGACGCGCTGGCGCTCGGCATCGTCACCAAGGTGGTGCCGGATGCCGAGGTCGAGCAGGCGACGCATGAGCTGGCGCTTTCGCTGGCACAGGGCCCGACCGTGACGCTCGGCTACATCAAGACCAACATCAACAATGCCGAGAGCCTGTCGCTCGAAGCCTGCTTCGACGCCGAGGCGCTGCATCACTCGCGCTGCGCCGAGACCGCCGACCACAAGGAAGCGGCCGCCGCCTTCGTCGAGAAGCGCAAGCCGTCGTTCCAGGGCCGCTGACGATGGCGCCGTTCCTCCGCCTGCGCCAGATCTGCCTCGTCACCGAGCCGATCGAACCCGCCGCGTCGCAGCTCGCCGCGATCCTGGGGCTGAATATCTGCTACCGCGATCCGCATGTCGGCAAATACGGCCTCGAAAATGTGCTGCTGCCGGTCGACACCACGCTGCTGGAAATCGTCGCGCCGACGCAGCCCGGCACCGCGGCCGGCCGCTTCCTGGACAAGACGGGGGGCCGCGGCGGCTACATGGCGATCTTCTGCTGCGACGATCCGGACGCGCGCGGCCGCCACGCCGCCAGCCTCGGCGTGCGCACCGCCAACGTCATCGACCATGCGCCCTATCACGGCGTGCAACTGCACCCGCGCGACTGCCGCGCCGCCTTCATCGAACTCAACCACACCGAAGGCAGCGACAACATCCGCGGGCCTTACCCGCCCGCCGGTGCCGATTGGGACAAGGCGATCCGCACCGACACGACGCAGGCGTTGACCGCAGTCGAAATGCAGAGCCCCGACCCGGCGGATCTCGCCGCGCATTGGGGACGGATTCTCGACCTGCCGGTGAGCACAGGTGCCGACGATGCGCCGGAATTGAAGCTGCCGAACGCGACGTTCCGGTTTGTGCAAGGCGTCAGCGAAGCGATGACCGCGCTCACGTTAGAAGTCGCGGACGTAGCCAAGGTGCGCGACGCCGCAAAGGCGCAGGGTGTTACTTCCACTGACGACGGCTTCAACCTCGCCGGCGTCGAGTTCAAGCTAACCACCTAACCACGAGTCATTCCGGGGCGCTCCGCGCAGCGGAGCGAACCCGGAATCTCGAAGTTGTGGAAATGATTGAGTCGCAGAACACGTCGGGATTCCGGGTTCACGCGCTACGCGCGTGCCCCGGAATGACCGCCTGGGGCTGACGACGAGCCGGGGCTGACGCGTAGCTGGGCCTCACTGTCCCTGACGCTCGCCGTGTTCGCCGAGCGTCGACTACAAGCTAACCACCTAACCCCGAGTCATTCCGGGGCGCTCCGCGAAGCGGAGCGAACCAGGAATCTCGAAGTTGTGGAAACGATTGAGCCGCAGAACATTTCGGGATTCCGGGTTCACGCGCTCTGCGCGTGCCCCGGAATGACGGACTGGGGCTGGCGACGAGCCGGGGCTGACGCGTAGCTGGGCCTCACTGTCCCTGACGCTCGCCGTGTTCGCCGAGCGTCGACTACAAGCTAACCACCTGACCCCGAGTCATTCCGGGGCGCTCCGCGCAGCGGAGCGAACCCGGAATCTCGCAGTTGTGGAAACGATTGAGCCGCAGAACACGTCGGGATTCCGGGTTCACGCGCTCTGCGCGTGCCCTGGAATGACGGACTGGGGCTGGCGACGACTCGGGGCTGACGAGCCGTTGCTACGCCGTCAGCGCCCCTTGAAATGCGCGGCGCGGCGTTCTTCGGTGGCTTTGACGCCTTCCTTGAAGTCCTCGGTGGCGCGCAGCCGCGTTTGTTCGGCGAGTTCGTGCTTGGTGGCTTCCATCACCCGGTCGGCCAGATTGGCGCGCATCGTCGCGCGGGTCGAGAGCAGGCCGAGCGGCGAGCATTCGGCGATCTCGCGGGCGAGCTTCAGGGCGGCGCTGCGCACTTCGTTGAGCGGCACCAGCTCGTTGGCAAGGCCCATCTTCACGGCATCCTCGCCGGTGATGCGACGCGAGGTGTAGAACATCAGCTCGGCGTTGTTCTGGCCGATCAGCTCGGGCAGCGTCACCGTCAGGCCGAAGCCGGGATGGAAGCCGAGCTTGGTGAAGTTGGCGGAGAACCGCGCTTCCGGGCAGGTGATGCGGAAATCGGCCGACACCGCGAGCCCGAGCCCGCCGCCGATCGCGGCGCCATGGATCGCGGCGACGATCGGCTTCTTGGCGCGGAAGATTCGCACTGCTTCCATGTACAGATGCCCGATCTGGCCGAGGCTGTCGGCCGGATCGCCCTGTGCGGCCTTTTCGTCGATTTCCTTGCGCGCCGGATCGCCGAAATTGGCGCCAGCGCAGAACGCCTTGCCCTGCGCGGCCAGCACTGTGGCGCGGACCTCCGGATTGGCGTCGATCTCGTCGAGCGCGTTGGCGATCTGCTGGATCAGCGAGATGTCGAAGAAATTCAGCGGCGGACGCTGGATCTCGATCAAAGCGACGTGGCCGGTGATTTCGACCGCGATGTCGGTGAATTTGCTCATGGTAAGTCCTTCAGAGTTCGAGAGGCGCGCCGCGTTCAGCGCAGGCCGAGGCCGCGCGCGATGATGCCGCGCAGCACCTCGGTGGTGCCGCCCTGGATGGTGAGTTTCGGCGCCAGCTGGGTGGCGAACGCGGTGAGTTCGCCCAGCGTGGCGTGGTTCGAGTTCTCCGCGTCGACGAAGGCGGACAGTTCGCGCACGCGGTGCGGCAGCTGCTGCTCCCACACCGTGCCGATGTCCTTGACGATCGAGGCTTCGACCACCGGCTCCTTGCCGGCTTGCAGCATGCCGGCGACCGACACCGACATCCGCCGCATCGTATGCAGCTGCGCCACCAGCCGGCCGATGCCCTCTGCGCCGCGCGTATCCGGCTCGGGCCCGAGCGCGCGCACCAGTTCGGTCAGCACGTAGTAAGTCTCGAGGAAGCGCTCCGGCCCGGAGCGCTCATAGGCGAGCTCGGAGGTCGCCTGTTTCCAGGCGCCGTCGATCTCGCCGAGTACGTGATCGTCCGGCACGAAGGCGTCGGTGAACACCACCTCGTTGAATTCGTGCTGGCCGGTGATCTGCGCGATCGGGTTCACCTTGATGCCCGGCGTCTTCATGTTCACCAGGAACTGCGTCAGGCCGTGGCGACGGTTCTCCTTGGTGGACGGCGAGGTGCGGAAGATCGCGATCATGTAGTCGGCGATATGCGCCGAGGTGGTCCAGATCTTCGAGCCGTTGATCAGCCAGCCGCCATCGGTCTTGGTCGCCTTGGTCTTGGCGGCGAACAGATCCGACCCGGAATTCGGCTCGCTCATGCCGATCGCAAAGCACAGCTCGCCGCGGCAGATCCGCGGCAGGATGTCCATCTTGATGTGCTCGGGCGCGTATTTCAGCAGCACCGGCCCGCTCTGCCGGTCGGCGACGAAGAACCGCCGGGTCGGCGCATTGGCGACGCGCATCTCCTCGGTGACGACGTAGCGCTCCAGGAAGCTGCGCTCGTGGCCGCCATATTGCTTCGGCCAGGTCATGCCGAGCCAGCCGCGCTCGCCGACCCGGCGCGAAAATTCCGGTGCGTCGGTGTCCTCACGCTGCGGCTTGTGCGGATCGAAGGTGCCGGCGGCGATCTCCTCGGCGAGAAATGCGCGGACTTCCTTGCGCAGCTCTTCGCAGACGGGCGGCAGACGGATCGGATCGAAACGGAGGGCGGCGGTCATGGTGTTGCTACTCGTTTGATGCGGTCAGCGCGAGGCGACCAGCGGCCACAGATCGTCGGCGCCGCGCTTGGCCACCATGCGGCCGAGCTCGACCGCCCAATGGCTCTCGTTGCCGAAATCGTCGCGCCAGGCGAGCGCGCGCAGCGAGTAGCGATGCAGGATGTGCTCGGACGTGAAGCCGATCGCGCCATGCACCTGATGGGCGATCGCCGCGCCCTTTTCGGCCGCTTCGGCGCAGCGGATCTTGGCGGCCGCGGCTTCGAGAAACACCGCATCGTCGAACGCCGCCGCGGTGCTGATCGCATCGGCCGCTGAGGTCGCGGCGGCCAGTGCGGCGGACGTCTCGCCGGCGAGCTTCGCGAGATTGTGCTGCACCGCCTGGAATTTGCTGATCTTCTTTTCGAACGCGACGCGGTCGTTGGCGTAGGCCACGCTGATCTCCAGCAGCGTCTCGAGCGCACCGGCGATCTGCAGGCTGCGCGCGACCGAGCCCATCAGCAGCAGCGCGGTGGCGCCGAAGTCCTCGGATGCGGAGGCCAGCTGCAGAGGTGTGGTCTTGTCGAACGACACCACGTCGGACGCATCGTTGCCGAGGCCCAGTCCCTTCTCGATCCGGCAGGCGGAGGCCTCGACCAGCGCGATCGACGCGCCGTTGGGGCCCTGCGCCAGCACCGCGATATGCTGCGCGTCCTGGGCGAACGGCACGCCGCGGGCGCGGCCCGTCAGGGTGCCGTCGGCCGCCAGCGTGATACGATCCTTCGGATGCGCCGGCGCGATCGTCATCGCGCCTTCGGGCGAAGTGATCCCGCCCTGCGCCAGCAGCCAGCCGGCCAGCATCGTTTCGGCGAGCGGCACCGGCAGGCCGGCGCGGCCGGCGGCGTTGAGCACGCCAAAACCTTCCGCCAGGCTGGCGCCGGACCCGCCGAACTCGTCCGACACCCAGGACAGCGGCAGGCCGGATTCGCCGAGCGCCTGCCACAGCGGCGCTTTCCAGCTTCCGGATTTGTCGGCGTTGATGGTCTGCGCGTCGGCGAGGTCGGCGAAGATCTTCTCCGCGGTCTCGACGACGATGTTGTCGGTCTCCGTCACAGCGTTCCCCGGTTCGCGCAATCTCGTCGCAGTCCGCGCGACGCGGACAGGGAGCTGCAGCCTTGTTGTTGCGCAGCATGATGCGGAAAACCGCCAGCGATGACAAGCGGCGGCCCGCGCGCAGCCGCCTGCAACGGCGGCATGGTGTTATTCCGCCCGGTGGGACTGACCTTGAGAGTCTCACGCTTGCCGAGCGCCTCGCAGCCGATATGGTGGCGCACGCGCTGCGGGCGTGAACGGATGAACGGAGCAAAGATGGCGAAGGGTGGACTGAATGTGATCGTGACCGGATCGGCGTCCGGTCTCGGCGCGGCGACAGCCAGGATTCTGGCACAGGACGGCGCCCGGCTGCTGATCAACTACGCGTCGAGCGAGACCGACGCGCACGCCGTCGCCGAGGAATGCCGCAAGCTCGGCGCCGCCGAAGTGGTGGTGGCTCAGGGCGACGTCTCCAAGGACGAGGACTGCAGGAAGATCGTCGCAGCCGTGGCGCATTGGGGCGTGCTCGACGCGCTGATCAACAACGCCGGCACCACCAAGCATGTCGCCCATCATCTGCTCGACGAATTGTCGGCCGAGGATTTCCAGCGGCTCTACGCCATCAACACGATCGGTCCGTATCAGATGGTTCGCGCGGCGCGCGCGCTGCTGGAAGCCGGCGCCAAGGCATCCGGCCGCGCCAGCGCGGTGGTGAACGTGTCGTCGGTGGCGGGCATCAGCGGCGTCGGCTCGTCGATCGCCTATGCGGCCAGCAAGGGCGCGCTCAACGTGATGACGATGTCTCTGGCGCGCGCGCTGGCGCCGGCGATCCGGGTCAACGCCATCTGCCCGGGCTATATCGACACGCCGTGGTTCACCAAGGGCCGCGGCGCCGAGGCCGCCAAGCAGGTACGCGATGCGGTGACGTCGCTGGTGCCGCTGCAGATCGCCTCGTCACCGGAGGACATCGCCGAACTGGTGTGCTTCCTCGCCACGCCGCGGTCGAGCAGCATGACGGGCGAGCTGGTCCGCATGGATGCCGGCATGCATCTCGGCGAGTTCAAGGCCGTGACGCGCAAGCAGTAACAAGCGAAGCCGTCCTAGCGAGGAAGCGTAGCCGACGAAGCAATCCAGCCCGGTGCACGGGCTGGATTGCTCGCTCAAGCTTGCAATGACGACGTGTCGGTGCTGCCCCGCCTACATCGATCGTCGGGCTGTAAACCTGTTCCAGACAAACAGCACCAACACCGCGCCGATCGTTGCGGTGATGAAGCCGGCGCCCTGGTTGGGGCCGTAATGCCCGATCGCCTGGCCGATCGCGGTGGCCACGAAGGCGCCGACGATGCCGAGCACCGTCGTCAGCAGGAAGCCCTGCGGATTGTTCGGACCGGGCGTCAGCAGCCTGGCAATGATGCCGGCGACGAAGCCGACCAAGATGATCCAGAGTATCCCGCCCATCGCCCGTTCCTTCAGATGTTGGTTGCTGCTACGCGGCCGGCGGAACGCACGGCCGTTCCGCTCAATGAGGATGGCCGGCCAAAGGTTCCGTCTCGGCTGCGTGCGCCGAGGTTCAGATCCAGCGCGAGGCTTCGTCTTCGTTCGGCAGACGGCCCTCGGGGGTCATCTGGTCGATGAATTGCGGCAGCTGGTGGCTGAGGCCGTCGAGCAGCTCCTCGCGCGACATCCCGGTCTGGTGCTGCAGCATCTCGAGCTGATCGGCGCCGAGCGCGTTGGCGAGATCGTTCGGGCCGATCGACTGGTTCTCGCCGCGGCCGACCCAGGAGTTGGCGGCGTCGCCAAGCCCGCTGGTCTGGAATTGCCGCAGAAGATCACCAAGCCCGCCCGACAGGATGCTGCCCGCGGCGCCGCCGGCCAGCAGACCGCCGAGCCCGCCCTTCAGCATATCGCTCAGCCCGCCGCCGGGCATGCCGGCGTTGATCGTGTTGGGCGGCGGCGAATTCGGCACCGAGGGCGGCCGTCCGCTTCCGTCTGGCACCTGCGGATGATTGTCGGCGGTGACGTGCTTGTAGGCCTTGTAGGCAAGCAGCGCGAGGATCGCCATGGTGAACTTGGACATCCCGCCGCTCTTGTCGTTCGGATCGGCCGGGCCGCGCGGACCGTTCTGCATGCCGTTCAGAATGTCGAGCAAACCCATCGTGGCCTCCCTGTGACCCTGTGCAATCAGTCTACCGGCCCAACATGAACCGGCGGCAACAAGCCGACAGCAACGCAAACCGCGCCGCTTCGTTCACGGCCGGCCAGAGATAGGAACGCCCCGGGGCGGCAGCAAGGCAGGGACGGTGCGGATCGGACTAACCGGATGTGTGACGAGACCGTGACGGGCGTATCGAGAGCACTGCGCCCGCCCCACCCCCAACCGTCACCCTCCGCGAAAGCGGAGGGCCCAGTATCCCAGAGCGCCGCTGGTGATCATCGTCGGCACTCTGGGATACTGGATCGCCCGCTTTTGCGGGCGATGACCCGTGGCCGCGGGGTATGGGCTGAGCCCGATCGCTCATTCCGGGGGTGGCGATTCGCGGGGCCCTCTGCTATTTGGTTTTGCCAGGCCCGCGGCACGCCGCGGCCGGCCGGTCCCGTAGCTCAGCCGGATAGAGCGGCGGTTTCCTAAACCGTAGGTCGGATGTTCGAGTCATCCCGGGATCGCCAATTCTCGCTTGCTCCAAGCAAGCGCGAGTGATCGGGACCTGCTCCCGCCAGTTGATCTTCATCGTCGATAAATCAGGATCTCGTCGCCGCGGCTGTTGGTCAATGTCTCGACCGGCGACTGGCCGAAGCGCGATTGCAGCTCTTGCGCCAGGCCCGTCTGGCTCTGCCGCAGCTCCAGCACCACGGCGTCATAGTCCGACCAGCGGTCGAAGATGGCGGGATTTGGTCGTTGCGGGCCCAAGCCGACGACGAGATCGGGCGTCGTATTGGCGAAGCCGCCATAGAACAGGATCTGATTGCTGTTGCTGGCGATCCGCGCGGTTTTTGGAAGATGGCTCGCCAGCCAGGCACCGGCCGTCATCCGATAGCTCTGCGAGTCCGACTTGCGCATGCCAACGGCGAATCCCGCCAACAACAACGCGGCGATGAGGCCTGCGAGCACCCTCGTCCAAATCCTCCGCTGCGACTTCGTCGCGCGATAAAGGTCAGCCAGGCCGACCGCCGCGAAAGGAGTGAAGATCAGCGAAAGAATCAGGCCGTGGCGCGGATCGAAGACGAGATTGAAATAGACCTGCGTGGCGTAGATGACGATGCCCGACAGCAAGTACACACCCGCCAGACGGAGCCCGGATGAGCGCCGCACCGTGCCGTCCGCGCGCGCAGCGAATCCGACCAGCAGGATGGTGGCAACTCCGATGGCGGTCACGAGGCCGTAGAGCAGCAAGCCGCCGACCATCGCCACATACGCGTAGGACGCTTTGCGCGACTCGAACGGAAACAGCACCTCGGAACGCAGGATCTCGATGCGGGCCGCCGGCGCTGCGAGCAGGTTTTGCAGACTGCCGGAGTTGCTCCAGCCAGCAATCGCGGCCAGGGCCGCGAGCGGCGCCAGGATGAGGAGGGCGATGGCGGCCCATCTCATCGGGCGCGACGTCGATTCGAAGACGATCCTCAGCGTCGGGACCAGGACGAGAAATCCGAGCGCCTCGATGCGAAACGCCGCGGCGACGAGGGTCAGGCCTGCGAAGCCGAATTTGTAGGCCATGCGCGGGGATTGCAGATCGCGAAGGGCGCAATAGAAGCCTGCGATCATGAACAAGAAATAGAAATGCTCACGCACGATGGTGGCGCGCAGGTCGTTGAACCAGAGATTGCCGAACAGCAGCAGCGCGGCCGCGATCAGCGTCGCGCGCTGCGGCCGAACGATCCAGGCGCAACGCAAGATCAGCAGCACCGTCAGGGTCGAGGCGGCGCCATTCAGGAAGAGCGCGAGCGGCCATGCGTCCACGCTAGTCGCGGCCATCGTGCTGCCGACCAGCAACGGATAGGCGAACCAGAAGAACAATTGCCGCGCGCCGTCCCAGTCTCCCGACGCGAACAATCGCGCCGCGCGTACGTACAGGATACCGTCGTTGTTGATCTGGTCGATGTGAGCCTGCCAGGCGACGAGCGCCACGTTGATCAGGCAGATGATCGCGACCGTGATGGCGACCGACATCGAGGCCGATTTCTTCTGCGGCAATGCACTCTCAGCGGTCTCGTTTGTCATGCGGCGCTCGCGGGATCAGTCGAAAGTAGTCCAACTCGGATTAGTCGTGGCGGGTAGCATCATAATCGAGTCGGCATGCATTCGACTGATGACGTATTCACGCCCGACGACATCTTACTTATCGTGCCAGCCAGTATTATTTTTTTCTCTATTATTTTCGCAGGCCGCAATGCCGCCGCTTCGGGTCCTGTTCTTTATTTCGGACAGGCTGACCGCAGATATCAGAATTATTCCTTTGCTGGTCCCGCTCTGCCTGTCCGGCCGGGTGCGCCTCGCATTCGTCGATCGCAACATGCGGCTCAGCGGCAACGTCTCGGACAGATACGATGTCTTAATTGCGCATCGCAATTTGAGCCAGCGGCAAACGCGGTGGCTGCGTGACCACGATCTGCCTTTCGTCTACGACATCGACGATCTCATCCTTTCGGACGACGATAGTTGCGCCGAACCGGCAGGCCGCCGCCGCGCGCAGCAGCAGAAGTCGATCCGATGGTGCCTGTGCCATGCGGCAGCGGTGACGTCGCCGTCCCGCCGCCTGCTCGACGAACTCGATCGCATCGTCGGCGGAGCGATCAGCGCGAAGGCGAGGTTTCTGCCGAATCCGGGTCAGGATCGAGCACCGCCCCGAAAGGCGGGCTCCTGCGGGGCGATCATATGGACCTCGAGCGCGGAGCCGATGCTGGCTCCGGATATCGAGGATGTCTGCGCCGGCATCGGCGACGCCGCACGGCTGGAGGGCCTAGAGGTTCTGCTGATCGGCCGATTTCCGACGCGAATGCAGTGGTGCCTCGGCGCCGGCCGCCGCATCGACTGGCTGGAGCCGGCGGCCTATCTGCGGCTGCTTGCCGACGAGAACCTCATCGCCGTCGCGCCGCTGAGCCAGCAATTGCCGCCGCCCTTACAGAGATTCGCCGACTGCAAATCCGATATCAAGATTGCGCAGTACGACTCCAGTCGGGTCGCTGGAGCCTATTCGCCCGCTTTGCCTTTCATCGACAGCGATTTGCCGCGGCGCATCGTCGGCGCCAATACGCGCGACGCGTGGCGTGACGCTGTCCGAGAGCTGGTATGCGGTGCTCCAGAATCGGGAAACGAACTCGCCGAGGGCGCCGAGGTGGTGGCGCGACGCCCCGGCGTGCTTGCGGAGAGCTATTATCACGTCCTCGCGGGTGTCGCGCAGACCGCGCCCCCCTTCAAATTCTGGGCGATCCCGACGCCAGAGATCGGCCGGCGCCTCGAAGAAGGCTTCAGGGCGATCAAGCGCCAACTTGAACCGAGGGGTCGGCCGAGCGCGGTCCGATGAGTTCGATCCGCCCCTCTCCGTTGAAGCTCCTTAGACCTTCACCATCCGCTTGCCGCGGTTCTCGCCCGCCAAGAGTCCGATCAGCGCCTGCGGGGTGTTCTCGAGGCCGTCGATGACGTCTTCCTGCACCTTGAGCTTGCCGCTTTCGACCCAGCCCTGCAGCTCGGCCACGGCCTCGTCGCGGCGGTCCATGTAGTCCATCACGATGAAGCCCTGCATGATCAGGCGCTTCACCACGATCAGTCCGGGCACGCCACGCGGGCCGGTGGCCGAGGGGGTGCGGTCGTATTGCGAGACGGCGCCGCAACAGGCGATGCGGCCCTTGAGGTTCATCTGGGCCAGGCAGGCCTCGAGAATGTCGCCGCCGACATTGTCGAAATACACGTCGATGCCGTTCGGCGCCGCGGCGCGCAGCGCCTTGAACAGAGCGCCGTCCTTGTAGTCGACGGCGGCGTCGAAGCCGAGTTCGTTCACCAGCCAGTCGCACTTGGCCTTGCCGCCCGCGATGCCGACGACGCGGCAGCCCTTGAGTTTGGCGATCTGGCCGACGATCGACCCCACCGAACCAGCCGCGGCCGACACCACGACGGTCTCGCCGGCTTTCGGCTGGCCGATGTCGAGCAGGCCAAAGTACGCGGTCAGGCCGGCGATGCCGTAGACGCTGAGTAGATGCGTCAGCGGCTCGACCTTCGGCAGCTTGGTGAGATGCTTGGCGGGCAGCGCCGCGTAGTCCTGCCAGCCGGTGTCGGCGAATACGATGTCGCCGGCTGCGAGCCCGGGCGCCTTCGAACTCACCACTTCGGCAATGCCGCCGCCCGGCATCACGCTGTCGGTCTCGACCGCGGCCCGATAGGTCGCGCCCTGCATCCAGGCGCGGTTGGCGGCGTCGAGCGAGATGTAGCGTACCTTGACCAGCGCCTCGCCGTCCTTCGGCTCCGGCATCGCGGCGTCCGCCATCCGAAAATGCTCGGTCCCGAGCTTCTCTTTCGGCTTCTCGATCAGCAGCACCTGGCGATTGACGGCGGTCATGCGTTCTCCCTTGGCGATTGTTTTGTATCGGGCGCGGACGCTAATCGGCGCTGCGCCGATGCGCAACTTTCAAATGGCCGCGATCAGAAGAAGCGCAGATCCTCGGCGCGGCCGCCGCGCAGCACGGTGGCGAATTCGATCGCCAGGAACAGCCCGCCCGCCACGTAGATCCGCGCGCCGAGCCGCTCGGCCAACGCGCGCGCGTCATGCACCGCGTCCGCAACCGTCGCGGCGACGTACACCTCGGCGCGCGGATTGGCCGCGCGCGCAGCTTCGGCGATGACGTCGGCCGGCGCGCCCTTGTGATGCGCCGAGCTGCACACGATGGTGTCGAACGACGGCGCCAGCGCATTCACGATCTCGGCCGCGGCCTTGTCGCGCGACACGCCGAGCACCAGCAGCCAGCCCTGCGGGCCATGCGCCGCTGAAAGCCCGGCGAGCGCCTGCCGGATGCCGTCCGGCGTGTGGCCGACATCGATCACGGTGAGCGGCTCGGTGCTGATCGTCTCCAGGCGTCCCGGCCAGCGCGCGTCGCACAGGCCGTTGCGGATCGCAGTCTCGACGCGCGCCGGATCGTGATCGGGACGCGCCCGCCGTACCCATAGCGACACCAGCGCGGCGGCGACCGCCGCGTTATTGAGCTGGAAGGCGCCGAGCAGCGAGGTCTCCAGTCCCTGATAGGTGCGATCGCCGATCCGCAGATCGAAGCGCTGCCGCGCCTCGACGATCGTGGCATTGGCGATGCCGATAGCGTCGCCGACAAACAGCGCCTCGACGTTGCGACTGCGATTGTACTCGGTGAGGTGATCGCGCAGCGGCCGGCAGTTCTCGCCATACACGATGGTGCCGCCGGCCGCGCAGGCGTCGCTCTTGTCGGAGACGATCAGTTCCAGCGAATCGCCGAGCAGCGCGGTGTGTTCGAGGTCGACAGAGGCGACACAGCTGACCGGCGCGCCGAGCAGCCGCACCGGATCGTAGCGGCCGCCGATGCCGGCTTCGAACACCGCCAGATCACACGCGCTCTGCTGGAAGTACACGCAGGCCAGCGCGAACTGCGCCTCGAACGCGCCGAACTTCTCGCCGCGCTCGCGCGCGACGTCGGCGAGCGCATCCGTGACGCGCGCCAGCAGCGGGTTCAGCAGCTCGTCGGCGATCGGCTCGCCGTCGAGGCGGAAGCGCTCGTTGAAGCGGGTGAGATGCGGCGAGGTGAACAGCCCGGTGCGCAGCCCGAAGGCACGCCCGATGCTGGCCGTGAAGGCGGCGGTCGAGCCCTTGCCGTTGGAGCCGCACACCGCGACAGCACTACGCCGCAGCCGCTCCCGGTCGACGCCGAGCCTGCCCAGCAGGGCGCCGAGCCGCGCCAGGCACAGGCCTTCGCCGTATTTCGGCAGGTCGAACATTTACAGCAGTCCCATGGTGGTGAAGGTGTGACGCCAGATCGCAACTATCAGATCGGCGCGGCCGCAGCTTTCCAGAAAGCGGATCGCCGGGTTGGCGTTGACCTCGATGACTCGAACCGACGCGGCATCGTCCGGATCGACGAACAGATCGACCGCGCCGAGCCGCAGCCCGAGCGCTTTCACCGCCGTCGTCGCAGCGGCAACCGCCGCCGCGCCGGCGTCCGCCATGCTCATCACGCCGCCGGCGCTGAGATTCATCCGCCCGGCAATGTCGCAGCGCTCGCCCGCCGCGGGCACGCGATCGAACGCCGCATCGTCCGTCGCGCTCTCCGACAGCCCGTGCGCCCGCAATGCGCGATCGTGCTCGGCGACGAGCGTGCGCAGCGTGCGCGTGCCATCGCCGATCACGTAAGGCGGCAGCTTTCGGGCGCTGTAGAGAACATTGCCGTCGATCACGAACACCCGGTACTCGTCCCCCGAGGCGACCGGCTGGATCAGCACCGAATCGTAGGTGCGCCCGACCTCGCCCAGATACGCGGCCAGCGCCGCGGGCCCCTCGATGATCTGCGCGAAGTCGCCGCGCGACCCGGTCAGCGGCTTGGCGAAGGCGCGGCCGCCGAGGCCGGCGAGATACGCGGCCGCGTCGCCGCGGTTGTGTCCGGCGGGACGCAGGGCCTGGTGGCGATCGTGCAGAAAGAAGTAGTTCCCGCCCAGCGTCGCCACACCGGCGCGTTCGAGTAGCGCATTGGCGAGCGCCTTGTCGGTGGCGAGTGTGGCCGCCGTGGCATTGTTCTGCGGATAATACGAACAGCGCCCGCCGCCGAAGCACACTTCCGTGGCGTTTGAGGCCACGCTGAACAGCAATCCACTGCCGCCGTCGAGATCCTGAAAGGACAGGCCGAGCCGTGCACACGCATAGGCCGCATAGATCGCCTGATCGGGATAATATCCCGGCTTTCCGGCGCGATAGTCCTGAAGCTTCGGCATCACACTCCGGCCCACCGCGGTCCGCGCCCGGACGACTTGCATGGCCGCAACCTAGCGGATCAACGAGGCGTGATCCAGCGACCTGCTGCCGTTATCGTGTCGCGATCGGCGTGCTAAAAGCGCGGCCGCGGTCCGCCGCCACGGACGACAACTCGGCCGGTGCCTCGCGATCCGGCCTGCGGAGATTTCATGGACACCATCCTGCTTCCGTTTTCGCCGCGCTACATCGCGCTGACGATCTGCACCGTGCTGACCGCGCTGTTCGCGGCCGTGGCGCTGTCGGATGTCGACAGCGATCTGTTCGGCCTGGTGCTGACGCTGGCGCTGCTGTTTGCGGCGCTGATGCTGCTCGGACTGTGGGACCTGGTGCAGAAGAACCACGCGGTGCTGCGCAACTATCCGATCTCGGCGCATCTGCGGTTCCTGCTCGAGGAGATCCGGCCCGAGATGCGGCAGTACTTCTTCGAGAGCGAGAAGGACGGCAAGCCGTTCAGCCGCGACACGCGGGCGCTGATCTATCAGCGCGCCAAGATGGTGCTCGACAAACGGCCGTTCGGCACCCAGGAGGATGTTTACGGCGACGGCTACGAGTGGATGCATCACTCGGTGGCGCCGCGCCCGCATGCCGAGGAGGATTTTCGCATCAGCATCGGCGGTCCGGACTGCGCCAAGCCTTACTCCGCCTCGGTGTTCAACATTTCGGCGATGAGTTTCGGCGCGCTCAGTCCGAACGCCATCCGGGCGCTCAACGCCGGCGCGAAGAAAGGCGGCTTCGCGCACGACACCGGCGAAGGCGGTGTCAGCCCGTATCACAGCGAGAATGGCGGCGACCTGATCTGGGAGATCGGCTCCGGTTACTTCGGCTGCCGCACCCGCGACGGCCGGTTCGATCCGGGAGCCTTCGCGCGCGTCGCCTCCGAAGATCAGATCAAGATGGTCGAGCTGAAGATCAGCCAGGGCGCCAAGCCAGGCCATGGCGGCGTGCTGCCGGCCGCCAAGGTGTCGGAGGAGATCTCGCGCATCCGCGGCGTGGCGATGGACGAGGATTGCGTGTCGCCCGCCTATCACAAGGCGTTCTCGACCCCGATCGAGATGATGCGCTTCATCGCCGAGATGCGGCGGCTGTCGGGCGGCAAGCCGACCGGCTTCAAACTGTGCATCGGCCATCCGTGGGAGTTTCTGGCGATCTGCAAGGCGATGCTGGCGACCGGCATCACGCCGGACTTCATCGTGGTCGACGGCAAGGAAGGCGGCACCGGCGCGGCGCCGCTGGAATTCATGGACCATCTCGGCATGCCGATGCGCGACGGCATCAATCTGGTGCACAACGCGCTGATCGGCGCCGGACTGCGCCACAGGATCAAGCTCGGCGCGTCCGGCAAGATCGCCACCGCTTTCGACATGGCGCGCGCGATGGCGCTCGGCGCCGACTGGTGCAATTCGGGGCGCGGCTTCATGTTCGCGCTCGGCTGCATCCAGTCGCTGAGCTGCCACACCGACCGCTGCCCGACCGGCGTCACCACCCAGGAGCCGACCCGGTATCGCGCCTTGGTGGTGCCGGACAAGATCGAGCGCGTCGCCAACTATCACCGCGCCACGCTGCACGCGCTGGCCGAACTGATCGCCGCGGCGGGGCTCGATCATCCGCAGGAGATCCGGCCCTATCACTTCTCGCAGCGCGTCTCGCCGTCCGAGGTGGTGTCGTTCGCGCAGCTCTACCCGGCGCTGCGCGAGGGCGAGTTGCTACAAGGCACCGAGGATGCGCGCTTCAAACAGGCCTGGGCGATGGCCCGCGCGGAGAGCTTTGCGCCGGTGGCGTAAAGGCCCGCAATCAGCAACGCGGAGCTGAATTCACGCACCGTCATGCCCGGGCTTGTCCCGGGCATCCACGCCTTCAAGCCTCTCGACGGAGCAAAGGCGTAGATGGCCGGGACAAGCCCGGCCATGACGAAGGAGGGCCGCGTCGTAACGACGATCAAAACTCCCCGTGCAGCCGTCCCGAGAACACCGAGACCGGGCCGCGGTCGGCGTTGAACGCCGGGTTGACGATGTATTGGTAGTCGGCCGTTGCGGTCCAGGCGGGGGTGACGGCGTAGGCGTAGTAGGTTTCCAGCACGCGCTCGCGGCGATAATTCAACGCGCCGTCGCCGATCAGCGGGCCGAGGCCGCCGGCGGCGAGGAAATCGCGGTGGTCGCGCGACAGGCCGTTGCTGGCGCCGGCGATGCCGATGACGTCGTCGGGCCGGCCCCAGCGCGCGCCGCGAATCGAGATGCCGCCGGATAGGCTGTCATCGATATCGGTGAACGCCATGATCTCGTTCTTGCCGTCGTTCCAGCTCCAGCGGCCGAACAGGCCGAGATCGTCGGTGATGGCCTGTTCGAGATTGAACGCATAGCCGTATTTGATTCGTCCCTTGCGGGTCTGGCTGATGTCGACGCCGTACTGCGGATTGTCGAGCGTCTCGCGATAGCTGCCGGCGAACACGCTGTTGATGAAACCAAGCGTGCGCAGCTTGCCGGGCTGGCCGAACAGCGTGTAGCGCGTCTCCAGCTCGGCGACGTATTGGCCGCGCCTGAACAGTCGCATGTCGAAATTGTTGGAGTTCGATTCGGCGTCCATCAGGAAGTAGCCGGCGCGGATCGCCCATTGCTTCTGGTTCAGCTCGGCGGTCGCGCCGTAGGTCAGCCCGAGCTTGTCGGCGGCGTAGTCGAACGCACCGGACGCCCAGATCGACCAGTTCATGAAGTCGCGTCGCGGATCGTGTGCGTAGCTGTTGCCGTCGAATAGATCGACGACGCTGAAGCGGCCGACCTGCAGCGTCAGCCGCGAGATGTCGGCCTTGCCGGACAGCTGCGAGGCGCTGGAGGCGAGCTGCTCCTGTTCGCCGCCGAGCCCGAAGGTCTGACGCAGATAGAACCGCGACGGGCTGATATGCGGGTAGGCGAAGCCGGATTTCTGGCCTTCGCCATTGGGGAAGCCAGCGACGCCGACGGTGTCGCTGAGCCCGTAGCCCTGCAGGAATTCCGGGCCGAGATACAATTCGCCGCCGTCCCACAGCCGGACATTGGCGAACAGGCCGCTGCTCCAGGTGGCCTTGAACTGGCTATTCGGCGCCAGACTGTTGGTGCCGCTATAGGGCGCGCGGAACGACGGATAGCCCTGGCCCACCACGGTGGTCTGGCCGTGGATTTCCCAGCGATCCGATTCCGGATCGGCGACTGCGGCGAACGGTGTCGCATCGCCGGTGCCGAGCCAGTCGAGCCGGCGATTGAGCCCGACCCGGATGGTCTGCAGATTCAGCGCCGACTCGAAGCGGCCGCCGCCGGGCAGCGCCACCGAGGCGTGCTGATAGTCGCTGTACAGATACTCGATCCGCGCGCTCCAATGCGGCGTGAACCCGTATTCGAGGCCGGCGCCCGCCACCCAGCCGAACCGGCCGTTGAGCGCCTTGTCGGATTCCGGATCGGTCAGATAGCGCTCATGCGCGTAAGCGAGACCGCCGGTGACGTAAGCCAGCCATGGTCCGGTCGCGACGCCGAGCCGGCCCCGCACGCCGCCGTAGAAATCGAGATGCTGCAGCTGCGCCGGCGTGCCGCTGAATTCCGACAGCACCGCGTTGGCCGGCAGGTAGCTCGGAAACGAGATGTCGGCCTCGAGCCCGACCAGCACGCCGGACCGCGTCAGCCAGTTGTAGCCGGCCTGCGCGCCGGCGGTGACGCCGCCGGAGCCGTTCGAGGCCTGGGCGACGAAAGCCGGGTCGCGCAGCGTTGCGTCGGAATGGCCCCGCAGGTAGCCGGCGTGAGCGCCGACATAGAAGCCGCTCCAGTCATAGGCCGGCGCCGGCAACGCCTTCAGCGCGTCGGCCGCCGCAGCGGCGTGCGGCAGCGCCACCGCTCCGAGCGCCGCACCGGCGAACAGCCAGGCGACACCGCGCGGGGCGGGCCGATCGGCGGGCGGGAATTTTCGAGCGGATGATACTGGGCGGCGGAAGACCATCGAATGACCTGACTTGTAGAGTACGACGAGCGACACCGGGCCGATGCATCGATTAGTTGTACGTGCAAGAGGCTCGCAAGCTGACGATAGTCGAGGTCGTTGTCACTGATTTGACATGGGAGCACAGCAACCCGGCCAGCGGCCGGAAGCTGAGCTCCATGCGCCGCGATCCAGTACTCTGGAATAGTTCGGCCGCACAAGCACGCGGCGCCCTGATGTAGTAAGGGCTGTGCAGCTCGTCGCCGGGCGTGTCATTGCGGCCACGAGCCGCGACACCGTGCGGGCGACTTCAGGCGCGCGGCGTGGTGCCGAGCGCTGCGAGATCGAAGCGGTCGACGTCGGCCAGCAGGTCGCAGAACGCGCGGGCGCCGTGGTCGAGCAGCTGCCGGCCCTTGTCGGCGGAGGCGGCGCCGGCATCGCCGATCGCGCCGCTCGGATGCAGGTCCTGCGCGGCCCAGGCGAACGGCGCCGGCCGCTGCGCCGACAACACGCGAAAATCCTGCTCGATCGCGCGCGTGGTCGGCACGAAATCGGCGATGCGTTCGGTCCGCACCAGATCCGGCGCGTGTGCCAGCATGATCGAGGTCTCGATCGCGCCGCCATGGATGCCGTGGCGCAGCTCGTCGTCTTCGAAAAGGCCGGCGGGCGTGCCGAACCGCGCCCAGCCTGTGGTCACCGCCAGCATGCCGTGCCGCACCCGCAGCTCCTGCGCCACCAGCCCCATCGCGGCGCTGTTGCCGCCGTGGCTGGTCACCATCACCAGCTTGCGGACGCCGGCGCGCGCCACGCTGTCGCCGATCTCGGTCCATAGTTTGAGCACGGTGTCGGAGGCGAGCGTCAGCGTGCCGGGAAACGCCAGATGCTCCAGCGACAGCCCGACCGGCTGCAGCGGCAGGAAGGTCACCGGCAGCTCCGCCGGCAGCAGCGCGCGGACACGCGCCAGATAGGCCTCGGCGATGGTCACATCGGTGCCGAGCGGCAAATGCGGGCCGTGCTGTTCGGTGGCGGCGAGCGGCAGCACCGCGATCCAGCGCGCCGGGTCGGCGGCTTCGATCTCGGGCCAGGCAATCGCGGTCCAATCGTGCGGCGGCTGTCTGGTCATCGGCGCGCGGCGGCTGTCCGCATCAATGGTTCAAATGCCCGCATTGTTTCGCTATCAATCCTCGACCGGACCTAACCGCGCCGCCTCGTCGCTGCATCATGGGGCAAAACGAACGACGGAGTCCAACCATGACGGCCGCCTTCCTGCTGCGAGCGTTAACCGGGGCCCTCGTGGCGGCCTCGCTGGTGCTGCCGGCGCTCGCCTCCCCGCCGCCGGCGCCCGAAAAGCCCCCCGAGAAACCCGCTGCGCCGCCCCCTCCCCCGAAGAAACCTCCGCCGCCGGTGGCGCAGCCGTCCCGCAAAGTGCCGGAAGGCGGTTTCGACAAGGTCTCGTTCGGCACCAACTGGGTCGCCGAGGGCGAGCACGGCGGTTTCTTCCAGGCGGCGGCGGACGGCACCTACAAGGCCTACGGGCTCGACGTGACGATCGTGCCGGGCGGACCGAACGTCAACAACCGCGCGCTGCTGCTCGCCGGCAAGCTCGATTTCTTCATGACCGCCAACACGCTGCAATCGTTCGACGCGGTCGCCAACAATGTCCCGGTGGTGGCGATCGCGGCGGTGTTCCAGAAGGACCCGCAGGTGTTCGTGACGCATCCGGAAGCCAAGGTCGAGAAGCTCGACGATCTGAAGCGGCTGACGCTGTTCGTCTCCAAAGAGGGCATCACCAGCTACTTCCAGTGGCTGAAATCCGAATACGGCTTCGACGAAGCCAAGGTGAAGCCCTACACCTCGAACCCGCAGCCGTTCCTCATCGACCGCAACTCGGCGATGCAGGGCTACGTCACCTCCGAGCCGTTCGTGATCGAGCAGCGGGCCAAGTTCAAGCCGAACGTGCTGCTGCTCGCCGATTACGGTCTCAACGGCTACTCGACGCTGATCGAGACGCGGCGCGACCTCATCGACAAGAACCCCGACATGATCCAGCGCTTCGTCGATGCTTCAATGATCGGCTGGTACACCTATCTGTACGGCGACAATTCGGCCGGCAACGCGATGATCAAATCGCTCAATCCGGAAATGACCGACGAGATGCTGGCCTATTCGGTCGAGAAGATGAAGCAGTACGGCATCGTCGATTCCGGCGACGCGGTGACGGGTGGCATCGGCGCCATGAGCGACGCGCGCTACGCCAGCTTCTTCGACAAGATGACCCGCGCCGGCGTGGTGCCGCGCGACCTCGATTTCCGCCGCGCCTACACGCTGCAATTCGCCAACAAGGGCGTCGGCGTCGATCTGCGGCCGAAGAAGTAGCACCGTGGCGGCGCCGCAGCCTCGCGCACCAACGGACGCCGATGCGGCGATCCGGCTGAGCGCGATTACCAAGACGTATGACAGCGGCGTGCTGGCGCTCGGTCCGATCGACCTTTCGGTCGGCCGCGGCGAATTCGTATCGCTGCTGGGGCCGTCCGGCTGCGGCAAGTCGACGGCGCTGCGGCTGATCGCCGGGCTGGCGACGCCCTCCTCCGGCAGCATCGAGGTCGCCGGCCAGGTGAAGCCGCCGCGCGGCGGTCCCGCCATCGGCTTCGTGTTCCAGGAGCCGACGCTGATGCCGTGGGCCAGCGTCGCCGCCAATGTGGCGCTGCCGCTCGAGCTTGCGCACACGCCGGCCGACGAAACCGCCCAGCGCGTCGCGGCGGCGCTGGCGCGGGTCGAACTATCCGAGTTCGCCCTCGCCTATCCGCGCGAACTCTCCGGCGGCATGAAGATGCGGGTGTCGCTCGCCCGCGCGCTCGTCACCGATCCGGACATCCTGCTGATGGACGAGCCGTTCGCGGCGCTCGACGAGATCACCCGCTTCCGCCTCAATGACGATCTGTTGGCGCTGTGGCGCGACCTCGGCAAGACCGTGCTGTTCGTGACGCATTCGGTGTTCGAGTCGGTGTATCTGTCGCAGCGCGTGGTGGTGATGTCGCCGCGGCCGGGCCGGATCGCGGCGGAGTTCGTCATCGATGCGCCGGAGCCGCGCGGCGAGGCGTTCCGCACCTCTGCGGACTACGCGGCACAATGCCGTGACGTCTCGGCCGCGCTGGCCGCGACCGGCGGCACACGGGGGCTCGGATGAGCAACCGCGCAGCGCGACCTCAGCGGCTGAGCACGGCGCGGCTGGTCCGCGTGCTGCTGCCGCTCGGCGTGCTGGCCGCGGTGGTCGGCGGCTGGGACCTCGTCGTTCGGGTCAATCAGATTCCGCCCTACATCCTGCCCGGGCCGGGACTGGTGGTGTCGACCCTGTGGGCCGACTGGACGGTGTTGTTTCAATCGCTGCTGGCGACGCTGTGGACCACGCTGCTGGGCTTTCTCGCCGCCGCGATCGGCGGCATCGCGCTGGCGCTGCTGTTCAACCTGTCGCGCTGGGTGGAGTACGCGCTGTTTCCCTACGCGGTGGTGTTGCAGGTGACGCCGGTGATCGCCATCGCGCCGCTGCTGCTGATCTATCTGCCGCAGGAGACCGCCGTGGTGGTGTGCGCCTGGATCGTGGCGTTCTTTCCGGTGCTGGCCAACACCACGCTCGGGCTGAACTCGGTCGACCGCAATCTTGCGGGGCTGTTCCGGCTGTACGGCGCCTCGAAGCTGCAGACGCTGGTCCGGCTGAAGCTGCCTGCGGCGATGCCCTACATGCTTGGCGGACTACGCATCGCCGGCGGGCTGTCGCTGATCGGCGCGGTGGTGGCGGAGATCGCCGCAGGCTCCGCAGGCGCCGGTTCGGGCCTGGCCTACCGGATTGCGGAATCCGGATATCGGCTCAACATTCCCCGCATGTTCGCCGCCTTGCTGTTGCTGTCGCTGGCGGGCATTGTGATTTACGGAGCGCTCGCGCTGGTGTCGCATCTGCTGTTGCGGCGATGGCACGAAAGCGCATTGGGACGGGAACCGTGAAGGGAGCCATGATGGCCGAGACGACTGGGTCGGCGGACGCGATCGATGTGTTGATTTACGGACCGCGCAAACCGGTGGTCGACGACGGCTTCCCCAGCGGCTACGCGCTGCATCGCTGCGAGCAGCAGACCGATCTCGACAGCCTGTCCGACGACGTGCGCGCGCGAATTCGCGGCGTCGCCGTCACCGGCCTGGTGCCGACCAGCGCCGCCGTGCTGTCGAGTTTTCCCAGGCTGGAAATCGTCGCCTCGTTCGGCGTCGGCTACGATCACATCGACGCCGCCTGGGCGGCGCAGCACGACGTCGTCGTCACCAACACGCCCGACGTGCTCACCGAGGAAGTCGCCGACACCGCGCTCGGCCTGTTGATCGCGACGCTGCGCGAATTCATTCGCGCCGACAAATACGTCCGTGCCGGGCTGTGGCAGACCCAGCCCTATCCGCTCAGCGTCGGCTCGCTGCGCGACCGCAAGGTCGGCATCGTCGGCATGGGCCGGATCGGCCAGGCGATCGCGCGGCGGCTCGACGCCTCGCTGGTGCCGGTGGTGTATCACTCGCGCAATCCGGCCGCCGGCGTCGCCTACAAGCACTATCCGGACCTGATCGCGATGGCCAAGGAGGTCGACACGCTGGTGGTGATCACCCCCGGCGGCGCCGCCACCAACAAGCTGATCAGCGCCGACGTGCTGAAGGCGCTCGGCCCGCGCGGCGTGCTGATCAACGTCGCCCGCGGATCGGTGGTGGACGAAACTGCACTGATCGCCGCGCTGAAATCCGGTACCATCCTGGCGGCCGGGCTCGACGTATTCGCCGACGAGCCGAACGTGCCGGAGGAGCTGCGCGCGCTCGGCAATGTGGTGTTGCTGCCGCATATCGGGTCGGCCTCGGTGGTGACCCGCAACGCGATGGATCAGATGGTGGTCGACAACCTCAGGGCATGGTTCGACGGCAAGCCGCCGCTGACGCCGATCGCCGAGACGCCGGTCAAGGACCGCTGACATGTTGGCGCGTCTCGGTGTGGCATTGGGTTTGCTGCTCGCGGCGGGATCGGCACTGGCGCAGGACGCCGGGACGCTGAAGAACAACATGATCGGGCAGTGGGAGCTGTCCACCACCGAGCGCAGCAAGACCTGCGTGGTGACGCTGAAGGCCGATGCGGCGCCGGGCGTGGCGCAAGGCATGAAGCTCGAACTCGAGCCCGGCTGCGCGACGGCGCTGCCGTTCACCAAGGACGTCGTCGCCTGGACCGTGAAGGGCCTCGACATCGTCCGGCTGGAGACCGCAGCAGGCGACGCGGTGATCGACCTGACCGAAGTCGAGAGCGGCATCTTCGAAGGACTGCGCGCCAACGAGGGCGTCTACATCCTGCAGAACCTGGTGGCGGCGCGCTCGCTCGCCAAATCGATGGACCAGATGATCGGCGACTGGTCGATGGTCCGCGGCAACGGCCGGGCCATCTGCGGCCTGACGCTGACCAACAACGAAGCGCCGACGCCGGACAATTTCGAAGCCTATCTGAAGCCGCGCTGCGAACAGCCGGTCGCCTCCTTCGCGCCGACGATGTGGCGACTGGAACGCGGCGCCCTCCTCCTGATCGCACCATCGGGCGAGACCTGGCGTTTCGAAGCCGACGACAACGCGCAATGGCGCAGAAGCCCAGATACCGCCGACCCGCTGATCATGCTGCGGCAGTAAAAGCGGCTGATCAATCCCGGCTGATCGACATATCGTCTCGAGCGCTATGGCACGACGAGCGAACCCCACCGCTTGCCGTCATCGCCCGCCCAGGCGGGCGATCCAGTACTGCAGAACTCAGGTTTCCTTCCGGCGCCTCGCCGTCATTGGGAGGAGCTAAGCGACGAAGCAATCCAGGGGCTCAGTCGTTCACGGCTTCCTGGATTGCTTCGCTTCGCTTGCAATGACGCGGAGCGTCTTCGCTGTGTCGCCGCGGCGACCGAAATGCTTAGTTCAGATCCCCGCCATCATCACGTACTTGATCTCGACATACTCTTCCATGCCGTGATGCGAGCCTTCGCGGCCGAGGCCGGATTCCTTGACGCCGCCGAACGGCGCGACTTCGGTGGTGATCAGGCCGGAGTTGACGCCGACCATGCCGCTCTCCAGCGCCTCGGCAACGCGCCAGACGCGGCCGATGTCGCGGGCGTAGAAGTAGCTGGCGAGGCCGAACGGCGAGTTGTTGGCGAGCCGGATCACTTCGGCTTCGTCCTTGAAGCGGAACACCGGCGCCAGCGGGCCGAACGTCTCCTCATGCGCCACCAGCGCGTCGGTGCGCACGTCGGCCAGCACGGTCGGCTCGAAGAACGTGCCGCCAAGCTCCGAGCGCTTACCACCGGTGATCACCTTGGCGCCGTGCGCGACCGCGTCGGCGATGTGCCGCTCGGTCTTCTCGACCGCGGCCTCGTTGATCAGCGGGCCCTGCGTCACGCCCTGCTCGGTGCCGTCGCCAATTTTCATCGCCTTGACCTTGGCGGCGAGCTTTTCGACGAACGCGTCGTAGACGCCGTCCTGCACATACAGGCGATTGGCGCACACGCAGGTCTGGCCCATGTTGCGATATTTCGACACCATGGCGCCTTCGACCGCGGCGTCGATGTCGGCATCGTCGAACACGATGAACGGCGCGTTGCCGCCGAGTTCGAGGCCGAGCTTCTTCACCGTGCCGGCGGATTGCCGATACAGGATTTTGCCGACTTCGGTGGAGCCGGTGAAGCCGACGAAGCGCACTGCTGGATGCTCGCAGAACACCTTGCCGATCGGCGGCGCATCACCGGTGACGATGTTGAACACACCCTTCGGCAGGCCGGCCTTCTCGGCCAGCACCGCCAGCGCCAGCGCCGAGAACGGCGTCTCTTCGGCCGGCTTCAGCACCACGGTGCAGCCTGCCGCCAGGGCCGGCGACACCTTGCGGGTGATCATCGAGTTCGGGAAGTTCCACGGCGTGATCGCGGCGCACACGCCGATCGGCTGCTTGATGGCGATCAGCCGCGCGTCGGCGCGCTGGGTCGGGATGGTCTCGCCGTAAACCCGCCGCGCTTCCTCGGCGAAGAACTCGATATAGGCGGCGCCGATGTCGACCTCGCCGAGCGCCTCGGCGAGCGGCTTGCCTTGTTCGGTGGTGAGAATCAGCGCCAAATCCTCGCGATGGGCGACGATCAGCTCGAACCACTTGCGCAGGATGTTGGAACGCTGCTTGGCGGTCAGCTTGGCCCAGGCCGGAAACGCGCGCTGCGCGGCTTCGACCGCGGCGGTTGCGTCGGCGGCGCCGAGACTGGGCACCCGGCCGATTTCGCCGCCGGTCGCCGGATTGGTGACGACGATCGACCCGCTGCCGGTCCAGGCGCCGTCGACATAACACTGCTCGCGCAGCAGCGACGGATCCTTCAGGCGGTCACGCAGGGCTGCGGTATCTGACTTGCGGGCGGCAGCGGTCTGGGCCATCGGATCACATCCTCCAGGTTGGCATCGGCGCGGCTCATCGCACCGACGATATCTGCAGGAAGTATAGGCGCATCGCGGCGCCGGCGCACCGACGCCGCATCGTCAAACGGCTGTGACCGCCGATGCTGCGGCGCGGCGATCAGGCGGCGCGGTTGAACCAGGATTCGCGGCGGCTGAGCATATGATCAGCGGCAAGCCGGGCATGTTCCCAGCTCCGCGTCGGGAAATAGCGGTATTCCAGCTCCGGCAACGCAACCCCACCGCGACGGCCGAACCAGCCGAGCCGCTTCGGGCGGGTCTGCAGCTTGGCCAGCGCCATCGCGAGGTTTTCGACCACGTCGAACGCGAACATTCCGCCATCGGTGGCGCGGCGAACTTCATAGATGCCGGGTCCGATCGGCGCGTCGATATTGCCGAGACCGCCCTGCGGGTAGTGTTTCCAGCCGCTCCAGGATGGGGTCATTGATGTGCTCCGCCAGGTGAGTCGGCGCACCCGGTTGAGCGAATCTCGTCGCGACTGCGGCCGCATTGTGAACCGCGGGCGGCGTCCTTCGTTCCGGTGGCGTCGTGACGCAAGTCACTTTGGTTGCGGGCTCCTTAACCTGGATGGCGACAGGCGGCTTCTCGGCGCGTCCCGCTGTCCGGCCACTGCACCGATCTCCCGTCTTGCGCCGGTCGTTCCGCAGCGGAACAATGCCCCAGTACAAAAACCATCAGGGAGGATGACCACATGCACAGCGCAGAGATCGACCAATCGCTGCAACGCTTCTGCGAGCGCGGCGACATTCCAGGCGTCGTCGCGATGGCCGGCAGCGCCGGCGACACCGTGTATCAGGGCGCGTTCGGCCAGCGCGATCTGTCGAAGCCGCAGCCGATGACGCTCGACAGCGTGTTCTGGATCGCCTCGATGACCAAGGCCATCACCGCCGCGGCGGCGATGCAGCTGGTCGAACAGGGCAAGCTGTCGCTCGACGAGCCGATCGGCAAGGTGCTGCCCGATCTTGCCGCGCCGCTGGTGCTCGACGGCTTCGCGGCCGACGGCACGCCGAAGACGCGGCCAGCCAGGACGCCGATCACGCTGCGCCAGCTGCTCACCCACACCGCCGGCTTCTGCTACGACATGTGGAACGCCGACATGGTGAAGTACATGGAGCACCACGGCGTGCCCGGCATCATCGGCTGCCAGGAGGCCGCGCTGAAGACGCCGCTGGCGTCCGATCCCGGCACGCGCTGGGAATACGGCATCAATATCGACTTCGCCGGCAAGGCGGTGGAAGCGGCCAGCGGCCTCAAGCTCGACGCGTATTTGCGTGACCACATCTTCGCGCCGCTCGGCATGACCGACACCGGCTTCAAGATCGGTGATACGCAGCGCGAACGGCTGGTCGCCGTGCATGCCCGCGGCGAGGACGGTTCGCTGACGCCGATTCCGTTCGAGGTCGCGCAGGAGCCCGAATTCCCCATGGGCGGCGGCGGCCTTTACGGCACCGCGGCCGATTACTTGAAGTTCGCCCGGATGATCCTCAACAAGGGCCGTGGTAACGGCCAGCAGGTGCTGAAGCCCGAGACCGTCGCGCTGATGGGTCAGAATCACATCGGCGATCTCAACGTCACCCGGCTGAACTCGGCGATCGCCTTCGCGACCAACGACGTCGATCTCTATCCCGGCATGGACAAGAAGTGGGGCCTCAGCTTCCTGATCAACACCGAGACGACGCCCGAAGGCCGCAGCCCCGGCAGCCTCGCCTGGGCCGGCCTTGCCAACACGTACTACTGGATCGATCCGACCCGCGACATCTGCGGCGTGATCCTGATGCAGGTGCTGCCGTTCGGCGACGCCAAGTGCCTCGATACCTTCGCGGCGTTCGAACGGGGCGTCTATGCGGGCCTCGGCACTGGCCAAAAGGCTGCCTGAAGTTTGCCACAAGCACTGCGGCGGGGCTCGACAAGCTCCGCCGCAGGCACGACCCTCTTCCAATCAAGACCGGCGCCGATTCAAATCAGCCCGCACGGAGGAACCCAGCACGTGACCGATCAGGCTTCAGGCGGCAAGTCTCCCAGCTACAAGTCTCCCAGCTTCGTGTCTCCCAGCTACGTGTGCGGCGTCTCCGACGCGCCGCTGCTCGGCATCACCATCGGCCAGGCGCTCGACCGCACCGCGCAGCGCTGGCCCGAACGCGAGGCTTTGGTATCACCGAGTCATGATGTTCGCTGGAGCTGGCGCGCATTCGCGCAGCGCGTCGATGCGCTTGCCGCGGGCTTCCTCGCGCTCGGCCTGCAGCGCGGCGAACGCATCGGCGTGTGGTCAATGAACCGACCCGAATGGACGCT
The DNA here is from genome assembly GCF_022271405.1 of Rhodopseudomonas infernalis. GTDB lineage: Bacteria > Pseudomonadota > Alphaproteobacteria > Rhizobiales > Xanthobacteraceae > Rhodopseudomonas > Rhodopseudomonas infernalis. The sequence continues at coordinate 27,355 of NZ_JAJNAL010000023.1, read as the reverse complement.
GACGCAATTCGCCGCCGCCAAAGCGGGCCTTGTCCTGGTTACTATCAATCCGGCCTATCGGCTCAGCGAACTGGAATTCGCGCTCGCCAAGGTCGGCTGTGCCGCGCTGGTCACCGCCACCGCCTTCAAGACCTCCGCCTATATGGAGATGCTAAATACGCTGATCCCCGAGCTGAGGCAGTCGCAACCGGGCGCGCTGAAATCGGCGAAGCTACCCCAGCTACGCGCGGTGATTCAGATCGGCGGCCCGAAATCTGCCGGCACCATCGCGTTCGACGAGATCGCCACGCTGGGCGGCGATCGGCATCGCGAGATGGTCGCGCGGCTTGCCGGCGAATTGCAGTTCGACGATGCGGTCAACATCCAGTTCACCAGCGGCACCACCGGCTCGCCCAAGGGCGTGACGCTGACGCATCACAACATCCTCAACAACGGTTACTTCGTCGGCCGCGCCATGAAGCTGACCGAGCAGGACCGCATCTGCATTCCCGTTCCGCTGTATCACTGCTTCGGCATGGTGATGGGAAACCTAGCGTCCGTTACTTCCGGCGCCACCATGGTGTATCCGGGCGAAGGATTCGATCCGCTGGCGACGCTGGAGACCGCATCATCGGAGAAATGCACCGCGCTGTACGGCGTGCCGACGATGTTCATCGCCGAGCTCGACCACCCGCAGTTCGCGAGTTTCGATCTGTCGGCGCTGCGCACCGGCATCATGGCCGGCGCGCCGTGCCCGGTCGAAGTGATGCGCCGCGTCAACGATGCGATGAACATGCGCGAAGTCACGATCGCCTATGGCATGACCGAGACCAGCCCGGTCAGTTTCCAAAGCGCGGTCGACGATCCGGAGGAGCGCCGGGTCTCGACGGTCGGACGCATCCATCCGCATGTCGAGGTCAAAGTCATCGATCTCGAAGGCCGTATCGTGCCACGTGGCACGCGCGGCGAGCTCTGCACCCGCGGCTACAGCATCATGCTGGGCTATTGGGACGAAGCGGAGAAGACCGCCGACGTACTCGACGCTGCCGGCTGGATGCACACCGGCGATCTGGCGGTGATCGACGACGAAGGCTTCTGCAATATCGTCGGCCGCATCAAGGACATGGTGATCCGCGGCGGCGAGAACCTGTATCCGCGCGAGATCGAGGAATTCCTGTATCGCCACCCCAAGATCCAGGACGTTCAGATTTTCGGCGTCGCCGACGAACGCTACGGCGAGGAGCTGTGCGCCTGGGTCCGCGTCCGCCCCGGCGAGACGCTCACCGCCGACGACATCCGCGCCTTCTGCCAGGGCCAGATCGCCCACAACAAGATCCCGCGCTACGTCGAATTCGTCGACGACTTCCCGATGACCGTCACCGGCAAGATCCAGAAATTCGTGATGCGCGAGAAGGTGGAAGAGAAGCTGGGGCTGAAGGCGGCGAAGACGGCGTGAGGCGTCGTTGCAAGTAGCAACAAGAGCGACGTCATTCCGGGATGCGCGCGACAGCGCGCAGACCCGGAATCCCGACATGTTCTGCGAGACGGCAGTGCGACAAGCAGGAGATTCCGGGTTCGCGAACTTCGTCCGCGCCCCGGAATGACTTGGGGAGAGGTTTACACCGGCAGCCCGTGCTGCTGCGCCAACTCTTTAAGCGACACCTGCGGGCGGGCGCCGATGTGCTGGATGACTTCGGCGGCCGCGAGGGCGGCGAGGCGGCCGGCGTTCTCGTAGCCGGCATTGCGGACGAGGCCGAACAGGAAGCCGGCGGCAAACAGGTCGCCGGCGCCGGTGGTGTCGACGAGTTGCTCGATCGACGCGGCGGGCACCAGCGTGATGCTATCACCTTCGACCACTGCGCAGCCCTTCTCGCTCCGCGTCACGACGCCGAGCGCGACGTCCTGGCCGAGCGCCTTCAGGGCGGTGTCGAAGTCGGAGGTCTGATACAGCGCGTGCAGCTCCGACTCGTTGGCGAAGATCAGGTCGACGGTCTTGCTGCGCATCAGGTCGAGAAATTCGGCGCGGTAGCGATCGACGCAGAACGAGTCCGATAGCGTCAGCGCGACCTTGCGGCCGGCGCCATGGGCGATCTTCGAGGCCTTGAGGAAGGCCTCCTTGGCCTGCGGCGGATCCCACAGATAGCCTTCGAGATACACGATCGACGCGGCGGCGATCTGCGCCTCGTCGATATCGGCCGGCACCAGATCCTGCGCGGCTCCCAAATACGTGTTCATGGTGCGCTCGCCATCGGGCGTCACCAGGATGTAGGAGCAGCCGGTCGCCGGCCCCTCGGATGCCGGCTTGGTGTCGAAGGCGACGCCGGCGGCGCGGATGTCGTGCGCGTACAGCTTGCCGATCTGGTCGTCCTTGATCTTGCCGACATACGCGGTGCGGGCACCGAACGAGGCCAGCCCGACGATCGTGTTGGCGGCCGAGCCTCCGGAAATTTCCGTCGCCGTTCCCATGTCGGCATAGATCGCCGCCGCCTGTGCCTGATCGATCAGCGCCATGCTGCCCTTCGCCATGCCGTGCCGGACCAGGAAGTCGTCCTTGGTGCGCACCAGCACGTCGAACAGCGCGTTGCCGATGGCGAGGACGTCGTATTTGGCTGGGGTCATCGAGATCTGTCCGTGGCGACGAGAGAAGGGAAAATCCGCGGAGGGCGCGGTTCGGCCGGGCGATCGCCGGCACCCCGAAAGGCGCGCCGGCCTATCATGTTCGGCCCCGGCGCAGCAAGCGCCGGCTGTTCCCAGACCAAGCCCGGGCGACGAAAGACGAACTAACCGCCGGCCTCGAGCCGGCGGATGATGTCGTCGAGCTGATCGAGATCGGCGTAGCAGATCTGCACGGCGCCGGCGCCGTCCTGATCGTCGATCGTGACCTTCATGCCGAGCGCGTCGCTGATGCGCTTTTCCAGCGCCAGCGTATCGGTGTCCTTGGCCGGCTTCGTGCTCGCGGCCGCGCGCGGCTTCTGCGGCTTGCGTTCGGGCACGCCCTCGTCATGCGCCAGCGCCTCGGTCTGCCGCACATTGAGACCTTCGGCGATGATGCGCTTGGCGACCGCGGACGCATCGGGCACGCCGATCAGCGCGCGGGCATGGCCCATGCTGAGATCGCCCGCGGCGATCAGGCCTTGAACATCCTCGGGCAGCCTGGTCAGCCGCATCATATTGGCGACGTGGCTGCGGCTCTTGCCGACGATCTTGGCGATCTCGTCCTGACTGCGCTTGAACTCGTTCGCGAGCGCGTGATAGCCGAGCGCCTCTTCGAGCGGATTGAGGTCCTCGCGCTGCACGTTCTCGACGATGGCGATTTCGAGCGCGAGCGCGTCCGAGACGTCGACCGGCACGATCGGCACTTCGTGCAGGCCGGCGCGCTGCGCCGCGCGCCAGCGCCGCTCGCCGGCGATGATCTCGAAGCGATCCTGCGCGCCCTTCACGGGCCGCACCACGATCGGCTGGATCACGCCGTGCTGCTTGATCGAGTCCGACAATTCGCTGAGTTCGGCATCGGTGAAGTTGCGCCGCGGGTTGCGCGGATTGGCCTTGATGAATTCGATCGGCACCTTGCGCTGACCGCGCGGCCGCTCGACATGCGCGGCCTCGCCGCCGACATCTCCGATCAGGCTCGCCAGCCCCCGCCCCAACCGCGACCGGTGTTCATCGGCCATCGCCAGCTCCCTTGGATTCACATCGATACTCCGCGTTACGTTGGTGCTTCGTCATCCGCCGATGACGCCGAGTTGTTAGTTCGCATCTGGTCGGTCCGAGATGCGCCGTGCCCACGCGCTGATCGTTCCGCCATCAGTCTTATCGCAGCCGCGGTGGGCACGCTTCGCTTTGCCCACCCTACGGGGCGTCGCCTCAATGCGCCGTGCGTAGTTCGCGCTCGCGCTGGATCACTTCGGTCGCGAGCTTCAAGTAAGCTTCGCTGCCGACGCATTTCAGATCATAGACCAGCACCGGCTTGCCGTGGCTCGGCGCTTCCGAGATCCGGACGTTGCGCGGGATCATGGTGTCGTAGACCTTCTTGCCCATGAACTGGCGGACGTCGGCGACGACCTGGCTCGACAGGTTGTTGCGGCTGTCGAACATCGTCAGCACGATGCCGTGGATGGTGAGGTCGGGGTTCAGCGTCGAGCGCACCTGCTCGACGGTCTGCAGCAGCTGCGACAGACCTTCGAGGGCGAAGAACTCGCACTGCAGCGGCACCAGGATCGCATCCGCGGCCGCCATCGCGTTGACGGTCAGAAGGTTCAGCGACGGCGGGCAGTCGATCAGCACATAGGTGTAGTCGAGCGGCGGATCGATGTCCTTGTTGAGCAGCCCGATGGCGTCGCGCAGCCGAAAGGCGCGGTCGCGGCTGTGGCCGAGTTCGAGCTCGAGACCCGACAGATCCATGGTCGAGGCGGCGATATGCAGCCGCGGCACAGCGGTCGCCACCACGGCGTCGCGCAGCGGCGCTTCGCCGGCCAGCACGTCGTAGGTCGAACAGTTGCGGTCGCGGCGGTCGATTCCGAGGCCGGTCGAGGCGTTGCCCTGCGGATCGAGATCGACGATCAGCACGCGCTCGCCGATGGCGGCCAGCGCAGTGCCGAGATTGATCGCGGTGGTGGTTTTCCCGACCCCGCCTTTTTGATTGGCGAGCGCGATGATGCGCGGGCGCAAGGGCTCGGTCATGCCCTTATCCTCTTGATATATCTCATCAATGACGGTCATGCGCGGCTTCTTTGCTGGCGGCGGTCGGGGCCTGGCGGTCGATCCGGTCGAGTTCGACGACCCAGCCCTGACCCCCGGTCAAGCTGGCATGCAAACGCGGCTCGATATTCCAATATTTGGTGGCTTCCGTCAATTCAGCCTCTACATCTTGGCCCTTGAGGAACAGCACGTGTGTGCCAGGAGCCATCAGAGGTTCGGCGAAACCGATGAGCTGGTGTAGCGGAGCGACGGCGCGCGCGGTGATGCAATCGAGCCGCTGGGGAAACCTATCCACGTTATCCCCAATGTCCCCGAGCACCACAGTGCCGGGCGCGCCGGTCACGCGCAGCGCTTCACGCAAAAAGGCAGCTTTCTTGGCGATGCGCTCGACCAACGTGACGTGGCCGCCGACCTCGGCCATGGCGCAGGCCAGCACGATGCCGGGAAAGCCGCCGCCGCTGCCGAAGTCGAGCCAGCGGCGGGCATCCGGCGCCAGAGCGAGGAGCTGGAGCGAGTCGGCGACGTGCCGGGTCCACAGGTGGGGCAGCGTGGACGGCGCGACCAGATTGGTCTTCGCCTGCCATTGCCGCAGCAGATCCAGATAGGCGTCGAGCCTCTGCTCTGTTTCACGTGAAACAGGCGTGAGCGCCAAGGCGGCGGCCTTGTCTGTATGATCCGGCGTGGAGGACATCATCGAGGATTGGCTGCGTGTGGGCATCTGCCCGGAACTCCGTCTCTACGGATCTACACATAAGGTGCCGGTGCGCTTCCGGCTACTTCTAGATCTACACGCAGTGCATTGCCTGAGGCGCCCTCACCCCAACCCTCTCCCGCAAGCGGGAGAGGGAGCCCGCTGTGCTCGGGGAGATGCCTAGGCGTCATGGGAGATGTGGATTTCAGCCGTTCGCGAGCCGTACCTTACTGATTCTAGCACAGACGCTTCACGAGCAAGGCCTACTCCCTCTCCCGCCTGCGGGAGAGGGTTGGGGTGAGGGCGACGCGAGCACTGAACGGGCGCTCGTCCCCTTCTAAAACCCGCGGATGTTTCACGTGAAACAGTTCGTCCCAAGAGCCAGCCTCAAGACTAACCGACAGCGGGCCGTTTCCGCGCTTCTCGCCGGATATAGGCCGCCAGAATCCCGAGCGCGGCCGGCGTGATGCCATCGAGGCGGCCGGCTTGCCCGACGGTGTGCGGGCGATGCCGTTCCAGCCGGGTTCGGGCTTCATTCGACAGACCAGGCACCTGTGCATAGTCGATCTCGACCAGAGACAGGCTTTCATCCCGCCGAAACGCTTCGACGTCCGCCTTCTGCCGCTCCAGATAGACGTCGTATTTGGCATCGATCTCCACATGGGTGGCGATCACGGGCGAAACGGCGCCCAGTTCGGGCCAGATCGCCCTCACCTGCTCCCACCCGATCTCCGGATACGACAGCAGATCGAATGCCGAGCGGCGCTGCCCGTCGCGATTGAGCGCGAGACCGTGCCGGGCGGCTTCGTTCGGCGTGATCGACACCGACCGAGCCAGCGCTTTCGCATCGGCAAGCGCCGCCATCTTGGTCTGGTGAAACGCCGCCCGCTCGTTGCCGACACAGCCAAGCGCAAGACCACGGTCGGTCAGGCGCTGATCGGCATTGTCGGCACGCAGCGTCAGACGATATTCGGCCCGGGAGGTGAACATCCGATACGGCTCGGTGATGCCGCGGGTCACCAGATCGTCGATCATCACCCCGAGATAGCCATCGGCGCGGTCGAACACCGCGAGTTCGCCGCCGCCCGCGAGCAGTGCGGCATTCAGACCGGCGACCAGCCCCTGGGCGGCTGCTTCTTCATAGCCGGTGGTGCCGTTGATCTGCCCGGCCAGGAACAGCCCGCGCAGCCGCTTGGTCTGCAGCGTCGGCTCCAGTTCGCGCGGATCGACATGGTCGTATTCGATCGCATAGCCCGGCCGGATCATGTCGGTCCGTTCGAGGCCGGGGATCGTCTTCAGGATCACCCGCTGCACCTCTTCGGGCAGCGAGGTCGAGATCCCGTTGGGATAGACGGTCGGATCGTCGAGCCCCTCGGGCTCCAGAAAGATCTGGTGGCCGTCGCGGTCGCCGAATTTGACGATCTTGTCCTCGATCGACGGGCAATAGCGCGGCCCGGTCGACTGGATCTGGCCGGAATACATCGGCGAGCGATGCACGTTGGCGCGGATCACCTCGTGGGTCGCCGGCGTCGTCCGGGTGATGCCGCATTCGATCTGCGGTGTGTTGATCGCAGCGGTCAGCACCGAGAACGGCTCGGGCGGATCGTCGCCCGGCTGCATCTCGACTGCGCCCCAGTCGATCGTGCGGCCGTCGAGCCGCGGTGGGGTGCCGGTCTTGAGCCGGCCCAGCGTGAAACCTATCGCCTCGAACGAGGCCGACAGACCCAGCGCCGGCGCTTCATCGATCCGGCCGGCCGGCCAGCTCTGTTCGCCGAGATGAATCAGGCCGCGCAGGAAGGTCCCAGTCGTGACGACCACCGAGCCGGCCACCAGTTCGCGACCGTCCGCAAGCCGAAGTCCGGTGATCCGGCCTTGGTCCCACCGCAGGGCGTCGGCCTCGCCTTCAATCACCTCGAGGTTCGGTGTGGCGCGGATCGCCGCCTGCATGGCGCCGGCATAGAGCTTTCGATCCGCCTGGGTTCGGGGCCCGCGCACCGCCGGACCCTTGCGCCGATTGAGCATGCGAAACTGGATGCCGCCGGCGTCGGCGACGCGGCCCATCAGCCCGTCCAGCGCATCGACCTCCCGGACCAGGTGGCCCTTGCCGAGTCCACCGATCGCCGGATTGCACGACATGGCGCCGACCGTCGCGAAGCGATGCGTGACCAGCGCCGTGCGCGCGCCGAGCCGTGCTGATGCGGCCGCAGCCTCGCAGCCGGCATGGCCGCCGCCGATGACGATGACGTCGAAAGTTGTCCACATCCGCCGGCTTCTAGCGCACTCTGTCCTGGCTTTGAAGCGGTATTGCCGGCCCGTGAGCTGGCCCCTGTTTCACGTGAAACATCGCTGTGGGCGCGCCAGCCGAACAGGCTTCAATCATTTCCCGATGCAGAAGCGGCCAAAGATTTCGCCGAGCACGTCTTCGACGTCGACGCGGCCCAACAGCCGCCCCAACGCAACAGAGGCCAGCCGAAGTTCCTCGGCAACGAATTCCGGCTCAAGATCGGGTTTCATGCTGCAATGCAGCATAAGGGCGGCTTTTTGCAGCAATGTCCGGTGGCGCACTCTCGAAATCAGGCTAGTTTCTCCAACGGCAAAATACTGTTCCGCAAATTGCTGCACCGCAGCAATAAGCTCCACCACGCCGAGGCCGCTTTCAGCCGAAATGACGAACGACGAACCACCTGGCTCGGCCACCTCCTCCGCCAGATCAGCCTTGGTCCGAACGCTCCAGAGCGCTACCGACCCGAACCACGGGTGCTCTGTCCCGTCGCCATCGCTCAACCACAACACCAGATCGGCTTCCGCCGCCCGGGCCTGCGCGCGGCGAATGCCCTCCTGCTCGATCGGGTCATCGCTTTGCCGAATGCCGGCCGTGTCGATCACCGTCACCGGATAGCCGCCGAGATCAAGCTGCACCTCGATGACGTCCCGCGTGGTTCCGGCGTAGGGCGACACGATCGCGACGTCGCGCCGGGCCAGCTTGTTGATCAGCGTCGACTTGCCGACGTTCGGCGGCCCGGCGATCGCCACCACCAGTCCATCGCGCAGCCGCTCGCCCCGACCTTCCGCCGCCAGAACCTCGGTGATCTCGCCATGCAGCCCGGCGATTGTGCGCAGCGCCGGCGCCATCAAGTCGCCCTGCACGTCGCCTTCGTCGGAAAAATCGATCCCCGCTTCGATCAGTGCGGCCGCCTCGATGATCTGCGCCCGCCATTGCCGGGCCCTATCGCCGAGCAGGCCGCCGAGCTGCCGCATCGCCTGGCGGCGCTGAATCTCGGTGTCGGCGTGGATCAGATCGTCGAGCCCCTCCGCCTCGGTGAGATCGAGCTTGCCGTTCTCGAATGCGCGCCGGGTGAATTCGCCCGGCTCGGCCGGCCGCACCCCTTCGAACGAGGACAGCACCGCCGTCAGCGCGGCCAATACGGCGCGCCCGCCGTGAATATGGAACTCGGCGACGTCCTCGCCGGTGGCACTGGCCGGCGCTGGAAACCACAGCACCAGTCCATCGTCGAGCGGCCCGCCATTATGGTCCCGCAGAGTCGCCCGCGTCGCCATGCGGGCCGTCGGCACCCTGCCCGCCAACATCTGCACGGCAGCCGCAGCACGCGGACCAGATATCCGCACGATCGCAACCGCCGCCGGCGGACGCCCCGAAGACAGCGCGAAGATGGTCTGTGCGCCCGCGTTCACTGCAGACTCCCATGGAAGCAGACCGGCTCCGGGCCGCGGCGTTCGTCGACGGCGAAGCCGCAGAAACCAACCATTAACTCACCTGCAACATCGCGCTCGCGCCGAGCCGGATCCTCAATAAGCGCTCATATCCGTCCTGTACATTTGCCACCAGCATCAACCGCCCCTGATTGCAAATGCGGATAGAACTGAACTCTGCGCCCGACCACATGGCCGGACGCCAAACCAGCCTGCACATCTGGGCGCTGATCGCGCTCATGATGTTCGGCGTCGTGGCAGGCTTTCCGCTGCTGCGGATCCGGATCGATCTGACCAGCAATCCCGCCTTGCTGGCCGCCATCGCGGCCTACACGGCGGTGACCATCTATTACGCCAAATTCCGAGCCGAGCCCTCGATCGTCGCAGCCTTGATCAGCATGGGCCAGTTGGTCCTGCTGCTGGTGCTTGGCGTGCTGCTGACCTACGTGGCGATTGCGATCGGTCTGCCGCTGCGCGACGCCGAACTGCAGGCGATCGACGTCTGGCTTGGCTTCGACAGGCAGCGCTATCTGGCCGCCTACCACGCGATCCCGGCGCTCTCAGCGCTCTTCAACGCCGCCTATTTGTCGATCCAACCGCAGACCGTGCTGGTGCCGCTTGTCCTGCTGCTCGCCGGCCAGCAATTGCGTATGCGCCAATTCGTGCTCGCCTTCGGACTGGCGTTACTCGCCACCACGGTGATTGCGACATTGGTTCCGGCGGTCGGCGCTGTGGTCTATGTCGACCTGGCGCCGCATGGACTGTCCGCCTTGTCGGCCGATATCTACACGCCCGCCCGCACCATCGAGGCGCTGCGAAGCGGCACGATGTCGACGGTTCGCCTGGACGATCTCGAAGGGCTGCTTGCGTTTCCGAGCTTCCACACCGCCGACGGCATTCTATTCACCTGGGCGCTGTGGCGGATCCGCTGGCTGCGGATCGTCGGCTTGGTGATCAACACAATGATGATCGCCAGCACGCCGGTCGACGGCGCGCACTATCTCGTCGACGTCCTGGCCGGAGCCATGGTGGCGTCGGCGGCGATCGCCATCGCCTGCCGCCAGAGATCAGCCGTGCGCGCCTTCCAACCGGAAGCCGCGCACGCCTAATTCGTCAGGTATTCATCGACTCGAAGAACTCGTTGTTGCTCTTGGTGTTGCGCAGCTTGTCGAGCAGGAAATCGATCGCGTCCATGGTGCCCATCGGGTTCAGGATGCGGCGCAGCACGTACATCTTCTTCAGCACCTGCGGATCGGTGATCAGCTCTTCCTTGCGGGTGCCGGAGCGCGAGATATCGATCGCCGGGAAGGTGCGCTTGTCCGAGACCTTGCGGTCGAGGATCAGTTCGCTGTTGCCGGTGCCCTTGAACTCTTCGAAGATCACTTCGTCCATGCGCGAGCCGGTGTCGACCAGCGCCGTGGCGATGATGGTGAGCGAACCGCCCTCTTCGATGTTGCGCGCGGCGCCGAAGAAGCGCTTCGGGCGCTGCAGCGCGTTGGCGTCGACGCCGCCGGTCAGCACCTTGCCGGAGGATGGCACGACTGTGTTGTAGGCGCGGCCCAGACGCGTGATTGAGTCGAGCAGGATGACGACGTCGCGGCCATGTTCGACCAGACGCTTGGCCTTCTCGATCACCATCTCGGCGACCTGGACGTGGCGCACCGCCGGTTCGTCGAAGGTCGATGACACCACCTCGCCCTTCACCGAACGCTGCATGTCGGTGACTTCTTCGGGCCGCTCGTCGATCAGCAGCACGATCAGATAGCACTCGGGATGATTGGCGGTGATCGAGTGTGCGATGTTCTGCATCAGCACGGTCTTGCCGGTGCGCGGCGGCGCCACGATCAGGGCGCGCTGGCCTTTGCCGATCGGCGCCACGATGTCGATGACGCGGGCCGACAGATCCTTGCGGGTCGGATCGTCGATCTCGAGCCGGAAGCGCTCATCGGGAAACAGCGGCGTGAGGTTGTCGAAATTGACCTTGTGCTTGGACTTCTCGGGATCCTCGAAGTTCAGCGTGTTGACCTTGAGCAGCGCGAAGTAGCGTTCGCCTTCCTTCGGGCTGCGGATATGGCCCTCGATGGTGTCACCGGTGCGCAGGCCGAAGCGGCGGATCTGCGAGGGCGAAACGTAGATATCGTCCGGGCCCGGCAGATAGTTGGCATCCGGGGAGCGAAGGAAGCCGAAGCCGTCGGACAGGACCTCGACGACGCCTTCGCCGATGATATCGGTCTCTTTCGCCGACAGCTGCTTCAGGCAGGCGAACATCAGCTCCTGCTTGCGCATCGTGCTGGCGTTCTCGACCCCCAGCTCTTCCGCAAACGAGACGAGCTCGGCCGGCGTCTTGGCCTTGAGGTCTTGAAGTTTCATTTCCCGCATTGGGATAGTCCTGTGGAAAAGCGACAGAAGGGATTCGTCAGCGGAAGAGAGCGGCGCCTGGAAATACGGGGAGTCCGCAGGTCTTCAGGTCGACGACGTCTTGAGCAAGGAAGGTGCGAAGAGGCTTCAAACCCGATGCGGCGGCCGGGCAAAACGGAACCGGGTCGCAACCACATTCGCCTGCTTTAGGTGGGACGGAAGGACTATAGAAAATCGCCCGGAGCTTCGCAAGGCGTTCGATATCGTGATGCCGCTCGATTTTGCGGCATCAGAACGGCTTGACTACCACGAAGATTACCGCTCCGACCATCAGTAGAGTCGGTACCTCATTGATGATACGATAGAATTTGTGTGATCGCGTATTCCGGTCTGCGGCGAAATCGCGCACGTAGCGGCCCAGCATGACGTGGATCACGGTCATTAAAATAACCGCAGCGAGCTTGGCGTGAAACCAGCCGACCGCGAAATAGCCCTGCTGCCAGGCGATCACCAGGCCCGCCACCCAGGCCACCATCATGGCCGGGTTCATAATCGCCCGGTACAGGCGCCGCTCCATCACCTTGAACGTCTCGGACTGAACCGATCCGACTTCGGCGGCACAGTGGTAGACGAACAGCCGGGGCATGTAGAGCATGCCGGCCATCCATGAGATCACCGCGATGACATGCAGGGCCTTCACCCAGAGATAGACATCGGTCCAGTCGAGCATGTGGGTCGCCCATCGCGTGGCTTTCGCGTCCAGGATCGGAACCGACGTTCCTCACCGCGCGTTAATCGAATGCGCGATGACGGAGTTTTCCGCAAGCTCCACCTCCCTAAACAATATTTATAGATTCTTAGGGTTTGAGTCGTAGTGACAGGGGATAGTGCCGGCGCAACAGATGCTCCGGCTTGTCCTCGTGCGATTCACATTTGCACAGGCTACGGCCGGCGCTGTCCCAAGCGCGCCGAGTGCTGTGCGGTGGGCGGTCCGGGCCGTTTTGCCGTCGCATTATCAAGAGACAAATCCACATACACCCGTTAACCTCGGCTTCATCCCGAGACACTTTCCTCACCCCGAGGCCTGTGAAGAAAAAGCCGGGTTATCCCGCCCGCGCCGGCCGCGGCGCCGCAATCCGGCGGTGTTCGCCCCGTTGTTCACAGGATACACAGGGTCATGATGCTGACCGATGGCAGCTATTTTCACCTTCACCTGGTGTCGGACTCGACCGGCGAGACTCTGATTACGGTGTCCCGTGCGGTCGCGGCCCAATACGCCAACGTCAACGCCGTGGAACATGTCTATCCGCTGGTGCGCAGCCAGAAGCAGCTCGACCGCGTGCTGCAGGAGATCGAGGAATCGCCCGGCATCGTGCTGTTCACCCTATTGGAGAGCGAGCTGGTCAACCGGCTCGAGGCCAAATGCCAGGAGATCAACAGCCCCAGCCTGTCGATCATCGGGCCGGTGATGCAGTTGTTCGAGGCCTATCTGGGCGCATCGACCACCGGCCGGGTCGGCGCACAGCACACCCTGAACGCCGAATATTTCCAGCGCATCGACGCGTTGAACTATTCGATGATGCATGACGACGGCCAGCATGTAGAAGGCCTGGAAGAGGCCGACGTGGTCCTGGTCGGCGTGTCGCGCACGTCGAAGACCCCGACATCGATCTATCTGGCGAATCGCGGAATCCGCACCGCGAATGTGCCGCTGGTCGCCGGCATTCCGATTCCGCATCAGCTTGAAACCCTGAAGAAGCCGCTGGTGGTGAGCCTGCACGCCACGCCGGAACGGCTGATTCAGGTGCGGCAGAATCGTCTGCTCAGCCTCGGCGCCGGAGCCGGCAATGATTCATACATCGACAAGCAGGCGGTGACCGACGAGGTGCTGCTGGCGCGCCGGCTCAGCGCTAAATACGGCTGGTCGCTGCTCGACGTCACCCGCCGCTCGATCGAAGAAACCGCTGCGGCGATTATGAAACTGCTCGCCGATCGGCAGCGTCAGAGGATGGCGGAATGACGCTGTGGCTCGGGCTGCAGCCATTGGTGCTGGCGTCGCAAAGCCGCGCGCGGCAGTTGCTGCTGGCCAATGCGGGAATCCCGTTCGACGCGATTCCCGCCGACATCGACGAGCGCGGCATCGCCAAAGCCTCCGGCCTGTCGGCGCCCGGCGAGATCGCCGGACTGCTGGCGCGGGAAAAAGCCGCGTTCGTCTCGAACCGCAGTCCCGGCCGCCTGGTGCTCGGCGCCGACCAGACCCTGGCGCTCGGCGCCCGCGGCTTCAACAAGCCGGCTGACCGCACGGAAGCCGCCAAACAGTTGCGCGAGCTCGCCGGTCGACGTCATGAATTGCATTCGGCGATCGCGCTGGTGCGCAATGGTGTGGTGCTGTTCTCCGATGTCGCCATCGCCCGGATGACGATGCGGCCGCTGACCGATGACGAGATCTCCGCCTATCTGGATCAGGCCGGCGACACCGCAACGTCGAGCGTCGGCGGCTATCAGGTCGAAGGCCTCGGCGTGCATCTGTTCGACGGCATTCATGGTGACCACTTCACCATCCTCGGCCTGCCGCTGTTGCCTCTGCTCGGATTTCTGCGTAGCCAGAAATTGCTGACGTTTTAGGGAGCAGGCGACGCCATGCTGGTGCTTGGACTGACCGGGTCGATCGGAATGGGCAAGTCGACCACCGCCAAGCTGTTCGAAGAAGCCGGGGTGCCGGTCTACGACGCCGACGCCACCGTGCATAAGATCTACGAGGGCGAAGCGGTGCCGGCCATCGAGGCGGCGTTTCCCGGCACTGTGGTCAACGGCAAGGTCGACCGCGCGCTGTTGTCGGCGAAGGTCGTGCACGACGCCGCGGCGATGAAGCGGCTCGAACAGATCGTGCATCCGATGCTGCGCTCGCATCATCAGACCTTCCTGGACGATGCCGAATCGTCCGGCGCGGCGGTTGCGGTGGTCGACGTGCCGCTGCTGTTTGAAACCGGTGGCGAGAAGCGGGTTGACGCGGTGGTGGTGGTCACGACGTCGCCGATCGTGCAGCGCGAGCGCATTCTCGCCCGCGACAACATGACACCCGATAAGCTCGACGCCATCCTGGCCCGGCAGATGCCGGACGCCGAAAAGCGCAAGCGCGCGGATTTCGTAGTGGATACCTCGGACGGTCTCGATCCGGTGCGGGCCCGAATCCAGGAAATTCTCGCTGCCGCTGCTAAAATGCCCCGGCGCCGGCCGTGATTCGGTGAGCTCTGTTTTGCCGGACTGCTGACATCCCATGCGTGAAATCGTTCTCGATACCGAAACCACCGGCCTCGATCCGCTGCGCGGCGATCGGCTGGTCGAGATTGGCTGCGTCGAGATCTACAACCGGATGCCGACAGGGCAGACCTATCACCGCTACATCAATCCCGAGCGGGATATGCCGGCCGAGGCCTTTGCGGTGCACGGCCTGTCGGCCGAGTTTCTCGCCGACAAGCCGCTGTTCGCCCAGGTTGCCGACGAATTCCTCGCCTTCATCGGCGACGCGCCGCTGGTGATCCACAACGCCTCGTTCGACATCGGCTTCATCAATGCCGAGCTGGCGCGGGTGTCGCGGATCGCGATCCCGCGTGAGCGGCTGGTCGATACGCTGCTGCTGGCGCGCCGCAAGCATCCCGGCGTGTCGAACCGGCTCGACGATCTGTGCTCGCGTTACGCCATCGATAACTCCCGCCGCACCAAGCACGGCGCGCTGCTCGACGCCGAACTGCTGGCCGAAGTCTACATCGACCTGATCGGAGCGCGGCAGTCGCAGCTGATTCTGGCCGAGGTCCCGTCCGATCACAGCGGCGTCGGCGGCGACACGCCGCGCCGGCAGCGCCCGATCGCACTGGTGCCGCGCGTCACCGATGGCGACATCGAAGCCCACCGGGCGTTCATCGGTCTGATGGGCGAGAAGGCGATCTGGAACGAATATCTGGCCGGCGCCTGAGCTGCCGAGACGCCCCGACCTTGTGATGCCGTGCCCTGTGGGGGCGTCCACATTCCGAGCGTTCAACCCTGAAACGCAAATGGCCGGGACGAGCCCGGCCATGACGATATTCTGGATCTGCGCTGGGCCCGAAGGCTCAGCTCGGCTGGCCCTGCTGCGCGCGCTCGAGGTTCTGCCGGTACAGGCCGACGAAATCGACTGGGTCGAGCATCAGCGGCGGGAAGCCGCCGTCGCGGACCGCGGTGGCGATGATCTCGCGGGCGAACGGGAACAGCAGCCGCGGGCATTCGATCATGATCAGCGGATGCAGGTTCTCTTCCGGGATGTTGGTGATGCGGAACACGCCCGCATAGGCGAGTTCGAAGCTGAACAGCACGCTGCTGCCGGATTCGGCCTTGCCCTCGATCGACAGCGTCACTTCGAATTCGGTGTCGGCGAGCTTGTTGGCGCCGACATTGATCTGGATGTTGATCGCCGGCTGGTTCTGCTGCGGCGCCAGCGAGGCCGGGGCGTTCGGGTTCTCGAACGACAGGTCCTTGGTGTACTGCGCCAGCACGTTGAGCTGCGGAGGAGCGCCCTCGGGAGGAGCACCATTGCCGTTGGTCATCAAAATTCTCTCCTGGAGCGCGCGGGAGGCTGTGGCCGCCGGGGCGGCATCCACGCGGATAAGCGGGTGAACGCGTCGGCGAGTGGCTATCATAGCCGCGCCGCCATCCACAAGGTCGACCGAAGCGGTAGACGCGGCCGATCGGCGGTGCCCGGACGGTGCTCGCACGGCCGGGCCATCGGGCCTAAATCACTGGCGCCGTGAACTTTCTTACAATGATCCGGTTTCCCAGTTGCTGCGAAGGGCCTACATTTGACTGGATCTGAGCACGGGCGCGGCGGAACGGCACTTGCCAACCGGCCCGGCTGTGCCAAAACGCGGCATTGGACGGGCCGAGTTGCTCCCTACATGTGGGGGCCGGCCCATCGTGAATCTGGGCCGCCGGCCAGCGCGCAACGCGTCAGGGCCGGCGCCGATGAGAAAGTGAAGCGACGTGGATATTTACACCATCATCTTCCTGGCACTTGCGGTGTTCATCTTCCTGCGTCTGCGCAATGTGCTGGGCCAAAAAACCGGGAATGAACGTCCGCCGTTCGATCGCGCCGCGGCACGGGACGTGCTGCCCGGCAAGCCCGACACCAATGTGGTGCCGATGCCCGGTTCGGTGATCGACCAGGCGCCGGCTGCGCCGAGCGCCGATGTGGTGCCGCCATCGGATCGCTGGAAGGGGATCGCCGAGCCGGAGTCGCCGCTCGCCCACGGCCTCAATGCCGTGCTGCTGCAGGACTCCTCGTTCGACGCGAATCACTTCCTGACCGGCGCCAAGAGCGCCTACGAGATGATCGTGATGGCGTTCGCCAATGGCGATCGCCGCGCCCTCAAGGATCTGCTGTCGAGCGAGGTCTATGACAGCTTCGATTCCGCCATCAAGGATCGCGAGAAGAACGAGTACAAGACCGAGACCCGCTTCGTGGCGATCGAAAAGGCCGAACTGACCGGCGCCGAAGTGCGCGACCACACCGCGCAGCTGACCGTGCGGTTCGTCTCGCAGATGATCTCGGTGACGCGTGACAAGGCTGGCGCGATTGTCGACGGCAGCCCCGACAAGGTGGCGGACATCACCGACGTCTGGACCTTCGCCCGCGACATCAGCTCGCGTGATCCGAACTGGAAGCTGGTTGGGACCGGCGCGGGCCAGTGAACTGCTGCGCGGCGTATCGCGCGCCCCCTGGGCGCGCGGTGCTCTTGCCGTGCTGCTGTTGACGCCGCTTGCGGCGGACGCTGCGCCCCGGCATTCCGCGTCGAAACATCATCATCACGTCGCCAAGCGGCAGGGTCCGCCGCTGTGGCCGGTGGAAATTCCCGGCGCCCAATATGCGCCGATCGCTTGGGATCAGGTCGCCGGCTGGGATGCCGACGATCAGCTCGCCGCGCTCAAGACATTCAGGGTGAGTTGCCGCCCGATCCTGGCCAGCCGGACCCGGTCGACATCCGACAGCAAGCCGCTCGGCGCCTCACTGGTCGAGCCCTGTACGGCGGCGCGTGGTGCGAATATCACCAGCAATGCGGCCGCGCGAAGATTCTTCGAACAGCATTTTCTGCCGGTGGAGATTTCCCGGATCGGCGAGGATGCGGGCTTCGTCACCGGCTATTACGAGCCGGTCGTCGACGGCTCGCGGGTGCGGACCGACGTCTATAACGTCCCAGTGTATCGCCGGCCCTCGAACCTGTTCGTCCGCGGCTATCAGCAGGACGCGGCGCTGCCGAATGGCGGGCCGGTGTATCGCAAGATCGGGCGGCGCAAGCTGGTGCCGTATTACGACCGCGGCGCGATCGAGGATGGCGCCGTCGCCGGCCGCGGGCTGGAGATCTGCTGGCTCAAGAGCCAGACCGATCTGTTGTTCTCGCAGATCCAGGGCTCGGCGCGCGTCAAGCTCGAGGACGGCAGCGTCGTGCGGATCAATTACGATGCTCACAACGGCTATCCCTACACGCCGGTCGGCCGCGTGCTGATCGATCGCGGCATCATCCCCAAAGAGCAGATGTCGATGCAGCGCATCCGCGAGTGGATGGACGCCAATCCGGACGGCGCCAAGGATCTGCGCCGCGCCAACCGCTCCTACGTGTTCTTCCGCGAGGTCAAGCTGAAGGACGACGACGAGGCAGTCGGCGCGCAGGGCGTACCGCTGACGGCCGGCCGCTCGATCGCGGTCGACAAGGCGCTGCACGTCTACGGCACGCCGTTCTTCATCACCGGCGAGCTGCCGGTCGAGAGCGTCAACGCCAAGTCGGCGTTCCGCCGGCTGATGGTGGCGCAGGACACCGGATCGGCGATCGTCGGCCCCGCCCGGGCTGATCTGTATTTCGGCGCCGGCGCCGAAGCCGGCGCGGTGGCCGGCCGGATGCGGCATCCGATCCGGTTCGTGATGCTGATGCCGAGGAGCCTGGATCCGCTGTCGCGCGGCCGCACCATGCCGCTGCCCGAGCCGCGGCCCTCGGCCAAGATCGCCAAGCTGTTCCCGCAAACGCTGCCCAAGGAGCCCACGCCCGCGCCGTCAACGGAGACCAAGCCGCCAGAGCCGGCCGCTGCGCCAGCGCCGGCATCGGCCACCACCCAGGCGACGCCGACGCCGCAGGCCCGTCCGGACACCGCTCCGACCGCGGCACCGAAGAGCAAGCCGCGAAGCAACGACCGCGATGCCGATCGCCGCGCGGATTGATGCCATGAAGCGCGTCATTCCTCCGCTCGATCCACCGGCGCAGCGCCGCAAGCGCCATCTCAGCGAGGACGAGCGCGCGCTGTGGGACAGCGTCGCCAAGCAGGTCAAGCCGCTCCGCGGCCGGCCGCTGCTGACCAGGATCGAGGTCGTCACAGCGCCGCCGGAGGTGCCCGCCGCGAAGCCGCCCGCCCCTGCGCCGCCGCAGCACCCGGTCAAGCGACCGGTGAAACTCGCAGCGCCGATGAGCCCGCCGCCGCTGGCCAGCCTCGGCCGCCGCGAGCGCTCGCATCTGTCGCGCGGCCGCAAGGACATCGACGCCCGGATCGACCTGCACGGTATGACCCAGGCGCGCGCGCATCACGCGCTACTACGATTTCTGCAGCACGCCAGTCACGACGGGTTGTCGTTCGTGCTGGTGATCACCGGCAAAGGCAGCCGGCTCGGCGGCGATCCGGAACGCGGCGTGCTCCGCCGCCAGGTGCCGCAGTGGCTCAGCCTTCCGGAGTTCCGCAGCTACGTGGTCGGCTTCGACGAAGCCGCGATCGGCCACGGCGGCGAAGGCGCCCTGTATGTGCGGGTGCGAAGGGCGCGCGGTTAGTTAGCAAGCTCTGGATTTCATCCACCGACGCATCCCCATCCCCTGTCGTCATCACCCGCGCATGCGGGTGATCCAGTATTCCAGGGCGACTGTTACTGAGCCGCGGACGCTCTACGATACTGGGTCGCCCGGACAAGCCGGGCGATGACGTGGGAGAGTCGGGGAGAGGCCGGTAGTTAGCCGAAACGCATCACGACCCCACACCCGTCATTGCCGGGCTTGACCCGGCAATTCATCGTCTTCGCGGAGACTCACACAGCGCGCTTACGCACGGGATGATTGCCCGGGTCAAGCCCGGGCACGACGGCTCTGGTTGGGGATGCGCCGTGCGCTTAGTCGTCCGCCCGAGTCTGCAATCACCTGAACGCGATGGCTGACGAGATGACCACCGACAACACGGCCGCTACAGAATGAACCGGCTCAGATCGGTGTTCTTGGCCAGATCGCCGACGTTCTTCTGGACGTAGTCGGCGTCGATGCGGATGGTTTCGCCGCCGCGGTCGGGGGCCACGAAGGAGATCTCGTCGAGGACGCGCTCCATCACGGTCTGCAGCCGGCGCGCGCCGATGTTTTCGACGGTGGAATTGACGCCGACCGCGACGTCGGCGAGCGCGTCGATGGCGTCGTCGCCGAATTCGAGCGTGACACCTTCGGTCTGCAGCAGGGCGACGTATTGCTTGATCAGCGAAGCTTCCGGCTCGGTCAGGATGCGGCGCATGTCGTCGCGCGTCAGCGCGTTGAGTTCGACGCGGATCGGCAGGCGGCCCTGCAGTTCGGGCAACAGGTCGGACGGCTTGGCGATGTGGAAGGCGCCCGAGGCGATGAACAGGATGTGCTCGGTCTTCACCGCGCCGTGCTTGGTGGCGACGGTGGTGCCTTCGATCAGCGGCAGCAGGTCGCGCTGCACGCCCTCGCGCGAGACTTCGCCGCCGCTGCGGCCGTCGCGGACGCAGATCTTGTCGATCTCGTCGAGGAATACGATGCCGTTGTTCTCGACCGCGCTGATCGCTTCCTGCACCAGCTGATCGCTGTCGAGCAGCTTGTCGGCCTCCTCATTGACCAGGATCTCGTGCGAGTCGACGACCGAAAGCCGACGCGTCTTGGTGCGTCCGCCCATCTTGCCAAAAATGTCGCCGAGCGAAATCGCGCCCATCTGCGCGCCGGGCATGCCGGGGATTTCGAACATCGGGGCGCCGCCGCCGCCGCCCTGCGTCTCGATCTCGATTTCCTTGTCGTTGAGTTCGCCGGCGCGCAGCTTGCGGCGGAACGAGTCGCGCGTCGCGGCACTCGAACCGGGGCCGACCAGCGCGTCGAGCACGCGCTCCTCGGCGGCGACCTGGGCGCGCGCCTGGACGTCCTTGCGCTTCTTCTCGCGCACCTGCGCGATCGCGACTTCGACGAGGTCGCGGATGATCTGCTCGACGTCGCGGCCGACGTAGCCGACCTCGGTGAACTTGGTGGCTTCGACCTTGAGGAACGGCGCGCCGGCGAGCTTGGCCAGCCGCCGCGCAATCTCGGTCTTGCCGACGCCGGTCGGGCCGATCATCAGGATGTTCTTCGGCAGCACCTCTTCGCGCAAGCTGCCTTCGAGCTGCAGCCGCCGCCAGCGGTTGCGCAGCGCGATGGCGACCGCGCGTTTGGCATCGGCCTGGCCGACGATGAAGCGGTCGAGTTCGGAAACGATTTCGCGGGGGGAAAAGTCGGTCATGGGGCCTACGTAGGGTCGGTCGGAGTGCGGAGCAAGCGGCTAGATGCAGGCAGTCAGATGATCGGCGGTCCCGCCTGCCACTGCCGGATAGCGTCGAACGGATGAATCAGCATGATGACGTTGAGGGTCAGATTGTCGCGGATGTGCAGGCCGACCAGCACCTCGAACAGCAGCGCGATCGCGATCGTGGCGGCGACCGGCAGCCAGCGGGCGAGCAGGAAGCCGGCGATCATCGACACCGTGTCGGCGACCGAATTGACGATGCTGTCGCCGTAGTAATCGAGTGAGATCGTGCCGGCGCGGTAGCGCTCGATGATGAAGCTCGAATTCTCGGTCAATTCCCAGGCGCCTTCGATCAGCACCGCCACGATCAGCCGCGCCGCCCACGACCATCGCGGCAGCAGCAGCCATGTGCCGGCGTAGAACAGGAAGCCGTGGATGATGTGCGAGAACGTGTACCAGTCGGTGAGGTGCTGCGAATTCTCCGAACTCTGCACCACGCCGTGCCAGAGCTTCACGGTGCCGCAGGTGCAGATCGGCACCCGCCCCATCATCCAGAGCGCCGCCGCCTGCACCGCCAGCAGGGCCAGAACGACGGCCAGCGCCCAGTGGACCGGCAGGCCGGCCGCGGACGCCACCGGCCGCTCGGCCCGCATAGTGCTCATGCGGGCAGCGTCTCGATGGTGAGGTTGCCATTGGTGTAGACGCAGATCTCGGCCGCGATGCCGAGCGATTTGCGCACGATGGTCTCGGCGTCCTGATCGGTGTCGATCAGCGCGCGCGCGGCCGCCAGCGCATAATTGCCGCCGGAGCCGATCGCCATCACGCCGGCTTCCGGCTCGAGCACGTCGCCGGTGCCGGTCAGCACCAGCGAGACGTCCTTGTCGGCGACGATCATCATGGCCTCGAGCCGGCGCAGATAGCGGTCGGTGCGCCAGTCCTTGGCGAGCTCGACCGCCGCGCGCGTGAGCTGCCCCGGATATTGCTCGAGCTTGGCCTCGAGCCGTTCGAACAGCGTGAAGGCGTCAGCGGTGGCGCCGGCAAAGCCGCCGATCACATCGCCTTTGCCGAGCTTGCGGACTTTCTTGGCATTGGCCTTGATCACAGTCTGGCCGATCGAGACCTGGCCATCGCCGCCGATCACGACCTTGCCGCCCTTGCGCACCGTCAGGATGGTGGTGCCGTGCCAGACCTGCGGAGCGGCCTCGCCCGAGGAAGAATGAATGTTCATGGCAGTCCTTTCGCGAGCGCTGATCTAGGCACGACTGGCCGCCGTTGCAAACCGACCATCCACCGATGACCCGAATGGCCGAATTCCGGTCACCATAGGACGAAGATCGGGACGCGGTTGCGCCGCGTGCAGTAGCGAAGCCGTCATCCGCCTGTTAAAAGGGCCGCGTTTTTCCAGGAGAGGCCGCTTTCATGCGCACGGCGACGATCAAGCGCAAGACCCGCGAGACCGACATCGAGGTGACCGTCAACCTCGACGGCACCGGCGTGTCCAATTCGGCGACCGGGATCGGCTTCTTCGACCATATGCTCGAACTGCTGGCCAAGCATTCGCGGATCGACATCACCGTCAAGGCGGTCGGCGACCTGCATGTCGACTTCCACCACACCACCGAGGACGTCGGCATCGCGCTCGGCCAGGCGGTCAGGCAGGCGCTCGGCAATATGGCGGGCATCACCCGTTATGCCAGCATGCTGATGCCGATGGACGAAACGCTGACGCGGGTGGTGATCGACGTCTCGGGGCGGCCGTTCCTGGTGTTCAAGGCGGAGTTTCCGCGCGACAAGATCGGCGAGTTCGACACCGAGCTGGTGCGCGAATGGTTCCAGGCCTTCGCCATGAATGCGGGTGTGACTCTGCACGTCGAAACCCTATATGGCGTGAACAGCCACCACATTGCCGAATCCTGCTTCAAGGGTCTGGCGCGGGCGCTGCGCGCCGCGGTGGCGATCGATCCGCAGGCGGCGGGCGAAGTGCCGTCGACCAAGGGGCAGCTCGGCGGCTAGGGCGCCGTCCAGCGGCGGAGATATCTGATGCCGGTCTACACAGTTCATGCGCCCCCGTCCGACGGCGACGAGCGCGGCGCCGCGCCCGACCGCTTCGTGTTCGTGCGCGACGGTTTCTATGTCTGGGCGTTCGTGTTCGGGCCGCTGTGGCTGCTGACGCGGCGGCTGTGGCTGGCACTGCTGGGCTATCTGGCCGTGTCGGTGGCCGCCGCGGTGGCGCTGAGCGCACTCGGCGTCGCGTCCGGGCCGCGCTTTCTGGTGCTGTTGCTGATCGCCATGCTGCTCGGTCTCGAGGCCGGCAGCCTGTGGCGCTGGACGCTGCGCCGCCGCGGCTGGCGCCAGCTCGACGTCGTGATCGGCGAGGACCTGCCCGCCGCCGAGCGACGCTTCTTCGATCGCTGGTCCGGCCGGCAGGGCACCGCCATGAGCTTCTCGCTGCCGATCGACCGCGGCGCGCCGCCGCCGACCCGCAGCATGCCGCTGCCGGCGTCCTCGATCCACGGCGACATCGTCGGCTCGTTCCCGCGTCCGGGAGGCCTGCGATGAGCGTCGCCATCGTCGATTACGGGTCGGGCAATCTGCACTCGGCCGCCAAGGCGTTCGAGCGCGCGGCGCGCGGGCTGGAGAATCCCGAAAAGATCATCGTCACCCGCGATCCCGAGCAGGTGTTTCGCGCCGACCGCGTCGTGCTGCCCGGCGTCGGGGCCTTCGCGGACTGCCGCAAGGGGCTGGATGCGATCGACGGCATGGTCGAGGCGCTCAACGAGACGGTGCGGGTCAAGGCGCGGCCGTTCTTCGGCATCTGCGTCGGCATGCAGCTGATGGCGACCCGCGGCAAGGAGCACGTCACCACCGACGGGCTCGGCTGGATTCCCGGCGACGTGGTCAAGATCGCGCCCCAGCAGGAGGATCTGAAGATCCCGCATATGGGCTGGAATACGCTCGACGTGCTGCGCGACCATCCGGTGCTCGACAGGCTGCCGCTCGGGCCGAAGGGCCTGCACGCCTATTTCGTGCACTCCTTCCACCTCGCTGCGCAAAGCGAAACCGACGTGCTGGCGCGCGCCGATTACGGCGGCCCGCTCACCGCGGTGGTCGGCCGCGACACCATGCTGGGCACCCAGTTTCACCCCGAGAAGAGCCAACGCTTCGGCCTGGCGCTGATCTCGAATTTTCTGAAGTGGAAGCCGTGATTCTCTTCCCCGCGATCGATCTCAAGAACGGCCAGTGCGTGCGGCTCGAACAGGGCGACATGGCGCGCGCCACCGTGTTCAATCTCGATCCGGCCGCGCAGGCGAAAAGCTTTGCGGCGCAGGGCTTCCAGTATCTGCACGTCGTCGATCTCGACGGCGCCTTCGCCGGCAAGCCGATGAACGCGCAGGCTGTGGAAGCGATGCTGAAGGTGGTGTCGATGCCGGTGCAGCTCGGCGGCGGCATCCGCGACCTGAAGACCATCGAGGCCTGGCTCACCAAAGGCATCTCGCGCGTCATCATCGGCACCGCCGCGGTGCGCGATCCCGCGCTGGTCAAGGACGCCGCGAAGCAATTCCCCGGCCGCGTCGCGGTCGGCCTCGATGCCCGCGACGGCAATGTGGCGGTCGAAGGCTGGGCCGAGAGCTCGCAGGTCACCGCGCTGGACATCGCGCAGCGCTTCGAGGACGCCGGCGTCGCCGCGATCATCTTCACCGACATCGCCCGCGACGGCCTGCTCAAGGGCATCAACTGGGACGCCACGATTGCGCTGGCGGATGCGATCTCGATCCCGGTGATCGCCTCGGGCGGCCTCGCCTCGATCGAGGATGTGAAAACGCTGCTGAGCCCGCGTGCCAACAAGCTCGAAGGCGCGATCGCCGGGCGGGCGCTGTATGACGGCCGGCTCGATCCGGCCGAAGCATTGGCGCTGATCGGCGCCGCCAAGGCGGCTTGAGGGCACAATGTTCAAGGTCCGCGTCATTCCCTGCCTCGACGTCAAGGACGGCCGCGTCGTCAAGGGCGTCAACTTCGTCGATCTGCGCGACGCCGGCGATCCGGTGGAAGCGGCGATCGCCTATGACGCCGCCGGCGCCGACGAGCTGTGCTTCCTCGACATCACCGCCACCCATGAGAACCGCGGCATCATGCTGGATGTGGTGCGGCGGACCGCCGAGGCCTGCTTCATGCCGGTGACGGTCGGCGGCGGCGTGCGCACCGTCGACGACATCAAGACGCTGCTGCGCAGTGGCGCCGACAAGGTGTCGATCAATTCGGCCGCGGTGGCGCGGCGCGAATTCGTCAAGGAAGCGGCCGAGAAGTTCGGCGACCAGTGCATCGTGGTGGCGATCGATGCCAAGCGGGTGCCGAACAGGGACCGCTGGGAGATCTTCACCCATGGCGGCCGCAAGGGCACCGGCATCGACGCGATCGAGTTCGCCCAGGAAGTGGTGTCGCTCGGCGCCGGCGAGATCCTGCTGACCTCGATGGATCGCGACGGCACCCGCGTCGGATTCGACCTGCCGCTGACCCGCGCGATCGCCGACAGCATCGGCGTGCCGGTGATCGCCTCGGGCGGCGTCGGCAATCTCGACCATCTGGTCGATGGCATTCGCGAGGGCCACGCCACCGCGGTGCTGGCGGCATCGATTTTCCATTTCGGCGAATACACCATTCGTCAGGCCAAGGATCATATGGTTCGGGCCGGTTTGCCGATGCGGCTCGATCCTTAGGCTCGATCTCTGGCTTCACGTTGACCGGCGCGGTAATATCCGACCGGCAGAACTGTAGAGTACGCGTATGGCCCGCTTCACGCTCCAAGATCTCGAAGCCACCATCGAGGCACGGGCCGCCTCCGGCGGCGAGTCGTCCTACACCAAGAAGCTGCTCGACAAGGGCGCCGAGCACTGCGCCAAGAAGTTCGGCGAAGAGGCGGTCGAGCTGGTGATCGCCACGGTCGAGAACAACCGCAGCAACCTGATCGCCGAAGCCGCCGACGTGCTGTTCCACATGCTGGTGCTGCTGAAGGCGCGCGGCGTTACGCTGGACGAAGTCGAGGCCACGCTCGGCCAGCGCACCGCGATGTCGGGACTTGAAGAGAAAGCCTCGCGCAAACGCGATTAACCCAGCCGGCGCGGCCGGGCGGCCTCGCCGAACAACGACGCCCATTCGATCGATCGGCCGAGGGCCGCAACAACAACAAAAGCCGCTACCGGAAACAAGGCGAGGACGACGCGATGGATGCCAGGTCGGAACTGCACCACTACAACCCCTACCGCACCTTCTCGCGGTCGGAGTGGGCCAATCTGCGCCAGGACACCCCGATGACGCTCGACGCCGCCGAGATCGCGGCGTTGAAATCGATGCACGACCGGCTCGACCTCACCGAGGTCGAGGAGATCTATCTGCCGATGTCGCGGCTGCTGTCGATCCATGTCGCGTCGATGCAGCAGCTGTACTACGCGCAGCGCCGCTTCCTCGGCGTGGTCGAGCGCAAGATGCCCTACATCATCGGCGTCGCCGGCTCGGTGGCGGTCGGCAAGTCGACCACGGCGCGCGTGCTGCAGGCGCTGCTGGCGCGCTGGTCGCCGCGCCCGAAGGTCGATCTCGTCACCACCGACGGCTTTCTGTACCCGAACGCGATCCTGGAGCGCGCCGGCATTCTGCAGAAGAAGGGTTTCCCGGAGAGCTACGATCTGCCCGCCCTGCTCGGCTTCCTCAGCGACATCAAGTCGGGCCGCCGCAAGGTCAAGGCACCGATCTATTCGCATCTCACCTACGACATCGTGCCCAACAAATTCACCGTAGTGGATCGGCCCGACATCCTGATCGTCGAGGGCGTCAACGTGCTGCAGACGGGGCGCTTGCCGCGCGACGGACAGGCGGTGCCGGTGGTGTCCGACTTCTTCGATTTTTCGGTCTATATCGACGCCGACGAGCCGGTGCTGCGCGACTGGTACATCCGGCGCTTCCTGGCGCTGCGCGACACCGCGTTCCACGATCCGCGCTCCTACTTCCACCGCTACGCGCCGCTGTCCGACGAAGAGGCGACAGCCACCGCGATCGCGATCTGGGAGCGCACCAACCTCGCCAACCTCGAAGACAACATCCTGCCGACCAGGCCGCGCGCGACGCTGATTCTGAAGAAGGGCGCCGATCACGTTGTCGACTCCGTGGCGCTGCGGCGGCTGTAGCTCCACCCGTCGGCCGTCATCCGCGGGCTTGACCCGCGGATCCATCGCGCGCGAAGCGTGCCATCGAAGGACTCTTGCGAAGAGGATGGATTGCCGGGTCAAGCCCGGCAATGACGGTAGGTTGTGAGCGCCGGACGTGAGTTGTGGCAGCCGCCCCATTCCCCGCCGTCATCGCCCGGCTTGACCGGGCGAC
>NZ_JAJNAL010000022.1 GCF_022271405.1 Rhodopseudomonas infernalis | reverse complement strand
TGCTCACTGGGCCGCCGGCCCAGTGAGCCTCGAAGGATGGGCCGCGAGCACCCTGGCCGCATCCTTCGAGGCGCGCTACGCGCGCGCCTCAGGATGACGACTCCACATTTGGAGAGGCGTCGTCGCTTCGATCAATCGATGAAGCGCTCTAGCCTACAGCAGCCCCAGTTCGCGCAGCTCCCGGCGCATCGGCTCGGGCATCGCGGCGATGCTTTCGGCGGCTTTGCCGAGGTCCGGCGGCGCGTCGGCGGCGGTGAGATAGCGCCAGCCCTGGAACGGCCGCATCGGCCGCGGGCTGACCGGATACACTTTCGGCTCCATGATCAGCCGGCAACGGCCGACGCCCTCGCCGTCGCGGAACGGCTCAATGCCGATCAGCCGGGTGCGGGCGGCGATCTCGCCGCGGATCACCCAGTACAGCGACCCGCCGTCGAGCAGCTCGGCGTCGCGCTTGGGCACCATGCGGGTGATGTGGAAATGCTGGCGCGGCAGGCCCTGTGCCTTCGCCAGCCGGGCGCGCTCGGCGACCCGGCTGGTCAGCTCCTTGACGGAGTCGCAGCCGACCGCGAGCTTGATCATATGCAGCGCCATGGTTCCGGAACGTCCTGAGGCAGGGAGAAGCTGCGATCAGTTATCCGAATTCGACTGCGTCGGCGCAAGCTGCACCGGCGCAGGGGCCGGCTTCGGTTTCGGCGGGGCACGCTTGGCTGGCGCCGGCTGCCCGCTATGCGCTGGCGCCTGGGCCTGTGCGTTGGCCGCCGCAGGCGACCGCTTGGCAGCCTGTCCGGCTGGCGCAGACGCTGGCGCCGCGGCAGCAGCCGGCGGCCTCGGCGCAGGCGACGACGGTTCGGTCATGATCGAGATCGGCGGGATCGACGACGAGGTCGCGAAATCGATGTTGACCGGCTTGCCGGTCGGCGCCTCGGGCGCAGCGGCGGCCGCTGCCGCCAGCGCCCCGCCGGTCGCGCCCTGCCAGGACGCCGAGGCGCGGGTCACCGACAACTCGTAGAGGTGCTCGTTCATGTTGGCGGCGATGCGGCTGTGATCGGTCAGCGACCGGAACGCCGCGCAATTGTCCGGCACGCAGCGGTCCTGCGCAGTCAGCACATAGGCGACCAGGCCATAGCGATCGCGCTCGATCGAGCGGCGCAGCCGGTCGATCTCCGGCGTCATCCGCTTGTCGGCAGCCGCAACGTCGCCGAGGGCGGTGAGTTGGGCCAGTCGGGTGGAGGCGTAGGACACTGCCGCCGCGATGGTTTCCGGCGCACCAAACAGCGCGCGCTCGCAGGCCGCCTGCACGGCATCGCCGGCCAGATCATCGACGCAGGCGAGCGCCGGCATTGCGCTGATCGAGCGGCTGGCATCGGTGCTCCGCATCGCCGGACTGGCGCCCTCGACAAACAGCCGCCACCCCGCGAAGCCAGCGACGCCCACCGCGAGCAGCGTGACGATGCCGAGCACGCCGTTGGCAACCGAGCGGTCGGCGCGCAGCAGCGCGATGATCAGAATCAGCGCGAACACCACCGCCGCGGCCAGCGCGGCGTAAATCGACAGGTTCGGCGAATGCAGAATGCGGTCGGCCGTGGCTGACCAGGAAGCCCAATCCATGCGCGTTGTCCCCTAGCGCGTACCCGCTCAAATCAACACGGATTTGCGACGAAAATGCGCGCAGGTGCGGCGCAAGGTTGCGGTCATTGGCCCCACGCGCTGCGAGCGCGGCGGGGCCGACCGCGAAGCGGCTCAACAGACGGTGAGCTGGCTTTCCTTGGCAACGCGCTCAAAAGCTTCAGAGGTGCTTTTGATGCGATATTGGCAGTCGGCACCATCGGTCGGAAGCAGCCGGATCACTTCGTAGATTCCATCGGCTGCGGGACGGGCAACATTGCTGGCGGTAAAATAAACGTTCTCACCAACCACGAACTTGTGCTTCAACGCTCTAACTCCATGCGCCACGAGAACGCCGGCTGCGAATATCCCCAGAACGCCGGCTAAAACCCCGCCGCGCGTATAGCATGTCGCAGCTGCCGCCACCAGTGAGCGGAGCACATAGCTACGACCCGAATTTGCAGATTTTTCAGCCAGATAGGCGAAAAAACACCGCGTTTTCCGGGGGTTCCCGTTCCCTGTCGTGGAACCGATTTATTCGGTCTCGAATCGCGGGATGACCAGCGTTTCCGCGAGTGCCGCCTCGGTCCACTCGCGAAACGCTGGCAGCGCCTGCATCACGGCGACGTAGCCTTGCGCAATCGGGTCGAGCTCGATCGCGTAGGTGCGAAACCGATGGATCACCGGCGCGAACATCGCGTCCGCGCCGCTGAAGCTGCCGAACAAGTAAGGTCCGCTGCGGCCGTAACGCTGGCGGCAATCGTTCCAGATCTGCTGAATCCGGGCGATATCGCCCTTGGCGGCCTCCGACAGCGGCTTCGCGCCGACCGGGCGATGGATGTTCATGCCGCACTCGCTGCGCAGCGCCGCGAAGCCGGAGTGCATCTCGGCCGATACCGAGCGCGCATGGGCACGCGCCGCGACGTCGTCGGGCCAGAGCTGCGCCTTGGGAAAGCGCTCGGCGGCGTATTCGATAATCGCCAGCGAGTCCCAGATGGTGACGTCGCCGTCGACCAGCGCAGGCACCTTGCCGGAGTCGGTGAAGGCGAGGATGCGGCGCTTGTCGGCATCGCCGGTGTAGAGCGGGATCAGCACTTCATCGAAGCTGATGCCGGTCGCCCGGAGGGCGATCCACGGCCGCATCGACCAGGACGAGTAGTTCTTGTTGCCGATCACCAGCGTGCGCGCCATCGATGCACTCCAACCAGCCGATTCATTGCGGCTTCGGCAGTACTCAATCGTGCCGCCGGGCGCGCTGTCAATTGGTGGCGGTTGCGATGCGCGTCGCAATCCGGCAGGTGTGAACCATGAGCACTCCGGATTCGCACACCCTCGCACCTGCATCGCTGCAGGACACCCTCCTCTCGGTCCTGAGCAAGGCCGGCCCCGGCACGCTGAGCGCGCCGGAGATCGCGCATGCGATCGCGCCCGAAGGCGACTGGCACGGCCTGCTGATGCCGATCCGCCGCGCCGCCGTCGAGCTGGCGATGGCCGGGCGGCTGGTGATCTATCGCAAGGGCAAGCCGGCCGACCCGACCGACTTTCGCGGCGTCTATCGCCTCGGCCTGCCGCGGCACGACTAGGTCGGCCAGCACTGCACGGCAGCTACGAACTGCTGTCGGTTGTCCCGACAGGCCACGCGGAATACCAACACCCGGGAGTGGCGGGTGACCGCAAACGACGCGTGAGCATCATGATCGGGCAGAAGATGGTTTGCAGCGGCAGCTGCCATTGCGGCACGGTGAGGTTCGAGGCGACTCTCAGCGAAGGTTTCGACTCGATCCGCCGCTGCACCTGTTCGTATTGCCGGATGCGCGGCGCCGTCGTGGCGATGGCCGAAATGGGCGGCATCAAGATTTTGCAGGGCGAGGACGCCCTCACCACCTATCGCTTCCACTCCGGCACAGCGCAGCACTTCTTCTGCTCGCGCTGCGGCATCTACACCCACCACCAGCGCAGATCGAACCAGAACCTCTATGCGGTCAACGTCGCCTGCCTCGACGGCGTCAGCCCTTTCGACTTCGCCGAGGTTCCGGTGATGGACGGCGTCAACCACACCAACGACACCGGTCAGCCGACGCGGCGGGCCGGCACCCTCCGCTTCATTCCCGCCGACTGATTCGCCCGGTGAAGCGGCCGGCCGCTACGGCGTCGGCACCAGCTTCTCGCTGCGATGGTGCAGCCAGTAGGCCAGCAGCCCGGCCCATTCGTGCGCCGCGACGTCCATCCGCGCCAGACCGCTGCTGAGGCGGTTGAACGGCTGCACCGCATCGCCCCAGCCGCGCGTGCGAAAGTCGACCGGATAGGCCACGACGTCGAAGCCGGCTGCGCGAAACACGTCCATCGACCGCGGCATATGGAATGCCGACGTCACCAGCAGCCACAGCTCACCCGGCTTCGGCGACACCAGCTCGCGGGTGAAGCGCGCGTTCTCTGCCGTGGTGCGCGAGCGCCGCTCCAGCAGGATCCGCTCCTTGGCCACGCCGAACCGCGCGAACAGCTCGGCGGCGATCGGCGCCTCGGGTACCGAGTCGCCGAGCAGATTGCCGCTGCCGCCGCTGTAGACGATCCGAGCCTGCGGATAGTCCCGCGCCAGCTCCAGCCCGGCGACGACGCGCTCCGCGGACGAATCCAGTTCGACAGAGTTACGCGCGGCGCTGACGTCCGAGTCGAGCGCGCCGCCGAGCACGATGATGCCGTCCGGCGCCTTGCCGGCGTACTGCCACGGCGGAAACCGCTCCGACAGCGTCAGCAGCATCACGCTGCCGAGCGGCGAATAGCCGGCGATCAACAGCAGCACCACGCCCGCCGCGAGCACGCGGGTGCCCGCCCGCCGCCACCGCGTCAGCAGCAGCCCCACCCCCACCGCACAGATCACCGCGATCAGATTGGAAGGGTGGGTGAAGAAGCCGACAACTTTGGACAGTACGAAGAACATCGATCACCCGCGAAAGCCGTGCGCACGACGTGGCGGGATTCCGCGGGCCGGGTCAATCCGGTGCGATGTCGCTTCAGTCCCACTCCGGCTCGGTCGCGGTGTGGACCAGCCGGCCCTCCGGATGATGCAGGGTGGAGATCTGCTGCATTTCGGCGTCGCTGAGTTCGAAGTCGAACACGTCGATGTTCTGCGACAGTCGCTCGATCCGCGAGGTGCGCGGGATCGCCGGGACGTTCTGTTGCACCAGCCAGCGCAGGCAGACCTGCGCGGCGGTCTTGCCGTGGGCGGCGCCGATCCGGGTCAGCACCTCGTTCTGCTTGGCCTGCCCCTTGGCGATGGGGCTGTAGGCGACCATCGCCACGCCGAGCTCGGCGCAGGCGGCGCGCACATGAGCCTGGTCGAGAAACGGGTGATACTCGACCTGATTGCAGACCAGCGGCGCCGGGCTGAGTGCGACCGCCTGGTTCAGCAGCGCGACGGTGAAGTTCGACACGCCGATATGCCGCGTCATGCCGAGTTCCTGCGCCTGCGCAAGGCCGCCAAGGGTCTCCTGCAGCGGCACCTGCGCGTTCGGCCAATGCAGCAGCAACAGATCGACCTCCGACAGCCGCAGTTTGAAAAGACTTTCCTTGGTCGAGCGCATCAGGTCGTTGGGCGCGAAGTGCGTCGTCCAGACCTTGGTGACGACAAACACTTCGCTGCGGCGGACATGCGCGTTGCGGATGCCCTCGCCGACGTCGCGCTCGTTCTTGTAGACCTGTGCGGTGTCGATATGGCGATAGCCCAGCCGCAGCGCCTGTTCGACGATCCGGGCGCAGCTGTGACCGCTCAGCTCCCAGGTCCCGAGGCCGATCATGGGTATTTTCGCGCCGTGAGCTTCCACAAACTGCATGCCGGTCGTCTCGCAGTCGGCAACGCTGACCCGAACGATCTAACTATGCGCCCGGATCGACCCTATGCCAATCGCCTCGACTACGAGGCGCAAGGTTCCATCCCGCGATGTTCACAGCCGCTCGAGCCGAGCTGTTACTTCAGCCCGAACCACAGCGTGGCGATGCCGAGGAAGGAGAAGAAACCGACCACGTCGGTAACCGTGGTGACGAACGTCCCGGACGCCACCGCCGGGTCGGCGCGGACCCGGTCCAGCGCCATCGGGATCAGGATCCCGCCGAGCGCACCGGCGACCAGATTGCAGACCATCGCCAGCGCGATCACCACGCCGAGACCGGCAATGCCGAACCAGGCGTAGGCGGCTAGCCCGGTGATCACCGCGAAGCCGACGCCGTTGACGAGGCCGACCAGCGCCTCGCGCATCACCACCCGGGTCGCGTTCCACGGGCCGAGTTCACGGGTCGCCAGCGCCCGCACCGCCACCGTCATGGTCTGGGTCGCGGCATTGCCGCCCTGACTGGCGACGATCGGGGCCAGCACGGCCAGCGCCACCATCTGCTGCAACTGGTCCTCGAACAGGCCGAGCACCGACGACGCCAGGAACGCCGTGGCGAGATTGACCAGCAGCCAGTTGAAGCGGCCGCGCGCGATGGTCCAGACGCGGTCGGACAGCTCTTCGTCGCTGGTGACGCCGCCCAGCGCCTTGAGGTCCTCGTCGGCCTCCTCCTCGATCACGTCGACGACGTCGTCGATGGTGATCACGCCGACCAGCCGGTTGTCGGGATCGACCACCGGCGCGGCGACAAGGTTGTACTTGCCGAACAGCCGCGCGACCTCCTCCTGATCGTCGAGCACCGAGACCTTGCGGCGGTCCTCATCGATCAGGTCGGCCAGCGGCACGTTGCGATGCGAGCGCAGCAGCGCGTCGAGCGCCACGGCGCCCTGCCACAGGTTGCCGGCGTCAACGACGTAGATCTCGTAAAACCTATCCGGCAGATCCGGCGCTTCGCGCATGTGGTCGATCGCCTGGCCGACGGTCCAGTCGCGCGGCACGGCGATGAACTCGATCTGCATCCGCCGGCCGGCCGAGTTCTCCGGGTAGTCGAGGCTGCGCTCCAGCGCATCGCGCTCGGACGGCGGCAGCTTCTCCAGGATCTCGTCCTGCTCGTCCTCGTCGAGCACCTGCAGCAGTTCGACCGCGTCGTCGGAATCGAGTTCGCGAACGCCCTCGGCCACCGTGGCCGGCTCGAGCTCGTCCAGGATCTCCTCGCGGACGGTTTCGTCGACCTCGTTGAGCGCCGAAAAGTCGAAATCGGTTCCGGTCAGTTCCACCAGCCGCACGCGCTCGTCGGGCGCCAGCGTCCCGATCAGATCGCCGAGATCGGCCTCGTGCAGCTCGCAGACCACTTCGCGTAGCAGCTGGGTGTTCTCGGCGGCGATCGCCTGTGAGATCGCCGCGACGAAATCGGCCCTGATTTCGCCGTCCTCGTCCCGCATCGGAAGTGGATTGGGCACGGATCGGCCGTCTTGCACGACCGCATCGAGTTCGTCGGCCATCGCGCACCCCGTTTGTTCGAATGGTGGGATTTATCGGTTGCAGATTTCGCGCGCCGTCGGGCAAGATGCGGCGTCGATCGGCGGATCGAATGCTAGTGGCAATACTCAATCGGTGACGCGCGGCGCAATGAAATTCACGACATCCACGAACGATCAGTCCGCCCGGAGGGTGTCATGAACAAATGGAAGCGCGCCGCCGCCGCGGCTACGACGAAAGCCGCAGCTGCAGCCGTCACTTTTGCGGTACTCGGCACCGCGGCCCAGGCTGCTGATTGCCCGCGCCCCGGCACGCTCGGCACGGCGCGCACGATGACAATCGACGCCGCCAAGTATCCACGGATCGGGACCAAGAGCTTTCCGACCACGCTGCCTCTCGAAGATCACGAAGTCGTGCTGACGTTCGACGACGGCCCGGCCGGGACGACGCCGAAAGTGCTGAAGGCGCTCGCCGACGAATGCGTGAAGGCCACGTTCTTCCTGGTCGGCAAGCCGGCGCTGGAGATGCCGGCGATGGTCCGCCGGATCGCCGCCGAGGGCCACACCATCGGCCACCACACCTGGACCCACGCCCACCTGTCCCATCTCAGCTACGCCGATGCGATCGCCGAGATCGACCGCGGCATCGCGGCGGACGAATCGATGCTGCGCGGCCGCGGCACGCCGCTGTCGGAGACGAAGTTCTTCCGCTTTCCCTATTTCGAATCCACCCCGGCGCTGCTCGACACCCTCGCGGCGCGCGGCATCGTCGTCTGGGGCGCCGATCTGTGGGCCAGCGACTGGAATGTGATGACGCCGGAGGAGCAGCTCAAGCTGATTAGCGACCGGCTCACGGCTGCCGGCAAGGGCATCATCCTGTTCCACGATCCGCGCGCGCAGACCGCCGCGATGATTCCGGCGTTCCTGCGTTTCCTGCGCGAGAACCACTATCGCGTCGTCCATGTGGTGCCGCCGCCGGCGGCGACCAACCCCGCCGTTGCCACCGGCGCACACGCGACCCGCTGAATTGGCGCTGGTGCACGCAAACAAACCGTGATCAAAGCCACAATTAAGCTGCCGTTCAGGGCGCTAATCTTACAGTCCTGCGGGCTGATCTGATGATCCGAGGTGCGTGGTCGCGTGATGGCAAGTAATGGTTTTCGACGAGGGAGCCGGATGAGGTCCCTGCTCGGCCTGGCCTGCGCGACCGCAACGCTCGCCCTCTCCGCCGCGTCGGCTCTGGCGGGCGATTGCCCCGGCAATCCGAACGCCCTCGGCACATCCCGCACCCTGGTTGTGGATCCGCGCGAGCACCCGCGGATCGGCACGATGCAATATGCCGAGACGCTGCCGCTGCAGGACCACGAGGTGGTGCTGACCTTCGACGACGGCCCGCTGCCTCGCCACAGCAACGCGGTGCTCGATATTCTCGCCAAGGAATGCGTCAAGGCAACCTTCTTCGTCGTCGGACGGATGGCGAAGGGCTATCCGGAAGGCGTCCGCAAGCTGCGCGCCGCTGGACACACCATCGGTACCCATAGCGAGAACCACCCGCTGAGCTTCAACCGGATGTCGGTCGAACAGGCCCAGCAGGAGGTCGACGAAGGCATCGCGTCCGTCGCGGCCGCGCTCGGAGATCGCTCCGCGGTCGCGCCGTTCTTCCGCATTCCCGGCCTGCTGCGCGCCGAGGCGGTCGAGGGCTATCTCGGCTCGCAGGGCATCCAGACCTGGAGCGCGGACTTCCCGGCCGACGATTGGCGCCACATCTCGCCGGAGGCCGTTTACGGTCTGGCGATGAGCCGCATTCAGGCCAAGGGCCGCGGCGTCCTGCTGCTGCACGACATTCAGGCGCGCACCGTGGCGGCGCTGCCGAACATCCTGCATGAGCTCAAGGCGCGCGGCTATCGCATCGTCCACGTCGTCCCGGCCAGCATCACCTTGCCGAAGACGCCGACCGAGCCGTCGCAGTGGCGGCTGCGCCCGATCACCGAGCAGGTCGCGATCTCGCATTGGCCGAAGGTGCCGGGCTTCAGCTTCGCCCATCGGGAGATGCTGCCGAGCCCGGCCGTGGCCGATCTGAGCCTCGACCTCGGCGGCGCGCATGCAACGTTCCGGCACGCCCTGCGCGGGGTGCCGGTGCCGAAAGCGGCGCCGTGGCCGCGGCAGATGCCGGCGGAGGGTTCCACCAATCTGATCGCCTTTCCGGTGCCTGCGCCGGCGGTGTTCAGCATTCCGGAAAAGACCCAGCCGGCGATCCGCGCGACAATCCTGCTGCCCGCACGTCATGCTGCGAACGACGCGACCGTTGCACCGGCCGACGCGATGGCTTCCGCCGGCCCGGTCCGGCAGATCTCCGGCAGCCACGCGATCGCCCCCGCCGGCCTGCAGCGCGGCCCGATCGGCGTCACCACCCGGCCCCGGCCGCTGAATCATTAGGGTCAGTTCTGGCTCGAAGCTCTTGCGCGTGAGCGAACTACATCCCCGGCAAGCTGCTTCGCAAATTGACTTTCTCACGGATCAGGCGAGCGACACCCGATTTGGCGTCAATGACATGCCGTCAGCGGCGCTTGCGGGCGGGTTTGTTCGTGACGGAGATGAGAAACTCCCGGTCGGTCTCGATCCGCTTCTCCAAGAAACTCGTTACCGCCTTGATACGTGCGATGTGAAGCAGGTCTTCGTGCACCGACAGCCAGATATCGCGGGTGGTGAACAGCTCGGGCATCACCGGCCGTAGCGTCGGATTGGCGGAGGCGACGTAGGACGGCAGCATCGCGATGCCCTGCCCTTCGGACACCGCGATCGACTGCGCCACAAGGCTGGTGCTGCGGAAGATCGTGTGCGGCGGCCGCAGGACGTCGGACAGCCAGCGATTTTCCTTGCTGTAGATGTAGTCCTCGATGAAGTCGATGAAGGCGTGCGTCTCCAGCTCCTTCACCGTCGTAGGCGCGCAGCGCCCGCCGAAATACGCGTCCGACGCGTAGAGCGAGATCCGAAACTCGCCGACCTTCTTGATCGACAGCCGCTTGCCCTGCGGCCGGAAGAAGCTGACGAAGATGTCGGCCTCGCGCCGGCTGAGGTCCAGCAGGCGCGTATCGGTGATGAGCTCGATCTGGATCGACGGGTAGATCCGGTTGAAATCGGCGATGCAACGGGTGAGATAGAAGCTGCCGATGCCCTCCATCGCGGCGATCCGCACCGCGCCGCCGGCGTCGGCGGTGTCGGTCCCGATCGCCTCGACGATCGAGTTGGCCTGGCTCTCCATGCCCTCGGCATATTGCAGAAGCCGCATGCCGATCTCGGTCAGCGTGAAGCCCGATTTGCTGCGCTTGAACAGCGTCGAATTGAGGCTGCGCTCGAGCTCGCGGACGCGGCGGCTGACCGTGGTGTGGTCGACCTTGAGCTTGGCGGCGGCGCGCACCAGGCTGCGCTGCCGCGCCACCTCGAGAAAATAGACGATGTCGTTCCAGTCGTACTTGATGGTGCGCTGAGTCTTCACCACGCCCGCAGCCGTCTCCCCGGCACGGCCGGCGCCGATGCGCCGGCCTTCCGTCTGTGTCCGGACAGCCACCGAACGGGACTACGCCGCGACGATCGGAGCGTACGTCTCCACCAGGCGGTTTGCAAACATGTCCACCTTCGGGATCATCATCTTCTGGCGGCAGACCGCCAGATCGATGTGCTTGGGCATCACCGCGCCGAGCTTCATCACCCGCGGCGCCGCGATGTTGATGTCCCACTGCGGGAAGCCTGTCGGCGGGATCACCACGCTGCCGCCCGGATATGGGCTGTCGACCCGGTTGGCGAGCACGACTGCCACGCGGTTGTCCTCGGCGCGCGGCACGGCGATGAGCTCGCGCTCGAACGGCTCGCGCAGCGCTGCCGGCCACAGGATGATATCGGCGGCGCCGATCGCGAGACAGCGCGAGCTCTCCGGAAACACCGCGTCATAGCCTGACATCACGCCGATGCGGCCGAACGGGGTGTCGAACACCGGGTAGTCGACGCCGGCGACCGCCCACTTCCGCTCTTCGGCCGTCAGGTGCGTCTTGCGATAGCGGCCGACCTCCTTGCCGTCCGGCCCGATCAGCACCGTCGTCACGTAAAGCCCCGCCGCGGCGCGCTCGACGATCGGCGCCGCGATCAGGCAGCCATAGCGTCCCGCGATCTTGGCCACCGCAGCGAGGTTCGCTGCAGCCTGATCGGCGGCAGCCACCGCCTCGCCCGGCGTCAGGATGTAGTGCGCGCTGAAGGCGTATTCGGGCAGCGTGATCACTTTGGCGCCAAGCTTGGCGGTGTGGTCGACCATGTCGAGCACGTCCGCGACGCTGCACTCCGGCGTGACGTGGATCTGCACCGCGGCGACCTTGGTGACCGATTTCGACGGGATCAGCGGCCGATCGGCGACGCCATAGACCGGCGTCTGCTCGTAAGGCAGCGCCATGATGCCGTAGGTCTCGGGGCGTCGGTCGGCAATCTTGTCGTTGGCGGTGTAGATCGACTTGTCGGCGGCTTCGTCGAGGTCGATGGTGGCGATCGACATGCCGTGGGTGTCGTACGGCACCTTCGACACCACCCGCCCCTTCGGATCGACGATCATGCTGCCGCCCGGATAGTAGATCGAACGCTCATAGCCGGCCTTGGTGGCGGCCACCAGCCAGACGCCGTTCTCGTAAGAGCGCGCCGGCCCCCACATGTCGGCCTGGTCCATCGCGAAGAAGTTCGCCATGTCGACGATCACTTCGGCGCCCTGCATCGTCATGGCGCGGAAGATCTCGGGGATGCGCCCGTCGAAGCAGATCAACAGGCCGATGCGGCCGAGATCAGTGTCGACCACCGGGCAGCCGCGCTCGCCGAACGCGAACCAGTTCTGGTCGTGTGTCGCGAGGAACTGCTTGTGATAGTGGCAGGCGACCTCGCCCTTGCGGTCGAACATGATGCCGGTGTTGAATATCTTCTGCTTCGCCGGATCCCATTCGGTGATGCCGCTGGCGATGTAGACGCCGTGCTTGCGGCTGAGCGCCGCGAGCGCCTTGACGAACGGACCGTCGGTCAGGGTCTCGGCGAGTTCGCGGCAATGCTCGGGCGAGTCGAACAGATAGCCGGTGTCCATGCATTCAGGGAACACGATCAGTTCGGCGCCCTGCCGGACCGCGTCCTCGACGTAGGCCGTCGCCAGCGCAATGTTGAAGTCGAAATCGCCCAACTTGGCGAGTGTCTGCACCGCAGCGGCGCGAAACCGGCGCTTCGTCATGTCAGTCTCCAGATTCAGATTTGGTTTTGGTCGATCGGGCCGGCTCAGCCGGCGCTCGTCATTTCTTCACTTCCTGCCAGAAGCGATCGAGGCAGTGACGCTTGATCGCCATGAACGCATCGCCGGTGGTGACGGCGCGGTCGCGCGGCCAAGGCAGGTCGATCTCGACGATCTCGGCGACCTTGGTGGGCCGCCGCGTCAGCAGCACCAGCTTGTCGGCCTGCTCGATCGCCTCGTCGAGATCGTGCGACACCAGCAGCATCGTGGTCTTCGTCTTCATGAAGATCTTCTGCAGCTGTTCGCGCATCGACATCGTCATCTCGTAGTCGAGCGCCGAGAACGGCTCGTCGAGAAACAGCACCTCCGGCTCGGTCACCAGCGCCCGCAGGATCGACACCGTCTGCTGCTGCCCACCCGACAGCGTGTAGGGATAGGCGTTGAGATCGATGCGGATCTCGAACTCGGCCAGCAGCTTCTCGATCCGGCGCCGGCGCTCGGCGCGCGGCACGCCCATCACCTTCAGCGGATAGTGAATGTTGTCGATCGCCCTGAGCCAGGGAAACAGCGCCTCGCGATAATTCTGAAACACGTAGGAGATCCGCGTCTCGCTGATGCGCTGGCCGTCGTACAGCACTTCGCCGGCGTCCATCGGCATCAGCCCGGAGATCATGTTGATCAGCGTGCTCTTGCCGCAGCCGTTCGGGCCGAACACCGAGATGAACTGGCCGAGCGGAAGATCCATGTCGAAGCCGTCATAGACGACGGCATCGTTGAAGGTCTTGCGCAGACCGCGGATCGTCATCTTCGCCTGCCGCGGAGGCTTCGGCGCGATGGGCATCGGTGCCGTATCGATCATCTGCTCCCGCCGCAATTGGAGGACGCTGCTCGCGCTCATTCGCCGAGATCCGCCTTGGTCAGCATCTTGTCGCGGACGTTGATCGGCCCCTGCACCACGCCCTCGGCGATGAAGACGTCGACCAGCGCCTGATACGACTTGATGTCGGTGTCGTTGAGATCCTTGAAGCCGCGCAGATACGGCTGCGCCACCAGGTCGAGCTGGTCGGCCTTCATCGGCGTATAGGCCGGCAACACGGCCTTGTACTTGGCGAAGTCGGCGTTCACCAAGTCGGTCGCCTGATCAATCACCGCGACGACGCGGCGTGCGACGTCGGGACGCTCGGTCAGGAACTTCGTGGTCATCACCGAGGCGCCCGAATAGAACGGATCGGCGATCACGCTGGCGACCGGGTTGGTCATCGCCCGCTTGGCCTTGCCGGACGCCACCGCGATCGAGCCCACCGGCTCCAGCGACAGCGTCGCGTCGACCGTGCCGCCGACCACCGCGGGCACCTGCATCGCGACCGCGAGATCGACCAGCTTGACGTCCTTGTCGGGATCGAGGCCTGCGGCCTTCACCATGTGGCGCGAGATCGTCCGCCACTGGATGCCCGGCACATGGCCGAGCGTCTTGCCCTTGAGGTCGGCGAAGCTCTTGATCTCGCTGTCCGGCTTGACGATCAGGCCGTCATTGATGCGGTCGACTTTGATGCCGCCGCCCTGCAGCCCGAAGATCTTCAGCTTGCCGGGAAATTTCGACTCCGCGATCATCGCGATGCCGGCCGCCGCTCCGGGCGGGCCGAAATCGGCGCGGCCGGCGATCAGCGCGTCGATGATCTGGTTCGGCGATTCCATCTTGGCGGATTCGATTTCGATGCAGGCCTTCTCGAACAGCTTCTGGTCGAGCGCGACGTAGTACGCGGTGGTCTGCATGATCGGCAGCCACGCCGCCGACACCTTGTCCATCTTGG
Organism: Rhodopseudomonas infernalis; assembly: GCF_022271405.1. Taxonomy (GTDB): domain Bacteria; phylum Pseudomonadota; class Alphaproteobacteria; order Rhizobiales; family Xanthobacteraceae; genus Rhodopseudomonas; species Rhodopseudomonas infernalis. The sequence goes on along the minus strand of NZ_JAJNAL010000022.1, from coordinate 74,734 downwards.
CGCAGGCTGCGGAGGCTTGGCCGGCCGTCGCCGAGACGGCGGCGGCAACGACGGCGGCGCACAGAACGGATGTCTTCATCGCGAGTTCTCCTTTTGGGATGGCGGCGGTCGCGGCTATTTGCCGGACCAGTGAATGAGCGAGCGTTCGAGGAACAGCAGCACCAGGTTGAGGCCGTAGCCGAGCGCGCCGGCGATCAGGATCGAGCCGTACATGTCGGTGAGCGAGTACGAGATCTGGGCATCGATGATGCGATGACCCATGCCGTCGGTGGCGCCGATGAACATCTCGGCGACGATGATCACCACCAGCGCCAGCGACACCGCGGTGCGCAGGCCGACGAAGGTCTGCGGCAGCGTCTCGAAGAAGATCACGTCGCGAAAGATCCGCAGCGACGAAGCGCCCATCGAGCGCGCGGCGAGCACGCGGGTCTGCCGCGCGTTCATCACGCCGTAGGCGACGTTGAACACGATCACCAGCCAGGCCGCGAATGCCGCCACCGCGATCTTGGCGAGGTCGCCGAGGCCGAACAGCAGCAGAAACAGCGGAAACATCGCGGTCGCCGGCGTCGAACGGAAGAAGTCGATGATGAACTCGACCGAGCGATACACCGACGCCTTGGCGCCGAGCACGATGCCGATCGGCACGCCGGCAACGATCGCGATGGCGATCGAATAGCCGACGCGCACCATCGTGTGCACGATGTCCTTGCTCATGCTGCCCGACCACAGATTGATCGCGGTGTCGCGCAGCGTGTCGGTCGGCAACGGCAGCAGATCCTTATTGACCCATCCGCCGCGCGCGGCGAGCCACCACACCACGAACAGAGCGATCGGTCCGAACGCGAGTTCACCCGCGTGGCGCAGTCGCTTGGTAGTAAGTTGCGAGAGGGGATTTCGCATAGGGCTTCGACATCCGTACTAATCGGCAGCAAGTTCGTGCGCTCATCATCGCGCATTGCCGCCTCGAGAAAACGCCCAATTGTGCAACACGATGTGCAAATCTGCATATTGAAATGCTGTTGCGCGCCGATGAATTGGTAATCATACAGAGGCTAATCGATGGGCAGCGCGCGCAGATTTGGTGCACGGACACTCCGATCCGCGCGCCAACGCGCAGACCGGCTGAACACGCGCATCGGAGACAACGACCGACTCCGCCAGGACAGGCGGCGTACTCGGTCAGCAGGGTGCGAGGCGAATCGCTGTTGCCGTCGCCTAGCCTCGGTCGCCACCGGAACGCCCCTCGCCACCCGGCGAATCATCGCGCGCCCAGGACCCGCGTGCCCTTGCGGACGCCACCGCGCGACATGCGCGGCGCAGCCTCTCGACACCAATTTGAAGGATTTGGCCCGGAGGCCGCCAAATTCCGCCGTAAACCGAGGGAAACTTGAGAAGGCCGCAGACTGGCCTCTAATTCTTGGTGCGCTCGGAGGGACTCGAACCCCCACGATTTTACTCACTGCCACCTCAAGGCAGCGCGTCTACCAATTCCGCCACGAGCGCTTGGGATCAGTCTGGGCTGGGCGCCCGACCGGATCGACGGCGCCCATTTAACAAATCAATGAAGGGGGTACAAGGCCGTCATCGGCGATCTGGCGATCGCGTCAACATCTGTTTGACTTCGACCGCGATGCGGTTGCGATCCACCAGCACAACACCGCTGGCAATCGGCATGTTATTGGCGAGGATCTTGACCTCGTCCGCCTCGGTGGCGTCCAGTTCGATGATGGCGCCGCGGCTGAGGCGCAAAACCTGGTGAATCGGCATCGAAGTGGTGCCGAGCACCACCATGAGGTCGACCGAGACTTTATCGAGTGTTGGCACTGGAACCCGGACTGGTAGGCGTGGAACTGCGCGAGCTTGACCACGGTATGGTTATTCAATGATTAACGCGCCCGTTCATCCGCGCCAGACGCTGAATTTGGCCGGCTTTGCCCCCGTCCCCGGCAGTCCGCCGGCCGAATGGCTGATCTCGGAGGGCCCGATTCCCTATCCGGAGGCGGTCGCGACCATGGAATCGCGCGCCGCTGCGATCGCGGCCGGCGAATCGTCCGAGCTGGTCTGGCTGCTGGAGCACCCGCCGCTGTACACATCCGGCACCAGCGGCCAGCCGACCGACCTGCTCGACCCGCGATTCCCGATGTTCGCCACCGGGCGCGGCGGCCAGCTCACCTATCACGGCCCCGGCCAGCGGGTGGCTTACATCATGCTCGACCTGAAGCGGCGGCGGCCGGATGTCCGCGCCTATGTGGCGGCGCTGGAGCAGCTGATCATCGCGACACTCGGCGCCTTCAACGTCCGCGGCGAGCGGCGCGAGGACCGGGTCGGCGTCTGGGTGGCGCGGCCCGACAAGGGCGCCGGCTTCGAGGACAAGATCGCCGCGATCGGCGTCCGGCTGAAGCGCTGGGTGTCGCTGCACGGCATCGCCATCAATGTCGAACCCGATCTCAGCCACTTCCAGGCGATCGTCCCTTGCGGCATCAGCGATCCCCGCTACGGCGTCACCAGTCTGGTCGATCTCGGCTTGCCGGTGACGATGCCCGACGTCGACATCGCGCTAAGAGCGGCGTTTACCGAGATCTTCGGGCCGGTGGTGCCGGTACAGGTCGCGCGCACCTGACAAGCGCTACGACCGCGAGCATCTGGTAATTCACCTGGTCTGATCGATCGACGCCGGTTCCAAGTGATCGTCCGCCCGCTCGAATTGTTCCAGATCGCCACAGCCTGCGCGGATTTTGCGAGCGTCAGACAACGGAAAGCTAAGGATGAAACCGGCCTCCCCGATAGCGGCGGACCGAACCAACGGTTTGATCATTCCTTCGCCCCACATTGCTTCGGAATTCGAATATCAATCGGAACACGGCTATTCCGAAGCTTTGAGGAGCCATGCACAGAGACGACCTCACGATCGAAGACACAGAGATCAGGTTGCTCGCTCTGGACAAGGCTCCCGAAGCGGTGGTGATCATCGATGCCGATCAGCGTGTGACCTACTTCAACGCTGCAGCAGAGGCGCTGTGGACTCGCGATCGCGCGGCCGTGCTGGGCCGTCCCGTGAGCTGTCTGGGCATCGATCAACTACGTCGTCCAGAATCCCCAGGATTGATCGGGGGCGGCAGCATTCATTGCGAAATCGGCATCATGAACGGTCAGGGTAACTTCACGCCCGCGGCGCTGTCGATGTTCCGCGCCGAGATAGCCGGTGTGCCCTACACCATTGCCCGCGCGCGCGAGATCGCGCTCGACGTCGAGCTGCCCGAGAGCATCGCGATGCTCAGGTCGATCACCGACCGGACCAACCGCGCCGTGTTTGTGACCGACGCCGAGCAGAACATCATCTACACCAACCCTGCCTTCACCAGGATGTTCGGCTACACGCCGCGCCAGGCCAAAGGCCATCGCCCGACCGAGCTGCTGGCCGGCCGCTACACCAACCGCCGCTCGCTCGCCGGCCTGCGCCGCGCGCTGCGCGACACCGGCGGTGGCGAGCAGGAGATCCTGTCCTACGATAAGAATGGCGAGGAGATCTGGATCTCGGCCGACATCAAAGCGCTCCGCAGCGGCAGCGGCAAGTCGGATTACATGTTCGCGCTGCTGACCGACATTTCCGAAACAAAGCAGTTGCGCTCTTTGCAGCAGCTGACGCTGGCCCTGCTGGCCGACGAACTTCCGATCACCGAGATCGCCGACCGTCTGTGCAGGCTGGTCGAAGCGATTGCGCCGGATGTGGTGTCCTCGCTGCTGCACATCGACGGGGCCGGGCTGATCCGCCCGCTCGGCGGTCCGAGCCTCCCGGCGGACTACTCGCAGGCCTTGGATGGGATCGCCATCGGCCCAATGGTCGGCTCCTGCGGATCAGCCGCTTACTATGGCAGGCCGATGCTCGCGATGGATATCGACAATGATGCCACCTGGCAGCCCTACAAGGAACTGGCTCTCGCCGTCGGCTTGCGCGCCTGCTGGTCATCGCCAATCAAGTCCAAGGACGGCCGCGTGATCGGCACCTTCGCATTCTATTTCCGCGAATGCCGCGCGCCGAGCCGCTGGCATCGCCAGATTATCGACGCCTGCGTCGATCTCGGCGCGCTCGCGATCGAGCGCAAGGAGTCTCGCGCGCAGATCGAGCGGCTGGCCTATCAGGACATGCTCACCGGCCTACCCAATCGCGCCCGGCTGCGCGACCTGATCTCCGCCGCGACCGGCTCGTGCGGACCGGGCGACCACGTCGCGCTGGCGTTCCTCGACGTCGACAATTTCAAGGACGTCAACGACACGCTCGGCCATTCAGCCGGTGACGAGTTCCTTGTCGAATTCGCGCAGCGCCTGCGGGCGCAGCTCGGGCCGAACGATAGGCTCGGCCGGCTCGGCGGCGACGAATTCGTCATCGTGATGCCTGGACGCGACGCCGCTGAAGCAGGCGAGCTCGCCGCACGGATCTCCGCAGCCTTGACCCAGCCGCTGGGCATCGGCACGCGCCAAGTCCCGATGTCGGCGAGCATCGGCATCAGCCTGTATCCCGAACACGCCGCTGAAATCGACACGCTGATCCGTCAGGCCGACACCGCGATGTACCAAGCCAAGCGTGCCGGCCGCGCGACCTGGCGATTCTTCAGCGCCGAGATGAACGGCCTCGCCGAAGAACGCATGGCCTACAGCGCCGCGCTGCGTCTCGCCGTCGCCAATGAGGGGCTGGAGCTTCGCTATCAGCCCCAGATCCGCACCGTGGACGGTGCGATCCACGGCGTCGAAGCGCTGGCGCGATGGTGTGATCCACTGCTCGGCGAGATCTCGCCGGCCAAATTCATTCCGCTCGCAGAAGATTGCGGCCTGATCGAGCAGATAGCGATGTGGTCGATCCGGGCCGCGTGCCGGCAGATGGTGCTGTGGCGCAATCAGGGAGTCGACGTCCCCTACGTCTCGGTCAACATGTCACCGACCAATTTCCAGAAACCCGACCTCTCCACCATCGTCGCCGACATCCTCGCCGAATACCGGTTGGCGCCGGAGGTCCTGATGCTGGAGGTGACCGAAAGTGTCGTGCAGAACGAGCGGCCGCAGGCGATCGAGACGATGAACGCGCTGCGCGCGCTCGGCGTCGGCCTGTCGCTCGACGATTTCGGCACCGGCTATTCCAGCCTCAGCCGACTGACGCAGCTGCCGATCCGCGAACTGAAGATCGACCGCGGCTTCATGCGCGACATCGAAAGCGACGCCAATGCGCGGGCGATCGTCACGACGGTGGTCCGCGTCGGCCAAAGCTTGCAGCTCACCGTGGTGGCCGAGGGCGTCGAGACCGAAGGTCAACTCGCGCTGTTGACGGACCTGGGCTGCGATGTGGTGCAGGGCTTTCTGTATGCGCCGGCGCTGCACCCTTACGAACTCGAGAACTGGCTGCTGGACTACACCGCCAGACGAGCCAACGCGATGGCCCGGCGACTCGACTGCACGGCGCAAAGCCCATCGAGCCATCCGGCAACCCACATCGCGCCACCGCGACGCGACGACGAACGTATGCTGCAACACTGACGAAGGTGTTGCGACGTGATTACTTCGAAATCAGTTCGCGGATCCGCGCCGCCAGCGTGTCGACCGCGAACGGCTTGGTCAGCACCGCCATGCCCGGCTCGAGTTGGCCGTTGTTGAGCAGCGCGTTCTCGGCAAAGCCGGTGATGAACAGCACGTTGAGGTCGGGCCGCGTCTCGCGGGCGGCGTCGGCCAATTGCCGACCGTTCATCCCGCCCGGCAGGCCGACGTCGGTCACCAGCAGGTCGATCCGCGCGTCGGATTGCAGCAATTTCAGTCCGCCGACGCTGTCGGCGGCCTCCAGCGCGGTGTAACCGAGATCGCCGAGCACATCAGAGACGAGCATCCGCACCGTGGGTTCGTCGTCGACGATCAGCACCGTTTCGCCGGCCTCGGCGAAGGAGATCACGCCGGAGTCCGGACTGCGCTCGTCGTCCTCCTCTTCGCCCCGGTGCCGGGGCAGATAGATGCACACCATCGTGCCTTGGCCGACCTCGGAATAGATCCGCACCTGCCCGCCGGACTGCTGCGCAAAGCCGTAGATCATCGACAGGCCGAGCCCGGTGCCCTTGCCAATCGGTTTGGTGGTGAAGAACGGATCGAACGCCTTGCCGATGACGTCGCGCGTCATGCCGGTGCCGGTGTCGGACACGCACAGCGAGACGTATTGTCCGGTCGGAATATCGTAGATATTCGCCTGCGCACGATCGATCCAGCGATTGCCGGTCTCGATCGTGATCTTGCCGCCGTCCGGCATCGCGTCGCGGGCATTGATGCACAGGTTGAGCAGCGCGCTTTCGAGCTGCGGCACGTCGACCAGCACCGCCCACAGCCCGGTGGCGCCGACGTGCTGCACCTCAATGCCCGGCCCTACCGTGCGCTGCACGAGATCGAGCATCCCGCTCACCAGCCGGTTGACGTTGGCAGCCGTCGGGGTCAACGTCTGGCGGCGCGCAAAGGCGAGCAGCCGATGCGTCAGCGACGCTGCGCGCTTCACCGCGCCCTGCGCAGCGACCATGTATTTGTCGACGTCGCCCAGTCGGCCCTGACGGATCCGGGTGTTCATCATCTCCAGGCTGCCGGAGATGCCGGCGAGCAGATTGTTGAAGTCGTGCGCCAGGCCGCCGGTGAGCTGGCCGACCGCTTCCATTTTCTGCGATTGCCGAAGCTGCTCTTCGGAGCGCATCAGCTCGGCGCGACTTTCGGCGATGCGCTGCTCCAGCGTCTCGTTGAGCGCGCGCAGCTCGGCGATGGCGCGGTCGCGCTCCTCGACCAGCACGCGGCGATCCTCGATGTCGATCAGCACGCCGGGGAAGCTGAGCGGCGTGCCGTCGGCGCCGAGATCGACGCGGCCGTTGGCCTCGAGCCAGTAGTACTTTCCATCGGCACGGCGCACCCGGTACTGATGCGCGTAGGGTCCGCCGCGGCGGATGGCCTCGTCGATCGCGGCGGCTAGCGCGGCCTGGTCATCGGGATGAACCGTTTCGACGACCTGGGCGAGGCTGAGGCCGTTGCGACCTTTTTTCGGATCGAGACCGAACGAGAGCGCGAACGCCTCGTCGACGGTGAAGCGGTCGCTCGGCAGGTCCCACAACCAGGTGCCGATGATGGCGCCTGCGGCGAGCGCGAGCTGGACACGCTGCACGTTCTCGCGCGCGATCCTTTCGCTCTCGCGCAAGGCGGCCTCGGCGCGCTTGCGCGCGGTGATGTCGCGGAACAGCACCGAGACCTGACGCAGCTCCGGCGGCTCGATCCGCGTCGCCGATACTTCGATGATGCGGTTCACCGCGAGAAATTCGCGCTCGAAATGCAGCGGCTGACCGGTGACGAGCACGCTGCGATACAGTTCGGCCCAGCCGTCGGCCTCGTCCGGCACCAGGTCTCGCAACGTCCGGCCAACGATATTGGGGATGCCGGTCTGCTTCTCATAGCCGGCATTTGCTTCGATATGCGTGTAGTCACTCAGCGGACCGTGCGGACCGTCGAAGAATTCGATGATGCAGAAACCGTCGTCGATCGCCTCGAACAGCGCCCGGTAGCGCGCCTCGCTACGACCAACGGCGTCGTTGGCGGCGCTCTGGTCGCGGAGCGCCTGCTGCAGTTTGGCATTGGCCTCCTCAAGCGCCTTGGCGTTGCGCATCGACTCGGTGTTTTCGAGACATCCGCAGAAAAAACCGCCGATGCTGCCGCCGTCGTCGAGGCGGATCGGAGTGTAGAAATAGGTGAACCAGGTCTCTTCCGCGTAGCCCTTGCGCTGTATCCGCAGCGGCAGATTCTGCTGCGAAAGCGCTTCGCCCCCATAGGCCCGCGTCACCAGCGGCTCGAGATCCGACCAGATTTCCGGCCATACGTCCCGGAAACTGCGTCCGAGCGCATCGGGATGCCGGCTGGCCAGCAGTTCCACATAGCCGTCGTTGTAAAGCAGCGTCTGCTCGGGGCCCCAGACGATGAAGGATGGGATGGCCGAGGCCAGCATCGTGGCCGCGCTCACGCGCAGCGGCGGCGGCCAGCCGTCCCACGGGCCCAGCGGCGTGCAAGACCAGTCGTGCGACTGCACGGCTGCGCTCATCCCGTCAGATTCCAGCAAACCAAAGAGGGTGTCAGGCACGGTCGGCGTCTGAATCCATGATGTTGTTAGCGTGCCGGTGCGTGATGGGACGCGACGCGGAAGGTGCCGACCCGGAACTTCTACGAACGCCACGCTCATAACGTTTGCCGCGCCGGAAGGTTGCATTTGTCATTAACAAACAGCGTTTGTCAAAACGTCCAGAGGCCACACGCCTCGTCCTGGCGTCGCATGGCCTGGCGCGAGGCGAGCGGCGATCACGCTATCGCGCGAGCCGGTGCCCTAAACAACCGGCGCAGTCGCGTGCGCGATCCCGGCGCCCATCAATGGATGGCGGCGTACATGATTTTCTCTTCGGTCGCGTCCAGGCAGGAGAATTCCTCGACCACCTTGCCTTGTCGGCTGACCAGAATGCGATCGGACAGCGCCAGAATTTCCGGCAGATAGGACGAGATCACCACCACCGCCCTTCCCTCGTCGGCGAGCCGGTTGATCAGTTCGTGAATCTCGACGATGGCGCCGACATCGACGCCGCGGGTTGGCTCGTCGAAAATCACCACGCTCGGATCCTGCGCGAGCGATTTGGCGATCACGACCTTCTGCTGATTGCCGCCGGATAGTTCCACCACCTTGGCCTTGGTGCTGATCGCCCGGACGTTGAGCCGCTTGATCCAGTCCTCGCCGCTGGTCTGTGCCTCGCGGCGCGACAGCAGGAAGCGGCCGCCGGGAAACTTGGCGAGCAGCCCGAGATAGACGTTGCGGGCGATCGACATCGTCTCGAAGAAGCCTTCGACTTTGCGGTCCTCGGTGATGTAGGCGATGCCGTCCTTCACCGCAGGCGCCGGCACGCGGTAGCGTACCGGCTCGCCGCGCAGCAGGATCTCGCCGCCGTGGAACATGTCGCGCTTGAGCACGCCGGCGGCGATCTTGAAGGTCTCGGTCCGCCCCGCCCCGACCAGGCCGAATACGCCGGTGATCTGGCCGGCGAAGATCGACAGCGAATTGTTCTTCACCATCGGCGCCAGCTTCAGATTCTGGATCGTCAGCATCCGCTCGCCGGCCGGGCGCACCGTGGCCTTGCGCGTGCCGTACAGCGTGTTCGACAGATCGCGTCCAACCATCGCCTGGATGATGCGATCGCGATCGAAATTGCGGGCGTCGTCGGTGACGACGTGCTTGCTGTCGCGCAGCACGGTGATGCGGTCGGCGAGCAGCAGCGCCTCTTCCAGCGCGTGCGAGATGAACACGATCGACACGCCGCGCTTCTTCAGGTCGCGCACCAGGTCGAAGAAGTACTTCTTCTCCTCCGGCGTCAGCGTCGCGGTCGGCTCGTCGAAGATGATGACCTTGGCCTGATGCAGCACCGCGCGGGCGATCTCGACCATCTGCTTCTGCGCCGCGCCCAGCATCCCCACTGTCGCAGTCGGCGTCACGTCGAAGTTCAGCGACTGCAGGAACTGCTGGGCGGCGATGTAGATGCCGCGCAGCCGGTTGTAGAACTTCTCCTGTCCGAGAAACAGATTCTGCGCCACCGTCATGGTCGGCACCAGGCTGTTCTCCTGAAACACCATACCGATGCCGAGATGCCGCGCTTCAAGCGGGGTCTTCGGCGCGACCTCCTTGCCGTCGACCAGCATCATGCCGGAGGTCAGAGTCACCACGCCGGCCATCGCCTTGGTCAGCGTCGACTTGCCGGCGCCGTTCTCGCCGACCAGAGCGTGGATCTCGCCGCGGCGCAGTTGGAAGTCGACCGAGTCGATCGCCGGCACGCCGGAATACAGCTTGGTCGCCTTACGGAATTCGAGAACATTGTCCGTCATGCGCCGACCTCGCCTTCGACCTCGGAGAGCTTGATGCGCAGCAGCCGGCCCGGTCCCTTGGCGAGAACGTAGAGGCTGCCCGCGATCTCGACCGCGGCGACCACGCCGTGATTGCTGCCGTCGACGCGGCTGTGCAGCGAATACAGCGGCGCGTAGTCGCGGCCGAGCCGCACCACGAGGCCGTAGGATCGCGGCGGCGCCCACGGCTTGATGACGCCCATGGTCTTCAGATGCGCGCCCTGCATCGGTTCACGGAACGACTGCCCGGCCCGCAGCCGCGGCACGATCCAGAATTCCGGATCGATCTCCGCCATCATCCGGCGGCGATAGGTGGCTTCGCGCAGCACGAATTCGATCAGTTGCGTCCGCGCCGTGAAGGCGGTGAGCCAGAAACCGCCGTCCGGCGCCGGCGTCAGCCGCGACGGATACATCGGCAGATGATCGAGCACCGGCTTGGCGGCACCGTCGCCGATCGCGATCAGCTGATGGCTCCAGCTCTCGCTGACCAGCACCGCATCGCCGGAAGCCGCCGCGCCGAATGCGTAACGCAGACCCGACGCGACGACCTCGACCTTTCGCGAGGCGAGATCGATCGACAGCAGCCGGCCGCTGCGCCCACGACTGAGCAGATCGCGGCCCCATTCCGCATAGGCCCGTTCGGTCGAGCCGTCGGTCGCCAGCAAGGTGCCGCTGCGTCCAGGCGCGAGCGCATTCACCGCGGTCATGCCGGAGCCGTTGATCACGATGTCGGCGCCGTCACCCGGCGCGAACACCCGCACCTCTCGCCCGGCCAGTGCGACGGCGAGCCGGCCGTCCGGCAGCGCGCACAGCGCCGTCAGCGGCTGCTCGAAGCGGCGGACCGGCGTGAGCTTGTCGCCCTCCATCCGCAGCACCGCATCGCCATCCGCGACATAGAGCACGGTGCCATCCGTGGCGAGGTCTTCGGCTGCGGGTAGCTCGGCGACCGTCTCGGCGTGTTCGAGCGCCTGGTTCGGCTTCAGCGCGCCGTCGAACGGCGGCACCGTGATGGCGCCCTCGCCGCGGCCGAGGAAGCGATGCGCGAATTCGCGAAGCGCCGGGATCATGCCTGTTTCCCCCATCGCTTGTCGTACTGCACGAAGTTCGGGTCGGCGCCCTCTAACTTGTAGCGGCCGATGCGGTTGTTGGCGATGCCGCCGAGATAGAGATGGCCGCGATGCTCGCGCATCGAGGTGATCATCGGATGATTGGCGCCCGACAGGTCCCAGAAGGATTCGAGGATCTGGCCCTGCTCGTTGAATTTGACGACGCAGCCGGTGTTGATGTTCGGGAACAGCCATTCGTCGACCGGCAGACGCTTGCCCATGCGGCGGCGGAAGTCCGGCATCCGCCAGGCCAGATCGAGCGCAGGCGAACGCATCCCGACCAAAGCCAGCCAGTAGTTGCCATCCGAGGCGAGATTGATGTTGTCCGGATAGCCCGGCAGATTGTCCATCACCACTTCGACCTTGCCGGATTTCGGCCCGTCGAACCAATAGCGCTTGATCGAGCAGCCGAAGGTTTCGGCGAACAGGATCGACTGGCGGTCGCTGGCGATCGCGATGCCGTTGGGGAATTTCAGCCCACGCAGCACGGTGCGGGTGGTGTTGGTGTTCGGATCGTAGCAGATGATGCGACCGTTGCCGCGCGCCTCGAGGCCGTCGACCGGCCACTCGTCCATCTCGTAACGCACGGTGGCTTCCGAGAAGAAGATCCGGCCGTCGTCGGCCATGTCGAGATCGTCGGCGAGCCGCAATCGGCTGTCATCGTTGACCGACCACAGGCTGCGGTTGGTTTCGTCGGTCGCCTTTTCGACCTTGCCGTCCGGCGTGATCCGATACAGCCCCATGCCGCCGATGCAGCAGTACAAATTGTCGTTGCGGTCGAACGCCATGCCCAGCGGCTGGCCGCCGATATGCGCGAACACCTCCATCCGGGTGTAGTCCGGCGCATGGAACTTCATGATATCGCCGTGCCGCGAGCCGGCATAGAGGTTGTCGTGGCGGTCGAGGATCACGTCCTCGGGCGCCTCGATCTTGCCGAGACCGATCAGCGAGACGTCGCGCAGCTTGTCGTTCTGCTCGAACGGCCCGCCCTTGCCGATCTCGGTCGACGGCGGCGGCGGCAGGTAGTGATAGGCCGGCGCTACATAGACCTTGCTGATGATGCGGTTGCGATTCTTCAGCCAGCGGATGTCGATCATCGCCGCGACCAGCAGGATGGACGCCAGCACCATGCGGTTATAGCCGCCGCGCACCGACAGCGTGGTCAGACCGTTGGTGATCAGCAGCACGATCAGCGTGCCGGCGAGCGCCTTGGCGACCGAGCCCTTGCCGCCGCCGAGCGTGATGCCGCCGAGCACGGTCGCGGTCAGCACCGTGACTTCGAGTCCGACGCCCACGTCGCCGCCGACGGTGCCGAGCCTTGCGGCGAAGAACAGCGCGCCGATCGCGGTCAGGGCGCCGCTGGCAACGTAGCACAGCGCGATGGTGCGGCGGACCGGGATGCCGGAATTATATGCCGAGCGGCGCGATCCGCCGATCGCGGTGATGTGCCAGCCCGGTCGCAGCCGCGTCAGGAAGATATGGCCGAAGATCGCGATCACGACATACAGCAGCGCCACGCTCGGGACGCCGAACACGTCGCCGCCGCCGATGAAGTCCCACAACGGAAAGTCCGGCATCGACGAGGCGATCTTGACCGAATTGCCGACCAGCAGCAGATCGTAGGCGGAGCGGAAGATGATCAGCGTGATCAGCGTGGTGATGAAGGCCCGCAGCCGCAGATAGCCGATCAGGATGCCGTTGATGCTGCCGAGCAGTGCGCCGCAGGCGATGGTGGCGACGATCACCGCCGGCACCGGCCAGTTCAGCACGTTGAGGCAATACAGCGCGCAGAAGTCGCACAGCGCGAACATCGAGCCGACCGACAAATCGATGCCGCCGACGATCACGACGAGCGCAATGCCGAGCACCACGAAGCCGATCTCGCCGGCCTGCCGCGCGGTGTCGCCGAGCGACGCGGGCGACAGGAAGCCGGGGATCGCGCGGCTGAGCGCAACCGCTACCACGATCAGCACGATCATCGGGATCGCGGTTTCGGTCCACCGCTTCGACAGGATCTCGCCGAGCAGATGATCCGGCCAGTAGCGCGACTTAAACTTGACGAGAGTTTCTTGCATGGTGCCCGCTGGACTGGATGGTCGCCGATGTGAGGGCGCGCGCCCGCAGCGGCCGCCCGCAATACGCGGGCGGCGCTGGATCGGAAAACGCGTGCGCTACTTCTTCAGGTCGCTGAGATTCCAGCACGCGGTGTCGGAGCTGGCGTTCTCCTTGGTGATCGGGATCAACGTGGTGTAGATCGAGCCCTTCACCTCGCCCGGCTTGACGCCGGACGACAGCAGCCACTTGATCATCGCCGCCATGTCGGCGGCCTGGATCGGCACGTCGTAGCTGAGGTTGAGATCGAACGCGCCCGACTTCACCAGCTCGCAGGCGCCCTTGCGCTCGCCGCCGCCCGAGGTGGCGACGAACACCTTGCCGGTGAGGCCCGCTTCCTTGACCGCCGCTGCGGTGCCGATGTCCATGCCGTCCCAGAAGCCGACGATTCCGCACAAATCCGGGTTCTGCTTCAGCACGGTCTGGGTGATCGCCTTGGCCTTGGCCGCGTCCCAGTCGGCCGCCTGAGACGACACCACCTTGATCTCCGGATGCTTGGCCAGCACGTTCTCGACGCCCTTCAGCGTATAGGCCGAGGTCGCCGCCGACAACGCGCCCTGCATGATCGCGACCTTGCCGGACTTGCCTTCGCAGGCCTTCACCACCGCCTCGGTGGCGCGCTCGCCGACCTCGATCCAGTTCGCGCCGACGAAGGCGGAGCTGCGATACACCGAGCCCATGTTGATCTGGATGATGAAGATGCCTTCCTTCTCGGCGCGCTGCAGCAGCTTGGCGTAGGTCTGCACGTCGGGATTGTGCACGATGATCGCCGCCGGCTTCTCCGAGATCAGCGTCGTCAGCGCCTGCGCGCCGGCGCTGGTGCTCCAGTTCGGATCGCGCACGATCACCTTCATGCCGAACGGCTCGAGCTCGCGCTTGACGCCGGCGAACCAGCCTTCCGTGAGGTCGAAATTCATCGCCACCGGAATATAGGCGACGGTCTTGCCGGCCAGCGCCGCCTTGAACGGCGCCTGGAACGGCTCGTCGAGCCCCTGCTGCGCGCGTGCGGGCAGCGCCATCGCCGCTACCGCGGTCGCGGCGAAGATCAGCCGTAGTGCAGTTCGCTTCAGTTGAACCGACATCATTACCTCCCCTGGTCGTTGGCCTTCGTCGCCCGGCGTTGCTCGCCGTGGCTTTGGTCGTTCGCTAGATGTCGCCCTGCTGGGCGGTCTCCTCGTTGCGCGGGTTGAGGAAGGAGTCGGCGATCACCGCGATCAGCAGCACGACGCCCTTCACCAGATTCTGCCCCGAATACGAGACGTCCATGATCGTCATGCCGTTGAGCATGGTGCCGATCAGCAGCGTGCCGATCACCACGTTGAGCACACCGCCGCGGCCGCCCGACAGGCCGATGCCGCCGAGCACGACGACCAGAATGACGTCGTAGATCATCGTCGAATTGAAGATGCGGGTCGGCATGCTGTTGACCGACGACGCCATCACCAGGCCGGCGAAGCAGCCGATCAGCGCCGCCAGCACGTATTGCAGCACGACGATCGGACGCGTCGGAATGCCGGTGACGCGCGCGGTGCTCGGGTTGTCGCCGACCGCGTAGATATAGGCGCCGGGCCGCGTGCTGCGAAGCAGGAAGGCGACGAACAGGCACGCGATCGCGAACACGATGATCGGCAATGGAACGCCGAGCAACTGCCCCTGCCCGAGCCATTCGAAGCCCTGCATGCCGGGGCTCCATTGCACCACGTCGAGCTTGAACAGCGCCGCCTGGCCGAAACCCGCGAGAAGTAGACCGCTCGCCAGCGTCGTGAACAGCGCCGGCACTTCAGCGTAGGCGATCAGCCAACCGTTGAACACACCGAACGCAACCGACAGCAGCAACGCAACCGACAGCGCGAAAGGCAGCGAGCTGCCGTCCTGCACCATCTGCAGCACCAGCCCGGGCGGCACGGCGAGCACGGCGATGAGCGAGATATCGATACCGCGGCCGATCACCACGATCGCCATCGCGAGGCCGAGGATGCCGAGAACAGAGACGTTCTGCAGCAGCGTCAGCATATTCGCAGTGGTGAAGAAACCCGGCAGAAAAACGACGAATGCGGCAAACATGACGGCAAAAATGCCGAGCACGATGCCCTGCTGACTAACCCGACTGAGCGCCATCCCAAGCCTTGCTTCTTTTTAGTTACCCGATCCTCCCCCGTCTTTTTACTAATTGCAAGGCCAAATTGTCGCACTAACAACTCGCAAATTTGTGCGCTGCATCGACGATAGATCGTCGGCGCGAATGCGTGCTGCGCGATCAAGACAGCGGCGACAATCACAGGTTGGCGATGCGCGATAATGAGACGTGCGACGGATGATAAGAGCAGGCGTCGCGCCGGGGCACGCAATCGCCGCCAAGAATGACACGTCAAGTCGCAGCGGCAGCACGCAAGACTTCGCCCCGTCATGGCGAGGAGCGCAGCGACGAAGCAATCCAGCTGCAGCGCCCGGAGTCTGGATTGCTTCGCTTCGCTCGCGATGACGGAGACGTGGATCTTGATACTCGTGCACTTCATCGATTGATTGAAGCAACCCGGCCTTTTCCAGAGGCACTGAATCCTCATCCTGAGGAGCCCGGCGAAGCCGGGCGTCTCGAAGGATGGGGCCACACAGTGCCGGTGGCGCATGATTCGAGACGGCGCTGCGCGCCTCCTCACCATGAGGTTGTACTTGTGGCTGCGCATCATCAAGATTCCACCTAGCAGAACGGCTCTCATCAAATAACTGCGCACAACGCCGTCATGGCCGGGCTCGTCCCGGCCATCCACGTCTTCCTTGCCTCAACGCACAAGAACCTGGATGCCCGGCACAAGGCCGGGCATGACGGTTAGTTGAGCGGAGCGCGACGATCCGACTACACGGTCGGCAAAATCGAAAACCGTTCGCCCGCCCCGCGCTGCGCCAGTAGCTCGGCACCCGCCTCTTCCACCGCCACCGCGTCGACACGCGAGGCCGACGGGCCGTGGTGGCATTTGGCGATCATGTCTGCGACGGTTACTTCGGCGCCGGCGAACAGCGCTTCGACGCTGCCGTCGCGGCGGTTGCGGACCCAGCCGTCGAGGCCGTAGGACTCCGCGGTCTGCGCCACCCAGACGCGATAGCCGACGCCCTGGACGCGGCCGCGGATCGTGACCTGGCGGAGGATCGCCGTCATGGCCGCTTCAATCCGAGGAAATGCACGCCGCGCTCGGCGACGAGGTCGGCGCGGGTGATCTGATCGATCAGTTCGGCGGACGCCAGCCCGGTGAGCTGTTTTGGCGCGACACCGGCGCGGATGGCGGACAACGTCTTGTGCACCGCCTCGGTCGCCGCCGCGATCGGCGCGTGGCCCTGCACCGCGATCCGTACCCGCTGCACGGCCAGATAGTCCCAGTCGGCCAGCTCCGCCGGAGGACTGCCGAGCACGATCGGCAGCGTCGTCGCGACGCTGATCGCGGCGAGCTGATCGCGCGTCTTTACCCCGGTGAAGAACAGCGCATCGACGCCGGCCGCCTCATAGGCCACCGCGCGCTCGATCGCATCGTCGAGCGAACTAATCGCGCAGGCGCCGGTGCGGCCGACGATCACCAGGCTCGGATCGAGCCGCGCGTCGAGCGCCGCCTTGATCTTGCCGAGGCCTTCGTCGTGGGAAATCAGTTGCGGCTTGGCCTCGCCATAGGCCTGCGGCAGCAGGGTGTCTTCGATGGTCAGCCCGGCGGCGCCAGCCGCCTCCAGCTCCTGCACGGTGCGGCGGACGTTGAGCGCGTTGCCGTAGCCGTGGTCGGCATCGACCAGCACCGGCAGCGCCGCGGCGCGCGCCATCCGGCGCATCTGTTCGGAAAGTTCGGTGAGCGTGATCAGGGCGATGTCGGGATCGCCGAGGATCGCCAGCGAGGCGACCGAACCGCCGAACATCCCCAGCCCGAAGCCGAGGTCGTCGGCGATCCGGATCGAGATCGCGTCATAGACCGACGCGGGGCGCACGCAGGCCGATCCGGACAGGATCGAGCGCAGCGCACCGCGGCGGTCGCGCCAGGCCATGGCGCTTACGCGAATTCCATGATCACCGCGTCGACCGCCAGCGTGGCGCCGGCGGCGGCGTGGATCTTCTTGATCTGGCCGTCGCGCTCGGCGCGCAGCACGTTCTGCATCTTCATCGCCTCGACCACTGCGAGCGTCTCGCCGGCCTTGACCTCCTGGCCTTCGGCCACGGCGATCGAGACGACGAGGCCGGGCATCGGGCACAGCACCTTCTTGCCGGTGTCGGCCTTGTCGCCTTCCTTCATCCAGCGTGCGGCAGTAGCCTCGCGCTCGGTGAAGACGTTGACGCCGACTTCGTAGCCCTGATGCGCCAGCCGGAAGCCGTTCGGGATGGCGCGGACCTGCATCGCCACCGGATGGCCGTCGAGCGTGCCTTCCCACACAGGTTCGCCGGGAATCCACGACGACAGCAGCTGGTGCGGCTGGCCGAGCGAGCCATCGGCCTCGAGGAAGCGCACCACGAAGCCCTCGCCCTCGCGGATCACGTCGAGCGGGATTTCGGTGCGATCGAGCCAGACGCAGCGGCGGCGTTCGCGGATCACCGCGCGGCCGATCATCTGGCCGGAGATCTTGCGCTTGCGCTCGCCGATGACGCGGTCGATCGCGGCGCCGACCGCGGCGATGCGGCGGGCGACCTCGCCCTCCGGCGGACGCGCCGCAAAGCCCTGCGGGAATTCCTCGGCGATGAAGCCGGTCGACAGATTGCCCTCGCGCCAGCGCGGATGCGTCATCAGTGCCGACAGGAACGGGATGTTGTGGCGGATGCCGTCGACGTAGAAGGCGTCGAGCGCGTGCGCCTGGGCCTGGATCGCCGCGGCGCGCGACGGCGCATGCGTCACCAGCTTGGCGATCATCGGATCGTAGAAGATCGAGATCTCGCCGCCTTCCTGCACGCCGGTGTCGTTGCGCACGGTGACGCCTTCAAAGCTGCTCTCGGCCGGCGGGCGATACTTCACCAGGCGGCCGATCGAGGGCAGGAAGTTGCGGAACGGATCTTCCGCATAGACGCGGCTCTCGACCGCCCAGCCGGTCAGGTGCACGTCCTTCTGCGCGATCTGCAGCTTCTCGCCGGCCGCGACACGGATCATCTGCTCGACGAGGTCGATGCCGGTGACCATTTCGGTGACCGGATGTTCGACCTGCAGGCGGGTGTTCATTTCGAGGAAGTAGAAGCTCTTGTCCTGGCCGGCGACGAATTCGACGGTGCCGGCCGAGTCGTAATTCACGGCCTTGGCCAGCGCGACGGCCTGCTCGCCCATCTTGCGGCGGGTGACCTCGTCGAGCAGCGGGCTCGGGGCCTCCTCGATCACCTTCTGATTGCGGCGCTGGATCGAGCATTCGCGCTCGCCGAGATAGATGACGTTGCCGTGCTTGTCGCCGAGCACCTGGATCTCGATGTGGCGCGGATCGACGATGAACTTCTCGATGAACACGCGGTCGTCGCCGAACGAGGCCTTGGCCTCGGCCTTGGCGAGGTTGAAGCCCTCGGCCACTTCACTGGTCGAATGCGCGATGCGCATGCCCTTGCCGCCGCCGCCGGCCGACGCCTTGATCATCACCGGATAGCCGATCTCGTCGGCGATCTTGACGGCGTGCTTGTCGTCCTCGATCACGCCGAGATAGCCCGGCACGGTCGAGACGTTGGCCTTGGCGGCCGCCTTCTTGGATTCGATCTTGTCGCCCATCGCGGCGATAGCGCCGGGGTTCGGACCGATGAATACGATGCCGGCGTCGGCCAGCGCGCGCGGGAACGACTCGCGCTCGGACAGGAAGCCGTAGCCGGGATGCACCGCCTCGGCGCCGGTCTTCTTGCAAGCTTCGACGATCTTCTCGATCACCAGATAGCTCTCGGCCGCCGCGGCCGGTCCGATCAGGACCGCCTCGTCGGCCATTTCGACGTGCAGCGCGTCGCGGTCGGCCTCCGAATAGACGGCCACCGTCTCGATACCCATGAGGCGCGCGGTCTTGATGACCCGGCAGGCGATCTCGCCACGGTTGGCGATCAGGATGCGTTTGAACATGTTCTTGTTGCTTGCGACCTTGGGGTGGTTCTGCCCTCCCGGCCGGGACGGCAATCGGCATTGCGCGTGTGCTTGTAACAATTCTGTCGCCGAGGAAAACTAGTTAATGCGAAGGGGTACGTCGCCGGCCCCCCGTTTTTCCAGCCCGAGGGATATCCATGCGTCGCATCTTCACCCCACTCGCCGCGGGCCTTGTCCTCCTGTCGACAGCCTCCGCTTTCGCCCAGAACGGCCAGCCCCGCAACCTGATTCTGTTTATCCCCGACGGCCTGCGGGCATCGACCGTGACACAGGAAACCGCGCCCACCATGGCGGCGCTGCGCGACCAGGGGGTCAATTTCCGGAATCCGCATTCGCTGTTTCCGACCTTTACCATGGCCAACAGCTCGGCGATGGCCACCGGCCATTACCTCGGCGACACCGGCACCTTCAGTAACACGATCTATACCGGCTACCCCTCGGTCCCGGCCGGCAACACCGTGGTTCCGTTCATCGAGAACGACGACGTGCTGGGTGACATCGACAATCATTTCGACGGCAATTACCTGAACGAAGAGACCCTGCTGAAGCTGGCCCGCGACAAGGGGCTGAGCACCGCGGCGATCGGCAAGGTCGGCCCGACCCTGCTGTTCGACCACACCGACCGCGCCGACAAGCCCGGCCTGCATTCGGTCGTGTTCGACGACGCCACCGGCTCGGCCAAGGGCGTTCCGCTCTCCGACGAGATCAAGGCGGCGCTGGAGAAGGCCGGGCTGCCGACCGCCACGCCGTCCCGCGGCGACAACGCCAAGGCCGGCAACGCCACGACGCCCGGCACCGTGGTCGCCAACATCCCGCAGCAGGCCTATTTCGCCGACGTCGCCACCAAGGTGGTGCTGCCGCTGTTCAAGGAGCGCAGCAAGCCGTTCGTGCTGGTGTTCTGGTCGCGCGATCCGGACGGCAGCCAACACAACCAGGGCGACAGCCTCAACAGCATCACGCCCGGCATCAACGGCCCGACCTCGATGGCCGGAATCCGCAATGCGGACAATAACCTCGCGCAGCTTCGCAAGGCGCTGGATGAACTCGGGCTGAGCGCCACGACCAACATCATCGTGTCCGCCGACCACGGCTTCTCGACAATCTCCAAGGAGAGCAAGACCAGCCCGTCTGCCAAGGTGACCTATGCGGACACGCCGGCCGGCTTTCTGCCGATGGGCTTCCTCGCGATCGATCTGGCCAAGGCGCTGCAGCTGCCGCTGTCGGATCCGAACGACGGCAACAAGCCGGTCGCTGCCGATGCCCATCCCAAATTCGGCAACGGCGTGCTCGGCGCCGATCCCGCCAAGCCGGACGTGGTGGTCGCCACCAATGGCGGCTCCGACCTGATCTATCTGCCGAACAAGGACAAGAAACTCGCCGCGCGGACCATCAAGGCGCTGCTCGCCCAGGACTATGTCAGCGGCCTGTTCGTCGACGACGCGCTCGGCAGCTTTCCCGGCACGCTGCCGATGTCGGCGCTCAACCTGAAGGGCCAGGCGCGCACGCCGACGCCGGCGATCGTCGTCAATTTCCGATCCTACGCGTCCGGATGCGCCGAGCCGACCACCTGCTCGGTGCAGGTCGCCGATACCGTGCTGCGGCAGGGCCAGGGCATGCACGGCTCGTTCAGCCGCGGCGACACCATGAACTTCATGGCGGCGATCGGGCCGAGCTTCAAGGCCGGCTTCGTCGACCCCCTGCCCGTCAGCAACGCCGACGTCGGCTTCACCGCCGCACATCTGCTCGGCCTGACGCCGACCAACAAGGGCAGCCTGGTCGGCCGGGTGATGACCGAGGCGATGCCGGACGGCGCGATACCCAAGGCGACGTCGAGCGTGCTCCGCTCCAAGCCGGCAAACGGCCTGCGCACCGTGCTGGCGTTCCAGCGCGTCGGCGACCAGCGCTATTTCGACGCCGCCGGCTTCCCGGGTCGCACGCTCGGGCTCGACGACACCGGCAAAAAGAAAACGGCGGGGAAGTAATCCCCGCCGTTTCTGAAATTTCACTTATCAACTCGTCATGCCCGGGCTCGTCCCGGGCATCCACGTCTTCCAGCCTCGACGGGCGGCAAGGCGTCGATGGCCGGGACAAGCCCGGCCATGACGGAGGACTTACATCCCCAGATCGAACACGTTCGGCAGCTGGATCAGCGGCAGGGTGGCGACGCCGATGAGGGTCGCGACCATCCGCATCAAGGTGCGGTTGTTCGGACGCGCGCTGCCGCGCATCTGCCGGGAGATCCACTCCAGCACTTCGGTGTTGACGCCGACCGCCTGGGTCGGAGCCCAAGACTCAATCTCGGTGTCGGGCGCGAGCGCGACGCTGCGCGACGGCACCGGCAGACCCGAGGCCGCGGCGGCGTGATGCACCACAGCCTTGGCGAACAGGTCGTCGAAGCGGCCGCCGTCCTTGCGCTCGGCGGCGGCGGCGTTGATCTCGAACAGCGCTTCGCACTCGGCGCGGCTGATCGGCTGGTTCTCGACCGCATTGGCTGTGAGGATGCGCACACACCAGGCAGCGTCGGCTGCGTCGAGTGTCCGCGAGAAGTGGACTCTGCCCTGCGTAGTCGGGCCCTCGCCGGTGATCACACCGTCGCGCACGACACCGAGCGCCTGTGCGGCGCCATAGCGGTCGGAAATCCGGTGGGGTTCGATGCCGATCTCGTCGGCCAGGACAGCGGCGGCAGTCATGGTTCCTTGCTCTTCATGTTGGTTGTCGACCAGCATTTCCACGCCGGCGTAAACGCTCGGTTAAGCTTTCGTCGTCGCTTGCGAGTTCCGTGCTTCGCGCCGAGAAGTTATCAACAGCGTTGCGCACAAGTCGCAGTGACCGAAGTCACCGACGATGAGATTGCAAGCTGCTCCGGCGGCGTTGCGGCGCGTCGAAGGCTTTATCGGGGCAACTTGCTAATCAAACTGTCGCACCTGGAGCCGAGAAGGTTCAGCCGCGCCGGCGCCCGGTTGGCGCCTTGCCGGTGACATGATCGCACCATGCAAAGCTGCGGCCGCACATGAAAGCGCGGCCGCAGCGGCTTGGACGGATAAACGGATTTCAGGGCGTCGAGAGGCGACGCCGTCAGCGCGGCGACCACCAGTCGGCGAGCAGCAGGCCGAGCGAGCCGGACACCGCGGTGACGAACATCCCCCAGGAGATGTCGACCGCGACCACCGGCCAGGTCCAGTGCTTCAGCAGCGCCAGTGAGGTGAGCTCGAAGGTCGAGTAGCAGAACAGCCCGAACAACGCCCCGTAGATCAACGCGGATTGCCAGGTCGCCGTCGCCGCGCCATTGACGAATACCAGGATGCCGACGACGTACAGCAGATAGAAAATTACCGCCGGCACCATGCGGACGGGGCCGAGCATTTCGCCGACTTGTGCGTTGAAGAAGCTCTTCGCAATCGTTCCGAGGAAAAGGAAATCCAGCGGGATCAGAACCAGAAACGTCGCCAGATAAAGAACGCCATACCGCTTCACATCAGCCTCCCGCAAACAGCCGCATCATATTCAATACGCTTCACTTCTTGTTCGGTTGCAAGCCTGAACACGCCCGATGTCCGATTTCCTTCGCGATGGATCCCCTGATGGCCAAAGCCGCATCCCGCCCCGTCATCGTCTGGTTTCGCGACGATCTGCGGCTGTCCGATCACCCGGCGCTGCATGAAGCCGCTGCCAGCGGGGCGCCACTGATCTGCATCTACGTGCTCGATGAGCACAGCCCACAGCTCCGCCCCCCTGAGGCGCGGCCTTTCGGCGCGGCGTCGCGCTGGTGGTTGGCGCAATCGCTGCGTGCGCTCGACAACAACCTCGCCGAGCGCGGCGCCGCGCTGACCCTGCGCCGCGGCCCGACCGCCGAGATCATCGCCGAGTTGGCGCGCCAGACAGATGCCGCAGCCGTGCACTGGATCGAGATCGAGATCGCGCCCTATCGCGCCGTCGCCGACGACCTCGCCGAAGCGCTCAGCGTCGCCGGCATTCCGCATCATCGCCATGGCAGCGATCTGCTCGCCGCGCCCGCTGCGATCCGCACTAAGGAAGGCCGCGGCCTGCGGGTGTTCACGCCGTTCTGGCGCCGCGTCCTCAGCCTCGGCGATCCGCCGAAGCCGCAGCCGGCGCCAGCCAAGCTGCGCGGCGTGCGGGACCTGCCGAGTGATGACCTGGCCTCCTGGCAACTCGAGCCGACCAAGCCGGATTGGGCCGGCGGCCTGCGCGACAGCTGGGTCGCGGGCGAAGACGCCGCGCGCGAGAAACTCAGCGCCTTCCTGGAAAGCCTGCCGGGCTACACGCCGGGCCGCGACCGCCCCGATCGCGACGCGACATCGTTTCTGTCACCCTACCTGCGGTTCGGCGAAATCACGCCGCGGCAGGTCTGGTACGCCGCGCGTTTCGCCGCCGCGGAGCGGCCGGCGATCGCCGCCGACGTCGACAAATTCCTCAGCGAGGTCGGCTGGCGCGAGTTCTGCCGGCATCTGCTCGCTGATCATCCCGACATGGCGGCGCGCAATCTGCAGCCGGCCTTCGATGACTTTCCCTGGGTCAGCGACGATGACGCGCTGAAGGCCTGGCAGCGCGGCAGCACCGGGTATCCGATCGTCGACGCCGGGATGCGGCAACTCTGGCACTCCGGCGTGATGCACAACCGCGTCCGCATGGTGGCGGCGTCGTTTCTCGTGAAGCACCTTCTGATCGACTGGCGGCTCGGCGAAGCGTGGTTCTGGGACACGCTGGTCGACGCCGACCCCGGTAGCAACCCCGGCAATTGGCAGTGGGTCGCCGGCTGCGGCGCCGATGCGGCGCCGTATTTCCGCGTTTTCAATCCGGTGCTGCAGGGCGAAAAATTCGATCCTGCCGGCGATTACGTGCGGCGCTGGGTGCCTGAACTCGCCGCGCTGCCGAATAAATTCATTCACCAGCCGTGGAGCGCGACGCCGGTCGAGCTCGCCGCAGCCGGCGTTGCGCTGGGCGACAACTACCCGGAGCCGATCGTCGACCACAAGGCCGGACGGCAGCGGGCCCTTGCGGCCTACGCCAAACTGCGTCAACGTTGAACAACTTTGGTTAGTCTCACTACTAACAGTCGCGAATCGGCTATCGTCGATTCCATCTGCAGTTTCTGTAAACCCTGTTCTGCAAACCCTTGGGGGACGACATGGACGACGACAAGCCGTTGATCGATCAAGTGACCGACGCCATCGACACCGCCGCCGGCGAAGTGAAGAAGGTGGTGAAGAAGGCCCGTAAGGCGGCCAAGAAGGTCGCTACCAAAGTGACCGGCAAGAAGGCCAAGAAGGCTCCGGCCAAGAAGGCCGCGAAGAAGGCGACCAAGAAGGCCGCCAAGAAAACCGCCAAGAAGGCTGCGAAGAAAGCCACCAAGTCCGCCGGCAAGACCGCGAAGAAAACCGCCAAGAAGTCGGCCAAGAAGGCTCCCAAGGCGGCCGCGAAAAAGGCTGGCAAGAAAGCCAAGAAGTCCAAGCGCTGAGCCGCTTTCCTTCTCCACCGCAGAAGCCTCCGGTCACCAGGCCGGAGGCTTCTTGCTGAGGGGGTGACGCAGAGCTGTCGGGCATCTGTCTCCGTGAGTTCGCGCGCTTCGCCCGTCTTCATTCGGGGCGCACGGCACGTCTGTGCGCCCCCGAAGTGCAGAGCTTGTTGCCGCCCCGGATTCCGGCTTCGCGACTTTGCAGCGCCCCGGACTGACGGCCGACTACGGGGCGCCACCCTGCCCCCATGGTCATCGCCCGGCTCGGCCCGCGCCCCAGTATTCCACAGCCCATCTTGCTTGTTCGGCCCGCTCCGACTTCATCCGATGCGTTCGGCTTGAGCCGGACGACCGCATAGCCGCTTGCCGCTAGACCCGCGTCCGGTTCACCAGGAACACCGCGGCGGCGCAGATCGCCATGCCGGCGATGGCGATGGCGTCGAGGCGCTCGTCGAACAGCACGAAGGCCATCAGCGCGGTCACGGCCGGCACCAGATAGAACAGGCTCGCCACCGACGTCGCCGCCGAGCGGCGGATCAGCCAGTACAACAGGCCGATCGAACCGATCGACAGCACCAGCGCCAGCCAGGTCAGCGCCAGCACGAACTCGGCGGTCCAGCGGACTTCGCGGGTTTCGAACAGCAGCGCGCCGATGCCGAACAGCGCCATCGCGGCGAGAAATTGCACGATGTTGCCGGCGCGCCAGTCGATGCCGCTGCAGAACCGCTTCTGATACAGCGTGCCGAGCGTGATGCTGATCAGCGAGCAGCCTGATGCCAACCAGCCCCATCCCGCATCGCCGCTGATCGTGCGGTTGTGCATGATCATCAGCGCGCCGCCGAGGCCCAGCGCCAGTCCGAGCCATTGCTGCACGGTGACGCGTTCGCCGAGCCAGCGATTGGCCAGCGTCGAGGTCAGGATCGGCTGCAGGCCGGGGATCAGCGCCGACAGGCCTGCCGGCACCGAATGCGCGATGGCGATCGCCGTGCCGGCGAGATAGACGCCGTGCACCAGCAGTCCGGCGACGACGCTGTGGCCGATGCCGGCGAGGTTCGGCCAGCGCGGCCGGGCGACGAAGGCGATGATCGCCATCAGCGCCACCACCAGGATCATCCGCAGGGTGAGATAGGTCAGCGGCTCGGCACCGCTCAGCGCATATTTGGTGCCGACGAAGCCGGTGCTCCACAGCACTACGAAGATCGCCGGCGCCGCACGCGCGGCCAAATGCTCGGTGGAGTTTTTCATTGCAGCCTGAGTGCCCGATCGTAAGGTGGCAGGCAATCACGAAATGCTCGGGTCAAAGACGAGCACATCCACCCCAGGCTCCGCACATGCAGCTCCAATTTCAGACCGTCGATGTCTTCACTTCCGAACGGTTCGGCGGCAATCCGCTCGCCGTCGTGCTGAATGCCGACGGGCTGTCGACCGCGCAAATGCAGGCCATCGCGGCGGAGTTCAACCTGTCGGAAACGACCTTCGTGCTGCCGCCGCGCGATCCCGCGTACACCGCGGAGGTGCGCATCTTCACACCGAAAGGCGAGATGCCGTTCGCCGGTCATCCCAATGTCGGCACCGCCTATGTCCTCGGGCGGATCGGCGAAAGCTACGGCCGTCCCATTGCGGGCGACCGCGTCGTGTTCGAGGAAAAAGCGGGGCTGGTGCCGATCGAGCTGATCCGGAGTAGCGCGACCATCACCGGGGCGCGATTGACGTCGCCGCAACGCCTGTCGATCGGACAGGACGTCGCCCCGGCACTGATCACGGCGGCCTGTTCGCTCGCCACAGAGGACATCGCGACGACCGCACACACACCCTGCATCGCCTCGTGCGGCGCCGCGTTCATCTTGGCCGAGCTGAAGAGCCGCGACGCTCTCGTGGCCGCCCGGCCGCGCGTCGACCTCTTCCAGGATCAGATCGCGAAGCTCCCCGCGACCAGCGTGCTGCTCTATGTTCAAACGAATGAGGACACGATCGACATCCGCGCGCGGATGTTCGCGCCGCAGCACAGCATTCCCGAAGACCCCGCGACCGGCAGCGCCAATGTTGCGCTGATCGGCTTGCTCGCTCAGCTGCGGCCGGAGGCTGATTTGAGCCTGACGAAGACGATCATGCAGGGGTTCGAGATGGGGCGTCCCAGCACGCTGTTCGCCCGTGCCGATAAGCAAAGCGGCGAAGTCACCATGACGTCGATCGGCGGGAGCTGCGTGCCGGTGATGGCCGGGACACTCGGGCTGGACTGAATGCGCGGCTCATCGCCGCGCGCACCGGCCAGGGTCTCATCAGGAACGCCCAACCGCGATGCGTGAGCCTGGCGGGCTCAAAAATCCTCAGGACACGGATCGACGATCTTCCACAGCTCCCTGCCGTTCTTGATCTTCTTCATCTCGTTGGTGAGCCCGCCGTTGCGGCGGATCCAGTCCTTCACCGGCTGCGGGTAATAGCCCATCAGCTCGTCGGTACCTTCGGAACTGTTGACCTTGATGCCGAAGGTGAAGGCCTTGTCGTAATAGGCGAGATGGAAGCCGAGGCTGGCGCGCGGCGTGACGCAGATCTTGTTCAGCGGCACGATGCCGAACACCATGGTGCAGGCCGAATTGCAGATGCCGTCGATGATCACCCGTTCGCGGCGATCACGGATCCGCTCGTACTTGGCTTTGTATTCGGTGACGTAGCCGCCATGGTCGCGGGTGATGCGCAGGTCGGCATGCGCCGGCGACACCATCAGCACCAGAGGGAGCAGCAGCAGCGGAAGCAATCTTCGCATGGACAATCGGCAACTGAGATGTCGAACGGACAGGACAACGGCGGCACGGCACCGTCAAGCCCACACTGTGGCTTCACAATGTTTGCAATTCGTTAAGCATGCCATTCCGGCGAAAAAGTGGGCAGAACTCTAGCCGCGACTTGCCAGCCGAAACCTGGGCAATTCCCGCCACCCCCCCTGTGAATCCGGTTCGAAATGCTGTAATCGGCCCAGATCCGACCGCGTCGTGGCCGGATCCTTGACCAAGGCGCTCGTAGCTCAGCTGGATAGAGCATCGGATTTCGATTCCGAGGGTCGGAGGTTCGAATCCTTCCGAGCGCGCCATTTGGCAGACCCGAACACACGGCTTCTAGAGCCGGCCTCCCCGCCGCTGCGCAGTTCCACGAAGGCTGTCATCGCCTCCCCGGTGTTCGTCAGGCAAGCCGGCGACGGCTCACCTCCTGCGGTGTGAGGCCGAACTCGGCCTTGAAGGCGCGGCTGAAATGCGAGGGATCGCTGAAGCCGCAGCTGAAGGCCGCGTCGGTCACCTGCTGCACGTGGCCTTCCGCGAGCGCCTTGTAGCTCGCAGCCAGTCGCTGCCGCCACAGCCACCGGATCGGCGTGGTGCCTTCCATCGCAAACACCCGGTTCAGGGTACGCGGCGCCATGCGCTGGCTCTTCGCGATCTGCTCGAGCGTGATCTCGGTGTCGTGAAGATTATCGATTAGATAGCGTTTGACCTGCTCGAGCTGACGCGCTCGGCGCGGCAGCGGCGCGGCTGGCTCCTTCAATTCCGTCTCGATGGTCGTTGCCAGGATGTCGAGCGCGGACGCGCAGATCCGCTGCGCCACGTCGAGCTCGGCTTGCGCGTCCATCCGGCTGAGGTGCTCGGTCATCGATGCCGCGAGCGCGCCGATCGGCGTCCCCGCCGCGATCCGCCGCGCCACGCATCGGCGCGCGGTCGGCAGCCGCGAAATCAGCAGCGGCCGGGGAATGGTGATCATGATGCAGCGATGGGTCTCGCTGAATTCGAGAACGAAGGGCCGCGTCTGATCGTGGAGTATCAGATCGCCCGGGCGCATCAGCGCCGCACGATCGTCCTGCGCAAGTGTTGCGGTGCCCTTCAGCGTCAGCCAGAGCATGAAGTCGTCGCGCCCATCCTTGCGGATATGCTGCGCCCGCCGGGTGACGCGGATCGGGTTGTCGGGCGAGGTACACGCCACGATATCGCTGATCAGCAGCGCCCCGAGCGACTTGACGTCGATCTTTCCGTCAAAATCGGCGTCATCCGGGATCCGGCAATCCGTGGTGGAATAGTTCAGGCAAGTGACTTGATGCCAGTACTCGAAACCGCCGCTCGCATTCGCCGAGGCGATGGCCGCGCGGTTCATCTTGTTTCACTCCGGTGCAGCGTCATGCGATGTTCCGCGCTTGTTGCACAGTTCCTGCCATGGCGACCCGACACAGCCGCCGTTTGCCGTGGTCCTGACGCTACCTGTGCGCTCCCCAAGTGGCAAGGACAGTCAAGTCGCAGGCACGCCCGGACAAGCCGACCGGTTTGGGCAGGGCTTAGATTGCCGGCGTAAGCGGTGGGTAGCCAGCGGCTCGTCTGCCATCGAGGCCGGGCTCGGGAACGCAGACGCCAACTACACCGCGCAGGGATGAACAAATGACACGATCCAGCCATGTGGCGCCGGCGCCTGACATCACTCTCGCCAACCTGACTGCGACAGAGGCTGCCGGGCACATCCGCGACGGCGGGCTGACCGCCGAAGCCTATGCGTCGGCCCTGTTGGCGAACTGGCGGGCCAACCGCGATCTCAATGCGCTGACTTATTGCGACGAAGCGCGCGTGATGGAGGCGGCGCGCAGCGTCGATCTTGCGCGTCGCAAGGACGAGCCGCTGGGGCTGCTCGGCGGCATCCCTGTCGCCGTGAAGGACAATATCGACACGATCGGCTTTCCGACCTCGGCCTCGACCGCCGCGCTGAAGAGCAACCATCCTGGAAGCAACGCCCCCGTGGTGTCTGCGCTGCTGCAGGCCGGCGCGTTCGTTTTCGGCAAAGCCAACATGCACGAGCTGGCCGGCGGCGGCACCTCGTCGAACCCGACATTCGGCGCGGTCGGCAATCCCTACGATCCCTCCCGGGTCGCCGGCGGATCGAGCGGCGGCACCGCGGCGGCGATCGCCGCGCGCATCGTGCCGGTCGGCCTCGGCACCGATACGGCCGGCTCGGTGCGTATCCCCTCGGCGTTCTGCGGCACGGCGGCGCTGCGGCCGACATCGGTCGGCGGCGTGCGCTACTCGCTGGATGGCGTGGTGCCGTTAGCGGTCGACCTCGACACCGTCGGCCCGATGGCGCGGACCGTGGAAGACGTGGCGCTGATGCACGCGGCGATCGCAGGCACCCCGCACGCCACTTCCGCCCGGCTGAAGGACATGCGGATTGGCGTTCCCCGGCAGCACTATTGGGAGGCGCTTGATCCGGAGGTCGAGCGCGTCACCAAAGCGGCGCTTGCCCGGCTGCAATCCGCCGGCGCCACGCTGATCGAAGTCGATGCCAGCTACCTTCCGGAAGCCAACGAAACGTTCTGGACGTTGATCAACGTGGGCATGCGCGACGACCTCGCCGACTTCTTCCGTCGCCATGCCATCGATCTCGACGCTACTGAAGTCGTCGACGCCATCGCCAGCCTGGATACGCGGCGCATGTTCCAGCTGGCGCGCGAAGCGCCGCTGACAGCCGCGGCTGTCGCCACCGCACGGGGTGCTGCACGGGCGCGCATTCGCGACGGCTATGATGCAATGTTCCGGGCACATGGGCTTCATGCCATTGCGTTTCCCACCGAGCCTTTGCCGGCGCCGCCGATCAACCGGGACGGCGATTACTTCGAGGAAGAAATCACCGTCAATGGCGCGGTTGTCAGCAAGGTCGGGGTTTTCATCCAGAACACCCGGTTCACCTGCGCGCTCGGCGTGCCCGGACTCAGCCTTGCTGCCGGGCTGACGTCGGACGGCCTGCCGGTGGGGCTCGAATTTGACGGTCTCGCCGGCCGCGATACCGAACTGCTCAGCCTTGGTCTCGCCGCCGAAATGGAGCTGGGACGTCTGCCGCCGCCAGATCCGAAACGACCCGCCGCTTCTGCACGCACGACGCAAGCAACATAACAGACGCTTCGGCGCACAAAGGAGGACACCATGATTTCCAGACGGCATTTGCTGAAGACAATGACGACCGGCGTCGCCGCGGCCGGGGTCACGCCGCTACTCGGCGCACCTGCGGTTCTTGCCGCCGCCCCCATCAAGGTCGGCTTCCTGATGGACACCTCCGGCCCGTTCCAGGTGTTTGGACAGCCGAAGCTGCACGCCATCCAACTCGCCGTCGATGAAATCAACGTCGCGGGTGGGTTGCTCGGCAGACAGGTGCAGCTCGTCCACTACGATACCCAGTCGGACAACAAGCTCTACGCCCAGTTTGCCCAGCAGCTCGTGCTGAAGGACCGCGTCGTCGCGGTGCACGGCGCCATCACCAGCGCGGCCCGCGAGGTGATCCGGCCGATCCTCAGCCGCGGCAAGATTCCATACTACTATGACATGATCTATGAGGGCGGCGTCTGCGATCGCAACACGATCGTCACCGGGCCGACCCCGCCGCAGCTGCTCTCGAAAATGATTCCGTACATGATCGAGAAAGCCGGCCCGCGCATCTACACGGTCGCGGCGGACTACAATTTCGGTCAGTACTCGGCGAAGTGGGCGGAGGAGATCGCGGCCGCCAACAAGGGCCAGATCGTCGGCACCGATTTCGCACCGCTCGACGTCAACAACTTCAGCGCCATCCTGAACAAGATCCAGCAGGCCAAGGCCGATGTGATTTATGCGGTGCTGGTTGGTCCTGCGCATGAGGCGTTCTACAGCCAGTGGGCCGCGGCCGGCCTCAACAAAACGATCAGGCTCGCCGCGCATGCTTACGGCGATTCCGGCGAGAATCTTCGCCTGCCCAAGACGGTCACCGAGGGCATCATCACCTGCAAGAACGTGTTCGACGAAGTCGACACCCCGGCCAACAAGGCGTTCCAGGCGCGTTGGAAGGCGAAGTTCCCGTCCGACAAGTTCATCGGCACACTCGCGCCTGCGGACTACCAGAGCATGATGCTATGGGCGGCTGCCGTGAAGGCGGCGAACTCCACCGACCGCGACGCCATGCTGAAAGCGTCTGCATCGGGCCTGTCGATCGAAGGACCGAGCGGCAAGGTTCAGTTCGATCCGAAGACCAACCACTGCCTGCTCAACATGTCGCTGGCCGAAGTGAAGGACGGCGCGTTCGCCATCCAGCAGACCTGGGAGCAGTTGCCGCCGGTGATCGATGACGACCGCTGCGACCTCGTCAAGAATCCGGGCCTGAATCAGCAGTTCGGCCCGACCGGCTGAGCGATATTTGAGAGACTGCGATGGAGCTGTCACTGATCACGGCCATCCACGTGCTGTATGCCGTGGCGAGCCTCTTTCTGATAACCGCGGGGCTCGCCGTCATCTTCGGCATGATGGGCGTGATCAATTTCGCCCATGGCGAATTTCTGATGGTAGGCGGTTTCGCCTTCATCCTGGCAGTCCAGGCTGGCGTCAACACCTGGGTGGCCATGCTCATCGTGGCTCCCCTGGTTTGCGTGCTGCTCGGCCTTGTGGTCGAGCGGCTGATCATCCGCCATCTCTACGGGCGGACGGTGGAGACGATCCTGGCGACATGGGGCCTCAGCCTTCTGTTGATCGGGATCGCCTCGGTCACGCTGGGCTATGACCAGCGCGGCGTTGGCCAGCCGTTCGGATCGATCGAGATCGGTGCGTATCGGGAGGGCATCTACACATTCTTCGTGATCGGCATGGCAGTCGTCGTGGCGGCCCTGTTGTACGGGCTGTTGCGCTGGACCAGCTTCGGGCTGATCGGACGTGGCACGATGGAAAATGCCGCGATGGCCTGGGCGCTGGGGGCAGACGTCAAACGCATCTATGCCCAGACATTCGCATTGGGCGCAGCGTTGTCGGGTCTGGCGGGCGCGATCTTCGCGCCGATCGCAGGTGTCATGCCGGTGTCCGGCACGGTCTACATCGCCAAGGCGTTCATCACCGTGATCTCCGGCGGGCCGCTGCCGCTCACCGGATCGGTTCTGGCCTCGGCGCTGCTCGGGACCGTGAGCGAAATCACGACGATCGTCTCGACGCCCGTGATGGGGCACGTCGCGCTGCTTGCCGCGGCGATCCTGCTGCTGCGCATTCTGCCGTCGGGGATCACCGGCCGATTTTTCCGCGGTGGTGTGTGATGGCCTCGAAGCTTACTCCCGCCGTCATTGCAGGCCTGGTGCTGCTGTGCGGCCTTCCCTTCATCGTCGAAACCTACACGCTGTTCAATCTGACGGTGTTCGCCGCGATGGCGATCTTCGCGCTCAGCCTCGGTCTGGTCTGGGGCTTCGGCGGAATCCTCAGCCTCGGACAATCGGTGTTCTTCGGGCTCGGCGCTTACGCATACGCGATCGCCGCCATCAATTTCGCCGACAGCACCCCTGCTCTTCTCGCCGCTATCGTCGTCCCGACCTTTGTCGCCCTGCTGATCGGTTACTTCGCCTTCTTCGGGCGGGTGACCGACGTCTATTTCGGCGTCATATCGCTGACCACCTCGCTGATCCTTTACAGCCTCGTCAACAGCACGTCGGATCAGTCGTTCGTCATCGGCAAGGCACCGCTCGGAGGCTACAACGGCATTCCCTCGGTGCCACCGATCAACTGGCCATTCATGCCGGAATGGACGCTCGGCTTCGACGAGATGTATTACCTGACAGGCGCGCTGCTGCTCGCGGTCTATATCGGGCTGCGGCTGCTGCTCAGTTCGCCGTTCGGGCGCGTCTGCATCGGCGTGCGCGAGAGCGAGGCCCGCGCCGAACTGCTCGGCTATGACAGCCGCAGGTACAAGCTGGCGATGTTCTGCATCGGCGCGGCGGTGGCTGGCCTCGCGGGTGCGCTGTTCGCGGCGTGGGGATCGTTCATCGGACCGGATTCGTTTTCGGTCAGCTTCGCGGCCCAAGCCATCATCTGGGTGATGTTCGGCGGCCTCGGCACGCTGATCGGCCCCGTCATCGGCTGCATTCTGCTGCAGGCGGTGACGACCTGGCTCGGCCAGGTCAAGATCGTCGATCCGAATATCGTGCTCGGTTCAATCTTCATCGCCGCGGTGCTTCTGCTCCCGCAGGGCATCGTGCCGACATTGCAAGGCGTATCTCGCCGCATTGCCGTACGCCTGAAGCAAGGCCGCCCGTCATGATTTTGGAAACGCGTCAGCTCTGGTGCAAATTCGGCGGCGTTGCCGCTGTCGCGGGTGTCGACTTCCAGCTCGCCGAGGGTGAGGTCCGCTGCCTGATCGGCGCCAACGGCGCCGGCAAGAGCACCTTCTTCAAGATGCTCACCGGGCAGCTACGCCCCACCTCCGGCGCCATCACACTGTTCAACCGCGACGTGACTCGCCTTGCACCATTCGAAATCGCGCGGCTCGGCGTCGGCGTGAAGATGCAGGTGCCTGCGCTGTTCGACGGCGTCACGGTTCAGGAAAGCCTCGCTTTGGCGGCGCTGCGCACCCTCGGCCGCCGGCAGGCGCCAGCCGCGGTCGAAGCCATGCTCAAGGAAATTCAGCTCGACGCAGAGGCTGATACCCAGGTCGGCCTGTTGTCGCACGGCCAGCGCCAATGGGTCGAACTCGGCATGGTGCTGATGTCCGATCCCAAGCTCGTGCTACTTGATGAGCCGGCCGCCGGAATGACGCGCGGCGAAGTCGACAAGACGATTGCCCTGATCGACCGATTGCGGGGCCGGCGCACCGTGGTCGTTGTCGAGCACGACATGCACTTCGTCAGCAGGATCGCCGAGAAGGTCACGGTGTTTCACCGCGGCACCGTGCTCGCCGAAGGCTCGATGGACGCCATGCTCCGCGATTCCCGGGTGCGCGAGGTCTATCTCGGACGCAAGGCGGGAGGCCTCCATGTCTGATCCCATTCTTGCCGTCACGGATCTGCGCGCCGGTTACGGCCGCGTGCCGGTGTTGCTCGGCGTCAGCTTCGCGCTGCAGCCCGGCGAGATCGTCGGCATTCTCGGCCATAATGGAATGGGCAAGACTACGCTGATGAAGGCTCTGGTCGGCCTGTTGCCGGCGACGAGCGGGCGGATCGACATCGCGGGTGACGACGTCACCGCGGCGCCGGCGCATAAGCGTGTCCGCCGACGCGTCGGTTATGTGCCGCAGGGCCGGCAGATCTTCGGCAAGCTGACCGTGCGGGAGAACCTGCAGCTCGCGGCGCGGGTGGCGGGGTTTGCACCCGACACGGCTGTCGCCGAAGCTGTGAGCGATTTCCCGATCCTTGGTGAACTCCTCGATCGCAAGGGCGGTGCGCTGAGCGGTGGCCAGCAACAAGTGCTGGCTTTGGCGCGCGCGCTGTGTGGCAAGCCGCCGCTGTTGCTGCTCGACGAGCCGACCGAGGGCATCCAGCCATCCATCGTCGAAGAGATGGAAGCGCAGCTCGTGGCGCTGGCCGCCAAAGGGCTCGGCATCGTCGTGGTCGAGCAGGATCTCGATTTCATATCGGCAACCGCAAGCCGGGTGCTGATGCTGCAGAAGGGACAGATCGTTCGCGAAATGCCGGTTGCGGCACTGTCGGACCCGGCCGTGATCGACGAGTTCATGGGCATCGCGACGTAACCCGCCGCTCGTCGTTGTCGAGGCCGCGCCACACGGCACGCCACTCGTCAAAGCTTCTGGCCGCGGCGCGCTCGCGCGGCCTCGTGAGGCGGCGCTACCCTGCGCGCTCGAGCTCTGCTGCTATTGCCAGCAGATCCTCATCGCAGCCGCGGCCGCCGATGAGCGACAGGCCGAGCGGGCAATCATCGAGTGTCGCCAGCGGCAGCGACAATTGCGGCAGGCCGGCATGACCGGCCGGGCACAGCAGCTCGATCGAACGCGCGCGGAAGGCTTCGAGCGCATCGCCCGTGGAGTTGCGCAGCGGGGCAATGCCGGGCGCGGTCGGGGCGATCAGCACGCCATCCTCGATCAACTCCAGCATGGTCGCGGTGATACGCTGGCGCAGTGCTTCAGCTTCAGTTACCTCGGCGGGATCGAGCACGGCGGCAGCGGCGAAGCGCTCTTTGACGCCGGGACCGAACGCCGGTTTCACTTGGGTCACCCACGCGCCATGTGCCGCCCAGGCGTCGCGCGACTGCAGCACGCGAAATGCATTGCGCCACGCCGCGCGGGCGTCGCCGACCACCTCGACCGGTTCGGGCGCCCCGAGCAGCGCGGTCAGCCGCGCGACGCCCGGCTGCAACGCCTCCGCAACGCGCGGCTCGATTGCGGCGAACAGATCCTGTGCGATCAGCACGCGGGACGGCCGCTTCGGTGCGCGGACGCCGTCGAGCAGCACGTCGCCGATTCTCGCCATCAGCTCGGCGCTACGCGAGAACCAACCCACGGTGTCGTAGCTCGGCGCCAGCGGCACCGCGCCACCCAGCGGGATGCGCCCGTGCGTCGTCCGGATGCCGTAGATGCCGCAATAGCTCGCCGGCAGCCGCACTGAGCCTCCGGTGTCCGAGCCGAGCGCGAAGTCGACGAGCTTGCCGGCCGTCGCCGCGGCCGATCCGCTCGACGAACCGCCCGGGATGCGGCCCGGCGCCGCCGGATTGATCGGCGTGCCGTAATGCGCGTTCTCGCCATTCAGGCTCCACGCCATCTCGTCGGTGTGAGTCTTGCCGACCATCTTGCCGCCGGCTGCGAGCAGACGATCGACCACCGGCGCGGAGCGTTCGGGCACCGGATGCGTCGCCAGCCATTCCGGGCTACCGGCGCCGGTCGGCACGCCGGCGACATCGAAGAAGTCTTTCACCGCGAAGCTTAGTCCGGCCAGCGGCCCCTGCTGATGTGTCTGTCGTTCGATCAGTCCATGAGCACAGAACGCATTCAGCGTGTCGTCGACCGGCATGTCGTCTCCGTCAGTGTGGTGCCGCTGCCGCGGCGAAATCAGTTCGGTTTGTGCAACATCGCGGCCGGTTTGTCGAATGTCCGCACGCCGCGCTTGAGGCCGAACAGCGGCTGCGCGATCTCGCAAACCGCCTGCGCCTTGGTGACGCAGTCGAGCATGACAAGATCGGCGGGATTGCCTATGGCGACGCCGTAGTTCTTCAGATTCAACAGCCGCGCGGAAGCCGACGTCACCATGTCGAGACAACCCGACAAATCGGCGCTGGCGCCGACCTGCGCGACGTTGGCGTAGAGATTGATCATCCGGATCAGGGAGCAGTCGCCGAACGGCGTGAACGGATTGAGTACGTTGTTGGTCGAGATGTTGGCGTTGACGCCGCGCGCGCGCAGCCGATGCGCCGGCGTGACGCCGCGGGGAACGTTGTGATCGCTGTCGCGGCCGGTGAGAAACAGATCGGTCGCCGGCAGAACGGTGACGGCGACGCCCGCTGAAGCCAGGCGATCCGCCGCCGCCTCGAATGCGGCAGTCGGCATCGCCGACAACTTGGTCACATGGCCGATCGCAACGCGGCCGCCCCACTTCGTCGCATCCGCCATCCGGCAGACTTCGTCGAGATCGAGATGTGCAGGGTCGAGGCCAAAATCGAGGTGGAAGTCGATATCGACGTCGAACTCCCTGGCGATCTCGAAGATGCGGCCGATCTGGCCGTGCGAGTCCCTGTCCATATAGGGCGCGCCGCCGACCACGTCGGCACCTTCGCGCAGCGCCTGCAGCATGATCTCGTCGCAGCCCGGATCGTCGAGCAGCCCTTCCTGCGGAAAAACGCAGAGCTGCAGATCGACCGCCCAGGCGTAGTCCGCCTTGAGCTGCTTCAGCGCACGGAAGCTGGTGAGGCCCACGCGCGGATCGACCTCGACATGGGTACGGATCCGGTTGGTGCCGTGCTTGATCGCCTTCTCCAGCGTCTGCGATGCGCGCTGATACACGTCCTCCTCGGTGAAAGCCTTCTTGGCTTTGACGACTTCGGCGATCGCTTCATCCAGCGAGCCCTGCTCGCAATTGCAGCGGCCGAGCAGGCAGGATTTGTCGAGATGGATGTGGGTTTCGACGAAGCCCGGCACCACGAGCCGTCCGCCGCAATCCTGCTCCGGCGCGCCGTCCGCGGGAAGCCCCGCTTCGATCGCCGCAAAGCGCCCTGCTCTGATGCCGATATCGGCGCGGCCCTCGCGATCGACGATCGTCGCGTTGCGCAGGATGAGATCGAAGGTCATCGAATTGTCCTTGAAGTTTGATTAGTTCGAGCCCTTCCCCGGACGCGATGCAAGACGAAGTCTTGCTTCGCAGATCCGGGGCCCCGGGTTTGTTAGCCTGAAAGTCACCGGGATCCCGGATCTGCGGAGCGGCATAAGAATGCCGCACCGCGTCCGGGACACGCCGAGATCGTCTGGTATCAAGAGACATGGCCGAGATACGCCGCCTCGACCTCGGGATCACTGCGAAGCGCTGCGGCGCTGTCGTCGCGAACGATTTTGCCGGAGTCGATGACATAGCCGCGGTCGGAGATCGCGAGCGCCAGCACGGCGATCTGATCGACCAGCAGAATGGTGATACCTTCGTCGCGCAGGTCGGCCAGCACGTCGTAAAGCTCATTGATCATCGCCGGCGCCAGCCCGAGCGAAGGCTCGTCGAGCAGCAGGATGCGCGGCTTGGCCATCATGCCGCGCGCGATCGCCAGCATCTGCTGCTCGCCGCCGGAGAGTAGCCCGGCGCGGCCGTGCAGCCGCTCGCGCAACCGCGGAAACCGCTTCAGCACCGCTTCGATCTCGGCCGCGTAGTCGACGCCGGTGCGCGTATTGGCGCCGAGTTCGAGGTTGTCGTACACGCTGAGTTCGGGAAACACCTGTCGGCCTTCCGGCACCAGAGCGAGGCCGCGCGCCGCGATGCGATGCGCGGCGATCTTGTCGATGCGCTGATCGTCGAGGACGACGTCGCCTTCGATCGGACGCAGCAAGCCGGCGAGCGATCGCATCATCGTCGACTTGCCGGCGCCATTGGCACCGATCACCGCCACCATTTCGCCCGGCCGCACTTCGAGATTCAAATCCGACAGCACGGGCGCGGCGCCATAGCCGGCAACCAGATTGATCGCCGTCAGCACCGCATCGCGCGAGCCGTCCCACGGCGCGTCGCGACCACGGGCGCGCATCTCGGCCCCGCCGAGATACGCTGCGAGTACTTTCGGATCGCGGCGGATCATGTCGGGCGTGCCGGCGGCGATCGGTGTGCCGGCGTCGAGCACCACGACGTGATCGGAGATGCCCATCACCAGCCGCATATCGTGCTCGACCAGGATGACGGCAATGCCGAGGTCGGCGATCCGCCGCAACAGGCCGCTGAGCGACTCCTTGTCGGCCGCCATCAACCCCGCGGCCGGCTCATCGAGCAGCAACACATGCGGCCGCATCGCCAGCGCGCGGGCGATCTCGACCAACCGGCGATCGACATGCGGCAGGTCGCCGGCCACGGCCGCAAGCGGCCCGCGGTAGCCGACGAAAGCGATCAGCGCTTCGGCTGCGGCTTCATCGGCTGCGGTGGCGGCGGCGCGCAGCATCGAGCCGAGCCGGCCGCCCCGCATCGCGATCAGCACATTGTCGCGCACGCTCATGGTGTCGAACAGTTTGGTGGTCTGATAGGTGCGCCCGATCCCGGCGCGCGCCACACGCCAAGCCGGCGCGCCGGCCAGTTCCTCGCCGCCGAGCCGGATGCTGCCGCTGTCCGGCTGATAGAAGCCGCCAATCATGTTGAGCACGGTGGTCTTGCCGGCACCGTTCGGGCCGATCACGCTGGTGACCTTGCCGGCCTGCGCGGCGAACGACACGTTCGACGCCGCCTTGATGCCGCCGAAGCTGATGCCGATGTTCGTGACCTCGAGCGCGTCGCTGCGCGAGACAGACGCAAGGTAAGCCCCGACGTCGCCCGGCGTCGCTGGCCGCGGATCGATCCGCCGCACCAGCCGCGCCAGCGTGCCGAGCACGCCCTCGGGCGCCAGCCACAGCACAGCCAGCAGCAGCGCGCCGAAAAATAGCAGCCGATATTCCGCGAGCTGCGACAGCATCTCCGGCAGCACGACGGTGATCACCGCGCCGACCGCCGGGCCGAACACCCAGCCGGCGCCGCCGACCACGCAGGCGAACAGGAACAGGATCGATTGCGAGAATGGAAACGAGTCGGGCGCTACGAAGGCGAGCAGCGAGGCGAAAATGCCGCCAGCGAGCCCCGTGAACACCGCCGACAGCATGAAGGACGCGGCCTTGACGGTCACCGGATTGAGGCCGATCGACCGCGCCGCGATCTCGGCGTCGCGCACCGCCACCATCGCCCTGCCCCAGGCCGAGCCGGCCAGCCGATAGAACAAGTACGTCGCCGCGCCCGCCAGCCCGATCGCCAGCAGCGCCATCTCGCGTTCGGTGAAGACATGGCCGCCAATCGCCGGCGGCGGCAGCCCCATCAGCCCGTTGGAGCCACCGGTGACGCCGCGCCATTCGATGGTGAGGTGCTGCACGATGAACGCGAAGGCGATGGTGATCATCGCCAGATACGGCCCGGAGACACGCAGCGCAGGCAGCGACAGCAACAGCCCGATCGCACCCGCGATCAGTCCGGCCAGCGGCAGCGCCAGCCAGAAGCTGATGCCCTGCAGCGTCAGGATCGCGACCGTATAGGCGCCGATCGCGTAGAAGCCGACGTGACCGAGCGAGATCTGCCCGGTGAGCCCGACCAGGATATTGAGGCCGACGCCGACCACGCAGGTCAGCGCCACCATCGCGAGGACGAACGGCGCGTAGCCGTCCGCCCGCGCCGCGTAGAGCGCGGCAGCAAGCGTCAGCAACAGGATTGCGGCGGGCGTCGCGTACGTGCGCCAAGATGATTGCGGCTGCATGGTCAGACCTTGTTGATCGCGGCGCGGCCGAACAGCCCGTTCGGCTTCAGCGCCAGCGCCAGGATGACGACCGAGAACACAACGATCTGGGTGTAGACCGAGCCGAGGAACGAAGTGACCAGCGCTTCGATCAGGCCGTAGGCGAGCCCGGCGATCACCACGCCCCAGGCCGAGCCCATGCCGCCGAGGATCGCGACCGCGAACGCCTTGATGCCGAACAGCGTGCCCATCTCCGAGCTCACGCTGAACAGCGGCGCGATCAGGATGCCGGCAAGGCCAGCAAGCGCGGTCGACACCATGAAGGAGATCGCGATGGTGCGGTTGACGTTGATGCCCATCAGCCGGGCCGCGTCGGGATTCTGCACCACGGCAAGCAGCGTCTTGCCGCGGCGGGTGTGGCGTAGCAGCAGATGCAGCGCCAGCGCGCAGCCGATGCCGACCAGCGGGATCAGCAGCTGCAGCGGATAGACCCCGGCGCCGAAGATGCGGATCGGCTGGCTCGCCAGCACCGATGGAAAGCCCCGCGGCTCCTTGCCGAAAGTGAACAGCACCACATTGTCGAGCACAATGCCGGCCGCAACGGTCGCCATCAGCCAGGCATTGGAGCCTCGCGCAACGAATGGGCGTACCAGGAAGCGTTCGACCACGAGGCCGAACACCGCGCAGCAAGTCAGCGCCGCCAGCACCGCGAGCGGCATCGGCCAGCCGTAGCGGATGCCGAACGTATAGCCGAGCACGGCACCCAGCATCATCGCCGAGCCCTGCGCAAAATTGACCGTGCTCGACACCACATAAGTAATGTGAAAGCCGAGCGCGATGAGCGCGTACATGCTGCCGAGCCCGATACCCGAGATGATGGCGGAAGAGAGCATGAGGGTCCGTGGAGTTGTCGCTACTACAAATTATCCTTCGTCATTCCGGGGCGCGCGAAGCGCGAGCCCGGAATCCATAACCCCCGTGCTCACGCCTGGAAGCAGGCCCAACAACGACTGTGTCAAGCGCCGGCACGGGGGCTATAGATTCCGGGCCTGCACCTTCATCGGCTTTGCCGACGAAGGTGCATCCCGGAATGACGGACGTTGGGTCTGGCCGGAATCAATTCGTCAGCGGCAGGATCTCGTCGCCCTTGAAGTAGGTGAAGATGTAGTCAGAGGGCGACAGGGCGTCGTGGTTGTCCTTGGTGAACGGCTTGTTGTAGGTCTTGATCAAACCCTCGTAGCTGCCGATCTCGTAGAAGCCGTCGCGGATCTTGGTGCCGTCGGTCGAGCCGGCCTTGGCGATGGCCAGCGCGGTGAGATGCATGGCGTCGTAAGCATTAGCGATGCCGACGGCGGGCGTGACGTCCGCGGCCGATTTGATCTGCGGATACTTCGCCTTCAGCGCATCGAGCACCGCCGCAGCCTTCAGGCTGGGGTTTCCGGAGAAGCTGAACGTCTGGATGAAGTGCACCTTCTCGGCGCTCGGCCCGGCGAGCTCGGTGAAGCGGCCGCCGGCCGGGCCCCAATGCGACACCACCGGGACGTTCCAGCCCATGCGGTCGAGCGACTTCACGACTTGCGCCGACGGCGCCACGTTTGCCACCATGAACAGAGTGTCGGCGCCGGCATCCTTCAGACGCGTGAGCTGCGGCACCAGATCGACGTCGCCGCCTTCGAACTTCTCGACGCCGGCGCTCGGCATGTTCTTGGCCGCCAGCGCCGCCTTCAGACCGGCCTCGTTGGACTCGCCCCAGGGGTTGTTGATCAGGATCATGCCCGGCTTCTTGGCCGCGTATTTCTTGACCGCGTAGTCGACCAGCGCGACGTCCACCAGCGCGTCGACGGCCGAGACGCGGAACACGTAGTTCTCGGCGGCGCCGTTGCGGGTGATCGCGGTGCCGGC
Source organism: Rhodopseudomonas infernalis (assembly GCF_022271405.1). Lineage (GTDB taxonomy): Bacteria > Pseudomonadota > Alphaproteobacteria > Rhizobiales > Xanthobacteraceae > Rhodopseudomonas > Rhodopseudomonas infernalis. The sequence continues at coordinate 32,478 of NZ_JAJNAL010000022.1, read as the reverse complement.
GGCCCACACGCCGATGAACGGAACCTTGGACTGGTTGGCGAACGGCACGATCGCCATCGACACCGGGGTGTCGAGACCACCGAAGAACGCCGCCACCTTCTCGCGCTGCACCAGCTCACGCGCCGCGATCACGCCCTTGGCGGGATTGCTTTCATCGTCGCGCACCACCAGCTCGACCTTCTTGCCGAGCACGCCGCCCTTGGCGTTGATCTCGTCGACCGCCAGCGTCAGGCCGCGAACGATCGCCTCGCCCGACTTCGCCGACTGGCCCGACATCGCCGCGACTAGACCAAGCTTCATGGTGTCCTGCGCAAAGCCCGGCGCCGCGGCCATCAGCGTCAGCGACGTGGCGCCTGCGGCAATTAGCAGGCGGCGCGAAAGTCTCGATGCGAACATGCTCACAGCCCTCTCTCCAATGGATGCAGCTTCGAACTTAGCAAGCGCTGTGCCAGAGCCCGTCAGGCGGCAATCGCCGTGAAAATCGAGAGAAAGTCCGGCAAATCGGGGCTCGGCCCGCCCCGCTTGCTCAAGATGCAGACAGCGGCAGCCTAAATCGTATACAATCTTTCCCAGAAACGGATACGATTTATGGCACCGCATTTGCTTTGTTTCGGCACCATCCAACTCACGGAGACCCCATGCCTCAGCCATCTCTGGCCTCTGCGCCGCTCACCCACGAAACCGCCGCCGCGGCCGCGCTGGTCGAACGCTTTCTGGTCGCCTCGATGGTTCCCGATCCGGAGACGGCGGCGACCTTCATGGCGGCCGATGTCGCGATCACCTTCACCGGCGGCCGCAAGTTCACCCATCCGCGCGACGCCACCGCCTTCAATGCCAGGCGGTACAAATGGGTGAAGAAGAAGATGGAGCGCACCGACGTCGCGCCCGGCGACGGCGAGACCGTCGTTTACAACACCGGCACGCTGTACGGCGAATGGCCCGACGGCACGCCGTTCGAAGGCAACCGCTACGTCGACCGCTTCGTCGTCCGCGGCGGAAAGATCGTGAAGATGGACGTCTGGAACGACAGCGCGGAGCGGCTGCTGACGCAAAGAGGGATCGAAGCGTGAGTACGTTTGCACGCGCGTAAGTGAGCCTGGACGACCTACCATCCCCGTCATTGCGAGCCGCAGGCGAAGCAATCCAGCTCTGTGCAATTGCGCTGGGTCGGCTTCGCCTCCTCGCAATGACGGCGGAGTGAGGCGCTAGCTCTTCTTCGCAGCCTTACCCTTCCCCTGCGCCGCTTCCTTCGCATAGGGCGCCAGGATGTCCTGGATGTCGCGTTCCTGCGGCGGGTGGGCGACGATCATGGCGCGATCTGCGACGGCATCGAGATGGTGGTCCATCAGTGACGTCGCGCCGGCCCCGTCGCCGGACGACAGCGCCGCGATGATCGCGCGATGCTCGCTGACGGCGCAATCGGCCGAGTGCGGGCGGCTGTACAGCGCTAGGATCAGGCCGCAGCGCGACGCGACTTCGCTGACGTAGCGTGCCAGCACCGGATTGCCGGTCATCTCCGCGAGCTTGATGTGAAACGCGGTGGCGAGCCGGATCGACAGCGGCACGTTGCTGCCCCTCGCCTCCTCCTCGGCATCGACGTGCTGCTTCAGTTGCTTGATCTGCTCGCGGGTCAGCCGGCCGGCGAGCCGCGCCACCACCAGACGCTCGAGCCCGACGCGCACATCGAAGATGTCGCGCGCCTCGTTCCAGCTCGGCGTCGCTACCGCCGCCCCACGATTGCGCCGGAGTTCGACCAGCCCCTCGGCTGCGAGCCGCCCCAGCGCCGCGCGCACGATGGTGCGGCTGGCGCCGAACTTCTCGCCGATCGCGTCTTCGGGCAGCTTGGCGCCGGGCTGCAGCGCCTGCTCGATGATGGCGTGCCACAGCGCCTTGTAGATCACCGCGCCGCGATCGGGCGCTCCGGATTTTTCGGCCATGATTTTCGACGCCGCTGAACTGTTCTCATCAATTGCCACAGCGCCGATCCGAACGCAATTTGCGACGCGTAGCAAGCCTGATGCGTGATGCAGCAGATGCCGCAAAAATGCGATCGACACGCATGGCGCTTTGCTGCCATGGTCGATCAGAACAAGCCAACAAGGAATGACGCGTGATGACGAACGACCGCCCTGCCGATCCCCGCACCAACTGGGCGCAGCTGTCGCAGAGCGAGCGTGACGCAGCCTACGACAACAACAGCGCCGTCAAGAACAGCCCTGAACTGATCGCCGAGCGCAACTCCTCATCGGCACAGGCGCGCGCGACGTTGAAGTCGGTGCTCGACCTTCCGTACGGCCCGCGCCCGAACAACAAGATCGACCTCTACCCCGCGGCCGAGCGCGACGCGCCGTGCCTGGTGTTCTGGCATGGCGGTTATTGGCAGAAGAATTCGCGCGAGCTCTTCGCCATGCTGGTCGAAGGCATCGCGGCGCATGGCTGGTCGATGGCGATCCCCGGCTACTCGCTGGCGCCCGACGTGTCGCTTACCACGATCGTCGACGAGAGCCGCGCCGCGCTGGACTGGCTCGCGGCGCACGGCCCCGATCACGGCGTCGCCGGCCCGGTCGTCACCTCGGGCTGGTCGGCCGGCGGTCATCTTGTGGCGATGACGCTGGATCATCCGCTGGTGACAGCGGGACTGTCGATCTCGGGCGTGTTCGATCTCGGCCCGATCCGCGACACCGGCCTGAACAAGGCGCTGCAACTGAGCGATGACGAGATCGAAAAGCTGTCGCCGCTGCGGCTGCCGGTGGTCGACAAGCGTCTCGACCTCGCTTACGGCGCCAACGAGTTGCCGGCCCTGGTGCTGGACTCAGTGAATCTGCACGCGCGACGCGAAGCCGACGGCGCATCCGGCCGCGTGCTGCCGCTCGCCGGCCACGATCACTTTTCGATCCTCGCCGAATTGCGCCGTCCCGACGGCGCCTTGGTGAAAGCCGCGCGAGAACTGGTCGACTGAGCCTTCGTTATCGAAGGGGCTTCAGCGAGGCGGCGTTGATGAACACCTCGCCTCGCTCGACCCGCACCGGATAGAGCCGCAGCGGCCGGCTCGGCCAGCCATCCGAGATCGCGCCGTCGACGAGGCTGAAGGACGCGTCGTGGCGCGGACAGGCCAGCCGCCCGTCGACCACGCGTCCGCATGCCAGATCGGCCTGCTCATGCGGACACGCACGTTCGCAGGCCGACACCACGCCGCCATCCGATATCAATGCAAGATCGACACCGGCGATGCGCACCGCGACGATGCCGGCGGCCGTGAGCCGCGGCAGGCTGCACACCGGAAGCCACTGGTCCGGCGACGAAGCCAGGCCGAATGCCCAATCGTCAGGCACCGAGATAGGCCTTGCGGACGTGCGGATTGGCGATCAGTTCGGCCCCCGTGCCCGACAGCACGATGCGGCCGCCCTCAAGCAGATAGGCATGGTCGCACATGTCGAGTGCCGCGAAGGCGTTCTGCTCGACCAGCAACACGGTGGTGCCGGTGTCGCGGATGCGGCGGATGATCGCGAAGGTGCGTTCGACGATGTTGGGCGCGAGGCCGAGCGATGGTTCGTCGAACATCACCAGCCGTGGCCGGCTCATCAGCGCCCGGCCGATCGCCAGCATCTGCTGCTCGCCGCCGGACAGCGTGCCGGCGGCCTGCTTGCGTCGCTCGGCAAGCCGCGGAAATTCGCCGTAGATCCGGTCGCGGTCCGCGGCCACTTCCGAACGGTCACTGCGCAAGTAAGCGCCCATATCGAGGTTCTCCTCGACAGTCATGTGCGGGAACACCCGGCGGCCTTCCGGGCAATGCGCGATGCCGGCCTTCAGGATCCGCGGCGGGCGAGCGCCGGTGAGCACCTCGTTGTCGAAGCGCAGCGCGCCGGCGCGAAGCGGCACCAGGCCGGAGATCGCGCGCAGCGTCGTGCTCTTGCCGGCGCCGTTGGCGCCGATCAGCGCCACGAGCTGACCGGCCTTGACCTCGAAGGTGATGCCCTGCAGCGCGGTGACGCCGCCATAGCCGCAGACGGCGTTGATGAGTTCAAGCATTTTTCACACCCTGGCCGAGATAGGCTTCGATCACGGCGGGATCGTTGCGGATCACCTCCGGCGTTCCTTCCGCGATGATCCGGCCGTAGTTCAGCACCACAATGCGATCCGACACGCTCATCACCATCGGCATGTCGTGTTCGACCAGCAGAATGGTGATGCCGCGATCGCGGATCTTGCGGATCAACTGAATGAACGTATGGGTCTCCGACGCGTTCATGCCGGACACCGGCTCGTCGAGCAGCAGCATCGACGGCTCGGCCGCGAGCGCCAGCGCCACACCGACCAGGCGCTGTTCGCCGTACGACAGTGACCCCGCCAGATCGTTGGCGCGGCGGCCGAGGCCGACCCAGTCCACCAGCTCGGCCGCCTTCTCTTTCAACTCTGCCTCGAGCCGCCGCGCCCGCGGCAAGCCGAGCACCGACGGCAGCACGCCGACGCGGCCGCGGCGGTGCAGACCGATCAGCACGTTGTCGTAGATCGTATCGTTCGGAAACACGCTGGTGCGCTGGAAGGTGCGGATCAGGCCGAGATCCGCGATCGCCTGCGGCTTCATCCCGCGCAGCGACTGGCCGCGATAGGTGACATCGCCATGGGTCGGCGTCAGGAAGCCGGTGACGACGTTGAACGCGGTGGTCTTGCCGGCGCCGTTCGGGCCGATCAGGCTGACGATCTCGCCCTCGCCGACCGAGAAGGTCATGTCGGAGATCGCCACCAGACCGCCGAAGTGCATCGCGACCTTATCGACGCTGAGGGCCGTCTCGACAACAGGCTGCTTCAAGGCTGCTGAGGCTGTCATCACGCGCTCTCCTCGACGCCGCGCTTGCTGAAGCTCGGCGCCTTCACCGGCTTCATGCGCGGAAACCACTGCATCACCGCAGGCACGATGCCGCGCGGCATGATGAACAGGATGACGATCAGTGCGCTGCCATAGGCGATCCACTGGGCCTCGGGAGCCATCACCGGCCGCAGCGCCACCGGCATCAGGCCGAAGATCAGCCCGCCGACGACGGGCCCGGCCAGCGTCCCCTTGCCGCCGGTGATCACCATGATCACCATCGTCACCGTATTGATGAAAGTGAACACCTCCGGATCGATGATCTTCATGTAGTGCGCATAAAGGCTGCCGGCGGCGCCGCAGATACCGGCCGACACCACCGCGGCGAGCGTCAGCGTCTTGGTGACGTCGATGCCGATCGACACCGCCAGCGTCTCGTTCTCCATCAGCCCGCGCATCGCCCGGCCGAGATGCGAATGCACCAGCCGCGCGATCAACAGATAGCAGACTACCGCAACGCCGAGCACCAGATAGTAGTTGTGCAGCTTGGTGCGGAAGATGAACTCGCCGAGCCCCGGAAAGCTCACCTGCATCGGCGGGATGCTGGTGAGCGCCAGCGGACCCTGGGTCAGCTCGACCCAATTCAGCGCCACCAGCCGCACCACTTCGGCGAACGAGATCGTCACGATGACGAAATAAGCGCCGCGCACCCGGAACGACAGCCGCCCCACCAGATAGCCGCACAGCCCCGAGACCAGCACGGCGATCGCGAAGCCGGCGAGCGGCGGCCACGGCTCATGAACGATGTGCAGCCCGAACGGCAGGGTGACGTCGAAGCCGAGCGAGGTCAGCGCGCTGACATAGGCGCCGATGCCGAAGAACGCGATGTGGCCGAGGCTGAGCTGTCCGGTGAAGCCGAGCAGCAGGTTGAGGCTCATCGCGCCGATCACGAAGATCCCGGTGGTGATCAACGCGTTGAGCAGATACGGATCGGTCAGCCACAGCGGAACTGCGGCGAGCGCGATGATGACGACGATCGACAGCAGCAGTCTCATCCGACGCGCTCCGCACGAGGAAACAGCCCTGTCGGGCGGAAGATCAACACCGCAATGATGATCAGGAAGCCCATCGCGTCGCGGTAGCCGGACGAGATGTAGCCCGCGCCCAATTCCTCGGCGAGCGCCAGGATGAAGCCGCCGATCACCGCGCCGGTGATGTTGCCGAGCCCGCCGAGGATGACGATGGCGAAAGCCTTGACGGCCGCAAGGTCGCCCATCGACGGGTAGACCACATAGACCGGGCCGAGCAGCGCGCCAGCCGCGGCGGCGAGGCTCGAGCCCATTGCGAAGGTGGAGGTGTAGATCAGGTTGACGTTGACGCCCATCAACGCCGCCGTGTCCTGATCCTGGAACGTTGCGCGCATCGCGCCGCCGAGCCTTGTGCGGTTGATCAGGACGTAGGTCAGCACGATCAACGCGCCGGCGGCGAGCAGCACGAACAGCCGCAGCCACGACACCGAGACCGGGCCGATCTCAAGCGGCGCGTCCGGAAACGGCGTCGGCACCGATTTGGCAACGCCGCCCCAGACCCAGAGCGTCGCCGATTGCATCGCGATCCAGGCGCCGATCATCACCAGCATGGTGGTGTCGATGTCGGATCCGCGCAGCGGCCGCAGCAGCGTCAGTTCGACCAGCGCGCCGAGAGCCCAGCCGCTCGCGATTGCCAGCGGCAACGCGACGAAGAAGTTCAGCTCGAACTTCTGCACCACAATGAACATCACGTAGGCGCCGAAGGTGTAGAGAATGCCATGCGTGAAGTTCACGACATTCATGATGCCGAAGATCAGCGTGAGGCCGATGCCGAGCAACGCATAGGTGCCGCCGAGCACGAGCGTGTTGATGAGATGCTGGAGAAATTCGCCCAAGGTCGATCCTCACGGCTGCAGGGAAAGACGAGGCGCCGAGCGCGCCTCGCCGGGTCGTCGCGTGCGATCAGAGTTCCTTCATGCCGACTTTGCCGTCGGCGATCTCGATCAGGTACACGTTGGGCTGGCTCTGGCCGCTTTCCTTGCCGGCGGGGCCCGACTTCTGAAACGCGATGTCGCCGTTGAGGCCCTTCAGCTTGATGTCCCAGAGCGCCGCCTTGATTGCGGCCGGCTCGGCCTTGCCGGCCTTCTCGATCGCGGCGGCAGCGGTGCGGATGCCGTCATAGCCGCGGAAGCTCTCGGTGCAGCCGGCGAAGTCGAAGCCGCGCTTCTTCCATTCGGACACGAAGTACGTGGTCGCCTCCGGGTTCGGCGTCTTGTCCGGGAACCACGGCAGGAAGGTCGTCAGGTGCATGGTGCCGTTGGCGGCAGCGCCGGCCTGGGCAATGATCTGGTCGGGGTTCTGCGAGCCGCCGGTGGTGATGATGCGCTTCTTCAGGCCGAGAGCTGCGGCTTGCTTGAACAGCAGCGTGAGCTGATCGACCGCCGCGGTGACGATGATCGTCTCGGAGTCCGAGCCTTTCAGCTTGGAGAGCTGCGCGCTCATGTCTTGCGCGCCCTGGTCCATGGTCTCGACCAGGCCGACGCCGATGCCCTTCTCCTTCATCATCTTGCCGAAATCCTCGGCGGCGCCGCGGCCCCAGTCGTTGTTGATGACCAGGAAGTCCACCTTCTTCAGCCCAAGCTTGTCGATGATCTTGGCGAAGGCGGCGGCCTCGATAGCCGACGGTGGCGAGATGCGGAAGATGTACGGATTGCCCGTGGTGGTGATCTTGCCGGACGACGAGGTCTCGACGATCATCGGCACTTCGTATTCCATCAGCTTCGGCATCACCGCGAGCGTCAGGCTGGAGCCCCAGGCGCCCATCATCACCGGCGTCTTGTCGCGGGTAATCAGCTTCTCGGCGACTGCGGCCGCTTCTGTCGGGTTGCTCTTGTTATCCTCGATCACCAGCTCGATCTGCTTGCCGAGCACCCCGCCCTTGGCGTTGATCTCATCGGCGGCGATCTTGGCGCCGTTGACGACGTACGTACCGGACGCTGCGAAGGCGCCGGTCAGCGGCTCGTTGACCCCGATCTTGATCGTCTCGGCCGAGGCCGAGCCCATCAGAAACGCAGTGGCCGCCGCGATGAGAGAAGCAGTCCGAAGGTGTCGCATCATTGTTGTTTCTCCATGATCCATTTGAAATTTCAGTATCGTCTGCGGCCTATCCGCCTCGGCCGGATGATCCCCCGAGCCAGCGCGGCAACCGCGCCCGCAGCACCGCGAACAGCAGCGCCAGGCCGTTGACCTGGCCGACGGCGCCCCCTGGCGAAATCTCCTGGCCGGATAGTCGGCGTTCGAGATTGGCGGCGAATTGTTCGACCAGCCGGCGCGCGAGATCGCGTACCAGGCCGCTGCGACCGACCTGGGCCAGCAGCCCGGTCAGCGTGTAGCCGATGGACAGTTCGACGCGCGTCGCCCGGCCCTCGCCTTGCGGCGTCAGCCGATAGCGGATCTCGCCCTGCGTGGACGACCGGCTGCGGCGATCGTTGCCGGCGCCGATGATCCGGCCGGATAGGCCATCAGCGGCCCGCTCGATGCGGGCGACACCCGCGAACTGCGCGGCAATCGGTCCGACCTGCACGCGGATCTCGCCTTCGATCCGGGAAGGATCAGCGGCGTTTGTCAGTGCGACGCCCGGCAGGCACGCGGCCACTGCGGCGACGTCGTTGAACAGCGCGGCGACCTGCGCCGGCGGATGCTGCACCTCGAACGCCTGATCGATGGTCGCGGCCGGCGTGAAGTCAGCTATCGTGATACTCGCTGCGGGCGCCGCGGCAATTGCGGCCGCGGTCGCGGAGCGCAAATCAGATGTCGCCGCGCCATGGCCGGAGCCGACCGGGCCCAGCGCCGTGCGACCGCCGCCCAGTTCGGGCGCGATGCCGCGCGCGCGGCGATCGGCGATCACCGCGGTGACTGCGCGGACGATGCCGACATAGCCGGTGCAGCGGCACAGATTGCCGCTCATGCCGACGCGGATGGCGCGGTCGTCTGCATCCGGAAGGCGGAGCACCAGGTCACGCGCCGATACCAGCATGCCGGGCGTGCAATAGCCGCACTGCAGTGCGTGTTCGCGCGTGAACGCGGCGCGCAGTTCGGTGGCGACCTCGTCGTCGTCGAGGCCTTCGATGGTGGTGACGGCGGCGCCCTCGCACGCGGCCGCGAAGGTGATGCACGACCGCGCCGGCACGCCGTCGATCAGCACGGTGCAGGCGCCGCAGACGCCATGCTCGCAACCGAGATGCGTACCGGTGAGATCGAGATGATCGCGCACCACGTCGGCGAGGCTGGTGCGCGGCTCGGCCGTGAGATCGAATGCGCGACGATTGACGGTGAGTGCCAGCGAGCTCATGCGGCCTCCTGCAGCGCGCGCTTCAGCACGGTGAGATGGATGTGACGGTGGACAGGATCGGCAATGCCGGAGGCGCTGAGCAACTGGTCGGCGACCCTCGGGTCGAACCTGGTCTTGTAGTCGGCATCGATGCGGCCGCCGAACAGCTCCGTCGGCTCCGTGATCAGGATCGGCGCGGCGTCGATGGCGCCGATAACAATCCGCGCGGTCCCTGCGTCGGGATCGATCAGCACCGCGCACTGGCCGTGCGCAAACTCGCCGGTCTTGCGGCAGGTCTTGACGTAGCCCCATCGCGCCGTCGCCTTGCGCGTAGGAATGTGGATCGCCGCGAGGAGCTCGCCGGCATGCAAGCAGCTCTGCAATGCGCCGGTGATGTAATCCGACAATGCCATCTGGCGCATGCCCGTGGCGCTCCGCAGCGTCACCCGCGCGCCGAGCGCGGTCAGCGCCGAGACCCAGTCGGCTGCCGGGTCGGCGTGTGTCAACGAGCCGCCGAGCGTCCCGCGATTGCGGACAGCGCGATAGGCGATGTTCGCCGCGACGCCGCGCATGGCGCCGCGCGTCACGTCGGGCACACGGCCGTCCTCGATATCGGCGTGCGTGACGCAGGCGCCGAGCACCAATTCCTCACCCGAGATTTCCGCGTGCTTCAGCTCTGCAATCGCGGTGATGTCGACGATCTGCTCCGGTTGAGCGAGCCGCAGATTGAGCATCGGCCCGAGCGACTGACCGCCGGCCATCACCTTGGCGCCGTCATGGCTGCCGAGCAGCGCGAGTGCAGCGGCGAGATCGCGCGGGCGTGCGTAGTCGAATGCGGCGGGCTTCATGCAGCGGTCCTTCCCGCAGCCCGCGCCGCGATCACCGCTGCGACCACGCGATGCGGCGTGATCGGCGAGCGCATCAGTTCGGTGCCGAGCGGACGCAGCGCATCGTTGACGGCGTTGGCGATCGCCGCAGGCGGTGCAATCGCGCCACCCTCGCCGATGCCCTTGACGCCGAACTTCGTATACGGCGACGGCGTCTCCATATGATCCAGCCGCGGCGCCGGCACTTCGGTGGGGCCCGGCAGCAGATAGTCGGCAAAGGTCGTCGCCAGCGGCTGACCTGAGGCGTCGAACGGCATCTCCTCGTAGAGCGCGGTGCCGATGCCCTGCGCCAGACCGCCATAGATCTGGCCGTCGACCACCAGCGGATTGAGCAGCACGCCGCCGTCTTCGACGATGACGTAGTCGAGGATCTCGACATCGCCGAGATCCGGATCCACCGCGACCACCGCCGCGTGCGCCGCGTAGCTGAAGGTGCCGCTGTCGCGCTGCGGCTTGTAGCCCGAGGTAACGTCGAGGCCGCCCGGATCGACATCCGGCGGCAGATCCTGCGGGCGGCGATACCAGGTGTGGGCGATCTCGCGCAGCGTCACGCTGCCGTTGCTGCCGCGCACCTCGCCGGCGATGAACTCGACGGCGGCGACGTCCTGCTGCAGCAGCTTGGCGCCGATCCGCTTGATCCGATCGGCGAGATCGCCGCACGCGGTCGCCACCGCGCCGCCGGCCATCACGGCCGAGCGCGAGCCCCAGGTGCCGGTGGAGTACGGCGTCATGGCAGTATCGCCGAGGATAATGCGGACCTTGGCGACGTCGATGCCGAGCATCTCGTGCGCGACCTGGGCCAGCGTGGTTTCCATGCCCTGGCCGTGCGAATGCACGCCGACGCGCAGTTCGAGGCCTCCGTCGGGCGTCAGCCGCGCCGTCGCCTGCTCGTGGCCCGGCACCATCGGAATGCCCCAGCCGGCGTACACAGAGGTGCCGTGCGCGGCCTGCTCGCAATAGATCGAGACGCCGAGCCCAATGCGGCGGCCGTCCGGCTCGCCGCGCAGCTGGCGTGCGCGCAACGCTTCGAGATCAATCGCGGTCAGCGCCCGCCGCACCGCCTGCGGATAGTCACCGCTATCGAAATGCTTGTTGGTGATGTTGTCGAACGGCATCTGCTCGGGCTGCACCAGATTGCGCAGCCGCACTTCGGCCGGCTCGAGCCCCGCGGCGGCCGCGACCAGATCGAGCATCAGCTCCAGCGCGAAGCAGACGCCGGTACGCGCGACGCCGCGATACGGCAGGATCGGGCATTTGTTGGTGGCGACCGAATAGGTGCGGCAGCGATAGGCCGGCATCACATAGGGCCCGGGCAGGATGCTGGCGACCTGTGCGGCTTCGAGGCAGGCGGAGAACGGGTAGGACGAGTAAGCGCCGGAATCGACGGTCGCCTCGCAGTCGATGCCGCGCAGCTTGCCGTCGCGATCCGCATAGACCGTGATCTTGTAGTGATGCTCGCGGCAATTGGCGCTGGCGGTGAGATGTTCGCGGCGATCCTCGATCCAGCGCACCGGGTGGCCGAGCCGCATCGTCAGCCACGACAGGCAGACTTCCTCGGGCAGCAGAATGCCCTTCTGGCCGAAGCCACCACCGACATCCGGCGAAATGACGCGGATGCGGCCTTGCTCCATGCCGAGACATTCGGCGAGTCCGGTGCGGTTGATGTGCGGCATCTGAGCTGAGGTGGTGACGACGAGCTGATCGACCCGGTGATCATAAGTTGCGACGGCGCCGCGCCCCTCCAGCGGGGCCATGCACTGCCGCGCCGTAGTGATCTCGCGCGACACCTTGATCGGCGCATCGAGCGCAGTCGAGATATCGACCTCGAAGTTGGTTTCGAGAAAGACGTTATCGCCCCAGTGCTCGTGCACAAGCGGTGCACCAGGCGCGCGCGCCTGCAGCATGTCCGAGACGGCCGGCAGTTCTTCGAGATCGAGCACCATCGACGCCGCGATGTCCTCGGCTTCGGCACGCGTCGGCGCCACGCACATCGCGATCATTTCGCCGACCTGACGAACCTTGCCGCTCGCCAGCACTGGCTGTTCGGAGATCTTGAAACCGGGCAAGCCGGACACCGCGCGGATCGGGTTCACGCCGACGAGATCCGCGGCGACGAACACGCGTTCGCGATACGCCTCCGGCACATGAATGCCGCGGATGCGGGCGTGGGCGAGCGGACTACGCACGAAGGCGACGTCCTGCATCCCGGCAAGGCGGACGTCGGCCACATACTGGCCGCGCCCGCGCATCAGCCGGTCGTCCTCCTTGCGCGGCAACCGCGCGCCAACGCCCTGCCCGCCGCTTTGATGCTGGTCGACCGTTCCGTGCAACTTATTTCTCCTCAAGGCAGAGACGACGTAATCGAAAAGATTGCTTCTCCACCTCGTCATTGCGAGGAGCGAAGCGACGAAGCAATCCAGCGCCGTGCACTGAGCTTCTGGATTGCTTCGCTTCGCTCGCAATGACGGCGAGAGGCATGTACTTGCTTCCCTAGACCAACTTACTCAGGCTGCGACGGCTTCGGGAAGGATCGCCGCGTTGGCGTCGAAACGAACGCCGGCGCGGAGGCAGAACACCGGCTGCAGCAGGCTGTCGGCGATCACTTCGGTGTTCTCATTGTCGCGCAGCACATAGCGGCCGGCGCGCTGCTTCAGCACCGACACGTCGGCGTCCATGCCGACCTTGAGGGCGCCGATCTCGTCCGACCGGGCGATCATCTTGGCCGGATTGACGGTGACCATCGGCACCACCTGTTCGAGCGGAAGGCCGAGCGCCATCATCGAACTCATCGCCTGCACCAGGCTGAACTTGGCCTGGCCGGCGAACGGATGGTTCTCTTCGTCCTCGTGCTGATCCGGCGTGCCGGCCGGCGCCGGCACATGCGTGTTGTAGCCATGGATGTCGGCTCCGAGCGTGGTCGGCACGATGCCGCCGGCGATCGCCATCTTGGCGAGCCGATAGGAGAAGTGGCTGCCGTGGCCGACGTCGACCTTGAGGCCACGATCGAGCGCCGCTTGAATCACAGGGTGCACATCGCCTTCGCGATTGATGAAGCCGCCGGGGTGCCGCGTGAACGGATGCGCCAGCACGTCGCCTTCCTTCAGCAGCGGGATCACGCGCGTGAGGATCGTGTCGGCGTCCTCGCCATTGGCGCCGCTCTCCGGCAGTCCCCAAAGCTGGCCGAAATGCACATAGACCGGCAGTTCCGCCTGTCGGCCGATTTCCGCCGCCATCTCGATGACGCGAATGCCCCAGCGCGCGAAGCCGCCGATCTCGGCGTGAGCCTTGATGCCGCGCACAATGTCGGGATTGGCGCGCGCCGCCTTTACGGTCGCGTCGATATCGACACCGTCCGGACTATACAGCTGCGGGTAGTAATGCCCCTCCAGACCGCCGACCAGGTAAGTCGACAGAAACGCATAGACGCGCGACTTCGCGGGCTCGGCGATGAAGTGACGGAAGCCCGGCAGCGTCATGCAGGACGGGCCGCCTTGATCGATCAGCGTGGTGACTCCGGAATGGACACCGACCATGTCGGGGTTCATGCCGAAGCGGCCGGAAACATACTGATAGATGTGCGCGTGCGTATCGATCAGGCCGGGAAGAACCAGCTGGCCCGCAACGTCCACGACCTCCTTGGCGCTGGACGGCAGAATGTCCTTCTGAACCGCGGCAATCTTGCCGTTCCGCACCGCGACATCGTACGCGCCGTCGATGCCCGACGCGGGACAGATCACTCGCCCGCCGCGCAACAGAAGATCAAAGCTGGCACTCACCGACATCGGACCGCTCTCCTTCGAAAACCCGGATCAAAATTACGAAGCATGCTTCGCATTTGCAGCTAGCAAGGCTTATGCCAAAGTCTATGATGCGAATGGCGAAGCAAATCGCGTTACTGGGGTCGCCGTTTGAACAGACCGGTCGACGACGAAACGAGAGAGAAAAGCCCTTGCGGCAGAAGCATTCCCGCGCAGTCAAGGCGACGCACGAACCATGGCCGCTCACCGAGCGACCAGGCTTCCTGATCCGGCGACTGCATCAGATCCACGTTGCGCTGTTTCAGCAGGCGTGTGGTCAATTTGACGTCACCCCGCTGCAATACAGCCTGCTCTCTGCACTGGCGGCGCGAAAGACCGCGGATCAGACAACGCTGGCGGCCGACATCGCGTTGGATCGGACGACGACGACCGGTGCACTGAAGCGGCTGGAGGCCCGCCACCTTGTGGAACGGCCGATCGACACTGCGGATCGCCGCGCACGGTTGTGCCGCCTGACCCGTGCCGGCGCGGCGTTACTTGCAAAAATCGAAGGCGCCGCGCGGACCGCGCACGAGACCACGCTCGACGGCTTGTCGGAGCGCGAGCGGTCTCAATTCGTCGCGATGATGCAGCGCATCGTGGCCGGCAGAGCCAATCAGGACACCACCGCGCCGTTGCTCAAGTGACCCGCCTGCTGATTTTGAGGTCGGTTCCTGCTCAGGACTTAGGCGGACTCCGCAGATCCGCGATCATGCTCAAGCAAGAAACGTATCCGAGGTCGTCAGCACGATGCCCCGCGTCGCCATGTCGCGGAGAAACTGATCGGCCAGCGCCGGAAAGTCGGGCGAGCCCGGCGTGGGCTGCACTGGCGACATGCAGTCGGTCAGCAAATGGATCTTCGAGACGTGCTGCTCGCCGATATGGCCAACGAGCTGACTCACCGTGGCGGCAACGCAGTGCGACGACGCCTCGCCGGCAATGGCGATGATTTCGGCCTGCTGGAGTGCCGACACAAGTGCACGGTTCAGCTGCGTCGATGGATCGGCGGGATCCGGCACCTCGGCCAACAGCGCACCATAATGTTCGGTGAAAGTGTTGGTGCCCTTGGTGATGAACTCGGCGGTCGCGCAATTGTCACGTTCCCACTTTGCCACTGCGTCACGAAGGCCTTCGACGATGTTGTGGCCCCAGCTGCCGATCAGACAGTGCTCCGGCCACACCATCAGCACGAACCGGCCGGCGCGCTCCAGCTCGGCCGTATAGTCCAGCATCCGACCCCGCCACTCCGGATTGCGCGGCGTCCAGGTGCCGCTGCTGACGTCCGCATGCGTGATCATTGTGAAAGGCGGCGCTTGAAGGCCATCGCCGTCGCGCCAGAACGCCGGATGAGCAACATCGATCACCCGATGAGAATCGAGCGTGACGTGGACCCGGCAGAGGCGTGGGCCGATCCGGCCGATCATAGTGGCGAGCCGCTCCATGTCGGCCAGCGCGCCGGGCACCGGCAGCGCCGAGCGGAAGCGCGGCCCCTCGCCCTGCACCTGGCTGTCCACAGCGGCCTCGGGAATATCCATGAAGTCGTTCTGCGGGTCGATCACCAGCAGATGGGTCTTCAGCGCCAAGACGAGCTCCTTCCCGGATCCAAGCCGCAAAGTGACACGATCACCGCATCACCGAACTGACCGACCGCTCCCGGGCCGCAAGTGTTGACGATCGTCGAAACGAGGTCAATCGCAGCGCACGTTCGTGTATTCCTGCCGCGTTGACGGGGATCAACCCGCTTTGGCATAACAGACTAGCGCATCCGGTAATTGATCGGCGCGCGGGGGACACAATGAGGAACGGTTTGTATTCGGTCCATGCGGACCTGCTGGACGGCCGCTCAGGCAAAGGCAGCGGCGTCGCGTTGTTTCGAGACGGCAGGATCCTGGGCGGCGATGCGTATCTCTATTACACCGGCAGCTACGTGACGAGCGGCAGTTCCTTCAAGGGCGAAGTCACGATCAGTCAACACACGCCCAGCCCCGACGCCAATCCGCTGTTCGGCGGCCAGAAAGAGCCGGTCGGAATCGGCGTCTCCGGCACCTGGACCGACACCTCGGCGATGATGCAGGGCACGGCGCTGGTCGGGAAGTCGAGCCAGTCGTTCAAGGCAACGTTGCGCTGGCTCGCCGAAGCCGACTGAGCGCCCCGGCGATCAGGCGCGGGCGATCGCCACCACACCGTCCGTTAGGTCCTGCGGTGCGACTCGCGGCAGGATCATCTGAATCTGCGTGCCGTTGCCCGGCTCCGACCGGAGTTCGAGCCGTCCGCCGAGACGGTTTGTGACGATGCTGTAGACGATGTGCAGGCCGAGCCCCGTGCCGCCCTGATCGCGCCGCGTGGTGAAGAACGGGTCGAACGCCCGCCGCCGCACATCGAGACTCATGCCGCAACCGTCGTCGGCGTAGAGGATCTCGACCTGTTCGGCGCT
Organism: Rhodopseudomonas infernalis; assembly: GCF_022271405.1. Classification (GTDB taxonomy): domain Bacteria; phylum Pseudomonadota; class Alphaproteobacteria; order Rhizobiales; family Xanthobacteraceae; genus Rhodopseudomonas; species Rhodopseudomonas infernalis. The sequence continues at coordinate 16,194 of NZ_JAJNAL010000022.1, read as the reverse complement.
GGCGGCACGGACCTTGATCTCGACCGTCCCGGCACGGCCGTTCGGAAACGCGTGCGCGACCGAGTTCAAAAACAGATTGGTCAGCACCTGCCCGTAGGGGCCCGGATAGGAATTCATCGTCAGGCCTGGCTCGCAATCGACTTTCAGCGTCAGGTTCTGCTTGCGCAAGCCGGGACGCAGACTCATCACCACCTGTTCGGTCAGATCGCCTAGGTCGAAGATGCGCTGATCCGAGTAGTTGCGGTCGGCGGCCACTTGTTTGAACGATTGGATCAGTTCGGCGGCACGATTGAGGTTGGCGACCAGTTGCGCCGATGCATCCCGCGTGCTGACGAGGAATTCATTGAGCCGCGAGCGTTTCAATTCACCGCGTTCGACTTCACCAGCGAACACAGACGCCTTGCGATCGAGCGCCGAGGCCACCGTCAGGCTGATGCCGACCGGATTGTTGACCTCGTGCGCCACGCCGGCGACCAGCCGACCGAGCGCAGCCAGCTTCTCCGCCTCGATCAAGGATTGCTGCGTCTCCCGCAGATTTCGTAGCGCGGCCTCGGCCGCGTCCTTGGCCTGGCGCATTTCGAGCTCGCCACGCTTGCGTTCGCCGATGTCGAGCGCCACCGTCACGATGCGCTCGATCTGTCCGCTCGGATCCTTGAGCGGCATCTTGTTGACCAACCATTGCCGTATCGCGCCGGTGGCGTCGCGATACTCCTCCTCGTAGAATCCCAACCCCTCGCCGGTTGCAATGACTTTCTTGTCGTTGGCGTCCGTCTTGTGAGAACCGTAGCGCGACATCAGCTCGGTGGTGGTCCGCCCGATCGCTTCCTTCGGGTTAATGCCGAAGATCGTCGCCATATAGCGATTCATCAGCACATAGCGCAGTTCGGTGTCTTTGACGTTGATTACCGCGGGTACGGTGTCGATCACCTGCTGCAGCAGACGCCGCCCCTCGGCGACCGCGGTCTCGGCACGCTTCTGATCGGTGATGTCGCGCACCGCGCCCTCATAACGCACCACTGTTCCGGCCTCGTCGCGGATCGCACTGGCGCTGTCCGACAGCCAAAGCACATCGCCATTGCTCTTGCGGGCCTGATACTCGAATTCGCGCACCATGCCGTCGCGCTCCATCAGCTCGCAATATGCGGCACGCTTGTTAGGATCGAGATAGATCGTGCCGGCGATGTCGGAGGCCGCGCGCATCAGCTCCGCGGGACTCTCGTAACCCATCATGCGGGCCAGCGCCGGGTTGGCATTGAGCAAAGCCCCCTCCGGCGTTGTGACGTAGATGCCGTCGATCGAGCCCTCGAACAACTTGCGATAGCTCTCTTCGGCGAGGCGCTGCTCTGCCAGCGCTCGCACCGCGGCCTCGCGGGCGGTGTCCGCCTCTACCAGTGTGCGCCGGAACACCTCGGCGGCCCGCGCGATATCGCCAATCTCGTTCTTGAGGTCGGTGGCGGGAATGGCGGTGTATTGGCGCCCAGCAGCAAGCGAACGGATCGCAGCGGTAATCGCCGACAGCGGCCCTACGGTCCGCCGTACCACGAAAGCGGCGGCCATCAGGCCCACCAGCACGCCGGCTGAGCCGAGCACGATGCTCTGCCATTTGTCCTCGGTGAGGGTTCGGGCAAGATCGCGCGACAGCACCCGGCCGCGCCGTGCGCTGATGTCCCGCAGCAGTTCGGTGACCCGCCCGATCAACCGGCCCTCGGTGCCGAGCACGCTGCGATCCAGTGTCGCGATTTCCTGCTCCACCGCCGTGGTGGACATGATCACATCCGCGTAGTCGCGCACGGCGGTGGCGGCGGCTGCATCGGCCAGCGGAATGGCCCGCATCCGCCGGGCCGCTTCGCTCGCGCCGAGGAGGTCGCGCGACAGCAACGCCGCCGCGATCCTGCTCTGCTCGCCCTGCAACGTCGCCGCCAGGGCGCGATCCTGCAGCCCGGTGGCCACCGCCTCGAACGCTTCACGGAGCGGCGGCACGGCGGCGATCATCTCGGCGCGCCGCGGCATCAGTGCCGTGATGCGCTCGAGGCCGTCGCGATAATTGCTCAGCCGCGCGGTGACGCCGTCGATCATTTCCTGCTGGTCTGGGTCGATCTCCAACCGGGTTTTCTTGAGGAGTTGACTCAGTGCCGACGCCGCCTCGAACACCCTGCCGGCAGGCTGCGCGCTGGGATCGCTCACCACCTCGCGCGCCGCGAACCGCAATTCGCTCATCCGGCGTTCGATCTCCTCGGCGAGGTCGCCGACACTTTGAAGCCGCTGCAGCTCTGCGAAGGTGTTGTCGATGTGGCGGATCGCGATGACGCTGCCGATGCTGGTCATCGCGATGATGGTCAGCAACAGCAGGAAGCTGCCGAACGTCATCTGCCGGATCGAGAGCGTGCGCGATCTCACGCTCTGGAAGAACGCTGAAATGGCGTTTGGCATATGGCGAAACCGCTGCTCCCGTCGCCACGACTATCCCACAAAGTCGGTGCGATGGGTAGAGAGCCGGCCGGCAACCGGAAACGGCGAACGCCGGGCCCTTTTGTTCGGGCCCGGCGTTGCCGGTGGAGCTTAGGGGAAGCCGGCGCCCTCGCCGCCTGACCGGCGGAAAAGGCGGGGCGGCAGCCGCTATTTCGGCCGGATGGCGTCCGCCGTGCCCTGGATGAAGGCCTGGATCTTGACGACGTCGGCGTCGGTCAGCTTGCCGGTGAAGTCCGGCATGCCCTTGTTGCGGAACGGGCCCTTGAACACGATCTGCTTGAGGTTGGCGATCTTGTCCGTCGAGCTGTAGCCGAGGTTTTTCACGTTGCCGCCGCGGTCGACGCCGGGCACGCCGTGGCAGGTCGCGCAGGCCGCAACGTAGATCGCGGTCCCCTCCGGCACATCCTTGGGATCGTATTCAATGCCGGCGAGCAGATTGCCCATCTGATACTTGGTGAAAGCCGGCATCGGCGCGTTGCCGCCGACCGCGAAGGTGTACACCGTGCCGGGAGCCTCGGTCTCGGTCGCCCGAGCGCTGATGCCGAACACACCGCCCCAGCCGACCGCGATCGAGACGTATTGCACGCCGTCGACCATGTAGGTGGCCGGCGCCGCGACCGCGCCGGTGCCGAGCGGACTTTCCCAGAGCTTCTCGCCGGTCTTGGCGTTGTAGGCGACCAGCCGGCCGTCCGCGGTGCCTTGAAACACCAGATTGCCCGCGGTGGTCAGCGTGCCGCCGTTCCACGGCGACACGTATTCGGCGCGCCAGGCTTCCTTCTGCTGCACCGGATCCCAGGCGACCAGGCGGCCGAACGGCAGGTTCTTCGGCGGCGTCGCATTGAGGGCGAAGCCGACGTTCCAGCCGGTCGCGCTGCCGAACTTGAACGGCTCGGTCTTGTTCTGGTTCAGCGCCTTCTCGCCGGTGAGGTTCACCGGCACGCCCTGCGCCGGCAAATACACCAGCCCGGTCTGCGGATTGAACGACATCGGGTGCCAGTTATGCGCACCATACGGCCCCGGAATGCTGTCGAACGATTTGTCCGCCGAGCGCGCTTCCGGATTTTCGATCGGCCGTCCGTTGGAATCGTAGCCGGTGGCCCAGTTGACGTCGACGAAGTTCTTGGCCGAGATGAACTTGCCGTTGGTGCGGTCCACCACGAAGAAGAAGCCGTTCTTCGGCGCGTGCAGGATCACCTTTCGCGGCTGACCTTCGATGGTGAGATCGGCCAGGATCATCGGCTGGGTCGAGGTGTAGTCCCAATTGTCGCCGGGCGTTTCCTGATAGTGCCAGATGTACTTTCCGGTGTCGGCATTCAGCGCGACGAGCGAGGCCAGATACAGATTGTCGCCGCCGGCCGGACTGCGCAGATGCCGGTTCCAGGGCGAACCGTTGCCGGTGCCGATGTACACCATGTTCAGTTCGGGATCGAACGTGATGGTGTCCCACGCAGTGCCGCCACCGCCGTTGACCCACCATTTGCCGGCCGGGTCCCAGGTCTTGGCGGCCTTCTCCATCGACTCGTCTTCGAACGGCTTCGACGGATCGCCCGGCACGGTGAACCAGCGCCAAGCCTGATTGCCGCTCTCGGCATCGTAAGCGGTGACATAGCCCCGCGCGCCATATTCGGCGCCGCCATTGCCGATCACCACCTTGCCGTTGAAGACGCGCGGGGCTCCCGTGATCGTGTAGGAGTGCTCGTGATCGATCAGCGTGTCCTTCTCCCAAACCTTCTGACCGGTGGCCGCATCGAGCGCGACCAGACGCCCGTCATAAGCGCCGACGAAAACCTTGCCCTTGTAAAGAGCGACGCCGCGATTCACCGTGTCGCAGCAGCCGCGATAACCTTTGGAGCGATCGACGCCGGGATCGTAGGTCCACAGCTTCTTGCCGGTGCGAGTGTCGATCGCGTGCACGACGCTCCAGGACGCCGTGACGTACATGATGCCGTCGACCACCACCGGCGTCGCCTCGACGCCGCGCTCCGACTGCAGATTATAGCTCCATTTCAGTCCGAGCTGCTTGACGTTGTCGGTGTTGATCTTGTCGAGCTTGCTGAACCGGGTTTCGGCGTAGTCGAGGCCGTAGCTCGGCCAGTCATTCGTCGTCTTCGCATTGGCGACGATCGCCGCGCCGTCGATCGCGCCGGTCACAGCCCGGATATGCTCGGCGGAGCCCTTGGCGCTCTGGGCGAATGCCCCGCCATGAGCAAGCAGCGCGGCCGCGAGTACGGCGGCGCCGACCTTCAAGTCTCTCTGAAGTAATTGTGCGGACGAATGACTTCCGATGAATCGGCGCGCTGCCCGCGCGCGATCGGCAAGATTCTTCATGCGTTCACTCCCTATGGCCTCTGGCGGGCCTTTGAGGAGTGTTGCGCGCGTTCTGGAACGCGTCAACAGCGTCCGTGATGACGAATTGTGATTTGATAGCAGTGCCGCATCGCAACACGGTTCACGCTGCGACGCAGGGTGCTTAGTCGTATGTCGGCACTGATACAATCAGCATGATGCGATCAGTGCCGAACGTTTCGGCTTGCGCAGCGGTTCGGATGCGATGCAGGGCCGCAACTCGAGCTAATTGCCGGTGAATTCGAACACTTCGCCGTCGTAGCCGGCCTCCGCCGGGATCGTCAGCGTGCGCTTCTCGCCGTCGCGGCCCATGATCGGCATCACCGAAACGACCGGCTGGCCCCGCGAGGAGTCGAGCGCCTGCTGCACGTTCGGCTGCTTGCCGAGCCGGATGAGGTTACGCGTGGTCGGGAACGGCAGCGTGAAACGGCCGTTCTCGCCGCCCTCGAGGGCTTCACTCGGCGACAACCAGATCGAATCGGTCGATTCCTTGCCGTCATGCATGCCGAGCTGCTCCGGCGGCGCTTCGGCGAGAAAGAACCAGGTGTCGAACCGCTTCGGCAGTTTCTCAGGCGTGATCCAGTGCGCATAGGGCACCAGCAGATCGAGCGCGAGCACCAGCTCGTTCTGCGCCAAAATCTCGGCGAACGAGATCTTCCCCTCGCACAGCGCGGTGCGATGCGCGGTTTCGATCTCGCTCGCGCGAGAGGCCGCAATCAGTTGGTCGCTTCCGCGCGGACGCACCAGCAGAATGCCGCTCTCCTCGAAGGTCTCGCGGATCGCGGCGATCTGGAAGTCGACCGAAGGGCCCTCGCCCACCGCGGCGCTGGCGTAGAGCTCAGGCCGGCCGATGATCTCGCGATCGCCGGCATCGACACTGCCGCCGGGGAACACCAGCGCGCCCGATGCGAACTCGATTTGATAGTGCCGCACCATCATGAACACGTCGAAGCCGTCGGCGCGGTCGCGCAGCAGCAGGATGGTTGAGGCCGGCCGTGCAACCGCAGCTTCGTTCGACATTCATTTACTCCGCAGCTTTGGCGCGTGTTTCGAGATCCGCGCGCTTGTCGACGCGCGCAAGGCGAGACAACAGATAGTCGACTTCTTCGCGCGCCGTGTCCGTCAGGACAGAGCCCGGCTTGCGCTGCGCAGACGACGCGATGATGCCGCGCTTCTTCAGCACGTATTTGCGCACGGCAAGGCCGACGCCCTGCTGCTGCTCGTAACGGATCAGCGGCAGATGCGCATCGAACAGGTTATGCGCGAGGTCGCGCTGCCCGGCCTTCGACAGCTTCACCACGTCGACCAGCATGTCGGGGAAGCAGTAGCCGGTCATCGCACCATCTGCGCCCCGCTCCATCTCGAAGTCGAGGAACAGCCCACCATTGCCGGTGAGGATCGACAACGGCCGCAGCGAGCCGTCTTTCTGGAAGGCGCGCAGCCTGGTGATCTTCTCGAGGCCCGGCCAGTCCTCGTGCTTGAGCATCGCGCAGGACGGATTGTCCATCACGATCTGCCGGATGACGGTCGGCGTCATCACCACCGACAACGTCAACGGATAGTCCTGCAAGCACCAGGGAATGTCGTCGCCGATCGCCTCGACGGCCTGGCGGAAATAACCGGTGATCTGTTCGTCGGTGCGCAGGCTCGGCGGCGGCGCGATCATTACGCCGGCCGCGCCCGCATCCATCGACGCCCGCGCCAGCGCCCGCATGGTCGCAAAGCCCGGGGCCGAGACGCCGACGATCACCTGCATCGACTTCGCGCGCTTGACGAACCGCGTGGCGACCGCCTGCGCCTCGGCGGCATCGAGCTTCGGCGCCTCGCCGAGAATGCCCAGCACGGTCATGCCGTCGCAGCCGACTTCGGCATAGAAGTCCGTCAGCCGGTCGATCGAGGCCTCGTCGATCCGGCCATCGTCTTGAAACGGAGTCGGAGCGATCGCGAATGTGCCGGCAGCGTCGGGAGTCAGTTTCATACGATGTGCCTTTGGTCAGCCTGGATGCGCATTGGATAGCATCATCGTCGAAGAAAATCGCGTGTCCGGTTTGTGCTGCGCTGCAGGAACCGGGGCCCCGGATCTGCGGCGCAGCGGCCGCTATGCGGCCGAGTGCCTTGTCCGGGGCACAGATTCGAGGGCGCTGTGACTCAGCCGAGCACGGTCCGGCCGCTCTTGATCACGGTGACGTCGCGCGATTTCACCCGCGCCTCGAACGAGATAACGTCGCCGTCCTTCCACAGATCCATCGTCACGGTCTCGCCCGGATACACCGGCGACGAGAACCGCACTGCATGCTGCTTAAGTGCGGTCGCGTCGTAGTCCGCATAGGTCTGCAGCACGCCGCGGCAGGTGATGCCGTAGGTGCACATGCCGTGCAGGATGGGACGCGGGAAGCCGGCCTTCTTGGCGAATTCCGGATCGGAATGCAGCGGATTGCGATCGCCGCACAGCCGGTAGATCAGCGCCTGGTCGGGCCTCGTCGGAATGTCGACGGTGCGATCCGGCGCACGGCTCGGCATCTTGTGCGGCTCGGGCTGTTCCAGCGCCGGCCCGCCGAAGCCGCCGTCGCCGCGGGCGAATCGGGACGCCAGCAACGTCGCCAGTTCTGTGCCGGACTCATCGCGCAGCACGGTCTGGTGGCGGATCACCACGCCCTTGTCCTTGCCCTTGTCGTAGACCTGCACGACGCTGGAGTCGGCCGTGATATTGGCCGCCACCGGCATCGGCCGATGGAAGGTGATGTCGCGCTCGCCGTCGACGACGAGCAGGCGGTTGAGATTCATCTCGCCGGGCCCCGCGCCCCACGCCGCGACCGACGCGAAGGTCGGTACCACCTTCAGCGGCCGCTCGGTGTAGGTCGCCTCATTGACGAAGGCGAGTTCCTTCTCGTCCATCGGATCGGCGCCCATGCCGATGCCGTAAGCGTAGAGCATCACGTCGCGATCGGTGTAGCTGTATTTCTGGCCGGCAGTTTTCATGGCCATCAGTTCGTCATAGCGGGCCGACATCGGCTTCTCCGTTGTTGTAATCTCTGACGATAAAGCCGGGCCCATCCCCGACATTGCGAGCGCAGCGAAGCAATCCAAAGCGCCGAGCACCGTGGCTGGATTGCTTCGTCGCTTCGCTCCTCGCAATGACGCGGTGAGCGCGGTTGCGCGATCAGGCCATCGTGAAGAACGGCAGCGGCGCGCCGCCGTCGCTGGGTTTGAACACCACCTTGACCTTGGTACCGATCTTCAGGCTGCCGAAATCGCAATCGACGAAGTTGGTCAGCACCGACGGGCCTTCCTTCAGCGTGACGTAGCCGATCGCATACGGACCGGTCGCCGATTTGCGCATCAGGCTGAAGCTGTAGATCTCGCCCTCGCCTTTGCTCTCTTCCCAGACGGTCTGGTCCGAGAAACAGAACGGGCACAGCGCGCGCGGGAAGTAGTGCGCTTCGCCGCAGGATGTGCAGCGCTTGATCAGCAGCTTGCCTTCGGTCGCCGCATCCCAAAACGGCTTGGTTTCCGGATTGCCCTGAGGCGCAGGATATTTAACGGGGCTGTTCATCACACGCGCTCCAGAATGCAGGTCGATGCGCCGTGGCGGATGCCGAGCATGCCGCCGGTGCCGTGAGCCAAGGCCAGATCGCAGTTCGGCACCTGCACCTTGGGATGCGCCTCGCCGCGAAGCTGACGCACCGCTTCGAGCAGCTTGGTCATGCCGCCGCGATTGACCGGATGGTTGCTGCACAGCCCGCCGCCGTCCGTGTTGAACGGCAGTTTGCCGACGCCCGAGATCAAATTGCCGTCGGCGACGAATTTGCCGCCCTCGCCCTTCTTGCAGAAGCCGAGGTCTTCGAGCTGCATCAGCACCGTGATGGTGAAGCTGTCGTAGATCGACGCGTACTTGATGTCCTTCGGCGTCACGCCGGCCATCTCGAACGCCGCCGGGCCGGACCAGACGCCTGCCGAATAAGTCAGATCGAGATCCTTGCCGCCGCGCGGCCCCTTGATCGCTTCGCCGGCACCGATCATCCGCACCAGCGGCCGCTTCAGGCTGCGCGCGATTTCCTCGGTGGTGACGATCAGCGCGCCGCCGCCGTCAGTGACGACACAGCAATCCAGCCGATGCAGCGGATCGGCAATCAGAGGCGAGTTCAGCACGTCCTCGACGGTCACGACGTCGCGCAGCATCGCGTTTTCGTTGTACTGCGCGTGATGCGAGGCCGCGACCTTGATCCAGGCGAGCTGTTCGGAGGTCGTGCCGTAGTCGTGCATGTGGCGCGCCGCGCACATTGCGTAGACGTTGTGCGTGGTGGCGCCATAGGCCAGTTCGAAGTCACCCTCCGCTCCGACGGGACGCGGCGGCAATGCGCCGGTGCGCGGCTTGCCGGCCAGCGTGATCAGCGCCACCGAGCAGCGCCCCGCGGCGATCGCTTCGGCGGCATGGCCGAGATGCACCAGATAGGAGCAACCGCCAGTGTCGGTGGAATCGAAGTGACGAACCTTGAGGCCGAGATAATCGACCATCGCCATCACGCCGCCCGGCGCATCGCCGGCGCAGAAATAGCCGTCGATATCGTCCTTGCTCAGGCCGGCGTCTTCGATCGCGCCTCTGGCGACTTCGGCGTGGAGCTGGGCGATGGATTTGTCGGGCGCGTGGCGCGTCGGATGTTCGTAGATGCCGGCAATGTAGGCCTTGCCTCTTATGGTCAACGCAGTTCTCCGCTGGCGTTTGATCGGATGGTTTTTCTGACCGCTCCGGACGACCTTGGCAAGCGTGTTCGCGGCGCGGCGAATTCCCGTGAGATGGAATGCGGCGGAGATCCATAAGGGACCGTATCGACAACCGCTCCGTCATTGCGAGGAGCGAAACGACGAAGCAATCCAGCTCAGTGCACTGAACTGAATTGCTTCGCTTCGCTCGCAATGACGTGGAGAGGTTGGAGCGGGACTACTCCGCCGCCATCTGCCGCGGCGGAGCGGGTTGCGGATCGCGAAGGCTGGCGCGCAGTTCGGTATATCGCGGTTTGGTGTCGTCGACCGACTTCTGCTTAATCGGGCCGTAGCCGCGGATCAGGTCCGGCATCGACAGCAATTCGATCGCCGTCTGCACGGTCGCGGGCGACAGATGCTGCAGCACGCTGGAGACGTCCGCCTCGTAATCGGCAATCAGCTGCCGCTCCAGCTTGCGCTCGGGATGATAGCCGAACACGTCGATCGGCGTACCACGGACGAAACGGAGGGCCGCGAGCGTGCGGAACACCGGACGCATGCCCTCCCCGAACTGCCGCTTCTTCGGCCGCCCGGTGACGTCGACGCCGGGCAGGATCGGCGGCGCCAGATTGAAGCTGACTTTGTAGTCGCCCTCGAACTGATCGCGGATTTTCTGTTCGAACGCCGGAAGTGTCAGCAAGCGCGCGACTTCGTACTCGTCCTTGTAGGCGAGCAGCTTGGCGTAGTTGATCGCCACCGCGCGCGGCAGCGCTTCGTCGTAGCCGCCGGCATCGGCGGCGGTGCGGACCTTGGCGACGAGGTCGGCATAGCGCCTGGCCAGCCGCTTGCCCTGATAGTCGGTGAGCATCGCGGTGCGATGAGCGATGACCTCGTCGAGCGACATCTCGCCTTGGGTCTTCGGCGCCGCGACGGGGTCCGCACCCTGCAGCAGCGTCGCCAGCTGTGCCGGATCGGCGGCGGCAAGACGGCCGAGCCGGAACGCCTGCGTGTTCATCTTGATCGACACGCCGTTCAGTTCGATCGCCTGCTCGATCGCCGTCGCGGACAGCGGCAGCAGCCCGCGCTGATAGGCAAAGCCCATCATCATCATGTTGGTGGCGATGGCGTCACCCAGCAGCGCCTCGGCCGCCTTGGTGAAGTCGAGGAACGACGAGTCCTTGGTGAGCGCGGCGGTCAGCACGCTGTTGACCTTGCGGGTCTGGAAATCGAAATCGCGATTACGGATGAAATCCGCAATCGGGATCAGATGCGTGTTGACCACGCCGTGAGTGCGACCGCTGTCGCACAGCGAGATCGTCTCCTTCGAGATCGCCATCACCTCGTCGGCGACGATCAGCACGTCCGCCGAGCCGGTCACGATCCGCGAACAGGTCACATCCTCCGGCTTTTCCGACAGCCGGACGTGGCTCAGCACAGCGCCGCCCTTCTGCGCCAGACCGGACATGTCGAGGATCATCGAAGCCTTGCCCTCAATGTGCGCCGCCATGCCGAGCAGCGCACCGATCGTCAGCACGCCGGTGCCGCCGACACCGCCAACGGCGATGTTGTAAGGCCGGTCGAGTCCCGGCCGTGCAGCCGGCTCCGGCAGCGCCCCGAGATTGCCGAGATCGACCGCGGCGCGCTTGCGAAGGCTGCCGCCGTCGATCGTGATGAAGGACGGGCAGAAGCCCTTGAGGCAGGAGTAATCCTTATTGCAGCTCGACTGGTTGATGGTGCGCTTGCGGCCGAGCTCGGTCTCCAGCGGTTCGACCGAGATGCAGTTCGACTGCACCGAGCAGTCGCCGCAGCCCTCGCACACCGCCGCGTTGATCAGGACGCGGCGAGCCGGATCTTCCAGCGTGCCGCGCTTGCGGCGGCGGCGCTTCTCGGCCGCGCAGGTCTGCACGAACACGATGGCCGACGCGCCCTTGATGTCGCGGCATTCCTTCATCACCGCGTCGAGTTCGTCGCGATGCCGCGTCCGCGTTCCCGGCGCGATGCTGTCCGCCGGATAGGCGTCGGGAGTTTCCGACACCAGATAGATGTCGCGGATGCCCTCCGAATGAAGCTGATAGGTGATCTGCTGCGGCGACAGATCGCCGTCGTGACGCTGACCGCCGGTCATCGCCACGGCATCGTTGTAGAGGATCTTGTAGGTGATGTTCGCCTTGGAGGCGATCGACTGCCGAATCGCCAGCGAGCCGGAATGGAAGTACGTGCCGTCGCCGAGATTGGCGAAGATGTGCTTCTCGTCGGTGAACGGAGCAATGCCGACCCACGGCACGCCCTCGCCGCCCATGTGGGTGAAGGTCTCGGTGTTGCGATCCATCCACAGCGACATGAAGTGACAGCCGATTCCGCCCAGCGCGCGGCTGCCGTCGGGCACTTTGGTCGACGTGTTGTGCGGGCAGCCCGAACAGAAATACGGCGTGCGCACCAGCGGCACGACGTTCTGGACCTGCGAGGCATCGCGGCCATGGAACCAGTCGGCTTTGGCGCGCAGCATCTCGGCGATGGTCGGGTCGATCTCCATCGCGAGCAGCCGGTCGACCACCGAAGTCGCGACCTTGGCGACGCTGAGCTCCTGGGCGAACGGCAGCAGGCGATGGTCATGCTCGTCCATCTTGCCGATCACGCGCGGGCGCTCGCGCATGCCGAACAGATGTTGCTTGACCTGGTTCTCGACGATCTCGCGACGTTCCTCGATCACGAAGATCTCTTCGAGCCCGCGGGCAAACTCGCGTACCCCTTCCGGCTCGAGCGGCCACGGCATGCCGACCTTGTACAGCCGCAGGCCGATCCGCGCGGCGACCTGCTCGTCGATGCCGAGTTCGCGCAACGCCTGACGCACGTCCTCATAGCTCTTGCCCGACGCCATGATGCCGAAGCGGGCGTTCGGCGAGTCCATGGTGACGCGGTTGACCTTGTTGGCGCGCGCGAAGGCGATCGCGGCAAAGCCCTTGTAGTCCTGCAGCCGGCGGTCCTGATCGTAGCGATCGTCCGGCCACCGCAGATTGAGGCCGCCCGGCGGCATCTCGAAATCGGTCGGGATGACAAACGGCGTCATCTCGTCGGCGAGATTGATCTCCGCGGTAGTCTCCACCGTCTCGGTGATCACCTTCATGCCGACCCAGCAGCCGGAGTAGCGCGACATCGCGATGCCGAGCAGCCCCATCTCGATGATTTCGTGGATCGACGACGGATAGAGATACGGCATCAGCGCCGCGATGAAAGCGTGGTCGGACTGATGCGGAACCGTCGACGACTTGGCGCCGTGATCGTCGCCGGCGAGGCACAGCACGCCGCCGTTCTTCGCCGACCCCGCAGCGTTGCCGTGACGAAACACGTCGCCGCAACGATCGACGCCAGGGCCCTTGCCGTACCAAATGCCGGTGATGCCGTCGTACTGCGCACCCGGCGACAAATTGAGCTGCTGCGTGCCCCAGATCGCGGTGGCCGCGAGGTCCTCGTTCACGCCGGGCTGGAACTTGACGTTGTACTGATCGAGGTGGCGCCGCGCCGAGATCAGTTGCTGATCGTAACCGCCGAGCGGCGAGCCGCGATAGCCGGTGACGAAGCCGGCGGTGTTGAGCCCCGCGGCACGATCGCGCCGGACCTGCGCCATCGGCAACCGCACCAGCGCCTGAATGCCGGTGAGGAAAATGTGTCCCGAATGCTGGGTGTATTTCTGGTCGAGACTGATCGGTCCCTGGTCGATTCCCATACGGCCCTCATAGAGCGTTTCGACCGCGCAACCGTTGCCGCTGCTGCGGTCTTTGGAATTAGTCTAGCGGTTTATGTCGCTGACGCATCAGAAAAAACCGAGACCCTGCTCCGCTTTCCGGATTTGCAGCTTTCGATCCGCAGCGCGCTCGCCGCTTTGCATTTCGTGCGTGTAAGCCGCGTCGCGAGACCGATCATGTCGCGACTCGCTGCTGCGCAGCGAAGCGGAACAGATTTGGCGGCGGGGGATTGACACGGACGGAAAGGAGGAACTGCATGGCGCAAGGAAATACGCAGAATTCCAAGGAGTCCTATCGGCCCGAGCCGGACGCTGCGGCGTCGCGTTTCGATTCCGATTTGCAAGCCGATCCGGAACTGCGCGAAGGACGCATCGGCACCGGCCGAATCGTCATGTTCGCAGCCGTCATCGCACTCCTATTCGGTGCGGTGTTCTACGGCATGAATTCGACCGCGGTGGATCCCAAGTCCGCGCCGGTCGCCACCACTGTTCCCGACACGCCGCTCAGCCCAGCCGCGCAGGAAGCTCAAGCCAAGCAAGGCTCGCCTGCAGCGAGCGACACTGCGCCGCGACCGAACCCATCTCCCGGCGTGACCACCGGCGCAGCGCCTTCGCCCGCGCAGACGCCGGCGACCACAAGCCAGCCGAGCGACAACGCGATCAGGTAACATCACCACTTTGATGGCCGTGAACGGCGGATGCATCGGCATCCGCCGTTTTCGTTTGGCTGGACGTGAGACAGCAAGTGCGTCGGAAGGCTCGTGCCGCGGCGAGGCCGAATCGGCTAAGCGGAACCGGGGACAAACGCGTGCCGAAGCCGGCATGCGGAGTTTCACCAGCCGCCGCTTCGCGGCCGAACGAGGAAAAAGCCAATGAAGATGTTGATCGCAGCAGCCAGCTTTGCTGCAGTGCTCGGCGGAGTCAGCGCCGCGAATGCGATGCCGGTGGCGCCGCTCGGCGCAAACGGCAGCGCCGATGTAATTCAGGTGGCGCAGGGCTGCGGCCCGGGCTGGGCGCGCGGACCGATGGGCCGCTGCCGCCCGATGTATCGTCGCCCACCGGTCGTCGTCGTTCCGCCGCGCGTAGTTGCGCCGCGCGCCTGCCCGCCCGGCTATTTCTGGCGCGCCGGCCGCTGCCTGCGCCGTTACTGAGCTGGCCGGCACCACCGACCATTCGGCCCCGCTTCGGCGGGGCCTTTTGCTGTCGGGCTACGTCTCCAGAAGGCAGTCAGCAGAAAGATCCGCCCTATCGCCCGAACGCCTGCAGCAGTCGGCGCAGCGTGTAGATCGTGGTGATCGGGAACAGGATCGGCACGGTCCGAACATACTCCTGATAATCCGCCATCGTGCCGTAGCGGTCGTCCTGCTTGCGCTCGAGACCCGCGGCGGCGGCCGTCATCAGCCCGAGGATGTACAACAGGCCCAGCGTTGTCAGCAGCCACGCCGCCAGCGTCGAATAAGCCGACAGACCAGCCACCCAGACGCCGAACCAGAACAACATTTCGCCGAAGTAGTTCGGACAGCGCACCATCCGGTACAGGCCGACATCGCAGTAGCGCGTCGGGTTGGCCTGCTTGTAGCGAGATTTCTGCCAGTCGGCGACGCTCTCGATCACGAGGCCAGCGGTCATGAGCATCACGCCGAGCGGCGCCGAAGCAGGCCAGACGCCCTCCGCCTGTAGCGAGGCGACCAGCAACGCCGGCAAGAACAGCAGCGTGAACAGCAGACTGACGCCGAGCCAGATCGCGCCCTTCTGCCAGAGCAGAACGTCCGCCGTGCGGCGTTCCGCGCCGGCGAGCTCCTTGGCGTAACCGGGATTGCGCTCGCGCACCGCCAGGAAGGCGCCCAGCCGGACGCCGTAAACCAGCAGCGCCAGCATCATCAGCAGCACCCAGCCCTCGATGCTGGCGTAAAACACCAGCATGAACACCAGGCTTTGCGCCGCGATCGCACCGGCGTAGCACAGACTGACGAAGTAATAGACCCGGCGGAAGCCGGCTGCCGACACGGCGAGACTGATCAGTAACGCCAGTCCGACAAGATGCCACGGAACAGTCATATCGCCTCGCTCCGATAATCACCGCCAGCCGGGCTCCCGCAACACGCGCCCGGCGGTCACGACGCAAAATCCCGGCGGTCCCGCGGGATTTGTAGCACGCGCGCGATGTCGACGGCGTGATCTGAATCAGAGCTTCCGGCTGGCGCCGGACCGTCTATTTCTGCTTGCAGCGCTGGCCCGGCACGCGGGTGTCGCACACCCTCGCCGCGTCGAACAGCTTGGTCAGCGCCTTGAGCTGCTTGGCGTCCGGCGCAAACCGATGCGACTTCTGCAGGACATAGAAATTCTCCCGGCCCTGCACTGCTTTGGTCCAGGTCTGCAGCATCCCGCCGCCATCCTTGGGCTTCGCGCAGGTCTCGATCCAGGCCGCCATCGGATAGAGGTTTTCGGTGCCGCCCTTCAGCTTCTCGAACGTCGCGCCCGGACACTCCGCCAGCGCCGCCTTCTCGGCCCGCGCCCGGAAAACCTCGGGCGCCTCGTCCACCTGTTTGAACAGCAGCTGGGTCGACAGCCGCTCCGTCCAGTTCGCCGCGCTCTGCCCCTGCGGCACCATCACGGCCGTTTTGGTCTTCTCCGTGCTGGACTCCGCCACGACCTTGAACCCCTTCGGCGGCGTCAGCAGCATCTGCTCTTCGGCATGGGCAGGCAGCACCAGCGCCAAGGTTGCAGCCAGAACGAAGAAGTAACTTCGGCACATGGTGATGGACCTGTAAGAGGACAGCTGAATTGTGCCCGAGAAGTTGCTGCGGTTCAATATCAGCTCTCATAAGCGAAGACGCGCCACTGCGGTTTGCAGGGCGCGTCCAAACACTCAACAGGGCATGCCGGCGGGGGGGGGGGGGGGGGGGGGGGCGGCGCCCCCCCCCCCCCCCCCCCCC